>NZ_JAHUXH010000040.1 GCF_019219825.1 Streptomyces sp. TRM70350 | reverse complement strand
CTAGTCGCGCACCAGGCGTCGCGAGCGCATCAGCCAGCTCAGCGTTCTCTCCACCACCCACTGCGCGGCAGCACCACGAACCCCGTCGTGTCATCGGTGCGCCGGACGATGTCCAGGGTGAGCCGTAGCTCCTCTCGGGCCCAGTCGACGAGCCGCCCGGCATAGCCTCCGTCCGCCCACACCAGGTGGACGGAGAAGTACCTCGTGCGCAGTTGCTCCAGCAGCGGGACGGCGGCGTCGCGGTCCTGGACGCTCGCCGCACTCACCGCGACGGCCAGGACCAGGCCGAGACAGTCCACCACCAGGTGCCGCTTACGGCCGCCCACCTTCTTGCCGCCGTCCCAGCCGGAGGTCGAGCGCGGGATGCTCGCCGCCGCCCGCACTGACTGCGAGTCCACGATCGCGGCCGTCGGATCCGGCAAGCGGCCCTTCCTTCTCCCGGACGCGGTCGCGCAGCCGGTCATGGGGCTCGGCGAGCAGACCCGTCACCTGCCAACGGCGGGAAAGCATGCACGCGCCGATACGGCGGGAAGTCCACAGGCAGGTTGGCCCACTTCACGCCGCTGTCGGCCACATAGCGCACCGCGCAGCGGCTGCAGCAGGGGCTTCTCGATGGCGAAGTACTCGCCGACGGTGCGGGGACACTCGCCGATCCGGCGCTGGTCGTCCTGCCGGTCCCAGGCGTCGACCTGGGCGTTGAGATCGGCCAGGCTGATGACGTCGGGGACGGGGACCAGGTGGTTGCGGCGGAACCGTCCGACCTCGCCTTCGACGCCGCCCTTCTCGTGAGCGCCGTCAATACCCGGCCGACAGTAGAAGACCTCCAGGCCGGCCCAGGAACGGAAGGCCGTCCAGCGGTCGGTCTCCACCCGGGCGCGGGTGAAGCCGAGGACCCGGGCGACTGCGGAGGTGAGGTTGTCGTAGCGGACCTTCCCGCGCGGCACGCCTCCCAGCACTTCAAACGCGTGGAGATGGCCTTCGAATAAGACTTCCTGCCCCTGTGAGACGAAGATGCGGTGGACGGCCTTTCCAGAGAAGGACAGCCGGAAGACGAACAGGTAGCACAGGGTGCGCACGCCGTTGAGGGTGATGTAGACGTCGCCGAAGTCGACCTCGGCCTCTTCGCCGGGGCGGTGGGTCTGCGGCATGAACACAGCGGGCGGGCCGCGGCCCTCCTCGACCCAGATCTCGGGCTTGCGGCGCTTGATGTAGTCGCGAACCCGTCCGTAGGAGACGTTGTCCATGCCGTGCTCGTCCACCAGCCGGTCGAAGACGCGCTTGGCCGTGTGACGCTGCTTGCGTGGAGCGTCCAGGTCGGCGCGCAGGATCGCGTCGATCAGGTGCTTGTACGGGTCCAAGACCGACGCACGTGGCGGCATCGGCTTGCGGGCAGTGGGCCACGGCGAGGTCAGAGCCTCACGGACCAGCCGCCGGTGCACTCCGTAGCGGCGGGAGAGTTCATGGGTCGACAGCCTGCCCTTCGCCCGGTCGGTGGCACGACCGGTGCGGCTTCCCGTGCTGCCCCACGACGCAACCGGGGCCGCCCGGCGCTCCCCCGCGCTGCTCAAGGCGCGGGAGGCGGCCGAGGCGGACGAACGGGACGGAGTCGACCCGCAGCGGCTGCTGCGGTACTACGCGGACTGCCTCACCGCGCAGGCGGCGGCCGGGATGCGGCCGGACCGGGACGCCGGCCGGAACACGAAGTACTTCCTGCTGGCCCAGGGCGAGGAGACCGTCCAGTCGGGCCGCGGACCGCACATCGTCGCGCCCGGCTCGCTGACCCGGCCCCAGGACAGGCGGACCGGGTCGGGCAGCGAGACAGGGACGCGGCAGGAGTACTGGTACGGCTATCCGGCGATCACGCTGCCCGCGCGGGACGGCGGCCGGGGCGGCGCGCGGCGGTGGAGCTGGCGCCGCTACTCGTCCAGCAGATGGAGCTGGCACCGGACGAGGACGGCCGGGACGTGCTCCGGCCCAGCGGCGTGCCGTCCCTGCACAGCGGGGTCGTTTCGGAACTCCTCGACGCGGGCGACGCCGCTGACCTGGTCGCCCGCTGGCAGCCGGCCTGGCAGGAGGGCAACGACGCCCAGATGCTGCGCGCCGTACGGGAGCTGCTGGAGGAGTTGGGCCTACCGGAACTCGAACCGCTGGACCCGTCCGCGCTCAGCGACCGCACGGTCATGCAGGCACTGCGGCCCGGCGCGCACAACGCGGCCGTGCTGCTGGTGCCCTCGGGCGCGGAGGCCATGGCCACCCAGGCGCTGGTGGACAACCTGCTGCAAATCTCCACACGGACCGCGCAGATCCCGGGCACCGCCCTGGACGCGCTGCTGGACGGCGGGGCCCGGCAGGCGCCGGACACGACTTCGGCACCGGCGGACGCGGTGACCCCCGTCGCCCCGGGGCCGTGCAACGAGAGCCAGGAACAGGTGATCTCCTCGGCAATGACCCAGCCGCTGACGGTGGCGACCGGGCCGCCCGGCACGGGCAAGAGCGAGGTCGTCACGGCGGTCGTCACCACCTGCGTCGCCGCCGGGCAGTCGGTGCTGGTCGCCTCCACGAACAACGAGGCCGTGAACGTCGTCGCCGAGCGCTGCGACGACATCGCGCCCGGTCTGCTGATGCGGACGGGCAACGCGGAGGCGCTGGAGCGGGAGGCGGCCAAACTGGAACGGCTGCTCGCCGGGCCGACCGGAGCGCCGAGACGCGGATCGGCCACCGTGGGCGGCGAGCTGCGCAACACCCGGGGAGCGGCCGACCGGCTGCGGGCAGAAGCGGCTCGGCGCGTCGGTGAGGAAACGCGGCTGCTGGAACTTCTCCGCGACCGGGAGGAGCGCACCGCCGCCCTGGAGCTGCCCCTGCCCCTCCTCGAAGGGGCCCGGGCGGCGGCCCCGGACAGCCAAACCCCGCTGGACCGGTGGGCGGACCGGGCGCGGAAGACGGCCGCGGCCCGCTGGTGGCAGCTCGGGGCGTGGCGGCGCGGGCGGGCGCTCGCCGCGCTGGTCGCGGCGGGGGCGGGGCAGTCCGAGGGGTCCGGACGGCGTGGCCGACCTGGGCCACGGAACGACCTGTGCCGCCCGAACTGCTGGAGTCGCTGGCCGAGGTCGTGTCCGTGGAGCGGGAGGTGCGGGAACTCGTCCGCGAGCACGGGGAATGGGACGAGGACGGGCTCAAGGCGTCCCGGTTGGCGACGGCTCAGGCGCTGACCGGCCTGTCGGCGGAACTGTCCCGCGCGCTGTCCGCCGAGGCCCTCGGCCGCGACCGGACTCATGAACCAGCGGCTCCAGGCACTGCGGCGCCGGGCCGGCTACCAGCGCAGCCAGAAGAACCTGATGACGCACATCAAAGGGTGGGCCGTCAGCACCCACTCGGTGCGGCAGCTGGAACTCACCCCGAAGCTGTTCGACCTCGTCGTCATCGACGAGGCCAGCCAGTGCTCCATCCCCTCGGTGCTGCCGCTGCTCTTCCGGGCCCGCCGGGCACTGATCATCGGTGACCCCATGCAGCTCGGGCACATCCCCGGCGTGTCACCGCAGCAGGAGCGGCAGGCACGGACGCGGGCCGGGCTGAGCGCCGCCCAACTGGAGCACCACCGCCTCACCTATCACGTGCACTCCTCGTACCACGCGGCCGAACAGCACGGCGAGGGCGCGCTGCTCCTCGACGAGCACTACCGCTGCCACCCGCGGATCGCGGACGTCGTCAACGGCCACTGCTACGGCGGCCGGCTGCGGGTGCTGACCGACGTGCGGCGGCAGGTACCGGCGCACGACCCGGTGGGAGCGGCCGACCCGACACCGGTGCTTGGCTGGGTCGACGTCCCCTCCGGGAGCTCGGCCCGCGGCGGCGACGGGCGGTCCTGGCGCAACGCGGCGGAGGCGGAGACCGTGCGGCACGTGGTCGACGGACTGCTGGCGGGACTCGAACCGGACGCGACGGTGGGAGTGGTCACGCCGTTCCGCGCGCAGAAGGAGGCGCTGGCCCGGATGTGGCGGGACGACGACCGGGTCCGGGTCGGCACCGTCCACACCTTCCAGGGCGGACAGCGCGACGTGATGGTGCTCAGCCCGGTGGCGGCGCCCAACACCCCGCCCCGGACCACGCACTGGGTCGCGAGCCAGGTCAACCTCTGGAACGTGGCGGTCACCCGGGCCAAGTCGCAGCTGATCACCGTCGGCGGCGTCGCGTTCTGGCAGGAGCAGAGCGGCCTGCCGGTCCTCCGCGCCACGCGCTCGGCGCCGCTGGGAGCGGGCGACGACGGCGCTCCGGCCGAAGCGGGCACGCCCGGCCCGGTGGCCGAGGCCCGCGAGGACTCCGCCGACCGCCTGCAGCGGTACCTGACCGGACGGGGGATCACCGATCTGGAGCAGGCCGTGCTGGTGGGCGGGCACCCGGTGGACCTGCTGTTCACCGACGCCGGCGAGAACACGGCGGTACTCATCGACCCCGGACCGGGGCCCGGCGCGGACCCCACCCGGCACCTCCGGCTCCTCCACGCGCGAGGTGACCTGCTCACCGGCCTGCCCTCCGGGGGCCACGGCGCCAAACCCTGCCCGGTGAGCCGGACGGTGCGGGTGCCCGCCTGGCGGATACTGTCGGGCGAGGCCGCGCCGGCACCGCTGTTCGACTGAGCCGCGCACAGGACAGCCGGGCTCCTCGGAGCCTGGCCGACGGCCCGCTCAACCGTCGGACAGGCTCCGTACGACGTACGTCATGTGCTGGAGGTTTCCCGCCCTCAGCCACTCCGTCGGCCCGCCCACACCCTCACTGCTCGATAGCGGGCTGTTCGCACAGTCACTCAGCCACTCCTCACCCTGCCCGGCCCCAGAACCCCGAAATTCAGGCAGTTCAATGATCCGGCGGGCCGCGACACGGTTGACGGCGACCCGGTCCGGCCCTCGGGTCAGCGTCTTGACGACGAAGTACGAGCTGTCGGTCGTGTAACGGAGCGCACCCCAGGGTGGGCCGTCCGCCGTGCGCCGGACAGTTCGCTGACCAGGCGTGAGCGCCCGGCCGTTCCACGATGGGCGCGAGGCGTGAACCACCGGACACTCGGTCTGACCGTGCGGAACTTCCGCACGCTGACCGACACCAAGCTGCTGTTCGGGCCGCTGACCGTGATGGTCGGCCCGGACACAGCGGGCAAGTCAAATGTGCTGCACGCGCTGGAGTTCCTGGGGGACGTAACCCGGAAGGGGATCGAGCCGGCCCTGCAGGAGCGCGGTGGGTTCGATGCCCTGGCGTTCCGGGGCGGCCGGAATCCGGTGTCGAAGATCTCCTTCGGCGTCGAGGGCGTCTGGTCGGACTTTGCGTCGGAGGAGGCACCGGACCGCTATGAACTGAGCATCTCCCGACGTCGGCATCCCGAGCCACGGCACCGTGAGCATATGCTCTTTCGGCAGGAGATCGCGATCTGCTCGTGCGGGAACGTGGCCGCGACCCGGGCACGCGACAGCGTGGACGTCTTCTGGCACGGCAGGCCCAGCCCGTTCCTCGGCAGCTCGTGGATGGAAACGGAGCGCAGCGGCGGGTGACACTCGGCCTCACAGCAGGTTTCGGCCTTGGCCTTGCCCGTTATGGCGCTTGAAGGGTGGTCGGCCATGAGCAATGGGAGTCCCCTGGGACTTTCCTGGGACTTCCGGCTGCATCAACAGGCACGAGCGTGAAACAACCGAAAGCCCATTCGCACAGGTCAGCGCCCCGCGACCGGCCATCGCCGCAGGTCATGGCGCTGGCCGGTCCCTCCCGGGACAACTGACCCGGTGGGAGCTGGCTCCATGCATCGCCCCGCCTCAACGGCAGTCACTCAGTGTGCCCAGGGCAGCGGCGGTTCCGCTATCACCGCTGCCCGTGACGACGACACTCATTGGGGAGAATCTGGGGAGTATCCGCGCTGCTGGGGAGCGCGTGGGGAGGATCGAGCGCATAACATCGCCCGCCCGTGAAAGTCGCTGAAAGACTCATCACTGCAGGTCAGCTACGGGAGTAACCGTAACACCGCAGGTCAGCACCCTTGGGTGGACAGCTTCATCACGTACGTCCCGAAATCGTCGGCCTCGACGAGTCCCGGCAGCGAGCTGCCCTCACGCAGCGGTGTGATGTAGCGGGTCGCAGTGACCTCTTTCAGCATTTTCCCAGGCCACCCGTTTCTTCACCCTTGCAATCCACAGCCAACTTCGGATGGACGCAGAAGCGGGAATCGCAGTCCGTCGATGGCAGTGCGCCCCTTGCTTCCGGCCTCCGGCAGGAAGTGAGCATAGTGACCGAGCGTGATCGCGGGCGAGAGTGCAGGAGCCGGCGTGCCAAGGTCACGACGGGCGACAGATCGGCCGGTCCCGTGCCTGGGCCGGTCACGGGAACCGTCCAGCGGGTGGGAGCGACGGCGTAGACGAACGGTCCGCCGCGGCCGGCGGATGCCTCGATCAGGCTGTGCGCGTCCAGGCCGGCCGGTCCCCGGCTGGAGGCGACCACCAGCGGGGAGTGGTGCCGCGCGGCCAGTGCCAGCACCCCGGCCGCGGCCCGCAGCCGGGGCTGCCCGGCACCGGCGGTCCTCCTCCGTGCGCGGTGATCAGTGGACGTTCCTGACCAATCACGCCCGCGTCCTGATCGCCCTCGCCCGGGACCCTGAAACCCGCTTGCGTGACGTCGCCGATCTGATCGGCATCACCGAACGCGCCGTGCAGCTCATCGTCGCCGACCTCGAAGCGGCCGGATATCTCACCCGCACCCGCGTCGGCCGCCGCAACCGCTACACCATCGATCCCACCGTCGCCCTGCGCCACCCCGCGGAGGCCGACCACCCGGTCGGCGATCTCCTGGCCACGTTCCTGCATCGCGAGGACACCCCTACGACCGACCAGGAGCGCACCGCTTCATGACCGACCAGCCCTGCCGCCCCGGCACAGGAGACGACGAAGCAGCGAGCAGCGATCGTCGACCGCCATGTCCGACAGGCCCTTCGCCCCGACGCCCACTGCTGATACGAGATCCGTGTCCGGTGGACAACCCGGCTACCCAGGCCCCGGTTCGGGGTCGCCCTGTTCGCCGAACCAGCGCGCGAGTTTGCCGCTGCGTCCGACGGCGCGCAGTCGTCGCTCCGCGGCCTCCCGGGTCTGTGGCGTGGTGATCAGCAGGAGTTCGTCACCGGTGCGGAGCACAGTGTCGGGGCCGGGAACGAGGGCGGTGCCGTCGCGGACGACGAGGGTGAGCACGGTCGGCGGGGGCAGGCGGAGTTCGAAGACCGCCACACCCTGCAGGCGGGAGCCCGGCGGGACGGTGACGGTGAGCAGGTCCGCGTCGAGCACGTCCAGCGGCGCGGTCTCGACCTGGACGTCGCGCAGGGCTCCGGGGAGGGTCAGGCCCAGACGGCGGGCCGCGGCCGGCAGGGCCGGGCCCTGGATGAGGGTGAACAGGACGACCAGGACGAAGACGATGTCGAGCAGGTCCTGAGCGCCGTCGACGCCCGCGACGACGGGGAAGGTGGCCAGCACGATGGGGACGGCGCCGCGCAGCCCGGCCCAGGAGATGAACGCCTGCTCGCGCCACGGCACACGGAAAGGGCTCAGGCAGGCGGCGACGCAGGCGGGGCGCGCGGCCAGGAGCAGTACGAGGCCGGTGACGATGGCGGGCAGGATCGCGGAGGGCAGCTGGCGGGGGGTGACGAGCAGGCCGAGCATGACGAACAGGCCGATCTGGGCCAGCCAGCCGGCGCCTTCGGCGAAGGAGCGGGTGGCGGCGCGGTGGGGGAGCTTGGCATTGCCCAGCACCAGGCCGGCGAGGTAGGCGGCGATGATGCCGCTGGCGTTCACGGCACCGGCGGCGGCGAAGGCGATGATGCCGAAGCCCAGCGTGGCGAGCGGATACAGGCCGGTCGCGGGCAGGGCGATGCGTCGCAGCGCCACCGCACCCAGGCGCCCGAGCACCACGCCGAGCAGCCCGCCCACGGCCAGTTGGTGGACGACGTTCCCTGCGATGTACCCGGCGCCGGGCAGCTCGGACGTGGCCGTGGAGAAGACCATCACCAGGATGATGGCCGGTGCGTCGTTGAAGCCGGACTCGGCCTCCAGCAGGCCGGTCACCTTCTGCGGCAGCGGCAGCGAGCGCAGCACGGCGAAGACGGCCGCCGCGTCGGTGGAGGCCACGATCGCCCCGAGCAGCAGCGCCAGGTGCCAGTCCATGCCCAGCAGCCAGTGCACGCCCGCGGCGGTGACGACCACCGACACGGCGACCCCGACGGTGGCGAGCACCCCGGCCGGCGCCAGCAGGCGCCTGATGTCGCTCCACTGCGTGGTCAGACCGCCCTCGATGAGGATGACGGCCAGCGCGGCGGTGCCCAGCGCCTGGGCCAGCTGCGCGTCATCGAAATGCAGGCCGATGACGTCCTCACCGGCGATCACACCGACGGCGAGGAACAGCAGCAGGCTGGGCAGACCGACGCGGTGGGCGGTGCGGGCCGCGGCGATGCTGGCCAGCAGCACCGTGCCGGCGACCAGCAACGTCACGTACAGCTCCTGGAGCGTCACAACGGCGCCCCGGCTTCACTGCTGCGCGGACCAAGCCGAGGGCATGCCACGCGGCGGCGCTCGGAGGGCCGGGTGACCGGCCCGTCATCAGGGACCCACCGCGCGTACGGCCACCGTGGCCGGAGGCAGGCCCGCCCCGCCGCACAGGGTGGGCCGCAGCGACGCCGCCGTTCCCCGCGGCCGTGGCGCAGGCCGCAGTTCACCGTGCGGGCCAGGTCCGACGGCGCCGGTGTACGCGGGGACGGCACGGCCGACCCGGAGCCGGGGCGCGGGCAGCCCGGAGACCGTCACGCCGCAGGCCCCTGGAGGTCCTCGCCACCAGGCCATGACTCCGGCCCGGACACGCCGAACGGGCGGCGCTGACCTCCGCCGGGTGTACCGCCATGGTCGGCGTGATCGCATGTCGCATGTATCGCATCAAGCACCCATGGTCGACGCTGGGCAACCTGTCTGTGCGCATTGACACCGGCGACCGCCGGGGACCGCGCCGGAGAAGCGCCAAGCGGTGACGCGGAGGACGGGGCGGAGATCGCGTTGCCCGCGGTTGCCGTGGAAGCACTCCCGGTGGCACCTACCAGTGCCCGCACGGCTCCGTGTACGCACCGCGTGGCGCAGGCCCGCCCGGCGGCGAACCGCGGCAGCCGCCACGCCGGGCGGGCCTGTCTCGCGCCCCAGGGCCTGCATCGGCAACCAGCGCGGTTCAGCGGGCGTCGGCTTCCTGGTCGGAGTCCTCGCGTTTCGGGGGATGTGCGCGCAGTGAGCCGGGGTGGGCCTTGGCGGTCGGGTCCTGCCTGGTCTTGATCAGGCTTGCCACAGTGACGACGGCGAGCACGGCGGCGATCACGGCGAGGCTGAGCGGGGTGGGAATCTCGGGGACCGCCTCGTGCACGTCGACGTGCGCCCAGTGCAGGATGAGCTTGACGCCGATGAACGCGAGGATCAGCGCCAGCCCGGCGGACAGATACACCAGCCGGTCCAGCAGCCCCTTGACGAGGAAGAACAGGGCGCGCAGGCCGAGCAGGGCGAAGGCGTTGGCGACGAAGACGATGTAGGGCTCCTGGGTGACGCCGAACACCGCGGGGATGGAGTCGAGCGCGAAGAGCAGGTCGATGCTGCCGATGGCGAGCAGGACGATGAACAGCGGGGTGACCATCCGGCGCCCGTCGACGCGGGTGGTGAGCCTGCCGCCGACGTAGTCGTCGGTGACCGGCAGGAGCCGGCGGGCGGCCTTGACCATGACGTTGTCCTCGATGTCGGGATCCTCGTCACGGTGCCGGAACAACTGCACGGCCGTGTAGATCAGCAGCAGGCCGAACAGCAGGAACATGAACGAGAACAGCGCCAGCAGAGTGGCGCCGAGCACGATGAAGATCGCACGCATGACCAGGGCGAGCACGATGCCGAAGGTGAGCACCTTGTGCTGGTGTTCCGCCGGCACGGCGAAGGTGGTCATGATGATCACGAAGACGAACAGATTGTCGACCGACAGGCTCTTCTCCACGATGTAACCGGCGAAGTACTCGGTGCCGAACTCGCCGCCGTACCGGGCCGCGAACCAGAGGCCGAAGCCGATGGCGACGAGGATGTAGAACACCGACCATGCGGTGGCCTCGCCGAAGCCCACCCGGTGCGGGCGTACGGCGGCCAGGATCAAATCGACGGCCAGCAGGGCGAGGATCAGGCCGATGGTGACGGCCCAGGTCAGTGCGCTGATGTCCAGCACCGGTCCTCCATTCGGTTTCCGGGTCGGTCTCAGTCGGTCGTCGTGCGGCGGGGCGACGTGGTGGTGGCGCCGGTGCCCGCCGGGGAGGTGAGCAGCAGCACCGCTCCGGCCAGGGCGGCGACGGTGGAGGCGGTGAGGATACCGACCTTGGCCTGGGCGACCAGGGCGGCGTCGGTGAAGGCGAGGTCGGTGATGAACAGCGAGACGGTGAACCCGATGCCCCCCAGCGCGGCGGCACCGAGAATCTCACGGTGGTGCATGTCCGCGGGCAGGGCTCCCCAACCCAGGCGGCGCACCAGGTAGGTCACCCCACCGATGCCGACGATCTTGCCGAGGACGAGACCGGCCATGATCGCCCACGTCACCGGCCGGCCGAAGGCGTCGCCGAGCACGCCGCCGCGCAGGTCGACCCCGGCGTTGGCCAGGGCGAAGACCGGAACCACCAGGAACGCGCTGACCGGGTGCAGGGAGCGCTCCAGGTCGTCCAGGACGTCGCGCCCGGCCACGGGCCGGGCGGGGGTGAGCAGTCCGAGCGCGACCCCGGCGATGGTGGCGTGCACCCCGGACTCCAGGGTCGCGAACCAGACCAGCACGCCGACGGGGACATATGCCCAGGGCGAGCTCACCCCGAGCCGTCGCATACCGGCGGCGACCAGCAGCCCGGCCACCGCGCCGGCCAGCCACCCGAGGGTGACGCGTTCGGTGTAGAAGATCGCGATGACGCCGATGGCCAGGATGTCGTCGACGATGGCCACGCTGAGCAGGAACAGCTTCGCCCCGCTGGAGGCGCGGCGGCCCAGCAGCGCCAGGATCCCGACAGCGAAGGCGATGTCGGTGGCCATCGGAATGCCCCACCCGCGCCCCGCTTCCCCACCACCGGCGATGGCCACGTACGTCAGCGCCGGGACCACGACGCCGCCGACGGCGGCCAGCGCGGGCAGCGTCGCGGCGCGACGGTCATGCAGCTCCCCCACGACCAGCTCGCGTTTGATCTCCAGGCCGATGACGAAGAAGAACAGGACCATCAGGCCGTCGTTGACCCAGTGCCGCAGGTCGTGGGTCACCCTCGCCTCGCCGCCGCCGAGGCTGACCTCCTGCTGCCAGAACTGGGCGTAGCCGTCCGCCGCCGGGCTGTTCGCCCACACCAGCGCAATCACCGCGGCAACGACCAGGACGATCCCGCCCGCGCTCTCCGCGTGCAGGAACGCCCGCAGCGGCGAAGCGACGGCAGCCGCCACACGTCTGATCGGACCGGCCACGCTCCAGTCACCCTCCTGTCCGCCCTCATCATGCCGCTCGGGACGTCTATGCACACGGCTCGCCTCGACTCTCACAGAGATCGGCCGTGGGCGCAGCCGCACCCCACCGGACGGGGACCCGGCCGGAAGCGTCCGGACGTCGCCGATCCCGACAAGTGGGTCTACAAGTGCTCGACGCGACATATAGAACGCTTCCTCGTCGGGCGGCTTCTCGCCAGGCGCATCGAGAATGGGGCCATGGACGGACCAGTTCGCCACCCGCCGTGGATCCAGCACCTGGTCTGGACCGTGGCCGTGCTGAGCCTGACCGTGCTGGCCGCCGCTGCCGTGGTGCGGAGCACCGTACTGGACCCCGGTTTCCATGGCCGGGTACTCGACGAGGAGCGGGCCTACCAGAGGGTCTACGACGAGGTGCTGGTGGACCCGCAGCTCACTCCGACACTCCGTGATCTGCTGGGCCTGCTGCCCGTCCCCCAGTCCACCGTCACCTCGAACATCAAGGTCGTGATTCCGCCGGAGACCTTGCGGGCCATGGGTGACCGGCAGATCACCGAGGTGGTCCACTACCTGGAGGGAGACCGCGCCAGGCTCCGCCTCATGGTCGACCTCGGGCCGCTCGTGGCGAACATCGAGCGCCTCAGCCAGGTCTACTTCGCCGATGCCGTCGCCTCGCTGCAGCAGCGCTCCGAACCCGACTTCGAGGTCTTCACAGCGCGCTTGTCCGACGTTGCGGCGCGTGTGGTCGCGGGCGATGCCCCGGCCGGGGCGCTGCCGTCGCTGGCGCTCTCCCAGGACCAGGCGATCGCGGCGACGACCGTGCTGTTGCATCTGGTGCCGGAGGCGGAACGTTCCGGGCTCCGGTCCGAGGTCGAAGCGGCCCTGGTCAGCGGGGACGTGGCCTCGGCACTGGCAGCCGTCGCTCCGGTCGCCGTCTCCGAGCGGGTGCAGGCGGCGGCCGCGGAGCTGCTGCGGGATGCGGGGGGACGTACCTGGGTGATCACCACCGATCTCGCTCCCTCGGGTGACGTGCCGGCGCAGGCACACCGGGCACGGTCCGTCACGCGTCTGTTCCAGGAGGTGGTGGAACCGGCCGCCGCCGTGCTCGGGGCCGCCGCGCTGATCCTGCTGTGGTCCGTCTCCCCGCGGCCTACCCCGCGTCGGCTGATTCCGCTGGGCTGGGCCCTGGCCGCTGCCGCGACGCTGACCGCACTGGCGGTGCTCGTCATCCGCGTCACGGTGGGCGACTCACCGTACCGCCCGCCGTCCTCCTGGCCCCCGACAGCGGCACGTCTCTTCGAGGACATCCAGGCCACCGCTGTCGACCGGCTGCTGACCACCGCCACCGTCGTCGCGTTGATCCTGCTGGCCGCCGGAGCGCTGCTGGTCAGCCTCGGCTGGGCCTGGCAGACCCGGCCCACCGTGCGCATCCGCATCGAGCCACGCCAGCGTCTGGTCCTGACCGCTGTCGTGTCGGCGTCCGCGCTCGTCGGGACGATGCTGGCCCCGGTGGCGATGACCGGCCCGGCCCCCCGCGTCTGCCAGGGCAGTTCCCGGCTGTGCGACGTCCGCTACGACGAGATCGCCCAGCTCGCGGCGCACAATGCGATGGCCACGACGGCGGACCGGTTCATCGGCCCCCTCCAGGACCCCGACATCGTCGGCCAGTTGAACATCGGCGTGCGCGCCCTGCTCATCGACACCCACCGATGGGAGCGGCCGGAGCAGGTCGCGAACCGCCTGGCCACCTCCGACTTCTCCCCGAAACTGCGTCGGCAACTCACCCGGGCCCTGGCCCGGGTGAACCCGCACCGTCCGGGGCTGTGGCTGTGCCACTCGGTCTGCGGCGCCGGCGCCCTCGAACTGGCCCCCGCACTGCGGCAGATCGGCGACTGGTTGCGCACCCACCCCACAGAGGTCGTCACCCTGATCGTGCAGGACGGGATCACCCCGCGGGAGACCCGGAGCGCCTTCGAACAGGCAGGACTTGCGGACTTGCTGTACAAACCGGGCGAGGACCCCCACCACGCGTGGCCGACGATGAAGGACATGATCGACAGCGGCAGGCGCCTCGTCGTCTTCGCGGAGAAGGCGGACGGGCCGGCACCGTGGTACCGCAACTTCTACCGGTACGGCATGGAGACGCCGTTCGCCTTCCGCAGCCCCGCGGAGATGACCTGCACTCCCCACCGCGGCGGCACCGGCAAACGGCTGTTCCTGCTCAACCACTTCATCACGGCCGACGGCGGACGGCGACTGGACGCCGGCACCATCAACTCCCGCGAGTACGTGCTGAACCGGGCCCACGCCTGCGAACGGCAACGCGGCAGGCCAGTCAACTTCGTCGCCGTGGACTACGCGACGATCGGAGACGCACGCGCTGCCGTGGACGCCCTCAACACCGAACGCCTCCAGGACGACGACGCAACGGCAACCCGGTGAAGCAGTGGGCGGGGCGCCGAAAGGGCTACGGCACCACGCTTCCCACTGCCGGACGCGGGCGACCAGGCGTTCGACCTCCATGGGTCCGCAGACAGCTCCGCGTCAGGGCCCCGCAGTGGGCGGCGGCTCCCCGGACGGCGCGTAGCGTGTGCGCAGCTCGTGGACGACTCCGAAGGCGGCGGCGGTGGCCGGTACCGCCAGGAGCACTCCGACGATCCCGGCCACGGACGCGCCCGCGGTGAGCGCCACCAGGATCACCGCGGGATGCATCCGCACGGTCCGGCTCTGGACCATCGGCTGGAGGATGTTGCCCTCCAGCATCTGGACCACCAGCACCACCCCGAGCACCCACAGCGCGATGACGAGCCCTCGGTCGGCGAGCGCCACCAGCACGGCCGCGGTCCCGGAGACGAAGGCGCCGAGGTAGGGGACGTAGGCGCCGATGAAGACGATCGCGCCCAGCCCGAGGGCACCCGGCACACGCAGGATCAGCAGGCCGGCGGTGATGAAGACCGCGTCGATGAGCGCCACCACGGTGGTGCCCCGCATGAACCCCTCGACGCCCTCGAAAGCCCGCCGGGCCATCGCCTCGACGGTATCGGCGCCGCCGCGCGGGACGAGCGAGCGCAGGGTGTTGGCGGCCCGGTCGGAGTCGCGCAGGAAGAAGAAGACCAGCAGCAGCGCCAGCACCGCCATGCCCAGAGCCTGGAGGGCGACGCCGACCCCGGTGACGACACCGGAGGCGGCCGTCCCGCCGAACCTGCCCAGCAGGTCCAGGGCATCGTCGGCGAGATCCTCCAGTGTGGTGCCGGACGCACCGAACTGATCGGCAAGCTGCCGCACCGCCCTGCGCAGCGAGGCGACGATCTGGTCCCAGGTGTCGACCAGCGCGACCGTGACCGCGTACCCGGCACCGCCGACCACGGCAAGGACAGCGGCGCAGGTGAGGCCGGCGGCGACGGACCGGTTGACCTTCGCCTTCACCAGCCACCGGTGCAAGGGCAGGAGCAGCGCGGTCCCGAGCAGGGCGAGCAGCACGGGAACGACGGCCGGCCGGAGCGCCACGCACACCTGGATCCCGATGTAGACGACCCCGGCGACCAACAGGATCACGGCACACCAGGCGGCAAGCCGACGAACAGGCTCCGGAAGCAACTGCACGCGCCCAGCGTACGCACCTCGGCACCGGTCCTGGGCAACCCGCCCGCCCGGTGACAACCGTCAGCCACGGTGTGCGCCGCCCGGGGCTGGTTGCGATCTTCGTCGGCCGCCCGTTCCTATGATGGCCCCATGCCCGGCCTGCGCGAGCTCGCGGAGCGCACACCGCCGCAGCGCGAACGCTACGTCGACCTGCTGCGGGCGCTCGCCATCCTCATCGTGGTGCTCGGCCACTGGACGGTCATCGTGGTCACCGACGGGGCACACGGCGTGGACGGCTTCAGCGCCCTGCAAGTGCTCCCATGGGGCCGCCCCATCACCTGGCTGGTCCAGGTGATGCCGGTGTTCTTCATGGTCGGCGGGTTCGCCAACGCCGCCTCGCTGACCTCGCACACCCGCCGGGGCGGCGACACCGCCGACTGGCTGCTCGACCGCAGCGCACGACTCGTACGGCCGACGACCCTGCTGCTGGTCACCCTCGCCACCGCCGCGCTGGTCGCCCGGTCGGCGGGCGTCGATCCCGCTCAGGTAGGACGGGCGGTGTGGCTGGCCTCGATCCCGCTGTGGTTCCTGCTCGTCTACCTCGTCGTGGTCTTCTTCACGCCACTGATGCACCGCCTGCACCGGCGCGCGGGCCCGGCCGTACCGCTGGCGCTGGTGGCACTGGTCGCCGCGG
Source organism: Streptomyces sp. TRM70350 (assembly GCF_019219825.1). Classification (GTDB taxonomy): domain Bacteria; phylum Actinomycetota; class Actinomycetes; order Streptomycetales; family Streptomycetaceae; genus Streptomyces. The sequence continues at coordinate 38,913 of NZ_JAHUXH010000040.1, read as the reverse complement.
GGGACGTGGCACGGCTGGCCTTCGACGCGCCGACGCTGCAGCAGGGCAACTACCTGTTCGCCTGGCTGGCGGTGCACCAGACCGGCTTCGCCTGGCAGGACGGGACACTACCGGCCCGGCCCAGGGCGGCCGTTGCGCTGCTGGTGGGCGGTGCCGCAGTCGCCGTGCTGCTCACCGTGGCCGGCCCCTACCCGGTCAGCATGGTCGACATTCCCGGCACGACGCTGCGCAACCTCTCACCGCCGACCCTCGCGCTGCTCGCGCTGGCCACCGCACAGCTCGGGCTGGTCCTGCTGCTGCGCGACGCCGGGAACCGGGGGATGCGACACCTCGGGCCGTGGATGGCCGTGATCGCCGTCAACTCCGTGATCCTCACCGTGCTGCTGTGGCACATGAGCACATTCGTGCTCGTCGCCGCCGCCGCGTACGCCTCCGGCCTGGTCCCGCTGCCCCAGCCCCCCACCGACACGGGCGCCTGGCTGCTGTGGAAACTGCCCTGGCTTGCCGTCCTGTTGATCGTGCTCGGCGCGCTGGTGGCGGTCTTCGGCCGGGTCGAAAGGCGCGGCATGCGGCGCGGCGAGGTCGCCTCACGCCCCTGGTGGACGCCGAGGGCACTGGGCCGGTCCAGGCCGCGCGCCACCGCGACCACCGCCGGCTACGCCGCCTGCGTACTCGGCCTGCTCGGCGTGGCCGTCGCCGGTCCCGCCGACCGCGGCCCGTTCGGACTGCCGACCACAGCCCTGGTCTGCTTCCTCGCCGGGGCGGCCCTCCTCCGCGCGGCCCGCGCGGCAGGCCACCGCCGAACCGGCTGACGGCAGCTGAGGCGCTCCGTCGGCCCGGCCCGGAGGTGAACACGGAGACAGCGCACCGGGGGTGAACTCGGACACAGCGCAGGCGTGCTTCCGCTCGGTCGGGGCGCCCGATCCATCCCCCAGCAGATCGCCGCCGCCCACTGCGCCGGTGCGGGGTGCTGCCGCCGCGCACGGCGCCAGGCGCCTTCCGATGGCACTGTGGCGTTATGGACGGCTACTGGTTGATCCTCGTACTCGTTGCCGCGCTGATCGTGCTGAATGCGTTGTTCGCCGGGAGTGAGATCGCGCTGATCTCCCTGCGGGAGAGTCAGGTGAGACGTCTGGCCCGCGGTGGAGGGACCTCTGCGGCTCGGCTGGTGCGCCTGACGGAGGACCCCAATCGGTTCCTGGCCACCATCCAGATCGGCATCACCCTGGCGGGATTCCTGGCCTCGGCGACCGCAGCGGTGTCGCTGGCCGAGCCCCTGGTGCGCGCCCTGGGCTTCGCCGGGCCGGCCGCCGAGCCGCTGGCGATCGGCCTGGTGACCTTGATCCTGACCTTTGTGACCCTGGTGGCGGGCGAACTCGCGCCCAAGCGTCTGGCCATGCAGTACGCACAACGGTGGGCGCTGCTGGCAGCCACGCCCCTGGACGTGCTGGCCACCGTCTCCCGTCCGGCCGTATGGGCCCTGAGCCGGACCACCGACCTGGTCGTCCGCCTGCTCGGCGGCAACCCGCGCAAGGCCGAGCAGCTCCCCAGCCCCGAAGAACTGCGCGACATGGTCGTCAGCCACCGGGGGCTGACCACCGAACAGCGCACCATCATCTCCGGCGCCCTGGAAATCCACGAGCGTCCCCTGCGTGCCGTCCTGATCCCGCGCCGCTCGGTGTTCACCCTGCCCGACGGCATGCCGGCCGCGCAGGCCCGCCTCGATCTGGCCCGCTCCGGGCACTCGCGTGCCCCGGTTCTTCGAGGCGGTCACATCGACGAGGTCATCGGCATCGTTCACCTGCGCGACCTGATCACCAGTGATGACAGCACCTCGGTCGCCGACCTCGCCCACCCCGCGCCCTTCTACTCCGACTTCATGAAGGTCTCCGACGCACTGCGGCGCCTGATGGCAACCCGCCAGCAGTTCGCTGTCGTCGTCGATGAGCACGGATCCGTCGGAGGCATCGTGACCATCGAGGATCTTTTGGAGGAGATCGTGGGCGAGATCTACGACGAGACCGACCGCGACATGATGACCGTGCACACACAGCGCGATGGGTCCCTGGTCCTGCCCGGCAGCTTCCCCCTCCACGACCTGCCCGACCTCGGAATCGACGTCGGCGACCTCGCCCGCGGCCCCTACACCACCATCGCCGGCCTCGTCCTGGCCCGATTGGGGAACCTGCCGCAGCGTCCCGGGCAGAAGATCGACCTCGCGGGCTTGTCCGTCGAGATCACCGGCATCCATCGGCACGCCATCACGACCGTGCGTCTGCGACCGCCGCGTCGGTAGCCGAGCCATCAAGGCTCATTCTGCGTCCTGGTGTACTCGGGGGTTTCCAGGTACTCGGGGCAGTCGGGATTACGGCAAGGACCGGGCGCCCATACGGGCACGAAGACCCCCAGTGTCTTGTGCCGCCGCTTGACGACCATGTCCACACGCTGCTTGCAGACTGGGCATACCAGCACACCCTGCTGGCCCGTCTCATGCTGCTTTTTACCCATTCTTTAAGGATAGTCCTGTTACAAGGCGCCGAGGCCCCGTGCGGCGCGGACGCGTTCGTCAGGCTCCGGGCGGAGGCGGGCCGGGGTGCTGATCGGGCTTGGGTCCGGCGGACCGCAACAGGCTCAGCCCCACGGATGCGGCCAGCACCACGACGATGACGGCCAGGCTCACCGGTGAGGGGATCTCGGGGACGGCAGGACTGATGATCTTGTGGGAGGCCTGGAGGACGAGCTTGACGCCGATGAAGGAGAGGATGATCGCCAGGCCGACGCTCAGGTAGTGGAACCGGTCCAGGAGCCCGGAGAGCATGAAGTACAGGGCGCGCAGGCCGAGGATCGCGAACGCGTTGCTGGTGTAGACGATGAAGGCGTCATCGCTGATGGCGAGCACGGCGGGAACACTGTCCACGGCGAAGATCAGATCGGCCCCCTCGATGGCGGCCACGACCGCGAGAAGCGGCGTGGCCACACGCCTGCCCTCCTCCCTGACGAAGAACCTCTCACCGGCGTACGCGTCGCGTACCGGGATGATCTTTCTCAGTGCTCTCACGGCGAAACTCTTGCCGGGGTCGAAGGACTCCTCCTCTCCTTTGAGGAGTTTGTACGTGCTGTAGAAGAGGGCGGCGGCGAAGGCGTACAGGACGGCGGTGAAGCGGCTGACGACGGCCACCCCGAGGGAGAGGAAGATGGCGCGGAAGACCAGGGCGCCGATGACGCCGAAGAACAGCACACGGTGCTGGTAGGCGCGGGGAACCTTGAAGTAGGCGAAGATCACGGCGAAGACGAAGAGGTTGTCGACCGACAGGCTCTTCTCCAGCAGCCAGGCGGTGGTGTACTCGGTTCCCGCCGTCGTGCCAAGGACGGCGAAGACGACGGCGCCGAAGAGCAGCGCGAGGCCGACCCAAAGGCCGCTCCAGGCCGCGGCCTCCTTGAACCGGATGACATGCGCGGTGCGGTGGGCGAGCAGGTCCACCGTCAGCGACACCACCACGGTCACGGCGAACGCCAACCATAGCCAGAGCGGGACGTCGTACACGCCGCCAGCCTCCCCGCGGCCGGTGCCGGGAATTCGCCGACCTTTCACACGAGTCTGCGGCATAGTGCCTCACGAGGCATGACACGCCGGGGGCTCATGCCTCGCGGATCCTCCGACCACGAAAACCGACTGCCACGCGCAGCCGCGCCTGCAGCCACGTTGTGGGACCGGCCCGCGGTGGCACCCGTATCGGCGGTGCGCGAGGCTGGGAGAGCAAGGTGCCAGGCCGTGGCCCGCGTCGACGGGGCTCCCCCTCGGCGCCGGCCGCCGTGGAGGTCGCGGCGCAAGAGGCGCGGATGAGGGGAGTCCGACCGCGTGCGGTGCATGCCTTCGTCCGGCCCGCCATGCACGTTCCGCCCGGCGGCTCGCCGCTGGGCCCTGGCTGCCGCGCCCGGCGTGCCGGCCGACCACGCGGACATCGCGGGCGAGGCGGTCACAGCCCTGGAGGCGGAGTCGCGGACTGGCGGCAGCTGATGATGGTGGACCATCGCGGCTCGGGCGGTGTCGCGGGGCTGCTGCTGGGTTCGACGTCGGTCCATCTGGCCGCTCACAGCCACGGCCCGGTCATGGTGGTGCGGGACCGACCGACGCGGGACGGGCCCGTGCTGGTGGCGGTGGACGGCACTGTGACGCACGCCCGGCGGAACCGGTGGACCCGACCGGTGACGTCGAGACGCTTCAGGCCCACGAAGAGCGCCTCCTGGACGAGGCCCTGTCCGGCCACCGGAAGGAGCACCCTGAAGTGACCGTGTACTCCATCACGCGCACTGCCCGGTCACCGTGGTGCGGCATCCTCACAGAACCTGCTGTTCGGCTGCCTGCTCGTGGCCCTGCTCGGCGTCGCGCTCATGGCCTCCCTCGGCCCTGAGGCGACGGTCCTGGGGGTGCATCCGGCCTCCGCGGTGCTGATCGCCTTCTACCTCGCGGCAGTGCGACTGATCCGGGCCACCAAGCGGCCGCTGTGGCGCGCCGTGCGCACCGAGGACACCGTGGCGGACGTCCCCGACTCCTCCCCCGCGTCCTCCCGGCGGCGTACCGCGGGCATCTGGGCGGAGTTCGCGGGCGTGGCGGTCGTCGTCGTGGTGGGCGGCTGGGCAGTGGCGCACGCCGCGCAGAGTCTGGTGGCGGCCACCGGCTTGAAGGCCGGGCTGGTCGGCGCGGTCTTCATGGGCATCGTCAACGCCCTGCCCGAGACGGTGACCGCGGTAGCCGCGGTCAGGCGCGGCGCACTGACCCTGGCCCTCGCGGCTGTCGTCGGCGGCAACTGCCTCGACGTACTCAATCTCGCCATCGGGGACGTGGCCTACCGGGACGGCTCCCTGTACCACGCGGCACAGCCGGACCAACTGTTCCTGACCACCGGCGCGCTGGTGATGACCGCCGTCCTGCTCGGCGGACTGCTGGTACGGCAGCGGCGCGGCTGGTGGAGGCTGGGCTTCGAGGGCATCCTGCTCATCGCGATCTACGCGATCACGGTCGCCGCGCTGGCCGTATGACGCGCAGGACCCGCGCACAAGGTTCCCCGTGACGGCGGCCGACGGGCCCGGTCAGCGACGGGCCTTGGCGCGGTCCAGCGCCGCTACGCCCAGCGCCGCCAGGCCGACCTGGAAGGCCAGCTCGATCCAGTCGACACCCCTGGTGTCCGCGACACCGACGGCGGCAGCGATGCCCGTACCGACGAACGCGGCGGCGATACCGACGAGGATCGTCCACAGCACGCCGATGCGCTGGCGGCCCGGCAGGACGAGTCGGCCCAGAACGCCGATGACGACACCGATCAAGAGGGCGCTGATAATTCCGGAGATCTCCATGACAGCCTCCCGACGCACGATCCCTACACGTCAGGTGTGCCCCGATGCAGAAGGAGCACTCCCATCCAGGGCGTGCTCACAGGGCGCGGGGAGGCGTGCCAGGCTTTCCTCCAGCTCGTCGAGGGCTCGCCGCGCCACGGCGATACGGTCACGCAGCTCCCGCTCACGCAGGTCCGCCGCCTCGGTGACGGCCGGGCCGGGCGCGTCGCCTTCCTGCTCCAGCTCCTCCCGCTCCGGCTGCCGGGCTTCGTCGAGAGAGCGACTGGGGCAAGGAAGCGGGCCGCACGCAGGACTCGGGCCAGACGCAGCAACCGCAGCACGGTGGCGTTCTCCCGGACGACCGGCAGGTAGGCGCACAGGACCACGGCGGCGTCGAAGAGGTTCCACGGATCGCGGCCACGCCCAGGACGACGGCGTTGGCGAGGATGAGCGCGAAGACGCAGAGGGCGAACCAACGGGCCTCGGTCATGGCACGGCAGCGCGAGGTTCCTCACATGGATGCCATGTGGTGCGTCCCGCCGGCAGTCGATCTTAGTGAGCGCGCCCGCCCGCGCAGTGTCCGGGACATGAACTCCGTTTCCGGCGCTGAGGGTTCCCGTTACGCCGCTCTGCGGGTGCGGGAGGCGGGCCAGCAGGTCGTCCAGCACGAGCACGCCGCCTACGGCCACCACGCCGACCCGCATGCGCACGGTCACGGCCACGGCGATCAAGAGGAAGGCCGACCGGCATCGGCAGCGGGGGCGGAGGGCCCCGATTCCCCGCCCGCTGATAACTTCTACATCGACGTAGAAGACCGCTGCCGGAGCGGCTCGGTCTGAACTCACCCCTGACACGTACGGAGTTCTCATGGCCCTGTGGGACCGCATCAAGGAGTCCGCATCGACGATGCAGACCCAGCTGATGGCGAAGAAGAACGACCTCAAGAGCGGCGCCTTCCGCGACGCGAGCATGGCGATGTGCGCCCTGGTCGCCGCCGCCGACGGCACGATCGACCCCTCCGAGCGGCGCCGCGTGGCCCAGCTGATCGCCAGCAACGAGGTACTGCAGAACTTCGACGCCATGGACCTGCAGCGGCGCTTCGAGGACAACCTCGACAAGCTCACCGCCGACTTCGACTTCGGCAAGGTCAGCGTGCTGCAGGAGATCGCCAAGGCGAAGAAGAAGCCCGCCGAGGCCCGCGCCGTGATCCAGATCGGCATCGTCATCGGCGGCGCCGACGGCGACTTCGACAAGACCGAACAGGCCGTCGTCCGCGAGGCGTGCCACATCCTCGAACTGCCGCCGCACGAGTTCGACCTCTGATCGCCCTACGACACCTGTGCCGGGCGGACGCCAGCGACGACGTCGGCCCGGCACCCCGTCATCGCCGGGAACGGGAACAGTGATCTTCTGGCCGATGGGCTGGTGCTGATCGTCGCCTGCTTGCGCCCTGGCCCGTGGGGCTCGACGTCGGACTGGCCGTCTTGGCGGACCAGGTCTGACCGGCACCCATCCCCGCTCAGAGGGGTGTCGCGGCGTGCAGGATGAAGAACATGGTCACCGCGGAGTTCGCCGACGACATCGCGGACACGGCCGTACCCGCCGCCGCACCCCACGCCGCCAAGCCCACCGACGTGAACACCGACGGCCAGCTACGCATCAACGGAGCCGGACCCAGCAACGCCGCCACCCGACGCGGCACCGGCCCCGGCGCCGCCAGACCCGCCAACGTCGCCACCGCAGTCCCCCGGGACACCAACGCCGCCCTGCCGATCGCACACGCCACCGTCCGGCGGCTGCCCACCACCCGCGCCGCCTCCTCATCCGCCCACCGCTCCGTCGTATACGCCACCGCCGTACACAGCGGCCGCAGAAACGGATTCGCCCGCGCCGCGAGCTGCACAGCCAGCAGGAAACGATGATGCCGGGCAGCCAGATGCGCCCGCTCATGAGCGAACACCGCCCGCCGCTCAGCCGGCTCCAGACAGCCCAGCAACGCCGTGGTCACCACCACCCGCCCCCCGCCGCCACCCGGCAACGCGTACGCATACGGCACCTCGTCCGGCAACACCGCCACCCGCGCACCCCGCACCCCCGCCAGCACCCGATGCGCCCGGCGACGCACCCGGCCATGCCGCCACAACACCCTGCCACACGCCACAACCACCCCACACAACGCCGGAATCGCCGCCTTGCCCACCACCTCATCGAACGGCACCGCCGCACGCACCTCCGGATCCGACCAGCCATCAGGCAACGGATTACCCGGCAACTGCGCCGTCCCCACCACCATCACCAGCCCCAGACACACCGTGCTGCACACCGCCATCACCCCCGCCACCCCCGCCAGCAACCAGGTCGCGGTACGCGGATGCAGATGCTGCTCGGCCAGACGCGCAACCGGCCACGCCGTCAACGGCAGCACCAACGGCAGAAAGACGAACACCCCCATGAGGCCTCAGTCTTCCCCTTCACCCCGCGACCGACCCAGCAACTCCCGCAGCAGCCGCTCGTCATCCGGACCCAGACCCGTCAGAAAGCTGGCCAGCACCGCCTCCCGGTCACTCTCGGCATCCAGCAGCCTGCGCATCTTCCGCGCCGCCAGACCCGCCTGATCCGAAGCCGCCGTCCAGGCAAAGGACCGGCCCGCACGCTCCCGGGTCACCGCCCCCTTGGCCAGCAACCGGGTCAGAATCGTGATCACGGTCGTATAGGCGAGATCCCCACCGAGGCGCTCCTGTACCCAGCCCGCGGTCGCCGGACCGTCCGCCTCCCGCAGCGCGGACAGCACCTGCGCCTCCAGCTCACCCTGCCCCCGCCGCCGGGCACGCCGCCGGTCGTCCGCCATGCCCCGTCTCCCTTCCACGGCCGCCCGCTTCCCGACCCGACATCGTATAGACACCCGGGCTGCCGAATGCCGCCCGACGAACCTCCCCAGCCCACCACCACAGCCTCTACAAAAGTGTAGAAGGTAAGCTGCCCGGGCACGCCCCACCGCAGGCAGGGACCGCCGGAAGGAGCGCGGGAGACATGGGTGTCATCGCATGGCCGGTACTGGGACTCCTCGCCGGAGCGAGCGCGAAGGCGATCCTGCCCGGACGCGACCCGGGCGGCCGCCTCGGCACGACCGTCACCGGCATCGCCGGAGCCTTCGTGGGCGGCCGGCTGTCGGCCAGGCTCCTCGACCGGCCGGCCCAGCGGGAGTTCTTCGATGCCGCGACCTGGGGCCCGGCCATCGCGGGCACACTTGTGCTGCCGATCGCCTATCGCCTCCCGTTCGGCAACTCCCGGGACTGACCGAACCCTTCCAAGCGACCGGATCACACCGCCGGCACGGCCGCGTCACCCTTCCACATCTTCTACAGACATGTAGATTATTGGTCCGGGCCCGTGCAGCGGGCTCCGACCGCACACGCCAAGGAGGAGTTCGCAGTGGGAGTTTCCCTGTCCAAGGGCGGCAACGTCTCACTCAGCAAGGAGGCGCCGGGTCTGACCGCCGTCCTGGTCGGCCTGGGCTGGGACGTCCGCACCACCACCGGCACCGACTACGACCTCGACGCCTCCGCCCTCGTGTGCGACGCGTCCGGCAAGGTCCTGTCCGACCGGCACTTCGTCTTCTACAACAACCTGACCAGCCCGGACGGTTCGGTGGAGCACACCGGCGACAACCTCACCGGTGAGGGCGAGGGCGACGACGAGGTCGTCAAGGTGAACCTCGCGGCCGTGCCCGCCGAGGTCGACAAGATCGTGTTCCCGGTCTCCATCCACGACGCCGAGGGCCGCGGCCAGAGCTTCGGCCAGGTCCGCAACGCCTTCATCCGCGTCGTCAACCAGGCCGGCGGCGCCGAGATCGCTCGCTACGACCTCTCCGAGGACGCCTCCACCGAGACCGCGATGGTCTTCGGCGAGCTGTACCGGAACGGCGCGGAGTGGAAGTTCCGCGCGGTCGGGCAGGGCTACGCATCCGGACTGGCCGGCATCGCCGCCGACTTCGGCGTCAACGTCTGACCTGGTACCGACCGCGCCGTCGGGCCCGCCGCTCGGGGACGGGCCCGACGGTCGCCTTCCGCACGGCGGCCGTCCGCGGACGCCGGCGTGCACCGCCTTCCGCCCCAGCCAGTCAGGAGAGCGAGACCACGTGACCGGCCCGCCCCGCCTGCGCCCCGAGGACCGAGCGGACTTCGTAGCAATGCTGCACCACGAGAGCATCCTCGTCGACCTGGCCCGGGTCCCCGCCCACATCGACCAGATCGTCTTCACCGTCAACTCCTTCACCGGCCAGACCTTCACCGAGGTACAGAACGCCTTCTGCCGCCTGGTCGACGAGTCCACCGGCGCCGAACTCGCCCGCCACACCCTCACCGGCGGTGGCCACCACACCGCCCAGATCATGGCGAAGGTCCACCGCACCGGCGGCACCTGGCAGATGAAGGCCATCGGTGAACCCGCCACCGGCCGCACCTTCCAGGACCTGCTGCCGTCCATCGCACCCCACCTGTAACCCCCGGCAACAGCAACACGACCGACACCGCCCGACCCTCCGCACCGCACCCCGAACTTCAGGCTCCGGGCAGCCATCAGGGACTCAAGACTGAAGCACCACGTCCAGGGCCGATCACGGCTCCCCTGGTGTTCACCGGCCGACACCGTTACTACGGCCATCAGCTCACCAGTTCAGAGAGGCGTCCGCTCCCGCACTTCCCGCTCGACCTCGTCGCCCTCTGGGGCAGTTCCGGCCGCAGGTGGACGGGAAGCGTCACGGTGACGGCCCGTCGTTCGGCTGCCAGTGGGAGCACCCAGGGTGCCGACATGATCAACGACTTCGACCCGGTGGACTATCGGCCGCTGTGCGAGGGCGGTGCCGAGGCGGTGGTGTTCGTGGTGGAGCCGTGCAGCGCCAAGGCAAACTCGCCCGTGGGTCGAGCTGTCCGCGTCGGTGCGCGAGGGCGCCTGCTGAACGCCCACACCTGCTCGGTTCGATGGGGTGCGGCTCTGAGTGGATCGCCACGATCAGGGCCTTGTACGTGAGGACTGCAGGGGAGGGTGTCTCATGGGCGGCTCGGTAGATTTCGGACGCCGGGCAGTGCTTGCGCTCGGCGCGGCGGTGGCGATTGGCTCGGCATTGCAATGGGCTCCGGCTCACGGGTGTCCGCGCCGGGTCAGTTCGTGTCGTGGGCCTGCGGGTGCCGCAGCGGGACTTCCAGCCCGCGGCACCGTACCAACCGCCGGGTGTCCTCACGCAGTTCATGCCCAAGAGCGCAAGGTGGGTCCGCAGCGAGTCCTTCGACAGCGAGATGACCAACGGAACCTATTCCGGCACGTTCCACTTCGATCCGGGCACGGACACGGTCTACTTCGACACGATCAATCCGAGTCCCGCCGAGGGCTCCGGACCGTGATCGCATCCAACGGCTGATCCTGTGCCGCCCCTGATCTGGTTCGCCGCGAGCCAGCGGTCAACGGCGTCCTTCACGGTCAGTAATCGATGCTCGGGTACCAGTCGTCGCGGCCCTGCGGGGTCAGGTCGAGGAGGTGCCAGACGGGGGTCAGGAGGTCGATGCCGCGCTCATCGATGTCGTCGGCCATGCGTGGGTGCGCGGAGTAGAAATGGCGGACCGTGCCGTCGCCGTCGCGGGTGAACACGGAGATGGTGGAGTCCTGTTCGCCGTCCTTGTCCTCGCTGCCCAGGTCGTACTTGAACGTGCTGTCACCGCAGCTCAGGAGCCGTAGCCGGTGCCAGCCCCGGTTGCGGGCGTGCTGCCGGAGGGTGGGCACGTCGGCGGCCGCAGCGATGGCGAAGTCGGCGTTGCGGGCGAGGTGGTGGGCGATTCCGTTGAAGCCGTCGATCCAAAGGGTGCACATCGGGCAGGGGTCGGTCTGCAGCTTGCCGTACATGAAGTGGTAGACGATCAACGGGCGGTCCGTGGCGGTGAACAGCTCGCTCAGAGCGACCTCGCGGACCGGTGTGTCGCCGGCGTCGAGGTCGGCGGGGCCCTCGATGAAGACGTAGTCGTCGACGGGTGGCCCCTGAGGGAGCGCCCGCCGCTGGGCCGCGACCTTCTCGCGGTGGCGCATGAGGTCGATCTCGGCCAGGCGCAGCTCCTCGCGGGCGTCGAGGTAGTCCGCCGATTCGTCGGCCAGTCTGGTGTGCCGCAGCATCGCGTTCCTCCTGGGGTGGCCATCCCCCCGGTCGCCGGTCCGGATCACGAGCTCCCCGCTCCTGCGTTCCCGAACCGCTCCTTTGAGTCTATGGCGGCTCCACGGTCCGCCGACAGTTGAGCTGAAGTCCGGGAAAGTTGACCCAGCTTTGAGTAACCGGACATGAGTTCGTGTCCAACGGCCCTATACCGTCCCGGAGCGGCCACCACACAGGCCGCCACAACGACACACGACAGCATCGGGGGATCGGCGTGAGACGTCGATGGGTGAAGGTTCTGGCGATCACGGTGGTGGTGCTCGCCGTGCTGTTCACGGCTGCCGACCGGCTCGCCGTGCACTACGCGGACAAGGAGGCCGCGCAGCTCGCGAAGGAGAAGTACGGCTACGGCAACACCACCGACGGCCACCTGGACGTGTCGATCGAGGGCTTTCCGTTCCTGACCCAGGCGGCCGGGCAGGACTTCGGTCACGTGACGCTGACCGCGGGCGGGTTCTACATCGACACCACGTCCAATACGCAGGGCGGCTATCTGCACATCGACCGGCTCCACCTGGACCTGCGTGATGTGCGGCTCACGTCGCTGACAGGGCGCAGCGCCGAAGCCAACCTCGCCACCGGCACCCTGACCCTCTCGTACGAGGAACTGTCCGGCGCGGTGACCCGGCTCACGGGCAACGGCGGCCCGCTGCAGGTGTCCCGGGCACCGGGATCCAACGGCCAGGCGGCACGCGTCAAGGTCTCGGGCACGGTCGGTGGCACGGCGTTGAACACCACGGGGACGCTCCTGGCGCAGGGCACAGAACTCTCCCTGACCATCCCCGGCGCCGACCGGGCGGGCACCGCCTGGCGGGTCAGTCTCCCGGAGGGCGTCAACTTCACAGCGGCGCGCGCCACCGCGGACGGCATCGAGATCAGCCTCGTCGGTCACCAGGTGACACTCGGCTCGTCGCGCTACGGCGGCTGATGTGCCCCAAACTGGAGACCTGGCCATGCGCGGTCCTCACCCGGTGTCCACGTCCAGGCACGCCCACGGCTGGCCTCGTTCGATGCAGCGGTGACCGCCTGAGCTGGAAAGGATCGCTCCTGAACGCGTCACTCGCCGAGGTGCTGTCCGCTGCCCTGCTGGTGCTGGTGCCGGCATGTGCGGTGATACGGCCGTGAGGCCGGCCGGAGGCGGTGGTGGCCGTACCGACCGCCGCCGTGGTGATCGTGTTCGTCACGCTGCGGCTCCTTGAGTCCGCCGCCGAGCGTCTGGACCGCCCGTGCACCCGACGGGAACGCTCCGGCCGGGTCGAACGCGAGGTCGTCGTCGCGCCCGGGACGCCGAGTTGCTGATCCTGGCGCCGCACGGCCGCTGGACGCGCTCCGCCTTCCCGGGGCGAGCAACACCTGCCCGGTGCTCATCCTCCGGCAGCGCTCTCCAACTGCTGCCGCGCAGCGGCCAAGGCGCTGTCCACGTCTTTTGTCCCTGTCGAGACGCACAGGGTGTAGGCCAGGTCCTCCATGCGCTGCCGCGCCTGCGCTCCGCCGGTCTCCGTATGCGAGGAGGCCAGCGCCTCGTACTCCTCCAGCAGATTCCGCAGCACCGCCGGGTCCGCCATCAACATGAGTGCCCCCAGTTCCCGCGACTCCCGTAACCACCGGAACGTGTACCCAGGTGCTCGGGATCAACGCAATAGGCGCATTAGTCCTTTATTTAGCGCGATTAGGGATAAATGGGCCACCCTGGGTGGGTGGCTCTCTTGGTCGCCGTGTCTCTGTCCCGGTCCGCGCGCGGGCGGACGTCACCAGTAGTCGGCGTCGGCTGGCGCCATGCTTAGCCCTCTGCTGGCTGTGCTGGCGGCTGTGGCCAGTGCGCTGGCGTCCGTCCTACAGCGTAAGGCGGCACGGGATCAGCCCGGTAAGGACAATCTGAGCTTGCGCCTGGTGTGGCATCTGCTGCACCGTCCGGTCTGGCTGGGCGGGATCCTGTCGGTCATCGCGAGTTTCCTGCTGCAGGCCGCCGCCCTGGGCACCGGCCGGATCTCCGTGGTGCAGCCGCTGCTCGCCTTGGAGTTGCCTGCGGCGCTGATGGTGTCCAGGTTTCTCCTCGGGGGCCGGATGGGGCGGCGGGAGTGGGGTGCGTCGGCGGTGATGGCTGCGGGCGTGGCCGGGCTGATCATCGCGCTCGGGCCGGGCAGAGGGAAGACGTCGTCCGTGTCGGGGACGGGCTGGCTGATCGGCTGCGGAGTCAACGCGCTGGTGATCGTCGTCGGTGTGCTGTGGGCGCGGGGCGTGTCGGGTTCGCGCCGGGCAGCGGTCCTGGGGGCGACCACGGGATGCGCGTTCGGGCTGACGGCTGCGCTGATGAAGGGCATGACGAACGCCTTTTCCCACGGCCTGGTCGCCCTGTTCACCAGCTGGCAGCTGTGGGCCATGATCGCCGTCGGCGGGTGTGCGGTGTTCCTTTTGCAGTCGGCTCTGCACGCGGGCCGGTTGCTGGCCACCCAGCCCGGACTGACCATGGCCGATCCGGTGGTCGCCATCCTGTGGGGAGTGCTGGTCTTCCAGGAGAGTGTGCGCGGCGGGCTGTTCATCCTGCCGGCGGTCCTGGCCGCCGCGGCCGCCGCGGCGGCGGTGATGGTGCTGTCGCGCTCTCCGCTGCTCGCCGGTGAGGCAGGCCACCGCGAGGACGCCGGTTCGGGCGGTGAGGACGACGCCGAAGCGCCACGAGCGAGGAAGAAATGACGCGGCGGGCGCCTGCGCGAGCGCTGTTCGAAACGATGGGTGCGCGCTGCGTCGGCCATGGCTCCCAGCTGAGGCACGCGTTCGGCTGCCGTCGATCAGCGTAGCCCTGTGGGCCGCGGCGCTTCGCCGAGTCCGGTTTCATCGAGGCGCCGCACAGCATTTCAAGCCATGCCGGAGGGGTACGCGGGCCGGGACGGCAGACCACATCGCCCCTGGTATACGGGCTCCAGTTGGTCGAAGGACTGGTCCATCCACCGATCTTCGGACTGCTGCTGGTGCCGTTCTTCCTCGCGCGGTCCTGGGAGAACCCCGGGAAGCGACGCGAACCGCTCACCGGGCGGCAGCGTGGGCGCCCTCGACGCCCCAGCGGCCTGGCTCCCCGTGACTCACCAAGGAGTGGACGCGATGAACCGGAAGGGACCCATCCGTGCGGCCGCGGTTCGCGCCATCGGCGGGATCGGCCGCGGGTCGTCTGCGGTGGCCGAGACGGTCAGTGACGATCTCCGGCTGAAGCGAGGCGGCTTCCTCAGCGAACGCCGCAGGGTGGCCGCGCTCAATCTGGGCGCGTCAGCGGCGTACGGAGTGGTCGCCCTGTACCAGTTCGGTCTGGTAAAGCGGCTCCCGGAGCCGCCCCTGCCGGGGCTGGACGCCGAGCGGGTCGACGCCGCGGGTGAGGCATACGCCCTGCTGCGAACCCCGGACGCGGCGATCGCGCTGGCCAGCGCGGGCGTCACGCTGGCGCTGACGGGGGCGGGCGGACATGGACGGCACCGGGACCGCCCCTGGCTCGTGCTGGCCGCGACAGGCAAGATCCTGGCGGACGCAGCGGCTGCGGCCGTGCTGTTCACCGAGCAGCTGACCAAGCACCGGGCCGTGTGCTCCTGGTGCGCGGTCGCTGCCCTCTGCCATGCCACAGCCGTCCCGCCCGCCCTGAGAGAAGCGCACGCTGCCTGGCGGAGCCTGCGCCGTACGGGCTGACCTGGCGGCACACGACACGAGTGAGAGGCAAGAAGGACGCCGTCGGCGGCTCCCTTGCCCGCTGCGGCGGCGGTGCACGATCAGCGGCCCGCAGACGTTCTGGCGCCGGTATGCAGACCCGGGAGCTGTCCGACCGCCCGGAGCCCAGGGGGTGAGGAGCGCTCATCCTGTGCGCCCGCCCTTCACCTCCGAGTCTCGGACGTGGTGATCCCCACCCCCGGAGGTGCGTAGAAGGCTTTCTCCCCGCGTCCGGCGAGTGCTTCACGGGCGTAGGTGATCAAGTGGTGGCCCACCACGGCCGCGTGAACGAAGCCCTCCACATCAGCGTGGGGTGCGGCGGATCGGACCATGCGCCAGAACTCGCTGCGGTAGGGGGCGCGTACCCCGCATTCCCACAAGGCGCGGCCGACGACCTCCAGGCCGTGGCGCAGGTCTGCCCGGGAGGGGCGGCGCGGGACTGTCAGCCGGTTGGGGTAGGTGTGGCGCATCTGGTGCTGGAACCGCGAGTAGAGCCGGTGCGGGGTGTAGGCGTGACGGATGGTGCGCCGCCAGCCGTCGAGCACCACGGGGTGGGGCAGCAGGAAGTCGACGTTCGACTCGCCTGTGCCCGGGTCGGCGAGGATCCGGCCCTCCTTCTCCAGCCGGTCCCACAGGGGTGTGCCGGGCAGGGCGTGGAGCAGGTTGATGGTGAGCAGCGGGATGGCGCTGGCATCGATGAACTGGATGAGACGGTCGTAGGCCGTGGGCGTGTCCGTGTCCAGGCCGATGATGATGCCCGCAACCACTTCGATGCCGTGGGCATTGAGCATGCGGACCGCGTCCAGCACCGGTGAGCGCAGGTTCTGCCGCTTGTTGAGGGCGTGCAGGGCCTCGGTGTCGGGGCTTTCAACGCCGGCGAACATGGTCGTGAAGCGGGCCTGACGCATCAGCCGCAGCAGCTCGGGCCGCTTGGTGATGTTGAGCGTGGCCTCGCAGGCGAAGACGACGGGGTAACCGTTGCGTTGCTGCCAGCGCACCAGCTCGGGCAGGAGGGCCGCAGCGGCGTGTGGGTTCGCCACGAAGTTGTCGTCCACGAAATAGACGCAGCGCGGCCTGCCGCAGGCCATCAGGGTGTCGAGTTCGGCGGTGACCTGCTGCGGGGTCTTCATGCGCGGCGTGTGTCCGTACAGGGCGGGGATGTCGCAGAACTCGCAGGAGAACGGGCAGCCGGAGGAGAACTGCACGCTTGCCAGGAAGTAGTCCCGCAGATCGATCGAACGGTATGCGGGGACGGGGAACCGGTCCAGCGGTAGGCGGTCCTGTGTGCGGTACCGCTCCTGCGCCGCGGGGCGGGTCACGTCCCGCTCCACCCGCGCGATCACGACGTCCGTCGCGTCGCCGAGTTCACCCAGGTGGAGGATGTCCGCCTCGGGATACCAGTCGGGGCAAGCGGAGACCGACGGGCCGCCCAGTACGGTGACCCGGTTCCATGCGTGCGCCTGCTCAAGCAGCCGCGTGATCCGGTCCCGCTGCACGTGCATGCCGGTGACGAACACCGCGTCGGCCCAGCGCAGGTCGTCGTCCGTGACCGGGCGGACGTTCTCGTCGATCACCCGCACCCGCCAGGAGGCCGGAAGGCGGGCGGCGATCACCAGCAGCCCCTGCGGGGGCATGAACGCACGAGCTCCCACCAGGTGGAACGCATGGTCGAACGTTCCGAACGACGTGGCATAGCGCGGTGCCACACACAGCACGTTGCGGGCTCGTGCCATATCCGGATGTCACCTCCTCGGCACTCGTTTCGGTACGCGCCCTCGGCCCGCGGGTGCCGGAGCGACCGCGGGCGGAGTCCGCATAAGGGGTGTTCCCTTGGGCTTCTGCCCGCCGCGGCTGTCACTGGCCGGGCTTGGCACCCGGCATCCCGTCCGGATATCCGATGTCCCGGATCGCCTTGTGCCCGGGGACGTTGCCGCGCATGCCCCATCGGCCCAGGGGCAGCACGACCCGGCTGTGGGACTGCTCCAGCAGCAGGGCTCCGGCGGTGTAGAAGGCTGCCGCGCCGGCCGCGACGAGCACCCACCCGGCCGCGACCCGCACGCCCGGCACGTTACCGATCAGGCCGGCCGCGACCAGCGAGGACCCGGCGGTGAGCAGGACGAGCGTCAGGAACGTGCTCAGGTTCTGCCCCAGCGCTGCGAGCGCTCCGAACAGTGTGATCACGGCGGCTGCGATCCACCAGAAGCCGAAGGCGGCCTCGCTGATCACCACGACCGGCATCGTGCCGCTCGCGGTCAGCAGCACGAGCACGCCCCAGGCGAGCCAGAACCCACCCCAGACGCCGTGCATGGCGGTCGCCAGGCCGTCACGGGCCCGGTAGGCCCATGTCGCGGCGAGCAACTGGGCCACTCCGCCGACGAAGATCACGAAGGGGGCGAGGATCACCGGTGAGAAGACGTTGTTCCCCCACCACTCGGCCATGTTCGAGGCGACGGTGAACGTCGCCGCGCCGAAGGCGAACCAGCCCAGGATCGACGGCGCAGCGACCGGCGTGAGCACCAATCGGCTGCGGGCCCGCCACGCCTCATAGCCGTCTGGGTCATCACCTTCGTCGACGTTCCGGTCGCCGGAGCGGTCCGCGGAGTGATCGGGAGAGGTCATGGCGCGTCCTCCAGGGCAGTGGACCAGGCCATCACCAGGCTGCTGGCCACCATCGGCGTCGTGCAAGTCGGGAGCGGGCCGCCGAACCGGGGACATGCCGACCCCGCGGAAGCCGTCAGCCCGCGGCTGGGAAAGCCATCGAGAGGCGCTGTCCGGCGCCACCCGACGAAAATCCGGAATGCACACACCACTCGGACGGAGTAGCAGTTGGCCTGCCAGCGGACCGGGAAGAGGGCGAGCTGGGCCTTGTCCCGTCGTATTGCATCGGCCCCACGGCCACGAGCACCGGCGCCTGGTCCCCGCGCACATGCTCATACGCGGTGGCGAATGGCTCGCCGGAGGCGGCGCGGGTTGACCTTCATACCGCGCTCGAAGATGCCCCGCAGGAAGCGCCCGCGGCCCAGGCAGCGGGGCGAGGTCGACGACCGCGTCCAGCAGCAGCCGTACGCCGATGCTGGAGATCGCCGCACTGAAGAACACCGGCGCGGTCCGGCCCACAAGGAACGCCTCCTGGTCGTGCACCGCGCCGTCGGCCTGCAGCAGGTCCAGGTTCCTCGACGGCCTTGGCCCAGTCGGCTTCGTCCTCCAGCGCAGCCCGTTGCGCGGCACCGGCGCCTCGATCGCTTCATGAGCGCCGCCCGGCGTGCGGGCATAGCGCAGCATCCGCCGCGGGTCCCGTACGTCGATCAGGCCGCGCAGATATCCGGCGTCGCCCACCGTCCAGACGAGGGGGGTGGCTTGAGGCGGAACTCGCGCTCGACCTCCATCCAGCAGCTCCAACACCTCACGGCCGGGCCGGTCCCACGTGTTGACGAAGATGATCACCGGGATGCCCGGTGGCGGCAGACGTCGAACAGCTTGCGGGTCTGCTCCTCCAGGCCCTTGGCCGCGTCGATGAGCATCACCGCGAGGTCCACCGCCGCCAGCACCCGTCGTAGGTGTCCTCGGAGAAGTCCGCGTGCCCGGGGGCGTCGAGCAGGTTCAGCACGCAGCCGCAGCAAGCGAACCGCAGCACCGCGGACGTGACCGAGATGCCGCGGGCCTTCTCCCACTCCATCCAGTCCGAACCCACCCCGCGCCGCCCGGCATGGCCCTGCACCGCACCTGCCTCGGTGATGGCCTGCTCATGCAGGGCCAGTGCCTCGGTCAGCGTCGACTTGCCCGCGTCCCCGTGACTGATCACGGTGAACGTCCGCCGCCGAGCCGCCTCTGCCAGCCAAGAGCCCAGAACCCTTCATTTGGATGAAGAGCGCCGACGACACCCTGCGCTCCGGCGTAACCACTAACATCGGACAATGCGTACATCCTCATCGCTGCTACGGGCTTTTCGTCCCCAAGTCCAAGAGCGCCTCTACGACTTCTACGAAGAGCTGCGCGGCGCCGACGACCTCTTCTGGGACCGCCACCTGGACGCCTGGGTCGCGACCGGGCACGCGGTGGTCAGCAGCGCCGCAGGTGACCCGAGGCTGTCCTCGGTGCGCTATCCCGACATCGCAGCCGTCTCCGAGGAGCTGCGGCCGCTGGCCCGAGTCCTGAGTCGGCAGATGCTCTACAGCGACGCCCCCGACCACCCCCGGCTGCGGGCTCTGATCAGCAGGGCCTTCACCCCCAGGGCGGCAGCAGCACTCCGCGCCCGGATCGTCGAAGCCGTCGACCGGATCATCACCCACGCCGCGCCGACCGGTCGGATGGACATCGTCGCGGACCTCGCCCGCCCGCTGCCTCTCACCATCATCTGTGATCTCCTCGACGTACCGCAGCAGGACCGCCCCGCCCTCGCCGCCTGGTCCGAGCGGATCGCCGAAGCCATCGGCAACTCCCGGCTCGAGGCCGACGGCAACCGAGCGGCCTCGCAGAGCATGGCGGACATGCTCGCCTACCTCCGCGAACTCCTCACCCGCCACGACACCCCGCCGACCCCCCACACCCTGCGCGCGCTGGTGACCGCCCAGGCACAGGACACCGACCAGGACTTCGACGAACTCCTCGCCAACTGCGCCCTGCTCCTGATCGCCGGCCACGAGACGACCACCCACTTCATCGGCAACGCCACCCTCGCCCTGCTCAACCACCCGCATGCCGCCGACCAACTGCGCCGCCGGCCCGATCTGATGCCCGCCGCGGTCGAGGAGCTCCTGCGCTACGACGCCCCGGTACAGCTGATGCTGCGCCGGGCCCGGCAGGACCTGGACCTGGCGGGCCGCACGATCGCCGAAGGGCAGACAGTGCTCCTCGTAACCGGTGCCGCCAACCGGGATCCGGCCGTGTTTCCCGATCCCCATGTACTGGACTTCGAGCGGCCCGGCGGACGGCACATGGCGTTCGGGCACGGACCGCACTTCTGCCTCGGCGCGGCGCTGGCCCGGCTGGAGGGCGCGATCGCCCTGGAAGCACTCCTCACCCGGTTCCCCGGCCTGCGCCTCGACGGCACCGCGCCACAGTGGCAGCGCAGCCTCAACTTCCGCGGGCTCAC
This sequence comes from Streptomyces sp. TRM70350, assembly GCF_019219825.1. Lineage (GTDB taxonomy): Bacteria > Actinomycetota > Actinomycetes > Streptomycetales > Streptomycetaceae > Streptomyces. The sequence continues at coordinate 18,604 of NZ_JAHUXH010000040.1, read as the reverse complement.
CCGGCTGGACGTCGCCTTCACCCCGCTCGTGGACGAACACGGCAGAGGCCCGCAGCACCTGCCGACCGACGGTCCCCCACGCGACCTCAGCCGCGCGACACCTCCTGGCGAGTGCCCCGCCCGGACGGCGACCGGCGGCGTCACGGGCGGTTGAAAAGACTCATCAGGTACGTCCCGAACTCGGCGGCGGGACGTAGCGGGTCGCGAGACTTCCTTACTTCCTTGAGCATCGCCCAGGTTGGTGGGGTGTTCGGGTGAAAGTTCGCCGTGGCGGCTGAACCCGGGCCGCCTTGCGGCCGTACTGCTGAACAGATCAGCTAGGAGATCAGGCAACGTCCGTGGAAGGAAACGTCAGCATGTCCAGCGAAACGCTTCACACCGAGTCGGGCCCGGCCCGTCGTACCGTCATGGCGGCGGCCGGGGCCGCCGGGCTCGCCGTCGCGCTGACCGCGTGCGGGTCGGGCGACGACTCGTCCGAATCCGGTTCCGAATCCGGCGCCGGTTCCGGTGCCGGTGCGGGTGCCGGCACCGTCCTCGCCAAGACCTCCGACGTCCCCGAGGGCGGCGGGAAGGTCTTCGGCGACGTGGTGGTCACACAGCCGACGGCGGGCGACTACAAGGCGTTCTCCGCCAAGTGCACCCACCAGGGCTGCGCGGTGGCGAACGTCACGGACGGGGTCATCGTCTGTCCCTGCCACGACAGCCGGTTCTCCGCCACGGACGGCAGTGTGCAGAAGGGTCCGGCGACCCAGCCGCTGGCCGCCGAGCAGATCACCGTGGAGGGGGACGAGATCCGCCTCGTCTGACGGTCAGCGCAGACGCGGCCGTGTGAAGCAGCCGAGCACCTCGTCCGTGGTCGCGACCGTGGCGACCAATGCGAGGGTGTTGCGGATCATCGCGGGGGTGTAGTCGGCGGGCACCCCCGCGATGGCGTCGGCGGGCACCACGGCCGTGTAGCCGAGGTTCACCGCGTCGAACACCGCGTTGGGCACCGCCACGTTGGCGGAGACGCCGGTGACGATCAGGGTGCGGCAGCCGAGGTTGCGCAGCAGCGCGTCGACGTCGGTGCCGTGGATCGGCGACAGGCCGTGCAGCCGTCGTACGACGAAGTCATCCTCCGCGACCTCGATGGGGGCCGCGACACGCACCGCCGTGGTACCGGCCAGCTGCTGGACGGGCAACCGCTCGGCGGCGCGGAACAGGCGGGCGTTGCGGTTCGCGCCGCGGCCGTCGGGGCGGCGTTCGGCGATGGCGTGGATCACCTGGACGCCGCTCTCGTGGGCGGCGGCCACCAGCCGGGCCACGTTGCCGAGGGCGCCCGAGGCACGGAACTCCCTCGCCAGCTCCGGCAGGGCGCTGTCCGGGCCGACGACGCCCTGCTGGCACTCGACGGTGAGGAGAACCGTGGTCGGGGGGTCGAGCAGTTCGCTGAGCTGTTCGTACGACGGCATGGTGCCCCCTCGTGGCCGACGGTGTGGGAGCGGGTGAGATTAACCACCATTGCAGGGGGACGGAAGACGGCCCATCCTTTCTGACGTACCGTCAGGTGCCGTTCTGTCGAGGGGAAGTCGAGGGACAACGCATGACAGCCACGCAGCGCCGGGGCCGGAAGATCATGATGACGCCCGGCGAGCTGGACGAGTTCCTGACCAGCCAGCGCACCTGCCGGGTCGCCACGGTGTCGGCCGACGGGGCGCCGCATGTGAGCACGCTCTGGTTCGCCTGGGACGGCACGTCGATGTGGCTGTACTCCGTGGTGCGCAGCAAGCGGTGGGCCGATCTGCGCCGTGATCCGCGGGTGGCGATCGTGGTCGACACCGGTGAGGAGTACGACGAGCTGCGCGGCGTCGAGCTGTCCGGGACCGTCGCGTTCGTGGGCGAGATTCCGCGTACCGGGGAGCTGTGCGCCGAGCTGGATGTGCCGGAGACGCTGTTCGCCCGGAAGAACTTCGGGCTGGAGGAGATGCCGCACGACGGGCGGCACGCGTGGATGCGGCTCACGCCGTCGAAGACGGTCTCCTGGGACTTCCGCAAGCTGGGGTCGCTGTAGCGGGCGTCAGCCGACGCTCTCCTCAAGCTGGAGTCGCTGTAGCGGGCGTCAGCCGACGCTCTCCCCCGCCGCCCGCAGCGCCGCCACCGCCGCCCGGATCGACGGCCGGCGGTCGGCGTCCGCCCGCCAGACGACGTACACATGCCGCCGCACCCGCTGCTTCAGCGGCACGGTGACGACTCCGGCGGGCATCGGATGGCGGCCGAGCAGCGGGGCGACGCACACGCCCAGCCCGGCCGCGACCAGCGCGAGCTGGGTGTGCGTCTCGGCGGCGCGGTGACCGAGGATCGGCTCGATGCCGCGCGAGCGGAGGGTGAACATCAGCCACTCGTGGCAGAACTCGCCCTGGCCCCAGGTGATCCACTCGTCCTCGGCGAACTCCCCGAGGTCCACCTCGTCCCGCCCGGCGAGCGGATGCCCGGCCGGCATCGCCACGTCGGCGGGATCGTCCAGGAGCGACGCCTTGACCAGGCCGTCGGGCAGCGCCATCGGCTTGTTGTACCAGTCCAGGACCACCGCGAGGTCGAGGTCGCCGCGCACCACGCCCTGGATGCCGCGCTCCGGCTCCAGTTCGCATGTACGCAGCCGCAGCGCGGGGTGGGCGGCGCGCAGCGTGGCGAGCGCGGTGGGGAACAGTCCGCGCGCGGCGGTCGGGAACGCCGACAGGCGCAGTTCACCGGCGACCTGGCCGCGCTGTGCCTCCAGGTCGGACTGGGCGAGGGCGACCTGCGACAGAATGCGCGCCGCGTGCTCGGCGAGCAGCCGGCCGGCGTCGGTGAGCCGCACGCCCCGCCCGTGCTTGGCGAGCAGTTGCTGGCCGACCTCGCGCTCCAGCTTGGCCAGCTGCTGGGAGACGGCCGAGGTGGTGATGTGCAGCCCTTCGGCCGCGCCGCTGACCGAGCCGTGCCGGGCGAGAGCGTCGAGAGTGCGGAGGCGGTCCAGGCTCAACATATAAGCAATGCTACGAGATACCGCGTGCGAAATCTCGCTTGTACTACGAGATTGTTTTCAGCAAGGTGGCTTCCGTGACCACCGCCACCACCAACGCCGCCCACCGTCCTGTACGCGCCCCCGCCCGCCGGACGATCGACTGGAGAATCCGCTTCGCCGCCCTGTCGCTGGTGTGGGGATTCAGCTTCCTGCTCATCAAGGTGGGCACCGACGGCTACGCCCCCTTCCAGGTGACCCTCGGCCGTCTGGTGTTCGGTACGGCGGTGCTCGCGGCGGCGATGGCCATGAAGCGCGAGCGGCTCCCGCGCGGGGCGCGTACCTGGGCCCATCTGACGGTCGCCGCGTTCCTGCTCAACGCCCTGCCGTTCTCCCTGTTCGCCTACGCGGAGCTGACGATTCCGTCCACGCTCGCCGGCATCTGCAACGCCACCTCGCCGCTGTGGGGCATGGCCCTGTCCCTGGTGGCCCTCTCCGAGGACCGGCCCACCCGGGTGCGGGTGGCGGGTCTGGGCCTGGGCTTCCTCGGGGTCCTGACGGTGCTGGGCGCCTGGCAGGGCTTCACCGGCGTCGACCCCACGGGCACGGCCCTCGCGCTGCTGGCCTCGCTCAGCTACCCGGTCGGCTGGATCCACGTCCGCCGCACCCTGGCCGGGTCCGGCGACTCGCATCTGTCCCTGACCGGGGCCCAGCTGCTGCTGGCCACGCTCCAACTGGCCGTCGTCACACCGCTGTTCACCAGCATGCCGACCCGCTTCCCGGTCGTGCCGCTGCTCGCCGTCGCGGCCCTGGGCGCCTTGGGCACAGGCCTGGCGGTGCTCATCCAGTACGGCTTGGTCGCCGAGGTCGGCCCGACCACCGCGCAGATGGTCACCTACTTCATCCCGGTCATCGCCACGGCCGCGGGCGTCGCCATCCTCGGCGAGTCCCTGACGTGGTCGACGCCGGTCGGCGCGGTGATCGTCCTCGCGGGGGCGGCCCTGACGCAGGTACGGCCCCGGAGCTGATACGTCGGCCAGTCCGTCCCCTTCGGCCTGCCCGGCGCTCAGTCCTTCGGCGTGCCGATCCGCAGCCGGTTGCCGTCGGGGTCGCGCAGTTCGACCTCACGGGCCCACGGGGCTTCCCGCACCGGCACGGCGAACTCGGCGGCGACCTCGTCGACGTCGGCGAGCCGCAGATAGACCAGCGTGTCGGGCCGGGCGTCGCCGGTGTGCTCCGACAGGAACAGGCTCACCGGTCCCCGGGCCACCTCCACGAACGCCGGGAGCCCCGGTTCGAAACGGTGCTCCCACTGCTGGGCGAAGCCCAGGCGCTCGTACCAGCGGACCGCTGCGGCGGCGTCGGCCACGCGCAGGATCGGGATGACGTCCTCGTCCATACCGCCATCGTCCCAGACGCCCCCTCCGCACTGCTCCGCACCGACGCCACGCGGACGGCCACGACGACCGCCCCGCCCAGCGACTCCGACCCGGCCTCCGCGACCGCCGAAACAGCACCCCGCACACCAGGCAGGGCGCCCAACCCAAAGCGGCCACCCGGCATACAACAGACGAACGACGACCGCCCCCTCCACACCCCTACACATAGCTCCGCACCGACGCCACGCGGACGGCCGCGGCGATCGCCCCGGCCAGCGACTCCGACCCCGGCCTCCGCGACCGCCGAAACAGCACCCCGCACACCAGGCAGGGCGCCCAACCCAAAGCGGCCACCCGGCATACAACAGACGAACGACGACCGCCCCCTCCACACCCCTACACATAGCTCCGCACCGACGCCACGCGGACGGCCGCGGCGATCGCCTCGGCCAGCGGTTCCGACTCGGCCTCCGTGAGCGTCGAGACAGTGACCCGGATACCGGGGGGAGCGCTCAACCGGAAGCGGGCGCCGGGGGCGACCGCCCACCCGGCGTGCAGCAGACGGGCGACGGCCGCCGTCTCGTCCGGCACCGGGATCCAGACGTTCAGGCCGCTGCGCCCGTACGCCGTCACCCCGCGCCGTGCGAGCGCGTCGATCAGCGCGCCCCGGCGCCGACCGTACGCCGCCGCCACCTCCGCCGGGTCCACCGCACCGTCGGCCCACAGCCGTGCCACCGCCCGCTGGGTGATCCGGCTGACCCAGCCGGGTCCGAGCCGCTGCCGTCCGCGCACCCGGTCCAGCGTGACCTCGTCCCCGGTGAGCACGGCGAGCCGCAGGTCGGGGCCGTAGGCCTTGGCCGCCGAGCGGACGAAGGCCCAGTGGTGAGTGACACCGGCCAGGGGGTGCAGGGGCAGGTCGACGAAGCCGTGGCCGTGGTCGTCCTCGATCAGCAGGGTCGCCGGATGCCTACGGAGCACGGAGCGCAGCGCACGCGCGCGTACGGCGGTCAGCGCGGCGCCGGTGGGGTTCTGCGCGCGGTCCGTGACGACGAGGGCCCGGGCGCCCGCCTCGAGGGCGCGGTCCACGTGGTCGGGGAGCGGTCCGTCGTCGTCGAGGGCGACGGGGAGGGTGCGCAGGCCGAGCGCCGGGACCAGGTCGAGCAAACCGCCCCACCCGGGATCCTCCACGGCGACGGCGTCCCCGGGCTTGAGGTGGGCGGCCAGGACCCGCTCGATGGCGTCCAGCGAACCGGAGGTCACCACGATCGGGCCCGCGGGCACTCCCCCGGCGTCCAGCTCTGCCCGCGTCAGACGGGCCAGCTCGGGCTCCACGGGCTCGTCCCCGTACAGCACCGGCTCCCGGTCCGCCGCCCGTGCGAAGACCGCGGCCAGCGACGGCAGCAACGCCGGGTCCGGGTTCCCGGCGGCCATGTCCCGCACGCCCTCCGGTACGTCCACCCCGAGTTCCTCGCGCCCGGTGGTGGCCGGTTTGTGCCGCACCCGGCTGCCGCGCCGCCCGTCGGTCTCGATGACCCCGCGCTCACGCAGGATCCGGTAGGCGGCGGCCACGGTGTTCGGGTTCACACCGAGCCGCGCAGCCAACTCCCGTAGCGGCGGCAGCAGTTGCCCCGGTTCCAGCTCGCCCGCCGCCACCGCGCGCTCCACGCTCGCGGAGATCTCCGCTGCGCCCCGGCCTTCGATCGGATACTCTCCTAGCACAAAGCCAAGTATGCACTAGTGCAATGGAGACGCCATGCAGGGGAGCCAGGAGTCCATGCAGGGGACCCAGGAGACGACGTCGCCGCCCGCCGCCTACACCCCGACCGACCGCACCGTCCCCACCCGCTCCCCGAACCGCGCGTCCTACGACAAGGACCTGGTGCACGCGATACTCGACGAGGGCTACGTCTGCCACCTCGGCTTCGTCCGCGACGGCGCTCCGGTGGTCCTGCCGACGCTGTACGGCCGGGTCGGCGAGCGGCTCTACGTGCACGGCTCGACCGGCTCGCGCCCGCTGCGGATGACCGGTCAGGCCGACCCCGGTCTCCCGGTGTGCCTGACGGTCACGCACGTCGATGCCCTGATCCTGGCCCGCTCGGCCTTCCACCACTCGATCAACTACCGCTCCGTGGTGGTGCACGGCATCGCCCACGACGTCACGGATCCCGAGGAGAAGCGGCTGGCGCTGGACGCGCTGGTCGACCACGTCGTGCCGGGCCGGTCGCGCGACTCCCGGCCCGCCAACAAGAAGGAACTGGCCGCCACCGCCGTCATCCGCCTCGACCTCGACGAGGTCTCCGCCAAGCTCCGCACCGGCGGCGTCAACGACGAGCCCGAGGACCTCGCCCTCCCTCACTGGGCGGGCGTGGTCCCGCTGCGCAAGGGGTACGAGGCCCCGGTCCCGGACGCCGACCTGGCGCCCGGAACCGAGGTGCCCGACTACCTCGCGGCGCCGTGACCCCACGGGGGTCGGCCCGCACCAGCAAGGGGCCGACCCTCGTGCGCCCTGCGAGGCACGGTCAGCGGATGGCCGGCGCCGCCCGCGCCGCACGCGCCTCGGTCACCGCCGGCCCCGCGACCGAGCCCAGCATCAGCAAGGTGCCGATCAGGGTGGCGATGGTGAGCCGCTCGCCGAGCAGGGTGACGGCCAGGACCGCCGCGCTGACCGGCTCCAGCAACATGATCACGGCCGCGGTGGCCGACCGTACGACGGCCGCGCCCGCGAAGTAGAGGGCGTAGGCGAGGGCTGTGGGGATCGCCGCGATGTACACCATGAGCCACAGCAGCAGGGCGGGTTCGGCGGTGTGCGGCACCAGTCCCTCCGCCAGCGCGAACGGCAGCAGGCACAGGGTCGTGACCGCGAACGCCCGGACGGTGGTGTCGGAGGCGTCCGCGCCGCCGTCCCGGCCCCAGTAGCGGGTGAGCAGGGTCATCGCGCAGTACCCGGCGGCGGACAGCAGGGCGAGTACGACGCCCCACGGGCGTACGGCGGTGTCCTCGCCGCCGAGTACGAGCACGCCGAGCCCGGTGAGCGCGCCCGCGACGGCCAGGACGCCGGGGCGGCCAAGACGCTCACCCATGGTCAGCCGTGCGCCGAGCGCGATGAGGACGGGACCGGCGCCGAGCGTGACGACGGTCGCGACGGCCAGCCCGGTGGCGTCCACGGCGGCGAAGTAGGCGGTCTGGAACACCGCGAGCCCGAGGCCGGTGGCGACGGCCCGGAGGGCCTTGCGGGCGAGCGGTTCGGGGGCGGCCGCGATAACTCGCGGGCGCGGGGTGGGGGCCGCGCCGGGACGCGGGCGCAGGTGACGGGCCGCGAGCAGCAGGAGCAGGCCGGCCGCGCAGCGCCAGAAGGACAGGGCGACGGAGCCCATGTCGCTGGCGCGGTAGACCAGCGAGGCGGCCGCGCCCGCGGTGCCCCAGGCGGCACCGGCGACGATCAGATACAGGAGGCCTCGCCCGACGGGCAGGCCGGAAGCAACAGTGGACACGCGTGTTCTCCGCAGTTGCGCGGGAGCGCAGAAGATCGGGAAGGACCGCCGCTCAGCGGGGTCCGCGGACGTCTTCCGCGGGCAGCACCGTTCGGCCCGGCGAGATCACGCCGAGCAAGGATGTCCGGAGGGCCCGCCTCAGGCGGCCGGAGGCGGAAGAACGCGTGCGTCCGAATACATGATCAGCACCCTATGCGGCCGTACCCCGGGCCGACAACTCGCGTTCGGCCCCGCCACCGGCCACCACCGGCTCCACGGACCCCTTCGCGGGCGTCGACGACTGCGCGATGAACGCCCCGACGAGAACGACCACCCCGCCCACGATCTGCGGCGCCGAGAGGTGCTCGCCGAGCAGCACCCAGGCCAGGACGGTCGCGATGACCGCTTCCAGACACGCCACCACGCCCGCGACCTGCGGGGAGAGCCGGCGCACGGAGAGCACGCCGGTGACGTACGCGACGACGGTCGCGACCAGCACGATCCAGGCCAGCAGCAGGGCGGCCGGGACGGCGGTGCCGTCCATGTGCGCCGGGTCCGCGAGCACCGACCAGTCCATGCCCCAGGGGCGGGCCACGACGGTCAGGACGGCGGCGCCGATCAGGAGGCCGTACGCGATCACGCCGAGCGGGTCGGGGGCGTCGGCGCCGGAGTCGCTGCCCTGGTCGGACAGCACGAAGTAGCCGACCTGGCAGCAGGCGGCGCCGAGGGCGAGCAGAAGTCCGAGGGCGTCGAAGCCGAGACCGGCCCACACCTCGACCACGCAGGCGAGGCCGCCGACCGCGAGGACCACGCCGAGCCCCGCCGCCCGCGTCACCGGCCGCCGCTGCACGAACCGCACCCAGCCGAGCACCAGAGCGGGCGCGAGGTACTCGACGAGCAGCGCGACACCGACCGGGATACGGGAGATCGCGGCGAAGTAGCAGGCCTGCACACCGGCGACGGCCAGCAGTCCGAACCCGGCGAGCAGCGCGGGGCGGCGGCGCAGCAGCGCGCGGTGGCGCACGGCGAGCGGCAGCATCACCAGGGCCGCGCCGGCCACCCGCAGCCACACCACGTGCAACGGGTCGAGACCCGCCTCGATCAGCGGCTTGGCCGCGACTCCCGATCCGCCGAAGGCGAGGGCCGACCCGAGCGCGAGCGCGAGCCCGGCGCCCTTGCCGCGGCTGCCCCGACTGCTGACTGACGTATGCACCCGGACATGATGACAGGCGACGACATGACCGTCGCCCCTGATGACTCCTGTCTCACCGGCTGGACGTCGGTCGGCGTCAGTAACCGGCTTCGGTGCCCCCGGCGTACTCCTGCGAGCCGTGTTCGATCCGCAGGAACAGCTCGGGCACGTCCACCCCGGCACGCTCCAGCACCTCCACGGCCCGCGACCGCGGGTCCACGACGATCCCCGCGAGCAGATCGACCCCGCGGGCCGCGTCGTCGCCCCGGCGCGCGGCGCGCTCTTCGGCGTACGACATCGCCGTGGCGGCCAGCGGCGAGTGGCCCGCGACCCCGGTCACGACGGGGATCGCGCCGGAGTCCTCGACGGCGGACTGCCAGCGCAGGCCGTAGCCGATGCTGCGCTGCACGAGATAGCCGAGCAGCCGGGCGATCTGGGGCTCGCCGTCGAAGGCGGCGCGGACCTCGGGGTCGTACTCCAGGAGCGAGTGGAGCAGATGGGCGGTGTCGATCTGCCGGTCCCCGTCCCGAACGGCCCGCCTGCGGGCAGCCGCGACCACCGCCGTCAGCTCGGCGCTGAGCCTGGCATCGTTGTCCACACCGGAGTGTTCGTCGGCCTGCTGCCGGGGGATGGGGGAGTGCACACCCCCTACCCCATCAGCCTCCTCGGATCCGGTCATCCCCGGCCAGAACCATTTTCGCGTCCCACGCACAGGGGACATCCCCGGCTGGAATCTCCTCCTTACGGATGAGATCAGGCAGTTTCGGCCACGGGGGCGCGCGCAGCCTTGCCATGCGCCCCCATTTCCTGACGGTTCATCAGTATTGAATGTTCCAGACCCTGCGGCTACGTTCCGCGACACCGAAGCCCGACACGAAGAGGTGGTCGCATGGCCGAAGTCAGCGCGGAGGCACGCATCGGGGCGCCGGCCGAGAAGGTGTGGGCACAGCTCACGGACTGGTCCGCGTACGGGGAGTGGAACGCGACCCACACCGGCTTCCCCAAGGGCGGCCCCACCACCCTGGAGGTCGGCGCGACCTTCCAGGAGAACATGAAGCTCATGGGCTTCCCGGCCGAGGTCGAGTGGACCGTGGAGGAGCTGACACCGGCCCGGGTGCTGGCCATCCGCGGCAAGGGCCCGATGTCCGTGACCGTCGCCACGCGCTACACCCTGGCCCCCGACGGCGACGCCACGACGGTGCGCATCGACGGCGAGTTCACCGGCGCGGCGGTATCGCTGATGGCGGGCAAGCTCAAGGACTCGGCGACGGCCGCGCTGACCGAGTCACTGCGGAAGCTGGCGGGGCTGGTGGCCTGAACAGACGGCACATGGCAGCGCCCCGCGGATCGCTCCGCGGGGCGCCTGTGATGCCGTACTGCCGCTGTCAGTCCTCGTCGGCGAGGATCAGGTACAGCCTCTTGCGGGCCTCGTTGATGACGGCGAGCGCCTTCTCGCGCTGCTCCTTGTCGCCGGTCTTCCAGACCTGGCTGAAGGCCTCCATCAGACTGAAACCGGCCTGGCGGATCTCACTGAGGGCCTCCCAGTCGACACCGCGCGAGGCTTCTTCCCAGGGGGCGTCCGGGCCTTCCTCGGCGGCCGCACGGCCCGCCTCGGTGAGCGAGAACAGCTTCTTGCCGCCCTCGGTCTCGCTGGCGATCAGCCCCTCGTCCTCCAGCAGCTGGAGGGTGGGGTACACCGAGCCGGGGCTGGGCTTCCACGCCCCGCCGCTGCGCTCGGCGATCTCCTGGATCATCTCGTAGCCGTGCATCGGCCGGTCCTTCAGCAGGGCCAGGATCGACGCGCGCACGTCACCGCGCCGCGCCCGCCCCCTCGGTCCCCCGCGTCCTCGTCCGCCCCAGGGGCCGGGACCGAAGCCGCCGAAACCACCCGGGCCGCCATGACCGAAGCCGTGTCCGCCCGGACCGAAGGGCCCGAAGGCCGCACGCCGTCCGTCGAAGTCGCCCCGACCGCGCCTGGGGCCGCTGTGTCCGTGCTCGTATCCGTGGTGGTGCATTGCCATGACTCCATCTGTTCGTTGATCTGTCGCGATACTTCAACGATATATCGGAACAGTTCGGCTGGCAAGCCCTCTGGGCTGCTGTGGGCTGGGGTGCTGAATGTCGTTCCCTGCCCGTGCAGCAGCGACAGGGTGACGGCGAACTCCCGCGCGGTCCGCGCAGTCAGGAGGTCGCCGTCCTGGCCGGCTGCCCACTGCTCCTTGTCGCGTCCAGAAACGGTCCAGAGACCGCGAATTGGCCTTGGTCCGCGGCTTCACGCGCTCCTACCGTCATGACCCATGCAGATTCGAATCGTCGACGCCTTCAGCGACCGCCCCTTCGCAGGCAACCCGGCCGGGGTCCTGCTCCTCGACGCCTTCCCCGAGGACGACTGGCTGCAGAAGGTGGCCCTGGAGGTCAACCACGCCGAGACGGCCTTCGCCCACCCGCTGCCCGAGGGCGGCGAGGCCGACTGGGCGCTGCGCTGGTTCACCCCGGCGACCGAGGTGGCGATGTGCGGTCACGCCACGCTCGCCACGGCCCACGTCCTGCACACCACGGGCGCCCACGAGGGCCCGGTACGGTTCGCCACACGCAGCGGCGTCCTCATGGCGACGCCCCGCGACGACGGCTCGATCACCCTGGACTTCCCCACCGCCCCGCTCACGCCGGTCGACGTCCCCGAAGGGCTCGCCGAGGCCCTGGGCGTGCGGCCGCGGACGGCCTTCGACACCGGCCCGAACGTCGGGGACCTGCTGCTGGAGCTCGCCGACGAGAAGACCGTCCACGCCCTGCGCCCCGACCACAAGGCCATCGGCGCCCACTCGACGCGCGGCGTCATCGCCACCGCCCGCGCCGAGGACCCGGCTCTCGGGTACGACTACGTCTCCCGGTGCTTCTTCCCGAACGTCGGCATCGACGAGGACCCGGTCACCGGCAGCGCCCACACCGCGCTGGCCCCGTTCTGGTCGGAGCGCCTCGGCCGCGCCGAACTGACCGGCCTGCAGGCCTCGCCCCGCTCCGGCCGCGTCCGCACGGAGCTGCGCGGCGACCGGACGCTGCTGAGCGGGCGGGCGGTGACGGTGATCGAGGGCGAGCTGCTCGCGTGACGGCGCCTCAGGCCGTGGGCAGCCAGTCCACCTTGCCGGCGAGCAGCGCGTACCCCACGAACGCCCCGATGTCGAGCAGCGAGTGCGCGACCACCAGGGGGCCGACGCGGCCCCAGCGCCGGTAGAGGTAGACGAAGACGACGCCCATGACCATGTTGCCGATGAAGCCGCCGATGCCCTGGTAGAGGTGGTACGACCCACGCAGCACGGAGCTGGCGACCAGCGCGGCGCCGGGTGTCTAGCCCAGCTGGTCGAGGCGGCGCAGCAGATAGCCGACGACGATGACCTCTTCGAGGATGGAGTTCTGCAGGGCCGACAGGATCAGCACCGGGTACTTCCACCAGACGTCGGGCAGGGCCTCGGGGACGACCGTGAGGTTGAAACCGAGGCCGCGTGCGGCGAGGTAGAAGGCGATGCCGGTGCTGCCGATCACCGCGGCGATGACAGCTCCGCGCCCCAGGTCCGGCCAGGGGCGGGTGCGGTCGAAGCCGAGGGTCCTCAGGCTCTGCCCCTCCCGCAGCAGGAAGTGCGCGACGAGGACGACGGGGATGAGCGCGGTGGTGATCCCGAACAGCTGCCAGGCCAGATCGAGCCAGGGGCGGCCCGGAGCGGCGGAGGCGTTGAGGGTGGCGGCCTGGTCCTTCAGCCCACCGGGTTTGGTGACGGACCCGACGAAGCTGATGACGGCGGACACGGCGCTGGCGCCCAGCGAGACACCGAGCACGAGCAAGGTCTCGTCCCGCAAGACCCGCCGCGACGGCACCTGGCCTGACGCGGCCCCCTCCACGGTCCCCGCCTCACCCTGCACGCCTGCCTCCAGTCGAGTGGTCGCGTAACGCCTCCCATCATGGACTGTCGACGGCCGCGGCCAGGCAGCAGGGGCCGGACACGACGAGGTAGCAGGGGTCGGACGCGACCAGGTAGCGGAGGTCGGGTAGCGGGGGCCGACGGCTCCCTGAGTTGTCCGCGTACACCTCTTCTCCGCCACAGCGGCGACCATCCACGACGGCCCGGACCGGGCGGAGCCGAACGACATGGGCCCAGCCACTCACCCCACCCGGCCCCGGCCGACGCTCACCCCAGCCGCGCAGCCTCCGGCACCCCCACCGGCCAGGTATGCACCGGTTCTCCGTGACGCATCAGCTCGGCATAGCGCCGCGTCGTCGCGGCCAGGGCGGCCTCGCGGGACAGGCCGCTCTCCAGGGCCCGGTGGAAGGTCGCGACCTGCCAGGACGCCCCGTTCACCCGGCGTCGGCACCGTTCGTCGATCACACCGAGGTAGAGGTCCCGATCGGCCGGTTCGACACCCCACGCGTCCAGCCCGGCCTCGGCGAGCGGCAGCAGTTCGTCGCGTACGAGGCTCACCGCGTCGACCTCGGTGGTACCGCCGTACCGTCCCCGCCGCGGCCAGGTGAAGCGCGCCTCGATGCCGTACCGGCACGCGGCGTCGAAGTTGGCGGCGGCCGCCTCGAAGGGCAGCCGGGTCCACACCGGCCGGGCGTCCTCGGCGAGCGCGCGGATGACGCCGTAGTAGAAGGCCGCGTTGGCGATGACGTCGGTGATGGTGGGCCCGGCGGGCAGCACCCGGTTCTCGACGCGCAGGTGGGGGACGCCGTCGGCGATGCCGTACACGGGCCGGTTCCAGCGGTACACCGTGCCGTTGTGCAGCACCAGCTCGGCGAGCCTGGGCACGCCGCCCGCGTCGAGCACGGCCAGCGGGTCCTCGTCGTCGCAGATCGGCAGCAGCGCGGGGTAGTAGCGCAGGTTCTCCTCGAAGAGGTCGTAGGCCGAGCTGATCCACCGCTCCCCGAACCAGGTGCGCGGCCGGACCCCCTGCGCCTGGAGCTCGGGCGGGCGGGTGTCGGTGGACTGCTGGAACAGCGGCGGCCGGGACTCGCGCCACAGCTCACGGCCGAACAGGAACGGCGAGTTCGCGCCCATGGCTATCTGCGCCGCGGCCGCGGCCTGCGCGGCGTTCCACACGTCGGCGAACCGCCCCGGCGTGACCTGAAGGTGCAGCTGTACGGACGTGCACGCGGCCTCCGGCGCGATCGACTTCGACGTGCAGGTCAGATGCTCCACCCCGTCGATGTCGAGCGTGAAGTCCTCGCCCCGGGCGGCCACGATCTGGTCGTTGAGCAGGACGTAACGGTCCACGTCGGACAGGTTCGAGGAGACCAGATCGTCCCGTTCGAGGGTCGGCAGAATACCGATCATCACGATTCCGGCGTCCACCTCACCCGCTTTCCGGTGGGCATACGCCAGGGACGTGCGGAGCTCTTCCGCGAGCCGGTCGAATACCCGCCCGCCCAGCCGGTGTGGGGCTATGTTGACTTCCAGGTTGAACATGGCGAGTTCTGTTTGGAAATCTCGGCTCGCGATCTTTTCCAGGACCTGACTGTTGAGCATTCTGGGCATGCCGTCGGCACCGGCGAGATTGAGTTCGATCTCCAGCCCCATGAGGTTCTTCGGCCGATCGAACCGCTTCTCCTCCAACAGCCGCTCCAGCCCCCGCAGGCACTGCCGGAGCTTCGTGCGGTAGCGCTGGCGATCGGACAGGTCGAACGCGCCCGCCACGACCTTCTCCCCCATCGAAGCATCCCTCCTCGGTGGGCAGGCCGAAGATCCGGCCGCCGGTGTCCGGGTCAGGGTGGATGATGCCCAGCCCGAGCGATCCATAACGCCCCCGGTGAACGCCCGCAGCCGCTACTCTGGTCACTTGGATCAGAGAAGATCGGCGGCACATTCCACCGGCATGGCACAGCGTGCAATTTCACCGCCGGCGACCTCGTGAAAAACGCCGACGAGAATTGGCCGACCGCGGCGCGGGCATTCTCCGAGGTCATCGCGGTGCTCCCCCTTCGGAATCGGGATGATTTCCACGTATCACCGACCGAATGAACTCTTGTGCGAGTGCCCGGAAGCGGTTAGACGAAACACCGGCTGAACAAATGTCGTATAAACTCGGTCGACAGGGCAGAAGGCTGGCGCCCATGGTCGGAGGAAACTGTCGTCGCGATCACGCCCGGCAGGCCTCACACTCACACCATCGCTTCGCAGACCCGGCCCCGCCTCTCTGTCCCCGTGAGCTGACAGCGCCGTCCGCCCCCGCCCCCTCGCGCCACCCTGCCTGTCGAATGAGAGGCGACCCACCATGCCGCTGCATGTCCCTCCGGCTCCCGTGCCCGCACTTCGCTCCGTCCTCGCGGCCCTCGGTTCCCCCACCGCGGTCCGCGAGGCCCGAACCCCCGCCCTGCGCAGCGCCCAGGGCCCCGTCACGCCCGAGCTGCCGCTGCCGGTCCATGTACTGGAGCGGATCACGGCCAAGGGCGAGCCGGTCACCCGACTGGCCGGCTGGCGTTTTCTGATCCGCTCCGGCGACCACGCGGTGGCCGCGGCGGAGACGATGCTGACGGCGGACGGCTGGGCCTTCTCGCACTTCTTCGAAGGGCCGTACGTCGTCTCCACCGAGCGTGCGCTGCGCCAGGCCGAGACACTCACCCAGTCGTACCAACCGCGCCTGCTGTCCGTGCCCGGCCTGTACATGCTCACGCTCTGGCTGCACGGCGACTGCACCTCCGACGGCACCGCTGGCCACCCCGCGGCGACCGACCTGCTCGTCCCGCTGGCTCCCGCCCCGCCCGGCATCGCGGCCAACCGCCCGCACCGGGTCGCCGAACTGCTCCCGGTGCTGACCCTTCGGGTGCCGCCGACCCCGCCCACCCCACTGCTTGGCTCACCGGCCTGACAGCCGACCGGACGTCACGCAGCGAACTCCGTCTCCCGTACCTCGCCGTCGGATTCCCGGTGGCGAGGTACGCTGCTGTTTCAGGCGTTTCTGGCGTTTTCTCTGTTTCCGTTGTTGCTGCGTTTTCCGCTGTTGCCCCGTTTCCCGCCCGGATAATTGCTCGTACGAGCAGATAATGACTCACCCGAGCAAAGACGCTCGCTCGTACGAGTGACTATTCGCTCGAAAGAGCCGGAAACGCTTTCCACCCCCACCGGACTAGCCCCATCCGGCCACCCCGAACCACCCGAAGGGACAGTGCAGTTGGGATGAACCGTCCGCACGGGCGATGCGTCATCAACCTGTGAGGAAGCCGTGCAGCGAAATCCCTGCGGAAAGACGCCCGTGGGGCAACACTGGGTTCGACCGACTTATCGCAACGGGGGCGGCCATGAACGACACAACAGAGCGAAAGATCCCTTCCATGTGCCAGCACCAGCCACCGTGCCCGACCGCCGACTCCGCCGACCGGGAATCCGCCCGCCTCGTGGCGCACCACCCGGAGCAGGGCTGGAGCCTGCTGTGCAACGGTGTCGTGCTCTTCGAGGACACCGGTGAGCTCCTGCCGGACGGCCAGATCATCGCCCCGCACCGGCTGCCGGCCGGCAGCCAGGTGATGACCGCCGCCTGAGCACGACAAGGGCGGCGCCAGAGCGCACCGCCCGGACACACCTGGGGCCGGACGCGCATTCCACCGCGCACCGGCCCCGACGCGTGTCCGGACTTCGTCACTCCCCGTGGTCGCCCGCACCCGGACCGCGCACGCCGTGGAGGACGCCGAACGCCCCCGGGCGACTACAGGCCTACGTCCCTGCTGCGGATGTCCGCCGGCGACTCCCGGCGTACGAGCAGCCGGGCGTGGCCGTCGGCCACGGCGGCCACCGGTGGGCGGCCGACCAGGTGGTAGCCGGAGGCCATGGACAGGTGGTAGGCACCGGCCACGGGGACGGCCGGCAGGTCCCCGGGGCGTACGTCGGCGGGGAGTTCGACGTCGGCGGCAAGGACGTCGCCCGCCTCGCAGTGCCGGCCGACGACGGTCGTCCGGGCCGAGCGTGCCGTGCCGAGGCGGCCGTGAGGCGCGGGGCGTACCGCACGCCGTACAGGGCGGGCCGGGGGTTGTCGCTCATGCCGCCGTCGACGGCGACGAACAGGTGCGGGCCGGTGCGCTTGACGGCCAGGACGCGGTACAGGGCGATGCCCGCCGGGCCACGATCGCCCGGCCCGGTTCGACGAGCAGGCGGGGCACGCCAAGCCCGGCCGCCGTGCACGCCTCGATCAGCTCCGCGCGGACCCGGCGGGCCAGGGCGGTGACGTCCAGGGCCGGACCGGTGGGCGATGCCGTGGCCGCCGCCGAGGTCGAGCTCGGACAGGACCAGGCCGTGCTGGTCGTACAGCCGCGCCATCGGGCCCACCATGCGGCGCACAGCGGCCAGGTACGGCTTGACGCTGGTGATCTGCGAGCCCAGGTGGCAGTGCAGGCCGGTCAGTTCGAGCTGCGGCCCGTCCAGGAGGCGGGCGATGGCGTGCTGGGCATGGCCGTCGGACAGAGAGAGGCCGAACTTCTGGTCGTCGGTGCCGGTACGGACCTTGTCGTGGCCGCCGGCGCCGATGCCGGGCACCACCCGCACGATGACCTTCTGGTGGCCCCGGGCCCCACCGCCGCCGGGCGATCTCCGAGGGGCTGTCGATGACGATCCGGCCGACGCCGAGGCGCAGCGCGGTCCGCAGGTCGTGCGGCGACGTGGCGTTGCCGTGCAGCACGATCCGTTCGGGCGGGAAGCCGGTGGTGACCGCGAGTCCCAGCTCACCCGCGGAGCAGACGTCGAGACCGAGGCTCCCTCCTCGGCCATCCAGTGGACCACGGCCCGGCACAGGAACGCCTTGGCCGCGTACAGCACATCGGCGTCGGGGAAGGCGCGCAGACACGTGCGGCAGCGCCCGCGCACCTCGCCCTCGTCGAGGACGTAGCGGAGGGTGCCGAAGCGGTCGGCGACCTCGGCGAGCGGTACGCCGGCCACCGTGAGGTCGCCCGGGCGGGGCTCGGTGGTGGACGCGGGCCACACCGACAGGTCGGTGCGGGCGGGTTCGTGAAGGGTCGTCATCGCGCGGTCCCTTCGGCGGGGGTGAGGGCCGCCTCGGCGTCCCAGCTCGGGAGCTGCCGGGGGACCGGGGCGGAGAACGCCGGGTCCACCGTGACGGCGGTGACACCGAGCGGGGCGGTCAGTGCGCGCAGGGCGGGTTCGGCGAGCCTGATCCAGGGCTGGCCGGTGCCGAGTACGGCGGCCGGTCCGCGCGCGGACGTGAAACCGACGGCCGTACGGTCGCCGAGCGGTGTGCGGAAGACGCGGGCCGCACACCCCGCCGGGCCCGGCCGGACCGGGACGAACAGGGGTCCGGCCGGGAACGGATCGGAGGGCTCGGGGTCGTCACCGCAGAGGAGTTCGGTCATGGGATGCCTCCGGAGGAGTCAGCGTGATGGCCCCGGACGCGGGGAGGCGGACCGGGGCTCGCCTTCGACGCTATGCCCGGCATCCGGAGGCCAGGTGCAGCCCCTGACGCGGATGCTGACGCCGTTCAGGCCGACGCTGACGGCGTGTTGACACCATCGGTACGCCCCTGGGCCACCACGGCCGCGGCCCGGCCCGGCGCCATCCGCAGGCTCAGCACCATCGTGAGCCCGCCGCCGGGTGTG
>NZ_JAHUXH010000004.1 GCF_019219825.1 Streptomyces sp. TRM70350 | reverse complement strand
CGGGCCGGTGCGCATCCGGATCACGACGCCATCTGCCGCCGGGCCGGTGCGCATCCGGATCACGGCACCTCCTCCAACACGCCCGCCCTTCACCCTAGTCACGGCACCACCTCCCGCAAAGCCGCCCCACACCCGGCTCACAGCACCACCTCCCGCAAAGCCGCCCCACACCCGGCTCACAGCACCACCTCCCGCAAAGCCGCCCCACACCCGGCTCACAGCACCACCTCCCGCAAGCCCGCCGCACACCCGGCTCACAGCACCACCTCCCGCAAGCCCGCCGCACACCCGGCTCACAGCACCACCTCCCGCAAGCCCGCCGCACACCCGGCTCACAGCACCACCTCCCGCCACGCGGGCGCGCCCCGGTGGCGCCACAGTCCGCGCAGCCAGTGCCAGCTCGCCGTCGGCGGGATGA
Source organism: Streptomyces sp. TRM70350 (assembly GCF_019219825.1). Classification (GTDB taxonomy): domain Bacteria; phylum Actinomycetota; class Actinomycetes; order Streptomycetales; family Streptomycetaceae; genus Streptomyces. The sequence continues at coordinate 385,996 of NZ_JAHUXH010000004.1, read as the reverse complement.
GCACGCTCGTCACCAGCAGGGTGGTCACCTCGTCCCGGGTGCGTGGTCCGGGCGCGATGCGTGCCCAGGCGAACTCGGCGGTGCCCGCGGCCCAGACCGACCCGGCGACGGCGGCAGCCGTACGACGCCCGGCCGCCGAGAGCACGCACGCCGCCGCGCCCGCCGCCGTCACCGCGAGGTGGACGCGGACACGGCCGCGCGGCGCGGCCGCCTTCGACCACCACCCGGAGCCGTGCAGCCGCAGCATGAGCGCGTCGTCGGCATGCCCGCGCTGGGCGGCCAGCGAGGCCCAGCGGCCCACGGGGTGCACCGGGTGCCGTGTGGTGCGCCGCCCCTGCCGGATGCCCCACCCGGCGTCGAGGAGCCGCAGAGCCAGGTCGACGTCCTCCCGGTGGGCGCGCAGGAAGCGTTCGTCGAAGCCGCGGACCTCCTTGAGGGCGTCGGTGCGGTAGGCCATGTCGACGGTGCCCCAGCGGGCCCGCGCCCGGGCCACCGTCTCGCGCTCCCAGTCGGTGGGGCGGCGGCGCCCGGGCAGCGGTACGGCGATGACGCCCTGTACGCCCGCCGTGTCGGGGCTCGCGGCGGCCAGGTCCTGGGTGAGCTGTTCGCACCAGTGCGGGCCGACCTGCACGTCGTCGTCGAGGAAGGCGGCCCAGGGCGAGGCGACCGCGCGCAGGCCGGTGTTGCGGGCGGCGGCGGGTCCGCGGCCGCCGCCGTGCAGCACGGTCGTACGGTTTCGCAGATCGCCGAGGACGCTCAGCGGGTGCTCCAGCGGGCCCGGATCCGGCACGGGCCGGTCGTCGACCAGGACGATCTCGCGCGGCTTGGGGCCGGTCGCGGCGGCCAGCGCGGCGAGACAGTCGGCGAGGGTGTCACGGACCAGCGTGGGGATCACCACGGCGTAGGCGGTGGTCATGTGTGGCCGGGTGCCAGAGTGGGACCACCTCAAACACTCCGAAGCCCTCGGAAAGATCGACGGGCACCACTATAAACACCGTCTATACACACATTGTATAGTCGCCGCATGCTTCTCCGACCTGGAATCCGGCGCAGAACCACACCGTTCTCGCCCCTCAAGCCGTCCGAGCCGACCAGGAAGACGGAAGGACGGGGGGCGGCGTTCCGTGCCGCCGCGACTTTGCTGGCGGCCCTCTCCCTGCCGCTCGCCCTCACCGGCTGCACGAGCCTCGACACCACCGCCCCCAGCGCGGTCCGCGCCCAGGCCGCTTCCGGCGAGGAGCCCGCCGCCTTCGGCAGCGTCGACTGCCGAAGGGTCAAGTGCATCGCGCTCACCTTCGACGCGGGCCCCAGCGAGAACTCCCCGCGCCTGCTCGACATCCTGAAGGAGAAACAGGTCCCGGCGACCTTCTTCCTGCTCGGCAAGCGGCACATCGAGAAGTACCCGGAGCTGGTCCGGCGGATGGCCGACGAGGGCCACGAGGTAGCCAGCCACACCTGGGACCACAGGATCCTCACCCGGCTGAAGCCGGACGAGATCCGCGAGGAACTTCAGCGCCCCAACGAGGAGATCGAGCGCCTCACCGGCCGCCGCCCCACCCTCATGCGCCCGCCCCAGGGCCGTACGAACGACACCGTGCACGAGATCTGCCGCGAACTCGGTCTCGCCGAGGTCCTGTGGAGCGTCACCGCCAAGGACTACACGACCGACGACTCCGCACTCATCCGGCAGCGCGTCCTCGACCAGGCGGGCCGGGACGGCATCATCCTGCTGCACGACATCTACCAGGGGACCGTCCCGGCGGTGCCCGGCATCATCGACGCGCTGAAGGAACGCGGGTACGTGTTCGTGACGGTCCCTCAGCTGCTGGCACCGGGGAGGGCCGAACCGGGCGAGGTCTACCGGTAGCGCGCCCGCCGACCGGTGGGGTGCGGCCTGCCTAAGATCCTCCCGTGGCCACCTTCCTCCTCGAACGCACGGCTCCCCTCCCCCCGCCCGAGGCCTGGCGCCGGCTCACCGACTGGCCCCGGCACGGTGCCGTCGTCCCGCTGACCCGGGTCACCGTGCTCACCGCTCCGCCGACCCACGAGGGCACGGTGTTCGTGGCCCGTTCCGGCCTCGGTCCGCTGGCCTTCGACGACCGGATGGAGGTCACCGTCTGGCAGCCGCCGACCGACGACGCCCCCGGCCGGTGCCGTCTGGAGAAACGCGGCCGGGCGGTGCGCGGCTGGGCGGAGATCGAGGTCCACCCGGGTCCGGGCGGGCGCGCCCATGTGGTCTGGCGTGAGGAAATCCGCGTACGCCTGCTGCCGCCCTTCCTCGACGGCGCCCTGGAGCGGGCCGCCCGCTGGATGTTCGGCCGGGCGGCGAACCGCCTGCTCCGGGGGCGGTGACCCGCGCTCACGGCGCCCCCCACACGGTCGACCGAACAGCGCTCGTCAGGCCACCGACCCGATCCGCCCCGCCGGTGCCGACGGCACGTCGTGGTGGATCGGCGTGTGCGCGCCGGTCAGCGAAACGCCGCTGCCGCCCCGCCGGTTGGCCACGATCTCGGCGGCGATGGACAGCGCCGTCTCCTCCGGCGTACGGGCGCCCAGGTCCAGGCCGATGGGCGAGCGCAGGCGGGCCAGCTCCAGGTCGGTGAGGCCGACGTCGCGCAGCCGCCTGTTGCGGTCGAGGTGGGTGCGGCGCGAGCCCATGGCGCCGACGTACGCCACCGGCAGCCGCAGCGCGAGCTTCAGCAGGGGTACGTCGAACTTGGCGTCGTGGGTCAGCACGCACAGGACCGTGCGGGCGTCGACGCCGGTGCGCTCCAGGTACTCGTGGGGCCACTCGACGACGATCTCGTCCGCCTCGGGGAAGCGGGCCCGCGTCGCGAAGACGGGGCGGGCGTCGCACACCGTGACGTGGTAGCCGAGGAACTTGCCGACGCGGACCAGCGCCGAGGCGAAGTCGATCGCGCCGAAGACGATCATGCGGGGGGCCGGGACGGACGACTCGACCAGGACCGTGAGCGGTGCTCCGCACCGGGAGCCCTGCTCTCCGATCTCCAGGGTGCCGGTGCGCCCGGCGTCCAGGAAGGCGCCCGCCTCGGCCGCGACGGTGCGGTCCAGTTCGGGATGGGCGCCGAAGCCCCCGTCGTACGACCCGTCGGAGCGGACCAGCAGCGCGCGGCCGCCCGTCAGCTCCGCCGGGCCGGAGACGATCCGGGCCACCGCGGCGGGCTCGCGCCGGGACGCGGCGGCCACCGCGGACGCCACCACCGACCGGACGGGATCGCCCGCCCGGACCGGGGTGACCAGGATGTCGATGACGCCGCCGCAGGTCAGACCGACCGCGAAGGCGTCGTCGTCGCTGTAGCCGAAACGCTCCAGGACGGGCTCCCCGTCCTGCAACGCCTGTTGGCACAGCTCGTACACCGCGCCCTCCACACAGCCGCCGGAGACCGAGCCGATGGCCGTGCCGTCGGCGTCCACCGCGAGGGCGGCGCCGGGCTGACGCGGGGCGCTGCCGCTCACGGCCACCACGGTGGCCACGGCGAAGTCGCGTCCCTGCTCGACCCACCGGTGCAGCTCGTCGGCGATGTCCAGCATCTCTCGGTCTCCTTCACAGCGGTTGTGTGGGGCGGCGCTAGTGGACGCCCATCCAGCTCTCGATGGGGTTGAGTGCGAAGAACACGACGAAGATCACCGTCAGCGCCCACATGAAGACGCCGATCTCCCGGGCCTTGCGCTGGGCGATCTTGATGGCGACATAGGAGATGACGCCGGCGGCGACACCCGCGGTGATCGAGTACGTGAACGGCATGATCACGACGGTCAGGAAGACCGGGATCGCGGTGGCGCGGTCGGACCAGTCGACGTGCCGGGCGTTCATCATCATCATGGCGCCGATCACCACCAGGGCGGCGGCCGCGACCTCGCCCGGCACGATCGCCGTCAGCGGCGTGAAGAACAGGCAGGCGGCGAAGAACAGACCGGTGACCACCGACGACAGGCCGGTCCTGGCACCCTCGCCGACGCCGGTCGCCGACTCCACGAACACGGTCTGCCCGGAGGCGCCGGAGACGCCGCCGATCGCGCCGCCCGCGCCGTCGATGAACAGCGCCTTGGACAGGCCCGGCATCCGGCCCCTGTCGTCCGCCAGCTTGGCCTCGGTGCCGACGCCGATGATGGTCGCCATGGCGTCGAAGAAACCGGCGAGCACCAGCGTGAACACGATCATGCCGACGGTCATCGCGCCGACCTCCGCCCAGCCGCCGAACTCGACGTTGCCGAAGATCGAGAAGTCGGGCATCGAGACCGCGCTGCCGTGCAGTTCGGGAGCGCCGCCGGCCCACTGCCCGGGGTCGATGACGTCGAGGGCGTTGAGGATCAGGGCGAGGAACGTGCCGCCGACGATGCCGATCAGGATGGCGCCGGGGATGCCGCGCGCCTGGAGCATGAAGATGGCGAGGAGGGTCACGGCGAACAGCAGCACCGGCCAGCCGGCCAGCTCGCCCGCCGGGCCGAGGGTGACCGGGGTGCCCTCGCCCTGGTGCACGAAACCGGCCTTGTAGAAGCCGATCAGCGCCACGAACAGGCCGATGCCCATGGTGATCGCGTGCTTCAGCGGCAGCGGAATCGCATTCATGATCAACTCACGCAGGCCGGTGACGACCAGCAGCATGATGACCACGCCGTACATCACGCACATGCCCATCGCCTGGCCCCAGGTCATCTGGGGGGCGACCTGGGAGGCGAGGACTCCGGAGACGGAGAGGCCCGCGGCGAGCGCGAGGGGCACCTTGCCGACGAAACCCATCAGCAGCGTGGTGAGGGCCGCCGCGAGCGCGGTCGCGGTGATCAGCGCCTTCTGGCCGAGCGTGTCCCCCGCCGCGTCCTTGCCGGACAGGATCAGCGGGTTGAGAAGGAGGATGTACGCCATCGCCATGAAGGTGGTGATGCCGCCGCGCACCTCACGCGCGACCGTGGATCCTCTGTCGGATATGTGAAAGTACCGGTCGAGCCAAGAGCGTCCGGCCGGGACGCGGGTTCCCGCACCCGCGTCCTCCGAGACGGTCTTCGGCTCCAGTGACTGCTGGGTCATGTGGGCCTACTCCCAAGGTTCATAGGGGCACCCGCATGGGGACCGCCGTTGCGGCTGCGGGATTTGGGAAGGTGCTTCGGCCGCACGACCCGGGGGACGGCCCGAGACGAACGATCTGGTTCACTCCGGGCGGCGCGGAGTGTGTGACGTTCCGTGCGCCGCCCGGAGGGTCTGTCACGCGGTTCCGGTCAGGTGCTCCGGACGTACCGGCGTACGGTTCAGCTCCAGCCCCGTCGCGTTGCGGATCGCCGCAAGCACGGCCGGAGTCGAGGAGAGGGTGGGGGCTTCGCCGATGCCGCGCAGCCCGTACGGCGCGTGCTCGTCGGCGAGTTCGAGCACGTCGACCGGGATGGTCGGCGTGTCGAGGATGGTGGGGATCAAGTAGTCCGTGAAGGAGGGGTTCTTCACCTTCGCGGTCTTCGGGTCGACGACGATCTCCTCCATGACCGCCACACCGAGACCCTGGGTCGTACCGCCCTGGATCTGGCCGATGACGGACAGCGGGTTCAGCGCCTTGCCGACGTCCTGGGCGCAGGCCAGCTCGATCACCTTGACCAGGCCGAGTTCGGTGTCGACCTCGACGACGGCGCGGTGCGCGGCGAAGGAGTACTGGACGTGGCCGTTGCCCTGGCCGGTGCGCAGGTCGAAGGCCTCGGTCGGCCGGTGCCGCCACTCCTCCTCGACCTCGACGGCCTCGTTCTCCAGCACGTCCACCAGGTCGGCCAGCACCTCGCCGCCGTCGGTGACGACCTTGCCGCCCTCCAGCAGCAGCTCGGCCGTCGCCCAGGCCGGGTGGTAGGAGCCGAACTTGCGGCGCCCGAGTTCCAGCACCTTCTCGCGGACCAGCTCACAGGCGTTCTTCACGGCACCACCGGTGACGTACGTCTGCCGCGAGGCCGACGTCGAACCGGCGCTGCCCACCTGCGTGTCGGCCGGGTGGATGGTCACCTGCGCGACGCCCAGCTCGGTGCGGGCGATCTGCGCGTGGACGGTGACACCGCCCTGGCCGACCTCCGCCATGGCCGTGTGGACCGTGGCGACCGGCTCGCCGCCCACGACCTCCATGCGCACCTTGGCGGTGGAGTAGTCGTCGAAGCCCTCGGAGAAGCCGACGTTCTTGATGCCGACCGCGTAGCCCACACCCCGTACGACGCCTTCGCCGTGCGTGGTGTTGGACAGACCGCCCGGCAGCTGCCGTACGTCCGCGCCCTCGCTGCTCTCCCACTGGCGCTCCGGCGGCATCGGCATCGCCTTGACGCGGCGCAGCAGTTCGGCGACCGGGGCCGGGGAGTCGACCGGCTGCCCGGTCGGCATGATGGTGCCCTGTTCCATGGCGTTGAGCTGCCGGAACTCCACCGGGTCCATGCCCAGCCTCTTCGCCAGCTTGTCCATCTGCGCCTCGTAGGCGAAGCACGCCTGGACCGCGCCGAAGCCGCGCATGGCGCCGCAGGGCGGGTTGTTGGTGTAGAGGGCGATGGCCTCGATGTCGACGTTGTCGACGACGTACGGTCCGACGCTCAGCGAGGAGGCGTTGCCGACGACCGCCGGGGAGGCGGAGGCGTAGGCGCCGCCGTCCAGGACGATCCGGCACTTCAGGTGCGTGAGCTTGCCGTCCTTGGTGGCGCCGTGCTCGTAGTAGAGCTTGGCCGGGTGGCGGTGGACGTGCCCGAAGAAGGACTCGAACCGGTTGTAGACGATCTTCACCGGCTTGCCGGTGCGCAGCGCCAGCAGGCAGGCGTGGATCTGCATGGACAGGTCCTCACGACCGCCGAACGCGCCGCCGACGCCGGCCAGCGTCATCCGCACCTTCTCCTCGGGCAGGCCGAGCACGGGCGCGATCTGGCGCAGGTCGGAGTGGAGCCACTGGGTGGCGATGTAGAGGTGGACGCCGCCGTCCTCCTCGGGCACCGCGAGACCGGACTCGGGGCCGAGGAAGGCCTGGTCCTGCATGCCGAAGGTGTACTCGCCCTCGACGATCACGTCCGCCCGCTTGCGGGCCTCCTCCACGTCGCCGCGGATGATCGGCTGGCGGTGCACGATGTTCGGGTGCGGGACGTGGCCGGAGTGGTGGTCGTCGCGGTTCTCGTGGACGAGGATCGCGTCCGGCGCGAGGGCGGAGGCCTCGTCGGTGATGACGGGCAGGTCGCGGTAGTCGACCTTGATCTTGGCGGCGGCGCGGCGGGCGGTCTCCGGGTGGTCGGCGGCGACGATGGCGACCGGCTCACCGTGGTGGCGTACCTTGCCGTGTGCGAGGACCGGGGTGTCCTGGATCTCCAGACCGTAGTTCTTCACCTCGGTGGGCAGGTCGTCGTACGTCAGCACGGCGTACACGCCCGGCATCGCGAGCGCCTCGGACGTGTCGATCGAGACGATCTCGGCGTGCGCGACCGTGGAGCGCAGGATCTGCCCCCACAGCATGTCCTCGTGCCACATGTCGGACGAGTACGCGAACTCGCCGGTGACCTTCAGGGTGCCGTCCGGGCGGAGCGTGGACTCGCCGATGCCGCCCTTGGTCCGGGTGCCCTGCGTGATCTTCGTAGGAGCGCCGTTCGCAGGCATGGTCAGACCCCCTCGGACTGGCGGGCGGCCGCCAGGCGGACCGCGTCCATGATCTTCTCGTAGCCGGTGCAGCGGCACAGGTTGCCCGACAGCGCCTCGCGGATGTCCGCGTCGGTGGGGTTCGGGTTGCGCTCCAGCATCTCGTCGGCGGCGACCAGCAGGCCCGGCGTGCAGAAGCCGCACTGCACGGCGCCGGCGTCGATGAACGCCTGCTGGATCGGGGACAGCTCGCTGCCCTCGCCGGTCTGCGAGTCGGTGCCCTTGGCCTGCCTCCCCCAGGCTTCGCCCGGGGGGACCCCCAGCTGAGCGTCCTGCAGCGACGTACCGCACGCGCCCGTCCCGCAGGAGCGCTGCTTGGCGTAGTCCGCGAGCCCCTCGACGGTCACGACCTCGCGACCCTCGACCTGCCCGGCGGCGACCAGACACGAACACACCGGCACACCGTCCAGCCGGACCGTGCACGACCCGCACTCGCCCTGCTCACAGGCGTTCTTGGAGCCCGGCAGACCGAGCCGCTCACGCAGCACGTACAGCAGGGACTCGCCCTCCCACACCTCGTCGGCTTCCTGCGGACGACCGTTGACAGTGAAGTTGACACGCATTACGCAGCGCTCCCCTTCCGATAGGCGGTGCCTCGTGCGCCGCGGTACGACTCCCAGGTCCAGGTCAGCGTGCGGCGGGCCATGACGCCCACCGCGTGCCGGCGGTAGCTCGCCGTGCCCCGGACGTCGTCGATCGGGTTGCAGGCGGCGGAGCACAGCTGCGCGAACTGCTTGGCGGCCGACGGGGTGATGATCTTTCCGTTGTCCCAGAAGCCGCCCTCCTCCAGAGCGGCGTTCAGGAACTCCTCCGCGGCCTTGGCCCGGACGGGCGTGGGAGCGGCCGAACCGATCCCCGTCCGCACGGTCCGCGTCTGCGGGTGCAGCGCGAGCCCGAAGGCGCACACGGCGATGACCATGGCGTTGCGCGTGCCGACCTTCGAGTACTGCTGGGGCCCGTCCGCCTTCTTGATGTGCACGGCGCGGATCAGCTCGTCCGGCGCCAGCGCGTTGCGCTTCACACCGGTGTAGAACTCGTCGATCGGGATGCGCCGGGAGCCCCGTACGGACTCCGCCTCGACCTCGGCGCCGGCGGCGAGGAGGGCCGGGTGGGCGTCACCGGCCGGGGAGGCGGTGCCGAGGTTGCCGCCGACGCCTCCGCGGTTGCGGATCTGGGGGGAGGCGACGGTGTGGGAGGCGAGCGCCAGGCCCGGCAGCTCGGCGCGCAGGTGGTCCATGATCCTGGAGTACGGGACGGAGGCCCCGAGCCGCACGGAGTCCTCGCCGACCTCCCACTCGGAGAGATCGCCGATGCGGTTGAGGTCCATGAGGTACTCGGGCCGGCGGTGGTCGAAGTTGATCTCGACCATCACATCGGTGCCACCCGCAATCGGCACAGCGGTGGGGTGCTCGGCCTTCGCGGCGAGCGCCTCCTCCCAGCTGGCGGGGCGAAGGAAGTCCATGACCGGCTCTCTTCTTCGTCTCGTGGGTCGTACAGATTGAGCCAATCCGTGTGCGGCGGGCCCGGCTCGTTCATGTGCTGTTAACGCGGATTGACGTCAGTACACAGCGCCTTGCTCCAACGGGGTCAGTCACCGAAACCATGAAGGAGTTGGCTGGCCAGCGCGGTCATCTTGTAGATTCGTATGAACGGAGGTCATCAGTAACCTCCTGGTTTTCCTGGGGAAACGTCCGGCACAGCGCGCGTGACCTGGGACACAGCACGGGAGACGGCGAGCACCGCTCAACCGGCCACCGCACGGGCCACTCACCCACGGACCCGTCAAGATCCATCGTAGATTTCGAGACAAAGAACGGCGGCGACGAGAATGCGGCTGCGCGCACTGCTGGACACCGACGCGCTGGGCCTCAAGCTGCTCGGCGGCGAGGACGAGCTGGACCGCACCGTGCGGGGCGTGATGACCACCGACCTGCGGGATCCCAGCCGCTACCTCTCCGGCGGTGAACTGGTGCTGACGGGCCTGGCCTGGCGCCGGGACGCGGCCGACTCCGAGCCTTTCGTACGGATCCTGGTCCAGGCCGGGGTGGCGGCCCTCGCCGCCGGTGAGGCGGAGCTGGGCGACGTGCCCGACGACCTGGTCATGGCGTGCGCCCGCCACCGCCTCCCCCTCTTCGCGGTGCACGAGTCGGTGGCCTTCGCGACGATCACCGAGCACGTCGTACGCCAGGTCTCCGGCGAGCGCGCCGGTGACCTGGCGGCCGTCGTCGACCGGCACCGCCGCATGATGACGTCGGGCCCGGCGGGCGGCGGCCCGGACGTCGTACTCGACCTGCTCGGCTCGGACCTCGACCTGCGCGCCTGGGTCCTCTCCCCCACCGGCCGCCTCATCGCGGGCCCCAAGGTCGGCGGCCCGGCGCTGCCCCCCGAGGCGTGCGCGAAGCTGGCGGCCGAACACCTGGCGGCCGCCCGCACCGGCCGACGCGGCCCGCACCGCCTGATCCTCGGCACCACGACGTACTCCCTCTTCCCCATCCGCAGCAGCGGCCGCTCCCCGCAGGCCTCCCGGGACGTCCGCGAGACGGTCCTCTCCGACTGGCTGCTGGCCGTCGAGGCGGACGCCGGGGACTGGGCGGAGGAGCGCCTGGACCTGCTGCACGGCGTCACCCAGCTGATCGCGGTCGAACGCGACCGCCGCGACGCGGCCCGCACGGTCCGCCGCCGCCTCGCCCAGGAGGTCCTGGAACTCGTCCAGACGGGCGCCGCCCCCGCCGAGATCGCGGCCCGTCTGCGCGTCGCCGCCCCGGTCCTGCTGCCCGGCCTCGGCGCGGCCCCCCACTGGCAGGTGGTGGTGGCCCGCGTCGAGTGGGACGGCGCCGAGATCGAGGCGGGCCCGGTGGCCCAGTCCCTGCTGGAGGAGATCCTGGTCGACCCGCTGGCCACCGGCCCCGAGCCCTCCGACCGCATCGCCGTGGCCCACACCGGCGACGAGGCCATCGCCCTGGTTCCCCTCCCGGCCGTCTCCACCGAACACGACGGCTCGGAAGCAGGCGTCCTCGCGGACGCACTCCTCACCTCGATCCGGGCCCCCCTCTCGTCCGGCCTGGACGACGACGGCCGCGTCACACTCGGCGTCAGCGCGGCGGTCCACTCGGCGGAGGGCCTGCGCGGCGCCCTGGAGGAGGCCCGCCATGCCCGCCGGGTGGCGGCGGCCCGCCCCGGCCGCGTCTGCGCGGCCGGGCACCAGGAGCTGGCCTCCCACGTCCTCCTCCTCCCGTTCGTCCCCGACGACGTGCGCCGAGCCTTCACCGCCCGCCTCCTGGACCCGCTGCGCGACTACGACCGCCGCCACCGCGCCGAGCTGATCCCCACGCTCGAAGCGTTCCTCGAATGCGACGGCTCCTGGACCCGCTGCGCCTCCCGCCTCCACCTGCACGTCAACACCCTCCGTTACCGGGTGGGCCGGATCGAGCAGTTGACGAGCCGCGACCTGTCACGCCTGGAGGACAAGCTCGACTTCTTCCTGGCGCTGCGCATGAGCTGAAACCCGAGGGACCGCGGAGTCCCACGACTTTGTGAAATCCTTCACCCACCCCCTTGGCCGGGCAGCTGAATTGGTGCTGGAATGCGGCCACCACTCAACAGCTCGATGGCGTGCTCGGGGAGGGCAACGTGGCGCATACCGCCATGTCTGGTACCGGAACGACCGCAGACGACGATCCCCTCCAGACCGCGGTATGGCGGCTGCGCTCACGGGCCTGCTGGGCCGACGCGGCGGCCCTGCTGACCCCGACCACGCCGGCGGCGGCCCTGCAACGCGCCGCGCTGCTGGTCGAACGCTGCCTGTACACCGAACAGGGCTGGGAGGAGGCCGAGGACGCCCTGCGCACGGCCGAGGCGCTGGCCCACACCGCCGAGGAACGGGGAGCGGCCGCCTGTGAACGCGGCCAGCTCGCCTACGCGGCGACCCTGCACACGGTCCGCGACCGCGCCGACGAGGCCCGAGCGGCCCTCGGCCGGGCGGCGGCCCTGATCCCTCCCGGCGCCCCCGGCCGCCCCCTCCTGGACTTCCGCCGAGGCCTCTTGGCAGAGAACCTGGCCCGCTCCCCCCAGGCCGCCCAGGCCGCCTACCGCCGCGCCCACGCGGGCGCCACCGCCCACGCCAACGCCCTCCTCCTCTCCTTCACCTGGCGCCACCTCGCCGGACTGGCCCTCAGGGAGGGCGAGCTGGCGGAGGCCCGCCACGGCTTCGCCGAATCCCTGCGCATCCGCGAGGAGTTGGGCTACCTGGTAGGAACGGCCCCGGCTCTCGCCTCCCTGGCAGACACAGAGCCCGAACCGGAGGCCTCCCGCCTACGGGAGGAGGCCCGCCGCCTCTACCGCCTCCTGGGCGGAGTCCCCACCTGGCTCGCAACCCAACTGGCACCCCCGACACCGGGAGCGGCAACGGCGTAGCACCAAGGCCGGAACGCTCCTCAGCCCGGACGACGTACGCCCGCCCGTGCCGCCCCAGCGGCACGACAGCCCGCAGCCGCCCGCGCTGCGGCCGAGACGGGGATGCTGCCCGGCCCGGCGCTGCAGGGTGCCGCCCGCGCCCACCCGTCCGCGCCAGGAGGCACGAATGCCCGCGCCTGGGCGGCACACGCCCTGCCCGCAGCCGACGCGGACCGCGCGCGCCACCACGGCGATGGCGGCACTCGCGTACGCACGGAAGGGGACGTGTCGGGGGGTGTCCGCCCGCAGCGGTGGCGCGTCAACACGGGCGAGTTGGTGAGTGACCGATTCCGCGCCGTTCCGAGGACGGACACCCCCGGCGCGGCCCCGACCCACACCCCGCACCGTAGGCGCTACAGCAACCCCCACTCAGCCGAGCAGGCCGCCGCAGGCACCGAAGTGCCCCTCCACCAGCACCCGCACCACCTCCAGATCCCGCACCACCAGCGCATCCAGCAGCGCGGCATGCTCAGCGGCATCCGCCATCAGCTCCGTACGCCCACGCGAAGCCGCCACCAGCGGCCACTGCACCCGCCGGTGCACATCGTCAGCGATCCGCACCAACTGCGCGTTCCCCGCAAGCCCCAGCACAGCCCGGTGAAAGGCCCGATCGGCCTCCGCATACGTCGCCCGGCACCCGGACGAAGCCGCCCGCACCGTCGCCTCGGCCAACGGCCGCAACTCCGCCCACCGCTCCGCGGACACCGTACGAGCCAGCCGCAGAATGACAGGAACCTCGATCAGCCCCCGCACCTCCGCCAGTTCGGCCAGCTCACCAGCATCCCGCTGGACCACCCGAAACCCCCGGTTGGGCACCACCTCGACCGCCCCCTCCAAGGCCAGCTGCTGCATGGCCTCCCGCACGGGCGTCGCGGACACCCCGAACCGCTCCCCCAGCGCCGGCGCCGAGTACACCTCCCCCGGCCGCAGCTCCCCCGTCACCAACGCCGTACGCAACGCGTCAAGGATCTGCCCCCGCACGGACGCCCGCTGCACCACCGCCCGAACCGGCTGCTCACTGTGCGTGTGCTCCCCCCGCACACCCCCAGCGGCACCGCCCCGCTCCCGCCCCCGTTCCACCTCCGCAGCCGCGGGCTGCACCGGCACCCGCACGTACGGCACCGCGCCTCGCTTCACGGGGTCCTCCTCCGGACGTGTCAGTACTTGGGGTCATTACGGCGGCTTGTTACTCATCCGTCAAGCACCTTAGGCGCAGAACCCACCCGTTCAAATCCCACCCACTTCAGCTAAGGTAAGCCTTACCTTCAAGCAGCCCCGCACGTCTCCGATTGGGTGGTCCCCGCATGCCCACGCCCGCCTCGGCCACAGCGGACGCGTACGCCCGTCTCGCGGAGGCCGTCCCCAGCCTGGGCATCACGGAACTGCACCCCACCGAGCCCTTCCCCGCCGGCCCCGGATGGATCACCAGCGCCGCCCTCGCCGCAGACAGCACCACCCTCGACGACTTCCTCGCCCACGACGACGCCCAGGTCATCCGCGACTACGGCCAACGCGCCCGCCCCGACGTGATCGCCAGCTTCGGCCTGCACCGCTACGCCTGGCCGGCCTGCCTCCTGATCACCGTCCCGTGGTTCCTCAGCCGCCGCGTCCCCCGCTACCCCGTGACGCATGTCGCGTACGACCGCACGGCCCCCGGCCTGGCCATGGGCCATCTGGCGGTCCGCCCGCACGGCTTCGCCTGCCTCCCCGGCGACCCCGCCGCCGCCCTGCCCGGCGCCACGGTGGTGCCGGACGAGGAGGCCCTGCGGGCCGAGGTGCGCGCGGCGGTCGCCGAGCACCTCGAACCGGTCCTCGCCGCGTTCGGCCCGCGGATGCGCCGCCGTGGCCGCGCCCTGTGGGGCATGGCGACCGACGAGATCGTCGAGGGCCTGTGGTACGTCGCCCACCTCCTCGGCGAGCAGGACCGCGCCCGCCACGAACTGGAGCTGCTGCTGCCGGGCGCGACCAAGCCGTACGCCGGCTCGGCCGCCTTCCGCGAACTCACCGGCCCCAACGGCGAGAAGCTGCCCACCCGGGACCGGGCGAGCTGCTGCCTGTTCTACACCCTCCGCCCCGAGGACACCTGCGCCACCTGCCCGCGAACCTGCGACGCGGACCGCGTCAGCAAACTCCTGGCCACTGTGGCCGGTTGAGTCCCCCACATCCCGTAGGATCGTCCGCGTCCCGCATGCCCGCAGCGCCACACAGGGACAGGGAATTCACACCTTCCTCACGTGTCGCGGGAACTTTTCGTGGAACCACCGGTACGGGTAGTCTTATTCGAACTCAACTCCCGCCCCTCAAGCGGCAGTTCGAGCAGAACGCCGCCCCGGGCATCCCCTTGCACTTCGTTGGCGGCCTCTTGCCCCGAAACCCCCTGAGGGCCGGTGGGTTTGGGCCACCATGGCGGGCGTTACGCCCTATCCCAATGCAAGGGACCCCAGATGAGACTGACCGACATATCGCTGAACTGGCTGCTGCCGTGCGCCGTACTGCTCGCGGGCATGCTGACGGCGGTTGCGGTACTCCAGCGCGGCAAGCGTTCCGCGGGGAAGGACACGAGCGCGGACGACTCGTGGGAGCGCGCGGAGGAACGCCGCAGGCGCAAGGAGGCCATTTACGGCACCGCCTCCTATGTGCTCCTCTTCTGCTGTGCCGCGGTCGCCGCGGCCCTCTCCTTCAAAGGCCTCGTCGGCTTCGGCCAGCAGAACCTCGGCCTCTCCGGCGGCTGGGAGTATCTGGTGCCGTTCGGCCTGGACGGCGCGGCGATGTTCTGTTCCGTGCTCGCGGTGCGCGAGGCCAGCCACGGCGACGCGGCGCTCGGCTCGCGGATACTGGTGTGGACGTTCGCGGGCGCGGCGGCCTGGTTCAACTGGGTGCACGCCCCCCGCGGCCTCGGCCACGACGGCGCCCCCCACTTCTTCGCGGGCATGTCCCTGTCGGCGGCGGTCCTCTTCGACCGCGCCCTGAAGCAGACCCGCCGGGCGGCGCTGCGCGAGCAGGGCCTGATTCCGCGCCCGCTGCCGCAGATCCGCATCGTCCGCTGGCTGCGGGCGCCGCGTGAGACGTACAAGGCCTGGTCGCTGATGCTCCTGGAAGGCGTCCGCACGCTCGACGAGGCGGTCGACGAGGTGCGCGAGGACAAGCGGCAGAAGGAGCAGGCCCGGCTGCGGCGGCGCGAGCAGCAGCGGCTGGAGCGCGCGCAGCTCAAGGCGATCAGCCGGGGCCACGGTCGCGGGTTCGTCGGCCGGGGCGGCGGACGGCACGTCGAGCTGCCCACGGTGGAGCAGGGCGCCGAACGCATCTCCGCGGAGCCCGCCATATCCACGGCGGAGCAACTGCCCGTCCGCGCGCGGCCCTCACTTCAGCCCGTACGCAGCGGCGCTGAGCCGGTCACCCTCGACCTCACCGCGGAGGACGACACCATGGCCCTCCCGCGTCTCGACTCCCTTGAGCGCAAGCTGAAGGACCTGGAGCAGCAGTTCGGCTAGTGCCGGACGGCACGGGACGGGGGTGCGGTCCGACGCGGGCCGCACCCCGTGCCGTTCAGGCGGCGTCCGCGTCCGCGTGGAGTTCGAACCACACCGACTTGCCCACCCCGTGCGGCCGTACGCCCCACGCGTCCGCGAGGGACTCCACCAGCACCAGCCCCCTGCCGTGCGTGTGTTCGTCGGCGTTCGCCATCCGCGGTCGCGGCGGGCGGGCCACGAAGTCCCGTACCTCCACCCGCAGTCCACGGGGCTCGACGGTGGCCGTCAGGACGGCGTCGTCGTCGGTGTGGACGATCGCGTTGGTGACGAGTTCGCTGGTGAGCAGTTCCGCTATCTCCGCCCGCCCGGGCTGTCCCCAGTGCCGCAGCAGGTCGCGCAGCTGTCTGCGGGCCTCCGGGACCGCCCTCAGGTCCGCCCGCCCGAGTCTGCGCCTCAGTTGCGGCGCCTGTGCCTGGTCCGTGGCGCCGTCGGTCTCTTCCTCCACCGTCCCTGCCGAGAAGGCCCCGAACGCCGTGGGACCGCCCCCTCGTGCCTGCCTCTTCATGTCCCCCGCCCGCGTGCCGATGTCGGTTCCCCTCCTGCTCGAACACGTTCACGGGGATCCTTGCCCGATGAGCACCGGGACAGTCATGTGGAATGGTCAACGACCGGCTGTTCGGCCACGGCCGCGCCCGCCCCGGGCGCCCCACCCGACGCCCGCCCGCCCGCCGGGCGCGGCCCGGCCCCTCGCGGATCGCCCCAACTGCCGACGCGGGGCTTCCGATCCTGCCGTAGCGACTACGCCCGTGTGACCGCTGCTTCTCGACATCCACCGGCGGGCCGCCGTACCGCCGCCGACAAGACTGGCCGAATCCGTACGGCACGGCGGCGGTCTCCTCGTGCCGCCACAGGGTCCGCGCTCACGCCTCCCAGACGGCCGCCAGCGTACGGTCGTCGGCGTAGCCCTTCACCCGCACCTGGGTGTCGGCGAGGAAGGCGGCGAGACCCGGCGGCTGCGCCGCCGACCACCGCTCACACAGATGCGCGGGCAGCTCCGGCTCCCCGCGCAGCGGCTCGGCCAGGCCCTCGGTGCACATCAGGAGGGTGTCGCCCGGCCGCGCGACGGAGGCGCGGAAGCGGAAGGGCTCGCGGGGCGGTTCGGGAGCCGGTTCGTAGGGGCTCGGCGGGGTCGGGATGCCGAGGTCCATGGTGAGCCGGTCGCCGCCGGAGGTCTCGGACGGGGGTGAGCCGAAGCCGAGGACGGGTTCGCCGGTGACCTCGCCGACCTGCGGCTCGATGTCCTGCCAGGCGCCGTCGCGCAGCCGGAACAGGCCGCCGGCGC
Source organism: Streptomyces sp. TRM70350 (assembly GCF_019219825.1). Classification (GTDB taxonomy): domain Bacteria; phylum Actinomycetota; class Actinomycetes; order Streptomycetales; family Streptomycetaceae; genus Streptomyces. The sequence continues at coordinate 369,087 of NZ_JAHUXH010000004.1, read as the reverse complement.
CGACGCCGAAGAAGACGCGGGTACGGCATCCGGGGTCGGCGGGCAGGAGCAGGCAGCGCAGGGTGGCGGCGTACTCGTCGGGCCTGAGGCCCTGTTCGGCGGCGCCGGCGCGGAGTTTGCCGAGGCTGCGGTCGGTGAGGCGGTGCAGGCCGGACTTCAGGTCACCGCGCCGGCCGGCCCGGATGTCCTCGGCGAGCCGCACATGACTGCGCCCTACGGCCCGCCCGATCCACCGGCACACCTCGGCGGCGGCGCGGTGCGCCCCGGCGGTGGCGCGCGCGCCGGTGGCCATCGCGACCAGCACGAGGGCGTCGTCGCCGGTGCCGAACCGCGCGGTGAGCAGCGAGTCGCGGCGGGGTTCGCCCCGGTACCGCGCGGAGTCCCCGCGCACGGAGGCGGCGCGCAGCGTGCAGGCCCCGTAGTGGGCGCCGTCCAGCACGGTGTCGGCGACGAGGCTGCCGAGGTCGTCGGGGTCGGCGGGCGGGAGGGCGGTGGGTTCGGGGTCGTAGGTGGGTGGGCCGGAGCCCACGTGGTGGAGCGGGGTGGGGGTGACGGGGCTCAGGCGGGTCGGTGGGGGTGGGGTCGGTTGGGGTGGCTCCGCGAAGGTGGGGGCCGCGGTGCCGGTGGCGGAGGTGGTGGGGCCGTGGGGCGTGGGTGGGGTGGGTGGGGTGGGTATGGAGGGGGTGGTTCCGGCGTCGCGGGGCGCCGGTAGGACGCCGGAGGCGCCCGGCGGTCCCGTCACCGCGCCCGAGGCCGAGGCGAAGCGGTCGTCGAGTGAGTCGGGCGTGCGCGTGGGGCCCGTGTCCTCGGTGGTGTCGTCGTACAGCTGCCCCCACCAGTCGTCGGAGTGACCGGTGGGCCTTCCCCCCTGCTGGCTCATGCCCCCAATTGTCCACCGCACGGGCCGGATGAAAACGGGGCGTTCGGAAAATGCGGCGCGGCCCGGCCGTGTTCGAACGGTGTGCCGGTGAGCCGTCGTACGGGGTGTCGAGGTGAGGCGTACGTCCGTGCGATGGAGATCGCCGGGCGGTTCCCCCCGAGCAGGAGAACCGTCGGGCCCGGAAACGCTGACGGCCTGCGAGCTCCCCCGGGCTCCGGCAGGCTGGGCGGATGGGAGTGTGGCAGCTCCTGCTGGCCGGCCTGGTCATGGTGTTCGGCCTGTGCGGAGTTCTGGTGCCCGGTGTTCCGGGCTCGTGGCTGGTGTGGGCCGCGGTGATGTGGTGGGCGCTGCAGGATCCACGGCCGGTCGCCTGGTTCGTGCTGGTCGGCGCCACCGTCGCGCTGCTGCTGTCGCAGGTGGTGCGCTGGGCCCTGCCGCCCCGCCGGCTCGAGGAGAGCGGCGCCACCCCCCGGATGGCGGTGTACGCCGGACTCGGCGCGTTCGTCGGCTTCGTCGTCGTGCCCGTCTTCGGCGCGATCCCCGGCTTCATGGCCGGGATCTACCTCAGCGAACGCCTCCGTCTCGGCCGCCACGGCGAGGCCCGCGCCGCCCTGCGCACGGCGATGCGCTCGGGCGGCTCCGGTGTGCTCGCGGAGCTGTTCACCTGCCTGCTGATCATGGCCGCGTGGCTGGGCGCGGTGATCTGGGGCTGAGGGCGGATCGGGTGTGCTTGCGGGCGTCCGGGCCGTGCGTGCCGGGCGTCGCCGGGCAGACGGGAATGTGACGACAGGGCTAGTCCTCGCGGCCGGTCGCCGCGACCGTCACGCCGAGGCCGATCATGGTCAGGCCGCCGGCGCCGCCGACGGCCGCGAGCCGCCCCGGGGAACGGGCGAACCAGCTGCGCGCACCGGCCGCCGCCAGCCCCCAGACGCTGTCACAGGCGACGGCGATGAGGTTGAAGACCAGGCCGAGCAGCAGCATCTGCGTGATGACGTGCCCCTGCCCGCGGTCGACGAACTGGGGCAGTACGGCGGCGAAGAACACGATCGTCTTCGGGTTGGTCACCCCGACCGCGAACCCCTCCCACAGCGTGCGCAGCCGCCCGTGGGCGACCTCCGCCCCGCCGAACGCGGCCCGCAGCGCATGCCGCTGCCGTATCGCCCGGACGCCCAGGTGGATCAGGTAGGCGGCGCCCGCGAGCTTCAGCGCCATGAAGACGACGGCCGACCGCTCCACGACGGCACCGACGCCGAACGCCACGGCGACCACGAGGACGTACGCGCCCAGGGTGTTCCCCACGACCGTGGTCAGCGCGGCCCGGCGCCCCTGCGCCAGGGCCCGCCCGATCACGAAGAGCACACTCGGTCCGGGAACCACGATCAGCAGGAACGACATCGCGGCGAAGGCCACGAGTCGATCGGTCGGCACCATGCCGCCCACGCAATCACGCGGGCGGCGGGCGGTTCAATCGGTTATCCGACGGCTCCGGAAGGCAGCACGCCCTCCAGCGTGAGCAGCCGCACCTTGCGGTCCAGGCCGCCCGCGTAGCCGGTCAGCGAGCCGTCGGCGCCGACGACCCGGTGGCAGGGGCGCAGGATCAGCAGCGGGTTGGCGCCGATCGCGCCACCGACGGCCCGTACGGCGGCGCGCGGGGCGCCGATCCGTGCGGCGATCTCGCCGTACGTGGTGGTCGCGCCGTACGGCAGCGAGTCGAGCGCCGCCCACACCCGCTGCCGGAACGGCGTCCCCTCGGAGCGCGACCGCAGCCGGAAATCCTTCAGCTCCCCGGCGAAGTACGCGGCGAGCTGCTCCGTCGCCTCCCGGAACAGCGCGGGATCGTGCCGCCAGCCGTCCCGGACGGTCCGTCCGCCCTTCTGCCCGGGCACGGAGAGGGAGGTGAGGGTGCCGGTCGGGTCGGCGGTGAGGAGCAGCTCGCCGAGGGGGCTGTCGGCGGTGGTCCAGTGGGTCGGGGTGGTGACACTCGTGTTCATGGGGGTGTTCACGGGAACTCCAACTCCCCTGCTGCGCGCAGGTGTTGTACGGCGTACGAGCGCCAGGGGCGCCAGCTGTCGGGGACGTCCACGCCGGGCGGGGCGACGTCCGGGTCGCCGAGGGCGCGGGTGCGGATGACGGCGACGGTGGCGGCGTCCAGGCCGGGCAGGGCGAGCAGGGCCGCCTGCGCGTCGTCCCGGTCGGCGCCCGGGTCGAGCCGTACGACGCCGTCGGCGAGGGCCGCGGTGAGCGCGCCCAGGGTGCCCTGGGGCTCGGCCCCGGCGAGGACGGCCGGTTCGGGGAAGAGGTGGGTGAGGGTGCCGCACGGCGCGTCGAGGGCCTTGCCGTACCGCCGTACCAGCCGCTCCGCCGCCGACCGCCCCACCAGCGCCCGTACCGCCAGCTCCTCGGGGTCGGCGGCGCCGGGCGACCGCACCCCCGGCCGCGCGGCGACCAGCGGGGCGAGCCGCGGATCGGCGCCGAGCCGCTCGTCGACGGCGTACGGATCGGCGTCGAGGTCGAACAGCCGCCGCAGTCGCTGGACGGCGGTGGTGAGGTCCCGCTGGTCGGTGAGGTGCAGCCGGGCGTCGAGCCAGCCGCCGGGGTGGGTGGCGGTGCCGGAGCTCCCGGTCCGTTCGTCGACGGCGACGATTCCGGTGCCGTACGGCAGCCGGAGGGTACGCCGGTGGGTGCGGCGGCCGGGCGTCCCGCTCACCTCCTCGATCCCGGGCACGGCCTCGCGCGCCAGCAGGTCGAACACGGCACCGGCGTGATACGGCCCCCGGTACGCGAGCCGCAGCGGGATCCCGGCGCTCGGCGTGTCCGCCCGCCGGGCGGTACGGCCCTTGGGCGCGGCGGCCCGCAGGTCGCTCGGGGTGGATGCGTACACCTCGCGGACGGTGTCGTTGAACTGCCGCACACTGGCGAATCCGGCCGCGAACGCGATCCGCGTGATGGGCAGGTCGGTGGTCTGGATCAGCACGCGCGCGGTGTGCGCCCGCTGCGCCCGGGCGAGGGCGACGGGCCCGGCGCCGAGCTCGGCGGTCAGCTGCCGCTGCACCTGCCGCGCGCTGTACCCGAGTCGCGCGGCGAGCCCGGCGACTCCCTCACGGTCCACGACCCCGTCGCCGATCAGCCGCATCGCCCGGCCCACGACGTCGGCCCGTACGTTCCACTCGGCCGACCCCGGCACCGCGTCCGGCCGGCACCGCCGGCAGGCCCGGAAACCCGCGCCCTGCGCGGCGGCGGCCGTCGCGAAGAACCGTACGTTGTGCCGCTTGGGGGTGACGGCGGGGCAGCTGGGCCTGCAGTAGATGCCGGTGGTCTCGACGGCGAAGAAGAACTCGCCGTCGAACCGGGCGTCCCTGCTGCGCACGGCTTCGTACCTGGTGTCCTCTTCCATCACGTTGTCCAGTCTCCGCCGGCGCGCGGGATACGGCTGGCGGAAATCGGACACCTACCCGCTGTGGACCCAGGGCTCGCCTACCGCCGGCCCCGCCGCTTCGCCTCCATGGCGGCGCGCCCCTCGGCCCCCTTCCGCTTCCAGTCCTTGCGGATCTCCGCCCGCACCCGGGCGTCGGTCTTGGCGACGATCCGCTGGTTCTCCCGGATCAGCTTCCGATAGCTCTCCAGCCGCCGTACCGGCAGCTCACCCGCCTCGATCGCGGCCCGCACCGCGCACTCCGGCTCGGACGCGTGCGCGCAGTCGTGGAACCGGCAGTCGGCCGCCAGCTCCTCGATCTCGGAGAACACCTGCCCGACCCCGGTACCGGCGTCCCAGAGCCCGACGCCCCGCAGCCCCGGCGTGTCGATCAGCACACCGCCGCCGGGCATCAGCAGCAGGTTGCGCGTGGTGGTGGTGTGCCGCCCCTTCCCGTCGACGTCCCGCGTGGCCCGCACCTCCATCACGTCCTCCCCGAGCAGCGCGTTGGCGAGCGTCGACTTGCCCGCGCCGGACTGCCCGAGCAGGACGGACGTACCACCGGAGACGACGGCGGTGAGGACGTCCAGCCCGTCCCCGCCGACCGCGCTGACCGCGCTGACCGCCAGCACCGGCACTCCCGGCGCCGTGGTCTCCACGTCCTGCACCAGGTGCCCGAGCGTCACCGCGTCCGGCACGAGGTCGGCCTTGGTCAGGACGACCACCGGCTGCGCTCCGGACTCCCAGGCGAGGGCGAGGAAGCGTTCGATGCGGGCGAGGTCGAGTTCGACGGCCAGCGACACGGCGACGATCGCGTGGTCGACGTTGGCGGCGAGGATCTGCCCCTCGGACCGTTTGGAGGAGGTGGAGCGTACGAAGGCGGTACGGCGCGGCAGATACGTCCGTACGTAGCGGGGGTTGCCCGCGGGTTCGACGGCGACCCAGTCGCCGGTGCACACGACCCGCAGCGGATCGTGCGGTGTGACGAAGGCGGTGTCGGCGCGGAGCACTCCGTCGGCGGTGACCACGTCGCACTGGCCGCGGTCGACCCGGACCACCCGCCCGGGCAGCAGCCCCTCGGCGTCGTACGGGGTGAACTCGTCCGCCCACGCATCATCCCAGCCGTAGGGAGCGAGCGCGGCGAAAGCAGAGGTGGAAGACAACGAAGACAACAGGGAGACCCTTCACAAGGGTGGCCCCGGCGGGCGCGCGTACGACGACGCGCGCAGGCGTGGAGTGTGTCAGCCGGTGGCCACGGAGGTGGACTTGATGAACTCCTGGATGCGGGCAGCGCCCGTCGCAACGACAGCCATCGGTCACACCTCCCGTTCCTGCTCGGCCGACAGCAGCAGCCAACGGCTGCTGCGCGAAGCAGCCCTCACGCTAGAGAGTCACGCACCCGGATGCCACCGATTTTTCAGGCCCGCCCATGGGCTTCCTGCGAGTGCCGCGACAGTGCGTCGATGACCGCCGCGGCGAAGAGCACGCCGCCTGTGATCATGAATTGGACGGCGACGGGGGTGTCCGTGATCGCCATGCCCGAGGCGATCGACTGGATGACCAGCATGCCGAGCACCGCGGTCCAGGTCGTTCCGCGTCCTCCGAACAGGCTGGTGCCACCGATGACAGCTGCCGCGATGGCATTGAGCAGCAGGACGCCCGTGCCTGAACCCTGGCTCACCGAGGTGATGCGCGAGGCCAGGAACAGACCGCCGATGGCGGCCATGGTGCCCGAGACCGCGAGCACCGCGGTCTGCACCCGCGTCACACTGAGGCTGGCGCGACGGGCCGCCTCGACACCGCCGCCGAGTGCGTAGACCTGCCGCCCGTAGTGCGTGCGGCGGAGAACGATGTCGAGGCCGGCCACGATCACGAGGAAGATCAGGAGGGCGAGCGGCAGCCCCTGGAACTGGTTGAGCACGTACGCGGCGGCGAACGCGATCACCGCGAGGGCTCCCGTACGCACGGCGATCGCGGGGAGGGAGCGGTGCCGCATGCCGACGGCCTTTCGGCGCCGACTGTCCAGGTAGGACACGAGGAACACCGCGCCCGAGCCGACTGCCGCCAGGCCGTAGGCGGCACCGTCGTGGGTGAAGTAATGGCTGGTCAGCTTGGCGACGAGCCCGTTCTCGTCGAGATTGATGGTGCCGCTGGTCCCGAGGATGTAGAGCATGAGGCCGTTCCAGGTGAGCAGCCCGGCGAGGGTGACGACGAAAGCGGGCACGCGGGTCCGGGCGAACGAGAAGCCCTGGACGCTTCCCGCCACCGTGCCCGCGAGCACCGCGATGATGAGGGAGAGCCATTCCGGTACGCCGTTGTTCACGTTCAGAACGGCGAAGATGGCCGCCGCGAGGCCGCTGATCGAGCCGACCGACAGGTCGAGCTCACCCAGCAGCAGCACGAAGACGATCCCGACAGCGATCAGACCCGTGCCGACGATGTCCACGCTGAGATTGGACAGGTTCCGGGGTGACAGGAAGTTCTCGTTGAGGGACTGGAAGCTGATCCAGACCACGGCGAGGACGAGAACGACGGGGAGCAGGCCCAGTTCTCCGGCGCCCAGCTTGCGCCGGAGAACGGTGACCTGGCCTTCCATGGCGCGGGCCACGACCCGCCCGCGGTCCGCCGTGTTGAGCATCCCTTTCACCACCCTGACTCCCGGTGGGCCATCCGGCGGGGCACGTTTTCCGCGGCGCCGGTGATGGACGAGATGATCTGTTCCTGAGACGTGGTGTTCACGTCGAAGAAGCCGTTGTTGCGGCCGAGCCGCAGCACGGCGGCCCGGTCCGCGAGAGCCTTGACATCACCCATGTTGTGGCTGATGAGAAGGACACCGAGGCCGCGGTCACGCAGCCGGTCGACGAGGTCCAGGACCTCGTTGGTCTGCTCCAGTCCCAGAGTTGCGGTCGGCTCGTCGAGCAGGAGCAGCCGCGGGTCGCCCAGGAGCGAACGAGCGATGGCGACGGTCTGCCGCTGGCCGCTGGACAGTGAGACCAGGGGGGCACGCAGATCGGGAACGCGCTTGGTCAGGCGTTCCAGGAGGTGGCCGGTCCGGCGCTCCATCTCGACCTCGTCGAGGAAGCCGAATCTGCGGATTTCCCGGCCGAGGAACAGGTTGCCGACGACGTCGAGGTTCCCGCACAGCGCGAGGTCCTGGTAGACGGTGGCGATGCCGAGGTCCCGGGCGTCGTGGGGGCGCCTGATGTGGACCGTCCGGCCCTCCCACTCGATGACGCCCCTGTCCGCGGGAGCGACGCCGGAGATCACTTTGACCAGCGTGGACTTGCCGGCCCCGTTGTCGCCCAGCAGCGCGACCACCTCGCCGCCACGTATTTCGAGCTCGACGTCGATGAGAACGTCGACGACGCCGAAGCGCTTGCACACGCCGTGCAGCGCCAACAAGGGGGGAGTCGGCACTCGGACCATCTCCTTCCCGTGACCGGTCCTGCGTCGGCACCGGCCTGTCAGGTGAGTCCGGCTCTGTTGCAGGCGGCGTCGAGCCGAGGGGGGCAGATCTGCTGGATCGTGTACAGACCGTCCTTCACCACGGTGTCCTTGATGGTGTCGACGGTCACGGACACGGGGCTGAGCAGGACAGCCGGTACCGCGTGCCCACCGGGGGGTGTCACCTGGTCCCCGGCCATCCGGTCGAGGCTCTCACCGCGGGCCGCGGCCACGACCATGGCGGCGCCGGCGGAGGCCTCGGGTTCGAAGGGCTTGTAGACGGTCATGTACTGCTCGCCTGCGACGATGCGCCGCACGGCGGCCAGTTCGGCGTCCTGCCCGGTGACGGGGGGAAGCGGCCGGACCTTGTTGGCTTTGAGGGCGGCGATGCAGCCGGCGGCGAGGCTGTCGTTGGCGGCGTAGACCCCCTGGATGTTCCCGGCACCGAGGGCGGAGATGGCGCTGGACATGTTCGTGTAGGCGTTCTCCATCCGCCATTGGCGGGTGTCGTAGGCCTTGCCGATCTTCACCCGTCCCTCCAGTACGGACAGTGCGCCCTCCTTGAACGACACCGCGTTGGGGTCTCTGAGATCGCCGTTCATCATGACGATCTGGCCGCCGGCCCCCCTGTCGCCCATGGCCGTCAGCAGTGCCCTGCCCTGGAGCCGGCCGACCTCCTCGGCGTCGAAGGAGGCATATCCCGAGATCGGGCCCTCGGCGAGCCGGTCGTAGGCAATGACGGGGATACCTGCTTCGTCCGCCATCCTCACCTCGGGCTGGAGCGATCGGGCGTCCACGGCCACGAGCAGGATGGCATCGACCCCCTGGGTGATCAGCGAGTCCATCTGTTGCTGTTGGGTGGCCACATCGCCCCTGGCGTTGGCGTGCCTGACCGTGCAGTCGGCGCACAGCTCCTTGATCTTCCTCTCGATCAGGGGCCTGTCCTGTGTCTCCCAGCGAGCCGTGGTGGTGTCCGGCAACATCACACCGATCGTGCGCGTGTTCCCCCCGTCGGAGCCGTTCCCGGCGTCCTGCCCGCAGGCCACGAGGGTGACGGCCGTCGAGACCGCGGTCATCGCGAGGGCCGCGTCCCGTATGCGGGTCTTCATGCGGAAGACCTCCCGGCAGAGGTCCACCCGTCGGCGGACGGCCGCGATGCCGACGCCAACGGTCTGCCCGGAAGGTCGCGGAAGTGGCAGGACGACCACGTCGTCAGTGTGACACCGGCTGCAGCGATCTGCGAACTCAGTGAGGTCTGCTCCATAAATCGACGATTCTGTCCGGTTGGTTCGCATATGACAATCTGGTAGCGGGGTGCCCCGCACGGACGGGAGGTGGGTTGCGGACATGTCTGATGACCGTTCACCGCCTCCGCTGTGCGAGACCGGCACGAGGGATCGGGCCCTGACGTTCGCCGGAGCGGCGCTGGCAGCCGTCTATGTGTCCGAGTCCGGGCAGCAGGAGCTTCGCCTGGTGGAAACGGCCGGAGGCGCAACTGATCAGTACGAGCTGCCCGAGCGTCTGCCCCTGTTCGGTGGCTCCCCCGCGGCCCACGCCTACCGCGCCGAGGGGCCCCTGTGGCTGAATCCGGCGGCGCTCGCCTCCTACCACGAGGGTGGGCCGATGCCACCGCAGGCACAGGCGCCGCTCGGCGCGCTGCCCCTCGGCACACCGGGCAGGCGGCTGGGCTGCCTCGTCGTCGTCGGCGCTTCCCCGGACGGCTTCGAGGCCGAGCAGCGACGCTTCCTGGAGCGGTACGCCGACGCGGTCGCCGGGCTGCTCCAGGCCGGGACCGGACCGCCCGCACCGTCGTCCTTGCTGAGTTCCGCCCTGCGCAGTCTGCGTGTCGGCTCGTTCGTCCTGGTGCCGGACACCGGCCTGATCGAGGCGGACGAGACCCTCCTGGAGCTGGTCGGCATCACACCGGACGACTTCGACGGCAAGGCCGACACCCTGCTCTCGCACGCCCTGCCGGAGGACATGCACGCACTGATGTCCGTCCTGGAGCCGTCCGCCCAGGCGTTCGGCCGGCGGGAGCTGGAGTTCCGCGTCCGCCGCCCCACTGGTGGAGTGCGCTGGCTGAGCCTGAGTTGCCGGGTGGTGACGCACGCCGACGGCGGGCCGGAGCAGGTGCTGCAGGTGCTGGGCGTGGTGGCTGCGACCTCGGTCCTGCGCCGCAGCCCCGACGACGTGTCCAGGATCCAGTGGCTGACTGCCGCACTCGACGAGGCCGCCACGGTCCATGACGTCGGTCGAGTGGCGGTCACAGCACTGCGTGAACCGCTGGGCGCCGACCGGGTGGCGCTGGCCGAGCTGCGGGACGACCGGTTCATGGTCACCATGCTCGACCCGCCGCGGCCCGACGCCTGGCCGGAGATCTGGCGTTCCCAGTGGCGTTCGGAGTGGCCCGACGCACCGGTCAGCGCCCTGCCCACGCTTCGCATGGCGCTGCGGGACGGGCGTACGGATCTGTGGCCCGCCGGCACAGCCCTCGAACCCGGACTCGCGGGCATCGGCACCGGAGGGCTGGCCGTCCTGCCGCTCCCCGCCAAGGGCGGGGTCGCCGGCGTGTGCGTGGTCGGCTGGGATCAGCCGCACCAGTTCGTCCCCGAGGAGCGGTTCCTGCTGACGGCGACCGCGGCGCTGGTCGGGCAGGCACTCAAGCGCGCGCACGCACACGACGCCGAGCAGGAGCTCGCAACGATGTTGCAGCGCAGTCTGCTGCCCCGGCGTCTGCCCGAACTGCCCGGCGGGACGGCAGTCGCCCGCTATCTGCCCGCCAGGCGGGGACTGCAGGTCGGCGGCGACTGGTACGACGTCATCGCCCTCTCCGAGAGGAGGGTGGCGCTGGTCATCGGTGACGTGCAGGGACACAGTGCCGGAGCCGCGACGATCATGGGTCAGATGCGCACCGCGGTCAGGGCGTACGCCGTGGAAGGTCATCCGCCCGACGTGGTGGTCTCGCACGCCAACCGCCTGCTCGTCGGCATGGAGACCGATCTGTTCGCCACCTGCTGCTACGCCGAGCTGGACATGGAGGAGGGCAACACCCTGTTCGTCCGGGCCGGGCACCTCTCACCGCTGGTGCGCCATCCGGACGGAACCACCGAGGAGGTGCTTGCCGAGGGCGGGCCCCCGCTGGGCATCCTCGCGGACGCGGAGTTCCCCCTGACCGCTCTCGCGCTGGCCCCCGGCACGGTGCTCGCCCTGATCACCGACGGGCTGGTCGAGTCCTCGGACCTGCCCCTGGACGAGGGCATGCGCCGAACGCGCACCGCGCTCGCTGCGGCCGATCCGGCGGACCCGGGGCGGATGGCCGACGCGCTGCTCGGCGACGTCGGCCGTCGTGAGGACGACGTGGCGCTGTTGCTGCTGCGCTACGACGGCATGAAGATCCGGCCGATCCGGGCGGGCTGGGTGGTGTGGCGGCTGCCCGACGCCGTGATGCACGCCCGCCGGTTCACCGCGCGCACCCTGCGTCGCTGGAAGGTCGAAGAAGCAGCCGACGCGGTGCTGCTGGTGGTGTCCGAACTGGTCACCAACGCCCTGGTGCACACCCAGGGTCCGGTCCGCCTCGACCTGATGCTCGGCGGGAACCGGGTACGGGTCTCCGTGAGCGACTCATCACCGCGTGCGCCCGCCAAACCGGTGATCGTGGACTGGGAGTCGACCGGTGGCCGAGGCCTGCTCCTGGTGGAAGCGGTGTCGGAGTCCGTCGGCTCGGTGCCGGTGGCCGGCGGCAAGCAGGTGTGGTGCGAGATCCTTGTGCGGCGGGGCGGGACGGATCCCGCGGCCTCGGCGCCCGGAACGGAACGAGGGGGTCTGCCATGAGGCCTCGTATGCGGCACGTCGTCGCCGCGCTCGTCGCCGGACTCATGACGGTGTCCCTGGCCGCCTGCGGAGAAGACGGCGATGCGGACACGGACAGCTTCACCGTGGGCCTGCTGCTCCCGAGCCGAACGGTCCCCCGCTGGGAGCATTCGGACAAGCCGCTGATCGAGAAGCGGCTGAAGGAGCTGTGTGGCCGCTGCACCATGGAGTACGCCAATGCCGAGGGCGACGCGAGGAGGCAGCAGCAACAGGTGATCTCCATGATCACCAAGGGTGTCGGCGTCCTGATTCTCGACGCCGCGGACACCAGGGCCCTCCGCTCCGCCATCCAGGAGGCACACAGGGCGGGCGTCCCCGTCGTCGCCTATGACCGGCTCGCCGAAGGCCCGATCTCGGGCTTTGTCAGTTTCGACGGTACGCAGGTCGGCAGGCTCCAGGCCGAGGGGCTCATGAAGGCCATGGGCGAGAAGGCGAGCCGCGGGAGCGTCGTCATGATGAACGGCGACCCGACCAGCCCCAACGCAGCGTGGTACCGGAGCGGCGCGATGTCCGTCCTCGCCGGCAAGGTGAAGATCGCCAGGTCGTACGCCACCCAGGATTGGAGCACGGACAACGCCCACGCCAATATGTCCGCTGCCATCTCGGCCCTGGGCCCGGACCGGATCGACGGCGTCCTGGCGGCCAACGACGCGATCGCCGCCGGTGTCATCGCCGCTCTCAAGAGTGCCGGTGTCCGGGACCTGCCTCCGGTCACGGGCCAGGATGCCGACCTCAATGCCGTGCGGCGCATCATCACGGGCGAGCAGTACATGACGGTGTACAAGCCCTTCAAGGCGGAAGCCGACGCGGCCGCCACCATGGCCGTCGCCCTCGGGCGCGGCGAGAAACTCGACGACATCGCCACGACGACGACCGACAGCCCCACCACCCAGGACATCCCGTCGATCCTGCTCACTCCGAGGGCGGTGACCCGCGACAACATCGAACAGACCCTGATAAAGGACGGCGTGTACACCATCGACCAGATCTGCACCCCCAAGCTCCGGCACGCCTGCTCCGAGGCCGGCCTCTCCGGGTAGCGGGAGCCGGTCGGATCTCGCGCCGTCGCACTCAGACCTGGGCGCAGTCCCGCCCGTTCAGTGTGAAGTCGTACGCCGGTGAGTTCTTGCCGCGCCAGGAGGCGAGGAAGCCGAAGGCGAGGCTGCCGTCGGCGGGGACGGTCCTGTTGTAGTCGGCGGCGGAGGCGGTGACGCGGGAGCCGTTCTGGGTGAAGCTCGCGTCCCACATCTGGCCGACCCGCTGGCCGTCCCGGAAGGTCCAGGCGACGCGCCAGTTGTCGAGGGCGTGCTCGGTGGTGACGGTGACGGCGGCCTGGAAGCCGTCGGGCCACTGGCCGACGAGGTCGTACGTGACGTGGCAGGTCGGCTGCTCACTCGCTCCGGGCGTCGGCCTGGTCTCCGCCGAGCTGGTGGACGAGCCCTGGGGTTCCGGGTCGGTGCCCTCGTGGTCGGACGGCGAGGCGGAGGGCGCCTCCTTGTCCGACGGCTTCGGGGAGTTCGGGGAGATCCGGGAGGGGGACGCCGGCTCGGAGGGGGAGCGGGTGGCGACCGGCGGGGAGGGGCGGGGGTCGGCCACCGGCTGGCGGTCGGTGGTGTCGGCGGGTGCCGCGACGTCGTCGCCGGTGCTGCCCTGGGGCAACAGGGTGACGGCCAAGGCCAGCAGGGAGACGAGGACGGCGGCGACAAGGAGGCCGTTGCGCAGCACACGCGCCTTGTCGGCGCCGGTCCCGGCCGCCTCGTCGTCCGGGTCGTCGGGGCGGCCGGCGCCGAGCCGTACCTCGGCGGCGCGGCGGCGGCGCTCCAGGTAGGCGAGGCCGCCCCAGCCGATGACGCCGCCGGCGAGGGCGCCGGGCAGGCCGCCGCCGTGCAGCCGCAGGCAGGCCGCGGCCTCCGCGCACTGCACACAGCGGGCGAGATGCCGGGAGAGGTCGTCGGGGGTGTCGGCGACCGGTGAGCGGGTGACGGCGTCGAGCAGGCGGGCGTAACTGCGGCACTGCGGGTCCATCGGCGTGTCGAGATGGTTGCGCAGGCAGCGGTCCCGGAACAGGCCGCGCACTTCGGTGAGTTCGTCGGCGACACCGGCCGGGTCGAGGCCGAGACGGCGGGCGACCACGGGGAGCGGCAGGGCCTCCACCTCGGCGAGCCACAGCAGTTCGGCGTCGGGTCCCTGCATGTCGCGCAGGGCGCGCAGGGCGAGGGGGCGGCGCAGTGGGGGGCCGGTGTAGCGGGCGGCGTTGTCGGAGTTGAGCCACAGGCGCAGTTCGGGGTCGAGCCGGTGGCCGTGGCCCTGCGTCTCCCAGTCGGCCGCTCTGGTGCGTACGGCGGTCAGGAGGAGGGGTATCCGGGGCAGTCGGGGCGGGCGGCGGCCGGGGTTCCGGAGCGGTTCGGACTCGGCGCTGCGGGCCTCGCGTATACCGTGTGCGAACGCCTCCCGGGCGAGCTGGGTCGCGGCCGCGGATCCGGCCGTGCACAGGTCGGCGTACGACAGCACCGTGTCCCAGCACTCGGAGAACAGCGCCGCCTCGGTGGCGTCCTGGGGGGTCGGCAGGTCGGGCATGAGTCTCCTGCATCGGGCGAGGTCAACTCACCGTAGGGACAAGGGGAGTTGTGGGGAACCTCGGGGCAGGGCAAGAGCCTTTCACGGTTCCGACACAACTGACAAGCCGAGTATTCAATCTGCGGGGTCATCGGGGGGCGGGGCGACGGTCCGGGGCGGTCAGCGGCAGTTGGGGGGCGGGTTGGTGGCCGACGGCGGCCGGGACGGCGCGAACGAGGCGACCGGAAACGGGTCGGCGCCCGACTGGCGAGCACAGCGAGGCGAACCCGGACGGCCCGAACCAGGCGACCGGGGGCGTGTCGGGTGGGGCCGACGGCGGGCGGGGCGAGCGCGGCGGGGCGGTCGGCAGCGAGGTGTACGTCGGCGGCGGTGGCTGCACCTGGCGGCGCTCCTCGTACGGCGTCACCAGCCACGAGCCGGGGAGCCGGTCGGGACGGCCCGCGCCGAGGTGCAGGTCGGCGGCGCGTGGCGCTCACGTACGACGCCACCACCCCCAGCCGGGACGCCGGTCGCGGCGGCCACCCCCAGGTCCACACCCGCGGCACGCGGCGCTCCACATACGACACCACCACCCCCAGCCGGGACGCCGGTCGCGGCGGCCACCCCCAGGTCCACACCCGCGGCACGCGGCGCTCCACATACGACACCACCACCCCCAGCCGGAGCACCGGACAAGGCGGCCACCCCCAGGTCCACACCCGCGGCACGCGGCGCTCCACATACGACACCACCACCCCCAGCCGGAGCACCGGACAAGGCGGCCACGCCCACGTCTACGCCCGCAGCGCGTGGCGCTCCGCGTACGGCGTCACCGTCGAGTGCGAGGGTGCGCGTCGAGTAGCCCGCGACCCGCGCCGCCGCGGCCGAGTCCAGGCCGTCGCAGCCGACGAGGCGAGGGCCCACCGAACGTGCACCCGAGGATGTGGCGGGCCACGGCGTACAGCCACGCACCTTGTCGAACCGGCGCCAGGCGACCAGGAACGTCTCGGCCGCCACGTCCGGTCTCCGCGTCGTGGGCGCGGCGCCGGGCGAAGGGCAGCCCCTGCCCCTAGTGCGCCGCGAGCACGGTGGATCACGCCCGTTCGTACGAACCCTGCGGCTCCTGCGCCTCCTCCCGTGCGGGCAGGCTGTCCATGAAGGAGCTGACGGAGAAGACCGCGTGGCCGGGGCCGGGGGGGCCGTAGCCGGGCGGGGAGGTGAGGCCGAAGTCGTCCATGGTGGCGCGGTAGGCCTGAAGCAGGCGGATGTGGTACTCCAGCGGCGCACCCTGCGGGTTGGCCTTGCCGAGCGGGGTGGTCGGCTCCGGGCACCACGTGGTGAAGCGGGGCGTGATGCCGTGCGACATGAAGAAGCGCAGGCCCTCGGTGGTCGAGGCGATGGCCTCGTCGACCGTGGTGAAACCGAACGGCTCGGCCATTTCCACGCCCGCCACGAAGTTGGGGATGACGTTGCGCGCGCCGAAGACCTCCGCCGAGTCGAGGATGCGCTTGTGCCACTCGTCCCGGCCGACGTACCGCTCCTTGCCCGGGCAGTACAGCTCGAACAGCCGCCGGTCCCACACCTCGTAGTTCGGGTGGTAGATCTGCACGCCGTAGTCCTTGAACCGCTGGACGTCGTCGCGCGGCAGCGCCTGGGCCACCACCTTGCCGATCCAGCGGCCCGGGAACCGCTCCTCGATGGCCTTGGCGTAGTGGCCGTAGAAGTCGGCTTCGTCGCGCCCGGCGACGGTCTTGGTGATGGCCCCGCCGGTGAGCGTGTAGGCGGTGGACGCCTTGGCGGTGTCGTACCGGTTGATGATGTCCAGGGCCTCCAGGACCTCCTCGACGTCCTTCACCCCGGTGTACGGCCGCCCGGCCGCCTTGTGCTGGCGCCAGTTGTGATTGATGTCGCAGTACTGGCACTCCTCCTTGGCGCCGAAGTACTGGCACACCCGGAAAACGGTCAGGTAGATCAGGTACCCCCACTGAATCGTCGGGGCCACCTCCATCACCGACTTCCCGTTGGACAGCGTGTGCCGGTAGTACTCCGGCATCGGCGGCACCCCCACGTCGGCGATCCGCCTGCCGTCGAGGTACAGCCCGAGCTGCCCCTCCTCGTCCGCGGCGACGCGGTACGGCGAGGCCGGGTTGACCCGCACCGACACGACGGTCCGGCGCAGGTCGTACGGCCCTCCGGTGAGGATGATCTCCTCCGGCGGCCGGCGCAGCGCCGCCTCGCCCAGCTCGGGCAGGGTGCCGTGGTCGAAGGAGAAGATGAAGTACGACTTCGGCTTGACCTCACCACCCTCGTTGTCGCTCAGCGCGGACGGGTCGAAGGCGACACCGCCCCGGAGCAGGTCCTCTTTGAAGACGGCCTCCCGCGGCACCTGCGGGAAGCGCTCCATCAGATCCTCGACGAGCGCGGTGCGGCTGCCCATCTTCGTGTTCCTCCCTGCGACGGCGTGCTGCGATGTTCCACTCCTCACGGTATGCCCACTGCCGCCGCAGCCGTGCAGCCGGGTCCGGCAGGCATGCCAGAAACGGGGTGAAACAGACATAACGCCTCGTTCTTGCAGGTCCCGGGCCCTTGTCGACCGCGGGTGCTTTGCTGGACCCGACATGGACAACTTTCGGCGGGGAGGGGCGACCGCATGACCGGTACCGTGACCAACTGGGCGGGGAACATCACGTACGCCGCCAAGGAACTGCACCGCCCCTCCACCCTCGGCGCGCTGTGCTCGCTCGTCGCGGGCAGCGCGCGGGTGCGGGTGCTGGGCAGTGGGCACTCGTTCAACGAGATCGCCGAACCAGGGCCCGAGGGCCTGCTGCTCTCCCTGGACGCCCTGCCGCCCGAGATCGACGTCGACACGACGGCCCGTACGGTACGGGTCTCCGGCGGCGTCCGCTATGCCGAACTCGCCCGCCGGGTCCACGCACACGGCCTCGCCCTGGCCAACATGGCGTCCCTGCCGCACATTTCGGTCGCCGGATCGGTGGCGACCGGCACCCACGGCTCGGGGGTCGGCAACGCGCCCCTCGCCGCCGCGGTGCGCGAGGTCGAGCTGGTCACCGGCGACGGCACGACCGTCACCCTCGCCCGCGGCGAGGAGCGCTTCGGCGGCACGGTCACCTCGCTGGGCGCGCTCGGCGTCGTCACCGCTCTCACCCTCGATCTGGAGCCGGCGTTCGAGGTCGAGCAGCACCTGTTCACGGAACTGCCCCTGAGCGGGCTCGACTTCGAGACGGTCATGGCGGCGGCCTACAGCGTCAGCCTGTTCACCGACTGGCGCGAGACCGGTTTCCGGCAGGTGTGGGTCAAGCGCCGTACCGACCAGCCGATGCCCGGCTTCCCCTGGGCCGCGCCCGCGACGCAGGCACTGCACCCGGTGCCGGGGATGCCCGCGGCCAACTGCACCGAGCAGTTCGGCGTCCCCGGGCCATGGCACGAGCGACTGCCGCACTTCCGCGCGGAGTTCACGCCGAGCAGCGGTGCGGAGTTGCAGTCGGAGTACCTGATGCCGCGGTCGTACGCCGTCGACGTTCTGCACGCCCTCGACACCATCCGTACGGTCATGGCGCCGGTCGTGCAGACCTGCGAGGTGCGCACGGTGGCCGCCGACGCGCAGTGGCTGAGCCCCGCGTACGGGCGGGACAGCATGGCGGTGCACTTCACCTGGGTCGAGGACATGGCGGCGGTGCTGCCGGTGGTGCGACGGGTGGAGGAGGCGCTGGACGCGTTCGACGCGCGGCCGCACTGGGGAAAGGTGTTCGCGATGCCGGGGGCGGTGCTGCGGAAGCGGTTCCCCAGGCTGGCGGACTTCCGGCGGCTGGCGGAGGAGCTGGATCCGGCGGGGAAGTTCAGCAACGCGTTCGTGCGGGGCGTCTTGGAGGACTGAGCCTGCGCCGCCCGGGGCGACCGGCCCGGACGGCCACCGCCCAGACTTTCTACAGCCCCTTTCCTAACCCCTTGTCGAAAGGAACCGCAGCCCATAGCCTTGCGCCGCGCCGGTGCCGAGGTCGTCCCGGCCGGCTGAAGGGATGGGGGCAACTCGATGAAGCGCGGCACATCACGTGACATCCGCACCGCGAACCGCTACGAGGTGCTGCGCCAGATCATCGCCGAGTCTCCCACGTCCCGGCAGGAGCTGGCGGCCGCGACCGGTCTGAGCCTCGCCACCGTCGCCACGCTGGTCGGCGAGCTGCTCGACCTCGGCATGATCACCGAGGTCGGTTTCGAGGACTCGGCGGGCGGCCGCCCGCGCGGGCTCGTGGCCGTCAACGCGTCCGGCGGCGCGCTGATCGGCGTCGACATCGCGGAGACGTACGTCCATGTCGAGCTGTTCGACCTCGCGCTGAACGTGCTCGCCCGCGCCGACGAGGACATGCGCCCCGGTGAGAGCCGCCCGGAGCAGGTGGTCGGCCATGTCGCCGCCGCGGTCGGCTCGGTGGTCGCGCAGGCCGGGGTCGAGGGCGCGCGCGTGCTCGGCGTCGGGGTGAGCGTGCCGGGGCAGGTGGACCGGGACACGGGCCTCTCCGAGTACGCGCCCAACTGGGACTGGCACGACGTACCCCTGCTCGACCTGCTCTCCGAGCACATCGCCTACCCCCTCCACCTGGACAATCCGTTGCGCGCCTGCGCGGTGGCCGAGCTGTGGTTCGGCGCGGCGCGGGGGCGTGGCGACGCGGTGGTGGTCAACCTGGGGACCGGGGTGGGTGCCGGGCTGGTCCTGGGCGGCGGTCTGCATCGCGGTGTCAGCAACAGCGCCGGCGAGTGGGGTCACACCACCCTCGTCCTGGACGGGCGGCTGTGCCACTGCGGCAACCACGGCTGCGTGGAAACCTACGTGGGCGCTCCCGGAATCATGCAGCACCTGCGGGAGCTGAGCCCCGGCAGTCCGCTGCTCCACCCCGAGGACCAGACGGCCACCATCGACGCCCTCGCCCGCGCGGTCACCGCGCACGACCCGGTGGCCCTCAAGGTCGTCAGGGACACCGCCCGTTACCTCGCCGCCGGGATCGCCGACCTGGTCAATCTCCTCAATCCCGAAGTGGTCGTCCTCAGCAGCTGGGTCGCCGCCACGCTCGGCGACCCCCTTCTCACCGAAGTGCGCGAAGCCGTTTCCCGGCACGCGCTGCGGCGGCCCCTGGCCGCCACCGAGATCGTCCTCTCCCCGATTCCCACGGACCCGGTCTCCCTCGGCGCGGCGACGTTCGCGCTCGAAGAGGCCCTGCAGTCCGTGGGCGCCCCAAGGAAAGCAGCACGACGCGTCACCACCCCCGCAAGGAGCCGTACCGCACCACCTTCATGACGACGGAAGGGATGCACGTTGCGCACCAACAGATCGATCCTCACGACAGCCGCGGCCGCACTGGCTGTCGCCGGAGCCCTGATATCCGCACCCCCCGCGACCGCCGCCGACTCCCCACCCGCCGAGGTCTCCCCGCACGCCGCCCAGCGCATCGACAACATCGGCGCGTCCGGCGCCTGGTGGGTCAACGACCTGAAGAACTTCGACCCCAGGGTCCAGGCCCGGGTCGCCAAGCTGCTGTTCTCCTCGGACGGCCTCGACCTCAGCGCCTACCGCTACAACATCGGCGGTGGCGGCACCGGCGTGACCTACGCTCCCCGCGCGCCGGAGGACTTCCTGAACGACGACGGCACCTACGACTGGAGCAAGGACAAGGCGGGCCGGACGTTCCTGTACTACGCCGCCAAGTACGGCGTCGAGGACCTGATCGGCTTCGTCAACAGCGCGCCCGCCCGGTGGAAGACCAACGGCAAGAGCTGCGGCGGCCACCTGAAGACGGAGCACGAGAAGGACTTCGCGAAGTACATCGCGGACGTCACCGACCACTTCGCCGAGCGGGGCGTCAGGCTCGACTACATCAGCCCCTTCAACGAGCCGACGAACAGCTTCGACTCCTGCGGCCAGGAGGGCATGCTCGTCGACGTGCCGCAGCGCGACGACATCGTGCGGGCGCTGGGCGAGGAGCAGCAGGCCCGCAAGCAGCGGACCGGCATCATCGCCGACGAGTCGACCAGCACGGTGAAGTTCAACGACGAGGTCCCCCGCTGGATCTCGGAGCCGGGCACGGCCCAGTACGTCGACAAGCTGGCCCACCACACCTACGACAACCCGTCCGACGCCAACCGCGCGAAGGTCTACGAGACGGCGAAGTCGGTCGGCAAGACGGCCTGGTCGACGGAGATCTGCTGCTTCGGCAAGGGCGGTACGGGCTGGGCGCAGGAGTACGACCCGACCATCGACGGCGGCCTGAACCTGTCGAGGATCGTCCACAAGGACTTCGCGACCGCGCACGACTCCGCGTTCCACTGGTGGGTCGCCCTGTCGGAGATGATCGGCACCGACCCGTACGCGAAGAACGACTCGGGCTGGAACGACGGCCTGATCTACTACGACCCGAACTACGCCACGAACGGCAACCAGACCCTGTACTTCACCAAGCGCTACTACGCGCTCGGCCAGTACAGCAAGTTCGTCAAGCCGGGCGCGGTCATGCACAACGTGACCGGCACGCCGGACGGCGTCGAGGTCAGCGCCTACGACCAGAAGGGCAAGTGGGTGGTCGTGGTCAACAACCACAACGCCACCGACACGGCGCTGAACCTGCGCTTCAACAGCGACAAGCCAATCCGGGCCACCAAGGCGGTCCGTACGTCGGCGACCGAGGACTGGGCGAAGGTGGCCAAGCCGTCGGTCCGCAAGGGAACGGTCTCCGCGACGCTCCCGGCCCGCTCCATCACGACGTACGTCTTCGGCCAGAAGGGCCACGGCAGTTCGGCCGTCACCGGTGCCTGGCAGGGCAAGCAGTCGGGCAAGTGCCTGACGGCGGACGCGTCCGGGGCCGCGATCGCCACCTGCACGGACGGCGCCGAGCAGTCGTGGTCGTACGACGCCAGGGGCGCGCTGAAGGGCGCCGACGGCTATCTCACGGCGGGGAGTTCGGGCCTGACGGCCACAGCCGAGTTCACCGGTGACGTCACCCAGCGCTGGCTGCTCAACAGCAACGGGCAGATCGTGAGCGAGGCGTCCGGGAAGTGCCTGGACGTCAGCGGTCAGGCGACCGCCGACGGCAGCAAGGTGATCCTCTACAGCTGCACCGGCGGGGCCAACCAGGCCTGGTTCCGGCGGTAGTTCACCCTTCGGACGGTTCGGCGGGCCGCCGCTTCGGTGGCCCGCCGCTTCGTCACGTTCGGCATCTCGAACGTGACGCAACGTTTCGAACAGGCTTCGTTCGACCCCTTGCCGAAGCCTTAGCCGAAGGTTAACGTCCGGCACCGCAAAGCTGTTTGAGCATCCGAGCCGCAAGCCGTACAAGAGACAAGGACGTCACCATGTCGGCATTCAGCAACAGCAACTGGGACCGCCGATCCGTTCTGCGGGCCGCCATGGGCCTGGCCGCCGCCGGCGGGCTGGCTGCCTGCGGGAGCAACAACGGGCGGGGCGGCGGCGCTTCGGGCGACGGCCTCGTGCAGTACTTCCACGCGTACGGCGAGGCCGGGACCGAACAGGCCATCAAGAGGTACGCCGCCGCCTACGACAAGGCCGAGGTGACCACCCAGTGGATCACCGGGTCGAACTTCGAGAGCAAGCTCTTCGCCAGCCTGCTCACCGACAACGCGCCCGACCTGTTCGAGTTCCACCCGCAGATCCAGCTCGTCAAGAGCGGTCAGGTACTGGATCTGACCGACATCGTGGAACCGGTCAAGGACGACTTCAACCAGGCCGACATCCAGTCGCACACGGTGGACGGCAAGATATACGGCGTCCGCATGATCGACGACCCGCAGTTCTTCTTCTACCGCCCCTCGCTCTTCGAGAAGGCCGGCGTCGAGGTGCCGCAGACCCTCGACGAACTGATCGAGATCGCCGCCAAGCTCACCACGGACAAGGTCAAGGGCGTGTACCTCGGCAACACGCTGCAGGCGGTGATCCGCCCGATGATCTGGGCGGCCGGCGCCGACACCCTCGACGAGAACAACCGGATCGCCTACCACACGGACGGGGTCGTCGAGGGCCTGAAGAAGATGCGCAAGCTGTTCACCAGCGGCGACCTGCTCCTCGACGCCCCGGCCGACTACTGGGACCCGTCCGCCCTCAACCAGGGCCTCACCGCGATCCAGTTCTGCGGCATGTGGGCGATGCCGGCGATGCAGCAGACGCTCGGCGACGACCTCGGGATCTTCCCGTTCCCCAAGGTCAACGACGCCGGGAAGCCCTCGGTCTACAACGGCGGCTGGTCGATGTTCGTCAACGCCCAGAGCGACAAGGCCGACGAGGCCAAGGAGTACGTGAAGTGGCTGTGGATCGACCAGAAGGAGTACCAGGAGGACTGGGCCCTGTCCTACGGCTTCCACATCCCGCCACGCACGTCGATCGCCGAGAGCGCCGACAAGCTGAAGTCGGGGCTGCCGGCGGAGGGTGTCAAGCTCTTCACCGACTACGGGCACTTCGACAACATCGGCTGGACCCAGGCCATGATCAAGGCGACGGAGGACGTGTTCGCCGACTGTGTGCGCAAGGACGGTGACCCGGAGGCCGCGCTCGACAAGTGCGACAAGGCCGTCAACACCGAGCTGAAGAATCTCTTCGGATAGGCCGCCGGACGGACCGCGACATGTCGACGACCACCACGCGCGACCTCGCGCGCCCCGCCCCGGCCAAGTCCTCCGGGGCAGGGCCGCGGCGGGGGCTGCGGGGCAACAGCACCTTCAACTTCTGGCTCTTCACCGGGCCGTTCCTCATCGGCCTGCTGATCTTCGTCTACGTCCCCATCGGCTGGAGCATCTGGCTCAGCTTCTTCGACGCGCGCTTCACCGTCACGCCGAACGAGTTCATCGGTTTCGACAACTACCGGCAGATGCTGGGGAACGGCAACTTCACCGGCTCCCTCGTCACCTTCACCGTCTTCGCCGCGATCATTGTGCCCACCACCTGGGCGCTCTCGCTGGGCCTGGCCCTGATGGTGAACCGGTTGCGCTTCATGCGGGCGTTCTTCCGGTCGGTGTTCTTCCTGCCGACCGCGTGCAGCTACGTCGCCGCCTCCCTGATCTGGAAGATGTCCATCTTCAACGGGGTGCGCTTCGGCCTGGCGAACACCGTCCTCGGCTGGTTCGGCGTGGAGAACATCGCCTGGCTCGCCAACCCCGACCCGCCGTGGTACTGGCTGGTCATCGTCACGGCACGGCTGTGGCTGCAGTCCGGCTTCTACATGATCCTCTTCCTGGCCGCGCTGCAGAACATCCCGGACGAGCTGTACGAGGCCGCCGCCATCGACGGTGCCAAGCCGGGCTGGCAGACCTTCCGGTACATCACGCTGCCGCAGCTGCGGGCCACGTCGACGGCCGTGATCCTGCTGCTGCTCATCGCGGCGTATCAAGCCTTCGACGAGTTCTTCAACCTCCTGCAGAAGACCACGTGGGGTCGGCCGCCGCTGGTCGAGCTGTACTACACCGCTCTCGGCGACAACCAGAACTACGGCGCGGGCAGTGCGGGCGCGGTGATCCTGACCCTGCTGATCTGCGTGGTGACCCTGTTCCAGGGCAAGATCATGGGTTTCGGAAGGGGTGACGAGTCCAAGTGACCTCCAACGCGGTCAAGGCGAGCAGCACCGTACGCGGCGCGCGCCGCGGTGGCGTCATGAGCTCCACCGGCCTGTACATCGCCACCGGCGTCGCCGCCCTCCTCTTCCTGATCCCGTTCTACGTCCTGCTCCGCAACGCCCTGTCCACCGACCCGGAGATCACCGGAGAGGACTGGAAGCTCTTCCCCACGGACATCCAGTGGGGCAACGTCACCGAGCCGTTCGACGACCCCACCGTCGACTTCGGCCGGGCGCTGTGGAACTCGGCGGTCGTCGGGGTCCTGCACACCGTCGGCATCCTCCTGGTGTGCTCGCTGGCGGGCTACGGCCTGGCCCGCATCCCGTACAAGCATGCGAACAAGGTTTTCTACGCCGTCCTGTTCACCCTGATGGTCCCCACCGCCGTCACCTTCGTGCCGAGTTTCGTGCTGGTCTCGTCACTCGGTTGGGTGGACAGCTACCGGGGTCTCATCATTCCGGGGCTGTTCAGTGGTTTCACCTGTTTCCTCTTCCGGCAGTACTTCCTGGGGTTCCCGAAGGAGCTGGAGGAGGCGGCACGCGTGGACGGGCTCGGCTACTGGGGTGCGTACTGGCGTGTCGTCGTGCCCAACTCGCTGAACTTCTTCGCGGCGATCGCGACGATCACGTTCATCAACGGCTGGAACGCGTTCCTGTGGCCGCTGGTCATCGGCCAGGACCCCAGCGCCTGGACCGTCCAGGTCGCGCTCTCCTCGTACATGACGAACCAGACCGTCAACTACCACCTGATCTTCATGGCCACCGCCCTTTCCATCCTGCCCCTGGTGTTCGTGTTCCTCTTCCTGCAGCGCTGGCTGGTGCAGGGGATCGCGCAGACCGGCATCAAGGGCTGACCTAGGAGACCGATGTCCCTCCGCACCACCACACCGTCGATCGGCTACGTCGAGGACGTCGCACCCGGCACCGGCACCCTCCCGCCCCGCGCCTGGTACGCGTCCTCCGACGCCCCGTCCCTGTCCCTCAACGGCAGCTGGCGCTTCCGCCTGTCACCGACCGCCGACGCCGAGGACGACTCCTTCGCCGAGCCCGGCTACGACGCCGGGGACTGGGCGGAGGTCGGCGTCCCCGGGCACTGGGTCCTGCAGGGCCACGGCTCGCCCATCTACACCAACCACCTCTACCCCTTCCCGGTGGACCCGCCCCGCGTCCCGACGGAGAACCCGACCGGCGACCACCTGCGCGTCTTCGACCTGCCGGAGGACTGGCCCGCCGACGGGGGCGCGGTGCTGCGCTTCGACGGCGTCGAGTCCTGCGCGCGCGTGTGGCTGAACGGCACGGACATCGGCGAGTTCAAGGGCTCCCGGCTGCCGCACGAGTTCGCGGTCGGGCATCTGCTGAAGCCGTCCGGCAACGTCCTCGCGGTCCGCGTCCACCAGTGGTCGGCCGGTTCGTACCTGGAGGACCAGGACCAGTGGTGGCTGCCGGGCATCTTCCGTGACGTGACGCTGCTGCACCGCCCGGCGGGCAGCGCGCTCGACTTCTTCGTGCACGCGTCGTACGACCACACCACCGGCGAGGGCACCCTGCGCGTCGACTCCGACGTCGACGGCCGGGTGACCGTCCCGGAACTGGACATCGATGTCGCGACCGGCGAATCGGTGACGGTGGCCGTCGAGCCGTGGACGGCGGAGACGCCCCGGCTGTACGACGGTGTGCTCGCGACCGAGGGCGAGCGGGTGCCGCTGCGGATCGGTTTCCGGACCGTCGTCCTGGAGGACGGGCTCATCAAGGTCAACGGGAAGGCGATCCTCTTCAAGGGCGTCAACCGTCACGAGTGGCACCCGGAGCAGGGCCGCGCCCTCGACCTGGAGACCATGCGCGAGGACGTGCTGCTGATGAAGCGGCACAACCTCAACGCCGTCCGCACCTCGCACTACCCGCCGCACCCGGCCTTCCTCGACCTGTGCGACGAGTACGGCCTGTGGGTCATCGACGAGTGCGACCTGGAGACCCACGGCTTCGTCGAGCAGTCCTGGCGGGACAACCCCGCCGACGACGACCGCTGGACCCCCGCCCTGCTCGACCGCGCCGCCCGTATGGTCGAGCGGGACAAGAACCACCCGTCGGTCCTGATCTGGTCCCTCGGCAACGAGGCGGGCACCGGACGCGGGCTGACCGCGATGGCCGAGTGGATCCACGGCCGGGACCCCGAGCGACTCGTGCACTACGAGGGCGACTGGAACTGCCGGGACACGGACGTGTACTCCCGGATGTACGTGTTCCACGACGAGGTCGAGAAGATCGGGCAGCGACTCGACGGCGGCACCCACAAGCGCCGGGAACTGCCCTTCATCCAGTGCGAGTTCGGGCACGCCATGGGCAACGGCCCCGGCGGACTCGCGGACTACCAGCGGCTGTTCGAGTCGTACGATCGCCTCCAGGGCGGCTTCATCTGGGAGTGGATCGACCACGGCATCAAGCACCCCGAGCTGGGCTACGCCTACGGCGGCGACTTCGGCGAGGAGCTGCACGACGGCAACTTCGTCTGCGACGGGCTGATCTTCCCGGACCGGACGCCTTCGCCGGGTCTGGTCGAGTACAAGAAGGTCATCGAGCCGGTCGGCATCGACGGCGACGGCGCGGACGGCACCGTACGCGTGACCAACAAGTACGACTTCGCAGACCTGTCGGCGCTGGCCTTCGAGTGGTCGTACCAGGTGGACGGCGAGACGGTCGAGGCGGGCGCCCTGTCGGTGCCGGCGCTCGCGCCGGGTGAGTCGGCCGACGTCAAGCTGCCGGAGCCGTCGGCGGACGCACAAGGCGCCGAAACCCAGTGGACGGTACGAGCGCTGCTGGCAGCGGACACCGTGTGGGGGCCGAAGGACCACGAGGTCGCGTGGGGCCAGTTCCCCGTCTCGGCCCGGCCGTCGCCCACGGTGGCCGCGACCGACCGCCCCACCGCGAGCGAGAAGCTGATTCACCTCGGCCCGGCCTCCTTCGACGCCCGCACGGGCGCGCTGAAGACCATCGGCGGCATCGAGGTGACGGCTCCGCGCCTGGACGTGTGGCGGGCGCCCACCGACAACGACGACGGCGCGGAGTGGCAGACCGACACCCGCTACGGGCTGCTCTGGCGCAAGTACGGCCTGCACCGCATGCGGCACCGCCTGGACGCCGTGGAGGTGACCGACGACGCGCTGACGGTACGGGCCCGGGTGGCGCCCGCCGCCTGGGAGGTGGGCCTCGCCACGGTGTACCGCTGGACCTCCGACGGGACCCGGCTGCGGCTGACCGTGTCCGTGACGCCGGAGGGCGAGTGGACGGTGCCGCTGCCGAGGCTCGGCATCCGGTTCGGGCTCTCCCAGGCGGACGCCGTGCAGTGGTTCGGCGGGGGCCCCGGCGAGGCGTACCCGGACACAAGGCTGGCGTCGATGGTGGGCCGCTGGCATGCGACGGTCGACGAGCTGCAGACACCGTACGTCCGCCCGCAGGAGAACGGCGCCCGTGCCGACGTCCGCTGGGTGGAGATCGGCGGCCTGCGCATCGAGGGCGACCCGGAGTTCTGGTTCACCGCCCGACGCTGGACGACCGAACAGCTGGACGCCGCCCGGCACCGCACCGACCTCACGCCGGGCGACACGGTGTGGGTCAACCTCGACCACGGCCAGCACGGCATCGGCTCGCAGTCGTGCGGCCCGGGCCCGCTGCCGCGGTACTTCCTGCGGGCGGAGCCCGCGGAGTTCTCCTTCGTCTTCTCGGAGGTCAGTTGAGTGGCAGTATCGAGGTCCGGGGCCTGACCCGGACCTTCCACACCACCGTGCGGCGTCCCGGCCTGGCCGGGGCGCTGCGCTCCCTCGTCAACCCGGAGCGGGCCGCCAAGCACGCCGTCGTCGACGTCACCTTCGACGTGGCCCCCGGCGAACTGCTCGCCCTGCTCGGCCCGAACGGCGCCGGGAAGTCGACCACCATCAAGATGCTCACCGGCATCCTCACGCCCACCTCCGGCGAGGCCCGGGTCGCGGGCGTGGTGCCGTACGAGGAGCGGGAGCGAAACGCCCGGAACATCGGCGCCGTGTTCGGGCAGCGCACCCAGCTGTGGTGGGACCTGCCGGTGCGGGAGTCGTTCGCGATCCTGCGGGACATCTACGAGGTGCCGCGGGCCGAACACGCCGCCCGTCTGCGGGAGTTCGACGACCTGCTGGAGCTGTCGTCCTTCTGGGACACCCGCGTACGGCATCTTTCTCTCGGCCAGCGGGTGCGCTGCGATCTGGCGGCGGCCCTGCTGCACGATCCCCAGGTCGTCTTCCTCGACGAGCCGACCATCGGCATGGACGTGGTGGTGAAGGAGCAGGTGCGGGAGTTCCTCCGCAACCAGGTGGAGGAGCGCGGCCGTACGGTCCTGCTGACCACGCACGACATGACCGAGGTCGAGCGGCTCGCCGAACGCGTCGTCCTCATCAACCACGGTCGGCTGATGCTCGACGGCACCCTCGAAGAGATCCGCCGCAAGTTCGGCTCCACCTGGCAGGTGCGGGCCACGCTCGCCGACCCGCGCGCCGAGGTCGTACCGCCGCCGGGCATCGCGTTACTGCGGCACGACGGCCCCCGGGCAGTCTTCGGGCCCGACGGGCCGGAGGCGCCGACCGTGCACCAGGCGCTGAAGGCGGTCATCGAGCGGTTCGAGGTGACCGACATCGGCATCGACGAGGCGGACCTGGAGGACGTGATGCGGGCCGCGTACGTCCAGGCGGCGGGGGACACCTGATGTCCATGGCGCACGCCTGGCGCGCCGCCCGCGTCACCCCGCTGGGCGAGCTGCACGCGCCGCCGCGGATGACCGCCGTCCTGCTGCGGCTGACCGTGCAGGTGGTGCTGGTGTGGTCGTTGTGGCGGGGCCTGTACGCGCAGACCGGCACCACTGCGGGACTGAGCCGCGACCAGGCGGTCACGTACGCCGTCATGGCCGTACTCGCCTCCCGGCTGCGGGAGTTGGACCAGCACACGGGCCGGGACACCGTACTGCAGCACATGCACTTCGGCACGATCGTCTACTGGTACCTGCGCCCGCTGCCGCCCCAGCGCTACTACGCCCTGCGCGCCCTCGGTGAGCAGCTGTACGGGCTGGCGTGGGCGCTGGGCGGGTACGCGGTCTGCCTGGCCGTGGGAGCCGTGGAGCCCCCCAGGTCGGCGGCCGTGGCCGGGGTGTTCCTGCTGAGCATGCTGCTCGGCCAATGGGTCCTGTACTACGTCATGCTCGTCCTCGACCAGCTGTGCTTCTTCACGCTCCGCAACAACGCCGCGATGCTGATCCTCCTCTTCGCGCAGAACCTGCTGGCGGGGGTGTACGCGCCGCTGTGGTTCTTTCCCGACTGGTTCATCACGATGAGCGCCTTCCTGCCCTTCCAGGCGACGCTGAGCGTGCCGCTGTCGCTGTACGTGGGTCGGATTCCGTTGTCGGACGCGGCGTTCCAGATCGCCGTACAGGCCGCCTGGGTGGTGGCGTTGGCGCTGTTCACCCGGTGGGTGTGGCGGCGGGCCGCGCGGCGCGTGATCTCGCAGGGAGGCTGAGATGTCGCTGAAGGCCCTGCGCATCGTGTGGCGCGTCACCGCCCTCAACTTCCGTGCGCAGCTGGAGTACCGCACCGAGTTCCTGCTGATGGTCGCGATCGGCGCGGTCTGGCAGGTGTCGGTGATCGTGTTCGCGACGGTGCTGCTGACCCGGTTCAGCGGGATGGGCGGCTGGGACAGCTCGGACGTGCTGCTCATCCCGGCGACGCGGATGCTGGCGCACGGGCTGTTCGTGCTGCTTTTGGGGCGGATGCACTGGGCGGGCCGGCAGATCCAGGAAGGCAGGATCGACGTCTACCTGCTCCGCCCCATGCCGGTCCACCGCCAGGTCCAGCTGGCCTACTTCCCCACCAACGCCATCGGCGACCTGACGGTCGCGGCGGGCCTGATGGTGGGCGCACTGTCCCGCAGCGACCTCGACTGGACGGCGGGCAGGATCTCGTACCTGATCGCGGCCGTGCTCGGCGGCATGCTCCTGGAGGCGGCCCTGTTCACGGTCGTGGCCTCGGCGGCGCTCCGGTTCCCGGCGGCCGACTACTGGGGCCGCTGGCTGGAGGAGCTCCTCGGCACGTTCGGCAGCTACCCGCTCAACGTCCTGCCGAGGGCGGTGGGCGGCCTCCTGACGTACGGCCTCCCCCTCGCCTTCGTCGCCTACTTCCCGGCCGCGGTCCTGACCGACCACGACACGGGCGTCCCCTACTGGCTGGCGGCGGCCTCGCCCCTGCTGGGGCTACTGGCGTACCTGGCGGCGCGCCTGTTGTGGCGGTGGGCGTTGCGGCACTACAGCGGGGTGAACGGCTGACGGCCGCCTACACTCCCGACCATGACCGACCCGACCATGACCGAGCCCGACTGGCGCAGCGACCGGATCGGCAGCGCCCTGCGCGACGAGAACCCGACAGTACTGCGGCGACTCGACACCGGCTTCGCGGTGATCGGGGATGTGCAGTTCCTGCCGGGTTACTCGGTGCTGCTGGTGGACGATCCGGCGGTGCAGCGGCTGTCGGAGCTGCCGAAGGGGAAGCGGCTGGCGTTCCTGGCGGACATGGACCGGCTGGGCGAGGCCGTGGAACGCGCCTGCGCGCGGCTGGATCCGGGGTTCCGGCGAGTCAACCTGGAGATCCTCGGCAACACCGACGCGTTTCTGCACGCCCACGTGTGGCCCCGCTTCGAGTGGGAACCGGACGAGCGCGTGCACCTGCCGGTGTGGCTGTATCCGCGGGAGAACTGGAGCGACGAGCGGTACGCGCTCGGCCCGCGGCACGAGGGCCTGCGCCAAGCGATCAGCGAGGAGCTGGACGCTCTCGGGACCTGATCAGGGCAGCCTGCGCCGCGCCGGCCCCCGCACCGGCTCAGCTCACCCACTTCCCGCACGACCCCGGTCTGAGCCTTCTCCTCCACACGGCAGCCCCGGACACGCCCGAAGCGGAGGTGCTCCGCGTGAGCCAAGGCGTGACCGGGGCGGCAGCCGTGTTTCAGTGGTCGGCGCAGCAGGGGGTCGGGTCGGGTACCTCGAACGGCACGAGCGTGCCGCCCGCCGCGGGCATCACGGCCAGGACCAGGTCACCGTTGTGCCACTGCGGCCGTACGTGGTCCCGTGTCACGACAGCGGTTTCAGAAGCGGGTGGATCGGGCGTGCCGAGGACGGTCACGCGGTCGATCGCGGAGCGGGACAGCAGCTCCGCGACCGACAGCGTGCCGGTGAGCTCGGCCGCGCCCGGGTAGAGCACGGCGCGGCCGACGTCGTCGGGGGCGCCGTCCGTCACCTCGTACCCCTTGGCCTTCAGCCACTCCCGGGCCGCGTGCAGCACGGCCTTCGACTCCACCGCGAACGACAGCGCGACCCGCGGCCGCTCGTCCCGGACGAGGTGGGTGCAGCCGAACGTGCCCTCGGGGAGGGCCAGTTCGGCCGCCAGCGTCTGGAGCAGGTGGTCGGCCGTGCGCAGGTCCGGCAGGCCCGGGTCGATGGTGAGGACGTGCGGCGTCACGACGGCAGGACCCACACCGGGTTGGAGTAGAACCACAGGTCCTGCCACGGGTCGGCGTCGCCGACGACGTCGAGGGCCGGTCCGGCCGGGTCGACGGCCGCGCCCATCGGGCCGACGCCGGTGCGCTTGCCGTCGGTGCCGCGCAGGCGGACGTAGACCGGGCGGTCGACCCGGCCGAGGTCGTACGACAGCCGGACCGTGCCCGTCGACTTGTTGACCTCGTACGACTTCACCACCTTGGCGGTCGGCGCGGTGAAGGTGTCCTTGTCGGCGGCCTCGCCGGTCACGTCGCCCTGGATGACGTCCACCCGGGCCAGCGTCGGGACGAAACCGGCCCAGTTGGGGCCCCCGGCCAGCGCGACGTCGACCGTCAGCGTGACCTTCGTGCCCTTGCGCACGTGCAGCGCGCCGCCCAGCGTGGCCCAGCGGCTGCCGCCGGACACGCGGACGTCGAGGCCGCTGATCAGCTGGCCGTGGTCGACCCAGATGCGGCCGGCGCGGATGCCGTCCATCACGGCGGCGTAGTTGAAGCCGTCGGCGCCGACGTGGGTGCGGCTGTAGTAGCCGGGCCAGTAGTCGCCCTGGGTGAGGTCGATCTTGCCGCCGTAGACGGGGTCGGCGTGCTTGCCGTTGGCGAGGTAGTCGCTGCCCGGGCCGCGTACGGCGGTGTCGGCGTAGTTCTGGTGAGAGTCGGAGTTGGCGGTGATCCACCACGGCTTGCCCTCGGCGAGGAGGCTGTCCCACAGGCCGCCGACGGTGGAGGTCATCCAGTCGAAGCCGCCCCACGTGCGGTAGCTCTCCGGCGGGTAGCCGGGGAAGGAGTTGGCACCGGGGTTGCTGTCGTAGAGGCCGCGGGCCCGGCCCATGCCGAGCGGCGCGGCAATGCCCGCGGCCTGGTGGCCGGGCGCGCCCTCCATGCCGACGGCGATCCGGTGGCGGGGGTCGGTGGCATCCCGCCAGGCGCGCATCTCGTGCGGCGAGTCGATGCCCTTGCGCGCCGGGTGGTTGGCGAGCATGAGGACGTCCTTGACCTTGCGCCGCCTCACCTGGTCGGCGAGGAAGGTCAGGCCCGCGACGGCCAGGGCTTCGTTGGCGGGCGTGGAGGCGCCGGCGCCCTTGACGCTGCCGTCGTAGTCGGTCTCGAACTGCTTCAGGACGGAGACCTCGTTCTTGCCGGGGTGCACGAAGACCGTGCCGTGCTCGGCGGCCGGGATGTTCCACTCCAGGCCCTGGAAGACGAGGGTGTCCTCGTGGGCGGCCCGGGCCTCGCGGATGTCCGGGTTGACCTTCTCCACCCCGATCCGGGAGTGGGTGGCGTTGCCGTGGTCGGTGATGACCAGCCAGTCCATGCCGTACCGGGCGCCCTGACGGACCTGGTCGACGACGCGGTACTTGCCGTCGTTGCTGTACTGGGTGTGGATGTGGTGGTCGCCGGCCAGCCACAGGAAACCCTTGCCGCGGCGGCCGGTCGACGGGGCGGAGGCGGCGGCCGGGGACGCCGTGAGCACGCTCGACGCGGCCAGGCCCGCGCCCAGCAGACCGGCGCGGCGCAGCAGCGAGCGGCGCGACTGCTGTTCGGGGGTCAGGGCCTCGTCGGGCACGGACGTGTCGAAGGCCGCGGGCAGGGCCGCCTGCTCGTGCCCGTGGTCGTGATCGTGTCCGTGGTGGTGATGCCCGTGTCCATGACTGTGCCCCATGATGCGCCTCCTGGAGACCGCTGCTGCCTTCTGCGGCGGTTGCCTTCTTACGACGCTGATGCGCCGCGTGAGGAGAATCGAGGCAACAGATGAATGTTGAACGACCTATGGGTGATCCCCGGACGACATGGACACGGCCGCTCGCCCGAGCACGAACCGTTTCCCCAACTGCCCTTGCCCCTTAGGGA
Source organism: Streptomyces sp. TRM70350 (assembly GCF_019219825.1). Taxonomy (GTDB): domain Bacteria; phylum Actinomycetota; class Actinomycetes; order Streptomycetales; family Streptomycetaceae; genus Streptomyces. The sequence continues at coordinate 335,900 of NZ_JAHUXH010000004.1, read as the reverse complement.
TTGATCCTCGAATCTGAGCAGCGTTCATCTCCTGCTCGACTCCCTCCACCGGAGCGACCCCCATCATGAGAAGACTCATCGGCACCCTCGTGGCCGGCGCCCTGGCCGCGACCGGACTCGTCACCTCCGGCGCCACGCCCGCCGCGGCCGCCCCCACCGGCACCTTCAACGTCCTCACCTACAACATCGCGGGCCTGCCACTCGGCCTCGGCGACAGCGACCCCGAGACCAACACCCCGCTGATAGGCCAACGGCTCGGCGCGTACGACATCGTGAACGTCCAGGAGGACTTCAACTACCACGCGTCGCTGTACGCCAACGACAACCACCCGTACCGCACGGCGACCAGCGGCGGAGCCGGGTTCGGCGACGGTCTCAACACCCTTTCGGACCACGCCTTCGAGGACTTCCAGCGGGTCGACTGGACGGACTGCACCGGTACGGACTGCCTGACCCCCAAGGGCTTCACGCTCGCGCGGGTGCGGCTGGCCGAGGGCGTCTTCGTGGACCTCTACAACGTCCACACCAACGCCGACGTGACGGACGCGGCGCTGGCCGCCCGGCGCGCCAACATCGAGCAGCTGTCGGACTTCATCCAGGCCAACTCCGCGGGCAACGCGGTGATCGTCATGGGTGACACCAACACCCGGTACACGCGCGCGGGCGACAACATCCGCACGCTTCTCTCCGAGAACGACCTCACCGACCCCTGGGTGGAGCTGGTCAAGGGCGGCACTCCTCCCGCGCAGGGCAGCGAGGCGCTGGTCTGCGACAAGGCCGCCCCGACGAACGACTGCGAAGTCGTCGACAAGGTCTTCTACCGCGGCAGCGAGCTGGTCACCCTCGACGCCACCCGCTACCACAACGAGTGGGCGTCCTTCCTGCGCTCCGACGGCGAGCACCTGTCCGACCACTTCCCGCACGCGGTCGACTTCTCCTACACCGTCAACCCGTCCCTGAAGGCCAGCGACTTCTTCGGCGGCCCGCACGGCAGGGCGTTCAACGACGCGGACGACCTGCCGTCCGTTCCCTCCCCCCGCACGCTGACCCTGCGCGGCGGCGCGCGCCTCGACGCGGTGTCGCTCACGCACGACGGCGGCACGGTCCTGTCCCACGGCGGTACGGGCGGCACGGCCACGTCCCTGACCCTGGCGTCCGGCGAGCACCTCACCTCTGTCAAGCTGACGCAGGGCAAGAAGAACGGCCACACCCGGATCTTCTCGGCCGCCTTCTCGACGGACAGGGGCCGCACCCTGTCGGCAGGTACGCCGACGGCGGCCACGAAGACGTTCACGGCCCCGTCCGGCTGGCAGATCGTCGGCTTCACCGGCCGCTCGGGCGACGAGATCGACAAGCTGGGCGTGCTGTACGCACCGATCGGCTGATCTCTTTCGGCAGGCGCAGCTCCGCCCGGACGAGCTTGTGGACACGGACGCGCAGCCGGAGCCGTCGACCGGGCAGTGCCGTGCTCCCGCGCGGCGTCAGCGCAGCGCGGGAGCACGGGTCCGGGTGCGGCGGGGCTGCTGTCAGCCGTCACCGCCGGGCGGGGGTGTGACCGGTCCGGGCCAGGCGAAGGCGTTGGTGTAGAGCCGTACCTTCGGGTCCTTGATCTCGTAGTAGCCGACGGTGTCGTAGGCGGTGGTCGCGAAGTCCAGCCTGCCGTCGCCGTTGAAGTCGGCGACGGCGATACGTGCCGTGGACTCGGTGCTCACCTGCTGCTCGACGAGCGTGTTCCCCCGGGCGTCCAGCTTGTAATACCAGACGCCCTGTGCCGGCGCGGGGCCCCGCATGGCGACCAGGAACTCGTCGTCCCCGTCGTTGTCGAAGTCCGCCGCGACCACGTGATGGCCGACGGCGTCGTACTTCTGGTCGGGCCGGGGGAAGACCTTCAGCTCGGCGCGCCGCCACGGCCTGGCGAAGGGTGAGGCGGTTCCGTCCGGCCGCACGTAGGCCGCGACGGTGTTCCCGTGGAACGGCTCGAGGGAGACGATCACCGCGCAGGAGCGCCCGCCGATCCGCCCGACCGCGAGGTTTCCGCTGCCCCGGAAGTAGCGGTTCAGCTCCGCGGACTTCTGCGGCGGTACGCCGGTGCCGAGCGTGAAGTGCTTCCAGGCGCTGTCCGGCGCGGCTCCCGGGCCGGGGCCCAGCCAGCTGATCCCCTCCGCGGAGGCGAGCAGGAACGACTCCCGGTCCGGTCGCGGCGTGCCCGGGAAGCGGGCCGACACCACGCCGTGCACGACGGTGAAGTGGGAGGAGTCCACGGCACGGCCGGTCCACTGCTCGGCGGTCAGCACGTCGTCGGGCAGGTCGTACACCATGATGCGCACGGGCGAGTGGACGCCCGTCTCCCCTCCCTGCGGGCCCACCACGGGTAACGCGGCGAGCTGGAGGCGCCGGTCGGTGGTGAAGTGGCCCAGCCGTAACCGGTGGGTCGAGACCAGGTCGGCGACGTGCCTGCGGGTCCACGGCGTGTCGGGCCGGCCCTGGCCGGGCGGGCCGGGGTTCTGCAGCCAGGAGATCTTGCCGTCCTGCGGACCGCAGTCGAACATGCACTTGCCGTAGTCGTGGCAGAGGACGAGGTCCGGCAGGCCGTCACCGGTGAGGTCGGCCGCGTCCACGGCGACCGGCTTGCGGCCGGTCAGGGACACGATGGTCCGCTTGGTCCAGGAGGGATTCTGGTACCAGACGACCTGACCGCGGGTCAGGCCGGAGGCGACCAGGTCGGGGCGGCCGTCGCCGTCGATGTCGACGGCCTGGATGAAGTACCCGTCGCGGGGGTCGGAGTCGATGACCGACTCGGTGAACTTCGGTGTGGCGTAGGTGGTCACAGCCCCAGCCTCCGGAGGTAGTCGCGGGCCAGCTTGGCGTAGTGCAGCGGCGGGAGCGGGCCGTGCGGGTCCTGCTCGGCCTCGACGACCAGCCAGCCCTTGTACTGCTTGGTCTCCAGGGCCTTGAGGACCTCCGGGAAGGACACCCCGCCGGTCCGGTCGCCGGGCACGGTGAAGATCCCCGCCCTGACGAACTCCTCGAAGCTGGCCGAGGCGAGTGCGGGCCTGTCGCGCACCGCGTTGCGGATGTTCTTCAGGTGCACGTGCCTGATGCGCCCGCTGTGTGCGTTGATCACGGCCACCGGGTCCCCGCCGGCCCAGTAGAGGTGGCCGGTGTCCAGGAGCAGGTGGACGTATTCGGCGTTGGTGCGGTGCATCAGCGTGTCCACCTCGGCCTGGGTCTGCACGCCGGTGCCCATGTGGGGGTGGTAGACGAGCTGGAAGTCCCGTCGCTTGGCGAGCCTGCCGATCTCGTTGAGTCCTTCGGCCAGTGCCTTCCACTGGTCCTCGGTGAACTTGGGCTTGGAGTCGCTGAGGCTGATGGGCATGAGGTGGATGGAGTCGCCGAACTCGGCCACTCCGATGCTCCTGGTCCTGACGGGCCCGGTGATCTGGTCGAGGAAGTCCATCCGTTCCTCGAAAGCGGCGATCGTCCGCTTCCGCATGCCGGGCACGGTGAAGAACGTGCTCACCCAGGGTTCGGTGACGCTCAGCCCGCGCAGCGCGAGGGCCGCGTTCAGCCTGTTCACGTCCGTCGGGAACTTGTGGCCGATGCTGCATCCCGCGAAGCCCGCGAGCGCGATCTCGCTGACGCACTGCTCGAAGGGGATGTCGTCGCCGAGGAGCGGGAAGTCGTCGTTGGTCCAGCCGGTCGGCGTGATGCCGATGTGCGTGTCGGTGAGGTTGATCGGTGCCATGGTCGTCCCTCCCTGGTCCGTTCAGCCGCTCGGCAGGATGCTCTTGATCTTCTCGACCGACTGCAGCGCCATGGCGACGCTGGTCAGCGTGGGGTTCGCGGCATTGCCGAAGGGGTGCAGGCCGTTGCCGCCGAGGAAGAGGTTCTTGACGCCCCACACCTGCGAGTTGGGGTCGACGACACTGGTGCCGCGGTCCTTGCCCATCCGCGTGGTGCCCGCGATGTGCAGCGGCAGGCCGGGCGTGAGGAACTGCGGTTCGGAGCCGGGCATGAAGCCGCCGAGCTGCGCGGCGACCTTCATCATGTGCTCCATCATCCTGCCGCAGTCGGCCCGCTCCTCCTTGGTGAGCTGGAAGTGGAACGTCGGCTGCGGCATGCCGAAGGTGTCCTTGATGTGGGTGCTGAAGGTCACGCGGTTGCTGCGGCGCGGCCGTGACATGCCGAACCAGCGGAGGTCGACGATGAGCCGGCTGTCGATGTTCGGCGGCACCTCGCCGTAGCTGAACGCGTCGCGGTGGATCTGGCAGTGCCACGGCTGCCCCGGGACGGCCGGAATCCACAGGTTGGGCTCCAGCTCGCCCTTGGGGAACGGGACCGGGTCCGCCCCCGGGACCTTCTCCTCCTGCTTCTGCTTCTGCTTCTGGATGTAGTCCTTGACCCGCTTCTGGGCGTCGGGGTACTTGGCCAGCAGGGTGGCGACCTCGTCGAGGAGCGACTGCTTGAGGACCGTCTGGCAGAACGCCATCGGCTGCTCGGTCAGGTACCGGCCCAGTGACTCGGACCGCAGGCCCGAGGCGAACAGCAGCTGCGGGGTGAGCACCGGGTTGCAGGCGACGACGAACACCTCGGCGTTGATCGTCACCTTCTCGTTCAGGTCGCGGAGGTTGCGGACCTTCACCCCGGTGACGCGCTGGTCGCCGTTGTCCTCCTCACTCAGTTCCAGCCTGGTGCACTGGTGTTCGGGGAGCAGCCGGAAGGAACCCTGGGTGGGCGCGTGGCGCGGATCGGCGAGCGGACCGAGGACGGTGTCCGCGGCGCTCCAGTGCACCGCGTCGGACTTCGCCCGGTCCGCGCGCTCACGGACGGCGAGCGGCAGTTCCTTCACGGTGGTGAACTGGGCGCGGTGCAGCACCTCCCTGACCAGGAGATGACGTGCGGAGGAGGCGAAGACCGTCTCGGACCTGTGCAGCAGCGCGGCCGCCTCTTTGTAGAGCTTGTCCATCGTGGTCGAGTCGATGGGGTAGGCCTCCCCGTTGTAGCTGCGCTCCAGGGTGGCGTGGAACTCGGGCACGGCGCAGGTCCAGTGGGTGGCCATGCCGCCGACGGCGTACGTGGCCGCGGAGGCGCCGAGGTTGTCGCGCTTCTTCTGCTCGGGGTTCTGGTTGTTGAGGACGAATCCCGGCCACTGCTCGGGGTCGAAGGAGAAGGAGGAGGGGTCGAGGGTGACCACCGGGGAGTCGTCCGCCGCGATGGACAGCGGGTGCAGATGACCGCGGATCACCGAGGCGAACAGATCCACGTTCTTCTGGTACAGGAAGCTGTTCTTGAGGTGCTCCCCGTAGTTCCCGGAGAGCTGCGCTCCGGCATCGATCATCAGGACACTGTGTCCCGACTCCACCAGCTTCCGCGCGAACGCGGCGCCGACCGGGCCGCTTCCGACGATGAGAACGTCGACGTCGTACCTGCTCATGGTGCTGCCTCCCTTTTCGTCAGGGCTGATTTCCGGTCTTGGTCAGAAAGCCGTTGTCGATGAGCCACTGGAGGAGCTTCTTCTTGTCCTCGGGAGCGCCCGGGACGAGCTTCGGAACCAGTTCCTGCTGGGTGCCGCCGCCGATTTGGTTGAAGTACGGTGCGGCCTTGCCCTCGTAGACCTTGAACTCCTTCGCGACACGGAACGTGGTGTACGCGAACCGGTCCTTGTTGAGGGCGCTGGGCGGCATGGCCCGCTCCTCGAACGGCGTGCCGCGATTGGCGAGAAAGGTCCCCTTGAGGGAACCGAATCGATCGAGTTCACGGCCCACATGCAGCGTGACCTCTTGCTTGTCCACGATTCCGGCGTCGTTCACGCGGAAACCGGACTTGTCCGGGTAGCGCCAGCTGCCCTCCATTTCGTACTCCGTGCCGACCCAGTAGGTCGCGAGGAAGGACTTCGGGCTGAGGCCGCCGAGCCGCTCATAGCCGACCAGCAGCTTCTTCACGGACTCGGGGAACTCCTTGGGCCCCAGACGGCAGAGTTGGTCCTTGAGGTGGCAGTCCTCCGGTGCGGCCGGTGCCGCCGGTGCGGCCGGTGCCGCCGGTGCGGCCGGTGCGGCGGAGGTGCGGGCCGGTGCTGCGCCGGCCTGCGGAGCCGCACCCGTGCCGAGCAGCGGCAGCATGGCCACGGCCACGACAGTTGAAATTCGGCGAATTTCCAGGGGACTTCCCTTCTCGTCCGGCCGCCGGGCAACAATCCGGCGGTGACAGGGAATTGGGGACGAGGTCCATTGAGAAGCCTGCGGAAGAAGCCGTAAATACCGGCGGATCGGGACCCCCCGAAAGGGGGAGTCCTGCGATGAGATGAAGAATTCCGTTTCCGGAACAACACGCCTGCCGGCGAGGAATCTCAGTGGAATTCCGAAACAAAAACGATTCTCTGCGCCGCGCGCCCCGAAGCGTGAATCGCATGAGCGGGAGGATGCGCGTCATGCGCTGTCGCATGATGTCCGCACCGCATCCCGGACGTCAATGCCGCAGTTATAGCAGCTGCCGATGTTTCCGCCCCGCGCACCGGGGAAGAACGCGTCAAGCAGAAACGGCTGTGCGCCCCGGTGACAAGCCGGGACGCACAGCCGTTTCTCGGTGACCGGGCGGGTTTCTCCCGCCCCTCTTTCGGCCTTTTAGTTCTCCCCCATCACTTTCAGTTCCGCGATTCCCGGCCGTTTCTCCTCGTCACTCGGATCCGCCGCCCGCACCTCCGCGCGGACGAAGCGCGCGCTGACGCCGGGAGTCACCTCGCGCCAGCTCCTGCCGTCGACGGAGGCGAGCAGCCGGTACGTGTCCGGGCGGACCTTCGACCACTCCAGGAGGACCTGCGAGACCCGTGCCGTCCGCCCGAGGTCGACCGTCAGATGAGCCTCGGCCGCATCGGGCGACCAGTACGTCGTCCCGTCCCCGTCCACGGCGGCGTCCGCGTACAGCCCGGACTGCTCCGACGTGGCCTCGGCCGGCCGGCAGCGGGCGAGGTTGCCGGTCGGTTCCAGGTCGGGGCGGCGGGTCTTGAGGACCGCCGGTGCCGCAGCGCTGACGACCTGCGAGCCCTGGGGGGTCTGAAGCTCCAGCGGTTCCCCCTGGGTCAGCCGGACCGTGGTCTCCTCCGGGCCGATGGCCACCTCGTACGTCCTGCCCTGGGCACGCAGGCCGCTGAGCGTGACGCCGTCCGACAGCTGCGGAGGCAGCATCGGGTCGAGGTGCACCTTGCCGGAACGGGTGCGCAACCCGGTGAGCCCGTGGGTGAAGACCTGCACGAAGCCGCCCTTCCCGGTCAGGAAGTCCTCGGCGGGAAAGCCGGCGTGCGGATCGCCGGCACCGGCCGCGCGCTCACCGCGCGCCTCGGAGAACAGCGCGAACGGGCCGCGGACGAAGGGCCGGACGGACCGCGTCAGATAGGTGTGCGTGGCGCAGCCGGGCTTGCCGACGGCCGCGGCGACCACGGCGTGCACCGAGTCCGTCATGGCCGGGCCGTCCGGGTCGGAGCGGGCGGCGTAGTGGTCGAGGGTGTTGGCCGCCGCCTCGTCGGACATGGGCCACTCCAGGGGGTAGATCAGCAGGACGGCGTCCGCCTGTTTGATGGCGCGGCCGTCGTAGCCGTCGAACTGCTGGAAGACCTTCGTCCTCTCGTCGTACAGGATGCGGAGCCGGTCCGCGATGGTCGTCCAGCTCGCCGGTGCCCGCTCGCCGAGGACGCCGGCGGCCCTGGTCGCGTTGCGCAGGGCGGTGGCCGCGGCGGCGTTGGTGAACACCGCGTCGTTCTTGTGGTTGCTGTACTCGTCCGGCCCGGAGACGTTGTTGATGGAGTAGCTGCCGTCGCCGTTGCGCGTCACACGGCTCTCCCAGAACTCGGCGATGCCCTTCAGCAGCGGCCAGCCGCGGTTGCGCAGCCAGTCCCGGTCTCCGGTCTGCTGGTAGAACTGCCAGGCGGCGAGGGCGATGTCGGCCTGGAGGTGGATCTGGGTGCGGCAGTGGTCCGGCTCCACGCTGTGGCACTCCGAGTCCAGATCGCCCTTGTCCGCACTCGTCCACGGGTAGAACAGGCCGCGGTGTCCCAGTGCGGCGGCGTTCTGCCGGGCGGCCGGCATGGTGCGATAGCGGTACTCCAGGACCGGCTCGGCGAGTTCGGGCCGGAACGCCAGCAGGCCGGGGAACATCCAGGTCTCCGCGTCCCAGAACTTCAGGCCCGCGTAGTCGTCACTGGTCAGCCCCGCCGGGGCGATGCTGTCGGGCGACCCGGCCCGGATGTTGGCCAGCAGCCCGTACAGGCTGGAGCGCAGCCACTTCTGCAGCTCGGGCCGCCCGTTCACCCGGATGTCGCCGCTCCACAGCTGCTCCCACTCGGCGGCGTGCCGCCCGAACAGCCGGTCCCAGCCCCGGTCGGCAGCCCGGCGCGACTCGTCCGCGGCGCTCCGGGCGGGCTCCCGGGAGGTCAACTCGGTGTCGATGCCGACGAACTTGGTGAAGGCGTAGGTGCGTCCCGCACGCACGGGCACCGACACCGACTGGTGCGCGGTCAGTCCCTCGCCGCCGCGGACCCGGTCGCGGACCGGCACCCCGGCATCCGGGCGCAGCGTCGACACGACCGCCCCGTCGACGTCCGTGCCGTCGGTCCGGAAAGGCACGGCGATCCGGTCGTCCTCGGAGCCGCCCGGCCCGTTGGCGGTGGCGGAGATCCGTCGCGCACCACGGCCGTCGAGGAGGTCGGTGACGGTGGCGGTGCCGCGCCAGTGCGGGGTCATGCGCAGCCGTACGGCGCCGACGTGCCGGTACCTGCGGTCGGCGACGACGTCGTAGACGAGATCCGTGGCCCGGCCGTCGCCGGTGGTCCACGTCAGGGACGTGCGGACCAGGCCGCAGCGCAGGAAGACGGTCTGCCGGTAGGCGGAGATCCGGTCGGTGGGCACCGACGCGTCGAAGGTCTCGCGCCCGGCGCCGACGGTCAGCCCCGACCACGTGGGCAGCGCGGCGACGACGTGCCGGTTCCCGGCGGTCCGCGCGTTGTGCGCGTACAGGCCGGAGACGAACGCCCCGTCGTAGCGCGGGGTCTTGAGGGGCCAGCCGGTCTCCCGCTCGGAGACGGAGTACCCGGTGCCCGCGGGCGGAAGGCTCTGTCCGAGATAGCCGTTGGCCGCGTAGGCGTGGTGATCGTTCTTGGGGTCCGTTGAGGTGAGCGCCCAGTCGGGAGCCGCCGCGTGCCCCTCGTCGGGGCAGTTCTGTGCCGCCGCCCGCGCGGGCCGCACCTCGGCCGCGGAGGCACCGGCCGCCTGGGTCGGGGGCAGGGCGGCGGTGAGGGAGCCGGTGGCGAGCAGTGCGCACACGAGCAGGGGGACCGTCAGCCGGGTGCGGCGTGACCGCCGTCGGGGTGAAGACATCGGTCTGTGCGCGCGGAACGGCAAGGACGTGTGGAACATCGAGGATCTCCACTGTGATCGGTGAGTGAAGGGCAGGGCGCCGGCCCGGCTCAGGCACGTGGAGCCGTGGAGCGCGCGACCGGCATGCCTATCGGCGCACGGGGGCAGGCCGGCGCGCCGATGACCGCAGCGGGAGCTTCAGCGCACGCGTATGTGCGGCGCTCCCGAGTGGCGACCCGGGGCAGTGACCGTCCACGGGTCGCTGGGCCGACGGACGGTGGCATCCACACCCTTCACGGTCATCCGTGCTGCCTCCCCGGTGTGGCGGCCCATGCTCAACAGGTCGCTACCCAACGGAGATTCGTGACAACCGTGCGTAGTCACGGCGTGTCTCGCGCACCTTGGCGCACTCAGCCGAGCGGGGTGTGCGCCGGCGGGCGGTCGCGCGACTCAGGCTTGTGGCGTCTGCGGGACCACGTCCACCCCGAAGCCGTCCATCCGTACCCGCAGCTCGGGCCCTCGGCTGAACCGGACCGAGAACTGTGCCGCCCCGGCGCCCCGCACCCGCACCGCCTCCTCCAGCGGCACGGGATCCGGTTCGCCGGTGAGCCGGGCCAGGGCGACGAAGAGGGTGCCGCCGCCGTCGCCCGTGACGCCCGTGAGGGAACCGGTGAGCCCGAGCACGGGCAGCAGCTCGGCGCGCACGCCGTCCCCCGCCGCCCACCCGGTGACCCGCACCGGCGTGCCGGGCGCGGCACCGGTCACCAGATGCGCCCGCACCTCGCTGGCCCCGTGCGCGAGCACCACGCTGGTCACCCGCACCCCGTCCCCGACCGTGTGCCGGGAGGCCGCCCAGCCCTCCCCCGCCCCCAGCGGCACGATCCCCGTCCGGCTCGCGTCGCCCCCGACGATCACGCTGTTGTCGTACGACGCCGAGGGCTCCGTCACGGTCGAGTAGGCCAGGCGCGTGTAGTACGGGTCGTAGCGCACGTCCTCACTGCCGTGGTTGTGCAGCCGGACCACGCCGTCCGAACGCGTCGACTGCAGCAGCCAGTTGGGCGGGCCGACCGGCGTGACCGCGTCCGCGCGCTCCGCCGGGCCCGGTTCCTCGGTCGCCGTCCACACCTCGTGGTCCGGCGGCAGGAGCAGGCCGAGGAAGCCCTTGCTCGCCCAGTAGGGCGAGGCGGGGCCCGAATAGCCTTGCAGCAGCGCCTCGTTCGGTCCGTGCCAGCCCAGCGTCAGCAGTCCCCGTTCGTCCACCGCGCCCCGCTGGAGGAAGTACCGCAGTGCCCCGGAGGCCAGCCGGCGTGTCTCCCCCGGCGCCAGCGGCGTGTGCCCGGTCAGCGCGCCCAGCCACAGCGGGGCGGTCGTGGCGAAGCGGTAGGTCAGCGAGCGGCCCTGGAGCATCGGGGCGCCGTCGGCGCCGAACAGGCGGGCGTAGTCGGCGAGATGGCGGGAGAGCCGGGCGCCGTAGCGCTCCAGCAGCCGTTCGTCCTGCCCCAGCCAGGCGTGCAGCACGGGGTAGAGGTGCATCGCCCAGCCGTTGTAGTAGTCGAACTTCCGCCCGTCGCCGTCGGTGTACCAGCCGTCCCCCAGGTACCACTTCTCGATGCGCTCCAGCCCACGCTCGACCGCCGCCCGGGACGCCTCGGTCTCGTGGCCGATCTCGGCCAGGAAACCGCCGACGGTCACCGGGAACAACTCCCAGTTGCACGGCCAGGGTTCGGCGGTGAGGGCGTCGGCGAGCCAGTGGGCCGTGCGCTGCCGTACGGCGTCGTCCAGCCGGTCCCACACCTGCTCGCGGGTCAGGCGCAGGGCGAGGGCGATCGAGGCGGCCTCGACGAGGGGCTGGCCGCGGTCCTCGATGCGGGGCCAGACGCCCGCGGTGCCGGCCGCGAGTCCGGCGGCGTAGCGTTCGAGCGCGGTCTCGTCCCGGCGGAAGGCCGCCAGCAGCAGCGTACGGGCGTAGCCCTCCAGGCCGTCCGAGAGGCGGCCGGACCAGCTGGTGCGGTCGCCGGGCAGGTGGTAGAGGGCGAAGTCCTCGGTGGCGTACGGCTCCACGGCGGCGAGCAGGGCGTCGGCGGCGGACTCCCAGTGGGCGCGGATGCAGCCGGTGCGCGGGCTGAGGGCGCGGTCGTCGGGGGGCAGTTCCATCAGCGGCTTCCTTCCGGCTGTGCCCTTCGCGGCTGGGCGTGGTTCCAGCTGGGCCTGGGGCGCCCCGGTTCCGGTCGGGGCGCCCCAGGAGTTCATCCCACCCGCACCTTGCCCTTGGGCACCAGCCCCTGGGCGACCAGTTCCTCACGGACGAGACCCGCGTAGACGGTCGCCCCGTGTTCGGATGTGTGCGTGTTGTCCCGTTTCTCGTTGTACAGGTACAGCGCCTTGGACGCCTCCACGCCCAGCGACTCCACCAGCGCCTTGGTCTTCGCGGTGAGGTCGATCAGCGGGACACCGTGCGCGGCGGCGACCGAGCGGATGACCGCCGGGTGGTCGACGCCCAGGCCGTTGACGAGGAGGGCGGTGCCGTTGTTCAGGGTGCCGTCGGCGTTGAACCAGCGCCGCACGATGGGCGTGACGAGGACCGGACGGCCGCCCTCCGCGCGGATGCCCGCGACGAGCGCTTCGAGGTTCGCCCGGTAGGTCGCCTCGTCGGTCGTCTTGTCGTTGTGCGCGAGCTGGACCAGGACCAGGTCGCCGGGGCGGATGCGCTGCTGGACGGTGGCCCACAGGCGGGCGTCCCGGAGGTAGGAGACCGTGCTTTCGCCGGAGTCGGCGTGGTTGGCGACGGACAGGCCCTTGCGCAGGTACCGCGGCAGCTGCTGGCCCCAGCCGGAGTACGGGTCGCCGGGCTGGTCGCAGACCGTGGAGTCGCCGACGAGGAGGATCTGCCGGGCGTGCCGGGCGGGGGTGACGCGGATGTCGGCGAGCGCGGGCGCCGCGCCGCCGAGCACGAGGTCGAGGCCGGGCGTCCCGTCCGCGCCCGTCGGTTCGCCCTCGGGGGTGCGGACGTCCACCGTGAAGGCGCGGGTGACGCGCTCGCCGGGCGCGACGGCCGTCGCGGGGAGCAGGGAGCGCCGGGTCTCGCCCGTGATGCCCGTGCTCGACGCCGAGTCGCCGCCGAGGACGACCCTCACGTCGTACGTGCCGGGTGGGACGTCGAAGTGGCAGGCGGTGTCGGTGCAGTGGTCGATGCCCAGGGCCGGGCGGCCGCCGGCGGCGAGCGCGGGAGGGGCCGACAGGGTGGTGCCCAGGGTCGCCGCCGCCAGCACGGCGACGGTGAAGCGTCGTGAGCGTCTCATGGCGGTGGACCGTACCGTGCTCAGCAAGCGCTTTCTAGACCCCGGGCGGATTTCACTCAGCCGGGGTGGTCAGCTCCCGCGCGTCCACTGCTGGTTGGTCCCTCCGTTGCAGGTGTACGTGATGAGTGCCGCGGAGTTGGCGGTGGAGCCGCCGTTCACGTCCAGGCACTCGCCGGTGGTGCGGGCTCTGATCAGCCAGTAGCTGCCGGAAGCGGTCACGCTCCACTGCTGGCTGGTGGCGGCCGTGTTGCAGTTCTCCTGGGTGACGTTGGCCGCGTTCTCGGTGAGGCAGAGGCTGCTGTTGCGCACCATCAGCTGGTAGTAGCCGCTGCCGACGGACTTGAACCAGAACTTCTGGTTGTTGCCGCCGTTGCAGGTGTACTGGGTGAGGGCCACGCCCTGCCACAGGGACTGGTTCGGCACGTCGGCGCACTTGGCGCTGTGCCGGGCGATCAGCGTCTGGTACGTGGCGCTGGTACCGCTTGCTGTGCCCGCCGCCGCGTCGATGGTGACCTCCGGCGACCAGGACATCGCCATCGATCGCGAGGTGGGGAAGGCCAGCGGCAGCCAGACGTAGCGGGAGTCGTTGACGGTGCCGCCGAAGGAGTTGCCCCAGCGGTCGCCCAGGTAGAGGTACGCGGTGCCCGACGTGCCCTGCACGGGCAGCACGTACGTGGTCTGCGAGCCGTATGCCGTCGAGTCGCCGACGTTGGTCATCGCGGTCCAGGGGCCGGTGATGCTGGTGGCGGTGGCGTACTGCTGCTGGTTGGGGCTCCAGCCGGTGGCGCCCGAGGTGAGCATGAAGTAGACGCCGTTCCGCTTGAACAGCGCCGGGGCCTCGCGGTGGCCGCCGTGCCAGGGGTCGGCGACCAGGGCGGCGACGCCCGTGTAGTCGCTGGTCAGGCGGTAGATGTGCAGGTCGTAGTTCTCGCGGGCGGCGGAGACCATGTAGCCGGTTCCGTCGGTGTCGACGAAGACCGTGATGTCCCGGGACATGTGCTGGCCGAGCGGGCGGAAGCTGCCCTGCCAGGTGTAGTCGCCGTCGACGGTGTCCGAGACGGCGACGGCCGCGCGGGCCTCGCTGTAGTCGGAGCCGTTCTCCTTGTGCATCCACATCACGAACTTGCCGGTGGACGCGTTGTACATGACCTTCGGCCGCTCGATGTTGGCGACGGCCAGTTCCGGGTCGGTGGACTGGGTCAGGACGTGGTTCCTGAACTCCCAGTTCTTCAGGTCGGTGGAGCGGTAGGCGTCCACGTACCGGAAGGTGTTGTCGGCGTTGCGGTGCTCGCCGAACCAGTAGTAGTAGGCGCCGACCTTGATGATTCCGCCGCCGTGGGCGTGCACGGGGTCGCCCGACGTGTCGGTGAACTGCGTGCCGTTGGTGATCGTCCGGGGCGCGGCGCTCGCCGGGGCGGCGGTGACCAGGGCACCGGCGAGGGCGCAGCACAGGGCGAGGAGGATCGCGTACGCGCGTCTCATCTCACGCTCCCCGCGGTGCGGTGTCGGCGACGGGGACGCCGAAGTCCGGGGTGCCGTCCGGCTTCCAGCCGAGGGTCTGCACGCGGGTGTGGCGGTTGGGGTCGTTGAGCGGGTCGCCGTTGATCTCCTTGTACTGGCGGGCGTGGTAGACGAGGACGTCGGTGCGGCCGTCCTCGGCGACCGTGAAGCAGTTGTGGCCGGGGCCGTACTGCTGGGTGGTGTCGTTGCTGGTGAAGACCGGCGTCGGGGACTTGGACCAGTTGCCGGGGTTCATCAGGTCCGCCTTCGCGGGGGCGGTGAGCAGGCCGACGCAGTAGTTGTGGTCGGTGGCGCTGGCCGAGTAGGTCATGAAGATGCGGCCGTTGCGCTTGAGGACGTACGGCCCCTCGTTCACCTTGAAGCCGATGCACTCCCAGTCGTACTCGGGGGTGGAAAGCCTCACCTGAGGGCCGGTCAGGGTCCACGGGTTGGCCATCTTCGACAGCCACAGGGCGGTGTTGTTGTCCATGCCGGGCTCGTGCTGGGCCCAGGCGAGGTAGCGGGTGCCGCGGTGGGTGAAGGTGGTGGCGTCGAGGGAGAAGGTCTCCCAGGCCGTCTTGATCTGGCCCTTCTCCACCCAGGTTCCCCTGAAGGGGTTGGGGCTGGAGTTCTCCAGGACCCACATGCGGATCCGCCACACGTCCTCGGCGGGGGCGGCGGCGAAGTAGATGTACCACTTGCCGCGGATCCGGTGCATTTCCGGTGCCCAGATGTGGGCGCCCATGTCGCCGGTCGGGTGAGCGCGCCAGATGACGGACTCGGCGGCGGTCGCGAGGCCGTTCAGGGTGCGCGAGCGACGCAGGATGATGCGGTCGTACTCGGGGGCGGTGGCGGTGAAGTAGTAGTAGCCGTCCGCGTGACGGGTGATGTGCGGGTCGGCGCGGTTGAGGACGAGCGGGTTCACGTACGGCCCGGCCGCCTTCGGAGGGGCTGCCGCCGCGGTGGCGGCGGGGGCGGCGGCCAGGGCGCCCGCCGCGAGGGCGGCGCCCTTCAGTACGAGTCGGCGGTTGGGGGTGGGCAGGTCGTCGGCGCGGCTCATGCGGACTGCCTCTCGTGTGCTCGACGGAGTCGGTTCGACATTTCGTACAACATCTGTCATTCCGAACGCCGAAAAGGTAAAGGTGTGTCAGGAGGAGGTCAACGGGTTCGACGGGCCAAAGTACGGCGGCGATTTTCTGTTATCGGCCCGCGTCCCGGCCGTCTCCCCCCATGTGCGCAGCCAAACCCACAGAACAGCAGCGGCCGCAGGCGCCCTCGCGGCGATCGCCGCCCTCGTCACCGCTCCCCCAGCGACAGCCGCCGGTCCGCGGGACGTCACCGCGGACGTGCTCGCCGACCGCGACGTGACCCTCACCGGCGACACGGTCGTCACCGTCCCGTCCGGGACCACGACGTACGACGGCGTCTTCCGCGGCGAGGGCACGCTGACCGTGCGCGGCAGCGGGACGCTGATCCTCACCAGGGACAGCGACTTCACGCTGCCGAAGTCCCGGCAGCGGCAGAAGGTGAGCGTCCTCGGCGGCAACCACCCGTACGTCACGGTGACCAACCCCGACCCGCCCGCGGTCACCGTCGAGCGTGGCGCCACGCTCCAGTACGGCAACGGCGGTACGACGGGGCTGATCGGCCACTTCCCGTACGGCACGCCCGCGTTCCGGCTCAACCAGGACAACATCCGGGTCGACGGCACCCTCCGGCTGTCCCTGAAGAGCGCCTACAACCTGGGCACCATCAGCGGCTCCGGCCTGGTCAGCCAGCCGAGGTTCCTCTGGGGCACCTGGGACCTGTCGGGCACCCACCCCTTCTCCGGCGTCATCGACAACGGTACGCAGACGAATGCCGGGCGACCCGAGTACGCGACCTCACTCCCGAACGTCCGCAAGGTGCTGAACCAGGGCACCTGGACCGTGGACACCCCGCTGGGCCGGACGGTCACCATGGGGATGGACTTCTACCAGCGCGAGTACGGCAGCGACATCAACGTCCAGTCCCGGCCGGGGAGCAAGGTCGTCCTCACCGGCCAGTACAGCTGGTCGGACCAGGGCGGCGACACCGACCCCTCGCTCAGCGACCCCGCGCTGAACTGGACGCCCGCACGCAAGAACGTCAACAAGCGGGGCACCAACATCAAGGGCGCGAACGTCCAGTGGGGCGACGGCACGACGAGCAGGATCTTCATGCCGGGGACCGCGGAGACCGTCTACATCAACCTGCTCGCCGCCCGCTCCCGCTCCCGGCTCACCTTCGACTACAACGGCCCGGTGACGCTGGGCGCCCCGATCGGCGGCGGCCGGTTCCACGACACGCTGGCCGCGCCCGGCGCCGGGGACGTCGTCATCGCGGGGACGCGCGGGAACGACGTGACCTTCGCGGCGCGGCAGTACTACGACGGGTCGACCACCGTGGAGAAGGGCGCGGTGCTGCGGCTGGGGTCGGGGCAGGGCGACGGCTCGCTGTGGATGGACGGCGGCCTGTGCCGGGTCGTGAACGACGGCACGCTCGTGGTGCAGAACGCTTCGACGCCCATCTCGCTGTCCCGGGTCAGCGGCTCCGGGGCGTTCGTGCAGTCGGGCGCGGCCACGACGACCCTGGCCGGGAGCGGGGTGACGTACACCGGGACCACTACGGTCGACAAGGGCACGCTGGCGCTGAAGTCCGGGGCGACTCTCCGGCACAGCAAGGCGATTCGGCTCACGTCGACGGACGCCCGACTGGACACGGGCACGTCCGGCCTGCGCGTGGCGACCACCCTCACCGGCAAGGGCACCGTGCGGGGCGCGGTGACGAACGACGGTGTGGTGGCGGGCGGCCTGACGGTGACCGGGGGCTACACGCAGCGCGCGAAGGGCCGCCTGGTGGTCCAGGCGAAGCCGTTGAGGGTGACCGGCGGCCCTGTTCGCCTGGCCGGGGCCGTGGACCTCGCGGCGGCGGGCACCTCCCCGGCTCGCGAGATCACGATTCTGGACAACGCGGGACGCGGCGAGACGACGGGCGCGTTCTCCGGTCTGCGTGAGGGTACGAAGGTGAAGCCGGCCGACACCGTCTACCGCATCAGTTACCGCGCCGGCGACGGCAACGACGTCACCCTCACCGCCACCACCGAGAGCCCGTCGGCCTCCCCGTCTCCGCCGTCCAGCGCGGCGGCGGTCGGCACGCGCAGCGCGCGTACCGCCGAGGGCTCCGGCTTGGGCTGGTGGCCGTATGTACTGAGCCTCGGCCTGCTGGGCGGCCTGCTGATGCCTGCGACCCGACGCACGCGCGGCGGTCGGCGCAGGGGCGGGGGTCGGCATGCGGTGCGGCGGTAGGGCCGTCCCTCGCCGTTGCCTCGGTCCTTCCCTCCCTCCGGGTGACGCCGGACTGATCCCTATGGGGGACGTGTCGGCGTGTTGCTGGGACAGACGGGTGGCGCGATGACACGGCTGGGCGGCCCGGATGGTGCACGGCGAGGGCCTGACTGACGGTGGTTCATGTCGAGGCCGGGTTCGTTCCAGCTGATGCCCTGTCCGCTGCCCGGCCACGGCGGAAGGACACCGATATGCGTTCTGCCCGCATTCTTCTCGCCACGGCGGCCGTCTCCGCCGCGCTCGCCTTCACCACGCCCGGCGCCGCGTTCGCCGCACCGGGCGGGGACTACGGAGGCGACGACTCCTCGTACAGCAAGGAGCACGACAGCGATTCCGGCCGCGACCACGACAAGGACTACAGCAAGGACCACGACAAGGACAGCAGCCACGACGGGCCACGCGGCGGAATGCACACCGGTGGCGGTGCGCTCGCCGCGGTGCGCGGAGACGACTGGAGCTCGGACCACGACGACCGCAAGTACGACTCCGAGTCCCACAAGGACAAGGGCGGCAAGGACGAGTGGAGCAGCGACGAGCACGACAAGCCGCGCGGCGGTATGCACACCGGCGGCGGCGCCCTCGCCTCCCCCGGCGTCACCACGGGTGGTCTGGCCGTGCTCGCCGTCGGCGCCACCGGCTTGTACGCACTGCGCCGCAAGAAGGCCGCCGAGCCGACGTCCTGACCGGTCCCCCGACTCCGGGAACGCGGCCGCCGCCGGCGCACACCGCGCCGGCGGCCCGCGCTCCCGAGCCCCGAAGCCCGTGCTGCCGTGCCCGAGTGAGGTGATGTCCGATGGCAGCAGATCCCTCCGCCACGCCTCCCGCCGAACGGGCGACGGCCGGGCAGCACCCCGGCCGCGGCGGGCGAGTGACCCTGTGGGGCGTGGCGATCGTCATCATCGCCGTCAGCGTGTTCGGCGAGCACCAAGGATCGGACGGCATCTCGCAGACCTCCCGTTCCCCTGGCCCGACCGCCACGCCCACGCGCACGCACCAGGCCACGCGGCCACTGCCCCGCTCCACACCGGTCCGGCTGCTCATCCCGAAGATCTCCGTGGACGCCCCCTTCACCCCTCTCTCCATCGGCGCCTCGGGCCAGCTGGAGCCTCCGCCGGCGGCCGACACCAACCTCGTCGGCTGGTACGCCGAGGGCGTCTCGCCCGGCGAGCAGGGCACCTCGATCGTCGCCGGGCACGTCGACACGGCCACCTCGGCGGCCGTCTTCGCCAACCTCTACGAACTCCGACCGGGCGACCGGTTCTCCATCGACCGCGCCGACGGGCGCACCGCGGAGTTCATCGTCCACGACGCGGAGACCTTCCCGAAGGACGACTTCCCCGACGAGCGGGTCTACGCCGACACGGCGCGCCCCGAGGTCCGGCTCATCACGTGCGCGGGGAACTACGACCACGCGGTGAAGGACTACACCGAGAACCTGGTGGTCTTCGCCCACCTCGTGTGATGCGGCCGTCGGCATCCCGGCGCGCTTAGCCCACCTGGCTGGAGGTGACAGTGCGGATCACCTGCCCGCGCGCCCACTCGTGCTTCCATCGCGTCAGGAGGCACGTTCTTCGTCCACCACTGTGCCATGCCGGAGGAGACAGCTGATGCCCGAGGACAACGCCGCGATCACCTGCCCGTTCGACTTCAGCGAAGCCCTGGAGTTCGACCCCGCGCTCGCCGACCTGATGGATCTCGGTTCCCCCACGCGGATCCGGCTACGCTACGGCGACGCCGACGCCTGGCTGGTCACCGGTTTCGAGGCCGTCAAGCAGGTGACCACCGACCACCGGCTCAGCCGGGCGGGCATCATCGGCCGCGACTACCCGCGGATGACTCCGGAGCCCATCGTGTCGCCCGAGTCGATCAACGTCATGGACCCTCCGCACAGCACCCGCGTCCGCCGCCTGGCCTCGCAGGCATTCACCCCGCAGCACGTCGAGGGCATGCGGCACCGGATCATCCGCCTCACCGACCGCCTGCTGGACCAGATGGAGCAGGCGGGCCCGCCGGCTGATCTGGTCCGGCACCTGTCCAACCCGCTGCCCCAGCACACCGTCCTCGACCTCCTCGGCGTCGAACGGCAGGAATGGCCCCGGATCGAGGAGTCCGTGCGCCAGTTGCTCGTCGTCGGCGCGGACAGCAAGCAGGCCGCCGCCGAGGCCAAGGCCGATCTGACGGCCTACTTCGCCAAACTCGTCGAACAGCGCCGGAACTCACCCGGCACGGACCTGATCAGCGCCATGGCCGCGGCGCGAGACGGTGAGGAACAGCTGGACGACAAGGAACTGGCCGTCATGGCACTGACGCTGGCGCTCAGCGGCCAGGACACGGCAACCTGCCAGATCAGCGACATCGCCTACCTGCTCCTGACACGTCCCGAGCTGATGGAGCACCTCAGGTGCCGGCCCGAGACCCTGACCGACGTCCTGCACGAGATGCTGCGCTACATCCCCTTCCGCAAAGGGGTCGGAATCCCCCGGGTGGCTCTCGAAGACATGGAACTGGACGGGGTGCGGATCCGGGCGGGCGAGTTCGTCCACGTGTCGTACCTGACGGCCAACCGTGACCCGGAACGCTTCCCGGACCCGCACGTCATCGACGTCGACCGGCCGAACACTCCCCACATGACGTTCGGCTGGGGCGGGCACCGCTGCATCGCGATGCCGTTGGCCATGGCAGAGCTCGAAGTGGCCATCGGGCGGCTCATCGAGCGCTTCCCCCGGCTGCGGCTCGTGGTGCCGCCCGAGGAAGTGCGGTGGGACACCGACACGATCAGGCGGTTCCCAATGGAGCTGCCCGTGGCCTGGTAGGGGGCTCCACAGGAGCCCATCGACTAGCGTCGTGACATGACCAGCCACACCCCCGAAGCCCCGATCGGACTCGCCGAAGCCCTTGCCGCCGGGACGGTCGTGCTCGACGGCGGCATGTCCAACCAGTTGGAGTCGGCCGGGCACGACCTCAGCGACGAGCTGTGGTCGGCGCGACTGCTCGCCGAGCGCCCCGAGGCGATCGCCGAGGCGCACCTCGCGTACTTCGTGGCGGGTGCGAGCGTGGCGATCACCTCCAGCTACCAGGCCACGTTCGAGGGCTTCGCGAAGCGCGGGATCAGCCCTGAGCGGGCGGCCGGACTTCTGCGGCTCAGCGTGGAGCTGGCGCGTGATGCGGCGGCGCGGGCGGCGGCGCGGGGAGTCACCCGTCCGCTGTGGGTGGCGGCCTCGGTCGGCCCCTACGGGGCGATGCTGGCGGACGGCGGGGAGTACCGGGGCCGTTACGGGCTGACGGTGAGCGAGCTGGAACGCTTTCACCGCCCTCGGATGGAGGTCCTCGGCGCGGCCCGGCCCGATGTGATGGCTCTGGAGACGGTTCCGGACGCCGACGAAGCGGCGGCCCTGCTGCGGGCGGTGCGCGGGCTCGGCGTGCCGGCCTGGCTGTCGTACACCGTGGCCGGCGATCGCACCCGCGCCGGTCAGCCACTGGAGGAGGCCTTCGCCCTGGCCGCCGACGTCGACGAGGTGATCGCGGTGGGCGTGAACTGCTGTGCGCCCCAGGACGTCGACGCCGCCGTCGCGATCGCGGCCCGGGCGACCGGCAAGCCGGTGGTGGTCTACCCCAACAGCGGCGAGACCTGGGACGCGCGGGCTCGCTCCTGGAGCGGCCGCTCCACGTTCACTCCCGAACAGGTGGAGGGCTGGCGATCCGCCGGGGCCCGGCTGATCGGCGGGTGCTGCCGGGTGGGACCGGAGACGATCACGTCGATCGCACGCACGCTGACGGCCTGACCCACGGTGCGGAGCCGTCGGCGGCTTGCCCCACCGGACACGGCCCGGCGCTGCTAGCCTCACCGCACCGGGAACCGGTTTCCGTCGTGTTGTCGCAGTTCCCGGACGGTGCGCAGGGCGCCGGGGAGAGGGGCGGGGTCGGTATGACGCGCAAGAGCGGGGGCGCGGGCCGGAGCACGATCCGGGACGTGGCGTTACGCGCGGGGGTGTCCGCGTCGACGGTGTCGCGGGTGCTCGGCGGGGCGTACCCGGTGAGCACGGCGACCCGCACGCGCGTGCTGCGCGCCGTGCGCGACCTGGACTATGTCGCCGACGCGCGCGCCAAGGCGGTCGCGGGCGTCGGGACGCCCACGCTGGCGTTCGTCCTGGAGGACATCACCGGTCCGTCGTTCGCGCACATGGCGCACGGCGTGGAGCGCGAGGCGGCCCGGCTCGGACATCTGTGCCTGGTGTGCAGCACGGAGGGCGACGTCCGGCACGAGCTGGAGTTCGTGGAGATGATGCGCGCCCAGCGGGCCGCCGCGGTCATCCTGGTGGGCGGCGGCGCCGACACCCCCGAGTACCGCGAGCGCACCCGCCGGATGGCCGACTCACTGGCCTCGGCGGGTTCCCGGCTCGTCCTGTGCGGCCGCCCGCCACTGGGCCCGGGGGCGCCGGTGACGGTGATCGAGTACGACAACGAGGGCGGCGCCCACGCCCTGGTCGCGCACGTCCTGGCCCAGGGCCACCGGCGGATCCTGTTCCTCGGCGGCAAGCCCGACCACACCACCGCGCTGGGGCGTGCGCGCGGCTACCTCGCCGCCCACCGCGCCCGCGGCGTCGACGCCGACCCCGCGCTGCTCCTGCACGGCGACTTCACCCGCGACTCCGGCCACCGCCTGATGCGCCAAGCCCTCGCCGCGCGGCTGGAGTTCACCGCCGTCGTGGCCGCCACCGACATGGTCGCGGCGGGCGCGCTCACCGCCCTGCACGAGGCGGGTCTGCACGTCCCCGGCGATGTCTCGCTGGCCGGTTACGACGACATTCCCTTCGCCCGTGACCTGCACCCCGCCCTGACGACGGTGCACGTCCCCTACGAGGAGCTGGGCCGCCTGGCGGTCCGCACCGCCCTCGGCCGCACCGCGGAAACCCAGGCCGAGCACCTGCTGCTCGGCACGCATGTCGTGGTGCGGGACTCGGTACGGGCGGTGGGGTAGGGCACGGCTGCCCACAACCCCGCGTCACTGCCGGCGGACACCGCCGGAGCGGCGGAGGAGACGTGCGACCGACCGCAGCTCCGCACGGCGCGCGGACGCGCTCTCGACAGGGATCGGTGGGGATGCGGTTTCCCGGGCGGTGACGTCGGCCGTCCACAGCGCGAGCTCGCGATCGCGCGGCCCGTACACGGTGTGCGGGGGCGCCAGTGCGCCGGGCGTGTCGGGCAGCTCGGCGTCGCCGAAGGTCCGCACCGGATGGGCGGCGTCCCACGCCTCCCAGCCCGGGTCACCCTCGGCCGCGAAGCGCACCCAGGCCGAGTGCATCGCGTCGGCCAGCTCCGTCGGCGCGCCCCAGCCCGCCAGCTTGGCCGACTCGGGCACCTCACCGCTGTCGAAGACGAACCCGAGTTCCAGCGCGTGGCAGGCGCCGAGGCCGGGCAGCAGGGAGGGCCAGGCGAACTCGTAGACGTACGACGATCCGGGGCGGGCGTCGGCCAGGCGGTGCAGCGGGTTGCGCAGCAGGTGGTCGGTGACCATCTGGCCGACGATCTCCGCGGTGCCGGCCTCGGGGTGCAGGGCGCGGTAGCCGCGTGGGACCTCGTGGCCGCAGTGGCAGCGGGCCATGGCCCCGGCCAGGGCGACGGGGCCGAGCCGGTCGACGCGCTCCAGCAGCCCGCCGGGCACGAGCCACAGCCGGTACTCGTCGCGGGTCCAGCCCATGAGCAGGTCCACGCCCTCGGCGACCCGGCCCTCGACCAGGGCCTGCAGGGGATCGCGGGGGACGACGTCACCGTCGACGACGATCCCGAAGGCAGGCCCGCCGAGCACCGGGCTGCTGAGCCGGCCGACCTCGGCCTGGGTGCGCAGCAGCAGATCGCGATCGACGGCGGCGAAGGCCTCGGCGGTCGCGGGCACCTTCAGCCGGGCCGCCATCCGGCGCACCATCCGCCGTACCTTGTCCCGCTCGACCGCCTCGGGCGGCCCGCTCTGCAGGACCGCGCGCCGGAACAGCCCCTGGGCCTGCGGGGCGGCGATCAGGGCACCGATGCTGATCGCGCCGGCCGACTGTCCGAAGAGGGTCACCCGGTCGGGGTCACCGCCGAAGGCCTCGATGGACTCGTGCACCCAGCGCAGGGCGGCCAGCTGGTCGCGCAGGCCGGGATTGGCCGGGGCGTCGGGGAACAGTCCGTAGCCTTCCACGCCGAGCCGGTAGTTGAGGGAGACGAGGACGATCCCGTCCCGGGCGAAGGTGTGCCCGTCGTACACGGGCACACACGACGAGCCTCTGGTCAGGGCCCCTCCGTGCAGCCACACCATGACCGGGAGCCGGGCGCCGGGGCCGGGTTCCGGGGTCCACACGTTCAGGTTGAGGCAGTCGTCCCCGGGCACGACGGGGTCGGAGAGATACTGCGCGAACGCCTCCGAGTACGGCGGTTTCGGCGGTGTCGGCCCGAAGGCGCCCGCGTCCCTGACGCCGTCCCAGGGTTCGGGCGGCACCGGGGGCCGGAACCGGCGCGGCCCGAAGGGGGGCGCGGCGTACGGGATGCCCCGGAACACCGCGGCGTTCCGCTCGTACCGGCCGCGTACCGCCCCGTACGGCGTGCTCACCACGGGGCCCGTCAGGTCTGCTGCGGTCATCCGCCCACCAGCCCTTCGCCGTGCTCGTGCACCGTTCACCTCAGAGCATCACATCGCTCGGGGTGTTCCGGTGCACGAGCCGGTTCAGCGCTTCTTCGGCGTACGTCGGCTATTTGGCGTGCATCAGCGTGCCGAAACCGAGCTGGTCGTAGCCGCCGCTGTTGGAGCCGTAGTCCCCGCCGCCGCCCTCGGGGGCGACGAGGTGGTAGTACATCTGGGAGATGTACCTGTCGTCGAGGTACAGGCGCCGGTTGTAGTGGAAGTGGAGCATCGCCCAGACCGGGCGGACCTGGCCGCGCGAGGCGGCGGAGATCACCGTGTGCTCCCGGTACGCGCAGTTCTGGCCGGTGCCCCAGCTGTAGGTGGTGAAGGGCACGTCCTGGCCGAGGTTGTACTTGGCGACGTACTGGGCGGCCTTCATGAAGCGCCGTCCGTCGTAGGAGTACAGGTCCTCGCCCTGGTTCCAGGCCATCTCGCAGATCGCGCCCATCTGGCCCATGCCCATGACGGTGTGCCCCTGGTCGCGGCCGGACTCCTGCCACTGGCCGAGGGCGTAGCCGTCGGCGTCGGTGTGCAGGAACGGCACGGCGTGCCTGATGGAGCCGTTGCCCGCGCCCGACTTGAAGTACGTGACGGCCTGGTCGTACGTGGCGGCGTCCTCGTTGAGGATCCCGATGGCCAGGACGGAGGCCATGGTGCACAGGTCCCAGTTGGCCCAGTAGTTGGTGATGCAGGCGTCGTTGTGGCCGGTGAGGAACTGGTTGTTGAGCGGGTAGAAGACGTCGGCCATCATCTGCTGGAACGCGCCGAGGTCGAAGGCGTCGTAGTCCCGCATCAGCTCGGCCGCGTTGGCGAACTGCCAGCCGTAGAGGCCGGCCGCGAGGAACCGGTCGGCGTTGCCGGTGATCGTCGTCAGGGTCGTGGCCCACGCGTTGAGGATGCGCGCTGCGCAGGCGGCGTTCGCCTCGGTGCCGCCGACGTGCCAGCGCAGCGCGTTCTGGTAGGCGGCGGCGATGTCGTTGTAGAGGATGCCGTAGTTCTGGCCGGTGCCGCCGCGGATGATGGTCGCCTGGGGGTTGGGCGTCCAGGTCGACCGGGAGTGGGAGTTGGCGACCAGCCGGTTCCAGCCGGACAGCCAGGGGTCGTCGCCGGCGGCCACGCGGACCCGGGCGCGGTTGATGTCGCCCCGGTTGTGCAGCATGCCGGGGTGGGTCCACGTCGCCGGGGCCGCGCTCGCCGTGGGGGCGGTGGCGGACGCGCCGAGGGCGAGGGCGGCGGTGAGGCCGCCGGCGGTCTTCAGCAGACCGCGGCGGCTCAGCGCACTGTTGTGGAGGTGCTGGTGGGGGGAAGTGCGGCTCATTGCGGTGCAGCTCCAATCCATGGTGCTCTACATGGCGGTGATGCTCACCTCGTCGAACTCGGTGGTGCTGCGGACCAGGGGGCTGCGGGAGCAGACCACGAGGCCCACGTAGTAGGAGGCGTCGCCGAAGCCGGGGATCTCTCCCTCGGCGAGGGGGGTCCAGCTGACGCCGTCATCGGTGGAGGCGTACGCGGCGAACGCGGTCCCGGTGCGCTTCAGCCGCAGGAGGCAGGGCGCGGTGACCGGCGCGTTGCCCGTGAAGACGGATCGGCCTGCCACGGTGGGGCGCAGCATGAGCTGCGCGCTGCTCCCGCCGGTGACGATGGCCCCGGCCGCCTGGTCGAACGGTGACAGGGACTTGGCCATGAGCAGCCCCACCCGGTCGCCGCTCGCGCCGGTACGGGAGACCAGCCGGGCGGTGATCTCGCAGTCGCCGGTGACGGGCCGCCGTACGAACTGGCCGGTCATGCCCTGGTTGTTGACGGTCAGATCGGTCCCGGCGCCCCGCACCACGAAGGTCCCGTCCTCGTATGCGGTGCTGCCGGGTGTGCGCACGTACACCACGCCGTAGGTGCCGAGTTCGCGCGCGTCGAGCACCACGTCGCCGAGATCGCCGTACGACCAGGGGGCGGGCGGCGGGGTGCCGACGGTGAGCGTGAGGGTGGCGGTCGCGGTGGCCGCCGCGTTGGCCGCGGTGGTCGTGACCCTGAACTCTCCCTTCTCGGTGGGCGTTCCGGAGATCAGGCCGGTGCGCGGGTCCAGACGCAGGCCGTCGGGCAGGCCGCGCGCGGTGAACCGGATCGCCGCCGGTGCGGCCCGCAGCAGGTGGCGGAACATGACGCCCCGGTTGGCGAACGCGGTGTCGGGGGAGACGAACTCAGGCGTCGAGGGGGTCGGCATCTCGGCGTGCGCGGGCGCCGAACGGGGGCCGCGTCCACCGGTGTTGGTCTTGGTGACGGTGTAGTGATACGTCGTGCCGGGTCTGCCGGTGGGGTCCGTGTACCGGATGCGGGTGCCGAAGCCGACCGGGGCGACGCCGTTCGCGATCGTCCGGTACGGGCCCGCCGCGTCCGTGGCCCGCAGCACCGCGTAGGTGGCCGAGGGGTCCGGGTCGGTCCAGCTCAGTTCGACGGCGTCGGCGCCGGTGACCGCCCGCAGGCCGGTGGCGGTGTGCGTGGGACGCGGGGTGACCCAGTCGGCGCCCCTGGCCGTGACCACGCTGACGTTGTCGAAGGCACCGGTGCCCGTCTCGGCGTACTCCTCGTCGACGCCCAGGCAGGAGGTGAGGACCAGGCCCGCGTAGCTGGTGCGCCCCAACTCCACCCGGGTGGAGCCGACTTCTGTCCACCGGATGCCGTCCGGGGAGAGGGAGCCGGTACAGCGGCCGCCCTTGCGTTCCACGCGGACCCAGTACGGCGCCCGCAGCCGGTAGCCGTCACCCGCGCCCTCGACGTACGGCGCCGTCAGGGGGGTCGCCGACTCCGGGAGCGAGCCGAGGTCGGAGATCGGGAACGCGGCCGCGCTGGTGATCGCCTGCTGCTGGGACGGCGGCACGGGCGTGCTGCCGGTGGCGGAGACGTCCGCCCCGGCCGAAGGACGGACGCTCCACACTCCGCTCCAGGTGTGCAGCGGCAGCCCCTGGATCAGCATCGCGGCGTGCGCGGCGTCCGGGTCGAGGGAGTCGCGGACGGTGACGCCGATCCTGGAGTACTGCGAGCTGAGCGGGAACACGATCCGCGCGGTGACGACGCCGTCGCCGCGCAGGGGCACATAGGCGACCCGGTACGTGTCCGCGCTGCCGCTCGCCGTCAGCACGAAGCGCTCGCCGTCGAAGGATGCGGAGCCGGGGATTCTCACGTTCCCCACGTCCCGGGTCGACCAGGGTTCGGGGAGACCGGCGGTGGCGGCGGTCCAGGCGGAAGCCGCGCTGGTGCCGTGGGAGTTGGTGGCGGTGACCGTGTAGTAGTACGTCCGTCCCGGGCGGACGTCGTGGTCCGTGAACCTGGGCGCCCCGACCCCGGACGCGCGCCGCCTGTACGGCCCCTCCGGGCTGGTGGCCCGCCGGACCGTGTAACCGGTCGCCCACGCGGACGGCAGCCAGGACACGGTGACCGCGTGGCCGTCGCCGACCGCGGTGACACCGGCGGGTGCCGTCGGCGCGGCCGGTGCGGCCGTCGTCGTCCCCGCGTAGGTGAGGGTGCCCCAGCCGGGGTGGTCCTCGTGGTAGCCCTCCACCGCACGTGCTCCGTTCGTGCCCCGGAAGACGACCTGCTCGGTGTGGGGGGCGGGCTTGCCGAGGCGTCCCGCGTAGTGCGCGTACGCCATCTCCCACAGCGGGCGGAACACTCCGCGCTGCCGGGCGGAGACGGTCGTCTTGATGTACTTGCCGGTGCGGTCGAGATCGGGCGTGAACGGTACGGAGTCGTCGCCCAGGTTGTAGCGGGCGAAGTACTCGAAGTTGGCGAGGATCCGGCTGTCCGCGAAGCCGTACAGGTCCACGCCCTGCTGCCAGGCGACCTCGGCCGCGTCCGCCAGCAGGCCGACGGCGAGCTGTTCGTGGGCCTGGTCGCGGCCGGACTCCTGGCCCTGGCCCGCGGCGGTGACGACGCGGTGCAGCACCGAGCCGTTGCCGGACCCGGCGGCCGCGAACCGCAGGGCGTCCTCGAACATCACCCGGTGGTCGCAGAACACGGCGATGGCGAGGATGGTGCGCAGCGCGGCGAGGTCCCAGTTGCCGTTGGCGTAGAGGCAGTAGCCGGACAGGGCCGGGTACCAGACGTCGGTGAAGGAGCGTTCGCAGCGGCGTATCGACTCCTCGGACCAGCCCTCGTAGCCGCTGTGCCGCAGGATCTCGGCGGCGTTGACGAGCTTGAAGCCCTGGATCCCGGCGCCGAGCTGCCCGTCGGCGCCGGTGACGCCGGTGAGGGAGGCGGCCCAGGCGTCGAGGATGTCGCGGGCCTTGTCGGCGTGGCGTACGTCGCCGGTGACCGCCCACATCAGGGCGTTCTGGTAGGCGGCGGCCGCGTCGGTGACCGCCTGGCTGGTGGAGTCGGTGGGGCCGCGGCCCCAGGTGGTGATCTGACCGGTGTTGCGGACGGCGTAGGTGTGCTGGGAGCGGAAGTCGGCGGCCAGCGCGGCGAAGCCGGACGCGATCGGGTCGCGTCCCTGCGCCACCGCGGACTTCATCCGGGCCAGGTCCGCCCGGGAGTGCAGCAGACCGGGATGCGCGAAGGTGAACGCCGCTTCGGCGGACCGGGCCCACGCGGGCGTGGTGGAGACGGACAGCAGTCCGCCTCCGGCCACGGCCGCGAGTCCCGCCGTGCCGAGGAGCGTCCGTCGGCTGAGCGATTGCACGGGTTACTCCCTGGCTTACGGGTTCTGCACGGTCAGCTTGAGGGTGTTGGTCGCCGTGCCCACGCTGTTGGTGGCCGAGACGGTGACCGTGTGGGTGCCGCGGCGCTTCGGGGTTCCGGAGATCAGGCCGGTCTTCTCGTCGATCCGCAGGCCCTCGGGCAGTCCCTCGGCGCCGAACGACGTCGGCAGCGCGGTCGCGGTGACGAGGTGGTGGAAGACCCGCTTCTTGGTGGTCGTCACCTCGCCCGCGCTGGTGATCTCGGGGGCCACCGTCGCGGCCGGTGTGGTGGCGTCGAGGAAGCGGAGGTCCTTCACGTGCTCGTTGACGAACATCGGGACCATGTCCGGGGTCAGGTACCAGCCGGGCTTGCGCATCTTGTCGTGGATGACCGTGCCGTTGATCTGCAGGTTCTGGAAGGTGAGGTTCTTGATGGGGCGGTCGGCGTCGTAGCCGACGACGATCGGCATGATGGCGTTCCTGCCGTTGTAGGTCAGGTTCCGGACGTAGACGTCCTGGATGCCGCGGCCGGGCGAGGCGTTGTAGCGGTTGGCCATGACCCGCATGTTGAACAGCTGGCCCCAGGTGAAGTCCTCCACCCGGACGTCCTGGATGCGCACGTTGCGGATGAGGTTGCTGTCGCCGGGGTTCAGGGCGAAGCAGCCCTGGTAGAGGACCTGCGGCTCACGGTGCTGGAGGACGTCGATGTTGCTGAAGACGATGTTCTCGATCGTCTCCGGCTGCTCCGGGTTGCCGTGGGTTCCCATGTTCACCGGGTGCGCGACGTCGGCCCACAGGGTGGAGTCGCGGACGACGACGTTGCGGCAGTCGCCGTAGTAGTCCCAGCGGTGGGCGTAGATGGCGATGCAGTCGTCGCTGTTGCGCATGAAGACGCCCTCGATCAGGACGTCCTCGCTGCTGAACACGTCGATGCCGTCGCCCCACTGGCCGTTGCTGTAGGAGTGCAGGTTGCGGACGGTGACCTGCTTCGACTGACCGATGGTGCAGGAGTAGCCGGTCTTCGGGTTGAGGGCGAGGATGCCGTCGATCTCGATGTTCTTCGAGAACGCCACCAGGGTGGCGGCGTCCGAGTCCCAGATGATGCCCCGGCCGATCAGCCGGGCGTTCTCGACGTTCACGAACTCCACACGGGCCTTGAGCACCGCGCCTCCGGCCAGGTACACCGTCTTGCCGCTGGGCACCTTCACCACGCCGCCCGAGGGGGTGTGCAGGCCGGGGCCGAAGTAGATGACGTCGGGGTCGTCCTCCTCCGGCCGCCGGGTCTCGATCGGGTTGGCGTGCAGCTGCAGGTTGCCGTAGATGTCGCCGTCGATCTCGATGGAGAGGTTGCGCGGCTCGGTGAGGCTGAAGGTGATGGTGTCGCCGCTGACCTCGTGCGGGATGTCGTACGACAACGGGCGGATCCGCGCGGCGGGGATGGTGCCCTGGGACCAGGTGACCTGCACCTCCACGGTGCCGGTGAAGTCGAGGTTGGCGACGGAGGTGTACCGGATGCTGCCGGAGCCGGTCTTCTCGTTGATGGTCTTCGTGCCCGCGCGCAGGACCGGCACCGGCTTCCACCGGCCGCCGGGCGTGCGGGCCTTGACGACGTAGGTGGTGTTGATCGGCAGTGCGCCCGGGACGGGGTGGACCACCAGCCGGTCGGTCTTCCGTCCGTCCTCCGCACTGGCGGTCCCCGCCGCGGTGCCGACCAGCGAGTACGCGGCGGCGGTGGCACCCGCGGCCTGGAGGACGGTGCGCCGGGACGGGCCGGTGCTCTGGGTGTTGTTCATGAACAGCTTCCTTAGTAAAGAGGTGTGCGTTTCTTGAGGCCGGAGGTGGACATCCCGGCGACGAAACCGCGCTGGGCGACGAGGAAGATCAGCAGGATCGGTACGACGTACATCACGGAGCCGGCGGCCAGCAGGTTGTTCACGGGCAGTCCGCCCGGTGTGACGTACGAGGTCATGAGGGCGACGGAGAGTGTGGTGCGGTCGCTGGACAGGAGCAGCATGGGGGCGATGAAGTCCCCCCAGCTCCAGGTGAAGGCGATCACGAAGCTCGCGGCCAGCACCGGCCAGGACTGCGGCAGGAAGATCCGCCAGAAGATCCCGGCGTAGCCGCAGCCGTCGATGATCGCGGCCTCCTCCAGCTCCCGCGGCATCCCGGCGAAGAACTGCCGGAACAGGAAGACCAGATACGGCGCCGCCGCCAGCCCCCACAGCACCCACGGCCAGTAGGTGTCGACCATGCCGAGCTTGGCGAAGATGAGGTACGTCGGGAAGAGCGTGGTCATCTGCGGGAGCATCATCGAGCCGGTCAACACACCGAACAGGGCCCTCTTGCCGGGAGCGTTCAGGCGCGCGAACCCGAAGCCGACCCAGGCGGAACTCAGGGTGCCCAGGGTGGCGTAGATCAGAGCGATGATCAGGGAGTTGCGGGCGTGGCCGAGGAAGTCGATCTGGGTGAAGGCGCCGGCGAAGTTGTGCCACTGGATCTTCTCGGGCAGCCAGTGCACCGGGGAGGCCGCGAGTTCGGGCGTGGTCTTCAGTCCGGTGATGACCAGCCAGCCGAAGGGGCCGAGCATCAGGCCGGTGATCACGACGAGGACGGAGCAGAGGACGAGGCGGGACGCGCGTACCCGCACACGGCCGCCGGAGTCGGGCGGCTGCGGGGTCACGGTGGTCGCGGTCACTTCTTCTTCGCCTCCGGGTCGACGTTGTAGAACACCACGCCGGACGTGACCTTGAAGAGGTGGGCGAGGTGAACAGGTAGAACGCCCGGTGACGTCGTGCCGTCCGACCGACTGTCATCCCACCTGCTCCTTGCCGCGCTTCATCTGCTCGTTGATGACCGAGTTGAGGCGTCCCGCGAGGGTGTCGACGGAGATCTCGCCCTTCATCGCGGCCGGAATGACCTGGTTGATGAGGGCTCCAGCGCGTTCCACGTGATGTACGGGGTGAAGGGGGTCACCGAGAAGTGCTTCAGCTCGGCCTCCTGCACCTTCAGCACGCGCCGCTGGTAGTCCTCCTGGTGCGGCATCAGCGGGCGGAGCGACTTCAGGCTCGGTATCCCCCAGCCCCCCGCCGCGCGCGCCCTGGCCGGCCCCTCGCCGAAGAACCACTCGAAGACCCGCCAGGCCGCGTCCTTGTTGCGGGCCTTCTTCGGCATCCACAGGCCCGTGGCACCCTGGCAGGAGCTGATCCGCGGGCCGCCCTCGAAGACGGGGGCGGGGGCGAGCCGGGACACCTCCGCCAGCTCGGGCTCGGCGTTGATCATGCCGCCGAGCCAGTAGCCGCTGCCGGACATGGCCATCCGGTTCGCCACGTAGGTGGGCCGGTCCCAGGTGTCGGGGTTGGGCTGGATGAGGCTCGGCCCGACCCTGGCCCTCGCGTACCCCACGTACCAGGCCAGGGCCCTGCGGGCCTCGGGGGTGGTGAAGTCGACGCGGCTGAAGTCCGCCGAGAAGAAGCTGCCCCCGGCGGCGGCCGTCAGGTTCGTGAAGAGGATGCCCAGGCCCAGACCGTTGTAGCTGCCGCCGTACACGGTGGTCTGGCCGTTCTTGCGCTGGACCAGACGCTTCGCGTGGTCCAGCCACTCCTCGTACGTGATCGGCTCGGTCTCGTCGGGGTGGGCGACCCCCGCCTTGTCGAAGAGCGAGGTGCTGTACCAGAACATCGCGTCCTGGGAGAAGTCCTTCGCCATGCCGTAGCGGGGGCCCTTGCCCTGGGTCTTCCCGTCGTACCGCCACAGGTCGTTGACCGGATCGAGGTCGTCGACCGTGAGGACGGTGGACCTGGCGAAGTACGGATCCAGGTTCTCGGCCACGCCCCGCGCGGCGAAGTACGGCGCGTCGAGAGCCCCGAGGCCGCGCACCAGGTCCGGCGGGTTGCCGCTGGTGAGCATCGCGATCAGCCGGGTGATGTCGTTCTGCACCACGGTGATCCCGATGCCGATCTCCTGCTGGGCCTGCTTGATCAGTTCCGGGGGGATGTCGTCGAGATTGACCATCACCGTGACGCTCTCGCCGCCGGTCGCGGCCCCGGCCACCTGCAGGGCGCATCCGCTCAGGGCCGCCGCACCGGCCACGGCGCCGCCGGCCGACAGGGTGAGAAAGCGTCGGCGACTGCGGGGAGCACCGGCGTGGGACGGCATGGGCGCCTCACCTTCTGGTTCGGGGAGCACGGCTCGGCCGGGTCACGGATGGGATCGCAGTAACAGGTAGCAACCGGTTGCTACGACCGAGTGGCCAGAGCTTCGGCCCGTCCGGAGGGCGCGTCAAGACTCCTGGCGCATTTTCGAAAGGTCCGCGAAACGCTGGTGACACGCGCCGTGAGGCTCCACAGTGCGCCTCACCCGTGCGCTGACCAGCGGTGTCGAGGTCCGCCGCGGTGGTGCAGAACCAGGCGGCCACCCCGCAACCGGTTGCTCCCAGCCCGCGGAACGGGCGAAATTTTTGCGGATCTTCCGCCGCGTTCCGCCGATTGACCCTCCGTCGACAGCGGATCTACGGTAGAAGACGCTTTCAGAAAATGTTTCCGACCACCTCTCGCCTTCAGGAGAGTCATGCCCAGCGCCCCGCTCCCCCGGGCCGTGTTCGCCATGGATCCGGTACATCTCCCGCTGCTCTTCCCCGAGGCCCTGGTGGCACGGCTGCAGCAGACGGCCGAGATCGACCCCACGTTCGTCGTTCGGGACTTCACCGCCCCTGCCGCCGCAGCGCGGCTGGCCCGCGCCGACGTACTGATCACCGGCTGGGGCTGCCCGCACCTCGACGAGGACACCCTCACCGCGGCCCCCGGTCTGCGCGCGGTCCTGCACGCCGCCGGCTCCGTCCGCTCGCTGGTCGGAGAGGCCCTGTGGAAGCGCGGCGTCACCGTCTCCAGCGCGGCCACCGGCAACGCGCTGCCGGTCGCGGAGTACACGCTCGCGATGATCCTGCTGGCCGGCAAGGACGCCTTCGCGCACCGCGAGCGCTTCCGCGCCACGCACGCCCACCCGGCCCCCACAGAGACCGCCGCGATCGGCAACCTCGGCCGCCGCGTCGGTGTCATCGGCGCCTCACGCGTGGGCCGCAGACTCCTCGAACTGCTGCACCCGTACGACTTCGAGGTCCTGCTCCACGACCCCTACGTGACCGCCGCGGAGGCCGCCGCGCTCGGCACCCGGTCCGTGTCCCTGGAGGAGCTGCTGAGCGGCAGCGACATCGTCAGCCTGCACGCCCCGGACATCCCCGAGACCCAGCACATGCTGGACCGCGAACGCCTCGCCCTCATCCGCGACGGCGGCGTCCTCATCAACACCTCCCGGGGCGCCCTCGTCGACCACGACGCCCTCACCGACGAGTTGGTCTCCGGCCGTCTCAGCGCGGTGCTCGACGTCACCGAACCCGAGCCGCTGCCCGCCGAGTCCCCCCTGTACAGGCTCCCCAACGTCTTCCTCACCCCGCACATCGCGGGCTCGCTCGGCAACGAACTGCAGCGCCTGGGCCGCATCGTCGTGGAGGAGTTGG
This sequence comes from Streptomyces sp. TRM70350, assembly GCF_019219825.1. Taxonomy (GTDB): domain Bacteria; phylum Actinomycetota; class Actinomycetes; order Streptomycetales; family Streptomycetaceae; genus Streptomyces. Next base: position 301,552 of record NZ_JAHUXH010000004.1, on the reverse strand, counting down.
AACGCCTGGCCGCGGGCCGACCCCTCGCCCACGAGGTGCGCCACGCGGACCTGCCCCGGGTCGCCTGACGGCCACCGCCGCAGCGCTGTCAACAGGCCTGCTGCCAGGAGAAACGATGGGATACGGTTTCCGTACCGGTGGCGAGCGCGCCCGCTCCGGTGTCCGGGCCACGACGGTGAAGGAGCCGCAACGGTGAGTCAGCGCAAGGCACCGGGCGACGCCGGCCGGGCGACGATCCGGGACGTGGCGGAACGCGCGGGTGTCTCCGTGGCGAGCGTGTCGCGCGTGCTGTCCGGCAACTACCCGGTCTCCGACGACCTGCGCCGCAGGGTGATGAAGGTCGTCCGGGACCTGGACTACGTCACCAACGCCCACGCCCGCTCCCTGGCCGGTGGCGGCACCCCGACCGTCGCGATCCTCATCAACAACATCACTGGCGCCGCCTTCGCCCACGTGGCCAAGGGCGTCGAGGGCGCGGCCACGCTGCGCGGCTGGCTCTCGCTGGTCGGCACGACGGGCGACGACCCGGAGCGGGAGCTGGCCCTGGTGAACCTCATGCGCCAACAGGGCGTCGCCGCCGTCGTCCTGCTCGGCGGCGCCTACGACTACGACGAGTACCAGCTGCGCATGGCCCGCTTCGCCCGCTCCCTGGACGCGGCCGGCTCCCACCTCGTCCTGGTCGGCCGACCGCCGCTGGAGGGCGACGTCCCGGCGACGACCGTCGACTACGACAACGAGTCCGGCGCGTACGCGATGGCCAGCCACCTGCTGTCCGCCGGTCACCGGGACATCCTGGTGCTGCCGGGTCACGCCGAACTGACCACGGCGCAGGGCCGGTTGAGGGGCGCCCGGCGCGCCTTCGAGGCGTACGGCGTGCCGTTCGCGCCGGGCATGGTGCGGCACGGCCCGTACGACTACGAGCACGGCTACGAGGCCGTGGAGACGGCCCTGCGCGAGAAGCTCGACTTCACCGCCGTGCTCGCCGGCACGGACGTGGTCGCCGCGGGCGCCATGCAGGCCCTGCGCGCGGCCGGGCTGCGCGTGCCGGAGGACGCGTCGATCGTCGGCTACGACGACATCCCGCTGGCGTCCCAGCTCACCCCTCAACTGACCACCGTGCACGTGCCGTACGAGGAGATGGGCCGGGTCGCCCTGCGCGCGGTGGCCGACCGGCGTGAGGGCGGTGCGGGGCGGCGCAAGGGGGCCGACGGGGAGCACCTGGTGCTGGGCACCCATGTCGTCGTACGCCAGTCGGTACGGCCGCCCCGTCGGCGGGGTTAGTCGCCGACGGCGAGGTTGGTCGCCAACGGCGGAGAATGTTTCCGTAAGCGTTTTCTACCAACTCTTCAAACAAAGTGCCGCACACCTCTTGCTAGAGGCGGGGAGAGCGGCCTACCTTCCCAGCAACCGGTTTCTATCACTTCTGCCTGGCCGCCCCGCCCACCGAGCCGACGGTGTTCACACCGCCGATGCCGGCCAGTACCGAGCCGCCGCGTCCCCCGTTGCCAGACGCCTGATTTCCGAAGGAACACGGTCCGATGAACTTCACCAGCCCCCGGAGAAGGTTCGCCCGCGCCGCAGTCGCGGGTATCGCGCTCACCGGCCTGCTCGCCGCCTGCGGCGGCTCCGACTCCGACTCCGGAGACTCCTCGGGTTCCGGCCCGGTGACCCTCCCCTTCTGGGGCTGGGCGAACGGCCAGGAGGAGGTCGTCAAGGCGTTCAACGCCTCGCACGAGGACGTCCAGCTCACGTACACGAAGGTCACCGACCAGCTGACCATGCAGAAGCAGCTGACCAACGCGGTCAAGGCGGGCAACGCCCCCTGCCTGGTGCAGAACACCGCCGAGTACGTGACGAGCTGGGTCGCGGAGGGCGCGCTCGCCGACATCACGCAGTACGTCGAGGGCGAGAAGGACAGGTTCAACGCCGGTTCATGGGCGAGCGCCCAGGTGCAGGGGAAGCTCTACGGCGTCCCGACCAGCTCCTCGCCCAACTTCACGATCTACCGTGCCGACATCTTCGAGAAGTACGGCATCGAGCCCCCGGCCACCTGGGACGCCTTCATCGCCGCGGGCAAGGAGCTGAAGAAGCACAACATCAAGATCACCAACTACGCCGGTGAGGATCCCAGCACCCTGGAGGTGCTCGCCATGCAGGCCGGCGCGCACTGGTACGCCGTCGACGGCGACTCCTGGAAGGTGGACTTCCAGGACGAGGGGACCCTCAAGGCCGCCGAGGTGATCCAGGAGGTCATCGACAACGACCTCAACTCCAAGCTGTCCTTCGCCGACTACGCCGCCGTGCAGCGCAACTACGACAAGGGCGGCACCGCGACCCGGCAGATCTCCACCTGGCAGATGGCCGGCATGGTGCAGAACTTCACCGAGTCCTTCGGCGACTGGGCCCTCGCCCCCTGGCCCACCTTCACCGGCGAGGCGCCCAAGACGCCCGCCGGCACCAACCTCACCGGCAGCGTGACCCTGGTGACCGAGCAGTGCGAGCACCAGGAGCAGGCCGCCGAGGCGGCGCTGTGGATGTCGACCGATCCGGGCGCGGTCAAGACGATGGCGAGCCCGGAGACCGGCAACGGCGTGATGCCGGCCCTCGCCGACAGCGACGCCTACGTCGCCGAGTCGATCTCCGAGAAGCTGCTCGGTGAGCACTACGAGCCCGCGCAGAAGGTCGTGACCGACAGCCTGGACACCGTCACCACGGACTGGACCTTCGGCCCCAACTGGACGGCCATGTTCACGGAGTTGCAGGCCGGCTGGGCCAAGGTCGTCAACAAGGAGCAGAAGGTCACGGACCTCCTGGCGCACATGCAGGAGTGGACCGTCAATGACCTGAAGTCCCGCGGTATCAGCGTCAAGGGCTAGGCACTCACCAATGATTCGCTCCCTGCGCTGGAAGGGTGCCGCCTTCACGGTGCCCTTCCAGCTCGGCTTCGTCTTCCTCTACCTGCTCCCGATCGGGTACGCCGTCCACCAGTCCCTGTACACCGAGCAGAGCTCGGGCCTCGGCCTCGGCGGCTCGACGGAGACGTTCTCCGGCCTCGACAACTACCAAAAGGGCCTGACCGACTCCGCGTTCATGGGTTCCGTCCTGCGCGTGGTGCTGTTCGCCTGTGTGCAGATCCCGGTGATGCTGCTGATCAGCCTCATCCTGGCGCTGTTCCTGGACGCGCTCACCGCTCGCGCGGCGGGCCGCTTCCGGATCCTGCTGCTGGTCCCGTACATGATCCCGGGTGTGGTCGCCGCGATCGTCTGGATCAACCTCTACAGCCCCGAGGTCGGCCCGCTGACCCCGCTGGGCGAGGCCTTCGGCTTCGACTGGAACTTCTTCGCCCCGTCCATGGTCTGGCCGTCCATCGGCAACCTGCTCACCTGGCACGGCATCGGCTACAACATGGTGATCATCTACGCCGCCCTGCAGGCGGTGCCCCGCGAGCTCTTCGAGGCCGCGCGCCTCGACGGCGCCTCCGAACGCCGGATCGCCCTCAGCATCAAGATCCCGTATGTGCGCGGCGCGCTCGTCCTGACGGGCATGCTCTCGATCATCCAGATGCTGCAGATCTTCAACGAGCCCGCCCTCTTCCGCAACGTCACACCGCAGACGGTGAACGACAGCTTCACCCCCATCATGATCATCTACAACCAGGCGTTCAACGCGGGCAACTACCACTACGCCGCGGCCCTGTCGGTACTCCTCGCGCTCATCCTCGGCGTCGCGTCCTTCCTCTTCTACCGGCTGACTTCGAGGGAGGCCGACTGATGGTGCTCACCGAGGACCGTACGAAGAATCCGCCCACGCGCACGGTGCGCCGCCTGGGCCGCCCCGACCGCGCTGCCCGTTCACGGGGCGGGCAGCGCTTCCTCCTCATCGGCCTGGTGCTGGCCAGCGTCTACAGCCTGTTCCCGGTGTGGTGGCTGATCGTCGCCGCCACGAAGGACCGCACGGGGCTGTACCAGAGCAACGGCCTGTGGTTCTCCGGCATGCACCTGTGGGACAACCTGCATCAGCTCTTCACGTACGACGACGGCATCTTCCTGCGCTGGACGGCCAACTCGCTGCTGTACGCGGGCGTCGGCTCCCTGGGCGGCACCCTCGTCGCCCTCGCCACCGGCTACGGCCTGGCCCGCTTCGACTTCCCGGGCCGCCAGCTGGTCTTCGCCTGCGTGGTGGGCTCGTTCCTGATCCCGATCGCCCTGCTGACGCTGCCCCTGTACCTGATGTTCTCGGAGATCGGCCTGGTCGACACCCCGTGGGCGATGCTGATCCCCTGCCTGATCAATCCGTTCAGCGTGTACCTGGCCAAGGTCTACACGGAGTCGACCATCCCGTTCGAGCTGCTGGAGGCGGCCCGCATCGACGGCGCGGGCGAGCTGCGCATCTTCTTCAGCATCGTGCTGCGCATGATGACGACCGGCGGCGCCACGGTGTTCCTGCTCGCCTTCGTCAACACCTGGAACGCCTTCTTCCTCCCCCTCACCGTCCTGCGCGGCGAGGAGAACTGGACCCTCAACCTGGGCCTGTACAACTGGTCCGGCAAACGCCTCGAATCCGGCGTCGACCTCACCAGCCTGGTCCTGACCGGCGCGCTGATGTCGATCATCCCGATGGCGATCATGATGATCGCGATGCGGCGCTACTGGCGGACCGGCGTCACGCTGGGGGCGCTGAAGTGACCCTGCTGCGCAACCCCGTCATCCGCGGCTTCGCCCCGGACCCGTCGCTGGTCCGGGTCGGCGACTGGTACTACGTGGCGACCAGTTCCTTCGAGTGGTTCCCCACGATCCCCCTCCACCGCTCCCGCGACCTGGCGCACTGGGAGTACGCGGGCCATGTGCGGGGCGCGGTCCCCGGCGACTCGCTGGCCGGGGTGCCCGACTCGGGCGGCGTGTGGGCGCCGTCCCTGAGCTGGGACGGGGAGCGGTTCTGGGTGACGTACTCCGTCGTGCGCTCGGTCGGCACGCCGTACTTCGACCTGGACACCTACGTCTCCACGGCCACGGACGTGGCCGGGAAGTGGACGGCCCCGCGCCGCGTGGCGAGCCACGGCTTCGATCCCGCGTTGTTCCACGAGGAGGGCAGGCTCTGGCTGCTGAACCTCCAGAACGACCCTCGCCCAGGGGGTAGGCGCTTCGCGGGCATCGTCATGACCGAGCTGGACCGGGAAACGCTGGTCCCGATCGGCGGCACGCACCTGCTCCTGCAGCACGACCGGCTCATCGAGGGCCCCAAGCTGCTGCGCCGCGACGGCTGGTACTACCTGGTCCTCGCGGAGGGCGGCACGGGATGGGAGCACGGGGTACGGGTGGCCCGCAGCCGTGCCCTGACCGGCCCGTACGAACTCGACGACCGGCCCCTGCTGACGACGCGGGACGACCCCGAGGTGCCGTTGCAGAAAGCCGGGCACGGGGAGCTGGTCGAAACAGCGGACGGGCAGTGGCTGCTCAGCCACCTGACAGCCCGCCCGCTGCGGACGCCGCACGGTCCGCGCTGCACGCTGGGCCGGGAGACGGCGATCCAGCGGGTGGTGTGGGACGCGGAGGGGTGGCCGAGACTGGCGCACGGCGGCCGGCATCCAGCGGTCGAGGTCGACGTACCGACGCGGCCCTGGGAGCCCGAACTCCCGTCCCTTTCTGCGCAATTGGACTGGCCGTGGAGCACCCTGCGCGAGTACCCGGACCCGTCCTGGGCCGACACCACCAGCCGCCCCGGCTGGATCCGGCTGCGCGGTCGGCACGGTCCCGAGTCCCGTTGGGGGCAGAGCCTGCTGGCCCAGCGGATCACCGAGCACCGCGCGGAGGCGGAGGTGACCGTGGACGCCCGGCCGCGCAGCTTCACGCAGGCCGCCGGTCTGGTCCTGCGCTACGACAGCGAGGCGTACCTCAGCCTCGATGTGACATGGGCGGAGCCGGAGGGCGAGCCGCAGCGCGGCCAGCAGTGGCGGGGCGGCGGCCGGACGGTGCTGAGCCTGGTCGAACGGGATGAAGAGGGCGCCCGGCAGGTGGCGGTGGTCGACGTGGCTGAGGCACCGGTCATGCTGGGTGTGACGATCGACGGCGCCGACGCCCGCTTCTGGTACCTACGGGACGGCGTCCGCGCACCGATCGGACCACCGCTGGACTTCAGCCGCCTGTCCGACGACTACGGAACCCGGCTCCGCTTCACCGGCGCCATGGCCGGGATCCACGCCCGGGATCTCGTCGACGCGTCCTTCACGGCGGACTTCCACGGCTTCCGACTGGTGAGCCGTGCCTGAGTCAAGCCCGCTTCCGGCTCCGGGATTTCGAAAGTTCGGCCAACCGCACTCCCGTGATGACCGGCGTCTTCACGTCCGCCTACGGCCCGCTTAGTGTAGGAAGCGCTTTCTATGGTGCTGGTCGCAACTTTCGATGGCCCTCGGGCGGGCCGGAGAGGTGGTTCCCGATGGTCCGTACGGGGAGTGCGGGTGCGCCGGCGGGGCCGACGCTGGCGGTGGTGGCCCGGGAGGCGGGGGTATCGGTGCCGACCGCGTCCAAGGTGGTCAACGGCCGCGAGGACGTGGCGCCCGAGACGCGCCGCCGGGTCACGGAGGCCCTGGACCGGCTCGGTTACGTGCGCAGACCGCGCTTCGACGCGGCGAAGGCGCCCCGCCTCGTCGACCTCGTGGTGCACTCGCTGGACAGCTCCTGGTCCGGTGCGGTGCTGCACGGCGTGGAGCAGGCGGCGCACGACGCGGGCCTGGACGTGGTCGTCTCGGCGGACCTCGCCCGCGGCCGCACCGGCAGCCCGGAGCGCGGCTGGCTGGACAAGCTCACCGCGCGCGGCTCGGCCGGGGTGCTGTTCACCCTCGCCGAGCTGACCGAGTCGCAGTACGCGTGGCTCGAACAGCACCGCGTCCCCTTCGTGATGATCGACCCGGTGCGCGAACCGCCGCCCGGCGTGGTCTCGGTGGGCGCGGCGAACTGGCAGGGCGGGGTGACGGCGACCGAGCACCTGTTGTCCCTCGGCCACGAACGCATCGCCGTCATCGCCGACCATCGGCGCACGATGTGCAGCAGCGCCAGGATCGCGGGCTACCGCTCGGCGCTCGCCTCGGCCGGGGTACGGCACCGCCCGGAGTACGTGCGGCATGCCGGGTTCGACGAGTCCGTCGCCCGCAGACATATGCGTGAACTCCTCGACCTGCCCGAGCCGCCGACGGCCGTCGTCGTCCGCTCCGACCGCGTGGCCCTGGGGGTGTACGACGCCGTGGCCGAGCGTGGCCTCAGAGTCCCGGACGACATCAGCGTGGTCGGTTTCGACGACCTGCCCGAGGCCCGCTGGGCCTCCCCTCCCCTGACCACGATCCGTCAGCCCATCTCGGAAATGGCGGCCACGGCCCTGCGCCTGCTGCTGCGCATGATGGACGGCGACCGCCCGGAGGGCACCCGCACGGAACTGTCGACCCGCCTGGTGGAACGGGCGAGCACGGCTCCGCCGCGCGGCTAGGGGCGGACGGCGGTGGCCGACGGGCCGTCAGTCGAGCCGCGCCGCCCACCGGACACCGCCCCGCAGATGGGCCCGGAAGTCGGGGTCCGCATAGGCCTCGGAGGCGTGGCCGAGCGCGGTGTAGAAGACACGCCCGGCACCCTTCTCCCGGCACCACACCAGCGGATGGTCGTCCCCCATGCCACCGCCCTCGTACGACGACTCGTCGGCGGACACGAGCACGCGCACCGAACCCCGCGGGTTGGAGCGGAAGTCGTACCACTCGTCGGTGAAGTCCCAGACGGCGGGCAGGTGCCGGGTGGCCGGGTGACCGCGGTCCTCGACGACCGCCTTGCCCGGCTGGTACGCGGGATGCCGGTCGAACCAGGCGCCCAGCAGTTCGCCGTAGTACGGCCACTCGTACTCGGTGCAGGCCGCGGCATGTACGCCGACGAAACCGCCGCCCGCCTCGACGTACGCGGCGAGCCGCTCCCGCCCGGGCGGGGTCAGCACCTCGCCGCTGGTGGAGAGGAAGACGACGGCGGCGTACCCGTCCAGGGGCGTCTCCAGGTCGGCGGGCTCCTCGGTGTGCTGGACGTCGAAGTCCCCGACGGCGCGGAGGGCGGCGACGGCGGCCGGGATGGAGTCGTGCCGGTAGGCGGTGGTGCGGGTGTAGACAAGGAGTCGGGGGAGCATGCCGCCAAGCGTAGGCGGCCCGGGGCAGCGGTCCCCCTACTCCCGAAGACCCGAAATCACGTGGATGGGGCGGACCGCCGGTGCCGGCGGCCCGCCCCATCTGTGTGGTGCCGTGCCCGAGTTCGTCGGGCCATCACGGTTTCTCGTGGGCAACGACGTGCGTGATCAGAGGGCCACAGGCGCCACCGCCGTTTTGTGAGGCGAACTCCAAAGTCGTCAGGAAGCGACTGGCGGTAAACGTGAGGGTTGCCCTCGTCCAGTCTCCGGCTGTGGTGGGTCGACCCGGATTGAACAGCTCCGTGGCGGAGCCGTTGAAGTCCGTCACGCCTGCGCTGTAGACCTGACTGTTGCTGGTGGAGCATCCGGACCACGTGTCGGGTGATTGGAGCCAGGAGACGGTCACTGTTGATCCGGGTGTGGTTTCCAGGGTTTGAATGACCGTCCCCGAGGTACCACCGTTGAGGCTGAGCGCCTGGGTGCCCGTCGGAGCCTTGGCGAAGCCGCGGCCATAGATGTCGACGTTGCCATGGGTGACCGACCAGCCCGGCATGGCAGGGCTGCCGACACCCACATTGTGGTAATGCGTGCCGTCCTGCTCGACGCCCGGCGTGTTGAAGTTCGGGTTCTCGACGTGCAGTCGTGTGTCGGCTTGGGCAGGGACGGCGGCAGCGATGAGGAGAGGCACGGACAGCGCGGACACGACAGCGGCTCGGATCGAACGGTTGGCCCTCATGGCGGTCACTCACTTTCGCTTGTGTCGACAGCAGTCTCGATGGATTCCAGCCGTGTTCTGAACTGAACTGGGCGATTACTCGTGACACTTGCGATGGGTGCATGCCCGAGGTCTGCTGCGAGACACCCGAAGGCACTCATGTGAGTGATGTAAAACGATAAGCCGCCATTTTGTCGCGCTGCAGCGGACGTTACGTGATGCGTATACGTGTCGCTTGATGCCCAGGCCACCACGGCCTTTTCCGTCCAGACGGGCATTCTCGGCAGACCGGGCAGCGCGCGGGCGCTGAGCTCGACGGCCCGCGCGGCCACCCTCCGAGTAGGCGGTTTTCTTCGTTCACATGACGTGAGTCACACCGCGTGGCCATCACGTGACCGTGAGCACCACGACCCGGTCACGACGATCACGACGGAACGCCTCGGCGATGAAGATGCTGGGCGCGCTGCTCGCCCTCTATCGCGAGGCCGCCGGATACACGCAGAAGTCACTGGGCGAGCAGTTCGGCGTCAGCGAGCAACAGATCGCGTCGATCGAGCAGGGCCGACGGCCGCTGAAGCCGGATCCCGCCGAGGGGATCGACGAATTCCTCGACACCAAGGGGGCGTTGTCGACTGCGTTGAGCAGGATGCCGGAGGTCGATCTCGTACCGATGTGGGCGGAGGAGTACCTGGATCGGGAGCGGGAGGCGATCGTGATCTCGTGGTACGAGAGTCTGCTGGTCCCTGGCTTGCTCCAGACGGAGGCGTACGCGCGGGCGGTCTTCCGCAACCGTGTGCCGGTCTACGACGAGGACGAGGGTCGAGCAGTTGGTTGCGGCGCGCATCGAGCGGCGCGAGGTCCTGGCGAAAGTACGCAGAACTGCCCGGGCTCACGCTGCAGATCCTGCCGTTGGGGCGCACCTCGCACGCCGGGCTGGAAGGCCCGTTCATCCTGCTGGAGACGCCTGAGCACCAGCGGCTCGCGTACAGCGAAACACAGCGCGGCAGCACCTTGATCGCCAACCCCGACGAGGTGGGGATCCTTACCCAGAAGTATGCGATGCTGCGGACACAGGCCCTCAACGCGGAGGACACGAGAGACCTGCTGGACCGTCTTCTGGGAGAGCAATGAGCGGCACCGCACTTGAATGGTTCAAGTCGAGCTACAGCAGTGGCGAAGGCGGCGCATGCATCGAGGTCGCCGTCCAGCCCACCACCATCCACATCCGCGACTCCAAAACCCCCACCGGCCCCCACCTCACCGTCACCCCCGCCACCTGGACCGCCTTCCTGAAGCTGCCCGGCAACTGACGGCGCCGTGACGTCAACCGCTCGCGCCCACCTCGTTGTTGGGCGCCCCGTCACCGGCCGGAGGCAGGTCGCCGCGTTCGACGGGCGTGGCGGCATCCTGGGCAGGTGGCAGGAGGGTGTCGAGTTCGTCGGCGGACGGAGTGTGGGCGGCGAGAGCCGCCTCGCGCAGCACGTCGCGGGAGACCGCGGCGCCGCTGACCCGCAGCACGTGGCCGTCCTTGGGTACGGCGTACTCGCGCTGCTCCCCGGTGCCACGGAACCAGGCGTCGCCGTCGCGCACGCACTCGGAGCAGTTGGCGGAGTTGACGGTGCCGCGGTCGACGGTGAGCTGGATCTGGGCGCCGGTCTGCTGTGACACGTACACGGCGGAGAAGCCGTCGCCGCCGTACACGCCGACGGACTGCTGGGCGAGGGTGAAGCCGTCGGCCTCCGTGACGTAGACGTGCTCGGGTGCGATGCCCAACGCCTGGGCGCGGGACCCGAGTTCGGCCGGGTCGGCGGCGTCGGCCTGCTCGGTGCCGCAGCCGGTGAGCAGGACGGGCATCAGCAGGGCCGCCAGCGGCAGCGCACGTACGGAACGCATCATGCGCCCATCCTGCCGCACAGGCGTTCCACAGTTGCATGCGGGTTGCGTAGCTTTGGTGACGATGAACACGATTCCGGCACACCTGGACCACCTCGCCCTCGCAACGCCCGATCTGGCGGCGACGGTCGCCGACTTCACCCGGCGTACCGGTGTGGAACCGGCGGTCGGCGGCACGCACGTCGGTCTCGGCACCCGCAATTACCTGGTCGGTCTGGGCGGAACCGGTTACCTGGAGATCATCGGTCCGGACCCGGACCAGGCCACGCCCGACGGGCCGCGTCCCTTCGGGGTCGACGAGTTGCCCGGACCGCGCACGTTCACCTGGGCGATCAGCCCTCCCGACCTCGACGCGGCGATCGCGGCCGCCCGTGCCCGTGGCTACGACCCCGGCCCGCCGCTCCCGATGAGCCGCCGCACCCCCGACGGCACGCTCCTGCAATGGCGCCTGACCGAGGGCGTGTCCGCCCACCCCTCCGGCCTGGTCCCCTTCCTCATCGACTGGGGCGCCTCACCCCATCCCACGGCGTCGAACCTTCCCACCACTCCCCTGCTGGCCTTCTCTGCCAGCACCCCCGACCCGGCCGAGCTCCGCCCCCTCCTGACCGCCCTGGACACGGATCTCACCCTCAACAAGGGCCCGGTGGGCCTGACGTTCACGGTGGACACACCGCGGGGGCCGGTGCGGTTCGGCTGAGAAGACGACCGGCACCGTAAGCCCGCCTCCTGCGAGACAGCGCTAGGCAGAGGCGACCAGGAACACGAACAGGAGGATGAACCCCACAGCGAGCGGGGCAAGTCCGACGCCGACATGTGCCCAGGCCACGGTCTCGATCAAGCTCAGGTGGGTGACGCGTAGCGCACCCAACGCCGCCATCACCGCGATGACCACATCCACCACGAGCGCGTACCCGGCGACCAACTGCGGCAGCGGCTGCCCTGTCCGTTCAAGGTCGTTCGAGAACGGAGCAAAGGTCAGAGCCAGACATCCGGCCAGGACGACGGCAATTCCGGCCGTCGAAGCCAGCAGGACGAGGAACGCGCTCGTGCTGGTGCTGGGGGTTGGCGCCGCCCCCCGCATCTCGATAAGCCAGCCCGCCCCGCCCATGAACGCGACGAACAACCCCCACGCTGCGATGTCACCGGCGATCCTGCAGGCCGTATCGAGGATGCCGACGTCGTGTTTGCGGTGCGCCCTGAACAGCGCGACGCTCACCAGCAGTGCGGCGGCCGCGACGACGCAACCACCGATCAACAGCCACCACGCATATCTCGCATGGGCCCCATCGGGTGCCGCCTGCCAGAACGCCGACGTGAGGGCCATCGCGTTGTGGGCCACGCCCCAAGACTACTGTCAGGGGCATGCTGAAGGCATATCTCCAACCGGACCGTCATGTCGCTGCCGGTTCGGGGCTCCGGGGCTCAGCAAGGCCCGGGTCGCCTGGCTGCTCGAACCACCCATGCTTGATCACGTCCTTGCGCTACGCATCGTCCCGTTCTTGCCGTGTCTCCGGCCAGCGCAGCTTAAGGGGTCCTGGTCGTCCAGCGCTGCGGCAGCTAGCAGGTCGGCCCAGGCGACCAAACAACATAACAACGAAGCTTCTGCCGCCTTCGAGGCTGCAGGAGCTTCGAAGACACAGATCGGCACGCTTCGGCACTCGCTGAGAAGGCCAACGCCGACCAGCCTTCCTCCCCCCGGACGCATCGGCGACATCACCGCCACAGCCCTCGCCCCGCTCCACCACGAGAAGGGCCGTGCCATCTGAACAATTCAGGCAGCGCCACCACGCGCTGCGGTCAACGCCCAATGCCGGTGCGCTCGGCCGAAACACTCACCGTCCCATCCGCTCCGCCGCCACCCGGCTTGCGCGCCACAAACACGAACTCCCGCCCGGGCCGGTCAGGAGCATCGCGAACGTCGTCCACCGTGAAGCCCGCGTCAAGAAGATCCGCCTCCACCTCCTCGCGGGAGCGGAACCGCAGGGTGGAGTCCGAGATCAGGCGTGCGCCGTCCGTGGCGAACACGAAGGTCCAGCGGAAGGTCACCAACGGCCCGTCGACGTCGGTCACTTCGACCCAGTTCTCGACCGCGCCAACGCCGGGGAACGTCCGTGACGCGGTGGGAGGCGTCCCGGTTCCACTCCTCCCAGGCGCGGCGGGCCGGGTCGCGGGTTTCGAGGACGAGGTGTCCGCCCTGTCGTAGGGAGGCATGGGATGCCCGCAGGGTGATCCGCCATGTCTCCGGGCCGACGATGGCCTGGGCGACGTTGCCGGTCATCGTCGCAAGGTCCGCCTGGAGGGGCGGAAGCGCGGTCGCGTCGCCGTGGATGAAGCGGACGCGGTCGGCGCCCGGTTTCGCGCGGGCGACGTCCAGGGAGGCCTGCGCGGGATCGACGCCGACGACGTCGATGCCGCGATCGGCCAGCAGCAGCGCGAAGACGCCCGTTCCGCAACCGATGTCCAGCACCCGGCGTGCGGCGAACTCCCGGGCGATGCCGAGGTAGGCGTCGAGGTCGCCGCGGTCGGAGTCGAGCACGTCGTAGATCGCGGCCAGTCGCGGGTGCCCGAAGATCGCGTCAACCATGCGGGCGACGGTAGAGAGCCGGGCCGGACCGGGCAAGCTGATTACCCGGCGTCCGGTCACTTCCCGTGGTGTCCGATTCGTTCAAGACGGGCGTCCCGCCCGTTCGTACCGTGGCCCCATGACTCCACGATTCGATGCCATCGGCCTGGTGGTCTCCGACATGGCCGCCGCTGTCGTCTTCTACCGTCGTCTCGGGTTCGCGTTCCCCGAGGGGGTGGAGGAGCAGCCGCACGCCGAGGCAGAACTGCCCGGCGGGGTACGGCTGTTGCTGGACACTGAGGAGAGCGTGCGGTCCTTCCATCCCGGGTGGCAGCCGCCCGTCGGGAGCGGCCGGGCCGCGCTCGCGCTGCTGTGCGACACGCCCGGCCAGGTCGACGCGGTGTACGAGGAGATGGTGGCCGCCGGGTATCACGGCGAGCTCAAGCCGTGGGACGCCGTCTGGGGGCAGCGGTACGCCACCCTGCACGACCCGGACGGGAACGGGGTCGACCTGTTCGCGCCGCTGCCTTCAGCGTCGTAGCAGCTCCCCCAACGTCGTGCCCGCCAACTCCTTGGTGTCCCGGCAAAGGTGGGCCTGATCCGCGTACCCGGCGCGCACCGCCGTCTCCGCGAACGGCATCCCGCTCCGCGCCAACGCGAGGGCCCGCTGCCAGCGCAGCACGCGCGCCAGCGTCTTCGGGCCGTAGCCGAAGGCCATCAACGCGCGGCGATGCAACCGGCGGGTACCGAGGCCGAGTTCGTCGGCCGTCGAGGCGACCGTCCGGCCCGCGTCCAGGGCCAGTACCATCCGCCGCAGCAGCGGGTCCGGCGGGTCGGCGTCGGCCGCCAGGCCCAGGGCCACCTCCTCCAGGCCGCTCGCCGGATCCGCGGCCGCGTTCACGCGTGCCGTCAGGCGGCGTACCCGCTCCGTCGGCCACAGGTCGGTCAGGGCGACGCGCCGGTCGCGTACCTCGTGCGCCGGTACGCCGAGCAGCGTCGGCGCCGTCCCCGGGTGGAAGCGGACGCCCGCCCACGCACCGGCCCCGTCCGCACTCACGTACGCGCGCGTGTCCGGGCCGGCCACCAGCAGCCGGTCCTCGTTCCACAGCAGGTCCATGCAGCCGTCGGGCAGCACCCGCCCCGCACCGGGCCCGGTCGGCGTGTTCGTCCACACCACCGCGCCGGTCAGCCGGGACGCCCGCTCCGCGTACACGTACGCCAGGCTACGTCGTGCAGGCCGCGAAGAGCGAGGTCGGCCTGGACCACTGCCAAGTCCGCTCGTGACGGGGGTGATCGTCCGCCCGTAGCCGAGACCGCGGACGAGCAGCGGCACCTGCCAGTACGGAGCGGCCCGGACCGCGTCGGGGGCGGCTCGCAGAAGGCGACCACTCTCAGGGTGACGCTCCGTAGCAGGAGACCAGCGCGGCGGCGCGGTTGCGCAGGGAGGTGCGCAACCACTGCGGGGCCAGGGCTTCCACGTCCGTGGTGAGCTGCCACAGCGCCCATTCGGCGTGTCGTGAATCCTGGAAGGTCACCTCCAGCCGCAGCCAGCCGTCTGCGCCGGGATCCTCGGCGCGGACGGCCAGTGCGGTGCTCACCAGGTCCTCGCGCCGTGCCGGGTTCACCCGTACCAGCACGGTGACTTGGTCGCCGTCGGACAGAAACCGCGCGCAGCGTTCCCGCCAGATCCGGTCCAGATCGACCCGGTTCGGTCGCTGTGCCGGTTCGGGGAGTTCCTCGGCGGCCAGCACCCGTGACAGCCGGTAGGTGCGGTCCGCGCCAGATCGTGTGGCCAGCAAGTATCCCCGGTCGCGTACGGTGACCAGGCCGATCGGGGCCACGGTGCGCCACTGTGGCGTCTGGTCCGCGGCCGCGTAGTGGATGCGCACCTTGTGGCCGGCGAGCACCGCGCGCCGGATCTCGATCATCGTGGTGTCGGGCAACTCCTCGGTGACCAAGCGGTGTGAGAGCAGGTCGGTCTCCGGGTCGATGAGCAATCGCCGGGCGGCGTCGCTCGCGGCGGCCCGATGGCTTTCGGGCAGCGCGTCAACCACCTTGCGCATGGCCGAAGCGAGCGCCGAGCCGAGGCCGAACACCTGCTCGCCGCGCCCCGATCCGGCGACCAGCAGGGCAAGGGCCTCGTCGTGGTTCAGTCCGCTGAGATCGGTCTGGAAATCGGGCAACAACGCGAAACCGCCGTGCCGGCCGCGTTCGGCGTAGACCGGGACGCCGGCCGCGGACAGCGCCTCGATGTCGCGCAGCACGGTGCGGGTGGACACCTCCAGCTCGCGGGCCAGCGTGGCCGCGGTCAGCCGACCGCGCTGACGCAGCAGCAGCACCAACGAGATCAGCCGGTCGGCACGCATGCGAGAACGCTAGCGGAATACATGACCAAGGATGTCGTGATTCGCGGGGAGGCTTACCAACTGACGCCAAAGGCGGTGGCTACCGAGCCTTTGGACGTACGTACTGCCGAGGAAGCGAATGGAGCTGATGTGGCGATGGAGCGATCGACGGTCAACCCGTGGACGTGGTCGGTGGAGCTGGGTTACAGCCAGGGTGAGGTCGTCTCCGGGCACACCCGGACCCTGTACTGCTCCGGGCAGACGGCGATGAGTGGCGACGGCAAGCCCCAGCATGCCGGTGACATGGCGGCGCAGTTGGCGCTGACCATCGACAACCTGGAGGCCGTGCTCGGCGAGGCCGACATGTCCCTCGCGAACCTGGTCCGGCTCAACGTCTACACCACCGACGTCGATCGGCTCTTCGAGCACTACGGCGTGCTGGCGTCGCGGTTGGGCGCCGCCGGTGTGTCACCGACCACCACGATGCTCGGGGTGACACGCCTGGCGGTCCCCGACCTGATGGTCGAGCTGGAAGGGACCGCGGTCGCGTGAGGTGACCTCGCCGCCTCCGGCAGGGCTGCCGGGCATCCGGCCGGAGAGTCCAGTCGTACGGGCAGCCGGGTGGCGCGGGCCGCGCAGGCGGCCGGACTGACGGTGCGGGCGGCCTCGCGCGCCCAGGGCTTCGACTGGACGGACCGCTCGACCTGGGCGCGGACGTTGCAGGGCGCCGACGACGCGCATCACCCCCGGGGCGTCGGCTCGCCGCAGGACCGTACGCCGAGGGAGACCGCCTGGTGGTGCCGCTGTCGGCGCGCGGCGAGGTGCAGGCGCGGCCGACCGAGGAGGCGCTGCGGGAGTCGGAGGGGCTGCGGCTGGGCGGGGAGCTGGTCTTCGCCGGCGGTGAGGTGAAGGAGCCGTTCGTCGATCTGCGGGATGTGGCGGATGTGGTGGTGGCCGTGCTGACGGCGGGTGACGGTACGTCGGGCAGGGCGTCGACGTGTCGGGGCCGCGGCTGCTGACCTTCGGGGAGGCGGTGGCGGAGATCGCGAAGGAGAGAGGCGGGTGCTGACGTACCGGCCGGTGCAGGCGGTGGAGTACGGGGCGCGGCCGGCCGCTTTCGGGGAGCCGCCCGAGGTGGTCGATCTGCTCGTGGAAGTGTGCCGCGGCGGCGGGGGCCTGGACGCCCTGACCGGACCCGCCTGCCTCACTTGTCTCCCGACGGCTCCTCCCCGCCCCCCTTCTGTGCGTTCTGCGAGCTCTTCACCTGGGTGCGCAGCCGTGCCGTCACGTCCTCCGGGGGCAGGAAGCGGGACCAGCGCTCGGGGAACTCGGACGGCATGTCGGGGTCGTCGGGGTCGGTCTCGCGGGCCGCGGCGGCCCGGGCGACGTACTCGGCGACCTGCGCCTCGCGCATCCGTTCGTTGGCGGCGCGGGCGGCGGCCGTCGCGGCGGCCGGCCAGACGCGGTCGATCGCCGCGTTGACGGCGGCGCCGACCAGCACGGCGAAGGCGGACACGCCGATCCACAGCAGTACGGCGACGGCGGCGGCCAGGGAGCCGTAGATCGTCGCGCCCTCGATGGTGTTCTGCAGGTAGATGCGGAGCAAAAAGCTGCCCAGCACCCACATGCCGAGGGCCACCAGGGCGCCGAGCACGTCCTCCACCCACGGGGAGCGGACCGGGACGGACACGTGGTAGAGCGTGGTCAGGAAGACGATCGACAGGACGATCACCACGGGCCAGTACAGGACCTGCACCACCGTCGTCGACCACGGCACGATCCGCACCACCGCGTCCGGGCCCGCCACCATCAGCGGCAGCGCCACCGAGCCGATCAGCAGGGCCGCGATGAACAGCAGGAACGCCACCAGCCGGGTCTTGACGATGCCGCGGACGCCGTCGAGGCCGTACATCACGGTGATCGTGTCTATGAAGACGTTCACCGCCCGGGATCCCGACCACAGCGCGAACAGGAAACCGATGGAGATGACGTCCGGTCGCCCGCCCTGCATCACGTCGTCCAGGATCGGCCGCGCGATCTGGTTGACGCCCTGGTCGGACAGGACCGTGCGGGAGGCCTCCAGGAGGTTGGTCTCCAGGCTGGAGATGGTGTCGGTGCCGGTCCAGTCGTCGACGTAGCCGAGCAGGCCGATCAGGCTGAGCAGCAGTGGCGGCACCGACAGCAACGTGAAGAACGCGGCTTCGGCGGCGAGCCCGAGGATGCGGTACTCGATGCAGGAGTTGACGGTGTCCTTGAGCAGCAGCCAGGCGGTCCTGCGCTTGGAGACGTTCCGGTACAGGGCCCGCGCTCGGTGGAGGCGACCGGAGGGTCGTTCGGGGGTGTCACTTGCTGGCTGCACGACTCAAAGGTATCCGCCGCACCGGGCACGGTTCATCCTGGTGGGACGCCGGGCACGGTGCCCGGGTCCGCGGGGTGACCACCCCCGTACCACGGGGTAGGTTCCGAGACATGGCACGCAGCACCCACACCGTGACCAACCAGGTCCCGCCGCTCGTCGGATACGACGTCTTCGGCGCCGACCGCGCCCTCGTGGCGGCCGTCGAGCGGCACGTCGCCCCGGACCTGCTCGACTGGGTCCTGGACGAGCTGTCGGGGCTCGGCCGCACCGCCGGGTCGGCTCAGGTGCAGGAGTGGGGGGTGCTGGCCAACGAGAACCCGCCCCGGCTGCACACCCACGACCGGTACGGCCACCGCGTCGACGAGGTGGAGTTCCATCCGGCCTGGCACCGGCTGCTCGGCAAGGGCGTTGCCGCCGGGCTGACCGCGGCCTGGACGCGGCCCGCGGGGCATGTGCGGCGGGCGGCCGGGTTCCTGATGTGGACGCAGGCCGAGGCCGGCAACGGCTGCCCGTTGTCCATGACCCACGCCGCGGTGCCCGCCCTGCGCACGGACCCGGACCTCGCCGCGGAGTGGGAGCCGCGGCTGACGTCCGTGATCTACGACCGTGATCTGCGGCCCGCCGAGCAGAAGGCGGGGGTGCTGTTCGGGATGGGCATGACGGAGAAACAGGGGGGCAGCGATGTCCGCGCCAACACCACCGTCGCCCGGCCGCTGGCTCAGGACGGGACGTATGAGCTGACGGGGCACAAGTGGTTCTGCTCGGCACCGATGTCGGACGGTTTCCTGGTGCTGGCCCAGGCACCGGGCGGGCTGACCTGCTTCCTGGTGCCGCGGGTGCTCGCGGACGGCAGCAGAAACGTGTTCCTGCTGCAGCGGCTGAAGGAGAAGCTGGGAAACCGTTCCAACGCCTCCAGCGAGGTCGAGTTCGACGGCACCTGGGCCCGCCGGGTCGGCGAGGAGGGGCGCGGGGTGCGGACCATCATCGGGATGGTCGCCGCCACCCGGCTCGACTGTGTGCTCGGCTCGGCGGGGCTGATGCGGCAGGCCGTCGCGCAGGCGGTCCACCACTGCGCCTACCGGGAGGCGTTCGGCGGGCGTTTGATCGACAAGCCGTTGATGCGCAACGTGCTGGCCGATCTCGCAATCGAGTCGGAGGCGGCGACCACGCTCGGGCTGCGCCTGGCCGCCGCCTACGACGACGGCAGCGAACAGGAGCGGGCTCTTCTGCGGCTGGCGGTGCCCGCCGCCAAGTACTGGGTGACCAAACGCTGTACGCCGGTGACGGTGGAGGCGGCCGAGTGCCTGGGCGGGAACGGCTACGTGGAGGAGTCGGGGCTGCCCCGGCTGGTGCGCGAGTCGCCGCTGAACTCGATCTGGGAGGGCGCGGGCAACGTTCAGGCGCTGGACGTGCTGCGCGCGCTGCAACGGGAGCCGGAGGCCCTGAACGCCTATCTCCAGGAGGTCGGCCGAGCGCGCGGCGCCGACCACCGGCTGGACGCCGCGATCAAGAACCTGCTGACCGAACTGGCCGATCTGGAGGGCATCGAGGCCCGCGCCCGGCGCCTGGTCGAGCGGCTCGCGCTGGTGCTGCAGGGTGCGCTGCTCGTCCGGTACGCGCCCCCGGAGGTCGCCGACGCGTTCTGCGGCTCACGGCTGGGCGGCGACTGGGGAACCGCTTTCGGAACGCTGCCGCACACGCTGGACCTGGCGTCGATCGTGGAGCGGGCGCGGCCGGTCTCCTGACCCGGGGGCGCGGCGGCTGCGGGGCGCTGACGCGCGTACGTCACCTTGAGTCCGTATGGTTCCCCCTCCCGGAAAACCGCACGCCGACAGGGGTGGTGCTGCGCCGACACGGCACCACCCCTGCCCTTGCCGGCCCGTTCAGGCCATGCGCGCCGCACGGGCGACGTCGCTCAAGTTTCAATCAGCGTAGGGCGGTTCACCAGGGTTGCAGGGGGTTGCAACTTTCCGGTGTCTGTGACCGGACTGGACCCCTCCGTCATCGGCGGGCGGCAGTATGGGACGCACCATCAGGACGCGACCGGAAAACGACGCCGCCAGAGCTTGACAGCCGGTCGCACGTCAGTGTGAACCCGGGGGAGGACCTCAGTGCCGCGGTCGCCGATGAATGTGACGGACCTGGCCGCCGTCGACGCGCCACGGGCCGCGCGGATGCTCAGCGCGGTACGCGACGCCGCTCTCTCCGGCAAGCGCCCCCACCTCGCGCCCCGCCCGGTCATCGAGGAGTCGTGGGGACGCATGCTGCGCAGCGGGGTGGACCCGGACCACGACTTCAGGACCGGCCTGCTGACGCGGGAGGAGATCCTGCGGCGGCGCGAGCACTCGCCGCTGCGGCATGTGCTGCCGGTGCTCAGGGAAGGCCTGGTCTCGGTCGCGGACACCGCCCGGCACATCATGGTGATCGCCGACGCGGACGGCCGGGTGCTGTGGCGCGAGGGCAGTTCCGCGGTGCTGCGCAAGGCGGACGGGCTGGGCTTCCTGCTCGGCGCGGACTGGCGGGAGAACATCGTCGGCACCAACGGTGTGGGCACCCCGGCGGTGGTACGGCGGCCCGTGCAGGTGTTCGCCGCGGAGCACTTCGTCCGCTCGCACGCCTCGTGGACCTGCGCCGGCGCCCCCATCACGGATCCGCGCGACGGGCGGCTGATCGGCGTGGTGGACGTGAGCGGGCCGCTGGAGACGATGCATCCCGCCACCCTCGCCTGGGTCGACTCGGTGGCCAAGCTCGCCGAGGCCCGGCTGCGGGAGTTGCATCTGACCGCGCTGGAGCGGCTGCGCGCGGTGGCCGCTCCGGTGCTGGCCCGGCTCACCGGCCGCGCGCTGGTGGTGGACCGGGAGGGCTGGACGGCGGCCGTGACGGGGATGCCGTACACGAACCGGATCGCGCTGCCCAAGGCGCTGTCGCCGGGCCGCCGTTGGCTGCCCGTGCTGGGCCTGTGCGTGGTGGAACCGCTGGCCGGGGGCTGGCTGGTGCGGCCCGCCGACGAGCCGCTGCCGTCCGGCGCCACCCGGATCGTGCTGGATCTGGCGCAGCCGCGCCGCTGGTCGGTGACGGTGTCGGGCGGCGCGGGGGCCTGGACCCATGAACTGAGTCCGCGGCACAGCGAGTTGCTGTTCCTGCTGGCCCAGCACCGGACCGGCCGCACCGCCGCGCAGCTCGCCGCGGACGTGTTCGGCGACCCGCGGCGGACGGTGACGGTGCGGGCCGAGATGTCGCGGGTACGGCGGTACCTGGGGAGCTTTCTGGAGCATCGGCCGTATCGTTTCCGCGATGGCGCCGAGATCGAAGTGGTCCTCCCGCCCGAGCCGTCCGACCTGCTGCCGCACTCCAGCGCACCGGCGGTGATCAAGGCGCGGGCGGCCTCGATGGTGCCGTGAGAGCCGGACAGGAGCGGTTCGCGGGAACAGCATATCCGGGCTTCTTCCGCATATTTGCTGGGTCTGCGTCCACAGTCCGCCGTACCTGACGTAGCATCGCCTATCGGGCCACCCCACCTGCTCCCAGGTCAACGCACGGATCGTCAGGCGCAGTTGGCCCGCCTCGGGAGGACCAGATGAAGCATCGCGGCAGACACCGACGACGCAGGCGGGGCCAGGCGCTGCGGGCGTTCCTGGCCGGGACCGCGCTCGCGCTCACCGGCGCCGCCACCCTGATCAGTGCCTCCCAGGCCACGGTCGGCACCGATCCGGGCGCCTTGAAGCCGGTCACCTCCGCTGTCTCCCTGGCGGATCTGCGGCTGCGCGAGGAGCGGATCCCGCAGCCCGTGCCCGACGGCCCGGCCCGGCCCGTCGGCGTCGCCGCCGTCCTCGCGGACGCCGACCGCACCCTTCGCGCCGCGGCCGACTGCACCGGAGCCGACCGTTCCGCGCTGCCCATAGCGCCCGCGGCCACCCGGGCGCACTGCTGGGACGAAACGGGCACCGAGGGCTGGCGCACCGGCGCGGTGACCACGTCGGGGGACGCCGACGACGACGGCCGGTGGGGCGCCAACCGTGTGGTCCTCTCCGGCTGGAGCGACCAGCAGGGCCGCTCCCGGGTCGCGTTCGTCGACGCGGGCGACCCGGACCGGCTCACCTACACCTGGGTGGCCCTCACTGTCCCGGCGAGCGGCGACCCCACCGGCCGGCCGCTCGTGTCCACGCTGTCCGGAATGGTCTGGTACCAGGACAAGCTGCTCGTCACCGCCGACGAGGGGCGCGCCCTGTACGTCTACGACCTGGACCGCATCCGGCGCGCCTCCGCAACCCCCGCCGAGACCGCCGCGACCGCGCCCCCGGCGCGCGGCGACCGGTACACGCTGCCCGCCGTCCGCTCGTACCGTCTGACCGGCGCCCGGATCGGCGCGCTCTCCCTCGACCGCAGCACCACGCCCGACAGCCTGGTCGCGAGCGAGTCGGTCCCGGCGGACGCCGACCGGCCCACCCGCCTGTGGCGCTACGCCCTCGACGACGACCCCTCCGGCGCCGGACTGCTCGGCACGAGGCCGCAGGAGGCGTACGAGACGAAGGCGGCCGACGTCCGGGGTGTGCTCGCCCACCGGTCCCAGTGGTACCTGGCCCGCGCGGCGGGCGGGCACGGGACGCTGTGGCGGCAGGACAGCGGTGGCGCGCGGGCGGCGCAGTGCGGGACGGACGAGACGTATCTGTGCTGGAGCGACCCCGCGCAGTCCCTCTCCTACTGGGAGGAGAGCGGTGAGGTCTGGTCGCAGTCGGGGCGGATGCTGTTCTCACTGCCGCTGGACGCGATCGACAGGGCGCTGCGCTAGATGATTCCCTGACCTGCATGACGAACATCCCCGTGACCACCTGGTCCCTGGAGCAGACCGCCCCGACCGACCTGCTCCCGGCCGCCGCGCCGGAGGGCGACGTGCGGATCGTCCGCGCCGAGGTGCCCTCGCCCGAGTTCAGCCGCTTCCTGTACGCGTCCGTGGGCGGGGACATCCGCTGGACCGACCGGCTGGGCTGGACGTACGCGCGGTGGCAGGAGTACCTGCAGCGGCCCGGGGTGGAGACCTGGGTCGCCTACGACCGGGGCACGCCCGCGGGCTATGTGGAGCTGGAGCCGCAGGACGACTCGGTGGTGGAGATCGTCTACTTCGGGCTGATCCCGGCCTTCCGGGGGCGGCGGATCGGCGGGCACCTGCTGTCGTACGGCGCTGCCCGCGCGTGGGACCTCGCGGACCGCTGGCCGGGGCTTGCGCCGACGAAGCGGGTGTGGCTGCATACCTGCAGCAAGGACGGCGAGCACGCGATGGACAACTACCTGCGACGCGGTTTCCAGCTGTTCGACACCAAGGTCGAGGAGGAGCCCCAGGTCCCGACGCCGGGGCCGTGGCCCGGTGCATACGCTGTCTGACTGGCCCGACAAGACGGCGTTCACGCCATGTGACCCACGACACCCCCGTTTCGCATTCCGAGACAGGGATGTCCGCATCTTGGACAAAGCTGGACTCTGTCCAGATCGCCGTGACACGCTTCCGTCATGTCTGGAACTGGAATTGCCTTGGTGAGTCGGCGGCACGTCGACCTCGGCCGCATGTCCAGCGCCATCTGTCCGGCGAGCTGAGACCTCTCCAGCAACGCCGTCCTCCCCCGCTTTGTCTGTCCCCGCGCAATGCTGCGCACGTATGCCCCCATGCGCGTACGCGCAGGTCAGAGCCGCTTTCCGCCTGTCCCGAAGGACGTAGAACCATGGCCGCCACCCCGCAGAACCCTGCCGCCGCGACTTCCCGCCGCAAGGTGAGCCGTCACCGCGGTGAGGGTCAGTGGGCCGTGGGTCACTTCACCCCGCTCAACGGCAACGAACAGTTCAAGAAGGACGACGACGGTCTCAATGTGCGGACACGCATTGAGACGATCTACTCCAAGCGCGGCTTTCACTCCATCGACCCCAACGACCTGCGGGGCCGGATGCGCTGGTGGGGTCTGTACACCCAGCGCAAGCCCGGGATCGACGGCGGCAAGACGGCGATCCTGGAGCCGGAGGAGCTGGACGACGAGTACTTCATGCTGCGCGTCCGTATCGACGGCGGCCGGCTCACCACCCGGCAGCTGCGCGTGATCGGCGAGATCTCGCAGGAGTTCGCCCGCGGCACCGCCGACATCACCGACCGGCAGAACGTCCAGTACCACTGGATCCGGATCGAGGACGTGCCCGAGATCTGGAACCGCCTGGAGGCGGTCGGCCTGTCCACCACCGAGGCCTGCGGTGACACGCCCCGTGTGATCCTCGGCTCGCCCGTCGCCGGTATCGCCGCGGACGAGATCATCGACGGCACCCCGGCGATCGAGGAGATCCACCGCCGGATCGTCGGCAACAAGGCGTTCTCGAACCTGCCCCGCAAGTTCAAGTCCGCGGTCTCCGGCTCGCCGCTGCTGGACGTGGCGCACGAGATCAACGACGTCGCCTTCGTCGGTGTCGTCCACCCCGAGCACGGCCCGGGCTTCGACCTGTGGGTCGGCGGCGGCCTGTCCACCAACCCGAAGATCGGCGTCCGGCTCGGCGCCTGGGTCCCGCTGGACGAGGTACCCGACGTCTACGAGGGCGTCATCTCGATCTTCCGTGACTACGGTTACCGGCGGCTCCGTACGAGGGCTCGCCTGAAGTTCCTGGTCGCCGACTGGGGCCCGGAGAAGTTCCGGCAGGTACTGGAGGACGAGTACCTCAAGCGCAAGCTGACCGACGGCCCCGCGCCCGCCCAGCCCGTGGAGCGCTGGCGCGACCACGTCGGCGTGCACCGGCAGAAGGACGGCCGTTTCTACGTCGGTTTCGCACCGCGGGTCGGCCGCGTCGACGGCGCCACCCTGACCAAGATCGCCGACCTGGCGGAGGCGCACGGCTCGGGCCGGGTCCGCACCACGGTCGAGCAGAAGATGATCGTGCTGGACGTCGACGAGTCGCAGGTCGACTCCCTCGTCGAGGGTCTTCAGGCGCTAGACCTCACGGTCAGGCCGTCCGCGTTCCGGCGCGGCACGATGGCCTGCACCGGCATCGAGTTCTGCAAGCTCGCCATCGTCGAGACCAAGGCGCGCGGCGCCTCCCTGATCGACGAACTGGAGCGCCGGATCCCGGACTTCGACGAGCCGATCACCATCAACATCAACGGCTGCCCGAACGCCTGCGCCCGTATCCAGGTCGCGGACATCGGTCTCAAGGGCCAGCTGGTCCTGAACGACCAGGGCGAGCAGGTCGAGGGCTACCAGGTGCACCTGGGCGGCGCGCTCGGCCTGGAGGCCGGGTTCGGTCGCAAGGTGCGCGGCCTGAAGGTCACCTCGCAGGAGCTGCCCGACTACGTGGAACGCGTGCTGAAGCGCTTCCAGGCGGAGCGCGAGGAGGGCGAGCGGTTCGCGACCTGGGCGGCCCGTGCCTCCGAGGAGGCACTTTCGTGAGCGCAGCGAGCGAAACGAAGGATGCCGTATGAGTGAGCGTGCCGCACCGTTCTACTGCCCCTACTGCGGCGACGAGGACCTGCGTCCGAGTGAGCAGGGCCACGGCGCCTGGGAATGCGCGGCGTGCAACCGCGCATTCCAGCTGAAGTTCCTCGGGCTGCTGGCCCGTGGACTCCAGCACGACACCACGGGAGGGGACGGGATATGACGACCGCTCAGGAAACGCGGAAGGCGGAGCAGCTGAAGGCGCTCGCCGAGCAGGCGGGCCGCGATCTGGAGGAGGCCTCCGCGCTGGAGATCCTCCGGTGGGCGGCGGAAACCTTCGGCAAGCGGTTCTGCGTGACGTCCTCCATGGAGGACGCGGTGGTCGCCCACCTCGCGTCCCGCGCGATGCCCGGCGTCGACGTCGTCTTCCTCGACACCGGTTACCACTTCGAGGAGACCATCGGCACCCGGGACGCCGTCGAGGCCGTGATGGACGTCAACGTCATCACCCTCACCCCGGACCGGACGGTCGCCGAGCAGGACGCGGAGTACGGCCCCAAGCTGCACGACCGGGACCCCGACCTGTGCTGCTTCCTGCGCAAGGTCAAGCCCCTGGAGCGGGGCCTCGGGAACTACGACGCATGGGCGACCGGACTGCGCCGCGACGAGTCCCCGAGCCGGGCGAACACCCCGGTCGTCGCCTGGGACGACAAGCGCCAGAAGGTCAAGATCTCGCCGATCGCCCGCTGGACCCAGGACGACGTGGACGCCTACGTCGCCGAGCACGGCGTCCTGACCAACCCGCTGCTGATGGACGGCTACGCCTCCATCGGCTGCGCCCCCTGCACCCGTCGGGTCCTCGCGGGCGAGGACGCGCGCGCCGGCCGCTGGGCCGGGCGGGCCAAGACCGAGTGCGGGCTGCACGGATGACGACCACCCCACCGACCCCTCAGGAGAAGCACGTGACGAGCGGAGCCACCGTCTGGCTCACGGGCCTGCCGAGCGCCGGCAAGACCACGATCGCGTACGAGCTGGCCGGCCGGCTGCGCGAGGAGGGCCACCTCGTCGAGGTGCTCGACGGCGACGAGATCCGCGAGTTCATCTCGGCGGGCCTCGGCTTCAGCCGCGAGGACCGGCACACCAATGTGCAGCGCATCGGTTACGTCGCCGAGCTGCTCGCCCGTAACGGTGTGAAGGCGCTGGTCCCGGTGATCGCGCCGTACACCGACAGCCGTGACGCGGTGCGCAAACGGCACGCGACGAACGGCACGCCGTACCTGGAGGTGCACGTGGCGACTCCGGTCGAGGTGTGCTCCGTGCGCGATGTGAAGGGGCTCTACGCCAAGCAGGCCGCGGGCGAGCTGTCGGGGCTGACCGGCGTGGACGACCCGTACGAGGAGCCCGACTCGCCCGACCTGCGCATCGAGTCGCAGCACCAGACCGTGCAGGAGTCCGCGGCGTCGGTGTACGCCCTGCTCACCGAAAGGGGACTGGCATGACGACCGTCGCACGCGTGAACGAGGAGACGGACACCCCGTACGCCTTGTCGCATCTGGACGCGCTGGAGTCCGAGGCGGTGCACATCTTCCGCGAGGTGGCGGGCGAGTTCGAGCGGCCGGTGCTTCTCTTCTCCGGCGGCAAGGACTCGATCGTCATGCTGCATCTGGCGTTGAAGGCGTTCGCGCCCGCGCCGGTGCCCTTCTCGCTGCTGCATGTGGACACCGGGCACAACTTCCCCGAGGTCCTCGACTACCGGGATCGTGTGGTGGCCCAGCACGGCCTGCGGCTGCATGTGGCGTCCGTGCAGGACTACATCGACCGCGGTGTGCTCAAGGAGCGCCCGGACGGGACCCGTAACCCGCTGCAGACGCTTCCGCTGACCGAGAAGATCCAGGCCGAGCGTTTCGACGCCGTGTTCGGCGGCGGACGCCGGGACGAGGAGAAGGCGCGGGCGAAGGAGCGGGTGTTCTCGCTGCGCGACGAGTTCTCCCAGTGGGACCCGCGCAGGCAGCGGCCCGAGCTGTGGAACCTGTACAACGGGCGGCACGCGCCCGGTGAGCACGTCCGCGTGTTCCCGCTCAGCAACTGGACCGAGCTGGACGTCTGGCAGTACATCGCCCGTGAGGGCATCGAGCTGCCGTCGATCTACTTCGCGCACGAGCGTGAGGTGTTCCAGCGCAACGGCATGTGGCTGACCGCCGGCGAGTGGGGCGGCCCCAAGGACGGCGAGACCGTCGAGAAGCGGCTGATCCGCTACCGGACCGTCGGCGACATGTCCTGCACCGGTGCCGTCGACTCCGACGCGCAGACGCTGGAGCAGGTCATCACCGAGATCGCCGCGTCCCGGCTGACCGAACGGGGCGCCACGCGTGCCGACGACAAGCTGTCCGAGGCCGCGATGGAAGACCGCAAGCGCGAGGGGTACTTCTAAGCATGAGCACGACCACGACCGAGGAACTCTCGGCCACCACCCTGCTGCGGTTCGCCACCGCCGGCTCCGTCGACGACGGCAAGTCCACGCTCGTCGGCCGGCTGCTGCACGACTCCAAGTCGGTCCTCGCCGACCAGCTGGAGGCGGTGGAGCGCGCGTCGCTGAGCCGTGGCCAGGACGCCCCCGACCTCGCGCTGCTGACCGACGGTCTGCGGGCCGAGCGGGAGCAGGGCATCACCATTGACGTGGCGTACCGCTACTTCGCCACGGCCCGGCGCCGGTTCATCCTGGCGGACACGCCGGGCCATGTGCAGTACACGCGCAACATGGTCACCGGCGCCTCGACGGCCGAGCTGACCGTGATCCTCGTCGACGCCCGCAACGGCGTGGTCGAGCAGACCCGCCGGCACGCCGCGATCGCCGCGCTGCTGCGCGTCCCGCACGTGGTGCTCGCCGTCAACAAGATGGACCTCGTCGGGTACGAGGAGACCGTTTTCAGCGCGATCGCCGAGGAGTTCACGGCGTACGCCACCGAACTCGGCGTCCCCGAGGTCACCGCGATCCCGATCTCCGCGCTCAACGGCGACAACGTCGTGGAACCGTCCGCGCACATGGACTGGTACGGCGGCCCCACCGTCCTGGAACACCTGGAGACCGTTCCCGTCAGCCACGACCTGGCGCACTGCCACGCGCGGCTGCCCGTGCAGTACGTGATCCGGCCGCAGACCGCCGAACACCCCGACTACCGGGGCTACGCGGGCCAGATCGCCGCGGGAACCTTCCGCGTCGGTGAGCAGATCACCGTCCTGCCGTCCGGCCGTTCGACGAAGATCTCCGGCATCGACCTGCTGGGCAAGCCGGTCGACGTCGCCTGGACCACGCAGTCGGTCACCCTCCTGCTTCAGGACGACCTCGACATCTCGCGCGGCGACCTCATCGTGCCCAGCAAGGACGCGCCGCCGACCACCCAGGACATCGAGGCGACCGTCTGCCATGTGGCCGACCAGCCGCTGACCGTCGGCCACCGGGTGCTGCTCAAGCACGGCGCCCGCACGGTCAAGGCGATCGTCAAGGACATCCCGTCCCGGCTCACCCTCGACGACCTGTCCCTGCACCCGCATCCGGGACAGCTCGTCGCCAACGACATCGGCCGGGTGAAGATCCGCACCGCCGAGCCGCTGCCGGTCGACTCCTACGCCGACTCCCGGCGCACCGGCTCCTTCATCCTGATCGACCCCAGCGACGGCACCACGCTCACCGCGGGCATGGTCGGCGAGTCGTTCGCCTCCCCGGAGCCGGTCCGGGACGAGGCCGAGGACGACGGGTGGGACTTCTGACCATGACCTCGACCGACTTCTACTCGTCCTTCGCGAAGGAGGGCGGCCGCGTCGGCAGCGGCGCCCTCGGCAGCGGGCAGGGCGGAGTGACGCGATGTGTGCGATGACGTACGCGCACCGCATGCGCGCCGCTCCGGACAGACCTGCCGACCTCCCGGCCACGACCTGGTAAGGGCGTGCGAACCGGGCCACCGAGAGGAACACCTCCCGTGCCTGCCACACCCGCCCTGCGCCGCGGCCTCGCGGTCCTGGCCGTACTGCCGCTGCTCGCCCTCGCGGCCTGCGGCTACGGCTCCCAGGCCGTGGAGAACACCGAGCAGCCGATCGCCGGGGCGGCGAAGGTGGACGGTCTCGACTCCGTGCGGATCGGCTACTTCGGGAACCTCACCCACGCCACCGCGCTGGTCGGCCGTGAGAAGGGCTTCTTCCAGCAGGAGCTGGGCGGCACCAAGGCGGAGTACGCCGTGTTCAACGCCGGTCCCTCGGAGATCGAGGCGCTGAACTCGGGCTCCGTCGACATCGGCTGGATCGGCCCCTCCCCCGCCGTCAACGGCTATCTCAAGACGGGCGGCAAGAACCTGCGCATCATCTCCGGTTCGGCCTCCGGCGGCGTGAAGCTGGTGGTCGACCCGGAGAAGATCAAGTCCCTGAAGGACGTCAAGGGCAAGAGGATCGCCACCCCGCAGCTCGGCAACACCCAGGACGTGGCCTTCCTCAACTGGATCGCCGAGCAGGGCTGGAAGGTCGACGCGGCGAGCGGAAAGGGCGACGTCTCCGTGGTCCGCTCCGACAACAAGGTCACCCCCGACCTCTACAGGTCGGACTCCGTCGACGGCGCGTGGGTGCCGGAGCCGACCGCGTCCATGCTGGTCGCCGAGGGTGCGAAGGTGCTGCTGGACGAGGCCGATCTGTGGCCCGGCAAGAAGTTCGTGATCACGAACGTCATCGTGTCGCAGAGCTTCCTGAAGGAACACCCGAGGGCTGTCGAGGCCGTACTGCGCGCCTCGGTGCGGACCAACAAGTGGATCAACGAGCAACCGGAGCAGGCGAAGGCCGCGGCGAACGCGCAGCTGAGGGCCGACACCGGCAAGGCGCTGCCCGCCGACGTCATCGACCCGGCATGGCCCTCCATCCGGTTCACCGACGATCCGCTGGCGGCCACGCTCGCCACCCAGGCCGAACACGCTGTGAAGGCAGGGCTGCTGCAGAAGCCGGACCTCACCGGCATCTACGACGTGACACCGCTGAACAAGATCCTCATGGCCGAGGGCGAACCCGAGGTCGACGACGCCGGTCTCGGCGTCGAGTAAGGCACGGAACCCGATGAGTACCCAGGAGGTGACGACCATGGCAACCGCCCTCGCCAAGGCCGCCGACACGGATGTGTCCGTGGAGCACGCCGCGCGCATCGACCACGTCTCGAAGTCCTTCGCCGGCCCCGCCGGGCAGCAACTCGTCCTCGACGACATCACGCTCGATGTCGCGCCCGGCGAGTTCGTCACCCTCCTGGGCGCCTCGGGCTGCGGCAAGTCCACGCTGCTGAACCTGGTGGCGGGGCTCGACAAGCCGTCGTCCGGCGCGATCACCACGGACGGCCGGCCGGCGCTGATGTTCCAGGAGCACGCCCTCTTCCCGTGGCTGACCGCGGGCAAGAACATCGAGCTCGCCCTGAAGCTGCGCGGCGTGCCCAAGCCCGACCGGCGCGGCCGCGCGGAGGATCTGCTGGAACTGGTCCGGCTGCAGGGGGCGTACGGAAAGCGCGTCCACGAACTGTCCGGCGGTATGCGGCAGCGGGTCGCGATGGCCCGCGCGCTCGCGCAGGACAGCAACCTGCTGCTGATGGACGAGCCGTTCGCGGCGCTGGACGCGATCACCCGCGACGTGCTGCACGACGAGCTGACCCGGATCTGGAGCGAGACACGGCTTTCCGTGCTGTTCGTGACGCACAACGTGCGTGAGGCGGTACGGCTCGCGCAGCGCGTCGTGCTGCTGTCGTCGCGTCCGGGACGGATCGCGCGCCAGTGGACGGTCGACATCCCGCAGCCGCGCCGCATCGAGGACGCCGCGGTGGCGGAGCTGTCCCGGGAGATCACCGAAGAACTGCGTGGGGAGATCCGCCGCCATGGCCAGAACTGACACGCACGCCGTCAAGGACGTCAAGGACGGCAAGGACGGCAACGATCTGGCCGGGCTGGAGGCGGGCCTGGACGCGCTGGAGACGGTGCAGACCGGTCGTACGCCGTTCCGCACGACGTTCACGCAGAAGATCGTGCCGCCGGTCACCGCCATCGTGCTGGTGCTGGCGGTGTGGCAGGCGCTGATCAGCTTCAACGTCGTCGACGATCCGAGCAAGCTGCCCTCCCCCGCCGATGTGTGGGGCGAGGTGCGGACGGCCTGGCTGCAGGGCACGTTGTTCGACTACATCTGGACCAGCGTCTCCCGTGGCCTGCTGGGCTTCCTGCTGGCGCTGGCCATCGGCACCCCGCTGGGGCTGCTGGTGGCGCGGGTGCGGTTCGTGCGGGCGGCGATCGGGCCGATCCTGTCCGGTCTGCAGTCGCTGCCGTCGGTGGCCTGGGTGCCGCCGGCCGTCATCTGGCTCGGCCTGAACAACCAGATGATGTTCGCGGTGATCCTGCTGGGCGCCGTCCCGTCCATCGCCAACGGCATCGTCTCGGGCGTGGACCAGGTGCCGCCGCTGTTCCTGCGGGCGGGCCGCACGCTGGGGGCCACCGGTCTGAAGGGCACCTGGCACATCGTGATGCCGGCCGCGCTGCCCGGCTACCTGGCCGGTCTGAAGCAGGGCTGGGCGTTCTCGTGGCGGTCACTGATGGCCGCCGAGATCATCGCTTCCTCTCCCGACCTGGGCGTGGGGCTCGGCCAGTTGCTGGAGAACGGCCGCAACACCAGCTCCATGTCCATGGTGTTCCTCGCCATCCTGCTCATCCTGATCGTCGGTATCGCCATCGACCTGCTGATCTTCAGCCCGCTGGAGCGGCGGGTGCTGCGCAGCCGCGGCCTGCTGGTGAAGAGCTGATCCCCATGCGCCACGAACCGGTCCTCCTGGTCATCGCCCACGGCAGCCGCGACCCGCGGCACGCCGCGACCGTGCACGCCCTGGTGCGGCGGGTACGGTCGCTGCGGCCGGGCCTGCGTGTCGAAACCGGTTTCCTGGACTTCAACATCCCGTCCGTGCGGGGCGTGCTGGAGTCCCTGGCGGCGGAGGGCGTCCGCGATGTCGTGGCGTTGCCGCTGCTGCTGACGCGTGCTTTCCATGCGAAGGCGGACATCCCGGCGGTGCTGCGGGAGGCGCCACGGCGGCTGCGGATCCGCCAGGCGGAGGTGCTCGGCCCCTCACCGCTGCTGCTCGCCGCCCTGGAGCGGCGGCTGTACGAGGCGGGGCTGACGCCCGCCGACAAGGCCTCGACCGGGGTCGTGCTGGCCTCGGCGGGGTCCACCGACCCGGAGGCGATCGCAGTGATCGCAGACATCGCGCGGGAGTGGCGGCACACCGGTTGGTGCGCCGTGCGACCTGCGTTCGCCTCCGCATCCCTGCCCCGCACGGAGGACGCGGTACGGGAGCTTCGGGCGTTGGGGTGCGAACGGGTGGCGGTCGCCCCGTACGTCCTGGCCCCGGGCTTCCTGCCGGACCGCATCGCACGGGGGGCGGCCGAGGCGGACGTACTCGCCGATGTGCTGGGACCGGCGCCGGAGGTGGCCCGGGTGCTGCTGGAGCGGTATGACCGGGCGCGGGCGCCGATGCCGCTGGCAGTAGGGGCCTGAACCCGTTCGGTTGCTCGGCTTCGGCCTGCGCCAGGCGGGCGCGTGTCTGTGGTGCGGACCGTCGAGTGGCCACGCAGGGTCATAGACGGATGACGACGAGGGCGATGTCGTCGGGGGCGCCGTCGGCGACGCCGAGGCGGGTCAGCAGCGCGTCGGCGAGCTGGTCGTGGGCGAGGGTGCTGTCCTGGGCCAGGGCTGTGGTGAGGCGTGCCAGGCCGACGTCGATGTCTTCGTCGCGACGTTCGATGAGGCCGTCGGTGTAGAGAACGAGGGTGTCACCCGGGGCGTAGGACAGGCTGGCCTGGGGGCGGGGGACATGGTGCAGGCGGGCGCCGAGCGGGGGATCGGTCGCCTGGTCCAGTAGTTCCCAGGTCCCGTCGGTGTGGAGCAGGACGGGCGGTGGGTGCCCGGCGTTGCTGTAGATGATCAGCCTGCTGCGGGTGTCGATGAGTGCCTTGACCGCGGTTGCGGCTGTGGCGCCTTCCAGGGAGCGGGCGTACAGACCGAGGACTTCCAGGGCCTGGGCGGGGCTGGGAATGGCGCGGATGACCGCGCTCAGGGCGCTGCGAAGCATGCCCATGACGGCCGCGGCGTCCAGGCCGTGGCCGACGACGTCTCCGACCGCCGCGGCGTAGCGGTCGGGTGGCAGGTCGACGACGTCGTACCAGTCGCCGCACACGTTGAGTGATGTCGTCGCCGGGAGGTAGCGCACGGCGATGTTGTTGTGCCGGTCCAGGTCGGGGACGTAGAGCATGGCTTCCTGCAGGGTGACGGCGACCTGCCGTTCACGGGCGTGGGCCTGACGCAGTTCCTGGTTCAGCCGGTGCAGCTCGCGGGCCCGCAAGTACAGCTCGGCTGCCATGCCCTTCTCCCGCTCGGTGTACTCCCCGGTCAGTCGGCGTGCCCGGCGTGAGTGGGCGAAGGCGGTGACGTCCTCGGCCCGTTGGACGATCCACTTCACCTTGCCGTCAGGCCCGGGAATCGGGGTGTGGATCTCGGACCACCAACGCTCCTCGAACCCGCCCGGCTGGTCGGGGGCGGGGATGTCGTACCGCTGCAGCACCAGGCTGTCCGGTTTCCCGGTCTCCAGGACCCGGCGCAGTGACGTCTCCAGATTGCGTTGTGCGTCGTCGACGGTGCCGGGGTTTTCCGGCAGGGCGTCGAAGAAGTACTTCCCGATCAGCTCGTCCCTGGTCCGGCCGGTGCTCTGCAGGTATGCCGGATTGGCGTAGTGGATCACCAGGTCCGTGTCCAGCACCAGGTACGGGCTTGGTGTGGCGTCGAAGAACGCCGTGAAAGCGATGTCCGCTGTCATTACGCGCTCTCCATGGCCGTGAGCGCGACTGCTGGCACTTCCAATCTACGAGCGATCCAGCGCCCGGGCTTGCCCGGCGCGGATGCGTGTAACATCCACCGAATGGCCCAGGAGATCCCGGAAACCTTCCTGCTCGGCGGCGAACTGCGCGTCCGCCGGCTCGGCTACGGCACCGCGCAGCTGACCGGCCCCGGGTACTGGGGGCCGCGCGGGCATGCCCGTGACGCGGTGGCCGTGCTGCGGCGGGCCGTCGAGCGGGGAGTCACGCTGATCGACACCGCGGACAACTACGGCCCGTCCCTCGCCGAGGAGCTGGTGGCCCAGGCCCTGCACCCCTATCCCGCGGGGCTGGTGATCGCCACCAAGGGCGGCGTCGTACGGACCAGTGACAGCGCATGGCACGTGGACGGGCAGCCCGAGCGGCTGCGGGCGATGTGCGAGGCCAGCCTCGGCGGCTGCGGCTGGACACCATCGACCTGTACCAGCTGCATCGGATCGACCCGAAGGTGCCCATGGCCGAACAGCTCGGTGTGCTGGGCGCGTTGCGCGCCGAGGGGAAGGTCCGGCACATCGGTCTGGACACGGTGACGGCCGAACAGCTCGAAGCAGCAATGGAGGTGACCTCCGTGGCGTCCGTGCAGAACCGCTACAACCTGCTCGACCGCTCCTCGGAGCCGCTGCTGCGGCTGTGCGAAACCCGGGGAATCGCGTTTCTGCCCTGGTTTCCGCTGGGAAACGGGACGTTGACCGCCTACCCGGAGTGCGCCGACATCGCCGCCGCGCACGGGGCGACGCCCGGTCAGGTCGCCCTGGCCTGGCTGCTCCATCACTCCCCGGTGCTCTGCCCGACGCCTGGAACCGGTTCGCTCGCACATCTGGAGGAGAACCTGGACGCCGGTGCCGTACGGCTCTCCCCGGCCGACCGGGCCCGGCTGGACGCCCTGGCTTGACCTTGCCGCTGGGTCAGAGCGCGCTGCTGGGCCTGCGGAGAGTCACCCTGCCGTCGGTTCGGTGAGTTCCACGAGTTTGACGACGGTGTTCCAGTTCCTGGTCGTGGCGATCACGCCCTTGTTCAGCCGGGGTTTGGCCAGGTACTCGGCGAGCTTGGAGCGGCCCAGGCCGTTCGGCGCGTACAGGTACAGGACGCGGTCACCGAGCCGGAACTCCTCGGGGCGGAAAGCCGCCTGGTCGATCTCGGCGAAACGCTCCCCGTCGACCGGCGCGGAGAAGTACGTGGCGTGCAGCTGCCTGGCCTCCAGCTCGGCGGCCGGGAACGGGCAGTTGTCGGCAACCGCCCTCAGACAGGCGTGGTCTCGCACGATGACGTCCACCCCGAAGCCGAACCGTTTCCCGATCGCCTGCGTGAGCTCCGCGGCCAGGGACTCCTCGTCGCCGTGCTCGCTCGTGAACACGGCCTGGCCGCTCTGCAGATACGTGCGCACGGCGTCGTAACCGAGGCTCTCCAGCACGGCGCGCAGGTCGGCCATCGGGACCTTCTTGCTGCCGCCCACGTTGATTCCGCGCAGCAGCGCCGCATACGTCGTCATCCGTCCACCCTAAGCGGCCGTCGTGCCCCCGCGGGGGGCGGGCCTGCACGCACCTGTGACTTGTTCAGCAACGCTTCGTCATCGCGTGTCGGCACGACCGGCGCCATGAGCGGATCGCTGATCATCGACCCGGACATGCGCCGATAGATGTAGGGGGCCGATGTCCTCCCCAGTGCTGAGGACGGGGTGGCCGTCCGGAGGATCCGGGGCCCCGGCGCTTCACCGGGCAGCACGACGAGATGGCTTTATCCGGCCCATACCTTCGAAACGAAAGGTGGCGGCAGGGGGCCGCCACCGCACACGAGGGGGCAGCCCGTCATGGGGAGCGGAGACACACGCGTGCGGGGACTCGCCGCCCGGGCCGGCG
The DNA here is from genome assembly GCF_019219825.1 of Streptomyces sp. TRM70350. GTDB lineage: Bacteria > Actinomycetota > Actinomycetes > Streptomycetales > Streptomycetaceae > Streptomyces. The sequence continues at coordinate 265,355 of NZ_JAHUXH010000004.1, read as the reverse complement.
GCTGGAGCGCCCGGCACCGATGGGCGGCCGTGGGGATCTGGGTGCTGTTCGTCGTCCTGGCGATGGGGCTCGGTTCGGCGGCCGGCCGGGTCGACGTCAAGGCCAGCGACCAGCTCAAGGGGGAGACACACACCGCCGCGAAGATCATCGAGGACGCCGGCATCGAGGAACCGGCCGGTGAGACCGTCCTGATCCAGTCGAAGGACGGCAGCCTCAAGGCCACGGATCCCGCGTTCCGGGCCGCCGTCGCCGATGTGGTGAGGGCCGTCGACGCGACCGGTGAGGTCACGGACGTCAGCACGCCGTATGACACGAAGACGATTTCCCAGGACGGGCGCAGCGCCCTGGTGCAGTTCGACATGAAGGGGGAGTCGGACACCGCGGGTGAGCGGGTGGAGCCGGTGCTGAGGGCCGTCGAGCGGGTCCAGCAGGAGCACGAGACGCTGCGGATCGAGGAGATCGGCGGCGCCAGCATGATGAAGACGTTCGACGACGCCTTCGGCGACGATTTCCAGAAGGCCGAGTACTCGGCCGTACCGGTGGCGCTCGGCATTCTGCTCATCGCGTTCGGCGCGCTGGTGGCGGCGCTGCTGCCGGTGGCGTTGGCGATCACCGCGATCATGGCGACGATGGGGCTGATGGGCGTCGTCAGCCATGTGATGCCGATGAGCGAGACGGCGAACTCGGTGATGCTGCTGGTCGGTCTGGCCGTCGGCGTCGACTACTGCCTGTTCTATCTGCGCCGTGAGCGCGAGGAGCGCGAGGCCGGCCGGGACGCGCAGACGGCACTGCGGATCGCCGCCGCGACCAGTGGCCACGCGATCATCGTCTCCGGCGTCACGGTGTGCGTGGCGATGGCGGGCATGCTGTTCACCGGGCTCGCCGAGTTCGAGGCGATGGGGCTGGCCTCCCTGATGGTCGTCGCGGTCGCCATGGTCGGATCGGTGACCGTACTGCCCGCGCTGCTGTCACTGCTGGGCGAGCGGGTCGAGAAGGGCCGGATCCCGTTCCTGCGCAGGCGGAAGCGGAACGGCAACCGGGAGAGCCGGTTCTGGACCGCCGTACTGAAGGGCGTCCTCGCCAAGCCCGTCGTCTCCGTCGTCGTGGCGGCCGGCGCGCTGCTGGCCATCGCGGCTCCCGCGCTCGGCATGAAGACGCAGAACCTGACGCTGGACCAGGAGTTCGGCGACTCGCTGCCCATCGTGCAGACGTACAACCGGGTCAACGAGGCCTTCCCGGGCGGCTCCGAGCCCGCCGAGGTGGTGGTCAAGGCGGATGACATCAACGCGACCGAGGTGCAGTCGGCGCTCGCCGACTTCCGTGAGCGGGCGATCAGTTCGGGCGCCTCGCGCGGCCCGGTCGACATCAAGCTGGACGACGCGAAGAACGTCGCCTTCGTATACGTCCCGCTGGTCGGCGGTTCCGACCTGGACCAGGCGGGCGCCAGCCTGGACAAACTCCGCGACGAGGTGCGGCCGGCGACGCTCGGCACGGTCGACGGCGTCGAGGCGCCGATCACCGGCGGGGTCGCCATGTCGAAGGACTTCAACGACCAGCTCGTCGGGTCGGTCGCCCCGGTCTTCGCGTTCGTCGTGGTGTTCGCCTTCCTGCTGATGCTGCTGTCGTTCCGCTCGCTGACCGTCGCGATCACCTCGATCGTGCTGAACCTGCTGTCGGTGGGCGCGACCTACGGCATCCTGGTCGCCGTCTTCCAGCACGGCTGGGGCGCGTCCCTGGTGGGCGCTCAGGGCGTGGGCGCCATCGTCAGCTGGCTGCCGCTGTTCCTGTTCGTGATCCTGTTCGGGCTGTCGATGGACTACCACGTGTTCGTGGTCTCGCGGATCCGGGAGGCGCGGCTGCGCGGCCGTACGACGAAGGACGCCATCACGCACGGCGTGGTCACCACGGCGGGGGTCGTGACCAGCGCCGCGGTCATCATGGTCGCCGTCTTCGCGATCTTCGGAACCCTGTCCATGCAGTCCATGAAGCAGATGGGCGTCGGCCTCGCGGCGGCGGTCCTCATCGACGCCACGATCATCCGGGGGGTGCTGCTGCCTGCGGTGATGGCGCTGCTCGGGGAGCGGAACTGGTACCTGCCGAAGTGGCTGAACCGCCTGCCGGACCTGACGCACGACGAGGCCGCCGACGCGGTGGCCGGGACACGGACGCCGGTGGTGGAGGAAGGGGAGCGGGTGCGGGTCTGATCTCCGAGGCCCCCGGCCGGTCAAGCCCCGCGCGCAGGCAGGGGCTGACCACGCGTCAAACGAGGGCCTGTCGGCTCCAGTGAACCGACGGGCCCTCGCTCATGCGCTCATGCGTGCGTCGCGGCGGCCAGTTCCGCCTCGATCAGGTCGGCCGCGCGCCGCGTACCGCCCTTCTTCGCCATCTCCGCCTGGAGGTCCGCCAGTCGGCGGGCGACCTCCGGGTCGTCGATGAGGGCGAGGGCCGCCTCGCGGAGTGTCTCGGCGGTGGCCTCCTCCGCCGGGACATGGCGGGCGACGCCGAGGCCCTGCAGCATGTCCGCGTTGCCGAACTGGTCGACCGCCTGCGGTACGGCGATCATCGGGGTGGCCGTGGCCATGCCCTCCTGGCTGCCGCCCGCGCCCGCGTGCGTGACGAACAGGTCGGCCTGCTTGAGGATCGCGAGCTGGGGGACCCAGGACCGTACCTCCACGTTCCCCGGCACCTCCCCCAGCTCGGCGGGGTCGACATGCTTGCCGATCTGGAGCACCAGGTGCCAACCCGGCAGCCCGGCGAACGCCTTCACGCACTCCCGGTAGAACGCCGGCTGCCTGGTGAAGGCCGACCCGAGCGAGACGAGCACGACCTTCTGGGCGTCGGCGGGCCGCCGCCAGCCGCCCTCCGCGCCGCGGTCGCCCTGGCAGGCGCCGACGAAGGTGTGCACGGTCTCGTCGACCCGGTCGGCGTTCGGCTGGAGTGCCTTGGGGATCAGGACGATCGAGCGGGCCGGGCGGCCGACGAAGGGGTCGGGGTGCTGGGAGATGCCGTTCTCCGCCAGCCAGGCCTGGAAGCGCGCGTAGTAGGCCCGGCCCCGCTCGGTCTTCTTGGGCTCCGACCACATCGGCTCGGCGACCTCCTCCTCGTAGCCGTTCCAGGCGACGAGGTTCGGCGAGAGGGAGATGGCCGGGACGCCCCAGCGGTGGGCCAGCACCCGCGCCGCGTACGAGGTGATGTCGTGCAGCACGAGGTCCGGCTCGTCGCCCTCGTACGCCGCGATCAGCTGCGGCAGGGCCTGGATGGCGTCGTCGAGGAACGGCTCGACGTTGTCCAGCAGGGTGGTGCCCCACGCCTCAGGGTCGTCGTCGGGCGAGGGCAGCGTCGAGTTCCAGAGCTTCACCTCGGCGCCGGTCTCGGCGACCTTCTCCGCGAACACCGGGGGGATCGCATACGTCACCCGGTGCCCCCGCGCGACAAGCTCGCGGATCACCTCCAGGCTCGGGTTCACGTGGCCGTGGGCGGCGATGGAGAGCATGGCGATGTGGGTCATGTCCCCGACCATAAGCGAGACGATACGTCTCGTGCAACCATTGCCGCCCCGCTCCGGCACCACCTCCGCGTCGCCGCTCACCGCTGATAGCGCACCAGCACCGGATTCCCGTCCTCCTCCAGCCGCCTTCGCAGCTCGTCGACGTCGATCGCGCCGCTTCGACACCGGCCTGGACATCTGCTTCTGCGATCCGCACAGTCCCTGGCAGCGCGGCACCAACGAAAACACCAACGGCCTGCTGCGTCAGTACTTCCCCAAGGGCACCGACCTCAGCAGACACAGCCGAGCGCTCTCGACGCCGTCGCCCTCAACGGCCGCCCCCGGAAGACCCTCGGATGGCGAACACCGGCCGAAGCATTCACCCAGCATCTGCACTCGCTGACAGGACGTGTTGCGACGACTCCTTGAACTCGGGCAGCACCTGCCGGTCGAAACCCTTCGGCGCCTGCTGCACGATCTGCTGGCGGTACGAGAACCCGAGCGGGACCATCGCGTACTTGCCGCAGCACCAGGAACCACGCGCCGTGGTCGCGGCCACGCCGCTCACGGCTCCGGCTCGGCGGGCGTTTCGCGGGGCGCCTCACCTCGGTCGCCGATGTCACGAACATCGGCCCCTTGCGCGGCTCGTGACGTGCTGGAGCCCGGCGGGCCCCCGTCGTGGCCGTGCAGGCGGTAGGGGTCGTCAGGCACCGCGCACACCGTCCGACCTGTGCGAATGCGACACTGGCCGGCGGACGGCGGGAACGCGACACCGCGGGTCGGGGTCATGGACCCCGGGACGCCGGATCACGGAGGCGGGCGATGGACGAGGCACGGGCGCGGAACGTACTGGCCGCGGCAGGGGTGCTGCCCGGTCCGGCGCGGGACGCGCGGCTCCTCGCCCTCGGCGAGAACGCGGTGTTCGCCGCAGGTGACCTGGTCGTCAAGGTGGGCCGCGATGCCGAACTCCTCGACCGGGCGCGCCGGGAGCTGGCCATCGCGCTGTGGCTGGCGGACGCCGGTGTCCCCGCGGTCCGGGCGGCCGAGGACACGGCCCTGCTCGTCGAGGGGCACCCGGTGACCGTGTGGCACCGGCTGCCCGAGCCCGTACGGCCCGCCGATCCCCGGGATGTGGCCGGACTGCTACGGGTTGTCCACGCACTGCCCTCCCCTTCCTTCGAGCTGCCGCCCCGCGATCTGCTGGGCGGTGTGGAACGCTGGCTGCGGCTCGCCGGTGACGCGATCGACCCGGCGGACGCGGCGTATCTGCGGGAGCGGCGCGACGGGTTCGCGGCCGCCGCGGCAGCCCTCACCCCGCATCTGCCGCCCGGCCCGATCCACGGCGACGCGCTGCCCCGCAATGTGCACGTCGGCCCCGACGGGCCGGTCCTGGTCGACCTGGAGACCTTCTCCGCCGACCTGCGCGAGCACGACCTGGTGGTGATGGCCCTCGCCCGCGACCGCTACGGGCTTCCCGCCGAGGCCTACGACTCCTTCACCGAGGCCTACGGCTGGGACGTACGCGCGTGGGAGGGATGTGCGGTGCTGCGCGGGGCGCGCGAGACGGCCAGTTGTGCCTGGGTGGCCCAGCACGCGCCGAGCAGCCCCAAGGCGCTGGCCGAGTTCGCGCGCCGGGTGGCGTCCCTGCGGGACGGGGACGAGACGGTGCGCTGGTATCCGTTCTGAGCCGCCGCCGCTGCCGGGCGGGGGACCTCAGACCCGCTCGTCGGCAGGCTCCCGCAGGGGCCACAGCCCGTCCACCACGGCGGTGGCGTCGCCCTTGCGGCGCAGGAAGTTCTGGAAGTCCGCCGCCCACTCGGCGTACCACTCGACCTGACGGCGGTGCAGTTCCGCCGGGCCGAGGGCCGCGATCTTGGGGTGGCGGCCGGCTATCGCACAGGCCAGCAGGGCCGCGGCGAGGGCGTCGGCGGAGGCGTCGTGGGCGGCGTCGAGGGCGATGCCGTACTCCGTGCAGACCGCTTCGAGGTTGCGCTTGCCGCGCCGGTAGCGGTCGACCTGGCGGTCGATGGTGTACGGGTCGATGACCGGCGCCGGATTCAGGCCGCCGAGGCGGTCGCGCAGGGACGGCAGGCCGTACCGCCGCAGTTCGGCGGAGAGCAGGGTCAGGTCGAAGGCCGCGTTGTAGGCGACGACCGGGACGCCCGTCTTCCAGTACGCCACGAGCACGTCCGCGATGGCGTCCGCGACCCGGTCGGCGGGACGGCCCTCGGCGGCCGCGCGTTCGTTGCTGATCCCGTGCACCGCCACCGCGTCCGCCGGGATCTCCACTCCCGGGTCCGCCAGCCACTCCCGCCGTCCCATGGGCTGCCCGCCCCTGACCTCGATCACGGCCCCCGTGACAATGCGCGCCTCACGCGGATCGGTCCCGGTCGTCTCCAGGTCGAAGCCGATCAGCAGCTCCCGGTGCCAGCCCATGGGCGGCCCCCCTTCTTGGTGGTGCTTTCCCCCAGTGGTCTCCACGATCGCATGCGGCACTGACAATCAGAGGACAGCATTCCGCTTCGGGCGCGGGCGCGACGGCTTGATGCGCGGGCGGGACGGCGGGAAAGGTGACGCCGATTCAGGACACAGGGCGTGAATCCACCCATGCCGCCTCGAACTCCTCCCGGTACGTACCGAAGAGTCCACCCTCGTCCACCTCGCCCGACTTGACCACCCGGTTGCCGTTCCGCAGTACCAGCACCGGCGCCTCCATCCCCCGCGTGCGGCGCAGATAGGACTGCACGACCGCGATGCCGTCGGAGCCGTCGCCGTCCACGAGGTAGGCGGTGAAGCGGGGCGTCTCGTCGTAGACCTGGATCTCGAAGGCGCCCGGGTCCCGCAGCCGGGAGCGCACGCGGCGCATGTGCAGGATGTTCATCTCCACGGCCCGGCTCAGTTCGCCCCGTTTGATACCGAGTTCGCGCTCCCGCCGCTTCACCGCGCTGGAGGCCGGGTTGAGGAACAGCAGCCGTACCCGGCAGCCGCCCTCGGCCAGGCGCAGCAGGCGGCGCCCGGAGAAGTTCTGCACGAGCAGGTTGAGGCCGATGCCGATGGCGTCGAGGCGGCGGGCGCCGCCGAAGATGTCCTCGGCGGGGAACTGGCGCATCAGCCGCACCCGGTCGGGGTGCACGGCGACCACGTCCGAGTAGCGGTCGCCGACCAGGTCCTCGACCGCGTCGACCGGCAGTCGGCGCGCCGAGGGAACGTCCCCGCCCGCGCCGAGGATCTCCAGCAGCCGTGCCGAGGCCCGCTCGGCCTGGTTCAGCACGGCCTCGGACAGGGCCCGGTTGCGGGAGACGACGTTCCGGGTGACCTCCAGCTCGTCGAGCGCGAGTTCGACGTCCCGCCGCTCGTCGACGTACGGTTCGAAGCACGGCCAGTGCTGCACCATCAGCTCGCGCAGTTGCGGCAGGGTGAGGAAGCTGAGGACGTTGTCGTCGGCGGGGTCGAGCAGATAGCCCTTGCGGCGGCTGACCTCGCGTACGGCGACCGCGCGCTGGACCCACTCCTGGCCGGCCGGGCCGGCCGCGGCGACCACCCAGTCGTCGCCGTGGACGGGTTCGTAGATGGGCCGCAGCACGGCGGCCACGACCGCGCGCAGCCGCTGCTCTACGAGGTTCAGCCAGATGTAGGCACGGCCGGCCCGCTGGGCGCGGGTGCGCACCTCGTGCCAGGCGTCGGCGTCCCAGTCCAGTTCCGGGCCGATCGAGTGGGTCTCCATCGGTCTGGCCAGGGACACCGTGCCGGGCGGGACGTCTGTGGAGTTCCCCTCGTGACCCTCGTCACCAGGGGGCAGCTCCAGCCCTCCCGAGCCCACCCGCGCACCGCCTTCCGCTCCCCCGAGCACTCCCGTCTCAACGATCAAGGAAGGGTACTCCGGGAGCGGTCGGCGGTGCAGCCGGATGGGCAGGCTCGTTTCCCAACTTCCTTATTCGGGACGTCCATTCTGATCAGCCAGCTCCGACGGCGTGAGCGGATTCATAGCGGTGACGTCGCGCGGGGCGACGGACAGGCCCTGCCAGTGGACCGGCATGGGCTGCTGGTCCTCGTCGCGCGCCACGTGGTGGAAGCCGACGTTCACCCAGACCACGGCGTTCTTCAGGGCCTGGCCGTTCACCCACTTGTCGACGGACTTGCCGTGCCCGGCGCCGCAGTTGGGCAGGTTGTCGCTGGCGAACTGCTCGCACTTGTTGTACTCGGTGAAGTACACGTCGTGCCGGGTGTAGCTGCGGCCGGGGTACTTGGCGCTGGCACCGGGCACGATTTCGTACGAACGTGCGTGCCCGTCCTTGTTCTTGCCGGTCGCGCTGACCACGCGCCACCAGCGCATGTTCTTGGCGTCGCCGGCGAGTTCCTTGGTGATCCGGGTGCGGGTGGTCTTGTTGGTGGGGGCCGGGCGGCCGTTCGCGGGGGCGCTGACCTTGGAGTCGTACTGCTCGATCCTGCCCTTGGTGGAGCCGTCGAGGTTGAAGTTGAGCCGCCAGAAGACGTTGTGGCTGTGGCTGGTGGCGTAGGCCTTGGCGCCCTTGCCGATCGGCCAGCCGCGGCCGTCTCCGGCGTCGTAGTCCATGGGCGAGAGGGAGCCGGTGGCGCCGACGTTCATGGTGATCGTGCCGTCGTCCTGGAAGCGCCACTCGGTGATGTACTCGTACCAGCCGACCTGGTTGACGGTGTAGACGAGCAGGTCCTTGCCCTGCTTCTGGAAGACCTTGTTCGCGGTGTCGCCCTGCATGCGGTAGGCGTGGCCACGCGAACGGGTGGTGGTGCACAGGCCCTTGACGTTCTGGTGGGACGGGTCCCACGCCTCGGGGACCCGGACGGTCTTGATGGTGCCGCCGGGGCACTCGCCGGGCGCCAGGTCCTTCAGGCCCTGGCCGAAACCGGCCTGGGTGAGGTCGTGGTACTCGTTCTGGCCGTCGTCGTAGGGCACATGGATCTGGCCGAGCTTGGCGGAGGCCAGCACCTTGATGGGGCGGGCCTCACCCGGTGGCTGGTAGGTGATGTGCTCCAGGACGAGACCGGCCTCCTTGTGGTAGCGCCAGCACATCCGCCAGATGGTACCGGTGGAGAGCTTCTGCTCGATGCGGTACGCCGCGCTGCAGGCGGCCGCCGGAGCGGGCGCGGCCTTGGGGTGGGCGGCGGCCGGAGCCGCGCCGGTGGTGGCGCCGGCGGCCAGCCCGGCCAGGGCGAGGGCCAGGGCCGTCCGCTTGCGGGCACGGCTGTTGCCGATCACGGGCATGCTCACGGGCATGATCACGGGCATGGCGAAAACGACTCCCTTGCGGAAGGCTCAGCAGAGCCTTCTGGAGGATCGGGTTGGAAAAGTGGACCAAGTCGCGTGGTGTCGGGCTGCTCCCGCGCGCGGGCGGCTCAGCCCGCGAGTGCTCCCACCGTGCGGGCGCTCAGGTCGACCACCAGGGAACGGGCGTCGATCCACGGCCCGTTCTTCACCTTGGGGAACAGCCGCACGCAGCGATGCTCACCGCACTGGTCGAGTACGGCGGGCTGGGCGCCCGGCGTGGCCCGGTACACCATGCTGTTGAGCAGCAGCTGGTCCGGCGAGGTGAGCTCCTTGCCGGTGGCGTCCTCGTAGTCGGCCTTGAGGCCCGCGCCCAGCGGGTCGGCGATCAGCAGCCGGGCGGCCTCGGTGGCCTCGTCGCGGCTCAGCGGCGGCTGGACGCCCTGCTGGCTGGCGGTCCGCTCGACCTTCCCGGTGTCGAGGTTGACGGTCCGGGTGACGAGGGTGTCGTCCCGGTAGTCGTAGAACGACACCTCGGCGCGCCGGGGCGCCGTCGGGTCGCCCAGCTCACCGGCCTCCGGCTCCGCGAGGTCGACGCCGAGGCGCTGCGGCCCGCGGTCGCCGTCGACGTCCTCGCCGGAGCTGCGCAGCTGCCGGTTGAGGGCGATCCGCTCGACCCGTTTCATCTCGTCCTCGGTGAGCGGGTCGCGGCCGGTGCCTTTCTCGCCCTGGGCCGGGACCTGCTCGACGACACCCGGCGGAACGGCTGCCTGGTCCTCTCCCGCGCTCCGAGCCGCCTGCTGGGCTCCGCGTCCACCGGCCGTTCCCCCGGCCGTGTCGTCCGCTCCTGCCGTGCCCGGCAGGGTGATTCCCACCATCACGGCCGTCCCGGCGACCGCGATGGCGGTACCGGCCACCACCTTGCCCAGATGGCGGTGCACTATGGTGCGCACAATCTCCCCCTACTCCCCCTGATCTCCATGGGAGTACGTGTCTGCCCCACTGGTTCGGCATACCTCGTATGCACTGGTCGACCGGTAAGAGGGGAGTAAGTCATGGGTGGTTCCCTCACTTTCGGGGAGACTCGGGGTCAAGGCGGCCCCACCGGCGCGACACACCTGGAAGAGTCGTATCCATGCAGGTCTGGCCTGGAGAGGCATATCCGCTCGGCGCCACGTACGACGGCGCCGGCACCAACTTCGCGGTCTTCACGGAGGCCGCGGACCGAGTAGAGCTGTGTCTGCTGCACGACGACGGCTCGGAGACGGCGGTGGAACTGCGGGAGAGCGACGCGTTCGTCCGGCACGCGTACCTGCCGGGCGTCATGCCGGGACAGCGGTACGGCTACCGCGTGCACGGCCCGTACGCCCCGGAGCGCGGGCTGCGCTGCAACTCCGCGAAGCTGCTGCTCGACCCGTACGCGCGTGCGATCAGCGGTTCGGTCTCGTGGGGCGAGGAGGTGTACGGCTATCCGTTCGGCTCACCGGACCAGCGCAACGACCTGGACTCCGCGCCGCACACGATGACGTCCGTCGTGGTGAACCCGTACTTCGACTGGGGTGACGACCGGCCGCCCCGCACCGAGTACCACGAGACGGTGATCTACGAGGCCCATGTGAAGGGCCTGACCATGCGCCACCCGGGGCTGCCGGAGGAACTGCGCGGCACCTACGCGGCGCTCGCCCATCCGGCGGTCATCGAGCACCTCACCGGGCTCGGGGTCACCGCCCTGGAACTCATGCCCGTACACCAGTTCGTCAATGACCACCGTCTGGTGGACATGGGCCTGAGCAACTACTGGGGCTACAACACCATCGGCTTCTTCGCCCCGCACAACACCTACGCGTCCTGGGGCGACCGCGGCCAGCAGGTCCTGGAGTTCAAGTCGGCGGTGCGGGCGCTGCACGAGGCCGGGATCGAGGTGATCCTGGACGTCGTCTACAACCACACCGCCGAGGGCAACCATCTGGGCCCGACGCTGTCCTTCCGGGGCCTGGACAACCCGTCGTACTACCGCCTGGCGGACGACCCCCGGTACTACATGGACACGACCGGGACCGGGAACTCCCTGCTCATGCGGTCCCCGCACGTCCTTCAGCTGATCATGGACTCGCTGCGGTACTGGGTCACCGAGATGCATGTCGACGGCTTCCGCTTCGACCTCGCGGCCACGCTGGCGCGGCAGTTCCACGAGGTGGACCGGCTGTCGTCGTTCTTCGACCTGGTGCAGCAGGACCCGGTGGTGTCCCAGGTGAAGCTGATCGCCGAGCCCTGGGACGTGGGCGAGGGCGGCTACCAGGTGGGCAACTTCCCGCCGCTGTGGACCGAGTGGAATGGCAAGTACCGGGACACGGTACGGGACCTGTGGCGGGGCGAACCGCGCACGCTGGCGGAGTTCGCCTCCCGGCTGACCGGCTCGTCCGACCTGTACCAGGACGACGGGCGCCGGCCGCTCGCCTCCATCAACTTCGTGACCTGCCACGACGGCTTCACGCTGCACGATCTGGTGTCGTACAACCACAAGCACAACGAGGCCAACGGAGAGGACAACCGCGACGGCGAGAGTCACAACCGGTCCTGGAACTGCGGCGCGGAGGGCGAGACCGACGACCCGGCCGTGCTGGAGCTGCGGGCCCGGCAGATGCGGAACTTCATCGCCACGCTGATGCTGTCCCAGGGCGTGCCGATGATCAGCCACGGCGACGAGTTCGCGCGCACCCAGCGCGGCAACAACAACGCCTACTGCCAGGACAGTGAGCTGTCCTGGGTGCAGTGGCCGCAGGACGGCAGCGATCTGCTGGACTTCACGCGCGCGATGGTGTGGCTGCGCAAGGACCATCCCGTGCTGCGCAGGCGGCGCTTCTTCCACGGGCGGCCGGTGGAGGGCACGCACGACGAGCTGTCCGACATCGCCTGGTTCACCCCCGAGGGCAAGGAGATGACCCAACGGGACTGGGAGTCGGCGCAGGCATCGGCGCTGACGGTGTTCCTCAACGGCAACGCCATCTCCGAGCCGGGGCCGCGCGGGGAGCGGATCACCGACGACTCGTTCCTGCTGATGTTCAACGCCTCGCCCAAGGCACTGGACTTCGTGGTGCCGGTCGACCACGGACGGCAGTGGCAGCTCGTCGTCGACACCGCCCGGCCCGAGGGCGTCCCGCCGGGCACGGGTACGAAGGTGGCGGCCGGGGACCGGCTGACGCTGGTGGACCGGAGCCTGACGGTGTTGCAGCGGCCCGACTAGCCGCGGGTGCCGCTGTCGGGCACGCGCGCGTGGGAGGTGTTCTCGGTGCGTCCGGTGGTACGCCGCCGGGCGCACCGTCCAGGCGACGGCGGCAGCCCATGGAGAGGCCCCCGCGGCGCTCATCACTCCCATGGCGGCGTACACCGGCCCCGCCTGCGGGGGACGATGACACGAAACCCGGCGGGGCGGGTACGTAGCTTTCCATGACACCTCAGCGTCCTGACCCGGTGGTGCCCACGGCCACGTACCGGCTGCAGTTGCAGCCCGAGTTCCCGTTCGGGGCCGCGGCGGCGGCCGTGCCGTATCTGGCCTCGCTCGGCGTCTCGCATCTGCATCTGTCCCCCGTCCTGGAGGCCGTGCCGGGCTCGCTGCACGGCTACGACGTCGTGGACCACGCGCGTGTGCGTGCGGAACTGGGCGGCGAGGACGGGCTGCGGGCGCTCGCGAACACCGCGCGGGAGCACGGTCTGGGCCTGGTGCTGGACATCGTGCCGAACCACATGGCGATGGTGCCGCGCCACAACCGCGCCCTGTGGGAGGTGCTGCGGGAGGGCCCCAAGTCGCCGTACGCGCGCTGGTTCGACATCGACTGGGAGACACAGGGCGGCCAGATGCTGCTGCCGGTGCTCGGGCACCCGCTCGGCACCGAGATCGGGCACCTGGAGGTCGACGGAGACGTCCTGCGCTACCACGACCACGCGTTCCCGCTGCGCGAGGGCACCGAAGACCTGCCCCTGCCGCAGCTGCTGGACGCGCAGTGGTACCGCCCGGTGTGGTGGCGGCTGGCCCGCACCGAACTCAACTACCGGCGTTTCTTCAGCATCTCCGAGCTCATCGGGGTGCGCGTGGAGGATCCCGAGGTGTTCGAGTCGACACACGCCAAGATTTTGCAGCTGCTGCACGACGGCGTGATCGACGGGCTGCGCATCGACCACCCCGACGGACTCGCCGACCCCGACGCCTACCTCAGGCGGCTGCACGAGGCGACCGGCGGCCGCTGGACGGTCGTGGAGAAGATCCTGTCCGACGGGGAGCAGCTGCCGGTCTCCTGGCCCGTCGCGGGCACCACGGGCTACGACGCCCTGCGGCACGTCGACGGCGTGTTCACGGACCTCGCGGGTGCCGGGGAACTCCTCGGCCAGTACCGGCGGTTCGCGGCCCCGCAGACGGACCGGGGCGGCCACTGGGAGGCGACGGTACGGCGGGCCGCGTACCACGTGCTGGAGCACGAGCTGGCCGCCGAGGTGGACCGGCTGACCCGGTCGGCGAGCCGCCTGTGCGCGGCGTCACCCGATCCGGTGCTGCGCGACCGCGCGCCCTGGGCGCTGCACACGGCGCTGCGGGAGCTGCTGGTGCGGCTGGAGGTCTACCGGCCGTACGCCTCCGGGGACGCGGCGGCGATCGTCACGGAGGAGGCCGCGGCGGAGGCCAGGGCGGCCTTCGTGGTCCCCGAGGAGGCCGGTGCGGTCGACGTCGTGCGCGGGCTGGTGCTGGGGCGGCACGGTGACGCGCCGGACCATCTTCAGTTCCGGGCGCGGTTCGCGCAGACCGCGTCGGCGCTGCGGGCGAAGTCCGTGGAGGACACGGCGTTCTACCGCTATGTGCCGCTGCTGTCGGCGACCGAGGTGGGCGGGAACCCGGGGATCCCCGCGCTGTCCGCGGCAGAGTTCCACGCGTACTGCGCGCGCGTGCAGCGCGACTGGCCGCTCACCGGGACCGTCGTGTCGACGCACGACACCAAGCGCAGCGCGGACGTGCGGGCGGCGTTGGCCGTGCTCACCGAGTGCCCGCAGCGCTGGGCGGACGTGCTGACCGAGGTGACCCGCACGGGCGAGGGCGTACCGGACGCGCAGCTGGCGTGGGCGGCCTGGCAGACGGTGTTCGGCCTCGGCCCGGCCGACCCGGACCGGGTGCGGCAGGCGCTGCTGAAGCATGTGCGTGAGGCCGGGCTCTACACCAGCTGGACGGAGCAGGAGCCGCCGTACGAGGAGGCGGTGACGGCGTTCGTCACGGCGGGCCCGTGCGGTGCCCCGGGGGAGCCGGTGGCCGCCCTGCGCGCCGAGCTGGAGCCCCACATCCGGGCCAATGTGCTCGGCACGGCGCTGGTCCATCTGACCATGCCCGGGGTGCCGGATCTGTACCAGGGAACGGAGGGCGAGTACCGAGCGCTGGTCGACCCGGACAACCGCCGACCCGTCGGTCTCCCGCCCTCCGAGGATCCCGGCGCCAAGGGGGCGGTGACCGCGGCGGCGCTGCGGCTGCGGGCGCGCCGACCCGAGGTGTTCGGGGACGCGGCGACATACACGCCACTGGCGGCCGAGGGCCCGGCGGCCGCGCACTGCCTGGCGTACGCGCGCTCCGGCGAGGTCGTCGCCGCCGTCACCCGGCTGTCGCTGCGGCTGGCGCAGGCGGGCGGCTGGCGTGACACGACCCTGCCACTGCCGCCCGGGCGGTGGACCGATGTGCTGGCTCCGGGGCGCGAGTTCAACGGCCACGCGCGCGTGGGGGAGCTTTTCGGGCCGCTGCCGGTGGGGTTGCTGGAGCGGGTGGGCTGAGGGGCGGAGCGCGCGGGCGGTCGCGAGTGGGGCTGCCCGGGGCGGGCGGGGGCGGGCGGCTCAGGTGCGGTGGGTGGCAGGGGTGGGCGTTGGGGGCTGATGGCCGGGGGCGGGGCTGCCCGAGTCGCGGCCGACGGCAAGAGCCGTCGCGCGCGGGCCGCCGGACCAGTGCCGAGGGGGAGTCGGCCCGGTGCGGTCACCCCCAGGGTGGCCGCCAGGCCGGTGTCAGTGGCGGCGGGTCGGTCGCCGAGGGCGGAGTCCGGTCCGGAGCAGGCCCCGGGGGCGGGGCGCGTACGCCACCGCCTGGCGTGAACACGCTTCCGCGCGGCGGTGCGTGCATCCGGGCGCCCCCTGGAGGCTCCCCCGCCATCTCCTTGACACCGCACGGAGACCGTGCGGTACTGCGGGTGCGAAGCCGGGCGGAACGAGTCGGGGGTGAGTCTCCTGCCGGAGCTGCGCTACCCCACCGTGACCGAAATCGTGGCGTCCGCCCGGGCGTTGGCCGCGCAGCATCCCGGCTTGTGTGCCCTCCGGCAGATCGGCGTCTCCCGCGCGGGCCGGCCGCTGCATCTGCTGTCCGTGGGGCGCGCCCGGCGCGCCGTCCTGGTCGTCGCGGGCGCCCACGCGAACGAACCGACCGGGGGTTCGACGCTGCTCACGGTCGCCGAACGGGTGGTGCACGAGCGGCAGTTGCGGTCCGGCATATCGTGGCACTTCCTGCTGTGCGCCGACCCGGACGGCGCGAGCCTGCACGTCACCCCGGCGCCGCGCAGCCTGCTCGACTACCACCTCGGGTTCTTCCGGCCCGCCGGCCCGGAGCAGCCGGAGTGGTCGCCCGCCGTGCTGCCGCCGGACCGGCTGCCGCCCGAGACGCTGGCCCTGACCG
The DNA here is from genome assembly GCF_019219825.1 of Streptomyces sp. TRM70350. Taxonomy (GTDB): domain Bacteria; phylum Actinomycetota; class Actinomycetes; order Streptomycetales; family Streptomycetaceae; genus Streptomyces. Next base: position 249,941 of record NZ_JAHUXH010000004.1, on the reverse strand, counting down.
GGGTCATCGACGAGCTGCGCCCCTACCTCCAGGTGACCCTGCACGGAACCGACCTGGGCGGCAGCTGGGTGCAGTTGACCAAGGAGATACCCGGCCTGGCCGAGCCGTTCGCCAAGTCCGCGGCGGAGCTGCACATACCCGTGGAGACCGGGGCGTCGGACGCCGCGGGCTGGCCCACGACCGGCCCCGGGGTGCATGTGATGCCGGCCGCCGGTGCGGGTCTGGCGTACCCGAGCCTGCCCGCGGACGACGCCCGGCACAGCACCTGGTACCACGTGCACCGGTACGGCGGCCTGACGGCGGTCGTGGAAGTGCCGATGTGGGCGAGCGACCTGGTCGACGACCCGGCCCCGCATCCGGCGCCGGCCGCGGCGATGCGGCGCCTGGCGGGTCGGCTGCTGCGGGACACGCTCCAGGTGGAGCGGGTGCTGTCCGACGCGTCACCGCGCCTGGACGGCGTCGACGGCCCCCTGCTGCGGGCCGCCAGATGGGCGCTGGAGCTGGTGCCGGGGCTGGCCGCCGACTGGACGTACACGCCGCCCGCCGGGCACACGATGGCGTACGTCGGGAGCGTCGACGCCTTCGCCCGCCGCCTGCCCCTGCGGGCGGCGGCGATGCTGTTGCGGGTCCTTCATGAGACCGACGACCGGGCGGCCCCGCGCCTCGAACGGCTCGTCGCGACCTGGAGCGAGGCCTTCGCCGACCGCTTCCGCGCCCGCTGGGTGCCCCTGGAACACCAGGTCGAGCACCAGGCCCGCACCGTCTTCGCGGCAGCCCTCCACGCGCGCGACCAGTCGGCGTGACTCCAGCGACCCGCGCATGGAGCCACCCTCCACGCGCGCGTGCCGCCACCCGCAAAGAAACCGCCAACCAACAGCCACCAACCAACAGCCGTCAGCCCTCAGCCCTCAGCCCTCAGCCCTCAGCCGTCCAACGCGAACACCGCCCCCGTCCGCGCCCCCATCTCACAGTCGTTCGAGAACGTCTGCCGGTAGTCGACCGGCTGCCCACGCCACTGCCCGCGCGCGTGGACGGTCACCGGCGCATAGACCATCGGGCAGTAAGCGTGCTCCAGCGGCATGCGACGAATGTCGCCGCCCACGGCGTCGAGCTGGGCGCAGGCCTCGGCGGCCCGCCAGTGCCCCAAGGGCGGGTCGCACAGCAGCAGGGCGTCCCGCGTGTCGCTGGACCGGGCGTCGCCCCGGGTGACCGAGAGGTAGAGCCAGTCGCTCGTGCGGGACTCCTGGACCGTCGCCCGCGCTGGTGCGGCACCGATGGCGAGGAGGGCGGCCGCCGCCAGCAGACCGCCCCGTACGGCTTTCGTCGAGAGGGTGTACGTCATTCCCGATGCATCGGCACGACGGGCTCCCGACCCCAGCCCGACTCACCCGAACGGGAGGGCCCTGGGCACGTTCCGCCAGGCCAGTTCGCACGCGGCGAGGACCACCTGGGCCTGGTACTCGGCCTGGCGGGGGACGGGGATCCAGCGGGCCCCGCAGCCATCCCGGTATTCGGCGCACCACTGATCGACCAGTTCGCAGGTCCAGGTGGCGTCGGCGACCTCGGTCAGGTGTGGGTCGGCGAGGGCCCGCTCGGCCAGCAGCAGGACGGTGGCGCCACCGACGGGCTCGTTGGCGTGCGGCCCGGCGACGACCAGGGCCTGGCGACTGCCATGGCCGATGGACAGCAGCCACAGGGGCGTGCCCGCGCGCGAGGTGCCGATGCGGCGCAGCCGTGCGGAACGGGGGTGGCGGGCGACGAGGGCGGCTCGCGCGCCCAGCTCGTCGACGGTCGGATAGCGGAGGAGTGACGGCAGGGCACACCTCCGTGGTGCCGTCGGTTCACCTGATGTGGGTGATGTACGCACAGTCAGTCACGAGTTCAGGTGTACGTCAACACCGCCACGACCAGGGGAAATTGAGGTGCCGGGACTTTGGTCGGGAGGCGGTCTCCGGGCACCGGTGCGCGGGGTCCTCGGGGTGTTCCGTGTCAGTTGGCCGCGAGCCGGAACGCCATCTGCCCGAAGCCGACCTGGTCGCCCTCGCGGACCGCGGCCGCGCCGATGACGCGCCGACCGTTCACGGTGGTGCCGTTGGTGGAGCCGAGGTCCCGCAGGACCCACATGCCGCCCTGGCGGGTGAGTTCGGCGTGCACGCGGGAGACCGTCTCGTGACTCAGCCGGAGCCCGTTGGCGGGGTCGCGCCCTATGCGCAGCGGACGGCCGGTCGCCGGGTGGGGCAGCAGCAGCTTCGGCAGCCGTTCGGCCCGCCAGGCCCTGCGCAGCCGCTCGGGGAAGCCCGACACCGCCTCGACCGTGCCGAACACCAGGCGTGCGACCCGGCCCTCGGAGGGCAGGTCGGCGGTGAGGGCGGCGAGCTCGTCGGACCGGCGGGCGGCGAGCGCCAGTTCCATGCGCCGGATGAACGTGTCGTGCGACAGACGGCCCATGGCGACGCCGTCACGCAGTACCTTCAGCGCCTTGTCGCGCTCCGCGTCGGACAGCCGCGCGGGGTAGGTCGAGAACTCGAAGGACGACGTCACATGGGTGATTGTCGGGCAGTGAACCCAGGGTGTCCAGAAATCGGGGAAACGGCCACCACGCGCGCGTAACCGACGACACCCGCCGCAAAAGGGGGTATGCACAAGCGGATTGATCTCGTTTGAAGCACGATGATCGGGCTACATCACGGTGAGCAGACGAAGGGGAACCGTCCGTGCAGTTCGAGGTGTGGGCACCACAGGCCGGCCGTGTGACGCTCCATTGCGACGGAGCCACGCGCGCGATGGAGCGCGATCCGGAGCGAGCGGGGTGGTGGAGCGTCGAGGCGGAGGCGCGTGACGGCACGCGCTACGGCTTCGCGGTGGACGACGGCCCGGTGCGGCCCGATCCGCGCTCGCGGCGGCAGCCGGACGGCCCCGACGGGCTGAGCGCGGTCGTCGACCAGGGGCTGCACACGTGGCGCGCCGAGTGGTCCGGCCGTCCGCTGCAGGGCGCGGTCCTGTACGAGCTGCACGTCGGCACGTACACGCGCGAAGGCACCCTGGACGCGGCGGCGGAGCGGCTCGGGCACCTCGCAGAACTGGGCGTCACCCATGTCGAGTTGATGCCCTTGTGTCCCTTTCCCGGGCGGCACGGCTGGGGTTACGAGGGGGTCTCGCTGTGGGCGGTGCACGAGCCGTACGGCGGGCCCGCGGCGCTGAAACGCTTCGTCGACCGGGCCCACGAACTCGGTCTCGGCGTGGTCCTCGACGTCGTGCACAACCACCTCGGCCCGTCCGGCAACTACCTGCCCGAGTTCGGCCCGTACTTCACCGACCAGCACCACACCCCGTGGGGCGCGGCCGTCAACCTGGACGCACCCGGGTCGGACGAGGTGCGGGAGTTCCTGATCGGCAGCTCGCTGGCGTGGCTGCGCGACTACCGGATCGACGGGCTGCGGCTGGACGCCGTGCACGCGCTGGCGGACACGCGCGCGGTGCACTTCCTGGAGGAGCTGTCGGCCGCGGTGGACGCCCTCGCCGCGGAATCGGGCCGCCCGCTGTTCCTGATCGCCGAGTCCGACCGGAACGACCCGCGGCTCATCACCGCCCGCGAGGAGGGCGGGCTGGGGGTGCACGCGCAGTGGAACGACGACTTCCACCACGCCCTGCACGCGGCGCTGACGGGCGAGTCGCAGGGCTACTACGCGGACTTCGCGCGCGCCCCCATCAGCGCGCTCGCCAAGACGCTCACCGGCGGTTTCTTCCACGACGGCACCTACTCCAGCTTCCGGGGCCGGCGCCACGGGCGGCCGCTGGACCGTACGCGGGTCGCCGCGCACCGGCTCCTGGGCTACAGCCAGACCCACGACCAGGTGGGCAACCGTGCCGAGGGAGACCGCCTTTCGGCCCACCTCTCCCCCGGCCTGCTGGCCTGCGCGGCCGCGCTGGTGCTGACCGGGCCGTTCACGCCGATGCTGTTCATGGGCGAGGAGTGGGCGGCCGGCACACCCTGGCAGTTCTTCACCGACCACACCGATCCCGACCTCGCGGCGGCGGTACGGCGGGGCAGGCGGCGCGAGTTCGCGGCGCACGGCTGGGCCGAGGAGGACGTACCCGACCCGCAGGACCCGGCGACCCGGGACCGCTCCTGCCTCGGCTGGTCCGAGCCCGACAGCGAGCCCCACGCGCGCGTGCTGGCCTGGTACCGCCGGCTCATCGCCCTGCGCCACGAACAGCCGGACCTCACCGACCCCGACCTCGCCGACATCAAAGTGGCCCACGACGAGGAGGCACGCTGGCTCGCCTTCCGGCGCGGGGACATCTGCGTGGCCGTGAACCTCGCGAAGACCCCCGCGGAGATCCCCCTGGGCTCCCGCCCGGCCGAGATCCTCGCCGCGTGGGAGCCGGTCGGACCGCCGGACGAGGAGGGGGTGCTGCGGGTGCCCGGGGAGTGCTGTGTGGTGGTGACACAGCCGTAGGGGCGGCACGCGCGCGGGTGGGGGCCTGCTCGGGGACCACGCGCGCGGGTTCCCGCTCGGTGGGGCGGGCACGCGCACGGTGTCCACTCCGTTCGGTGTGGCACGCGCGTAGTGGGGGCTCGCTCGGGGAGCACGCGCGCGGTGCCGCTCGGTGGGGCAGGCACGCGCACGGTGTTCACTCCGTGCGGTGGGCACGCGCGTGGCGGGGGCTCGCTCGGAGAGCACGCGCGAGGGTTCCCGCTCGGTGGGGCAGGCGCCCCGTGCAGGTGTCGGCTGGGTGGGGCAGGCACGCGCACGGTGTCCGCTCCCTTCGGTGGGGCAGGCACGCGGTGGGTGCCTGCCCGCGGGCAGGCAGGCGCGCACTGCCCGCTGGGTGGGCGCCACACGCACACGTGCACGCCCAAGCTCGGTGGGACACGCACCGAACTTGGGCGGGCCCTCGGCAGTGGCACGCAGGCGTGCGGTGCCCGCTCAGTGCGGACGGAGGCCGCTCGTCCCTAGAGCGCGTCGTCCGTGTCGTCCCCCCGGAGTTCCGTCACGCGTTCCAGCAGGATCGCCTCCCACGCGTGGCGGAGCTGCGTCCTGAGGTGGGGCAGCGGCGCGTCGCCCCGGCCGGCGAGGCGGTCGGCCAGGTGGATGACGCTGTCGCAGCGGGCCAGCCACAGGCCGCGCAGGCAGGGGCGGGCGCTGTAACCGGCCAGGGTGGCGGCGCGGACGGCGGCGGGGGCGCCGACGGCGCGGGCGAGCCCGGCGATGTCCTCGGCCGGATCACCGACGACCGCGTCGTCCCAGCCCAGCACGCCACGGACCCGGCCGTCGGCGCTGACCACCAGGTGCGCGCCGGTGAGGCCGTGGTGGACGAGGACCGCGCCGCCGGGCTGGGCGGCGAGCTGGACCGCCGCGGGCGGGGTGAACTGGTACAGACGGGCGGCGTCGAACTCGTCGGCCGCGGCGAGGCGTTCGGCGGCGCGCACGGCGGCCCTGCGCAGCGCCTCCAGGGAGCGCGGGGCGGCACGCGGCACGCCGAGCGCCTCCGCCTGCCGTACGGGCACCTCGCGCAGCCCCGTGAGGAACCCGGCCAGGTCGGCCTCGCCGAGGGCGGAGACGTCGGGCTCGGGCGCCGAGCCGCCGGGGACCTTGGCGTCCAGCGTGTACGTGAGGCCGGGCGCCCACTCGCCGTGCGCCACGCTGGTCGGCACGGCGACCGGGACGTGCGGGCGGACGAGGTCGCGCAGGCGCAGTTCGCGGCGCTGACGCGCGGCGGCCTCCCGGTCGGGGGCGAGGCGCAACACGTGCCGGGTGCCGATCCACCACGTGGCCTGCCCGCCGCCCTCGGCGACCGGCCGGACGTCGGCGCCTGCCGCGCCCTCCTTGAGCAGGGAACGGACCAGTCGGCGGACGGTGTCCTCGGTCGGTGGCGGTGCCTGGGTCATGGTCGGACCGTTGTCACTCGGGTGCGTACAGGGACTCCTGGGTCGGGTCACTCCACTATGAGCATCCCCCGGGTGGTGTCGTTGAGGCGACGGCCGCCGTCCTCGGTCACGGTCACGATGTCCTCGATGCGCACCCCGAACCGGCCCGGCAGGTAGATCCCTGGCTCGACGGAGAAGCACATGCCGGGGACCAAGGGCTGCTCCTCCCCCTCGATCATGTAGGGCGGCTCGTGCGTGGTGACGCCGATGCCGTGCCCGGTGCGGTGGATGAAGTGCTCGCCGTACCCGGCGTCGGCGATGACCGCGCGGGCGGCCCGGTCGACCTCCTGGCAGGGCACGCCCGGCCGGACCGCCCGGAAACCCGCCTCCTGGGCCTCGCGCACGAGGTCGTGCACCCGGCGCTCCTCGTCGGTCGGTTCGCCGACATGGACCGTGCGGGAGGTGTCGGAGCCGTAGCCGTCCTTGAGGCCGCCGAAGTCGAGGACGACCATGTCGCCGTGCTCGATGACACGGTCGCCGGCCTCGTGGTGCGGGTTGGCCCCGTTCGGGCCGGAGGCGACGATGGTGAAGTCGACCTGGGAGTGCCCGAAGCGGCGCAGCAGGTCGGCGAGGTCGCCCGCGACGTCCGACTCCCGTCGGCCGCCGAAGGGAACCTTCCGGATCTCCTCGAACGTTGCGTCTGCGGCCGCCCCCGCGGCCGCCAGGAACTCCAGCTCCGCCGCGTCCTTGACGGCGCGCAGCATCGGCAGTGCCTCCGTCAGGGAGGCGTAAAACGTGCCGGGCAGCGCCTTCTGCAGGCCCAGCAGGTGCATCGCCCAGGCGTTGTCACTGATGCCGAAGCGTCCCGAGGCGGCGAGCAGGCCCGCGGTCAGGGCGTAGGGGTCCTTGCCGTCGGTCCAGTCCCGCAGTGTCAGGGCGGCCGCTCCCGCCGCGTGCGCGGCGTCGGGGGCCTCCAGGGTGGGGACGACGAGGACCGGATCCCGGTCGGCGGTGAGGACCAGCAGGGTGAGCCGTTCGGTGACGGCGGTGGGCGCGTAGCCGGTGAGCCACACCAGGTCCGGGCCCGGCGCCACCAGCAGCCCGGCCAGCCCCGCGTCGGCGGCCGCCCGCGCGGCGCGCTCCATGCGGGCGCGGTAGTCGTCGGCGGTGAAGAGCGCGGCCGTACTGCCGGTCATCCGAGCCTCCTTGAGCCGGTCCGGGAACACCACGGGCAGCATCCTGCCCGCCCGGAGGGGGCGACGCGAGCCGGTGAACGGGGATTCGGGCGGAAGTGAACCGGGGATTCGGGCGGAAGTCCCGGTGCGGGTGGCTCCGCACGTCGGCGGTCGCGCGGCCGGCCGGACCTGAATCGGGCAACGGGGCTGGCCCGAGCATCGATTCTAATGCTTAGATGCATTCTATCCATTAAGCGATGCCCATGGGGAGGGCCCGGCGTGCTCGTACTCGCACACATCAGCGATCTGCATCTGGACGGGAGCACGCGGGCGACTGAACGCGCCGAGCGGGTGCGCGACCGGCTGTGGGAGCTGCCGGGGCACGTGGACGCACTGTTGGTGACCGGCGACATCGCCGACCACGGCGACGAGGCGGAGTACGAGGAGGCGGCCCGCATCCTCGGCCTGCGGTCCGGCGACGCGCCGTTCCCGGTGCTGACCTGTCCGGGCAACCACGACAGCCGCGCGCCTTTCCGCAAAGCCCTGCTGGGCCTGCCCGCGACCGAGGGGCCGGTCAACGGGGCGCATGTCTTCGACGACTCCGCCGTACTGATGTGCGACTCCAGCATCCCGCGAAGCGACGAAGGGGCCCTGGACGACGAGACGTACGACTGGATCGAGGCGACGCTCGACGAGCTCGACGGGAGCCTTCCGGTGCTGCTCGCCCTGCACCACCCGCCGGTCGCACTGCACCACCCGCTGCCCGACTCCTACCGGCTGCGCGCACCCCACCGGCTGGCCGCCCTCATGGAGCGGCGCCCCGAGATCGCCGGGCTCATCACCGGGCACGCGCACACGGCCACCGCCACCACCTTCGCCGGGCGGCCGCTGGTCGTCGGCCCCGGTGTGACGTGGACGCTGCGGCTGCCCTGGGAGGGCGAAGGGCCCGCCGACCGGGAGGCACCGGTCGGGCTGGCCTTCCATGTGCTGGCCGACGAGGGGCGGCTCACCAGCCACTTCCGGGTGGTCACGTGACGATCGCCGGGGCCACCGCCAACTGCTGGTAGCCGCCGCTCACGTGCCGTACCGTCACTGTGACGCTCGCTCCGGGACGCGCCCGGTCGACCGCGCGGACGAGGTCCGCCGCGGACTCGACAGGTGTGCCGTCGAAGGTGAGCAGTACGTCACCGCGCTCCAGGCCCGCCGCATGGCCGGGTCCGGGGACATGCACGCCGACGACCAGGGCACCGGACTTCTCGGCGTCCACGACCTCGACGCCCAGGATCATGTCCGCCGGAGGGGCCGATCCGGCAGCCGAAGGCCCGGGAGCGCTCGGGCCGGGCGAGGCGGACGGGTGCGCCGACGATGCCGACGCCGACGGTCCGGGGTGGCCTGTTCGGCCGGGTGTGCTCTGGAGTTCGGCGAGTTTGCTCATGCCGATCACCGTGGCGGCGACCGTGCCCAGTCCGACGCCGGACAGCACCAGCACCGTCCCGACGAGCAGGCCGAGCAACAGGGTCGTGAGCCGTCGGCCGCGCCGCCGGGCGGCATGCGGGCGCCGGACGGGACCGGAGCCGGAGCCGCCGGGCTCCTGACCGGGCATCGGCTTGGGACGCAGCACAGTCTTTTCCATGGTTCGCCTCCCCTGGTGCACTACCCGGCGCACCGGCGCACAACGAGCCACGAACGAGTGAGACTGACGCACGGTCAGGGATGGAAGACGCTCCGGCGCACCGTTCGGCGCGGGCCGCAGCGGCCGACCGCGTTGTCAGTGGGCCCTGTTACGTTCTGTGACATGACTGATCACGCCCTGCGCCTGCTCCGGCGGAACCCTCGCCTGGCCGCCCTCGCCGCGTTCCCGTTCACCTTCGGCCTGGACCGCGCGGCGACCGGCCAGGTCGAGCCGGTCCGCCTCGCGTCGGGCGGCCCGCTGGAGGTGGTGGCGGGCGACGACACGGGCGGTACGTACTTCGTGTGCGCGGACGGATCGATGCTGTACGCCAGTTCAGAGGGCTCGGCCGGGATCATCGGCTCGACCGTCGACGAGGCACTGGAGATGCTGATCGGTCTGCCCGGGTGGGCACGTTGTACGAACCTGTCCCCAGCTGCCGACGGCGAGGAAGCGATCTTGGCGCGGGTCACGGAGGCCGAGGACGAGCTGCGCGAGTACTACGGGATCGACGAGGAGCGAGCCGAGCTGCGCGCCGCCCTGGGCTTCCCGGACCGCTCCCCCGTCGAGCTCGTGGCCCGGCTGCACTCCGCGCTGCTGCGCACCGAGCCCGACTTCCTGCTGCTCGACGCGGACGAGTTGTGCGGATACGACTTGCTCGACGACCATCCGCGGCCACCGCTCTGGGAGCCGGTCCTCGCGCGCGGCCACGCCGACCTGGCGCTGCTGCGCTCCGGCGACCGCGCGGTGTGGGACGCGCTCGCGGAAGACGCCGTACGGCGCCGACTCGCCCTGCGGGCCGCGCAGTTCGACCGCGCGGACAGCGATCTGGGCCTGCTGCGGCATCTGCTGCGGCACGAGGCGCGCTCGTCCATGACGGACGAACTGCGGCTGGCCGCCGTACTGGTGGGCCTGCACGGACACACCGACGATCTGCCGCTGCTGCACGAGGTTCGGGAGACGGACTTCGACACCGCGTGCGGACTGAGCGACCTGCCCGAGCTCGGCGCCGACGCGGCGGAGCTGCGGCGCTGGGCGCGGGAGCTGGACGACGCCCTGTTCGGCACCGACCCCGCCGACGAACCGCCGTGCACATGGACCGACCTGGCCATGGACCAGGGCATGACGGAACTCGCCCGGGCCGCGCTGATCCGCAGGCTGGACGGATGCGTCATGGACCAGAGCGCACTGCGCCGCCCCGACGACCCGACACGACTGAACACCAGCCCCCTGCGCTCACTCGCCGACGCGTTCGAGCGCCTGGGCGACCTGCCTCAGGCGCTGCGCGCCCAGCGCCTGTACGCCGCCCTCCAGGACACGGCGTGGGACCGCGTCTCGGCCCGACTCACGCAGGCGCGACTGGAGCGGGAGGTGGGGCAACCGCGCGAAGCGGCACACACCTTGGCATCCCTCAGAGCCACCCTCGACGACCCCGGCGACGACTCCCTGCGCCACTGGCCGCAGGTGAACCTCGGCCGTTTCACAGCCGCGGAGCACTACGCCCTGGCCCGCGCGCTGGCCGACGCGAACCTGCTGGAGCAGGCCCGCGCGGTCCTCGCGTCCGGCGACGCGATACTCGGCGAGCTCTCGGAAACCGCCGCGAAGGGCATACGAGAGCTCGCCGAGGAGACAGCCGCAGGGCTGCGCGGCATCAGCTGACCGGCAGGGGCGCGGCCGGCGCGCGGTCCGGCAGGAAGCCGTGGGCTCGTCGCTCCAGGTAGTCCGCCTGGTAGCGGGGAACCGTGCGGTGCCAGTTCAGGATGCCCGCCATCCAGTTCTGCAGTGCCGTCACATACCCCGCCATGCTCTCGCGGTCCTCTTCCGACAGCCCGAAGTCCTCGTACACGACCGGCAGCTCGGTCGCCGCCACATGCTCGAACTGCTGCATGCGCTGCGTCATCAGGTCGTTGACGATGCCGAGGGCGGTCGGGTAGTCGGTGCCGAAGAAGTTCTGGACCACGAGGACGGCGTTGTGGATCTCCCCCTCGTACTCGATCTCCTTCTGGTAGGAGAACACGTCGTTCAGGAGGCACGCGTAGTCGACGGCGGCGTTCTCCAGCGAACGGACGGATCCGCTGCGGTAGACCTCCGGCGGGATGTTGGGGCCGTGGCCCATCCGGCAGAGGCTGAGGGTGAGGTCGGCGCCGAAGGTGGCGCGGCGCATCTCCAGGTAGTCGACGGGGTCGGGGATGCGGTTCTGGAGCTGGTTGGCCAGCTCCCACACCCAGCTCTCCGTCATCACGTCGATCGAGGCCTTCAGTCGGCGGCGGCCGTCCTCGTTCATGCCTGCCGTGGTGCGCCGCCACAGGTCGATGAGGCCACGCTCCATGGCGTTCGCCGGGACGAGCGGTTCCGCGCCGTCGACGGGCATGCAGGCCGAGAGACGTTCCGTGCACAGCCTGGCGGCGGCGAGGTCACGGCGGTGGCCGAAGACGAGCGGGTAGTAGTCGTCGCCGTACGTGCCCCAGGCCAGCCACCGCGCGCTGAGATCGAGGGCCTCCGGCGTCCCGTCCGGGTCGAGGCCCGCGGAGCACAACGGCAGGTCGACCGCGGCGAGTTTGTCCTCGTCCCAGACGCCCTCACTGAGCATGCCGAGGCTCCGCACCCAGGGCAGGAGACGGGCGCGGGCGCCTTCCAGGTCGGGGTTGAGGCGCACCTGGAACGGCATGTGGATCTCGGGAATGCGGGACGGCCCCACCTTCTGGAACGGCACGTGCGTGTACGCGCGCAGCCGCTCGGCGCCCGCCGAGGCGAGCAGCGACCGGATGTCGGTGCCCGAGGTGCCGAGTCCGGTGGCGCCGGCACTCCACGGCGGGGCGGTGGCCGTGGCGTTCTCGTTCATGTAACGGCTGGAGCGCATGTGCCACTCGTGGCCGCCGGACTGCCAGTCCTGCAGGCCCTTGGTGTAGGCGGCGATCGCGGCCAGTTCGTCCGGGGTGAGGCCCTTCTCCAGGGCCAGCGCGGGCACCTCGGTGAACGCGGTGTGCTCGAACTGGTGGAGCCGGGAGGTGAGGATGTCGTTGACGGCCTCGGCGGCCTCCTGGGTGGTGCAGCCGAAGAAGGTCTCCAGGACGAGCACTCCGTTGCTGAGCTCGCCCTCGTCCTCCACCTCCCGCTGGTAGGAGAACAGGTCGTTGCGCAGGTGGACGCCGTCGGAGAACGTCTCCATCAGCACCCTGAGCGGCCGGGATCCGGCGACGGACGCGGGCACCTCGGCGGTCGCGTACTCCACGAGCCCGGCGGACCAGGGCGCGCCGCCGACCTTGCGGCGCATCTCGATGTACTCGACGGGGTTGGCGATCCGCCCCTCGTTGATGTTGGACAGCTCCCACAGGGACTCGTTCAGCAGATGCTCGGTCGCCACGGCGAAGCGGCGGCGCCAGTCCATGGACATCGAGGGCACCGTGCGCGCCCACAGGTCGGCGAGGCCCGCCTCGACCGGATTCTCCGGCTCCGGTACGGGCGTCGACATGTCGAGCGGCATGAACAGCGGCAGCCGGTCCAGATAGGCCTTGCCGCCGGCGCGGTCCTGGCTGCGTTTGAACGTCTCCAGAAAGTGGTCGTCGAAGAAGAAGACCCACACATACCAGTCGGTGATGAGCGAGAGGGCTTCGGCGTCGCAGTCGGGGTGCGTATAGGCGCAGAGCAGGCCGTAGTCGTGCGCGTCGAGATCGGCCTGCTCCCAGATCCCGGACCCCTCCAGCATGCCCATCTCGCGTGCCCACACGGTCGAATGGGCCCGGGCCTCGTCGACATGTGGGTTCAGCCGCGCGGGGTACGGCATGTAGAAGTGCGGGAGTTCGAACGGCTGCTGCGTCATGGCCGGGCCCTACCCGCGGCCCGCCGGGGACACCCGCGGGCCGGGACATGATCACACCATCGCGTGAATCGAGGGTGAATCCGGGAGTTCTCGCCGGACCTTGTGGCGTTCATCTCTACGCGCGCAGACTACGGCAATCGCAGACCAAGCAACCTCGGACGAAGCGAACCGCCGACCACGGCACTTCACGTGCCCCGACCTTCGGAGTCCCCATGAACGACCCCAGAGCTCTCTCCCGCCGGGCCGCCCTCGCCTCGCTCGCCGGTGCGGCGCTCGCCGGTACCGCGGCGTTCCCGGCGTCGGCCACCGGCCACCACCGGCGGACGGTGCGGTTCGCCACGTTCAACGCCTCGCTGAACCGCTCCGCCCAGGGCGCCCTCGCCACCGACCTGTCCACCCCGGACAACGTCCAGGCGCGCAACGTCGCCGAGACCGTCCAGCGGGTCGACCCGGACGTCCTGCTGATCAACGAGTTCGACTACGACAGCGACGGCACCGCGGCCCGCCTGTTCCAGCGCAACTACCTGGCCGTGAGCCAGAACGGCGCGCGCCCGGTGCGCTACCGGCACCACTTCACCGGCCCCGTCAACACGGGCGTGGCCTCCGGGATCGACTTCGACGGCCGGGGCGGCGCCGTCACGACGCCCGGCTCCGACGCGTACGGGCAGGACGCCTTCGGCTACGGCTGGTTCCCCGGGCAGTACGGCATGCTCGTGCTCTCCAAGTACCCCATCGACACCCGCGCGGTGCGCACCTTCCAGCGCTTCCTGTGGAAGGACATGCCGGGCAACCTCCTCCCGGCGGACTACTACAGCGACGAGGCCCGCGCGGTCTTCCGGCTCTCCTCGAAGAGCCACTGGGACGTGCCGGTCCGCATCGGCCACGACACCGTCCACTTCCTCGTCTCGCATCCGACACCGCCCACCTTCGACGGCCCCGAGGACCGCAACGGCCGCCGCAACCACGACGAGATCCGCCTCTGGGCCGACTACATCGGCGGCCGCAAGCGCAGCTATTACCTCTACGACGACAAGGGCCGACGCGGCGGACTGCGCCCCGGCGCACGCTTCGTGATCGCGGGCGACCAGAACGCCGACCCGCACGACGGCGACAGCTACGCCAACGCGATACGTCAGCTGCTCGACCACCCGGCGGTCAATCTCCCGGCCACCCCTCCGGCCGCCGCGGGCGCAGTGGAGGCCGCGAGCCGTCAGGGCGGAGCGAACACCACGCACACCGGCAACCCGGCGTACGACACCGCCGATTTCGGCGACACCGCGCCCGGCAACCTGCGGGTGGACTACGTCATACCGAGCAAGGGGCTGACGCCGGTCGCGAACGGCGTGTTCTGGCCGACGTCCGACGACCCGCTGTACCGGCTGGTCGGCAGCGGCTGGCCGGTCCCGACCTCGGACCACCGGCTCGTCTGGCAGGACGTACGGGTCGCCTGAGCCCCTTGCCGAGGAACTGTTGGAGCGCGATCGCGGCGGGTCGACCCCTCGACGCACGGTCACCGGCCCGGGCGCGCCCTTCGCCCGGCTGCACCAGCGGGTGCTGTGTCAGGAGGCGCCAGGAGCCCTGCCGGTGACGCTCGGCACGGCATCCGCACCCCGGCCTCCGCCCGCACCCGCGTTGACCTGGATCAGCGCGTGCGTGCCGCCGGTCCGCCAGCGCTGTCCCTCCGCGGCGACCAGTGCCGCCTCGGTGTCGGCGTCGAGGCCGCAGACCACCTCGGACTTCAGGGTGCGCAGGGCGGCGACCGGACCGGGGAAGTAGTCGGTCACGTCGGTGAAAGGGGTGGTCGGGGGCCGGCGGCGGTCGCCCACGAGGCGACGGTAGTTGAGGTCGCCCTTCACGACGGTGAGCGTCGCCGCGGCGAACTCGGCGCGCAGATCGTCGGGCATCTCGGCGTACGGCAGAGGTGCGCAGGAGAAGGGGTGGGCCCGTACCGTCAGCCGGCCCTCGGTCGTCGCCGACCACAGGCGCCTGCCGTACGCGGAGGCCGCGCCCGGCGCCGCCGTCAGCCGGCGCAGTGCGTCGAGCACGTCGGCCGGGGTGGCGTCGGAGACGTAGTACGGGTACGGCTTGACGTGCAGCACCGTCTGCTCGACGCGGCCCTCGGCGAGGAGGTGGGCGATGAGGAGCAGGTCGGGGATGAGCTCCCGGCCGGCGTTGTCGGCGATCAGGCAGAGGGTGCCGGCGCCGGAGGGCGGCAGCAGTGACCACAGGGTCTCGCTGTCGTCGGCGACCAGGCCGGGGGCGGCGGCCGGGGTGTCGCCGCCGGCCGACAGCCGGAAGCCGAGGTCGGCGCGGTTGTCCCAGAGCGAGCCGTGCAGCAGGGCCTGGGCGCGCTCGTCGGCCGGGCGGGATTCCAGGTGGTCGAGGGCGGCCAGTTCCTCGTCGGTCCGGGGTGCGTCGAGCTCGGCGAGCTTGACCGGACGGAACGGGTCGATGGCCTGCTCGGGTCCGGGGCCGAAGTAGCCGACGGCTTCGAGGAGTCGGCGGTAGAAGTAGCTTTCCGACCACAGCCAGGGCACGTCGAACCAGGACTGCCCGGCGTAGGTGTCGAGTCCCCACGCGGCCCACCGGTCCCGGTCGTGCGCGTCGGACGGGAGCGGTTCGATCACGCCTGTGGTGCAGTTGGTGAGCAGGGCGTCGAGGGCGCGCTGCCGGTCGGGGCCGTACGGCAGGGACCCGCGCACCTGCCGGATGATCGCGGGGTGGCGTTCGGCCAGCACGCTGTGCGGGAACGAACCGGTCTCGTTGCCGAGGATCACGGGCGCGGTGTCGGGCATGCGGCTCACCGTACCGCGCACCGCTCAGACGGCTCTGGTCTCCCGTATCTCCCGTTCCAGCTGCGCGGCGAGGCCGACGTACCGCGGGCGTCTGGTCACCGGGACCAGGCCGCGGATGAGGACGTACCACATCTCGGTGAGGCGGCGGGGCAGCCGCGGGACGGGTTCGAGGCTGCGGCCCGTCACGCGTATCCCCACGAAGAAGCTGAGCAGGGAGTGGGCGACGGCGTCGATGTCGATGTCCGGGTGGATGTCGGACTCCTTGACGGCGCCGAGGAGTTTTCTGGAGACGATGTCGAGCCACTCCGTGAAGGGGTGCGGCAGCGGCGGCCGCACCCCGACGCCGCCGGTGGCGAGCCGGAGTCCGGCGCGGGCGACCGGCCCCTCCACGGTGAGCCGCACGAGGCCGAACGTGATGCGCATCAGGCCTTCGAGCGACGAGCACTCCCGGTCGTCCACCTCACGGGCCAGTCGGCGGGAGGCATGGGACTGGATCTCCATGATGGCGTGCGCCAGGTCCTCCTTGGCCGCGAAGTGGAAGTACAGGGCGCCCTTGGTGACTTGGGCGTGCTCGACGATGTCGCTCAGGCTGGTCGACTCGTAGCCGTGACGGTCGAACAGGTCGGCGGCGGCCCTGATGATCGTGGCGCGGGTCTGCTCGGCTCGTAACTGCCTCGCCATCGGCTGAACTCTCCTGGGAATGAAAACGGGTTATGCCGTTTGTTTCTTACCCCACGCACACGATATCTCACTCCTTCGCCAGGCCGACCATGCACTCGAAGACCGCCGACTCCCCCTGCGTGGCCAGGATCCGCATCTCCGTGCCGCCCTCGTCCGAGGCCTCGATCCATACGGGTTCGTCCAGCTCGGCGTAGCGATGGAAGACCGATCGGAAGGAGGCGGGCGTACCTGCCTCGGGCGCCCGGGCCCGGGCCGCCTGGCGGGCGCACTCCAGCAGGAGCATGCCGGGGGCGTGATCGAGTGGGTGGTCAAAGAAAACGGGATGTGCGGTATCAACTCTCAGGCGCCAACGGTCCTTACGGTCGGCCGGCGCCAGGACGACGTCCGCCGGCAGCGCACGGCCCACGGCCTCGGGTGGCAGGCCGGGCGGCGCCGGCGGTGCGGACACGGTGGCCGGGGTGCGGCCGCCGCGCAGTCTGCGGTAGACGGACTCGGCGACGCAGGTGAAGGCGACCCGGGCGGTCGCCACGAGGGCGCCGTCGAGCAGCACTTCGGCGGTGTAACGGGCACCGGCGGGGCGGCCGGCCCGGTGGCGCACCTCGACGAAGTGGACGTCGACGACCGGCTCGGCCGGTACCGGGCCGACGGCCAAGTGCTCAGGAATCGTGTCGACGTCGAACTCCTGGAGCACGAAGTGGTGCCCCAGGGGCACGTCGTACTCGGTGTGCGCGATGAGAGTGCCGCTCTGGCGCACGGTTTCCACGACGAGGAGCGGCTCGTACGCCGAGCGGTCGGGCGACACGTGTAACCCGTGAGCCCGGGGCCATTGGGCGGAAACGGCGAAGCGGTCGGTTTCCGTCCGCCTCCAGGCGGTGAGAAAGGTTTCGGCAACGGCCGCGCGATGCACGAGCTGCCGGGGAACAGTCGCCGTCAGGGTCGGGGTTTCGGCACGTTGCCGCGATGGTGGCATGTTTCTCCCTACGGTCCCCCGAAGAACTCCGCGGACGGTGGGACATCCGCTGCGGGTGGGCGTCAGAGTACGAGGCGACCGGTTTGTTTTCAATCCGATCGCTCTGTAACACCCTATGATCAGGGCAGTTCCGGCACGATCGTGGCGCCAACGGCATGAACCGGCCAACTGGGCGCCGGAGGGGGTCTCTCATGGCGAAACAGGAGCGCGCCATCAGGACACGCAGGGCGATCCTGGAAGCCGCCGGCGCGGTCTTCGACGAACACGGTTACACCTCCACCACCATCGCCATGGTGCTGGAACGCGCCGAAGTCACCAAAGGCGCGCTGTACTTCCACTTCCCTTCCAAGGAGTCCCTCGCCCAGGCGGTCCTCGACGAGCAGGTGCCCTTCGGGGCGATTCCCTCCCAGCCGTGCAAGTTGCAGGAGGTCATCGACATCACCTTCGTCGTCGGCCAGCGGCTGCTGAACAACGCCCTGCTCCGGGGCAGTGTGCGGCTGGCGGTGGACCAGTGCGCGCCGCCGGGGGTGGATCACACCGGGCCGTTCCGGCAGTGGACCGACCATCTGACGCCGCTGCTGGAAAAGGCGCGTGCCCAGGGGGAGTTGCTGCCGACCGTGGATCCGCGGGAGACGGTGGAGCTGCTGGTCGGTGCGTTCACCGGCATACAGCTGATGTCACGGGCCCTGACCGGGCGGGACGATCTCGGGCGACGGCTGTCGGTGCTGTGGTCCCACATGCTGCCGAGCATCGCGGTGCCCGGGTTACTGCTCGGACTGGACAGCCGGGCCGACCGGGGGGCGCGGGTGCTGGCGTCGCTGGAGAGCCGTGTGGCGTAGCGATTCGCCGGGCGTTTCACTGAACCGACGACGGCTCCAACGCGTCCGCGCACGACAAAGGGGCGGGCCGACCGGCACCCATCCGCACCGGTCGGCCCGCCCGCTCGTGAGGCGTGTCCTCTGAACGCCTGTCAGCTATGTCAGAACGTCAGGCTCCAGCTGTTGATCCTGCCCGTGTCCTGCGCGGCGACATCCTGCACCCGCAGCTTCCAGGTGCCGTTGGCGGTCTCGCCGGACGCGTTCACCGTGTAGGTGGTCCTGACGTCGTTCGCGGAGTCCGAGCCGCTGGAGGACTTCAGGCGGTACGTCGAGCCGTCCGGTGCGACCAGGTCGATGACGAGGTCACCGCGCCAGGTGTGGGTGATGTCCACCGCGACCTGCAGGTCCGAGGGCGCGTTGCCGGTGAGGCCGCTGACGGTGATCGGCGACTCGACGGCCGACCCGGCGTCCGGGATGGACACGGCCGAGGTGCTGGAGAAGGTCGTACCGGTGGACGTACCGCCCGCCACGGCCTGGACCGTCTTCGCGGCGTCGGCCAGGCCCGCGCCGCAGCCGCCGGAGCAGGAGCCGGGCAGCGCACGGGCGTTGGCCTTGATCGCCGACTCGATCTGGGCCGGGGTCAGCGAGGACTTGGCCGACTTCATCAGCGCGGCGAGACCCGCGATGTGCGGGGCGGCCATGCTGGTGCCCTGGTAGAAGGCGTACGACTCCGTGGACGGCGTCCGGGTGCCGGAGTTCACCGTGGAGTAGATGCCGTTGGCGATGCCGGTGCTGGTCTGGCCGCCGGGGGCGGAGATGTCGATCAGCGAGCCGTAGTTGGAGTACGAGGCCTTGGCGCCGGAGCGGTTGGTCGCGGCGACCGAGATGACGTTGTTGCAGTTGCCCGGCGAGTGGTTCGCCACGTTGTCGTTGTCGTTGCCCGCGGCCACGACGATCGTCGTGCCCCGGTTCACGGCCGCGTTGATGGCGCTCTGCGTGGCGCTGGTGCAGGCGCCGGCGCCGCCGAGGCTCATGTTGATGACCTTGGCGACGTTGGAGTTGGCGGGCACGCCGGAGACGGTGCCGCCGGACGCCCAGGTGATGGCGTCGATGATGTCGGAGTCGTAGCCGCCGCACTTGCCGAGCACCCGCACCGGGGAGATCTTGGCGCCGTACGCGATGCCGACCATGCCCTTGCTGTTGTTGGTGACCGCGGCGATGGTGCCGGCGACGTGGGTGCCGTGCCAGGAGGAGTTGCTGGCCGGGATGCCGGGGCCGCATTCGTTGGCGTTGTACCAGTCGCCCGGGTCGGCCGGGTTGCTGTCGCGGCCGTTGCCGTCGACCGAGACGAAAGTGTCGGAGATGAAGTCGTAGCCGCCGACGATGTTCGCGGCGAGGTCGGAGTGGGCGACGTAGCCGGTGTCGATGACGGCGACCGTCACACCGCTGCCGGTGGAGGTCGGCCAGGCACCGGGCACGTTCATGCCGGCGGTGGACTCGAAGAGGTCCCACTGCTTGGCGTAGTCGGTGTCGTTCGGGTCGGCCTGCGGCTGGTTCAGGCGGTCCGGTACGACATAGGCGACCTGCGGGTCCGCCTGGTACTCGGCGACGACGTCGGCGACGTCCGACTGCGTGAGGTTCTCGCCGAGGTCGACCAGCGCGGCGCCGGTGCCGAGGCGGCGCTGGAAGTCGAGGTTCTCGCCGGCCTCCTCGCCCTTGGCCTCGGCGTCGGCCTCGGCGGCCTTGTTGGACCTGGCCTCGGCGGCACCGGACTTGTAGCCGACGATGAGGCGCTCGGCGGGGGTGCCGGGGGCGGCCTCGGTCTGGGCGGTGGGGACGGCGGCTTCGCTGGGCGAGGCGTCCTGGGCCGCGGCGACCGGGGCAGCGGCGGTGAGCAGCGCCGCGGAAACGGCGGCGACGGATATCAGCTTGCGTCTGATGGCAGGGGAGGTTCGCAAGGGCTTGCCTTTCGTGGCCGTACTCCGGACAGCGCGGAGGGGCGGTCGATGCGCTTCGTCGTCGAAGCGGAGGGGGGTGATGTCGAAAAGCGGCGTGCGGAGGCCGGCCTGGCGCGATGCCGATCCGTCAGGGGTTACCTGTGGGTCAGCTGTGCTGGAACGATAGGCAACGGGGAGGCCGGAGGGATACAGGGGAAACCCTTTGTCCGGCCGGAAACTCCCCCTTGTTGTCCGAGGGTTGACACGTGCGTGCCCCGCGCGGCTCGAAGGCCGCGCGGGGCACATGAGGTGGGGTGAGGCCCTCGGCGAGGGCCGCGGACGGTCAGTCCAGGCCGACCGACTTCAACCAGGCCTTCGCCACGTCCAGCGGGTCCTTGTTCTCCAATTGCACCTGGGTGTCCAGGTCCAGCAGCGTCTTGGTGTCGAGCTTGGCGGAGACCGCGTTGAGCGCGTCGACGCCCTCCTGGGGGAGGCCGCTCTTGTACACCAGCGGGGTCACGTTCGCGAAGCCGAAGAGGTTCTTCGGGTCCTGCAGGACGACGAACTTCTCCTTGGTGATGGTCGGGTCGGTGGTGAAGATGTCCGCGGCCTGCACGGTGTTCTTCGTCAGCGCCGCCTGGGTCAGCGGGCCACCGGCGTCGAGGGCCTTGAAGGACTTGAACTTCAGGCCGTACTCCTTCTCCAGCCCGACCAGCCCTTGGTGCCGGGTCTGGAACTCCGGCGAGCCGCCGATGACCAGCTCGGGCGCGATGTCCTTGAGGTCGGCGAGGGTGGACTGGGCGGTGAGGCCGTACTTCGCGGCCGTCTCGGCGTTGAGGGACACCGAGTCCTTGTCCTCGGCCGGCGCCGACTCCAGCAGCGTCAGCTTGGGGTCCAGCTTGGCCTTGACGGCCGCGTTGACGGCCTCGGTCGACTTCTGCTCGGCGTCGGGGTCGAGGTAGGCCAGCAGCGAGCCGTTGTACTCGGGCAGGACGGTGATGGAGCCGTTCTTCAGCAGGCCGTACGTGGTCTCGCGGCTGCCGATGTTGGGTTTGTACTCGACCTTGATGCCCTTGGCCTTGAGGGCCTCGCCGTAGATGTCGGCGAGGAGGATGCTCTCGG
This sequence comes from Streptomyces sp. TRM70350, assembly GCF_019219825.1. Taxonomy (GTDB): domain Bacteria; phylum Actinomycetota; class Actinomycetes; order Streptomycetales; family Streptomycetaceae; genus Streptomyces. The sequence goes on along the minus strand of NZ_JAHUXH010000004.1, from coordinate 229,082 downwards.
CGAAGTTGTTGGAACCGACGACGACGGTCTTGCCGTCCGAGGTGCCCTCGGAGAGCGGGTTGTCGGTCGTGTCGTCGGAGGACGAGCCACAACCGGCGACCAGCGCCGCCGCGACGGCGAGGGCGACGGCGGCCGCGCCGCGGTGTCTCGTACTGGACCAGGTGCTCTTCACGGTTGAAGTCACGGTTCCCGTTCCGGCTTTGAGGATGTGAGGATGTGGCGGCGGAGCATGGCGATCTGGGACGCGGCGCGCATACCGCACTCACTGATCCAATCCAGCCGGTTCTCGCTCAGTCAAGAGCAGCCAGGTCACCAATCGGCTTCGATGAGTGACCAGTTGTGAAGGAGACACGAACGATTTCCGCTGCCCGAGGAGCAGGTTGTAACGGATTCTTGACGTGGAGTCGCGCTGTCCGCCCTCCCAGGAGGCGATAGTCTCACCGCAGTTGCTCTCCGGTCACGAAGGAGGCTCGGTGTCCACGAACGAGGTGGGCGCGCCCTCCCCCGGGCCGCCCCGGGGTGGCATACGCGGCTTCGCCGATCGCCTGCCGTTCCGTCAGAAGCTCAACGTCCTGGTCGGCGTGCCGCTGGCCGGACTCGCGGTACTGCTCACGTACCTCATCTCCGGCCAGGTGACCCAGGCCCGCAGCGCGGCCGAGGCCGCCGCCCTCGTCCGGGACAGCGCGCAGGTCGCCGAACTCGTCGACCGGGTGGAGACCGAGCATCAGCAGGCCATCCTGCTGTCCGTGCGGTACGAGGCCGGCGGCAGCGGCGCCAAGCCCTCGCTGACCGACTACCGGGCGGCGCAGCGGGAGGTCGACGCCCAGGTCGAGAAGGTGCGCGGCACGTTCGGCGACCGGCTGCCGGAGACCGAGGCGCAGGCGCTGCGCGAGGTCAACGGCCTGGGCAGCCTGCGCCGGACCATCGAGCAGGGCTATCTGCCCGCCGACAACATCGACCCGGCCTATCACAACGCCGCCCAGGGCCTGATCGACGGCCTCGGCCTGGACCGCAACCCGGCCCTCGCGGCCACCTTCACCGGCAATCTTCTGGACTCCCTGCTGCGTGTCGACGCCGCCCACGGTTCGTTCGAGACCAACGTGTTCGCGGCCACCACCGGGGACTCCAACGCGTTGACCCAGTTCATCAGCGCGGTCGGCGCCTACGAGCTGTACGAGCACCAGGCCGAGCGGTTCAGCCGGTTCGCCACCGAGGAGCAGGCGGCCGAGCTGCGCGGCATCGAGCACAACCCCGCCCAGGCGGCCATCCTGCGGCAGTACGCCGAGCTGCAGATCGACCCGAGCGCGCTGCAGGCCGCGACGCCGAGCGTGATCCGCGCCAAGTTCACCCTCGCCCTGTCCAACTACCCCACCTACGGCGAGCAGTCCGACACCCGGCTGGCGATCATCGGCTCGCTCATCGACCAGATCGCCGACCGGGCCGGCGACGCCTCCGACGACGCCTGGTGGAACGCCGCCTGGCTGCTGGCCCTCGCCCTGTTCGGCTTCCTGCTGTGGGGCGCCCTCTCGGTGGCGGTACGCCGCTCGGTGGTCCGGCCGGTGCAGGCGCTCACCGGCGCGGCCCGGCAGGTCGCCGACGTGGCCGGACGTGAGCTCGCGCGCGTGGCCGACGACGACACGGAGGACGACGCGCCGCCGCGGCTGCGCGAGATCCCGGTCACCGCCCAGGACGAGATCGGCGACCTGGCCGACGCCTTCAACCAGGTGCAGACCACTGCGGCCGCGCTGCTGGAGCGGCAGGTGCTCAGCCGCCGCAACGTCGCCGAGATGTTCGGCAACGTCGGCCGCCGGGTCAGCAACCTCACCACCCGGCAGCTGGCGCTCATCGACGCCGTCGAACGCGGCGAGACCGACCCCGCCCTGCTCGAACAGCTGTACAGCATCGACCACATCGCGGTCCGGCTGCGCCGCAACGCCGACAGCCTGATGCTGCTGGCCGGCATCCGCGAGACCGTCCTGGACGCCGGGCCGACCGCGCTCACCAACGTCGTACGGGCCGCGCTCGGCCAGATCGAGGGCTACCAGCGGGTCGAGCTGCACGCCGGTACCGAGATCATGGTCGAGCCGGACATCGTCGGCGACCTCACGCTGATGGTGGCCGAACTCCTGGAGAACGCCGTGTCGTTCTCGCCCTCGGGCAGCCCCGTCGAGGTGACCGTCCGGGCCGGTGACGAGGGCGCGACGATCACCATCGCCGACCACGGCCTCGGCATGAGCGCCGAGCGGCTCGCCGAGGAGAACGCCCGTCTGATCCGCCGTGAACGCCTCGACCTGGTCCCCACCAAGGTGCTGGGCCTCTTCGTGGTGGGCAACCTGGCCCGCCGCTGGGAGATCGGCGTGACCCTCTCCCGTACGCCCGGCGGCGGTGTCACGGCCGAGGTGACCATCCCGTCGACGTTGCTGCTGACGATGAGCCCGGTCGCCTCCGGCGGTGTGGCGGGCGACGGCACGTCGGCCTCCGGCGACACGACGGCATCCGGCGGCACGGCCCGAGACGGCGACGCGGACGGGCGGGACGGTGCGGGCGCCGAGACGGCGGCCGCCTCGGCCCCGGCGTCCGGGCCACGGCCCCCGGCCGCCGAACCCGCCCTGTCCGCCAACCCGATGGTGGCCGCGACGGACACCGTGCGGGCGCGGCACGACGCCCCCGCGGACGGCTCCGCACCGCTCCCCCGCCGCGTCCCACAGCGGCATCCCGCGCCCGGTGACGCCGACGCCCCGCTCATCCCCCGGGCCCGCACCGAGGCGCCCACGATCGGCGCCCGCCCGCTGCGCCGCCGCGTCCGCGGCGCGACCCTGAAGACCACGGCCGGCGCCGAGGCCGAGCGCCGGGCCGTGCGACAGGCCACCGCGCCCGCCGACGCCGAAGCCGTCCGCAACGCCCTGGAGGAGTTCGAGGCGGCCGTGGAACGCGCCCATCGCGACGCCCGACGCGCCGACGGCACGCGATCGCCGTACGACCGCCGCGCCGACGGCGACAGCCGAGCGCCCAGGAACAACGGAAACAACCGCGGCCCGCGCGACAGCGACCCGCAAGACCCCCACCACCTCCCGGAAGGAGCGGAGCAGTGAGCACGTCGACAGGTGGTACTCCGACGGGAGGCACCACGCCGGACGAACTGCGGGCCGCCGCGGCCGACTTCACGTGGCTGCTCAACCGTTTCGCGACCGAGACCGCGGGTGTCGTGGACGCCATCGCGGTGTCCTCCGACGGACTGCTGATCGCCGTCGCGCAGCTGCGCGAGCGCGCGCACTCCGAGCGGCTGGCGGCGATCGTCTCCGGCCTCACCAGCCTGGCCGCCGGCGCCTCCGGCAACTACGGCCTCGGCGCGCTGAACAAGGTCATCATCGACCTGGAGGGCGGTCACGTCCTGGTCTCCGCGATCGGCAGCGGCGCCGTGCTCGGCGTGGTCGCCGACAAGGAGGCCAAGCTGGGCAACATCGCCTACGAGATGACGCTGTTCGCGAACCGCGCCGGTGCCGCGCTCAGCCCTCAGCTCGTGCTCGAACTGAAGAACAGCGTCGGCGTCGGGTCGACGGGCTGACCGGTCACCGCCCGGTCGAGGAGGAAGACACCCCATGGCGGACGACCTGACGCCCCCGGGCCCGGACCCGGCCCCCGTGGGCCCCGTCCCCGCCGTGCGGCCGTTCCTCGTCACCGCCGGCCGGGTGGCGGGCGGGGGCGAGGCCGCGTCCGCCCGGGCGATGCCCGTCGAGACCCAGGTGGTCTCCACCGCCGAGGGCCTCGACGCGCTCGACCGGCTCTCCTTCGAGCGGCACGACATCGTCGCCGCCTGCAAGCAGCCCCAGTCCATCGCGGAGATCGCCGCGTTGCTGCGGCTGCACCTCAATGTCGTCCGGGTCCTCGCCGAGGACCTGCGCACCGCCGGGCATCTGGCGGTGTACGTGCCGAACGCCGCCGTCACCCATGACGCGTCCGTCCTGCGAAGGGTTATCGATGGCCTCCGCGCCATCCCCGACTCCCGGGGGGTACTCCGTGACACCGACTGAACCGCTCGCCGTCGGCGTGGCCGCGCCAAGTGCCGTACGGCCGCCGCTGCCGGTGAAGCTGGTGATCGCGGGCGGCTTCGGCGTGGGCAAGACCACCGCCGTCGGGTCGATCTCCGAGATCGAGCCGCTGACCACCGAGGCCGCCATCACGGAGGTCGCGGCCGGGGTGGACGACCTGTCGCACACCCCGCGCAAGACGACGACCACGGTCGCGATGGACTTCGGCTGCATCACCATCGACCCGACGCTGAAGCTGTATCTGTTCGGTACGCCCGGACAGGACCGGTTCGGCTTCATGTGGGACGACATCGTCGAGGGCGCGGTCGGCGCGCTGGTCATCGTCGACACGCGCCGGCTGGACGACTGCTACGCGGCCGTGGACTACTTCGAGCACCGGCAGGTCCCGTTCGCGGTGGCGATCAACGCCTTCGACGGGCGGGTCGAGCACGCGCTGGAGGAGGTGCGCTGGGCGCTCGACGTCGCCGAGCACACTCCGCTCGTCGTGTTCGACGCCCGGGAGCGCGGCTCGGTGCGGGACGCGCTGCTCGTCGTACTGGAGCTGGCGCTGGCCCGCACCGAGGGGTGAGCCGGGTCAGGCGCCCCGGCGGACCCCGCGTGACACCGTCAGGCGCCCGACCGCCCAGAACACGCCGAGCGTCGCCAGCGCCAGCACGGCGACCAGCGTGGCGCCGCCCACGACCTTCTCGTAGTCGCGCTGGTAGAGGCCGTCGACGATGTAGCGGCCGAGGCCGCCGAAACTGACGTACGCGGCGATGGTGGCCGTCGAGACGATCTGGATGGCCGCCGAGCGCAGACCGCTGAGGATCAGCGGCAGCGCGACGGGGAGTTCGACCCGGAACAGCACCTCGGTCTCGGCCATGCCCATGCCCCGCGCGGCGTCCACGGGGGCGGGGTCGACCGAGCGCATCGCCTCGTAGGTGGTGACGAGGATCGGCGGGATCGCCAGCACGACCAGTGGGATCATCACCGGCGCCAGACCGAGCCCGAGCAGCACGAACATCAGCACCATCAGGCCGAAGCTGGGCAGCGCGCGGGCGGCGGTGGCGATGAGGGCGAGGGTGTTGCCGCCGCGCCCGGTGTGCCCGGTCAGCAGGCCGACGGGGAGGCCTACGGCGGCGGCGATGCCGAGCGCCATCAGTGTGTACAGGATGTGTTCCAGGACGCGGGTGGGGATGCCGTCGTAGCCCCGCCAGTGGGCGCTGTCGCTGAAGAAGGCGTTGATGAAGTTCAGTACGTTCACCGGGCGGCGTCCTTCAGGGCGGTCGGGCGCGCGTTCCCACGGGTGTCGCGCGGCATCCAGGGCGTCACCAGGTGACGCAGGCCGATCAGCAGAGCGTCCACGAGGATGGCGAGGACGGCGGTGCCGACCACGGAGAGCCACACCAGGCGGGGCTGGTTGTAGATCATGCCGCTGTTGAGCAGGTTGCCGAGGGCTCCCTGGTTGCCGATCAGCATGCCGACGCTGACCAGGGAGATGCTCGACACCGACGCCACCCGCAGCCCCGCGATGATCGCGGGCGCGGCGATCGGCAACTGCACCTGGACATAGCGGCGTACGGGGCCGAAGCCCATGGCGGTGGCGGCGTCGAGGGTCTCGCGGGGCACCGAGCGGACGCCGTCCACGATCGCCGGGACGAACACCACCAGGCTGTAGACGGCGAGCGGGATCATCACCGTGGTCTCGCTCAGGCCGGTGTAGTCGATGAGGACGACGAAGAAGGCGAGCGACGGGATCGCGTACAGCACGGTCGTCACCCACAGCACGGGCGGGTACAGCCAGCGCAGGCGCACGCACAGTTGCGCGACCGGCAGCGCCACCAGCAGCCCGGCCAGCACCGGGATCAGCGCCTCGCGCAGGTGGAGGGCGACCAGGCCCCAGTAGGTGTGCTGGAGGTCGCTGGGCATGTCGAACAGCTCGGTCATCGCGCGGCCTTCGCGACCGCGGCGGGTGCGGCGGGTGCGGCGGCGTGCGCGCCCCGGATCGCCTCGCCGATGGTCTGCTGCGAGACGACCCCGGCCGCCCGGCCCTCGCCGTCCACCGCGACGGCCCAGCCGGTGGGCGACAGGACGGCACCGTCGAGCGCGGCCCGCAGCGAGTCCCGTCCGGCGACGAACGGCCGCCCGTACGGCAGCAGTCGCTCCGCCTCGATCCGCCCGGCGGTGAGGTCGCCCGGCGCGCCCCAGCCGAGTGGCCTGCCGTCCAGGTCCGTTACGAGGAGATAGGGGACGTCGGCCGAGCCGCGGGCGGCGATCTGCTCGGCGGGGGCGTCGAGGGCGACGATCGGCGTGGTGAGCAGTTCCAGTCCGGCGGACGGGAAGAAGGACAGCCGCCGGATGCCCCGGTCGGCGCCGAGGAAGTCCTCGACGAACTCGTCCGCGGGGCTGGACAGCAGTTCGGCGGGCGGGGCGAACTGGGCGAGCCGGCCGCCGGTACGCATCACGGCGACCATGGTGCCGAGCTTGACGGCCTCGTCGATGTCGTGTGTGACGAAGACGATGGTCTTGCCCAACTCGCCCTGGATACGGAGGAGTTCGTCCTGCAGGCCCTTGCGGACGACGGGGTCGACGGCGGAGAACGGCTCGTCCATCAGCAGCACCGGCGGATCGGCGGCGAGCGCCCGGGCCACACCGACGCGTTGCTGCTGGCCGCCGGAGAGCTGGTAGGGGTACCGCTTGGCGAGGGAGGCGTCGAGCCCGACGCGCTCCATCAGCTCCCGGGCCCGGGAGCGGGCCTTGTCCTTGCCCCAGCCGAGCATGCGGGGCACGGTGGCGATGTTGTCGACGATCGTGCGGTGCTGGAAGAGGCCGGCGTTCTGGATGACGTAACCCATGGACCGGCGCAGGGTGTTCACCGGCTGCTGCATGATGTCGACGCCGTCGAGCAGGATCCTGCCCTCGCTGGGCTCGACCATCCGGTTGATCATCCGCAGGGTGGTGGTCTTGCCGCACCCCGAGGGTCCGACGAGAACGGTGATCGAACGGTCGGGTATCTCCAGTGACAGCCGGTCGACCGCCACCGTGCCGTCGGGATACCGCTTGGTGACTGAATCTATCCGTATCAAGACGCCGAACGCCCTTCGGGTGTTGGGGGCGGGCCGTTGCGGGGAGAGTCTAGACCGCTCGTGTTGCGGCCGAGATTCGAGCAACGCCCCAAGGGGCGCGGGGCTGTGTCGATGTGCGGCTCCGCCGCGTGGGCGCGACAAGCCACCCACGACCCGCAGCCGCCAGACACACTCAGCGACCGAGCTATCAGGCCACAGGCAACCCAGCCGTACGCCGCACCCGCCGCCCCCCGTCCACGGCGTACACCTCGCACCCCTCCCGCGCGGCCACCCAGGCAACGCCCTCCGCCCCCATCGCGAACGCCGCCGTCGCCGCGGTGTCCGCCTCCGTCAGGGTCGGCGCGACGACCGTGACGCTGAGCAGGCCGGTCGCCGGACGTCCGGTGCGCCCGTCGACGATGTGCTCGCCGCGCTCGTACGACGCGGACGTCGCCACCGCCCCGTCGGTCAACTCCAGGACGGTGCACACCTGATCGGCGTGTTCGGGGTGCCGTACCCCCACGCGCCACGGCCCGCCCGCGACGACGACATCGCCCCCGGCGTTCAGGCAGAAACGCCGCACCCCGGCGGCCGTCAGCAGTTCGGCCGCCCGCTGCACCGACCAGCCCTTGACCACCGCGCAGGGGTCGAGGCCACGGCCGGGCAGGCGGGCGTCGAAGGCGCCGCCGGTCGCGATCCGGTACTGCTCGCACAGGTCGAGGACCTCGGCGAGGTCGGTGCTGATCTCGCCGGGGCCGATCTCGCCCCGGTCCAGCCGGGACACCTCGCTGTCCGGCTTGAACGGGCTGAATCGCTCGTCCACTTCCCGCAGCCAGCCGAACACGGCGTCCGCGAGCCCCTCGGGGACGTGCTGGTCGTCGATCCGCAGGGAGACCGGGAAGCCCATGACGTGTTCGACGCGGTGCATGTCAGGCGCCCCTCGCGTCGATGGCGGCCTGCAACGACTCCTTGTAGCCCTCGCTGGTGATGGTGGCACCGGACACCGAGTCGACGTCCGCGCTCTGGGCTTGAAGCGTCTCCTCGATCAGCGTCGGCACGGCGGCCGTGGTCTGCGGGTGGTCCGGCTGCTGCAGCATCCGCACAGCCGTGATCTCACCGCCCTCGAAGGTCACCTCCACCTGCACGGGGCCCTTCTCGGTGTTCACCGTCGGGCCCGCGACGACGCGCGAGGTGGAAGTCCCTGAAGAAGACGGCGTCGAGGCCGGTTGCGTCGCCTCGGTGGTCGTCGTGGTCTCGGACGGGGCGTAGCGCCAGACCGGGATCAGGCCCGCGACGGTCAGGACCAGGACAGGCAGTGCTCGTTTCACGGTGTTTCCCTCGTTCCCGTCGGTCCGTCAGCCGGCCAGGCTGAAGCGCTCGTGGTGGATCTGCGCCTTGGGCACGCCCAGCTCGCGCAGGCTGCGCAGCACCCCGCGGGTCATTCCGGGCGGTCCGCACAGATAGACGTCGCGGTCGGCGATGTCGGGCACCAGCCGGGCGAGTTCGCCCTGGGACAGCCGGTCGGGCTGGGCGGGGCCGGTGACCAGGTACAGCTCGGCGCCCTTGGCGTGGGCGAGTTCGCGCAGCTCGTCGTAGAGCACGGCGTCCTGGTCGGTGGCCACCCGGTAGATCAGTACGGCGTGCCCGTGCAGTTCCTCCAGCAGGGCCCGCATCGGCGTGATGCCGACCCCACCGGCGATCAGCACGGCGTCCGGCCGGGTGCGGTGCAGGGTGGTGAAGGCGCCGTAGGGGCCCTCGGCGAAGACGCGGGTGCCGACCCTGAGGTGGCGCAGGGCGGCGCTGCCGTCACCGACGGCCTTGGCGGTCAGGCGCAGGGACCGGCCGTCCGGCGCGGCCGACAGCGACCAGGGGTTGGCCTGCCACCAGCGGCCGCGGGTCAGGAACCGCCACAGGAAGAACTGGCCGGCGCGGGCGGGCAGCCGGTCGAGGTCGCGGCCGGTGACGTAGACGGAGACGACGTTGTCGTTCTCGGGGACGACGGCGGAGACACGCAGCTGGTGGCGCCAGTTCCGCCACAGCGGCAGCACCAGGCGGCCCACGAACACCGAGCCGAGGGCGACGGTCCACAGGGTCCACCAGTAACCGGTGGCCACGGGCGAGGCGACGAAGGTCGTACCGACCGCGACCTGGTGGGAGAAGGCCAGCACCACGGCGAGGTAGGTGTAGAGGTGGATGAAGTGCCAGGTCTCGTAGGCCAGCCGGCGCCGGGCGAACCGCGCCGAGACCGTGCCGACCACGATGACCAGCGCCAGCGCGACCACCGCCCGCAGCACACCCTCGACCGTCTCGGCGAGGTCGACCAGCTGGTTGACTGGGTCCAGACCGGAGGAGTCGGCGTAGCCGAAGGTGATGAACACCGCGTGGGCGAGCAGCGTCCACAGCAGCGAGAAGCCGATCCAGCGGTGCCAGAGGGTGAGCCGGTCCATGCCGATCCGCCGGTCGAACCAGGGCAGCCGGGCCACCAGCACCAGCTGGAAGGCCATGAGGAGGGCGCCGTACAGCCCGGTGAGGCGGCCGAGGACGATCAGCGCGTTGGAGGCGAATCCGGCCTGGACGAAGAAGTACGTGACCACGGCCACGTTGGCGGCCAGCACGGCGTACAGGCCGGTGCGGGCCACCACCTTGGGACGTATCGCCGCGACGGGCGCGGCAGGCGACTGGACGGTCGTCACGGACGGCAACTCCTTGGTCGGGGCCTTGGGACACCGAGCTTGGCTGGCCGGAGCTGTCGTTTCCCTGTCGTACAACTTTCAAGTGGATATCGATGTGCGTCCGCATGGTGACCGGGTCTGGCGGTGGACGGCCGTTGCCGCACTATGAACGGGTGGAAAAAGTACGACTGCTGGTCGTGGACGACGACCCGCCCATCGCCGACCTCGTCGCCACGGTCGCCCGCTACGAGGGCTGGGAGGCGGTCACCGCCAACTCCGGCGACGAGGCGCTGCGCCGGGCCACCGAGTTCCGCCCGGACATCGTCGTGCTCGACCTGATGCTGCCGGACGTGGACGGCTTCGGTGTGCTGGACCGGCTGCGCGCTTCGGGGACGATGGTGCCGGTGGTGTTCCTCACCGCGCGCGACGCGGTCTCCGACCGGGTGGCGGGGCTGACCCGGGGCGGGGACGACTACCTGGTGAAACCGTTCGCGGTCGAGGAGCTGATGGCCCGGCTGCGCACGGTGCTGCGGCGCGCCGCGGGGCCCGGGTACCAGCGGTCGGTCCTGCGGGTGGGGGACCTGACCATGGACGAGGACACCCGTGAGGTGCGGCGCGGCGAGCGGCTGCTGACGCTGACGCCGACCGAGTACGAGGTGCTGCGCTACCTCATGCGCAGGTCGCCGACCGTGCTCACCAAGGCGCAGATCCTCGATCATGTGTGGGAGTACGGTTTCGGCGGCCGTTCCAATGTGGTGGAGCTGGTCGTGAGCCGTCTGCGGCGCAAGCTCGACGAGCCCGACGACGGCACCGCACCGCTGATCCACACCGTGCGGGGCTTCGGTTACGTGATCCGGCAGGCCGCCGAGTGAGGCGAGCGCTGGGCCGACTGCGCCACGGCTACGGCAGGCTGCGCCTGGGCACCCGGCTGGCGCTGGGGCTGGGCGCGCTGTCGCTGGTGGTGTTCTCCGTGGTGGGCACGGCCCTGACGACGTACATGCGGGACTACCTGTCGGCCCAGCTGGACACCCAGCTGGCGCAGGCCCAGATCGCCCAGTCCAAGAACATCGCGAACTACGGCACGCTCGCGGGCAAGAAGTACTACAGCTGGTACTACGCCGTGTACGACGTGTCGGACGGCGCCGCCGTGCTCCGCAAGCCAGAGGACCCCGCCGACCTGCCGGCGGACGTCGACGACTTCACCGCCCTGGCCAGGGCCCAGGCCGCCGCGCAGACGGAACTGCTGCGCACCGAGCACATCAGGGGCGCGGGCACCTACCGGCTGCGCGCCTGCGAGGTGGAACCCGGGGTGGTCCTGGTCAGCGCCGCCCCCATGGACGACATCGAGGACACCGTCCGGCAACTGATCACGATCCAGGTGGTCACCTTCGGGCTGGCGCTGCTGGCGCTGGTGGTGCTCGGCCGGAAGATGCTGCGGCGCGGGCTGCAACCGCTCAGCGACATGGCGCACACCGCGCACGGCATCGCCTCGCACGATCTGACCGAGTCGGCGGCCCGGCTGCCGCTGCGCGCCGACCGCCGGGGCGGCGGCCCGGAGGTGGAGGAGCTGCGCACGGCGTTCAACACCATGCTGGAGCACATCGACGACTCCCTCGCCGTGCGCGCCGAGGCCGAGCAGCGGCTGCGCCGGTTCGTCGCGGACGCCTCGCACGAGCTGCGGACGCCGCTGATGTCGGTACGCGGCTACGCGGACCTCTTCCAGTACGCGGCCGCCAACGCGCCCGAGGAACGGGACAGGCACCTGGCGCGGCTGCGGGCCGAGGCCGCCCGGATGGGTTTCCTGCTGGACGACCTGCTGCTGCTCGCCCGGCTCGACGCCGCCGAGGTGGAGACGCCGCTGCGGCTCGCGGACGCGGACCTGGTGGAGCTGGTCGAGCAGGCCGCCGACGCCTTCCGCGCCGCGCACCCCGGCCATCCGCTGACGGTGACCACCGGGGACCGGCCGGTGGAGCTCCGGCTGGATCCGCAGCGGATCCGGCAGGTGCTGGACAACCTGCTCACCAACGCCGCGGTGCACACCCCGGCCGGGACGGAGGTGGGCGTGGCGGTGTCGGTCGCGGCCGGGGCGGCGCTGGTGCGGGTCTCCGACGCGGGACCCGGGATACCGGCCGCCGACCGGGAACGCGTCTTCGACCGTTTCTACCGGGTCGACAAGGCCCGCAGCCGCGACCGCGGCGGCAGCGGGCTCGGCCTGTCGGTGGCGAGCTCGCTGGTGCGGGCCCACGGCGGCACGATCGAGCTGACCAGCGAACCGGGCGCGACGGTGTTCACGGTCCGGCTGCCGGCCGGCGTGGTGGTTCGGCAGGACGTGACGTCGAAGGTGCGGGAGCGTGCGGCGTCCGAGGCGCTCTGAGCGGGTCGGGCGAAGTCCACCGCGGTTCGGCAGCGCCCTGAAGGGGCGCGGGGCTCTGCCATGCTGCGCCTCAGGCGTCCGCCATCGGCAGCGTCACCTCGAAACGGCAACCGCCGGAGACATTGCGTACCGCGGCCCGCCCGTGATGGGCCTCCACGATGCCCCGCACGATGGCGAGCCCCAGCCCGGCCCCGGCCGGTGGTGTCCGGGCGTCGGTGCCGCGCCAGCCGGTGTCGAAGACGCGCGGGAGGTCCTCCTCCGGGATCCCGCCGCAGCCGTCCGTCACGGACAGGACCACGCCGTCGGGCGAGCGCTCGGCGGCCACCGCCACCGTGCCGTCGGCGGGCGTCCGGCGGATCGCGTTGACGAGCAGGTTGCCCAGCACCCGGCTCATCTCCTTGCCGTCCACCTCGACGGGCACCGGCTCGACCCGGTCGCCGACGAGCCGTACGCCGTGCTCCCGGGCGAGCGGGTCCGCGCCCGCGAGGGCGTCGCCGACCAGGTCGTACACCGAGATCCGGCTCGGGCTGAGCGCCAGCGTGCCCGCGTGGATGCGGGAGAGTTCGAAGAGGTCGCCGACCATGTCGTTGAGGCGCTCGGCCTCGGCGCGGATCTGACGGAGGTAGCGGGCGGGGTCGGCGGCGACGCCGTCCTCCAGTGCCTCGGACATGGCGCGCAGTCCGGCGAGCGGGGTGCGCAGGTCGTGCGAGATCCAGGCGACCAGTTCGCGCCGGGAGCTCTCCAGGGCGCGCTCGCGGTCCCGTGACTCGGCGAGCTTGCGGCTGGTCGCCTCCAACTCGCGGCTGAGCGCGGCCAGTTCGGCGGTGGCGGGGCCGGAGGGGCTGGTGAAGTCGCCGCCGTCGCCGAAGGAGCGGGCGGCGAGGGTGAGGGCGCGGCTGCGGGCGGCGACCCAGCGGCCCAGCAGCAGCGCGGTGACCAGGGAGACCACGGCGGCCATCGCGACCACGGTGGTCACGACGGTCAGGTCGTGCGCGGACAGGAACATCGCCTGCGCGACCGCGAGCGTGCCCGCGAACATCGCGCCGACGGCGACGGCGGCGACCACCGTGATGTGCGCGGTGAGCGAACGCCGCCGGATCAGCAGCAGCACCCCGGCGCCGAGCAGCCCGGCCGCGGCGGCGCCGAGGAAGGCGAACAGGGCGATGAGCAGGGTGTCCCGCACGACTCACGCCTCCCCGTCGCCCGCGTCGAAGCGGTAGCCGACGCCCCACACCGTCTGGATGAACCGCGGCCGGGCCGGATCGTCCTCGACCTTCCCGCGCAACCTCCGCACATGGACGGTCACGGTCGACAGATCGCCGAAGTCCCACCCCCACACCTCACGCATCAGCTCCTCCCGGCTGAACGCCCGCCCCGGGTGCCGCACGAGGAACGCGAGCAGGTCGAACTCCCGGATGGTGAGGGCGAGTTCGGCGCCGTTCTTGGTGGCGCGCCGGGCGGCCGGGTCGACCGTCAGCCCGGCGGCGCTCAGGGTGCCCGTGGCGTGCGGGGCGGGCCGGGACCGCCGGAGGACGGACTCCACCCGCAGGACCAGCTCGCGGGGGCTGAAGGGCTTGGTGACGTAGTCGTCGGCGCCGACCTCCAGGCCGAGGATCCGGTCGTCCTCGTCCCCGCGCGCGGTCAGCATGATCACCGGCACCGGCCCGCGGACCCGCATCCGCCGGCACACCTCCAGTCCGTCCATGCCGGGCAGCATCAGGTCCAGCACGACCAGGTCCGGCCAGTGCGCGGCGGCCCGGGCCAGCGCGTCGGGGCCGTCACCGGCCCGGTCCACGACGTATCCGGCCCGGTCGAGATACCCGGAGACCACCTCGGCGACGGTCGGGTCGTCGTCGACGACCAGGACCCGGGCCCCGTACGGCTGCTGTTCCATGCCGCCAGCCTCGCACCCCGCGCACGAGTGCGGGGTCGGCGGCCCCGAATGTCCCCGATCCGTAAGAAAGGCTCCTCAGGAGGCGGCGTTCACCTGCCGAACGCCACGGCCTCCTCCTCGACGTGCGGCCGGTGCCGCAGCCGGGACGCCAGGACGGCCACGTCGTCCTCCGCGTGGCGGGCGTCGAGGCTGGCGAGGACGGTGTCGATGATGGTCTCCACGCCCTGAGAGACGGTGAACCGCAGCCTGGCCAGCCGGTCCAGGGACTGGTCGATGTCCTCGCCGCGATGCTCGACGAGCCCGTCGGTGAACAGCAGGAGCGTCTCGTCGGCGGCCAGCTGGTACGTCGCCGGCTCGTAGCCGCCGAGCCCCGTGCCCAGCGGCGGGCCGACCGGCACCGGCAGCAGCGAGGTGTCGCCCTTGCCGCCGATCACGGCGGGCGGCAGATGACCGGCGCTGGCCAGCGTGACCTGACTGCGCACGGGGTCGACGCGGGCGATCAGACAGGTGGCCGGCCGGCGGTCGGACTCGCTGGAGGCGAGGTCGTCGAGCTGGCGCAGCACGCGGTGCGGCGGGAGGTCGGAGGAGGCGATGCAGCGCAGGGCGGACCGGTAGGCGGTCATGTCGACGGCCGCCTCCAGGCCGTGGCCCATCACGTCGCCGACGACGAGCAGGGTCCGCCCGAAGTGCAGCCGGACGGTCTCGCACCAGTCGCCGCCGACCAGGGCGCGCTGCCCCACCGGCAGATAGCGGATGGCGACGTCCAGGTTCGGGTGCGGTCGGCCGGGCTCGGCGAGCAGGGCGCGCTGGAGATCGCCGACGATCCGGCTCATCCGGTCGTGCTCCCGGGCGTGCCGGATGGTCGAGGCGGCCCGCTCGGCGAGCAGCGCCAGCACGTCCGCCTCCGACGGGGTGAAGGGCCCGTAGTCCCGGACGCACACCAGGACGCCGTAGCGGTCCTCGCCGGTGGCGAGGGGCACGCAGAGCGCGGGGCCGCGCCGCTCGTGCCCGACCCGGCTGTCCGCCCGGCGCGCCACGTCCACGGCCCATCGGAGGTCGGGCAGCAGCGTGCGGTCGCCGCTGACGGCCTCGTACTCCGCCTCGCCCTCCTCCGCGCCGTACCGCACGATCGCCGCGGTACCCCCGGTGTGCTCGGCGGCCGCCTTGGTGAGCTCGGCGCAGGTGGTCTTCTCGTCGAGCGTCGTCCCGATCCCGGCCACGGCGGACCGCAGCACCGTCAGCCGCGACGACACGCCGGGTCCCGGTACGGGCGTGTTCGTACGGCCGACGGCACCGGCCGTCGGTGGTTTTCGGAACGACTGGAGCCATCGCGCCACACAGAACACCTTAAAGGGGTGATAAACCGACATGGACACGCAGCGGCTGCCCGGCACCCCGGCCGTCCCGCTCGGGGCGGCGGGGACGACAGAGCGACCTCCTCGGCGACGGGGAATTCACCAAAGGCTCCATCTTCCCGTTGCCTGCGACCACAAGAGGAAGGAATCCGCGTCGGCCGTCTTCCGACGCACCGCACTATGTGACATATTACTGCTGTGGCCAACCAGTTGACCTGCGATGTCGTGGTAGTGGGAGCCGGAATGGTGGGCGCCGCGTGCGCCTTCCACGCTGCCCGGGCGGGCCTGGACGTCACGCTGGTCGACCGGGGCCCCGTGTCCGGCGGCACCACCGGCGCCGGGGAGGGCAACGTCCTCGTCTCCGACAAGGAACCCGGCCCCGAGCTGCGACTCGCCCTGCTGTCGGCCCGGTTGTGGGCCGAGCTGGCGGAGGAGTTCGCCACGGCGGTCGAGTACGAACCCAAGGGCGGCGTGGTCGTCGCGTCGTCGCCCGAGGGCCTGACCGCCCTGGAGGAGTTCGCGACCGGTCAACGGGCCGCGGGCGTCGACGCCGTACCCGTCGATGAGCACCGACTCAGGGAGCTGGAGCCGCACTCGGCCCCCGGTCTCCCGGGCGGCATGCACTACCCCCAGGACGCCCAGGTCATGCCCTCCCTCGCCGCCGCCCACCTCGTACGGGCCTCCCGCGCCAGGCTGGAAACGGGCCGGACCGTGACCGGTGTCCTGCGCGGCCGGGACGGTGCCGTGCGCGGCGTTCGCACGGACCGGGGCGAGATCCACGCGCCCGCTGTCGTGAACGCCGCCGGGACCTGGGGCGGCGGGGTCGCCGCGCTGGCGGGGGTCCACCTGCCCGTCCGCCCCCGGCGTGGGTTCGTCCTGGTCACCGAGCCGCTGCCGCGCCTGGTACGGCACAAGGTGTACGCCGCCGACTACGTGGCCGACGTGGCCAGCGACTCGGCGGCCCTGCGGACCTCACCCGTCGTGGAGGGCACGGCGGCCGGGCCGGTGCTGATCGGCGCGAGCCGCGAACGGGTCGGCTTCGACCGGTCCTTCTCGCTGCCGGTGGTACGGGCGCTGGCGGCGGACGCGGTCCGGTTGTTCCCGTTCCTCGTGCGGGTGCGGGCCGTGCGGGCGTACGTCGGATTCCGCCCGTATCTGCCCGACCACCTGCCCGCCATCGGCCCCGATCCGCGCGTGCCCGGCCTGCTGCACGCGTGCGGGCACGAGGGCGCCGGCATCGGGCTGGCGACCGGGACCGGGTATCTGATCGCCCAGGTGCTGAGCGGACGGCCGCCGGAGCTGGACCTGGCGCCTTTTCGTCCCGACCGTTTCACCGGGGAGGCCCCATGCGAGGGGAACGCGAGATGAACCCACTGAAGCTGACCGACGCCCGGCCCGGCCCCGCCTTCACGGTCACCTTCGACGGCCGGGAGATCCACGCGCTGCCCGGCCAGACCGTCGCCGCCGCGCTGTGGGCGGCCGGTGTCACGTCCTGGCGCAGCACGCGGGGCGCCGGGCGGCCGCGCGGGGTGTTCTGCGGGATCGGCGTCTGCTTCGACTGCCTGGTGACCGTCAACGATCGCCCCAACCAACGCGCCTGCCTGGTCCCCGCACGGCCGGGCGACGCGATCCGTACGCAGGAGGGGACGGGACACGATGACTGACCGTCCCCGTCTCGCGGTGATCGGCGCGGGCCCGGCGGGGCTCGCGGCGACCCTGGCGGCAGCCGCCGCGGGCCTCCGGGTCACCCTCGTCGACGCCGCCCCGGAGGCGGGCGGCCAGTTCTACCGGCAGCCCGCGCCCGGGCTCGGCGCCCGCCGCCCGCAGACGCTGCACCACCACTGGCGCACCTGGCAGCGACTGCGCGCGGGCCTCGACCGGCAGCTCGCGGCAGGCCACGCCACCCACCTGACAGACCATCATGTCTGGTGTGTCGAGCGGCACTCGGGCGGTTTCACCGTGCACGCGCTGCTCGGGCCGCTCCAGGAGGACGGCGTGACCGTGGACGCCGACGCGGTCGTCCTCGCCACCGGCGGCTACGAGAAGGTGCTGCCGTTCCCCGGCTGGACGCTCCCGGGCGTGGTCACCGCGGGTGGCGCCCAGGCCATGCTCAAGGGCGGGCTCGTCCTGCCGGGACGCACCGCCGTGGTCGCCGGGTCCGGACCCCTGCTGCTGCCCGTCGCGACCGGGCTGGCCGCGGCGGGCGCGCACGTCGCCGCACTGGTCGAGTCCGCCGACCCGAAGGCCCTCGTCGCCGCCCTGGCCCAGTCCACCGCCCCGGCCCAGTCCACCACCCCGAAAGCCCCCGCAGCCGCCCCGGCCCAGTCCACCACCCCGGAAGCCCCCGTGCGCCGTTCCCGGGCGCTGTCCGCGCTGCCGGTCAAGCTCGCCGAGGGTGCCGGATACGCGGCCCGGCTGCTGCGCCACCGAGTCCCCGTGCTGGTCCGCCATACGGTGGTGGAGGCGCACGGCGACGAACGGCTGGACGCCGTGACGGTCGCCGCCCTCGACGCCGACGGCCGGGTCCGTCCGGGCACCCGGCGCCGTATCGCCTGCGACACGCTCGCCGTCGGCCACGGCATGCTGCCGCACACCGACCTCGCCGCCACCCTGGGCTGCGGCCTCGACGGGGTCGCGGTGCGCGTGGACGACGAGCAGCGCACCGACGTGCCCGGCGTGTGGGCGGCGGGCGAGGCCACCGGCGTCGGCGGCGCGGACCTCGCGCTCGCCGAGGGCCACATCGCGGGCCGCTCCGCCGCCGCACGGCTGACCGGGCGGCGGCCCGACGCGCGGACGTGGGCCAAGGCGGCGCGCAGCCGGGCGGCGCTGCGCGGGTTCTTCGCCGCGCTCGACACGGTGTACACGCCGCCCGCGCACTGGGCGGAGCAGGTCACCGACGACACCCTGGTCTGCCGCTGCGAGGAGGTCCGGGCGTCCGCCGTCCGGACGGCCGTCGGCGAGCTCGGCGCCGGAGACGTACGCACCGTGAAGCTGCTCACCCGCGCCGGGATGGGCTGGTGCCAGGGCCGGATGTGCGGCCCCGCCGTCGCCGCCCTCACCGGCTGCCCCCAGACCCCGGCCCGCACACCGTTCGCCCGGCCGGTACCGCTCGGCGTGCTGGCCGGTCAGGGCCCCGACACACGGACCGGACCACCCGACAACCCCCCGGACGGGAAGGATCCCCATGACGACTGACCAGCACCGCCCCTGGCGCGGCGTCCTCGTCGCCACCGCGCTCCCCCTCACCGCCGACCTGGCCGTGGACTACGACGCGTTCGCCGAGCACTGCGCCTGGCTGGTGGCGAACGGCTGCGACGGCGTCGTACCGAACGGCTCGCTCGGCGAGTACCAGGTCCTCACGCCCGAGGAGCGCGCCAGGGTCGTCGAGACCGCCGTCGCCGCGGTCGGCGGCGAGCGCGTGATGCCCGGGGTCGCCGCCTACGGTGCGGCGGAGGCCCGGCGCTGGGCCGAACAGGCACGCGAGGCGGGCTGCGGCGCGGTGATGCTGCTGCCGCCCAACGCCTACCGCGCCGACGAGCGGTCCGTCCTCGCGCACTATGCCGAGGTCGCCCGGGCGGGCCTGCCCGTCGTGGCGTACAACAACCCGATCGACACCAAGGTCGACCTCGTACCGGAGCTGCTGGCGAAGCTGCACGGCGAGGGGCTGATCCGAGGCGTCAAGGAGTTCTCCGGCGACGTCCGGCGGGCGTACCGCATCACCGAACTCGCCCCCGAACTGGACCTGTTGATCGGCGCCGACGATGTCGCGCTGGAGCTGGCGATCGCGGGCGCCAAGGGCTGGGTGGCCGGGTATCCGAACGCGCTGCCGAAGGCCTCGGTCCAGCTGTACCGGGCCGCGGTGTCCGGCGATCTGGACACCGCGCTGCCCCTGTACCGGCAGCTGCACCCGCTGTTGCGCTGGGACTCGCGCGTGGAGTTCGTGCAGGCCATCAAGCTGTCGATGGACATCGTCGGACGGTACGGCGGCCCGTGCAGGCCCCCGCGGGTGCCGCTGGCGCCGGAGCAGGAGGCGGCGGTGCGGGGGGCGACGGAGAAGGCCGTCGCGGCGGGGCTCGGACAAGCGGCAGGGCTCGCATAAGCGGCAGGGCTCGTATCACTCGTATCTCGCACAAGGAGGTTGGCCGTGCGCAGCTCACTCGTCCTGCACGCCGTCGACTCGCACACCGAGGGCATGCCCACCCGCGTGATCACCGGCGGGATCGGCACCGTCCCCGGCGCGACCATGAACGAGCGGCGGCTGTACTTCCGGGAACACCGCGACGGCATCAAGCAGTTGCTGATGAACGAGCCGCGCGGCCACGCGGCGATGAGCGGCGCGATCCTCCAGCCGCCCACCCGCCCCGACTGCGACTGGGGCGTGGTCTTCATCGAGGTCTCCGGCTATCTGCCGATGTGCGGGCACGGCACGATCGGCGTGGCGACCGTGCTGGTGGAGACCGGCATGGTCGAGGTCACCGAGCCGGTCACCACCATCCGCCTCGACACCCCCGCCGGTCTCGTGGTCGCCGAGGTCGCGGTCGAGGGCGGCACGGCCCGCAACGTCACCCTGCGCAACGTTCCGTCCTTCGCCGTCGGCCTCGACCGCAAGGCCACGCTCGCCGACGGGCGGACGGTCACGTACGACCTCGCCTACGGCGGCAACTTCTACGCCATCCTGCCGCTGGCCGAGTTCGGCCTGCCCTTCGAGCGCGCCCGCAAGGACGACATCCTGAAGGCGGGCCTGGCGCTGATGGAGGCCGTCAACGCCGAGGAGGAGCCGGTGCATCCCGAGGACCCGTCGATCCACGGCCTGCACCACGTCCACCTGCTCGCCCCGGACGCCACCGCCCGCCATTCGCGCCACGCGATGGCGATCCACCCCGGCTGGTTCGACCGCTCCCCCTGCGGTACGGGCACCAGCGCGCGCATGGCGCAACTGCACGCCCGTGGTGAACTGCCGTTGCACACCGAGTTCGTCAACGAGTCCTTCATCGGCACCCACTTCACCGGCCGCCTGCTCGGCACGACTCAGGTGGCCGGGATCCCGGCGGTGCTGCCCAGCTTCACGGGGCGGGCGTGGATCACGGGCACGGCCCAGTATCTGCTGGACCCGGAGGACCCGTTCCCCGCCGGGTTCGTGCTCTGATGGTGAGGATCGGTGAAGATCGAGGAGAGAAACCCCATGACCGCCCCCACCCCCGGCCTGCCCACGCTCGGCGGCAGGAAGAGCAGCTACCGCGAGCGCGTCGCCGACGCCCTGCGCGCCGCGCTGATCGCCGGTGAGCTGCGCACCGGTGAGGTCTACTCGGCGCCCGCGCTCGCCGCCCGTTTCGGGGTCTCCGCGACGCCGGTGCGCGAGGCGCTGCTGGACCTGGCCAAGGAGGGCCTGGTCGACACGGTGCCCAACAAGGGCTTCCGGGTCACGGCCGTCTCCGAGAAACAGCTCGACGAGTACACCCACATCCGTGCGCTGATCGAGATCCCGACCACGGTCCAACTGGCCCGCGCCGCCGACCCGGTGGCGCTGGCGGAGCTGCGTCCGGTCGCCGAGGAGATCGTCGGCGCGGCCGTGGCCGGTGACCTGATCGCGTATGTCGAGGCCGATCTGCGTTTCCACCTCGGCCTGCTGGCCCTCGCGGGCAACGAGCACCTCGTCGAGGTGGTCCGCGACCTGCGCCGCCGCGCCCGCCTCTACGGGCTGACCGCGCTCGCCGAGCAGGGCCGCCTGCAGGCGTCGGCCGAGGAGCACCTGGAACTCCTGGACGCCCTGCTCGCCCGCGACGAGCAGGCCGTGCACACCGTCATGACGCGCCACCTCGGCCACGTCCGCGGCCTGTGGGCCGCACCGCGACCGGCGCCGCGTGAAGGCGGTCACACCCCGGCGTAGTACGGAATCCGCCGCCCCTTCAAGGCCCACCCGGGGAGGGCAAGGTCACAGCCGTGCCCCCTGCTGCTCCTTTGTTGACCTGGCCTAGCATCCGAGCATGACGGTCCTGCCCGACGACGGGCTTACTCTGGCCGCCGAGTTCTCCGACGCGACCCGTGAGCAGTGGCAGCGCCTTGTGGCGGGCGTACTGCGCAAGTCGGGCAAGGACGTCGAGGGCGCGGCCGCCGAGGACGCCCTGACCACCACGCTGGAGGACGGACTCCGCGTCCGCCCCCTGTACACCGCCCACGATGCCGCGCCCGAGCCCGGTTTCCCCGGCTTCGCGCCCTTTGTACGGGGTACCCGGGCCGAGGGGAACACCCTCGGCGGCTGGGACGTACGACAGCGGCACGCGACCGTCGACAGCGGCGCGGTCCTCGCCGACCTGGAGAACGGCGTCACCTCGCTCTGGCTGGTCACCGGCGAGGGCGGCCTGCCGGTGTCCTCGCTCGGCCGCGTCCTCGACGGCGTCTATCTCGACCTGGCGCCCGTCGTCCTCGACGCCGGACGCGAGGTCGAGGACGCGGCGCGGGAGTTGCTGCGGCTGTACGAGGAGCGGGGCGTCGCCCGTGCGGCGGCGCGCGGCAACCTGGGCGCCGACCCGCTGGGGTTCGAGGCGCGCACCGGGCAGTCGTACGACTTCCCGGTCGTGACCGGGCTGGCGCGGCGGTGCGCCGACGACTACCCGGGGCTGCGGGCGCTGACCGTGGACGCGCTGCCGTACCACGAGGCCGGTGGCTCGGCCGCGCAGGAGCTGGGGTGCTCGCTGGCGACCGGCATCGCGTATCTGCGGGCGCTGACCGAGGCGGGGCTGAGCGTCGAACAGGCCTGTGCGCAGCTGGAGTTCCGGTACGCGGCCACCGCCGACCAGTTCCTGACGATCGCCAAGCTGCGGGCGGCCCGCAGGCTGTGGGCGCGGGTCGCCGAGGTCTGCGGCGGGCCCGGGGCTCAGGTGCAGCACGTCGTGACCTCGCCGGTGATGATGACGCGCCGCGACCCGTGGGTGAACATGCTGCGCACCACCGTGGCCACGCTCGCGGCCGGTGTCGGGGGTGCCGACGCGGTGACCGTACTGCCGTTCGACCACGCGCTCGGCCTGCCGGACGCGTTCGCGCGCCGTATCGCC
Organism: Streptomyces sp. TRM70350; assembly: GCF_019219825.1. Taxonomy (GTDB): domain Bacteria; phylum Actinomycetota; class Actinomycetes; order Streptomycetales; family Streptomycetaceae; genus Streptomyces. The sequence goes on along the minus strand of NZ_JAHUXH010000004.1, from coordinate 206,642 downwards.
CGCAACACCTCCACGATCCTCATCGAGGAGTCGCATCTGTCCCGGGTGATCGACCCGGCGGGCGGCTCCTGGTACGTGGAGCGGCTGACGGACGAACTCGCCCACGCGGGCTGGGAGTTCTTCCGCACGATCGAGCGGGCGGGCGGCCAGGCCGCGGCCCTGCGCTCGGGGATGGTCCGGGAGCGGCTGGCCGAGACCTGGGCCGCCCGCGCCGCGCAGCTCGCCAGGCGGCGTGAACCCATCACCGGCGTCAGCGAGTTCCCGCACCTGGCCGAGAAGCCCGTGGTCCGCGAGCCCGCCCCCGAGCCGCCCACCGGCGGCCTGCCGCGGGTGCGCCGCGACGACGCCTACGAGGCGCTGCGCGCCCGCTCGGACGCCCACCTCGCCGCGACCGGCGCCCGCCCACGGATCTTCCTGGCCACCCTCGGCCCGGCCGCCGCCCACACCGCGCGCGCCACCTTCGCCGCGAACCTCTTCCAGGCGGGCGGCATCGAGCCCGTCACCGAGGGCACGTTCGAGGAGAGCGGGGCGAGCGAGGTCTGCCTGTGCTCCAGCGACGAACTGTACGCGGAGCAGGCCGAGGCCCGCGCCCGCGAGCTGACGGCGGCGGGCGCCACGCATGTGTTCCTCGCGGGTCGGCCGGGGCGGTACGCGGGTGTCGACAGTTACGTCTTCGCGGGCTGTGACGCGGTCGCCGTGCTCTCCGCGACCCTCGACCGGATGGGAGTGTCCTGATGTCCGTCCCCGACTTCTCCGGGATCGAGCTGGGGACCCCGGCCACCGCCGGCGCCGCCGACGAGTGGCGTACGGCGGTGAAGAAGGCGGCCGCCGGTGACGACCTGCTCTGGGAGACCCCGGAGGGCATCGCGGTCAAGCCGCTCTACACCGGGCAGGACCTGGAGGGCCTGGACTTCCTGGACACCTACCCGGGCATCGCGCCGTATCTGCGCGGCCCGTACCCGACGATGTACGTCAACCAGCCCTGGACCATCCGCCAGTACGCGGGCTTCTCCACCGCCGAGGAGTCCAACGCCTTCTACCGGCGCAACCTGGCGGCCGGTCAGAAGGGCCTGTCCGTCGCCTTCGACCTGCCCACGCACCGCGGCTACGACAGCGACCACCCGCGCGTGACCGGTGACGTCGGCATGGCGGGCGTGGCGATCGACTCGATCTACGACATGCGGCAGCTGTTCGACGGCATCCCCCTGGACCGGATGACCGTGTCGATGACGATGAACGGCGCGGTGCTGCCGGTGCTGGCGCTGTACATCGTGGCGGCGGAGGAGCAGGGTGTGCCGCCGGAGAAGCTGGCGGGGACCATCCAGAACGACATCCTCAAGGAGTTCATGGTCCGCAACACGTACATCTATCCGCCGAAGCCGTCGATGCGGATCATCTCCGACATCTTCGCCTTCACCTCGCAGCGGATGCCCCGCTACAACTCCATCTCCATCTCCGGCTACCACATCCAGGAGGCGGGCGCGACGGCCGACCTGGAGCTGGCGTACACCCTCGCCGACGGCGTGGAGTACATCCGGGCGGGCCGGGACGCGGGCCTGGACGTGGACGCCTTCGCACCGCGCCTGTCGTTCTTCTGGGCGATCGGCACGAACTTCTTCATGGAGGTCGCCAAGCTGCGCGCGGCCCGGCTGCTGTGGGCGAAGCTGGTCAAGCAGTTCGACCCGAAGAACGCCAAGTCGCTCTCCCTGCGCACCCATTCGCAGACCTCCGGCTGGTCGCTGACCGCGCAGGACGTGTTCAACAACGTCACGCGTACGTGCGTCGAGGCGATGGCCGCCACCCAGGGCCACACCCAGTCGCTGCACACCAACGCCCTCGACGAGGCCCTCGCGCTGCCCACCGACTTCTCCGCACGCATCGCGCGCAACACCCAGCTGCTCATCCAGCAGGAGTCCGGCACCACCCGGGTGATCGACCCGTGGGGCGGCAGCGCCTACGTCGAGAAGCTGACGTACGACCTCGCCCGCCGCGCCTGGCAGCACATCCAGGAGGTCGAGCAGGCGGGCGGCATGGCGCAGGCCATCGACGCCGGTATTCCCAAGCTGCGCGTGGAGGAGGCCGCGGCGCGGACGCAGGCCCGCATCGACTCCGGGCGGCAGCCGGTGATCGGCGTGAACAAGTACCGGGTCGACTCCGACGAGCAGATCGAGGTGCTCAAGGTCGACAACTCCGCCGTCCGCGCGCAGCAGATCGACAAGCTGCGGCGACTGCGTGAGGAACGGGACGAGACCGCCTGCCGGGACGCGCTGGACGCGCTGACCCGGGCCGCCGGGGGCGACGGCAACCTGCTGGAGCTGGCGGTGCGCGCGGCCCGCGCGAAGGCGACCGTCGGGGAGATCTCGGACGCTCTGGAGAAGGTGTACGGGCGGCACGCGAGCCAGATCCGTACGATCTCCGGCGTGTACCGCAACGAAGCAGGCGAGTCCCCGTCCGTCGACCGCACCCGCGCCCTGGTGGACGCCTTCGAGGAGGCGGAGGGCCGCCGTCCGCGCATCCTGGTCGCCAAGATGGGCCAGGACGGCCACGACCGCGGCCAGAAGGTGATCGCGACCGCCTTCGCCGACCTCGGCTTCGACGTGGACGTCGGCCCGCTGTTCCAGACGCCCGCCGAGGTCGCCCGGCAGGCGGTGGAGGCGGACGTGCACATCGTGGGCGTGTCCTCGCTGGCCGCCGGTCACCTCACGCTCGTACCGGCACTGCGCGAGGAGCTGGCCGCGGAAGGACGCGAGGACATCGTGATCGTCGTCGGCGGGGTGATTCCGCCGCAGGACGTGCCGACCCTGCTGGAGATGGGTGCGGCGGCCGTGTTCCCGCCCGGGACGGTGATCCCGGACGCGGCCCACGACCTGGTCAAGCGGCTGGCGGCCGGCCTCGGGCACGAGCTGTGATCGACCTTGACGCGTATGTGAAGGGCGTGCTCGACGGGAAGCGGGCGATCGTGGCGCGCGCGATCACGCTCGTCGAGTCCACCCGGCCGCAACACCGGGTGCTGGCACAGCAGTTGCTGACCGAGCTGCTGCCGTACAGCGGGAAGGCGCGGCGGATCGGCGTCAGCGGGGTGCCGGGAGTCGGCAAGTCGACGTTCATCGACGCGTTCGGCACGATGCTGACCGGCCTCGGCCATCGGGTCGCCGTGCTCGCCGTCGACCCGTCGTCGAGCCGGACCGGCGGCTCGATCCTGGGCGACAAGACGAGGATGGAGCGGCTGGCCGTGGACCCCGCGGCCTTCGTCCGCCCCTCCCCCACGGCGGGCACCCTCGGCGGCGTCGCCAAGGCGACCCGCGAGTCGATCGTGGTGATGGAGGCGGCGGGCTACGACGTGGTGCTCGTCGAGACGGTCGGCGTGGGCCAGTCGGAAACCGCCGTCGCCAACATGGTCGACTCGTTTCTGCTGCTCACCCTCGCCCGCACCGGCGACCAGCTGCAGGGCATCAAGAAGGGTGTCCTGGAGCTGGCCGACGTGATCGCCGTCAACAAGGCGGACGGCCCGCACGAACGCGACGCGCAGGCGGCGGCACGGGAGTTGTCGGGCGCGCTGCGGCTGATGCACGGCAAGGACGCCGTCTGGACGCCGCCGGTGCTGCACTGCAGCGCCCGCGAGTCGACCGGCCTGGACACCGTCTGGGAGCGCCTCGAACAGCACCGCTCGCTGCTGGACTCCACCGGCCGCCTCGCCGCCAAGCGCCGCGACCAGCAGGTCGACTGGACCTGGACGATGGTCCGCGACGACCTGCTGGGCCGCCTGCACGCCCACCCGGCGGTACGCGCCCTCGCGCCCGACCTCGAACAGCAGGTGCGGGACGGGGAGGTGACGGCGACGCTGGCGGCGGAGCGGATCCTGCGGGCGTTCGAGGGGACGGACGGCCGGCCGACGAGCTGACCTCGCTCAGGCGCCCGGCTCCTCCGGTGCCGCCGGTGGCTCGGTGGGCGTCGGCGCGGGCGGACCGAAGAGGGCGGCCCGGGCCACGGGCAGGGCGAACAGGGCGGTGACCGGCGCGGAGAGGGTCAGCACGGCACGGAAGGCGCGCCCCACGACAGGGTCGCCGGGAGACCGCTCCTGGACCCGGCCCAGATACCAGCCCGCGACCCGGTCCGCAGGGCCGCCCGCGACCGCGGTGCCGACCGCGCCCGGCATCGAGCGGTCCGCCCCGGCGGAGATGTCCCACGCCTGCCGGGACGCCGCGAGGAGCGCCCGCTGCACACGCCGCGTCGTGGGCGTCCGGCGCGGATCGGCCAGCGCGTCGCGCAGGGCGACGGCGCTCATCGCGGCGACGGCCATGCCCTGTCCGTAGATCGGGTTGAAGGTGCACAGGGCGTCGCCGGTGGCGAGGAATCCGGCCGGGTGGCGGCCGGGCAGGTCGTAGCGGCGGCGGATGTTCGCGGTCCGCCGGTAGCCGAACGCCGGCGAGAGCGGTTCGGCGTCGGCCAGCCACCGGTGCAGGAGCGGATGCGGCAGCCTCTTGGTGTACGTCACGAACTCGTCGTCGTCCGTGGGCGGTTCGTCGCCGCGCAGCCCGGAGACGATGACCAGGTGGCTGCCGTCCTCCAGCGGCAGCGCACCGCCGGCGTGGACCTGGCCGGGGTCGGGGTAGACGTAGTAGCCGAGGGTCTCGCCGTCGAGGACGCCGCTCTTGCCGCGGTAGACGCGGGAGGCGTAGGCGAGCCCGGTGTCGATGGTCTCCTCGTGCGGGGCGTCGGCGCCGATCGCCGTGAGCCACTGCGGAGCCTTCGTGCCGCTGCCGGAGGCGTCGACGACCAGGTCGGCCTCAAGCGCCCGGGGCTCTGTGCGGGCATCGCCGGAGCGGTCCCGCAGCAGCACGCCCCGCACCCGCGAGGCGTCGCCGACCAGCCCGACGGCATCGGTGGCCTCGACCACGCTGATCACCGGGTTCGCGAGAACCCGCCGCCGCACCAGCTCCTCCAGCTGCGCGCGGGAACCGGTGTAGATGTGCGTCGTCGCGGGCGTCCGGCGGAACCAGCGGCCGCTCTGCCAGAGCACCATGTCCGACGGCATGCCCACCCGCGGCGCCCCCGCCGCCCGCAGCTCCGCCACAAAGCCCGGCAGCAGCGACTCCAGGGCCACCTGCCCGCCCTCCAGCAGCACATGCGGATGCCGGCCCTGCGGTACGCCGGGCCGCGGCTTGCCGCCGTCCGGGAACCGGTCGCGCTCGACGACCGTCACCCGGTCGGCGTGCCCGGCCAGGACGTGCGCCGCGAGGAGCCCCGCGAGGCTCCCGCCCACGACGACCGCATGCCGCCCGCCCCGGCCGCCGCCCTCGCCCCAACGGCCTGTCTCTCCGGCAGAGTTCACCGATCCGCCCCCCCCTGGTCGCCCGTCGTGAGAAGGCACCAGTATCCCGCTCGGCGGGGCGGGTCGACCGCGTTCCGGCCCTTTTTACGATGAAGCCCGCGTCACTCGTCGTCCGGCGCCAACCGCAACGAGATCGAGTTGATGCAGTACCGCTGATCCGTCGGCGTCGGATACCCCTCACCCTCGAACACATGCCCGAGGTGCGACCCGCACCGCGCGCACCGCACCTCGGTGCGCACCATGCCGTGCGAGCGGTCCTCCACCAGTTCGACCGCGTCGCTGTCCTTGGGGTCGTAGAAGGACGGCCAGCCGCAGTGCGACTCGAACTTGGTGTCCGAGGTGAACAGCTCGGCACCACAGGCGCGGCACGAGTACACGCCCTTGGTCCTGGTGCTGGTGTACTCACCGGTGAACGCGGGTTCCGTCGCGGCCTGACGCAGCACGGCGTACTCGGCCGGCGTCAGCTCCGCGCGCCACTGCTCGTCCGGCTTCTCGACGTCGTACGACATGGGTGTCAGCCCCTCACTTCGACAGGCGGTCCAGGATGCGCGGCCCGAGGTCGGTGACATCGCCCGCGCCCATGGTGAGAACGAGATCACCGGCCCCGGCCATTCCCGCGACCGCCTCGGGCACCTCGCCCTTGTCGTGCACCGCCGTCACGTCCGCGCCCGCCGCCCGGGCCGCCTCGATGATCAGCTCGCTGGTCACGCCCGGGATCGGGTCCTCACGGGCCGGGTAGATGTCCAGCACCACGGAGGCGTCCGCGAGGGCGAGGGACTGGCCCATCTCCTTGCCCAGCTCCTGCGTCCGCGAGAACAGGTGCGGCTGGAAGACCACCAGGATCCGCGCGCCGCCGGCCGCCGCCCGCATCGCCTCCAGGTCCGCGGTCATCTCGGTCGGGTGGTGGGCGTAGGAGTCGATCACCTGCACCCCGGCCGCCTCGCCCTTCAGCTGCAGCCGCCGCTTCACGCCGGTGTACGCCGCCAGCGCCGGTGCCAGCTCCGCGGCCGGGATGCCGAGGGCCGCGCCGGCCGCGAGGGCGGCGACCGCGTTGTGGGCGTAGTGCCGGCCGGGAACGGAGACGGCGAAGGTGAGCTCCCGGCCCTCCAGCAGGACGGTGACCTCGCTCTTCAGCCCCTGCGGCACGACCGACAGCACCCGCACGTCGGCGTCGTCCGCCGCGCCGTACGTCACGACCTTGACGCCGGAGGCCGCGACCCGCCGCGTCAGCTCCCGCGCGCCCTCGTGGTCCGCCGAGATCACCAGGGTGCCGCCGGTGACGATCCGGCCGACGAAGGTCTCGAAGGACTCGTAGATCTCGTCCATCGAGGCGTAGTTGGCGTGGTGGTCGAGCTCCACGTTGAGGACGATGGCGACCTCGGGCGCGTACTTGTGGAAGCTGCGGTCGCTCTCGTCCGCCTCGGCGACGAAGATGTCGCCCTCGCCGTGCAGCGCGTTGGAGCCGGGCGCGTCGAGGTCACCGCCGATCGCGTACGACGGCCGCAGCCCGAGTTCGGACAGCGACACGGCCAGCATCGAGGTGGTCGTGGTCTTGCCGTGGGTACCGGCGACCGCGATCGGCCGCAGCCCGTCCATCAGGGCGGCCAGCGCGTCGGACCGGTGCACCACCGGGATACCCAGCTCGGCCGCGCGGGCCAGCTCCGGGTTGTCGGCCCGGATCGCCGACGAGACCACCACACAGCTGGCGTCGTCCGCGAGGTGCTCCGCCGCATGCCCGATGTGCACGGTGGCGCCCAGCGCCCGCAGCGCCTCGACGCTCGCCGACTCCTTGGCGTCACTGCCGGCGACCTTGGCCCCGCGCTGCGCCAGAATCTTCGCGATACCGGACATCCCGGCCCCACCGATGCCGATGAAGTGCGGTCGGTCCATGGCGGTAGGAAGGCCGGGTGCCATGCGTGTTCTCCCCAAGATCCGGTACGACGATCAGCGCATCCCGAGTGAGGGAGGCGCGGCCCCAGCCTATTCCGTACGGCGTGGGGCGCCTTGTAAGGGGGCGGTCCGGTCACGCGGGCAGGGGCGCGGGGAATTGCGGCAAGTCCCTACGCCTTACTGTGCGAGAACAGCTTCAGCACCGGCACCCCCACCTTGTGCCTGGCCCGAGAAGCCCAGTCCCGATGGAAGAACTCCTCCACGTAGTGGGGATCCGTCAGCACGATCACCTCGTCGGCCCCGACCTCCTCGACCACGCCCTTGAGCGCGTCCAGCGGATGGTCCTCGATCAGCTGCCCCTCCGCCGCGCTGCCGGAGGCCCGCAGGGCCTGCAGGGACACCTCCAGCGCCCGCTGCCCCTCGCTCTTCGCCGCCTCGCCCTCCGGCGTCTCCCCTTCCCGCGCCGCTTCGTCGATGGCTCCCATCGCGAGGTCGTCGATGGCGCGCAGCAATCGGTCCGCCTGCTCGCCGCGCGGCTGGAGCAACACGTGGAAACTGACCGGCTCGTCCCCGTGCAAGGTGGTGACGAACTCCACGTCGGCGGACGTCAGGGCCTTCTCGATCATCAAAACGCTTGTGAACACCAGGCGCCCCTATCTCCTTCGAGGGCCCGCGGGCCCTCCGTCCTCCGTGGGCCGTGCCTGGCCCCGCGGAAACCATCCTGCCCCGCGATCGCACGGGTGGTGCGAGTCCTAGTGTGCCCGCCCGACGCTAAACGGAACGGCATATTCCGCCGATCTCAGGATCGACGGTAGCGGGAGAACAGAAACCCGGCCTCTTCCAGCAGGGACACCAGCTCGAACTGCTGCGGGACCGCCACCGACGGCCCCCCGGCGATCCGCTGCGCGCCCCCCGCGGTGAGCATCGGGGAGACGGTCAGGCACAGCTCGTCGAGCACCCCGGCCGCCACCAGCTGGCCCAGCAGCCGGGGCCCGCCCTCGGTGAGCAGCCGGGTGTGACCGAGCTCGGCGAGCGCCCGTACGGCCCGTGCGGGCTCCACGCCGACACCGTCCCCGGCGACCACCACCCGCGCGCCCGCCTTCTCGGCCGCGGCCACCCGGTCCGGCGGCGCGGCCGCGCCGGTGAGGATCAGCGTGGGGACCACGGGCGAGGTGAACAGGGGCATCGAGAAGTCCAGGCCCAGGCCGGCGCTGACCACGGCGATCGCGGGCGCGGGGGCCTGCCCGGCGGCCTCGCGCCGCGCCGCGAACTCCGCACGCGCGCGTGCGGGGCGGTAGCCCTCCTGGCGGACCGTTTCCGCACCGACCAGCACCACGTCCGCGAGCCCTCGCAGCGTGCCGAAGATCCGCATGTCCGTGGCGTTGGAGATGGGCTGCGACTTCCCGCCGTGCTGAGCGGCCCCGTCGAGCGTGGAGACCATGTTGGCCCGCAGCCACGCCACCGGCTCCCCCGGCTCCGGCTCGGGATAGGCATAGGCCTCGGCCAGTTCCGCGAGCCCCCACTCACGGTCGTCCGGATCCACGGTCGCGTCGGTCACAGGAAACAGGCGTCGCATGCCGTGCAGTGTTCCACGCGGCCGAGGATCCATCCGACCCAACCACAGCCGAGCGCACGGGCGAGGCCGTGAGACTGGGCCCGGCGTGGTCCGGCGGCCCGGTGTGGCCCTGCGGTACGGCGTGGGCCCGGTGTGGTCCGGCAGCCCGGCCCCACGGCCAGGACCGCCCCACCACCACACGGCCGCACCGCCCCACGCCCCACAGCCCCATCACCACCCGAACCCGCGCATCGGCACCCCCACGGCCCCGCCTGCGCGGCGCCCCCGATCAGCCGATCAGCCCGTGACCAAAGCGGCCCCCGGACCACCCCTTAGCATGGGTAAGCGTGTCCTCCTCCACCGCCGCCGGCCGAAGCCCCATAGCCGCCGAAACAGCCCCCCTCTCCCTCTGCGCACGAGAGCCGCACGTCCCCGCGGACCGCCTGGTGGCCGAGATGGTGCCCCCGCCCCGCTTCGACTCGGTGCGCTTCAGCACGTACATCCCGGACCCGAACCAGCCCAGCCAGACCGAGGCGGTACGGGTCCTGGAGGGCTTCGCGTCCGGCCTCGGCCCGGTGCCCGGCGCGGGCAGGCGCGGGTTCTTCGGGTTCGGCAGGGCCAAGGCGCCCAAGCCCCCGGCAGGGCCCCGCGGCGTCTACCTCGACGGCGGCTACGGCGTGGGCAAGACCCACCTGCTCGCCTCCCTCTGGCACGCCACCCCCGCCGAACCCGCCCTCAAGGCGTTCGGCACGTTCGTGGAGCTCACGAACCTGGTCGGCGCCCTCGGCTTCCAGCAGACCGTCCAGACGCTCTCCGGCCACCGCCTCCTGTGCATCGACGAGTTCGAACTGGACGACCCGGGCGACACCGTCCTGGTCTCCACCCTGCTCGGCAAGCTGGTCGACGCGGGCGTCGCACTCGCCGCCACCTCGAACACGCTGCCGGGCAAGCTCGGCGAGGGCCGTTTCGCGGCGGCCGACTTCCTGCGTGAGATCCAGGGCCTGTCGGCCCACTTCCGCACCCTGCGCATCGACGGCGAGGACTACCGCCACCGCGGCCTGCCCCAGGCACCGGCGCCGTGCAGCGACGCGCAGGTGACACGGACGGCGCGCGCCACCGAGGGCGCCTCCCTCGACGACTTCCCGCGGCTGCTGGAGCACCTCGCACGCGTTCACCCCAGCCGGTACGGCGCGTTGACGGACGGCGTCAAGGCGGTGTGCCTGACCGATGTGCGGCCGATCCCCGACCAGTCGACGGCACTGCGGCTCGTGGTGCTCGCGGACCGGCTCTACGACCGTGAAGTGCCCGTCCTGGCCTCGGGGTTGCCCTTCGACCAGCTGTTCAGCGAGGAGATGCTGAAGGGCGGCTACCGCAAGAAGTACTTCCGGGCCATCTCCCGGCTGACCGCGCTGGCCCGCGACGCCCAGCGTCTGACCGAACCTCAGTAGCGCCACGCCGGGCCCAAGATCAAGGTACGGATCACGCCAGCTCAACCTCACTTTTGAGGCTCTCTTCGGCTCCGCAACGCCAAGTTAACCCTGCAAACAACTTTGCAGGGTTAATGTCCTTCTTGACCAGCAGTTGACCAATCGTTGGTACGGTCTAGAGGTGCGCCGAACGGAGGGGGGCTCATGTTTCCAGGTACGACGACCCGGACCCTGTTCACCGTCCTCACCGCCGTCCTGTTCACCCTCTCGTTCTTCACACCTCCCGCATCCTTCGCAGCTGCGTATACGGCCCGTCACATTGAGGCCAAAGCTCAGCCCGGAACAAAGCCCTCCGGGACCGCACCGCATGCCGAGTTCGCCGCGTTCCACAGCCCCACCCACTCGGGGGACCCGACCGGTCCCCTGCACATACGCGACCGCCACCGCGCGGTCGACTCCGCGTCCTGCGCGGCCCAGCGCCCGCAGCCGGCGCGGGACCAGCGGGCCGAATCCGACGCGGTCGTGCCCAGCGCAGCGTACGGCCGCATGTCGAGACCCTCGACCGCCCACTCTCCGGCGGCACTTCAGGTCTTCCGCTGCTGAGAGCAGAGCAGTACCCCCCCACCTCTGACCCTTTGTCATGCACGCCCGACGCGCCCCCACTGCGCGCCAGGAGGAGTCACCACAACCATGCAGCCCCTCATCGACAACGCCCGCACGTTCGGACAGCGCCCTGAGGAGTTCGCTCGACTGGCCCAGGGCCAGTCCCCTGAAGTCCTGTTCATCACCTGCTCCGACTCCAGGGTGGTCCCCGCCCTGATCACCGGCGCCCGCCCCGGCCAGCTGTTCGAGCTGCGCACCGCGGGCAACATCGTCCCGCCGTACGGCTCCGGCACCCCCACCGGCGAGGCGGCCACCATCGAGTACGCGGTGGAGGTGCTCGGTGTCCAGCACGTCGTGGTATGCGGCCACTCGCACTGCGGCGCCGTCGGCGCGGTGGTGCGCCACGACGACCTGACGGCCGTACCCGCCGTACGCGACTGGCTCGCGCACGCGGCGGACGAGCCCAAGTGCTCGGACCCCAGCGACCCGACGGTCGCCGAGGCCGTGCAGAACCACGTCCTCGCGCAGCTGCAGCGGCTGCGCTCCTACCCGGGCATCGGCAAGCGCCTCGGATCCGGTGAACTCCAGCTGCACGGCTGGTACTACGAAGTCCACACCGGAACCGTGCGGGAACACCGCGCGGAGACCGACACGTTCGAGACGCTCTGAGGGGACCGGTGACCATGCTGTCGAAGTTCCCTTATCTGAGGCAGGACTTCCTCGCCTCCATCGTCGTCTTCCTGGTCGCCGTGCCGCTGTGCGTCGGTGTGGCGGTCGCCTCCGGCGTCCCCGCGGAGCTGGGCCTTGTCACCGGCATCGTGGGCGGCATCGTCACCGGGCTCATGCCCGGCAGCAGCCTTCAGGTGTCCGGCCCGGCCGCGGGCCTGACCGTGCTGGTCTTCGAGGCCGTCAGCGAGTTCGGCGTGGCGACGCTCGGCATGATCGTGCTCATGGCCGGTCTGCTCCAGCTCGCCATGGGCTTCTTCGGGATAGGCCGCTGGTTCCGGGCCATATCCCTCTCGGTCGTCGAGGGCATGCTCTGCGGCATCGGTCTGGTGATCATCGCCGGCCAGGTGTACGCGGCCGCGGGCCTGAAGGCCCCGGAGAGCGGTCTGGGCAAGATCGTGGGCCTGCCCGGAGCCTTCGCCGACGCGCTCGGCAGCACCGAGGCTCTGGCCTCGCTCGCGATCGGCGTGGGCACCGTCGCCGTCATCGTGCTGTGGAAGAAGATGCCGAAGGCGGTGCGGTCCGTGCCCGGCGCCCTCGCGGCGGTGATCCTGGCCACGGTCGCCGTGCTCGCCTTCAACCTTCCGGTCGCCACCGTCCAGGTGGAGGGTCTGCTCGGTGTCATCCAGCCGCCGGGGTCCGAGGCGTTCGGTGAGCTGGCCGGCCCGGCCATCTGGGGCACCATCGTGGCGTTCGCGCTGATCGCCTCGGCGGAGAGCCTGTTCAGCGCGGCGGCCGTGGACCGGCTGCACGACGGTCCGCGCACCCAGTACAACAAGGAGATGATCGCCCAGGGCGCGGGCAACACCGTGTGCGGTCTGCTCGGCGCGCTGCCGATGACCGCGGTGATCGTGCGCAGCTCCGCCAACGTCAACGCGGGCGCGAAGACCAAGGCGTCGCGTGTGCTGCACGGTGTGTGGCTGCTGCTGTTCGCGGCCGCGCTGCCGTCCGCCCTGGCGCTGATCCCGGTTCCCGCCCTCGCCGGCATCCTCGTGCACGCGGGGTGGAAGCTGATCCCGTTCCGCCAGATCACCGGGCTGTGGCGGTCGCACAAGGGTGAGGCCCTGATCCTGGTGATCACCGCGGTCTCCATCGTCGCCGTGAACATGTTCGAGGGCGTCCTGATCGGTCTCGCCCTGGCGGTCGTCAAGACCGCCTGGGAGGCCTCGCACCTCAAGATGGAGGTCATAGACAAGGGCGCCGGCCCGATCCAGGTCTACCTGTCGGGCAACGCGACCTTCCTCAGGCTGCCGAAGATACTCGACAGCCTGGAGTCACTCCCCAAGGACCGGCCCATCGAGCTGGACCTGTCCGGTCTGCACCACCTGGACCACGCGTGCCGTACGGCGCTGGAGAACTGGGCCGAGCGGCACAGCACCTCCGGCATCGATCCGGTGAAGGTCACCGCCACCTGACCCACGCCGTTCGCCCGGTGCCCGGTCCGCAGCCCCATGGCCCCGGACCGGGCACCGGGCATATCGTTACAGGAACAGACATCACGGGCCTCTGATGAGGGGGTCGTCATGCTCGAAGATCTCCTGGTGGCGGTCGCCATGGGCGGTTCCGCGGTCGCCGTGTACCTGTCCGCGGCGGCCCGCGTCGTCAAGCAGTACGAACGCGGTGTGGTGCTGCGGCTCGGTCGGCTCAGGGACGTACGGGCGCCCGGATTCACGCTGATCGTTCCGTTCGTGGACCGGCTGAACAAGGTCAACATGCAGATCGTCACCATGCCGGTGCCGGCCCAGGAGGGCATCACCCGCGACAACGTGACCGTGCGCGTGGACGCCGTCGTGTACTTCAAGGTGGTCGACGCGGCGAGCGCGCTGATCAGGGTCGAGGACTACAAGTTCGCGGTCTCCCAGATGGCCCAGACCTCGCTGCGCTCGATCATCGGCAAGAGCGACCTGGACGACCTGCTGTCCAACCGCGAGAAGCTCAACCAGGGTCTGGAGCTGATGATCGACAGCCCGGCCGTCGGCTGGGGCGTGCAGGTCGACCGGGTCGAGATCAAGGACGTGTCACTGCCGGAGACGATGAAGCGCTCCATGGCCCGCCAGGCCGAGGCCGACCGCGAGCGCCGGGCCCGGGTCATCAACGCCGACGCCGAGTTCCAGGCGTCCAAGAAGCTGGCCGAGGCGGCCCAGCAGATGGCGAACACACCCGCCGCGCTCCAGCTGCGGCTGCTCCAGACGGTCGTGGCGGTCGCCGCCGAGAAGAACTCGACGCTCGTGCTCCCGTTCCCGGTGGAGCTGCTGCGCTTCCTGGAGAGGGCACCGCTGCCGGCGGACCACACACAGGGCCACGCCCAAGGCCAGACCGCCCAGGGACCGAACCAGGCGACGGGTCTCGCACGGGACCCCCGCCTCGTCCCGGGCGCCACCCAGCAACCCGACGACACCGCGAGCTTCACCCAGCAACCCGGCGACGCCCCCGGCCTCACCCAGCAACGCGACGACATCCCCGGCCTCACCCAGCAGCCGGACGGCACCCCGGGCCTCACCCAGCAACCCGACGACACCGCGAGCTTCATCCAGCAACCCGACGGCACCCCCGGCCTCACCCAGGAACCGCACCCCACCCCGGGCCGTACCGACGCTCCGTGACCAGCAGGAACGTCAACTGCTACACGCCGGGGACGACGTTCGCGGTGCGCGGTCCGTGGCGGAGGCCGCCGGCCGGGTGACCCGGCGGTCGCGTCGGCGACCGCGCCGACCTGAACGTCATACTTTCATACGGTGATCACACATGCACGCAGCGTCATCACGGTCTGTGTCCTGAGCGCCGCCCTCGCCGCCTGCGGCACCGCCGAGGCGCCACGGGGCGGCGGCCGTACGGCGGTCCCCTCGACGCCCGCCCCCTCCCCCTCGGCGCCTCCCACCCTCGCCCCCGGCCCCGCGGGTCTCACGCCGGTGTTCACCAGCGGCCCGCGCAGCGGGGACAAGACCGTCGCGCTCACCTTCGACGCCGACATGACCGCCGACCAGGGGCCACGGGCAGCCCAGGGTGAACGCTTCGACAACCCGCAGCTGATCGCGACGCTGCGGGCGCTGAAGGTGCCGGCGACCGTGTTCATGACGGGCCGGTGGGCGGAGGAGTACCCGATCCAGGCCCGCGGCATCGGCCGGGACCCGCTCTTCGAGGTCGCCAACCACTCCTACAGCCACTACGCCTTCACCGCCGACTGCTACGGCCTGCCGACCATCGAGGAGGAGCGGATGCGGGCGGACGTGGAGCGGGCGTACACGGCGTTCCGCCGGGCGGGGGTGCCGGACGCCAAGCCGTACTTCCGGTTCCCCGGTGGCTGCTACGACCAGCGGGCGCTGCGGGCACTGAGCGCCACCGGCGTGACGGCGGTGCAGTGGGACGTGGTGGGCGGGGACGCGTTCGCGACGGACGCGGATGCGGTGGCCCGGCAGGTGCTTCAGGGGGTGCGGCCGGGGTCGGTCGTCGTGCTGCACTGCACGCGGAGTGCGGCGCCGACGACCGAGCGGGCGATTCGGAGAATCGTGCCGGAGCTGCGGCGGCAGGGGTATCGGTTCGTGAAGGTGTCCGAACTGATCGGAGCGACGGCCTCCGGCGGGCTGTCATGAGCGGCATACGCTGGAGGTATGAGCGACGGTGACGATTACTGTCTGATCGACGCGAGCAGGCCGCCCAAGGCGGACGGGCCGCCGTACGCGGAGTGCGTGCTGTGCCGGGAGCCTACGGAGTATCCGGAGTCGTACAAGGGGATCACGTTGTGTCCGCAGTGTGAGTGGTTGGAGGCGCAGCGTACGGCTTGTTCGGGGTAGTGGGTTCGGTTTCGGGGTGCGGGTTGTAGTGGGTTGATCGCGCAGTTCGCCGCGCCCCTCGAGTTGGCAGACTGGACGGCGTGACTACCGAACCGACTGACAGTCCCTTCCGGTCCGAGCCCAGCGCACGCGATACCGCGCCTCAGTTCGTACTGCCTCTGGTGGTGCGGATCGAAAAGGGTGCGCCTCCCGCCCGTACCGACGCCTTGGAAACCGCCGCCCGTGCCGTGCTCGTCATGCTCAGTGATGAGCGCTCGCGGGGCGACGGGGAGTGGGCCCAGGCCATGCGGGACTGGCAGGACGCGCGGATTCGGAAGGTGGTGCGGCGGGCCCGGGGCGCCGAGTGGCGGCGGGCCGAGGCGTTGCCCGGGATCACGGTGACGGGGAAGTCCGCGGAAGTGAGGGTGTTTCCGCCCGTCCCGCTGGACGGGTGGCCCAAGGAGCTGGCGCGGCTGCAGGTTTCCGGAACCGATCTCGACGATCCGGAGCCGCCGGTCGAGGCGGACACGAGCGCGCCGGTGCTGTGGCTGAACCCGGAGGTCGACATGTCGGCCGGCAAGGCGATGGCGCAGGCCGGGCACGGCGCTCAACTCGCCTGGTGGGAACTGCCGGACGAGGAGCGCGCGGCCTGGCGCGAGGCGGGGTTCCCGCTCGCCGTCCGGACCGCGGAGCCGACCCGCTGGCGTCAACTCACCACATCCGGGCTGCCGTTGGTGCGTGACGCCGGGTACACCGAGATCGCCGCCGGCAGCTGCACCGTCGTCGCCGACCATCCGGCGCTGCGCTGAACCAGGGTGTTTGAACATCCGGGGCCGGTCCCGCGTACCTCCTGGCAACCTCAAATGTTGCTCTGAAGGCGCACGCAGCAGGGTTGGAGTCCCGGGGCCGGGGCCATACCCCCCTCACGCCGGAAACAGCGGTCCGTCGAAGGAGACGACACAGCGGATCCAGGTGCACGACAGAGGTGAAGGAGGGGGTCATGGAGCGACTGGGAACCGGAATCGGGTGGCGGCCGGAGATCGCGGACACCGTGGAGCGCATGCCGGGCATCGACTGGGTAGAGGTCGTCGCCGAGAACGTCTGCCCCGGGCACCTTCCCGACGCGCTGCTGCGGCTGCGCGAACGCGGACTGACCGTCGTCCCGCACGGCGTCTCCCTCGGCCTCGGCGGCGCCGACCGGCCCGACCCGGCGCGCCTTTCGGCCCTCGCCGAGCGGGCGGAGGCGCTCGGCTCCCCTCTGGTCACCGAGCACATCGCCTTCGTCCGGGCGGGCGGCCCGCTCACGGCCTCCCCACGCCTGGAGGCCGGGCACCTGCTGCCCGTACCGCGCACCCGGGACGCCCTCGACGTGCTGTGCGAGAACGTCCGCATCGCCCAGGACGCGCTGCCCGTGCCGCTCGCGGTGGAGAACGTCGCCGCGCTCATCTCCTGGCCGGGCGAGGAGATGACGGAGGGACAGTTCCTGTACGAGCTGGCCGACCGGACCGGCGTACGGCTCCTGATCGACGTGGCGAACCTGCACACCAACCACGTCAACCGCGGCGAGGACCCGGCCAAGGCGCTCGCCGAACTCCCGCTGGAGGCCATCGCGTACGTCCATGTCGCGGGCGGCTTCGAACGCGACGGCGTCTGGCACGACAGCCACGCCCACCCGGTCCCCCGGCCGGTCCTCGCCGTCCTGACCGACCTCGCGGCCCGTGTGTCCCCGCCGGGGGTCCTGCTGGAGAGGGACGAGAACTTTCCCGAACCGGCAGAGCTGGAGCGGGAGTTGGCGGAGATCCGGGCGGCGCTGGAGGAGGGACGGCGGGCCCGGGCGGCGATACCGGGTGCTTCCGGGGCTTCCACCGTCACGGCTCGCGCGACAGCGCGCGATTCCGCCGACTCCGCGTCCGAGCCTGCCGACCCCACGCATCACGACTCCGCCCCGGAGCCCGCCCGTCAGCGCCTCGCCCTCGCCCAGGCGGCGCTGCTCTCCGCGCTGGTCGCCGGTACCCCCGTCCCCGAAGGGTTCGACCGAGTGCGACTCGGGGTGCAGGCACGGGCCCTGGCCGGAAAGCGGGCGGATGTGGTGGCGAAGGTCGCACCGGAGTTGCCGGTGATCCTGGGGGCCGCCTACCGGCCCGCCTTCCTGGCGTACGCCCAGCGGCATCCGATGACCGGCGGCTACCGGCGGGACGCGCTGGACTTCGCCGAGCAGTTGCTGCTCGCCGGGCGGCCGCAGGAGGCGCGGGCACGGCGTCAGTTGCGGGAGTGGTGGCTGGAGCGGTCCGGTTCTGCGCCGCGTCCGCGCTCGCGGATGGCGCGGGCCCGCCGGGTGCTGCTGCGCCGCTGACCGGAACGACATGCCCTGGCCACGGCATGTTCTGGGTCCTCCTTCTCCTGCTGGCCTGGCCCTGGCCGGTCTCGCCTGCACCCGGCTGTGCCTGGCCGCCGTACGGGCCGCGGACGTCGACGCGGAAGCGGGCGCGCACCACGATCCGACGCTGTACGAGCTGACGCTGTACGAGGCCGCGTTCCTGTCCGGCGGTCCGGCGCGGGTCACCGATCTGCCGCTGGTGTCGATGGCGCGCCAGCGGCGGCTGCTCCTCGCGCACACGGGCTGGGCGACCGTCGTGGACCCGCGCGGCCGGGACGACATCGAGCGGTCGGTGATAGGGGCCATCGGGCCGGAGGGGCAGTCCCCCATCGCGCCGGTACGGGCCGCGGCGGCCGCCACCGACGCGGTGCACGGCCTCGCCGACCGGCTCGTCAGCGCCGGTCTCGCCGTGCCGGCCGGGGCGAGGACCACCGTTGGTGCGGGGGTGCGTCAGGTGCGGCTCGCCGCGGCCGCCGTGCCGGCGCTCGGCGTGGCCGCGCTGCTGATGCCGGCTCAGGACGAGGTGCCCCGGCATCTGATCGCCCTCTGGTTCGCCCTGCCGCTGGTCCTCTGCCTGAGCTGCCTCGTCCTGGCCCGGATCGAGGCCCCCCGTACGCGCGCTGGGCCTCCCCGGCCGGGCAGCGGCTGCTGGGGGCGCCGGCCCGGCACGCGGGCGACACCGGGGACGACCGCGCCTGCCTCACCTCGGTCGCCGTACGCGGCATCCGCGCGGTCGGCGAGCCGGACCTGCGCGCGGCCTTCGCGCATCGCGGGCCGTACGGGCGTCTGACACGAGATCCGAGGGTGCGCGCGGCGTACGGGCGCATTGGGGCCGACACCGGCCGCCTGTGCTTGCCTTCGCCGACGACCCTACGAAGCATCCCTTCTGTCGCTGCCGCGCACCGAAGGGATACGCGATGAGAACTGCCGCCCTCTACACGGCCGCCGGTTCCCTGCTCCTCACCACCGTCGTCTCCGCCCCGGCCGTCGGCGCACCGGCCCACCCGGAGGCGGCGGCCGAGCTGCGCGGCACCGCCGTGGCCGCCGCGCGTGCCGCGGCCGCCGGGATCGACTTCGGCCGGTGCGCCGACGCGCAGGACCTGCCGAAGGACATGGAGTGCGGCACGGTCACCGTCCCCCTCGACTACGCGCGGCCCGACGGCAAGCAGATCGGGCTCGCCGTCAGCCGGGTGCGGGCCACCCACCGCGACCCGCACAACAGCAAGCGCAGGGTGCCCCGTCAGGGCGCCCTGGTCTACAACCCCGGCGGTCCGGGCGCCTCCGGTCTCCTCTTCCCGCTGGTCGGCCTGCTCCCCGAGTGGAAGCGCCTGGCCGCCGCGTACGACCTGGTCGGCTACGCCCCGCGCGGGGTCGGCCGGTCCGCGCCGCTGTCCTGCCAGGACCCCAAGCAGCACTTCAAGGGGCCCACGCCCGAGCCGACGCACCCCTCGGAGTCGTACAAGCAGGAGCGCATCGCGCAGGCGAAGGCCTACGCGCGCGGGTGCGCGCAGCGGTCGGGCAGCGTGCTCAGGCACTACCACTCCCTGAACAACGCCCGTGATCTGGACGTGCTGCGCGCCGCGCTGGGCGAGGTGAAGCTGACGTTCATGGGCGCGTCGTACGGCACCTACTTCGGGGCGCTGTACGCGACGCTGTTCCCCACGCACGTACGGCGGATGGTGTTCGACGCGGCGGTGAACCCCGATCCGGCGCAGATCTGGTACCGCAACAACCTCGCCCAGTCGGCGGCGTTCGAGGGCCGCTGGGCGGACATGAAGGAGTGGATCGCCAGGCATCACGGCGTGTACGGGCTGGGCGCCACGCCTCAGGAGGTGCAGCGCGGCTATGACACCGCGCGGGCGCGGCTCGCCCGGAAACCGGCGGGCGGGAAGGTCGGGCCGGGGCAGTTGCAGAGCGCGTTTCTGGAGGCCGGTTACTACGACGACTACTGGCCGGGGCGGGCCGAGGCGCTGTCGGCGTATCTCAAGGGCGATCCGCAGCCGTTGATCGAACTGGCCACGCCGGACGAGAAGGCGGCCGTGGAGGCGGAGAACTCCCGTGCCGTCTACACGGCCGTCGAGTGCAACGACGCGCCCTGGCCGACGGAGTGGAAGGTCTGGAACCGGGACAACACGCGGCTCGCGCGCGTGGCGCCGTTCGAGACGTGGAACAACGTGTGGCTGAACCTGCCGTGCGCGTACTGGCAGGCGCCGCGTCAGCGGCCGCTCGACGTGCGGACCGGGCCGGGCGAGCTGCCACCGACGCTGATCCTGGCCGCCGAGCGGGACGCCGCCGCCCCCTACGACGGCGCCCTCGAACTCCACCGCCGACTGTCCGGCTCGGTCCTGGTCACCGAGCGGGACTCCGGCACGCACGGCATCGCGGGCGGCCCCAACCCGTGCGTCAACGCCCACGTGGACGCCTACCTGCTCCAGGGCCGCCTCCCGACCCGCCACGCGTCCTGCGCACCACACCCGGAGCCAAAGCCGGGCGCGACCGCGCGCCAGGAAGATCCCGCACGGAAGGCCGAGGCTGCGGCGAGCGCGCGCTGACCAGGCGCCCGGAGCTGCGCTGACCGGGCGGGGCCCGCCGACCGGCGAGTCCGGGGCCCCTCGCGGCAGCCCGCCGGTCGAACGACGCCTGCCAACCGGCCCGCAGGAACAACCCCGCGGCCCCCGGCCCTCAGGCGAGGCCCGCGACCAGTTCTGTGATCTCCTTGCGGCGGCCGGTGAAGAACGGGACCTCCTCGCGGACGTGCAGCCGGGCCTCCGAGCCGCGCAGGTGGCGCATGAGGTCGACGATGCGGTACAGCTCGTCGGCCTCGAAGGCGAGGAGCCACTCGTAGTCGCCGAGGGAGAAGGAGGCGACCGTGTTGGCGCGCACGTCGGGGTAGCCGCGGGCCATCTTGCCGTGGTCGGCGAGCATCCGGCGCCGGTCCTCCTCCGGCAGCAGGTACCAGTCGTAGGAGCGCACGAAGGGGTAGACGCTGACGTACGCGCGGGGCGTCTCGTCGGCGAGGAACGCCGGGATGTGGCTGCGGTTGAACTCGGCGGGGCGGTGCAGCGCCATGTTGGACCACACCGGCTCCAGGGCGCGGCCCAGCTTCGTGCGGCGGAAGAGGTTGTACGCCTCCTGCAGCTGGTCGCTGGTCTCGGCGTGCCACCAGATCATCAGGTCGGCGTCGGCGCGCAGCCCGGAGACGTCGTAGGTGCCGCGGACGGTGACGTCCTTGGCGGCGAGCTGGTCGAACAGCTCCTGGACCTCTTCGGCGTAGCCCGCGCGGTCCTCGGGCAGCACGTCCTTCAGCTTGAACACGGACCACAGGGTGTAGCGGATGACCTCGTTGAGGTCCTTGGCCAGCTTGCCCTTGTTCGGGATCCGGGCCGGGGCGGGGGTGGAGGCGTCGTCACTCATGTCCCTTATTCTCCCGCTCCGCCGTGCAGGCTCTGCACCGGGTGGGCGGTGAGCTGCTGCACAGCATCCAGGTCGCCGTGGATCTGGTCCACCGCCGCGTACGCGCTCGCGACGCACGCCGGGATGCCCACCCCGTCGTACACCGCGCCGCACACGGCGAGGCCCGGGAGCTTGCCGACGTGCTCGCGGATGCGGGCCACGCGCGCGTGGTGGCCGACGGGGTACTGGGGCAGGCCCGAGTCCCAGCGGGTGACGCAGGCGGCGACGGGCGTGGCGTCCAGGCCCGTCGCCGCAGCGAGGTCGCGCCGGGAGACGGCCACCAGGTCGGCGTCGTCGCGGCGGAGGATCTCCGTCTCGCCGTACCGCCCGACGGAGGTGCGCAGCACGATCAGGTCCGGGTCCTCGCCGGCGATCCAGCCCCACTTCTGGGAGGCGAACGTCGACGCCTTGATGGTCCGCCCGTCGACCGGCGGCACCAGGAAGCCGCTGCCCTCGGGCAGGCGCGCCTCGGACCTGCGGTAGGCGAGGGTGACCAGCGCCATCGACGCGTACTCCACGGCGGCCAGTTCGGTCGCGGCCGCCGGGGCCTCGGCGCGCAGCAGCTCGGCGGCGGCGGGCGCGGGCACGGCGACGATCACGGCGTCGGCGTGCAGCACCCGGTCGCCGGCCACGACCCGCCAGCCCGTACGGCCCTCGCGGCGCAGCCGCGTCACGCGGGCGCCGGTCACGATGTCGCCGCCGCGCGCCCGCACCGACTCGGCGACGGCGAGCGGCAGGCTGCCGACACCGCCCTCGATGCCCATGAACACCGGACCCGTCTGCGGGGCGGCCGCCGCCCTGGCCTGGATCTCCCGGACCGCCTCGGTGAGCGAGTCGTGCGTCTGGGCGGCCTGGAACAGCTGGGGGACGGCCGAGCGCATCGAGATGCGGTACGCGTCGCCCGCGTAGACACCGCCCAGCAGCGGCTCCACGAGCCGGTCGACGACCTCGCGGCCGAGCCGCGCGGCGACGAACTCCCCCACCGCCACGTCGTCGCCGACCTCCGTGCGGGGCAGGTCGGCGTCGCGCTCGATGCGCGCCAGGCCCTCCTCGGAAAGCACGCCCGAGAGCGCGGCCGCGGTGCCCGGCACGCCCATCACGTGGCCCTTGGGCATCGGGCGCAGGGCGCCGCGGGTCCACAGGGAGGCGGTCGCGGTGGCCGGCGGCTGGAGCCGGTCGTCGAGGCCCACCTCACGCGCGAGGGCGACCGCCTCGGGGCGGCGGGCCAGCATCGACTCGGCGCCCAGGTCCACGCGCACGCCCGCGATCTCGCCGGGCAGCAGCTTGCCGCCGACCCGGTCGGAGCCCTCCAGCACGGTCACCCGCGCGCCGCGCCCCAGCAGCCGGTGGGCGGCGGCCAACCCGGCGACCCCGGCTCCGATGACGACGACCTGTCCGCCGTCCGTGCGTGCTGCGTTCATGACTCCACCTTCTCAGACGCCACTGACAGCCCCTCCGCGGCCCGTGGCCCCGCCGAGTCCGGACCGTGACCGCATCGGGACCGCACGGGTCCAACGTCCCGGGCCGCCCCGGCGTCGAAGGAGCGTCAGTTGTCACGACCCTCGGGGGTTCACCGCATGCGCGCAGCACGCTCCGCACGACACTCCGCACCACGCCCCGTTCCGGCCCTGGCCGGGATCCTGCTCGCCGCCGCGCTGGCGCTGACGGGTTGCAGCGGCGCGGCCGACACCACCTCCGCCTCGGGCGGAGACGCGGCCGCCGCCCAGGACCAGGCCGCCGTCGGGCCCGGCGCCAAGGAGGGCGCCTTCGGCAGCGGCAGCAGGTCCGGCGCCGACAAGGCCCCGGACGCGCCCCGGCTCCCCGCGAGCCACATCATCCGCACCGCGTCCCTGACCGTGCAGGTCAAGGACGTGCCCAAGGCCCTGGACGAGGCCCGTACGACCGCCGAGACCGCGGGCGGCTTCGTGGGCAGTGAGACCACCACCCGGGACGAGCGCGGCAACGAGCGCACCCGGGTCGTCCTGCGGGTGCCCGTCGACAAGTACGAGGACGTCCTCGCCGACCTGGAAGGCGCGGGCAAGCTCCTCGACCGCACCGCGAAGGCGACGGACGTCACCGACCAGGTCGTCGACGTGGAGAGCCGGATCAAGACCCAGCGCGCCAGCGTCGCCCGGATCCGCGAGCTGATGGACCAGGCGACCCGGCTGAGCGACGTGGTGGAGCTGGAGGGCGAGCTGAGCAGCCGCCAGGCCGACCTGGAGGCGCTGCTCGCCCAGCAGGCGTCCCTGAAGGACCGCACGAGCCTGGCCACCATCACGCTCTCGCTGTCCGAGACGCCGGTGAAGAAGGCCCCCAAGGAGGACGAGGACCCCGGGTTCACGGACGCCCTGGCGGGCGGCTGGGGCGCCTTCGTGACGATGCTGCGGTGGATCGTCGTGGCCGTGGGCGCGGTGCTGCCGTTCGCCGCGCTGGCGGCGCTGCTCGTCCTGGTCTGGCTGCGTCTCGTACGCCCCCGCAGGGCACGCCGCCCCGCCACGGCGTCCGCGACGACCGCGCCGGGACCGCTGCCGACGGCCCGGCGGGCACCGCAGCCCGCGCCCGGCACCGCGCGGGAGGAGGAGCGGGGCGAGCAGGAGCAGGAGCAGGACTGAAATGCCCCGCCGCCGTAACGTGTTCGCATGAGCATGAGCGGTGCGAGCGGTGCGAGCGGTGCGAGCGGTGCCAGCGGTACAAGCCGTGCAAGCGGTACGAGAGAGCGACTGGTCGTGATCGGCGGCGACGCCGCGGGCATGTCCGCGGCGTCCCAGGCTCGTCGGCTGAAGGGCCCGGACGAGCTGGAGATCGTGGCCTTCGAGCGCGGCCACTTCACCTCGTACTCGGCGTGCGGCATCCCGTACTGGGTGGGCGGTCAGGTCTCCGACCGCGACGAGCTGATCGCCCGCACGCCCGAGGAGCACCGTTCGCGGGGCATCGGCCTGCGGCTGCGGACGGAGGTCGTGGAGATCGACGTCGGCGGGGGGCGGGTACGCGCGCGTGACGTCGATTCGGGGGCCGAGTCCTGGACGTCGTACGACAAGCTCGTGATCGCCACCGGCGCCCGGCCGATCCGCCCCGACATGCCGGGCGTCGACGCCCCGGGCGTGCACGGGGTGCAGACCCTGGACGACGGCCAGGAGCTGCTGGACACCCTCACGCGCGCGCGGGGGCGGCGTGCGGTGGTCGTCGGGGCGGGCTACATCGGCGTCGAGATGGCCGAGGCGCTGATCCACCGCGGCTACGAGGTGACGGTCGTCAACCGGGGCGCGGAACCCATGTCCACGCTCGATGCGGACATGGGGCGGCTGGTGCACGAGGCCATGGAGGGCATGGGCATCACCATGGTCAACGACGCCGAGGTCACCAAGATCCTCACCGGTGACGACGGGCAGGTGCGGGCGGTGGCCACGGAGGACGCCGAGTACCCGGCGGACGTGGTCGTCCTCGGCATCGGCGTACGCCCCGAGACGACGCTCGCCGAGGCGGCGGGGCTGCCGCTCGGCGAGCACGGCGGGCTGCTCACCGATCTGGCGATGCGGGTCCGCGGTCACGAGAACATCTGGGCCGGCGGTGACTGCGTGGAGGTCCTCGATCTGGTCGCCGGGCAGGAGCGGCATGTCGCGCTCGGCACGCACGCCAACAAGCAGGGACAAGTCATTGGCACCAATGCCGGAGGCGGTTACGCGACGTTCCCCGGAGTGGTCGGCACCGCGGTGAGCAAGGTGTGCGATCTGGAGATCGCCCGTACCGGGCTGCGGGAGAAGGACGCGCGGCGGGCGGGGCTGCGGTTCGAGACGGTGGTCATCGAGTCGACGAGCCGGGCCGGGTACTACCCCGGTGCCTCCCCGATGACCGTGAAGATGCTCGCCGAGCGCCGCACGGGGCGGCTGCTCGGCGTGCAGATCGTGGGCCGGGAGGGGGCGGGCAAGCGGGTGGACATCGCGGCGGTGGCGCTCACGGCCGGGATGACGGTGGAGCAGATGACGGCGCTGGACCTGGGGTACGCGCCGCCGTTCTCGCCGGTGTGGGATCCGGTGCTGGTCGCTGCGCGGAAGGCCGCGGGGAAGGTACGGGGGGCGCCATAGGGATGCGGGTTTCCGCGGGGTGCGGGGTGGGGGGCTGGTCGCGCAGTTCCCCGCGCCCCTGGGGGGCGTTGTCCCGCCGCCGCTACGCCGTGCCGTTGATCCTGTCGATCGCCTGCCGTGCCTGCTCGGACGGCGGTCGCGACGGCAGCGACGACACCGAAGCAGCGGTCGGCATGGCACTCGGCTGCGCCCCCGCCGGTTTCGCGTGCGCGCCCGGGGAGACGGACCGCAACCGGTTGCTCACCGCCTCGTCCAGCGTCACCGGTCGCTGCAACTGCGCCGCCATGCGGCCGGCCTCCTGGCCGAGCCGGGCGACGTCCTCCCAGGGGAGGTGGATCACCAGCGCGAGCTGCGCCTCGCCGTCGGGGTTGGCCTGCATCGGAGGAGTCACTCGGTCGTTCATCGCCTGTTCCTCACGTCGTCCCGCGACGCCGTGCCGCGGCCGGTCGAGAAGACATACGCACGCCCGGCCGGTCGCGTTCACCGATTCGGCGAGCGCATCGAGGGCACTACTTCCACGTGGTGATCCCCGTCCATGACACGGACCCGGCGCGCCGCACGGCCTGGGTGACGTACGCGCTGATCGCGACGAACGTCGTCGTGTTCCTGCTCATGCCCGGCCTCGCCGGTTCGGTGGCGGGTGAGAGCAGCCTGGCGCAACTGTGCCATCTTGAGGCGTTCCTGGACCGGTACGCGGCGGTGCCCCAGGAATTGATCCACCGTCAGATGCCCCGCATGGTGCCCACGGGAGAGGTCGCGGTCGGCCCGCAGGGCCCGGGCTGCGTGGTGGCCCCGCCGACGTACGACAAGTCGCCCGAACTGAGCGTGCTCACCTCCCTGTTCCTGCACGGCAGCTGGCTGCATCTGCTGGGCAACATGCTCTTCCTGCTGATCTTCGGCAACAACATCGAGGACCGCATGGGGCATGTGCGCTTCGCGCTGTTCTACGGCGCCTGCGGCTACGCGGCGGCGTACGGCTTCGCGCTGCTGAACGCCGAGTCCGCCGAGCCGCTGATCGGCGCCTCGGGGGCGATCGCCGGTGTGCTGGGCGCGTATCTGGTGCTGTATCCGAAGGCCAGGGTGTGGGTGCTGGTCCCGTTCCTGATCTTCCTGCCGCTGAGGTTGCCGGCCTGGCTGGTGCTGGGCTCCTGGTTCGGGCTCCAGGCGGTGTACTCGGCCGGCGAGGGCGTCTCCGACGCGGGCGCCGTGGCGTACGCGGCGCACATCGTCGGCTTCCTCATCGGCATGCTGCTCGCCTGGCCCCTGAAGCCGGGCACGCCACCGCCGCCGGAGCCGCCCGGTCTGCTGTTCGGCAGGCAGGCACGGCCCCGTCAGACGTGGTGAGCCGTCAGCGGGCGGTCTGCGAGTGGACGTACTCGACGAGGCGGGTGAGCGCGTCCGGGTCGGTGGACGGCAGGACGCCGTGGCCGAGGTTGAAGACATGGCCCTCCAGGCCCGCCGCCGCGTCCAGGACCTCGCGGGTCTTGGTCTCGACGGCCTCCTGCGGGGCGAACAGGACCGTCGGGTCGAGGTTGCCCTGCAGCGCCTTGCCGGGGCCGACGCGGCGGGTGGCCTCGTCGAGCGGGACGCGCCAGTCGACGCCGACGACGTCCGCGCCGGCCTCGCCCATCAGGCCGAGCAGCTCGCCGGTGCCGACGCCGAAGTGGATGCGCGGGACGCCGTACGCCTCGACCGCGCGGAACACCTTCGCGGAGGCGGGCAGCACGGAGCGCCGGTAGTCGGCGGGGGCGAGGGCGCCCGCCCAGGAGTCGAAGAGCTGGACGGCGCTCGCGCCGGCCTCGATCTGCACCTTGAGGAAGGCGGCGGTGATGTCCGCGAGGCGGTCGAGGAGGTCGGCCCACAGCCGCGGGTCGCCGTACATCATCGCCTTGGCGTTCTCGTACGTGCGGGACGGGCCGCCCTCCACGAGGTAGCTCGCGAGGGTGAACGGGGCACCCGCGAAGCCGATCAGGGGCGTCTCGCCGAGCTCGGCGGTCAGCAGGCCGATCGCCTCCGTGACGTAGGAGACGTCCTCGGGGGTCAGGTCGCGCAGCTGCGCCAGGTCGGCGCGGGAGCGGATCGGGCGCTCGACGACCGGGCCGACGCCGGGCTTGATGTCGAGGTCGACGCCGATGGCCTTGAGGGGGACGACGATGTCGCTGAAGTAGATCGCCGCGTCCACGTTGTGCCGGCGCACCGGCTGCAGGGTGATCTCGGTGACCAGGTCGGGCCGCATGCACGACTCCAGCATCGGGATGCCCTCGCGCACCTTGCGGTACTCGGGCAGGGAGCGCCCGGCCTGCCGCATGAACCACACCGGCGTGTGCGGCACGGGCTCGCGCCTGCACGCCTTGAGGAAGGCGGAGTCGTACGTCGCTGTCGGCTGCTGGCCCGTGGGGGTTGCGTTGGCACTCACGGGGAAAGTTTCGCACGGCGGTGGGACAGCGCCGGCGGTGCCCTGGCACCCCCCGGCGAGGCCGGCACCGACAGGCGGGGTGTCTACCCTGCGCTCGGCTTCCATTCCGCTTAATCTTCCCCGCATGGCTGCGGCTCAGGGACGACTGTCGGACGGCGCTGGCGGAATGGACGACCCGAAGGAGGGCGACCTGCATACGGGCGACACGGCTCCGCTGCCCTTCCGGGCCGCCGTCGAGGCGCTGCGCTCCGCACGGCTGCGGCCGCAGATCGAGGTCGAGCCCACGCGCGCGCCCCAGCGGCTGGCCCCGCACGCCTACGCGCTGGAGGCCACCGTCGTCGACGGCGACCAGGACCTCGCGGACGGGCGCCTGGTGCTGCTGCACGACCCCGCCGGGCACGACGCCTGGCGCGGCACCTTCCGCCTGGTGACGCTGGTCCGGGCGGAGCTGGAACCGGAGATGGCCGCCGACCCGCTGCTGCCCGAGGTGTGCTGGAGCTGGCTGACCGGTGCGCTGCAGGCGCGCGGGCTGACGTACGGCGAGCCGAGCGGCACGGTCACGCGCGCGAGTTCGCACTACTTCGGCGGGCTGTCCGCTCGTCCCGCCGCCTCGCAGATCGAGATCCGGGCCTCCTGGACGCCCCGCGAGGGCCTGGGCGGCGTGCCGGACACCGCGGCCCACCTCGCCTCCTGGTGCGACCTGCTCGCCCAGGTCGCGGGTCTGCCGCCGGCGGGGCCGGGCGACGCGTCCGTGGTGACCCTGCCACAGCGGCGGGGGCCGCAGTCCCGCTGACCCACGGGGCGACTCGTCAAACCCTTATACACCCATTTGGGCTGATCTCTTTGTCGATACGGAAACTTTCGACCGGACAGCGAATCGAACCGAAACCGTTCGATCTTCGGGCGATCGATCGCGCGTCCGAATTGCCCGGATTGTTACTCACCAGATCGTGATCATTCTCTAAAGGCGGACCGGTTTGGTGCCGAAGACGACTGTGACCTTGAAAGCACGGTTCGTCCCGGCTTCACCCCCCACGAGCCGACCCGTCCCGCACCCAGGAGGCCTGGTGTCCGTTCTCCTAGAGCAGCCCGCAAGCCTGGTCGCCTACCGCCCGAACAAGCCGACCGCGATGGTGGTCGTGGCCGATCCCCGCGTCCGCTCCACCGTCACCCGCCACCTGTGGGCGCTCGGTGTGCGCGATGTCATCGAGGCCTCGTCCATCGCCGAGGCTCGTCCCCGCATCGGCAACCCCCGCGACATCTGCGTCGCCGACGTCCATCTGCCGGACGGTTCCGGTCTGACGCTCCTGTCCGAGACCCGCGCCGCGGGCTGGCCCAACGGGCTCGCCCTGTCCGCCGCCGACGACATCGGCGCCGTGCGCAACGCCCTCGCGGGCGGCGTGAAGGGCTACGTCGTCACCGGCACCCGCACCAACGTCGGGCTCCCCACCCGGCCCGGTGCCGCCCCCATCGGCGCGGCCGCCGCCCGCCTGCACCGCCGCCCCCCGGGTGCCCCGAGTCACCCGGGTGGCTACCGCGAGCTGTCCGGCCGCGAGGTCGAGGTGCTGCGCCTGGTCGCCGAAGGCCAGTCGAACAAGGCGATCGGCGTCTCGATGGGCCTGTCCGCACTGACCGTCAAGAGCCACCTCGCCCGCATCGCACGCAAGCTCGGCACGGGTGACCGCGCCGGGATGGTCGCCGTGGCCCTGCGCACCGGCATCATCCACTGACGACCGCACCGCACCCCCACGCTCCGAGCCGCCACTTCCCACTCCCAGCCCACTCCCCGTTCCCCGCTTTGTTCCCCGCTTCCCCCCACCCTCCCCCACGCCCTCCCCACGCCCCTCCCCGAGCCGCCCCCCTGGCGACTCACCTCGGCATTCACTGACGTGAACGGGATCGAGCCGCCGCAGCCCGCCCGCGTCCCCCTCCCGGTCGTGACCGGGATCCCACATGGACCTGACTCGTTTGCGACCCTCGCGCGCCCGTCGACGGAACGTTCCGTCGGCGGGCGCTGTCCATCCACAGATACCCTTGACAGGTGACCGACGCCCAAGAAACCGCAGCAGACAGTTCACTGCGCATCACCGGGGGCGCTCCTCCGGAAGACGGCGGATCTTCTGTTACGGAGGCGCCGATCCCTTTGCTGGAACCGCGTGACGGCATTCCGCCCGTGATCGCGGACGAGGCAGGCCTCGCCGAGGTGATCGCCGCCTTCGCCGCGGGCTCCGGCCCCGTCGCCGTCGACGCCGAGCGCGCCTCCGGCTACCGCTACGGACAGCGCGCGTACCTCGTACAGCTGCGCCGCCAGGGCGCGGGCAGCGCGCTGATCGACCCGGTGGCCTGCCCCGACCTGTCGGCGCTCGGTGACGCGCTGTCCGGCGTGGAGTGGGTGCTGCACGCCGCCACCCAGGACCTGCCGTGCCTTCGGGAGATAGGCATGGTGCCGACGCGGCTGTTCGACACCGAGCTGGCCGGGCGGCTCTCCGGTTTCCCGCGGGTCGGCCTGGGCGCCATGGTCGAGAGCGTGCTCGGCTTCGTCCTGGAGAAGGGCCACTCCGCCGTCGACTGGTCCACCCGCCCGCTGCCCGAGCCCTGGCTGCGCTACGCGGCCCTCGACGTCGAGCTGCTCGTCGATCTGCGGGACGCGCTGGAGAAGGAGCTGGACCGGCAGGGCAAGCTGGAGTGGGCCCAGCAGGAGTTCGACGCGATCGTGGCCGCGCCGCCGCCGGAGCCCCGCAAGGACCCGTGGCGCCGTACGTCCGGGATGCACAAGGTGCGCCGGCGGCGGCAGCTCGCCGTGGTGCGCGAGCTGTGGCAGACCCGCGACCGGATCGCGCAGCGCAGAGACATCTCACCGGGCAAGGTGCTGTCGGACGCGGCCATCGTCGAGGCCGCGCTCGCGCTACCGGGCACGGTGCACGCGCTGTCCGCGCTGAACGGGTTCGGGCATCGGATGGGGCGGCGGCAGCTGGAGCAGTGGCAGGCCGCGGTGGATCGCGCCAAGGCGCTGCCCGAGTCACAGCTGCCGCAGCCGGGGCAGCCGCTCGCGGGGCCTCCGCCGCCGCGGGCGTGGGCCGACAAGGACCCGGCGGCCGCCGCCCGGCTGTCGGCGGCTCGCGCCGGCGTGTCCGCGCTGGCCGAGCAGCTCGGTCTGCCGCAGGAGAACCTGATCGCGCCGGACACGGTGCGGCGGGTGTGCTGGGAGCCGCCGTCTGCCGACGTGGAGGCCGTTGTCGCGGTGCTGCGCGGGTACGGGGCTCGGGCGTGGCAGGTGGAGCTTGTCACGCCGGTTCTGGTGGCTGCGCTGTCCGCCGAAGCGCCGTAGCGGGTTCTCTCGTACGGCGGGTGCGGGTCGTGGGTGTTCTCGCGCAGTCCTCCGCGCGCCCCTGAGCGCACCTCACCTGGTCGCTCCTTTCATGAAGCCGTTGTAGATGTAGCGCTGCAGCAGCAGGAACACGACCAGCGTCGGGAGGATCACCAGCACCGCGCCCGCCGAGATCGTCTCCCAGTGCGCTCCGAACGGGCCGCGGAAGCGGAACAGGGACGTCGATATCACGCCAAGGTCCTCCGACGGCATGTAGAGGAAGGGGATGTAGAAGTCGTTGTAGACGGTGATGCCCTTCACGATCACGACGGTGGCGATCGCCGGTTTCAGCAACGGAAAGATGATCTTGCGGTAGACGGTGAAGGCGTTGGCGCCGTCCAGGCGGGCCGATTCGTCCAGGGAGATCGGGATGGACCGGACGAACTGCAGGAAGATGTAGATCGACACGATGTCCGTGCCCATGTAGAGCACGATCGGCGCCCACCGGGTGTCGAACAAGCCGAAGCTGTTGACGATCTGGAAGGTCGCCACCTGGGTCGTCACCCCGGGGACCAGAGCGGCGATCAGGAACAACGCCACGACCAGCTTCTTGAAGCGGAACGTGAAGCGGTCGATCGCGTACGCCGTCATCGAGCCGATCAGGACCGTCCCGCCGATGGCGAACAGCAGGATGAAGGCCGTGTTGCCGAACGCCGCGAGCATCCGGCCGTCCTGGAACGCCGTCACGTAGTTGCCGAAGTGGAGCGGGTTCTCGGGGAGGGTCAGGGCGCCGCCGCCGTTCGCCATCTCCTCGTCCGACTTGAGCGACGTCAGGAAGACCACGGCCGGCGGCAGCAGGACGACCACGGTCGCCCCGAGCAGCGACAGGTACACCAGCGTGCGGGCCACCGCGCGGCGCGTCATACGAGGTCCACCCTCTCGTCGGGAACGAGCCGCCGCTGCACCCAGGTCACCGCCAGGATGATCAGCAGCAGCACGACGGCCGCCGCCGAGGCGAGTCCCGTCTTGTTGAACTGGAAGGCCAGCTTCACGGTCTGGATCACGAAGGTCTCGGTGCCGGTCGCGCCGCCGGTCATGATGTAGGGGATCTCGAAGGCCGACAGCGAGCCGGAGATCGAGAGGATCACGGTCAGGGTCAGGACCGGTTTGATGCCGGGCGCGATGATGTGGCGGAACTGCTGCCAGCGGTTGGCGCCGTCCAGTTCGGCCGCCTCGTACAGCTCGGACGGGATGGACTGGATCGCGCCCAGGAACAGGACGAAGTTCAGGCCCAGGTAGCGCCAGACGGACACGGCCGCCAGAGAGGTGTTCGCCGACGTCGGCGTGCCGAGCCAGGCGTGGTCCGTGTGGACGCCGAACAGGCCGAGGACGGAGTCGAGGGTGCCGCCGTCCTGGAAGAAGTAGAGGAAGACGAAACCGATCGCGACCCCGTTGATCAGGTACGGGAAGAAGAGCACGCCCTTGAAGAAGTTCCGGAAGCGGACGTTGAAGCTCAGGATCGTCGCGAAGTACAGCGCGGCGGCGATCTGTACGACGGAGGCGGCGAGGTAGTAGCCGGAGACGAAGAAGACCTGGAAGAGGTCCTCTCGGGTGAAGATCTCGACGTAGTTGCCGACGCCCGTGTAGTGCAGTTCCGGGCTCACGCCGTCCCAGTCGGTGAAGCTGTAGGCGACCATGTTGACGATCGGCGCGTAGGTGAAGACCAGCAGCAGCGCCAGCGGGGCGAGCAGGAACAGCCAGGGGGTCAGGCCCCGCCACCGGTGTGCGCCGCGCGGGGCCTTGGCCGGTACGGGGGCCGGGGGCGCGACCGGCGTGGGCCGCGCCGCCTGCTGCGTCGTGTCCGTCATCACGACCCCGCGTTCGCCCGCGCCGCCGTCCACTTCTCGCCGAGGTCGTCCAGGAAACCGTCCAGGCTGCCCTGCCGGGCGCCGCGCGCGAGGTCGACCAGGTCCTGGCGGTAGTCGGGGGCGTAGATGCCGACCTCCGACCGGGCGTCGATCTCCTTGACCTGCGCGCCCGCCGCGTCGTCCAGCTCGATGAGCTTGACGTCCGCGTCCTCGTACGGCTTGAGCACCTCGGGCAGCGGGGCGCCCTGGAGCGGGGAGATGGCCAGGTTGTCCTCGACGTAGCCGGACTTGTCGGTGAACCAGTCGATCCAGGCGCGGGCCGCCTCCTTGTGCTCGGAGTGGATGTTGACGGCCTGGTGGTAGTCCGGGCTGAGGGCGGCGCAGAACCGGCCGTCCGTCTGGGCCGGGAACGGCATGAAACCGATGTCGTCGGGGTTCACCCCGGCCTGCCGGGCGGCGTCCTGGAACTGGGTGATCGCCCAGGTGCCGAGCCACTGCGTGGCGATCTCGCCCTTCGCCAAGCGGGGCTTGGACTCCTCCCAGTTGGTGGTCGTCGGGTCCTTCTCGGCGAGGCCCCGGCGCACGATCTCGTACAGCAGCGTGTCCCCCACGCGCAGGTCGGCGCCCTCGGCCCACGGGTCGCCCTCGGCGAGTTTCGTGGTCGCCGCGGTGTCGCAGTGGACCGAGCCGTTGACGTACGTCCAGGAGGTGAGCGGCCATCCGGCGGCGAAGTTGGTGTAGTACGGGACGGCGTCGGTCTTGTCCTTGATCGCCTCGAGGCCGTCGAGGAACGCGTCGGGAGTCGTGGGCCAGTCGGTGATCCCTGCCTCGCGCCAGACCCGCTTGTTGTAGACGAAGCCGGGCATCACGCCGATCGGGCTCTGCCCGTAGACCTTGCCGTCGACGGCCGTGAAGTCGGTGAAACGGTACTTCTCGCTGCGTTCGGCCTCGGTGCCGAGTGAGGCGAAGAACGTCGGGTAGTCGTCCTTCTTGATCACCACGGGGATCATCAGGACGTCGCCGTAGTTCTCCGTGTTCATCCGGATCTTGACCTCGGCCTCGTAGTTGGTGAGGGCCTGGAACTCGACCTTCACCCGGGGATGGGTCTTGTTGAACTCGGCGGCGTACTTCTCCATCGTGCCGTTCTGCACGAGGTCGGTCCGCTGGGTGAGGACCGTGATGGTCCCGCTCACCTTCGACGGGTCGTCGGGCGCCTTCGCCTCCGCGCCCTTGGACGTGCCCCCTGTCCCGGTGCAGGCGGAGAGCAGCAGGGCGGCCGTCGCCGCGGCGAGGACTGTACGGCGGTTCATGTGCATCAGCTCCGTTCTCGAAAGCCGGACCGGACGAGCACTGCGGGTTGGCTGATTCGGCACTCTGACAGCGCTTTCTCAACCGGTAAAGTCCCAATCTCGCCAAGGCTGGTGGCACTGCGGAGGACCTGGAGTAGACCGGTTTAGGGAGAGAGCGCATGCTGGAGGCCACACCGCTCGCCGACGGATGGATCCTGCGGCACGGGGGAGACGCCCTCCCCGCCGACGTCCCCGGCTGTGTGCACACCGATCTGCTGGCCGCGGGCGTGATCCCGGATCCGTTTCTCGGGCGGAACGAGGCGGAGGTGGCGTGGGTCGGGCGGCGGGAGTGGACGTACGAGCGGGAGCTGGACGCGGGCTCCGCGCAGGAGCAGACCGACCTCGTCTTCGAGGGGCTCGACACGGCCGCCGAGATCCTGGTCGACGGGCAACGCCTCGGCAGCGTACGGAACATGCACCGTTCGTACCGCTTCGACGTGACCGGTCTCCATGGGCGGCTCACCGTCCGTTTCGCCTCCGCCTACACCGAGGCCGAGGCCGTGCGCGGGCGGCTGGGTGAGCGGCCGGGCGCCTACGCCGAGCCGTACCAGTACGTCCGCAAGATGGCCTGCTCCTTCGGCTGGGACTGGGGGCCCACCCTGGTGACGGCCGGAATCTGGCGGCCGGTGCGGCTGGAGCACTGGTCGACGGCCCGGATCGCCCGGGTGCGCCCGCTGGTGACGGTCGAGGAGGGCACGGGGCGGGTCGAGCTGCATGTCGACGTGGAGCGGACGCGGGTCGAGGCGGAGCTGGTCCTGCAGGCCCGGGTGGGTGGGGCGCGGGCGCGGGCGGAGGTCGACGGTTCGCAGGGGGTCGTACGGCTGGAAGTGGCGGATGCCGAGCTGTGGTGGCCGCGCGGGTACGGGGAGCAGGCGCTGTACGACGTCGAGTTGACGCTGCTGCACGGGGACGAGGCCCTTGACGTGTGGCGGCGGCGGATCGGGTTTCGCAGCGTCGAGCTGGACACGTCGGCGGACGCGTACGGAACCGGTTTCACGCTGGCCGTCAACGGTGAGCGGCTCTTCGCGCGGGGTGTGAACTGGATTCCGGACGACGTGTTTCCCTCGCGGATCACGCGGGGGCGTTACCGGAAGCGGTTGCGGCAGGCCGCCGCTGCCGGGGTGGACCTCGTGCGGGTGTGGGGCGGGGGGATCTACGAGAGCGAGGACTTCTACACCGCCTGCGACGAGCTCGGGCTGCTGGTGTGGCAGGACTTCCCGTTCGCGTGCGCGGCCTACCCGGAGGAGCAGCCGCTGCGGGGCGAGGTGGAGGCCGAGGCCCGGGAGAACGTCGTACGGCTGATGCCGCATCCGTCGCTGGTGCTGTGGAACGGCAACAACGAGAACCTGTGGGGTTTCCGGGACTGGGACTGGGAGCGGCGGCTCGCCGGGGAGTCGTGGGGCGAGGGCTACTATCTGGGGCTGCTGCCGCGGGTGGTGGCCGAGCTGGACCCGACGCGGCCGTACGCGGCGGGGAGTCCGTGGTCCGGATCCTGGCGGCACCACCCGAACGATCCGGCGCACGGGACCCATCACTCCTGGGAGGTGTGGAACCGGGCCGACTACGCCGACTACCGGCTCCAGGTGCCGCGGTTCGTCGCGGAGTTCGGCTGGCAGGCGCCGCCCGCGTACGCCACGCTGCGGCGGTCGCTGCCGGGTGAGGAGCTCGCCGCCGGCTCCCCCGGAATGCTGCACCACCAGAAGGCGGAGGACGGCAACGGAAAGCTGCGCCGGGGGCTGGAGCGACACTTCGCCTTCCCCACGGGCGACTTCGACCGGTGGCACTACCTCACGCAGGTCAACCAGGCGCGGGCGATCGCCGCCGGGATCGAGCACTGGCGGTCGCACTGGCCGGTGTGCGCGGGCACGGTCGTGTGGCAGCTGAACGACTGCTGGCCGGTGACGTCCTGGGCGGCGATCGACGGCGACGGGCGGGAGAAACCGCTGTACCACGAGCTGCGGCGGCTGTACGCGGACCGGTTGCTCACCGTGCAGGAGCGGGGCGGCGGGCTGGTGGTGGCGGTCGTGAACCAGGCGGCGCGGGAGTGGGCCGGTGCGGTGACGCTGCGCCGGATGTCGGTCGACGGCGGGGTGCTCGGCGGGGCGAGCCTGCGGTTCTCGGCCGGTGCGCGGAAGGTGGCCCTGGTGCGGGTGCCGAGGGAGCTGGAGCCGGTCGGGGCGAAGGAGTTCCTGGTGGCGGACGCGCAAGGGTTGCGGGCGCTGCGGTTTCCGGCGCCGGACCGTCAGATCCCCTACCCGTGGCCGGAGTTCGACGTCGACCTCGTGCCGGGCGGGATCGCGGTGACGGCCCACACCCTCGTACGGGATCTGCTGGTGCAGGCCGACCGTCTGGACCCGGACGCGCGGGCCGACCGCGGGCTGGTGACGCTGCTGCCCGGGGAGCGGGTGACCATCGGGGTCAGCGGCTGGCGGGCTCCGGACGCGGACGCCGCCCGGGCCGCCCTGTACTGCGTGGAGCCCGCGCGATGACCGCACCCCGCGTCACCATCAAGGACGTCGCCGCGCGCGCCGGGGTGTCCAAGGGAGCGGTGTCGCTGGCCTTCAACCACAAGCCGGGGCTGTCGGAGGCGACCCGGGAGCGGATCTTCCGGGCGGCCCGGGAGCTGGGCTGGGCGCCGAATCTGACCGCGCGGTCGCTGGCGGGGGCCCGGGTGGACGTGGTGGGGCTGGCGATCTGCCGGCCGGCGCGGATGCTGGGGCTCGAACCGTTCTACATGGAGTTCGTCTCGGGTGTGGAGAGCGTGCTGACCGAGCACTCCTGCTCGCTGCTGCTGCGGCTGGTGCGCGACCTCCAGGAGGAGGCCGGGCTGCTGGAGTCGTGGTGGAAGGGGCGGCAGATCGGCGGGTCGATCCTGGTGGACTTCCAGGCCGACGACCCCCGGGTGGCCGTGGCCGAGCGGCTGGGGCTGCCGGTGGTGGCCGTAGGGCACCCGTCGCTGACCGGGGGCCTGACCTCCGTGTGGACCGACGACGCCACCGCCGTCACCGAGGCGGTGCGCTATCTGGCCGCGCTCGGGCACCGGCGGATCGCCCGGGTCGGCGGTGCGGCGGCCCTCGGGCACACGGCGATCCGCACGGCCGCGTTCGACGAGGCGGCGCGGGCGCTGAAGCTGGCCGGGGCCTGGCAGGTGGCCACCGACTTCTCCGGCGACGCGGGCGCGCGGGCCACGCGGTCACTGCTGAGCGCGTCCGCGCCGGACCGGCCGACGGCCCTCGTCTACGACAACGACATCATGGCGGTGGCCGGACTGTCGGTGGCCGCCGAGATGGGACTGAAGGTGCCGGACGACGTGTCGCTGCTGGCGTGGGACGACTCGCAGCTGTGCCGGTTCACGCATCCGACGTTGTCCGCGATGAGTCATGACGTGCACGGGTTCGGGGCGGACGTCGCCCGGACGCTGTTCGGTGTGATCACCGGCGAGGGGTCCGGCTCGCATCCCGTGCCGACCCCGGTACTGACGCCGCGCGGCTCGACGGCTCCGCCGAAGGTGTGACCTTCGCCGCTCGACCCGGGGGGACTGGGCAGCCACGTTACCCACAAGTAGCATGGGTTCTGAGCGCGCGCTCAGCGAAGCGCACCGCAGCAGTGCCATCCCGCACCCTGGAGGAGAGCCATCGTGCCTCGTACCGTCAGGGACGTCGTCTTCGTAGACGGCGTCCGCACCCCGTTCGGCAAGGCGGGCCCGAAGGGCATCTACCACGAGACCCGCGCCGACGACCTTGTCGTGAAGGCGATCCGGGAGCTGCTGCGCCGCAACCCCGGTCTCGACCCCAAGAAGATCGACGAGGTCGCCATCGCCGCGACCACGCAGATCGGTGACCAGGGCCTGACCATCGGGCGTACGGCGGGCATTCTCGCCGGACTCCCCCAGTCGGTCCCCGGCTACTCCATCGACCGGATGTGCGCGGGCGCGATGACCGCCGTGACCACCACGGCCGGGTCCATCGCCTTCGGCGCGTACGACGCCGTCATCGCCGGTGGTGTCGAGCACATGGGCCGTCACCCGATGGGCGAGGGCGTCGACCCGAACCCGCGGTTCGTCAGCGAGAAGCTGGTCGACGAGTCGGCCCTGTTCATGGGCATGACCGCGGAGAACCTGCACGACCGCTACCCGCACATCACCAAGCTGCGCGCCGACGAGTACGCGGTGCGCTCCCAGGAGAAGGCCGCCAAGGCGTACGCCAACGGCAAGATCCAGCAGGACCTGGTGCCGATCTCCGTACGGCGTACGAACCCCGAGGCGGGCGAGACGGGCTGGGGCCTGGTCACCGCCGACGAGCCGATGCGCCCGGGGACCACCCTGGAGAACCTGGCGAACCTCAAGACGCCGTTCCGCGTCCACGGCCGGGTGACCGCCGGTAACGCGGCCGGTCTGAACGACGGCGCCACCGCCTCGGTCATCGCCTCCGAGGACTTCGCGCGCGAGAACGGCCTCCCGGTGAAGATGCGCCTCGTCTCCTACGCCTTCGCGGGCGTCGAGCCGGAGGTCATGGGCTACGGCCCGATCCCGGCGACCGAGAAGGCACTCGCCAAGGCGGGTCTGTCCATCTCCGACATCGGTCTGTTCGAGATCAACGAGGCCTTCGCCGTACAGGTCCTGGCCTTCCTCGACCACTACGGCATCGCCGACGACGACGCGCGCGTCAACCAGTACGGCGGCGCCATCGCGTTCGGTCACCCGCTCGCCTCGTCGGGTGTGCGTCTCATGACGCAGCTCGCCCGCCAGTTCGAGGAGCAGCCTCAGGTCCGCTACGGCGTGACCACCATGTGCGTCGGCTTCGGCATGGGCGCGACGGTCATCTGGGAGAACCCGCACTTCGACGGAGGCAACAAGTGAGCACCACCGCTGAGCTCCTGAAGGGCGCGGCCGAGCTGTTCCCGGACGAGGTCGTCACCCAGGCGCACGTACGCCACTTCGACCTGCCGTTCGGCGCCGGGCGATTCGCCCTGATCACGCTGGACAACGGCCTGGACCACACCAAGCCGACCACCTTCGGCCCGCAGTCGCTGGCGAACCTCAACACCGCCCTCGACCAGGTCGAGAAGGAGGCCGCGGACGGCGACATCGTCGGCGTCGGCATCACCGGCAAGCCGTTCATCTTCGCCGTCGGCGCCGACCTCAAGGGTGTCGAGCTGCTGAAGGAGTGGGACCACGCCTACGCCATCGGCAAGGGCGGCCACGATGTCTTCAAGCGCCTCGCGGGCCTCGCCGTTCCGACGTTCGCGTACTACAACGGCGCCGCGATGGGCGGCGGCGTCGAGGTCGGCCTGCACTGCACCTACCGCACGGTGTCCGCGGCCGTCCCGGCGTTCTCCCTCCCCGAGGTCTTCCTCGGCCTGGTCCCCGGCTGGGGCGGCTGCACCCTGCTGCCGAACCTGATCGGCGCCGACAAGGCCGTCTCGGTGATCATCGAGAACAGCCTCAACCAGAACAAGCAGCTCAAGGGCCGGCAGGTCTACGAACTGGGCATCGCCGACGCCCTCTTCGAGGGCGCCGACTTCCTGGAGCAGTCGCTCATCTGGACGGCGTCCGTCCTCAAGGGCGAGATCCAGGTCGACCGCCCGGTGATCGACCGCGGTGAGGCCTGGGACCAGGCCGTCGAGCGCGGCCGCGCCTTCGCCGACTCCAAGGTGCACGGCGCCGCCCCGGCCGCCTACCGCGCCCTGGACATCGTCGCCGCCGCCAAGAACGGCGACCTCCAGCAGGGTTACGACGCCGAGGACAAGGCGCTCGCCGACCTGATCATGGGTGGCGAACTGCGCGCCGGCATCTACGCGTTCAACCTGGTGCAGAAGCGCGGCAAGCGCCCGGCGGGCGCCCCGGACAAGAACCTGGCGCGCCCGGTCACCAAGGTCGGTGTCGTCGGCGCCGGTCTGATGGCCTCTCAGCTCGCGCTGCTCTTCCTGCGCCGCCTGGAGGTCCCGGTCGTCCTCACGGACATCGACCAGGAGCGCATCGACAAGGGTGTCGGCTACGTCCACGCCGAGATCGACAAGCTGCTCGGCAAGGGCCGGATCAACCAGGACAAGGCCAACCGCCTCAAGGCGCTGGTGACCGGTGTCCTGGACAAGGCCGAGGGCTTCGCGGACGCGGACTTCGTCATCGAGGCCGTGTTCGAGGAGATGGGTGTCAAGCAGCAGGTGTTCGCGGAGGTCGAGGCGGTCGCCCCGGCGCACGCGATCCTCGCCACCAACACCTCGTCCCTCTCCGTGACGGAGATGGCGTCGAAGCTGAAGAACCCCGAGCGGGTCGTGGGCTTCCACTTCTTCAACCCCGTCGCGGTGCTGCCGCTGCTGGAGATCGTCCGCGGCGAGAAGACCGACGACGCCTCGCTCGCGACCGCCTTCGCGGTGGCCAAGAAGCTGAAGAAGACCGCGGTGCTGGTCAAGGACGCCCCGGCGTTCGTCGTGAACCGCATCCTGACCCGCTTCATGGGCGAGATCCAGAACGTCATCGACGAGGGCACGCCGGTGCCCGTGGCGGAGAAGGCGGTCGAGCCGCTGGGCCTGCCGATGTCGCCGCTGGTGCTGCTGGAGCTGGTCGGCCCGGCGATCGGGCTGCACGTCTCCGAGACGCTCAACAAGGCGTTCCCGGACCGCTTCACGGTCTCCCCGAACCTCAAGGCGGTCGTCGAGGCGGGCAAGCGCGGCTTCTACGTCTACGACAGCGGCAAGCCCGAGCTGGACCCGGAGGTCGCCGCGCTGCTGAAGCAGGGCGACACCGTGCTCACCGAGGAGCAGGTGCGGGCGCGGGTACTGGACGCGGTGGCGCAGGAGATCGGGCTGATGCTCGACGAGGGTGTCGTCGCCGAGGCGCAGGACATCGACCTGTGCCTGATCACCGGCGCCGGCTGGCCCTTCCACCTGGGCGGCATCACGCCGTACCTGGACCGCGAGGGCGTCTCCGAGCGGGTGAACGGGAAGCGGTTCCTTCCGGCGGGGGTCGCGAGCGTCCCGGCGTAACCGCTTGATACGACTTGATACGACAGAGGGCCTCCACCACGGCGGAGGCCCTCTGTCATGCGTCGGTCTGTGCGGCGGCTTCCAGCCTGGCCCTCAGCTCGGCGTTCTCCGCTTCCAGGGCGGCGATGCGCTTGCGGGCGAAGTACAGCTCCATGACGGCGTCGTGGAACTCGGCGACGAGTTCTTCGGGGGTCAGTTGCATCTCAACGCCCTTTACGCCGAGGCGACCTGGGTGACGGTGCCGTTGCCGCCCTTCCAGTACAGGGCGCCGTTCTGGGCGTACAGGGAGCCGCCGCCGGCCGAGGCGGGCGCGTTGGTCGGGGCCGAGTCGACGTCCGCGAGCCGCACCGCGCCCTCGGCGAGGAGGGCGGACGGGGCGCCGGCCGACTGCACCACGTGCAGCTGCGACTGCGGCGTGGCGCCACGCGCGATGCCGATGCCGGTGCGGCCGGTGCCCTTGACCACGAAGTCGTCCAGGCCGTCGTTGTTCCGCAGGACCAGCAGGGCGCCCTTGGTCGGGCCGTCGGTCGCGGTCAGGTAGATGCCCTGAGAGGCGGTACCGCTGACCTTGAGGTCGATCGACAGCGCGGAGGCGTTCGCGTCGGAGCCGTCGGCGTACCCGTTGTGGGAGATCTTCAGCGTTCCGCGGCCGGTCTCCCTGCCACTCAGGTACATGGCCGAGGTGTCCGGGTTGGCCGAGGTCACGTTCAGTGCCACCGCCTCACCCGACGTCGCCTTCTGGTTGATGGTGACGGTGTGGGCCGTCGACGAGGTGCTGAGGAAGTTGGCCGGAGCCGTGTAGTCCGTGTACTCGCCGACCGCCACCGCTTCCGTCCCGCTGACGGCGACGGTCACCGCCCCCGCCGTGAAGCCCCCCAAGAACAATCTGCGTGCCAGTGGCATGCGTTCCTCCCCTGTTCGTATCGAAAGTACGTCCGATCCCGGGCGTACGGGGTGATCATCGCTCACTGGCCGCCCTCAGACCACCTGCCAGGCCGTCAGCGCCAGCCCCGGCTCGTCCTTCTGTCGGGACAGGCGCAGGTGGCCGTCCGGTGTGGCCGTCGCGGCGACGACGCGGCCCTCGGCGTCCTCCGCCAGCGCGACCCGCGAGCCCACCGGCAGCTGGGGCCCGGACTCGGTCCACCACAGGCCCGCCGACTCCTGCTCAGTCGGATACGCCGCGAAGGCCACCCGCCCGGAGGACGAACGCTGGGCGAGCAGCGTGCAGTCGTGACCGTCCAGCACACAGCGCTGGACCGCCACCGGCCCGGGTCCGGCCGCGGCGATCAGCGCGATCGGGTCACCGCCGGGACGCCAGGCGTACAGCGTGCCCTCGGGGTCCGCGAAGAACAGCGTCGTGTACTCCTTCGAGGTGGGCAGCGCACTCAGCGAACCCGGCGCCACCCGCACCGGCAGCGGGTCGGCGGCGACCGGGCGCGCGCCGGGCTCCTGCTGGCACCAGCGCAGGATGCCGTCCGGGTTGGTGGCGTACACCTCGACCCGGCCCGACTCCCCCGTGACGGCGACGAGTTCCTCGTCCACCCTGGAGCCCCTCAGGTCGTGCCAGCCGTTCCAGCCGCCGCGCTCCTTCTGGTTGATGGTCTGCACGCCCCTGCCGCGGTTGCGTACGAAGACGTAGGCGCGCCCCTCGGCGTCCACGGCCACGGCGGGCATCCCGGTCCGCTCGCCCTTCTTGTTGGGGTGGCCGATCGGAAGCCAGTCCAGCGGGGCCAGATGCGGGCGGAAGTGCGTGGAGTGCACGAGGCCCGCCTCACCGCCCGGGGTGGGCCGCCAGGCGACCAGGTGCGCGTAACC
Source organism: Streptomyces sp. TRM70350 (assembly GCF_019219825.1). Taxonomy (GTDB): domain Bacteria; phylum Actinomycetota; class Actinomycetes; order Streptomycetales; family Streptomycetaceae; genus Streptomyces. The sequence continues at coordinate 163,688 of NZ_JAHUXH010000004.1, read as the reverse complement.
GTCGGCTCCCTGACCGACCGCGAGACCGGGCAGCAGCCGCTGCTCGCCGCCCGCCTTGCGGGACGGCAGCCAGGCGCCGCCCGGTCGGCGCTCGGCCCGGCAATGGATGGCCTCGCCGCTCGGGGCGTAGGCACTGAGCCGCCCGTCCCGGCCTCGTATCAGCCAGTCGCCGTTCACCGCAGGGACCATTGACACGCTCCTACTTTAATCGGGCATCCCCCCGGGTTCCCCCTCGGCGGCTCGTGCGACCCTGGGTGTCATGACTGCCCCGCTCCTGGTCATCGTGGACGCCGCCAACGTGGTCGGCTCGGTACCCGACGGCTGGTGGCGCGACCGGCACGGCGCGGCCGAACGCCTGCGCGACCGGCTGGCGGCGGACGGCGTGCCCGGTCACGCGGGGCCCGTGGACATCGTGCTCGTGGTGGAGGGCGCGGCCCGTGCAGTGGAGTCCGTGCCGGGCGTACGCGTGGACGCGGCACCGGGCAGCGGCGACGACCGCATGGTCGAGCTGGTCACCGAGGCCGGTGACCGTCCCTGCCTGGTCGTCACGGCCGACCGCGAACTCAGGCGCCGGGTGACGGCACTGGGCGCGGAGGTGGCGGGACCACGGACGGTGAACCGTTAGGGCGGGGCCCTACGGCCGCCCCTCGACCCCCACCCGGGCGTACAACACCGCTCCCTCCACCTCCCCCACCTCCTCGTACCCCGCCACCAGCACCTTCCGCAGACTCGGCACCCGCTCCGGCGCGTACGGCCTGCCCCGGGAGTCGTCCACGATCAGGGCCGGGGCGTGGGCGGCGAGTTCCGCGCGGAAGGTCGGCCAGGCGCCCTCCACGCCGTACTTCTCGCCGACCTGGGGGCCGTCGCGGCCGCCGCTGTAGTTGGTGAGGAGACCGGCGGTGAGGTAGCGGCTGGCGGGGGTGCGGTCGGCGAGCCAGTACGTCTCCGGGTGCATGCCCCAGACGAGGACACGGTCGCCGGGATCGGTGCGGCGGGCGGTGGCCTCCGCGAGGCGCTGGACGTGGGCCAGTTCGGGGCGTGGGGCGAGCAGGCCCCAGGCGAGGAAGAGGCCGCAGCAGCAGACCGAGGTGACAACGGCGGTCACCAGGCGGTCGCGGGGCAGGATCTGCAGGGCGGCCGTCGCCAACAGGGCGAGCGGCGGCAGGAGTTGCAGGTAGTAGTGGCCGAAGAAGTGGAACCCGGCCAGCACCGCCCCGGCGGACGCGGCCAGCCACAGCCACAGTTCCCCCGCCCCGGTGCGGGCCACCCGCAGCGCCCGTACCAGCGGCGGCAGCAGCCCCGAGCACCCGACGGCCAGGATCGCGGTGTTGGCCAGTCCGCGGGCCAGGACGTGCAGTTCGGAGCCGGTGAAGGAGGCGTACGCCCTCGATCCGGTCACCGTCCAGAACACAAAGCCCGCAGGATCGGTGACCAGGGCCGCGCACAGCACCGGCACGACGACCCCGGCCGCGAGCCACAGCAGCCCACCCCGCGAGCCTCCGCCCGTACGGACGTACAGCCAGATCACCGGCAGCAGTACGGCCGCCCCGGTCTGCTTGGCGAGGAAGGCCCCGGCGACGGCTGCGCCCGCCGCGCCCCACCGGCACCGGTCCGCGCACCACATCGCGGCGGCCGTGCAGGGCAGCATGAACACCTCGAAGCCCGCGGCCTGCGCGTCCTCCGGGTTGAGCCCGACGGACACCAGCAGGTACAGCACCCCGGCGGTACGGCCCGCGCCATCGCCCCACCTGCGCCGCGCGAACGAGGCGAGCAGGACGGCGGTGAGCAGCTGTGCGAGCACCGCCAGCGCCCGCACCGGCGCGAGCGACTCGGACCCGGCGAGCGCGAACGCCCCCTCGTACAGCCACGGCACCAGCGGCGGCTTGCGGTCCACGACCGTCTCGTACAGCTCTCCGCCGTGCGCCAGCATCCGGGCCTGTACGGCGAGATAGCCCTCGTCGGGGTTCCACAGCGGCCGCACGAAGGAGGGAACGCGGGTCAGGCAGGCCAGCGCGGCCAGCAGCGGCAGCAGCCGGGTCCAGTAGCGGTGCGCCACCCGCGGTGCGGCTACGGAGCGTGGCGGTGCGAGGGGCTCGGCGCGCATGGGCCGTACGCTATCCGGCCTCGCATGTCTGACTGAAACAGGACATACGAGGCCGGGTGTTCAGAACGGGATACTCACGCTTCGTCGCCGCGTTCGGGCTTCATGACGTCCTCGACCGCGGTCTCCCGATGGCGGGCGAGGCGGCTGTGGGAGCGGCCGTACAGGAAGTAGAGGACGACACCGGCCGCCATCCAGATGGCGAAGCGGATCCAGGTCTCGGAGGGCAGGTTCAGCATCAGCCACAGCGAGGCCAGCACGGACACGATCGGGAGTACGGGCACCCAGGGGGTGCGGAAGGCGCGGTGCAGGTCGGGGCGGGTCCTGCGGAGGATGATCACGCTGATCGCGACGACCACGAAGGCGAACAGGGTGCCGATGTTCACCAGCGCGGCGAGTTCCTGAAGGGGTGTGAAGCCCGCGAGGATCGCGATGAGCACGCCGAGCAGGATCGTCGGCCGGTGCGGGGTCTTGAACCGCGGGTGGACACGGGAGAAGAAGCGCGGCAGCAGGCCGTCGCGGCTCATCGCGAAGAAGACACGGGTCTGGCCGAGGAGGAGGATCATGCAGACCGTGGTCAGGCCGACGGCGGCACCGAAGCTGATGAAGCCCGCGTACCAGGGGTGTCCGGTGGCCTTGAACGCGTCGGCGAGCGGGGCGTCCACGGACAGCTCGCTGTAGTGCTGCATCCCGGTGACGACGATCGACACCGCCACGTACAGCGCGGTGCAGATGAACAGGGAGCCGAGGATGCCGCGGGGCATGTCGCGCTGCGGGTTCCTGGTCTCCTCGGCGGCGGTGGCGACGATGTCGAAGCCGATGAAGGCGAAGAAGACCACCGAGGCGGCGGTGAAGATGCCCATCACACCGAAGTTGGACGGCGCCCAGCCGAACATCAGCTGGATGAGCGGCGAGTCCAGCGTCTGGCCCGCCTCCACGGGCTGCGGCTCGGGGATGAACGGGTCGTAGTTGCTGCCCGTGATGAAGAAGGAACCGGCGATGATCACGACGAGGACGACGGTCACCTTGACGGCGACCACGATGGAGGTGACCCGCGCGGAAACCTTCATACCGAGTACGAGGATGCCGGTGAGCACCAACACCAGGGCGGCGGCGAGGATGTCGAATCCGAAACCGTCGGCACCCTCCCGGGTGCCGAGCGCCTCGGGCATGTGCCAGCCCGCGTTCGCCATCAGCGAGGCGACGTAGCCCGACCAGCCGACGGCGACCACCGCCGTGCCGAGCGCGAACTCCAGGACGAGGTCCCAGCCGATGATCCAGGCGGGCAGTTCACCCAGGGACGCGTACGAGAAGGTGTACGCGGAGCCGGCCACCGGGACGGTGGAGGCGAACTCGGCGTAGCAGAGCGCGGCGAGGGCGCAGACGACGCCGGCCACGACGAAGGCCAGCGCGACGGCCGGTCCGGCGTTGTTCCTCGCGACCGCGCCGGTGAGGACGAAGATACCGGTGCCGATGATCACACCGACGCCGAAGACCGTCAGGTCCAGGGCGGACAGGGATTTCTTGAGCGCGTGCTCTGGCTCCTCGGTGTCGAGGATGGACTGCTCGACCTTCTTCGTCCGGAAAAGGGTACTGCTCACGGCGTACCTCCCACGCTTGTCGTCCTCGACATGATCGAGAGGGGGCGTAGTGCGTATGCCCCGACGCGAGCCGTCTCACGCGAACGGGCCGGTTCCACCACCCTTCGCAGTGGTGGAACCGGCCCATTCAGAGGCCTTCGGTCCCGTGCGGGAGTCAGTCGCGCGCGGCCTCGATCTCGTCGGCGGCGGTCCGCTCGTACCGCCCGTCGAGCCGGGAGACCAGGCCGGTGACCTGGCGGGCGATGTCCGGGGCGGTCAGCCCGATCTCCGCCATGACCTCCGCGCGGGAGGCGTGGTCGAGGAAGCGCGGCGGGATGCCGAAGTCGCGCAGCGGTACGTCGACGCCCGCGTCCCGCAGGGCCTGGGCGATGGTCGATCCGACGCCGCCGACGCGGGAGTTGTCCTCGACGGTGACGACCACGCGGTGCCGCTCGGCGAGCGGGGCCATGGCCTCGTCGACGGGCTTGACCCAGCGCGGGTCGACGACGGTGGTGGAGATGCCCTGCTTGTCGAGGAGGGAGGCGATCTCCAGGCACATCGGCGCGAGGGCGCCCACCGAGACGAGCAGCACGTCCGGGGTGGTGGTGCCGGGCTCGCGCAGCACGTCCATGCCGCCGATCCGGCCCACGGCGGGTACGGCGGGACCGACGGCGCCCTTGGAGAAGCGCACCACGGTCGGCGCGTCGTCGACGTCGACGGCCTCGCGCAGCTGGGCGCGCACCTGCTCGGCGTCACGCGGGGCGGCGAGCCGGAGGCCCGGGACGACCTGAAGGATCGACATGTCCCACATGCCGTTGTGGGAGGCGCCGTCGGTGCCGGTGATGCCGGCCCGGTCCAGCACGAAGGTGACGCCGCACTTGTGCAGGGCGACGTCCATCAGGACCTGGTCGAAAGCGCGGTTGAGGAAGGTGGCGTACACGGCGAAGACGGGGTGCAGTCCGCCGGTGGCCAGGCCCGCCGCGGAGACGGCGCCGTGCTGCTCGGCGATGCCGACGTCGTACACCCGCTCCGGGAAGATCTTGGCGAACCGGTCCAGGCCGACCGGCTGGAGCATCGCGGCGGTGATGGCGACGATGTCCTCGCGCTCCTTGCCGAGCTTGACCATCTCGTCGCCGAAGACGGAGGTCCAGTCGGCGCCGGAGGAGGCGATCGGCAGGCCCGTGTCGGGGTGGATCTTGCCGACGGCGTGGAAGCGGTCGGCCTCGTCCTGGAGGGCGGGCTGGTAGCCGCGGCCCTTCTCGGTGAGGCAGTGCACGATCACCGGGCCGCCGAACCGCTTGGCGCGGGCCAGCGCGGACTCCAGCGCCTCGATGTCGTGGCCGTCGATCGGGCCGACGTACTTCAGGCCGAGGTCCTCGAACATGCCCTGCGGCGCGATGAAGTCCTTCAGCCCCTTCTTGGCGCCGTGCAGGGTGTCGTACAGCGGTCGGCCGACGACCGGGGTGCGCTCCAGGACCTCCTTGGTGCGGGCGAGGAACCGCTCGTAGCCGTCGGTCGTCCGCAGCGTCGCGAGGTGGTTGGCGAGACCGCCGATGGTCGGCGCGTACGACCGCTCGTTGTCGTTGACGACGATGACGAGCGGGCGGTCCTTGGCGTCGGCGATGTTGTTCAGCGCCTCCCAGGCCATACCGCCGGTGAGCGCGCCGTCACCGATCACGGCGACCACGTGGTCGTCGCGTTGGCGCAGCTGGTTGGCTTTCGCGAGGCCGTCGGCCCAGCCGAGGACGGTGGAGGCGTGGCTGTTCTCGATGACGTCGTGCTCGGACTCGGCCTGCGAGGGGTAGCCGGACAGGCCGCCCTTCATCTTCAGCCGGGAGAAGTCCTGACGGCCGGTGAGCAGCTTGTGGACGTAGGCCTGGTGGCCGGTGTCCCACAGCACCTTGTCCTTCGGCGAGTCGAACACCCGGTGCAGGGCGATGGTCAGCTCGACCACCCCGAGGTTGGGGCCGAGGTGGCCGCCGGTCTTGGAGACGGCCTCGACGAGGAAGGTCCGGATCTCCTCCGCCAGCTGGTCCAGCTCTTCCAGGCTGAGCCGGTCCAGATCGCGCGGTCCCCTGATGCGGGTCAGCAGCGGCACCCGTGCCTCCTTGCAGTAGAGCTGTTCGAGCTGTTGCCGGGCTCGTCGAGTCTAATGTTCCGCCAACCTACGACACGACGGTGCCCGGCACCCATGAGGCACCGGGCACGACAACGCCCTGCAGGGGCGCGGCCCCTACGCTCGACCCGCCGTCTTCTGGGTCTTGCGGGTGATCGAGTCGATGACCACCGTGGTCAACAGCACACCCGCGGTGATCATGTACTTCACCGGCTCGGCGATGGACTCCAGCTGAAGCCCGTACTGGATCGAGACGATCACCAGCACACCGAGCAGCGCGTTCCATGTACGCCCCCGCCCACCGAACAGCGACGTACCACCGATCACCGCCGCCGCGATCGCGTTCATCAGCAGGTCACCCGTGCCCGCACTCTGGTTCGCGGACGCGATCTTCGACGCCAGGAACAGACCACCGATCGCCGCGAACCCACCGGAGATCGCGAACACGGAGATCCGTACCGCCGTGACGTTGATACCCGCACGCCGCGACGCCTCGACACTGCCGCCGAGCGCGAAGACCTTGCGGCCGTACGAGGTCCGGCGCAGCACGAAGTCCGTGCCCACCAGGAACACCAGGAAGATGACGGTCGCCAGCGGCAGACCCTTGTACTGGTTGTACATGAACGCCGCGGCGAAGGAGATCACCGCGAGCAGCCCCGTCCGCAGCAGCGTGTCGCTCAGCGGCCGCGACGGAACGCCCGCCGCCTCGCGACGCCGGTTGCCGAGGAAGGAGGTGATGAAGAAGACCGTGGTCACCACGGCCGCCAGGCCGTACGCGGCGGCGATGTCCGTGAAGAAGTACGTCGTCAGCTTGCCGATGAACCCGTCGCTGTCGAGGTTGATCGTGCCGTTCTCGCCCAGCGTCTGGAGCATGAAGCCAAGCCAGAACAGCAGACCGGCCAGCGTGACGGCGAACGCCGGGGCGCCGAGGACGGCGAAGAAGAAGCCGTGCGCCGCGCCGATGAGGGCGCCCGCGCCGACGGCGAAGAGCACCGCCACCCACTCGGGCCAGCCCTGGTTCACCGCGAGCACGGCCGCGATCGCGCTGGACGCGCCGCTGACGGAGCCGACGGACAGGTCGATCTCGCCGAGCAGCAGCACGAAGACGATGCCGACCGAGATCATGCCCGTACCGACCATCGTGACGGTGATGTCGCTGATGTTCTGGGCGGACAGGAACGCGGAGTTCAGGCTCTGGAAGACGACGCAGATGACGATCAGGCCGATGACGACCGGGATGGAGCCCAGCTCACCCGCCTTCATCTTGCGCTTGAACTCACCGAGGTAGCCCGCGAGGCCCTGCTCGCGCACCAGCAGCCGGGGGTCGACGGCGGTCACCGCGGCGGCGGCCGCCTCGGGGTTCTCGACGGCGTGTTCGTCCGCCGCGGGCGTGGAGGTCTTGTCGATGCTCACTTGGAAACCTCCCCGGTCGTGCGCGCCGCACGGCGGGTCACGGCGTTGTCGGTGGCGCCGGTGATGGCGGAGATGATCTCCTCCTGCGAGGTCGTCTTGACCTCGAAGACGCCGTTGTTGCGGCCGAGGCGCAGCACCGCCACCTTGTCGGCGACGGCCTTGACGTCGGCCATGTTGTGGCTGATGAGAATGACCGCGTGGTTGCGCTCGCGCAGCCGCTCCACCAGGTCGAGGACCTGGGCGGTCTGCTCGACGCCGAGGGCGGCGGTCGGCTCGTCGAGGATGACGAGCTTGGGCTCGCCGAGCATCGAGCGCGCGATGGCCACGGTCTGGCGCTGACCGCCGGAGAGCGAGGCGATCGGGATGCGCACGCTGGGGATGCGGATCGACAGCGTCTGCAGCAGCTCGCGCGAGCGGCGCTCCATCTCGACCTCGTCGAGGACGCCCCACTTCCTCAGCTCACGGCCGAGGAACAGGTTTCCGACGACGTCGATGTTGTCGCACAGCGCGAGGTCCTGGTAGACGGTCGCGATGCCCAGGGCCTGGGCGTCGTGCGGCCTGTTGATCGATACGGCCTTGCCTTCCCATTCGATGACGCCCTCATCGATGGGGTGCACGCCGGCGATCGTCTTGACCAGCGTGGACTTTCCGGCGCCGTTGTCGCCGACCAGGGCGACCACCTCACCGGCGTGGATCTCAAGCTCTACGTCGGTGAGTGCCTGAACGGCACCGAACCGCTTGGAGACCCCGCGCAACGCCAGCACGGGCGTAGCGGACACGTGAACCATCTCCTTCGCCGCCTGACCCGGCGGGAGGTTGTGCAGAAAGGCTGGGTGGGTGGGCGGGGAACCCCCGCGTGGGTGGGCGGGGGATACCCGCGTGGGGGGCGGGGGATACCCGCGGGGATGTTCCGTCCGGCGCCCCGGGACGAGCTTGCGGGGCTGTGTGACGCGGGGCGCCGGCGGAGCCTTCGGGTACGGCCGTCCGTACGGGAACTCAGTGACGGGTTCCCGTACGGTGAGCGCGACTGAGGCCGTCTCAGGCGCCGATGCCGAGCTTGTCGCAGGCCGACTTGTAGCTGCCGGTGCAGATCTCGTCGGCGGTGTAGATGCCGTCCTTGATCACGGTGTCGTTGATGTTGTCCTTCGTCAGGGAGACGACCGGGACCAGGACCGACGGGACGTCCTTGGCGCTGGCGCTGGAGACCTTGTCCTTGGCGATGGCGCTCAGGTCCTCACCCTTGGCCAGGGCGACCGCCATCTCGGCGGCGACCTCGGCCTCCTGCGGGTAGGACTTGTAGACGCTCATGTACTGCTGGTCGGTGATGATGCGCTGCACGGCGGCGAGCTCGGCGTCCTGGCCGGTGACCGGGATGTCGGCGATGCCGGCGGCCTTCAGGGCGGTGATGATGCCGCCCGCCATGCCGTCGTTGGCGGAGTACACGCCGTCGATGTTGTCCTTGCCGAGCGCCGAGATCGCCGACTCCATGTTGGCGTTGGCGTTGTCCGGCGACCACTCCTTGGTGTCGAACTCGCGGCCGATCTTCACCTTGCCGTCGAGGACGGAGTGCGCGCCCTTCTTGAACTGGGCGGCGTTCGGGTCGGTGACCGAGCCGTTCATCATGACGATCTGGCTGTCCTTGGCCTTGTCGCCCAGGGCCTTCAGCAGGGCCTCACCCTGGGTCCGGCCGACCTCCTCGTTGTCGAACGAGGTGTAGGCGCTGATCGGGCCCTCGGCCAGGCGGTCGTAGGCGACGACCTTGATGCCGGCGTCCGCGGCCTTCTGCACGGAGTTCTTGATCGCCTTGGCGTCCACGGCGTCCAGGATCAGCACGTCCACCTTGTTGGTGATCATCGTGTCGACCTGCTGCGCCTGCAGGTTGGCGTCCTGGCGGGCGTTGTTGTACTGGATCTCCGCCTTGTTGTTCGTCAGCTCCTTGATCTTCTTCTCGATCAGCGGCCGGTCGAACTTCTCGTAACGCGCGGTCTTGTTCTCCGGAAGGAGCAGGCCGACCTTGATGTTGTCGCCCTTGGCGGGGGAGCCGGTGGCGGCGTTGTCGCCGCCCGCTTCCTCAGCGCTGCCACAGGCGGCGAGCGAGACGGCCATCGCACCGGCGGCGATGGCAACGGCAGCACGACGCATACGCGTGTTCACTTCATAACCTCCCTGACGAGGCCGCGTCGTTGCGGCCGAGGTGGCTGGAAGTCAACTCGGCCACACGTGCGACGTCAAGAAGTAAATCCTTAACGGGTTGGCAACGGTGCCATCCGTTCTCTAAGTGAAGGCAGGTGCGGCGGCCGGGAGCGCCCCGGCGGCACTTCCGTCCAAAAGTGTTGAATCGCCCATCTCGCTGAGGGCGAGGGCGAGCGCTCCGAGCACCTCCGCACGGCCGCCAAGTGCCCCGGGGAGAACGGACAGTTGGCGCGCGGCGCTAGGGATGGCGTAGCGGCCGACGGACTCCCTGATCGGCCCGAGCACCAGCTCACCGGCCTCGGCGAGATCACCGCCCAGGACCACTCGGCTCGGGTTCAGCAGATTGCACAGGTTGGCGACTCCACTGCCGATGTGGCGGCCGACGTCGGCGATCACCCGACGGCAGCCCGGGTCACCGTCCCGCGCCAGCCGTACGACGCCCTCCATGGTCAGGTCGTTGCCGTGGCTGGGCTGGAGCAGCGGCAGCACATAGCGGGCGGCCGCGAAGGTCTCCAGGCAGCCCCGGTTTCCGCAACGACAGACGGGGCCGGATTCATCGAGTGTGATATGTCCGATTTCCCCGGCTGTGCCGCCGGGGCCTCGGTAGATCTTCCCGTCGATCACCAGGCCCGCGCCGACACCGCTGGCGACCTTGATGTACGCCAGGTCCCGCACGCCCTTGCCGCTGCCCCACACCAGCTCGCCGAGGGCGCCGAGGTTGGCGTCGTTGTCCACGTGCACCGGTACGCCGAGCCGCCCCCGCAGCTCCTCGGCGGGCCGGGCGCCGGTCCAGCCGGGCAGGATGGCGGTCGAGCCCAGCGTCCCGGACTCCACGTCGATCGGCCCGGGCACGCCGAGGCCCACCCCGGCGATCTTGGCCCGGTCCACCCCGGTCGCCGCGATCAGCCGGTTGACCAGCTCTTCGGCCCGGTCGAAGCCCTGCGCGGCGGAGGCGTCGACGTCCAGCGGCTCGGACTCCTCGGCCAGCACCTGGTGGGCGAGGTTCCCGACCGCGACGCGCAGATGGGTGTGCCCGAAGTCGACGCCGATCACGATGCCCGCGTCGCCGCTGAGTGAGACGCTGCGGGCCCGGCGGCCACCCGCCGACGTGGGCGTGACCTCGACCGTTCCGCCCTCCTTGAGCTCACGGACGATATTGGAGACCGTCGCCGCGGACAGACCGGTCGTCCTTGCGATCTCCGCCTGGGTCAGGGATCCGGCCAGCCGTACGGCTCGGACCACCCGCTCCAGGTTGGCTCGGTGCAGCGACGACTGCGACCCCGGAGTCTCCACGACGACCTCCTGCGCGCGGGACCGCTTCGACGAGGCCCCGTCTATGTCCAACTAGTGAACTCTAAGCTGAGCCGTACGGGGTGCCTCCCGTCAAGAGGTTGAACTGTTTCAGGGGTGGCGGGCACAGCACGCACACCGCTCCCGGACGAGGAAGCGGTGTGCGTGCATTCGGTTACCGAGCGCTACTCCCCTTACTTCAGCGTCGCCGAGGTCAGCCCCGCCTGCACCTGGCGCTGGAAGGACAGGTACACGACCAGCATCGGGATCATCGCGATGGTCACACCTGCGAAGAGCACGGGCAGGTCGGATGCGTAGCCCTGCTGCTGTTCGAGCTGGATCAGCCCCTGGGTGAGGACATAGCGCTCGGGATCGTCACCGCTCTGCGGCTGCATGAGGACCGTGGGCAGGATGAACTGGTTCCACTGCCCGAGCGTGTTGAAGATCCCCACGCTGATCAGGCCGGGCTTGGCCATCGGCAGCATGACCTGGAAGAAGGTCCGGGTGTGCGAGGCCCCGTCCAGGATCGCCGCCTCGAACACCGCCGTCGGCAGGGTCCGGAAGAAGGCGTGCATGAAGAACACGGTGAACGGCATCGAGTAGGCGACGTACACCAGGATCAGTCCCTGGTACGTGTTGAGCATGTCCAGCCGTTTCACCATGAAGAACAGCGGGACCAGGGCCAGGAACACGGGGAACATCGCGCCGGCCACGAAGAAGTAGTACAGCAGCCGGTTGCCCCAGAACTGGTAGCGCGCCAGCACATACGCGGCCATCGAGCCGAACAGCATGGTGAGCGGCACCGAGAAGGCGAGCACCACGACCGTGTTGAGGAAGTAGTCGCCGATGCCCTTCTCCCACGCGCGCGTGAACACGTCGAAGGACCAGTTCTGCGGCCAGCCGAAGGCCGAGCCCGCGATCTGCGCGTCGGTCTTGAAGGAACTGAGGACCAGCCACAGCAGCGGCAGGACGATCATCAGGGCCCAGAGGGCCAGAAACCCGTGCGAGAACGCGTTCAGCACCACGCCCTCGCCCCGCCGCTCTCCCGCCCGGGCCGGAGGCCGGTACCCGGACTTCTCGACGGAGGTCGGGGCGGTCTCCTTGATGGGTGCGCTCATCGTCGTCACTCCCGCTCAGAACTCGACGCGCTCGCGGCGGGTGGCGCGCAGCATGACCACGGACAGGATCAGGGTGAGAAGCAGCATGACCACGCCCATGGCGCAGGCGTAGCCGCTCTTCCCGTAGATCAGGAAGTTGCGCATCATCACGGTCGACATGACCTCGCTGGCGTGGTCCGGTCCACCGCCGAACTCGCCCGAGGTCATGGTGGACACCAGGATGAACATGTCCATCGCGACGATGCCCAGGTAGACCCACGCGGTCTGCACGGAGTCCCACAGCAACGGCAGTGTGATGCGGAAGAAGGACTGGGCCCGCCCGGCACCGTCGATGAGCGCGGCCTCGTAGATGTCCCGCGGGATGGACTGCATCGCGGCGGAGAACAGGACCAGATAGAACCCGACCCCGTGCCAGACCACGACCAGGATCAGCGCCCACAGCACGACGTCCGGTTCGTTGAGCCACTCGACGGGACGGTTCGCGTCGACCAGCCCCAGCTTCACCAGAAGCCCGTTGAGCATGCCGCCGCTGTCACTGCGGTACACGGCGCCGAACAGCACCGCGAGAATGGCCAGCGACAGCACCTGCGGGAAGAAGTACACCACCTTGTAGAACTTGGACCCGGCCACGCCCGAGACCCCACCGGCCCGGCTGCGCCCGCCCGCGTTCAGCATGAAGGCGAAGAACAGCGCGAGCAGAATGGTGATCACCGGAATGAACACCAGGAACAGAATGTTGTGCCAGATGGCGCTCATGAAGATGTCGTCCTGGAGCAACGCCTTGTAGTTGTCCAGCCCGACGAAGTTGAAGGTCTGCGACTGCCCCTTCCAGTCGGTCAGGGAGTACCCGAACGTCTGGATGTACGGCCAGATCACGAACGTCAGATAAAGCGCCACGGGAACGAAGAGAAACCCCGCGACGAACCGGTACTGCCCTTTGCGCATTGGCGTTTCCTGCCCCTGGTCTCATTCCCGACGGTCACCGCAACGCCCTCAGGGGTGCGGGAACTGCGCGACAAGCCACACACGGCCCCGCACCCCGCAATCCATCGCACCCCTACGGCGCTCCGGGAATCTACTCGCGCCGGTTTTTCTTGGACGCCGGGTCCTTCGCCGCCTTGTCCACCGCAGCCTGCGCCCGCTTCAACCACTCCTTCGGCTGAATCCGCTGCGCCATCAGCTCGTTGGACGCGTTCTGAATCGCGGTGTCCATCTCGCTGTACCACTCGGTGTACAGGAACCGGAACGTGTTGTCCCCCGCCGCCTTCGACGCCTCGACCGTGGACTGCGTACCGGGCCGCAGCTGGACACTGGGGTCGACACCGTCCTGCAGGATGGTCAGCGAGTTCGCCTCCCTGGCGAACAGCGTCGACCACTCCCGCGACAGCATCATCCGCATGAACTCCTTGGCCGCCGGCAGGTTCTTCGCCTTGGCCGGGATGATGAACGGCTCACCGGAGCCGGCCCGGATCGCCTCGAACGGCATGACACTGTCCGGCAGCAGCGGCATGGGCAGGAACTTCATGTCGAAGTCGGACGGTGTCTGCTTCAGCTGTTCGTTCTCCAGCCAGGAACCGCTGGTGATGAACGCGGCCTTGTACTGGTTCCACCGGGTCTGCGCCTCGGTGTGCTCCAACCCGTTCGTGCCGGGCATCAGGTAACCCTTTTCGACGACTTCGTAGATGGCCTCGACGGCGGCCTGGGCCGCGTCGGAGCCGACGAACGCCTTCGGGTCGAGGTTGTCGATCGCCTTCATGGCGTCCAGGCCGCCCTTCTTGGCGATCAGGTCCATGATGGCGACGTTGATGTAGTAGGGGTACTTGCCCTGGTGCGCGAGACCGCCGATGCCCTCGGACTTGGCGTCCCTGCAGATGGCGAGGAAGTCGTCCCAGGTCTTCGGCTCCCCCCAGCCCTTCTCCTTGAAGAGCTTGCCGGAGTACCAAAGCCCCCACACCGTGTAGATGTAGTTGAGGGCGACGACCTTGCCCTCCTGCAGACCCGGATCGAGCGTGCCGGGGATGACGGTGTCGCGGACCTTCTTCGAGGGGTCGTCCACGCTCGGCGCGTCCAGCACCTCGGCGAGATCGAGCAGCTGACCATTCTTGTACAGCACATCGATCTTGATCTTCTGGGCACCGGAGTTGTCCACGATGTCCGGCGGGTTGCCCGCGTTGAAACGGGGCTGGAGCTTGCCGGTGATCTCCTGGGTGCCGGTGTGCGTGGAGGTGACGCCCCATTTCTTCTGGAACGCGGCCTCCCACGCCTTGGCGTAGTCGTCGCCGTAACCGCCCTTGAAGATGACGACGTCGAGCTTGCTGCCCTCCTTCACGCCGAAGGGGTTGTCCTTCGACGTCTTGCCCTGGGTGTCGTCGGACGAGTCGTCACCCCCGCCGCCACTGGCGCAGGCGGACAGGAAGCTCATCGCGGGTACGGAGACCAGGCCGAGCGCGGCCGACCGTTTGATCAGTGCGCGGCGGCCGACGTCTGCGAAGCCGTTGCTCGCGGCGTTCTCGGCAGAAGTGGATCCCATGCTCAAGTCCTCGCCTTCTCCAGGACTCAGGCGGTGAACCGGATCCTCCCCGGCACCGCGGTCGGGTCAAGCTGGGGTCGTGCAGGAAGTGCGGAATCATGTGAAGTGCCGACAGGTATAGTCCACTTCCCGCCGGCGGAGCAAGATCGAATGCAAGGTTGGCCAACGGTCTTTTCCGAGTTGAGACCTCGCGGAAATATGAGCGGCCTGTGGGCGCCTTGCCGGAAAAGTCCGCGACAAAGGCCCCGAATGCCACGGACAACACCCTTGACAATGCTTGACACTTGAGCCTCAACTGGTCCTTGCGCAGTGAAGTTGACAACGTTGTCCGGCGCGCAGGGAAGGTACCCGTTGAAGCAGCAGAGAGCTCGGCACAGATGGGGTTCGGCGGTCGTGACGGTGGCCGCCTTCGCTTTGGCCGTGGGCTCGCAGGGCGCGGCGGTCGCCCTGCCCGCCGCGCCGACGGCCGCGGACCGGGAGTTCATGTCCTCGTTCGAGACCGGGGAGCCCGCACCGGACTGGCTGAACACCGTCGACACCGCACCGGACGGCAGCAAGCGGGCGGCCGGTGTGGACGGCGGTTACAGCAGCGGCATTCCGGGCAATGTGACCGACCACGTCACGGACGTACGGGCCAGTGGCGAGAACACCGGGGCCGGCGAGGTGAAGGAGAACCTCGTCGACACCGAGCCGAGCACCAAGTGGCTGACGTTCACCCCCACGGGCTGGGTCGAGTTCGACCTGGACAAACCGGTGAAACTCGCTCGGTATGCCTTTACTTCGGCCAACGACCACGCCGAGCGCGACCCGGTGGACTGGACCCTGCGGGGATCCACCGACGGCAAGGACTGGAAGACGCTCGACAGCCGCGCCGGTGAGGCGTTCTCGGCACGTTTCCAGACGAAGACGTACGACATCGCGGACACCGCGTCCGCCGAGTTCTCGCACTACCGGCTGGACATCACCAGAAACAACGGCGGGGGCATCCTGCAGCTCGCGGATGTGCAGTTCGCCACGGGCGGCAGCGACGGCCCGGTCCCGCAGGACATGCTGTCGCTGGTGGACCGCGGCCCGAGCGGCTCGCCCACCGCGAAGGCGGGCGCGGGCTTCACCGGCAAGCGGGCGCTGCGGTACGCCGGACGCCACACCGCGGAGGGCCGGGCGTACTCGTACAACAAGATCTTCGATGTCGACGTGGCCGTCGGCCGCGACACCGAGCTGTCGTACCGGATCTTCCCCTCGATGGCGGACGGGGACCGGGACTACGACGCCACGAACGTCTCCGTCGACCTCGCCTTCACCGACGGCACCCGTCTGAGCGACCTCGGGGCGACCGATCAGCACGGCTTCCGGCTCTCTCCGCGCGGGCAGGGCGAGGCCAAGGTGCTGTACGTCAACCAGTGGAACAACGTCGTCTCACGGATCGGCTCGGTGGCTACCGGCAAGACCGTCGACCGGATCCTGGTGGCGTACGACTCCCCCACCGGACCGGCGAAGTTCCGCGGCTGGGTGGACGACGTGTCCCTGGCCGTCAAGGCTCCCGAGAAGCCGAAGGCGCATCTGTCGGACTACGCGGTCACCACGCGCGGCACCAACTCCAGCGGCGGTTTCTCGCGCGGCAACACCTTCCCCGCGACCGCCGTGCCGCACGGCTTCAACTTCTGGACGCCGGTGACCAACGCGGGCTCGCTCAGCTGGCTGTACGACTACGCCCGTGCCAACAACGCGGACAACCTGCCCACGATCCAGGCGTTCAGCGCCAGTCATGAGCCGAGCCCCTGGATGGGCGACCGGCAGACCTTCCAGGTGATGCCGTCCGCCGCCACCGGCACCCCGGACATCGGGCGGACGGCACGGGCCCTCGCCTTCAGACACGAGAACGAGGTCGCGCGGCCGCACTACTACGGGGTGCGGTTCGAGAACGGTCTCCAGGCCGAGATGACCCCGACGGACCACGCGGCCATGCTCCGGTTCACCTATCCCGGCGACGACGCGAGCGTCCTCTTCGACAACGTGACCGACCAGGCGGGCCTGAGCCTCGACACGGCGAGCGGTGTGGTGACCGGGTACTCGGACGTGAAGTCGGGACTGTCCACCGGCGCGACCCGGCTCTTCGTCTACGGCGAGTTCGACAAGCCGGTGACGGACGGCTCGTCGAGCGGGGTGAGGGGTTACCTGCGGTTCGACGCGGGCGCCGACCGCACGGTCGCACTGCGCCTGGCGACCTCGCTGATCAGCGTGGACCAGGCCAAGGACAACCTGCGCCAGGAGATCCCGCAGGGCACCTCCTTCGAGGCGGTGAAGGCCAAGGCGCAACGGCTGTGGGACCGGTTGCTCGGCAAGGTCGAGGTCGAGGGCGCGACGCCGGACCAGCTGACCACGCTGTACTCCAGCCTGTACCGGCTGTACCTGTACCCGAACTCCGGCTTCGAGAAGGTCGGTTCCGGGTACCGGTACGCCTCTCCGTTCTCCCCGATGACGGGTCCGGACACCCCGACCCGCACCGGTGCGAAGATCGTCGACGGCAAGGTGTACGTCAACAACGGCTTCTGGGACACCTACCGGACGACCTGGCCGGCGTACGCGCTGCTGACGCCGCGCCAGGCGGGTGAGATGGTCGACGGTTTCGTGCAGCAGTACAAGGACGGCGGCTGGACCTCGCGCTGGTCGTCGCCCGGGTACGCCGACCTGATGACCGGCACCTCGTCGGACGTCGCCTTCGCGGACGCGTACGTCAAGGGCGTCGACTTCGACGAGAGGGCGGCGTACGACGCGGCGGTGAAGAACGCGACGGTCGTGCCGCCGTCGTCGGGCGTGGGCCGCAAGGGCATGGCGACCTCGCCCTTCCTCGGCTACACCAGCACCGACACGCACGAGGGCCTGTCGTGGGCGCTGGAGGGCTACCTCAACGACTACGGCATCGCGCGGATGGGCCGGGCGCTGTACGAGAAAACCGGGGAGAAGCGCTACGAGGAGGAGTCCGAGTACTTCCTCGACCGCGCCCAGGACTACGTCAGCCTCTTCGATTCCGAAGCCGGTTTCTTCCAGGGCCGCACCGCGCGGGGCGACTGGCGGGTCGAGTCCTCGACGTACGACCCGCGCGTGTGGGGCTACGACTACACCGAGACCAACGGCTGGGGCTACGCCTTCACCGCCCCGCAGGACAGCCGGGGGCTCGCCAACCTGTACGGCGGCCGGAGCGGCCTCGCGGAGAAACTCGACGAGTACTTCGCGACGCCGGAGACGGCCTCGCCGGAGTTCGTCGGCTCGTACGGCGGTGTCATCCACGAGATGACGGAGGCGCGGGACGTCCGGATGGGCATGTACGGGCACTCCAACCAGGTCGCCCACCACGCGATCTACATGTACGACGCGGCCGGTCAGCCCTGGAAGGCGCAGGCGAAGGTGCGTGAGGTGCTGTCCCGTCTCTACACCGGCAGCGAGATCGGCCAGGGTTACCACGGTGACGAGGACAACGGCGAGCAGTCGGCCTGGTTCCTGTTCTCCGCGCTCGGCTTCTACCCGCTGGTGATGGGCAGTGGCGAGTACGCGGTCGGCTCACCGCTGTTCACCAAGGCGACGGTCCATCTGGAGAACGGCCGGGACCTGGTGGTCCGGGCGCCCAAGAACAGCGCGCAGAACGTCTATGTGCAGGGTCTGAAGGTCAACGGCCGCAGCTGGCCGTCGACTTCGCTGCCGCACTCGCTGCTCGCCAAGGGTGGGGTGCTGGAGTTCGACATGGGGCCGAGGCCGTCGAAGTGGGGCACGGGCAAGAACGCGGCACCGGTGTCGATCACCAGGGACGACAAGGTTCCGACGCCGCGGGCGGACCTGATCACGGGCGAGGGCGCCCTCTTCGACAACACGTCGGCGACGGACGCGAGCGCGGCATCCGTGGAGCTGCCGGTGTCCGAGCGGGCGAAAGCCGTGCAGTACACGCTGACCTCGTCCGACCGCGTGAAGGCCCCGACCGGGTGGAAGCTCCAGGGGTCGGTGGACGGCAGGAGGTGGCGGACCCTGGACGTGCGTGCGGGTGAAACCTTCCGGTGGGACAGGCAGACTCGGGTGTTCTCCGTGGCGCGGGCTGGTGCATACGTGAGGTACCGCCTGGTCTTCAGCGGCGGTGAGGCGTCGCTGTCGGAGGTCGAGTTGCTCGGCCGGTAAAGGGGCCTGCGCCCGGCTCGGAGGTCGCGTCCGTCGCGGCCCGGGCCGGGCGCGGCCGCCGTAGGATCGCGGTCAGCGGGCCGTGCTTGCGCGGGAGGTACGCCTGTCCCCCCGGGGGATACGACGGCGAAGCTGCGGAGGCAGCGGCACCATGGGCGAGCAGGAGCCGCTCGGCGACGACTCGAAGCCCGCCTGATCCGGCGGATCCTGCGCAACCGTCGGACCCGGTGGACGTCGGCTCGGCGGCCACCGGGTCCGCCCGGGGCGGCGTCGGCTCAGCCGACCCGGCAGGGCAGGGTCGTCGTCGTGTCGCCGCCGGAGCCGGAGACGACGTAACCGAATGTGGTGCTCTCTCCGGGATCCAGCGATCCGTTCCAGCCGGCGTTGTGCACCATCACGGCCTGGCCGTTGTAGGTCGGACTGCCGTTCCACAGGCTGTCCACCTTCTGGCCGCTCGGCAGGGTCCAGTCGACCATCCAGCCGAGCATCGGAACGTCACCGGTGTTGGTGACGGTGACCTCGGACTGGTAACCGCCGTTCCAGCTGCCGGTCGTCGTACGGGTGGCCGTGCAGGTGCCGGGAGGGGGCTCGGTCGGCGGGTTGCCGGGGTCCTTGACACCGGTCACCTCGCCGTTGCCGCCGTCGAAGACGACGTCCGAGCAGGAGTAGAAGGTCTCCTGGCTGTCGGAGCGCTGCCAGACCATGTAGATGATGTGGCGTCCCGACTTGTCGTCGGGGAGCTTGCCGGTCCAGGAGTAGTTGGCCTCGACCGTGCCCGGGCTGCCGTTGAGCGGCGGGTGGTCGACGCTCAGGAACGGCTGTTCCTCCATGTCGTCCCAGGTGAGGGTCTGGGTCGGGTCGAAGCCGTCCTTGGTGATGTAGACGTAGAACCAACCCGGGTGCGCGGCCCAGGCGTTGTAGGAGAAGTCGACGGTCGCGCCCGAGGTGAGGTGGGTGAGCGGCCAGTCGTCGCGCGGCAGGTTGAAACCGGTGAAGTTGGTGTTTCCGCCGCTGCACAGCTCGCCGTCCGGCACGAAGTCACGGGTGCGGCCGGCGCCGTCCGAGCGCAGCACGGAGAACCAGTTGTAGAACGGGGTCGTCCCGCTGACCTGCTGTGCCGCCTTGCAGGCCGGGTTGACCGGCTTGATCTCACCGGTGTCGGTGAGGCCGTCCTGCCAGCACAGGAAGGTACGGCTGCCCGGCTTCATGGGCGTGCCGTGGGCCTCCGCCGGGCTGCCCGAGCTGACCACGATCAGGCCGAGGGCGGGGATCGTCGCGAGCAGGGAGAGCAGGACCAGCAGGAGGGCGGTGGGGCGGAAGGACCGGCGTGGTAATCGCCGGTCGGGGGCGGGCGGTTCGGGAAGTGTCGTGAGCATGACAGACCTACGTCCCTTCACTGAAAGGTCGTCAGAAACCGTACGCAGGTGTGGTGGACGAGGGCGGGAGCGGACCCTGCCGCGGCGGGTTCCGGTCCGCGCACGTCATATGGGAGCGCTCCCACCCGTCCTGTTCCGGAAGCTAGCGCGGAGCGGCTCGGTTGTAAACGGCCGCTCCGCACCGAAAATTCAGGCCGTGCACGACGAAGGCCGCACCCCCGTCGACCGGGGATGCGGCCGGGCCGCCGTACCGGATCCGTTACTTGCGGATCAGGCTGCGCAGCACGTACTGCATGATGCCGCCGTTGCGGTAGTAGTCGGCCTCACCGGGGGTGTCGATGCGGACGACCGCGTCGAACTCGACGCCCGTGTCGGTGGTGACCTTGACCGTGCGCGGCGTCGTGCCCTCGTTCAGCTCCGTCACGCCCGTGATGGTGAACGTCTCCTCGCCCGTCAGGCCGAGGGTGGACGCGGACTGGCCCTCCGGGAACTGCAGCGGCAGGACGCCCATGCCGATGAGGTTGGAGCGGTGGATGCGCTCGTACGACTCGGCGATGACGGCCTTGACGCCGAGCAGGGCCGTGCCCTTGGCCGCCCAGTCGCGGGACGAGCCGGAGCCGTACTCCTTGCCCGCGAGGACGACCAGCGGGACGCCCTGCTCGATGTAGTTGCGGGAGGCGTCGTAGATGAAGGAGACCGGGCCGCCCTCCTGGGTGAAGTCGCGCGTGTAGCCGCCCTCGGTGCCCGGCGCGATCTGGTTGCGCAGGCGGATGTTGGCGAACGTGCCGCGGATCATGACCTCGTGGTTGCCGCGGCGGGAACCGTACGAGTTGAAGTCGGCGCGCTTGACGCCGTGCTCCGTGAGGTACTTGCCCGCCGGGGTGTCGGCCTTGATGGCACCGGCCGGGGAGATGTGGTCGGTGGTGACCGAGTCGCCCAGCTTGGCGAGGACGCGCGCGCCCGAGATGTCGGAGACCGGGGTGGTCTCCATCGTCATGCCCTCGAAGTACGGGGGCTTGCGGACGTACGTCGACTCCGGGTCCCACTCGAAGGTGTTGCCGGTCGGGATCGGCAGCGCCTGCCACTGGGCGTCGCCCGCGAAGACGTCGCTGTAGGACTTGGAGAACATGTCCTCGCCGATGGCGTTCGCCACGACGTCGTTGACCTCGGCCTCCGAGGGCCAGATGTCCTTCAGGAAGACCGGGTTGCCGTCCTGGTCGGTGCCCAGGGCTTCCTTGGTGATGTCCACCTTCATCGAACCCGCGAGGGCGTACGCGACGACCAGCGGCGGGGACGCCAGGTAGTTCATCTTGACGTCGGGGTTGATACGGCCCTCGAAGTTGCGGTTGCCCGAGAGGACCGAGGTGACGGCGAGGTCGTGGTCGTTGACGGCCTTGGAGACCTCCTCCGGCAGCGGGCCGGAGTTGCCGATGCAGGTGGTGCAGCCGTAGCCGACGAGGTTGAAGCCGACCTTGTCGAGGTACGGGGTCAGGCCCGCCTTGTCGAAGTAGTCGGTGACGACCTTGGAGCCCGGGGCGAGGGTGGTCTTGACCCACGGCTTGCGGGTCAGGCCCTTCTCCACCGCCTTCTTCGCGACGAGCGCGGCGGCGACCATGACGTACGGGTTGGAGGTGTTGGTGCAGGAGGTGATGGCCGCGACCGTCACCGCACCGTGGTCCAGCGTGTAGGCGGTGCCGTCGGGGGCGGTCACCGGGACCGGGTTGGACGGGGCGCCGTTCGGGATCGACGAGGGGGCGTCGGAGCTCGGGAAGGACTCCTTGCTGGCCTCGTACTCGTCGTTGACGTAGGTGCGGACGTCCTGCTTGAACTGCTCGGCGGCGTTGGCCAGGACGATACGGTCCTGCGGGCGCTTCGGGCCCGCGATGGAGGGGACGACCGTCGACAGGTCCAGCTCCAGCTTCTCGGAGAAGTCCGGCTCGGCGGCCGGGTCCAGCCAGAGGCCCTGCTCCTTGGCGTACGTCTCGACCAGCTTGACCTGCTGCTCGGAGCGGCCGGTGAGGCGCATGTACTTCAGCGTCTCGTCGTCGATCGGGAAGATCGCGGCGGTGGAGCCGAACTCCGGGGACATGTTGCCGATGGTGGCGCGGTTGGCGAGGCTGGTGGCCGCCACACCCTCGCCGTAGAACTCGACGAACTTGCCGACGACGCCGTGCTTGCGCAGCATCTCGGTGATGGTGAGCACCAGGTCGGTGGCGGTGGTGCCCGGCTGGAGCTCGCCGGTCAGCTTGAAGCCGACGACGCGCGGGATGAGCATGGAGACCGGCTGGCCGAGCATCGCGGCCTCGGCCTCGATGCCGCCGACGCCCCAGCCGAGGACGCCGAGGCCGTTGACCATGGTGGTGTGGGAGTCGGTGCCGACCAGGGTGTCCGGGTAGGCCTTGCCGTCGCGGACCATCACCACACGGGCCAGGTGCTCGATGTTCACCTGGTGGACGATGCCGGTGCCGGGCGGGACGACCTTGAACTCGTCGAAGGCGGTCTGGCCCCAGCGCAGGAACTGGTAGCGCTCCTTGTTGCGGCCGTACTCCAGGTCGACGTTCACCTTGAAGGCGTCGCTGGTGCCGAACTTGTCGGCGATGACGGAGTGGTCGATGACCAGCTCGGCCGGGGCCAGCGGGTTGATCTTCGCCGGGTCGCCGCCGAGCTCCTTGACGGCCTCACGCATGGTGGCGAGGTCGACGACACAGGGCACGCCGGTGAAGTCCTGCATGATGACGCGGGCCGGGGTGAACTGGATCTCCTGCGAGGGCTGGGCCTGCGAGTCCCAGTTGCCGAGGGCGCGGATGTGGTCGGCGGTGATGTTCGCGCCGTCCTCGGTGCGGAGCAGGTTCTCCAGCAGGACCTTAAGGCTGTAGGGGAGCCGGGCCGAGCCCTCCACCTTGTCCAGGCGGAAGATCTCGTACGACTCGTCGCCCACCCGCAGCGTGCTGCGGGCGTCGAAGCTGTTCGCCGACACGACAGTCTCCTTCATTCATGTGCGCGTACCACCGCATCCTGCCGCCACGCCGTCTTGGCCGATCCGCTAAGGTAAGGCTAAGTTAGGTAACCCTTACTGGGTGGCGACCGCAGTGCGCCTCGGCAGATATCTCGATGTCGAGATAACTCTAGTACATGCGGGCTGGATGGTCATGCCCGGACTCGGTGTGATCTCCTTCGCCCGGCGGCACCCCCTTCGACGAAGCATCCCCTTCAGCCATCAGTACGGAAAGTCGGGGTAACCGAAGAGGAGCGAGCCGGGAAACCCGGCGACGCACCGAAGGGAGGCCCACATGCCGCTGACGTTCCGTAAGAGTTTCCAACTCCTGCCCGGGGTGCGGTTGAACATCAACCGGCGCTCCTGGTCCATCACGACAGGCGGCAAGCGCGGGCCGCGGCACACGCACGGCAGCACCGGACGTCGTACGACATCGGTGGATTTGCCCGGACCTTTCGGGTGGCGTCGAACCCGTTCGGCGCGGCGGCGTTGACGGGCCGTCACCCGAATGGACCCCCCAACAGGCGCCATCTCATATCTGAGATAACCTCAACCCCATGGCAGACGACTACCTCGTACGCATCGGCAAGCTCATCCGTGACGCCCGGCAGCACCGTGGCTGGACACAGTCGCAGCTCGCCGAGGCGCTCGGAACCAGCCAGAGCGCCGTCAATCGCATCGAGCGCGGCAACCAGAACATCAGCCTTGAGATGATCGCCCGAATCGGTGAAGCTCTCGACAGCGAGATCGTCTCCCTGGGCTACGCGGGCCCGATGCACCTCAGGGTGGTGGGCGGTCGTCGGCTGTCCGGGGCCATCGATGTGAAGACGAGCAAGAACGCGTGCGTGGCACTGCTGTGCGCCTCGCTGCTCAACAAGGGGCGCACGGTCCTGCGTCGGGTCGCCCGCATCGAGGAGGTGTACCGCCTCCTGGAGGTGCTCGGGTCCATCGGTGTCCGCACCCGCTGGATCAACGACGGCGTGGACCTGGAGATCGTGCCGCCGGCCGACCTCGACATGGCGGCGATCGACGCCGACGCCGCGGTACGGACCCGCTCCATCATCATGTTCTTCGGTCCGCTGCTGCACCGTATGGACCGCTTCAAGCTGCCGTACGCCGGCGGCTGCGACCTCGGTACGCGGACCATCGAGCCGCACATGATCGCGCTGCGCCGGTTCGGGCTGGACATCGCGGCGACGGAGGGTCAGTACCACGCCGTCGTCGACCGTTCCGTGCGGCCCGACCGGCCGATCGTGCTGACCGAGCGCGGCGACACGGTGACCGAGAACGCGCTGCTCGCCGCCGCGCGGCACGACGGCGTGACCGTCATCCGCAACGCCTCCTCCAACTACATGGTCCAGGACCTCTGCTTCTTCCTGGAGGCGCTCGGCGTCAAGGTCGAGGGCATCGGCACCACCACGCTCACCGTGCACGGCGTGCCGACCATCGACGTCGACGTGGACTACTCCCCCTCCGAGGACCCGGTCGAGGCGATGAGCCTGCTCGCCGCCGCGGTGGTCACGGAGTCGGAGCTGACGGTGCGTCGGGTGCCGATCGAGTTCCTGGAGATCGAGCTCGCGGTCCTGGAGGAGATGGGCCTCGACCACGACCGCACGCGCGAGTACGTCGCCGACAACGGCCGTACCCGGCTGGTGGACCTCACCGTCCGGCCCTCCAAGCTGGAGGCGCCGATCGACAAGATCCACCCGATGCCGTTCCCCGGCCTGAACATCGACAACGTCCCGTTCTTCGCGGCGATCGCGGCGGTCGCGCAGGGCAAGACGCTCATCCACGACTGGGTGTACGACAACCGCGCGATCTACCTCACGGACCTGAACCGCCTCGGCGGCCGACTCCAGCTCCTGGACCCCCACCGCGTCCTGGTCGAGGGCCCGACCCGCTGGCGCGCCGCCGAGATGATGTGCCCGCCCGCCCTGCGCCCCGCCGTGGTCGTCCTGCTGGCGATGATGGCGGCGGAGGGGACGTCCGTGCTGCGGAACGTGTACGTCATCAACCGGGGGTACGAGGATCTGGCGGAGCGGCTCAACTCCATTGGGGCGCAGATTGAGATCTTCCGGGACATCTAGTCACTGACGTGCGCAGATGCCTGGGGCGGGCCCGCACGGGCAAGAACGTGGTCGTCCTGCTCGGCCGTCAGAAGGCCTGGAGGAAGCAGCCGCAGGCAATCACCACGGCGGCGGACACCGACACGAGGGCGGTCAGGGTTTTCCGGATCTTCACCGGGACTCCTGGGGCTCTCTCAGAGGCAGACACGCACAAGCCACTCGTCGGCGTTGTACGCCTCCCTCGCCGGATCGTGCGCCACAGCCGGCCGCTCTTCGATCATGTCCTCCGGGCGGATGCGCTCCGGCAACCTGCCGAACCGCAGGTGCCGGATCTCCTGCGCCGGATCCTCGGCCTTGCCTTCGTGTCCCACTTCGGCATCTCCTCCCGTTGGACTCCCACGACTCGATGCAGTCGATGGTCACACCCTCAGCGTCACCTGTCAAGAGGGTGACGGCCAGTGTGCTCCCGGCCCTCCGGCGCACCACTCCCGGCGCACACGCTGGAAACGAGGTCACCCCATGAGGCACCCCAGAAGTGGTTGTCCTCATTCCGCCCAGGGTTCGAAGCCAGTGCCGAGAACACCGTCGAGGAGTGCGCGCAGCCGCGCCGCTTCCTCGGTCCCGAAGCGCTCCTCGAAGCGCTGTTGCACCTCGCGCCACAGTGGCAGCGCCGTCTTCGTCCGGGACAGGCCGTCCTCGGTGATGGTGACGACCCTCGCTCGCCGATCGGAGGCCGAGGGCTCGACCGTGACCAGGCCGTCGCGTGCGAGCGGCTTGAGGTTGGACGCCTTCGTCGTACGGTCCATGGCGGTCATGTCGGCGAGGCTGGTGATCGTCGTTTCGCCGTGGGCACTGAGCTTCTGGAGGATGCTGAACTGTGTCGCGCGGAGGCCCGTGGGAGCGAGTGCCTTGTCGTACGTCGCGCCGAGATACCGGGCCGCCTTGCGCAACGTGAGGTTGTTGCACTCGGCTGCGGGGTCCGTGGCGGGTGTCTGGGTCATGATCTTCTCCGAAGCTTCGGCGGCCACAGTAAGCGCATATGCGCTTGAAGTGGAAAGATCCTGGTGAGGAGGCAGCCCGGGTCTGCGGCGGCATCGACGCGGGGGCCCTGAGAGACGCCGACGGCTTCGCGGACGTCACCTTCAGTGGCGCGCCTTGCGTTCGCTCGCCCGCTTGCGGGCGCGATAGGCGGCGGCCTTGATCTTGTTACCGCACGGATCCATGGCACACCATTCCCGTCGTGCACCACGGGAACGGTCGAGGTAGATCTGTGAGCACTCGGGGTTGCCGCACTCCTTGAGCAGCGACACCTCCGGGCCGCTGAGGACCGTGACGGTGTCCCGCGCCACGTGAGCGAGCGCCTGCTCGACGGTGGCTTCCACCTCGCGCCCGGCCTCGGTGAGCTGCGGCACGGGGGTCGGCTTGCGGGCGTACTCGTTCACCCGCGCCAGCGCGTCCCGGTCGTATGCCGTGCCCGACATCCTGGCGAGGACGAGCTGATAGATCGCCTCTCTCAACGCCATGGCCGCGTCGAGGTCCTCCGGCCCGCAAGGAATCTCCTGCTCCGTGATCCCGGCTTGCTGGAACCACGCACTGAGACTGTCCGGTGAGTTGAGGTCTTCCCGGGGCTCCGAGCGATGCCTGTAGCGCAGTGTTCCGGGAAAGTCGAGCGCCGGGGTGCCACCGGGAAATGCATGCCTCATGTCACCATTCTGAACGGTGACGCTCGCGGAGGCAAGATCTGCGGATCACGGACCACCGGTCAGCCGGTGGTGAGCACCATGCGGAAGCGGGCGGCGCCGGAGAGCATCTTCTGGTACGCCCGGTCGGCCTCGCTCAGGGGCACGGTCTCCACCATGGGACGAATTGCGTGCAGGGCGCTGAACGCCATGGCGTCCTGTACGTCCTGTGCGGTACCGGACGGGTGGCCCCGCACAATCCGGCCTCGCTGAATCAGCTGGAACGGGCTGATGCCCAGTGGATCGGGGCTCGCTCCGATGACGACGAGTTCGCCCCGGTGCGTCATGCCGTCGGCCGTCGCCGCGATGGCGTCGGAGCTTCCGGCCGTGGCCAGGACGGCCTTGGCGCCTCCCAGGGACAGCAGGGCTTCCGCGACCGGGGTCGCCCCCGTGCTGTCGATGTAGTGATGCGCGCCGAGTTGCTTGGCGAACTCGGCCTTCTCCGCGCCTCGGGCGATGGCCACCGTCTCGAACCCCATGGCCACCGCGTACTGCACCCCCAGGTGGCCGAGACCGCCGATGCCCAGTACGGCCACCAGGTCGCCGGGCCGGGCTGAGCTGCGCCGCAGTCCGTTGTACGTCGTGACGCCCGCGCAGGCCATGGGTCCCGCGTCGGTCGCCGTCAGAGCTTCGGGGATCCGGGCCAGGGCGTCGATCGGCGCGATCATCTCTTCGGCGAAGCCTCCGTCGTAGGCCCAGCCGGGAATCTCGAGGTTGTCGCAGACGACGAAGTCGCCCTGCCGGCAGGGAGTGCAGTGACCGCAGCTGCCTCCGAACCAGCCCACCGCCACCCGGTCCCCCACGGTCCAGTTGCTGTCCTCGGCTCGTTCGCCGAGTTCCTCGATGCGCCCGGCGACCTCGTGCCCGGGAACCAGCGGGAACCGCACGCCGGGCATCCCGGCGCTCACGAAGAAGTCGTCGCTGTGGCAGATTCCGCAGGCCTCGACGGCGATCCGTACATGGCCGGGGCCCGGGCGGAGCACCTCGCGGTCGACGATCTCGAAGGGCCCGTTCGCGGTGGCGACCTGCGCGGCTCGATAGGTGTTCATGCGTGTCTCCGGGACCAGGAGCGGCGGCCCTCGAAGCAGGGAACGACTGCGGGTCAACCGCACCTTGAAGGGGGATGGAGGGGGCGGGCCTGTGCGCCGGACCGCTACCACGGCCGTCGAGTCGGGCGGTGGCGTGTGGGGCGGCAGGCATCGCCCGGCGGTCACGTCCTCCCGCGGTCGGACGCGAGAGCACCTCCATCCCACCACTGCCCGGTGGGCTTGGCAACACATGCCACCGGCCGCCGGTGTGCGCCGAGGAGCCGGGCGGGCGTTGCCGTACCGCGGCCGGCTCAGTGACTGCGCGGTGGGCACCGGTCGGCACGGCGCCGTGCTCGTCCGCCGGACCGGCGAGCGCGTCGCTCGGCGCACCGTCGTCCGCCGGGGAGTCCGCCGGAACCGGCCGTGTCCGACGCAGCGGATCGGGGTGCGGGCGTGCGGATGCCACCAGGCCGCGGCCCTGGCGCCACAGCCAGTCGTCCACAGTTTCGTGGGGGCGCACCGTACGAGAGCGATGCGGTGTCGAGCAGCAAGGGATCAACGGCTGGCGGCGGTCCGCCGGGCGGGAGGCGGTCGCCGTCGAGGGTGACGGCCGCGGCGTCGACGAGGTCGACCAGTTCGGCGCCGGCCGACGCGAGGGGCAGGTCGACACCGGCTGACGCGTCGGCGGGGTCGTGGCGTGCCCTGTGCAGGTCGGGAGCGGGGTACGCGTGAGCCTCAGCACATCGGCCTCCCTCACCGCAGATACGAGCAGAACTCCTATTGGCGCGGGGAACGGCCCGCCTTCAGCCCTTCCCCGCGCCCCGTCCCTACCGCCCCTCCGGAAAGCGTTGCCATGGCGTCCGCCGAGTAGTCCAGCCATCCGGACCGCGCCGGTCCGGATGGACCGTTGGCGGGCGGATTGCCTGCGGGCAAGGAACGCTGCCCGGCTACCCCACGCGACGGGACGTGACCCGGCGGACTGTGCCAGGGCAGTCGCTCGCGCAAGCCCCCGTGCGCAGTCGGCCATGGACGCCGTCGGTTTGCGGCACTTCGGATGGTGCTACCTGTACATCCGATCCCTCACCCCACCGGCATCGATGGAGGACCTCCATGACCACTGCCGTCAAGGACATGCTCGACACCCATCCGGCCGATCTGGGCCGGATGGACCGGGTGGACCGGCGCTCAGGCGTGCCGTCGCTGCGAGCAGGCGTGTGACGACCTGCTCGGTTCGTTGGGGTGACATACGGCCCGTTCGTCCTGCTCCAGCAGGGTGAACGGTGGCCGTCGCGTGGTGGGGCACCGTTCACCCTGCTGGATTGTTCGTGCCCCTACGGGGGTACCCCACGGCTCCAGTCACGGCCGGGAAGGGAGACAGCGCATGTCGGTGAGTGAGACCTCGGCGCGCGCGGCGCGAGACGACCGGGTCCCGGCCGGGCGGGTGCGGCCGGGCGGGCACCGGCTGAGGTGGTGAGGACCTATGAGCGGTACGACGGCGGCGCTGTCCCTGTTCGGCGTCGTCCTGCTCGCTGTCGCCGGTCTGTACGGGGCGGCGTGGGCGGTGCGGATCCGTTCGGAGGCCCTGGACGCGGCGCCGTTCGGGTCGGGGCTGGAGCCGGTGGAGCACGCGGTGAGCCGGTTCCATGTGCGCTGGTACACGGTGACGATGATCTTCCTCGCCTTCGACATGGAGATGGTCTTCATGTATCCGTGGACGCGCGTGATCTCCGCCATGGGGCCGAGCGCGGTGATCGAGATGTTCGTCTTCCTCGCCGTCCTGGTCGCCGGGGTCGTCTATGCGTGGCGGGAGGGCGCGCTGCGATGGACGTGACCGGCCTGGCCCTGCGCGCCACCGCGGCGCGACCGCGCGTGCTGCTCGCGGCTGTGCCGGGCGGGGCGGCGGTACGGCTGGCCGCCGAGCGGCTGCTGCGGCTGCGCGACTGGCCACAGGTGCCCACTCCGGCGGAGGCCGATCTCCTCCTCGTGGCCGGTCCCGACTGCCCCGGCCTGCAGGGGGCGCTGGAGCGGCTGTGGCAGGACCTGCCCGCCCCGCGCGCCCGCGTGCACGCACGCGGCGCCGATCAGGTGGAGGCCGCGCTGGACACCGGCCGCGCCCTCCTCGGTGCACCGGCCGTCCAGCACGGGGTGGCCGCGCCCCCGGCTGAGGCAGGCGGGCGCCAGGAGGGAGAGCACGGCCCGCAGGAGCGGCACGAGGGTGATGGCAAGGCTCCCGGCCCCGCGCGGGGAAACCACCCGGGTGGGGGCGGTGCAGGCGGCGGGCATGGCGAGGACGGCCCGGCGGATGACGCCCACGGCGGGCCCGACGGTGAGCACGCCCAGCACGAGGGTGGCCAGGACATGGCAGATCACGGCGATGGCGGTCACGGCGGCGGGCAGATGGAGATGCCGGGCGGGTTGCCGATGGCCGAGCAGGGTGCGGACCGTGACGGCCTGGCGCTGGATCAGCTGCATGTGCCGCTGGGGCCGTTCCTGGCCGACTGGCCCACAGGCCTGACGATCCGACTGGTGCTGCAGGGCGATGTCATCCAGCAGGCCGACCTCGACGAACCGGCAACGCCCGTCGGCATCGGGGCAGTTGAGCCGTTCTGGGTGCAGCCGTGGCTGCGGGCGGCCGCTGGGGAGCCGGTGCCCGTGGGAGAGGCGGTGCGCCGGCGCGCGGCAGCGCGTCTGGACAGCCTGGGCCGGTTGCTGGCGGTGGCGGGCTGGCCCGCCGAGGCGGTGGCGGCCCGTCGGCTGCGGGACGACCTGCTGTCCGGCGCGCCCGGTGCCGCGGTCACGCCGCGGCTGGAGCGTCTCGCTCGCAGGGTCGGCCGGTCGTGGACCTTGGCGTGGCTGACGCGCGGCCTGGGCGTGGTGACGGTTCAGAAGGCGCGGGAGGCGGGGGTGAGTGGTCCGGCGGCGCGGGCGGGCGGGGATGTGACGGCCCGCTACCGGCAGTGGCTCACCGACATCCGGCATGACCTGCTGCGGCTGGAGGACTCCGCGCCCCTGGATGCGGCGGTGGAGGAGAGCCCGCGTGGCCACTGGAGTGCCGAGCGCCCGCCGTCGGCGGCCCTGATCGCACTGCTGCCCGGGTTGCTGGAAGGAGCCGAGCTGGCCGCGGCCCGCCTCATCGTGGCCGGTCTCGACCCGGACCCGGACGAACTGGCCGTCCGCGCTGGGAAGGTGGCGCGTGATTGAGGCGGGGGCGTGGTGGACGCTGCTGGCCGCCCCGGGACTGCTGCTCGGCTCGGCGGTGCTGGCGGTGGCCGGGAATGCGGTGCTGGACGCCCGGGGCGCGGGACGGCCGGTCGGTCTCGCCACCGCGGTGCGGCCGTTTCTCGATGTGCCGCGGGCGCTGGTGACGCAGCCACGCCGGTTGCCCGCCCCGGACCGGCTGCTGTGGCGGACCGGTGTGGTCACCGTGCCGGTGGCCGCCGTGCTGTCCACGCTGGTCATCCCCTTCGGCCACCACGCCGTCGCCGACCTGTCGGTCGGGGTGGTGTGGTTCAACGCCATGGAGGTGCTGACCTGGGCCGGGCTGTGGCTGGCCGGTTGGGGCCCCAACTCCGCGTTCTCCCTGGTCGGCGGGTATCGGTTCCTCGCCCAGGGCCTGGCCTACGAGCTGCCGCTGATGTTCGCGCTGATCTCGGCCGCCACCGGGGCGCAGTCGCTGCGGGTGGGTGACATCGCCGCCGCGCAGCACGGGCTGTGGTACGCGGTGTGGATGCCGGTCGCCTTCGCCGCCTACCTGGCCGGTGTGCTGGCGTTCAGCTTTCTGGGTCCCTTCGCCTATCCGGCCGGTCGCGACGTCTCCGGCGGTGTGCTGGGCGAGACGTCCGGGGTGGACCGGCTGCTGCTGCAGGCCGGCCGGTGGCTGTGGCTCGCCTCGGGTGCGGCCATGGCGGTACCGCTGTTCCTGGGCGGCGGCGCCGGGCCGGGCTTGCCGGCCTGGGCGTGGTCGCTGGTCAAGACGCTGCTGGTGCTCGGTCTGCTGGTGTGGGTGCTGCGGCGGCTGCCGGTGGTCCGCGCCGACCGGTACGTGGAGTTCGCGTGGGTGGTGCTCATCCCGCTCACGATCGTGCAGACCCTGGTTCCGGCCCTGGTCAACCTCAACCGCTAGAACCTCAACCGCTGGAAAGGGAGGGACCGCGTCATGGGCGCGACCGACACCGTGCTGCTGGTGGTTCTGGGTGTGCTCGCCCTGGTCTTCGGCGTGCTGGTGTTCACGCTGAACTCGATGGCCCGGGTCACCTTCTCGCTGCTGGCGTCCCTGGTGTGCGTGGGAGGTGTGACGACTGTCCTCGGCCTGCCCTATCTGGGCGTGGTGATCGTGCTGATGATGGTCATGGAGATGGTGATCATGGCGGTGTTCATGATCGCCTACATGATGAATCCGGCCGGTCTGATGCCGATGTCCATGCTGCACAACCAGCGCGGCGCGCTGGCCATCGCGGGCACCGTGTTCGCCGCGCTGGTCGCCGGGATCTTCCTGGTGCCGTGGCCGGACCGGGCCGCGTCCCGGCCCGGGGACACCACCTTCCAGGTGGGCAGGGCTCTGATGGCCGAGCAGATGCTGACCATGGTCGTCCTCGGGTTCGTGTTGCTGGCCACCATGGTGGCCGCCACCGTGCTGGCCACCCACCGGGGGCGCTACGACCGCTTCGGCGACGACCTCGACCAGCGGCCCGCGAAGGATCCGGTCGGCGGAGGCGTGGGCCGATGACGTTCGAACTCGTCCTGGTGCTCGCCGCGGGCCTGTTCTGCGTCGGCCTGTTCGGTGCGCTGTCCCAGCAGTCGATCGTCATGATCATGATGGGGATCGAGCTGATGATCGGCGGGGTCATCGTCGCGGCCGCCGGTTTCTGGCACTTCCTCGCCCCTTCGGCGCCCAGCGGCCAGGTGGTGATCGTGGCGGCCGTGGTCGCGATGGCGGTGGAGATGGCCATGGGCTTCGCCGTGACCACCGCGATCTACCGCGCCCGCCAGGTCGACATGGCCGACATGGCCGCGGACCTCAAGGGATGAGCGCGATGATCTGGCTGCTGATCGCCCTCCCCCTCGGCGCGGGGACGGTCCTCGGGCTGACGGGATCGCGCTGCAACCGGCTGGTTCCCGCTCTCGGTGTGACCGTGGCCGTGGCAACGTTCGGTGTGGCCGTCGCCGCCGCGCTGGCCCGGCCCCACGCGAGTGCGCCGCTGTTCGCCGGGATGCGGGCGGGCCTGGCGGTGGACGGACTGTCCGCGGTCATGGTGGTCACCGTGGCCGCGGTCACCACCGCCGTCCTCGCCTTCGCCGCGGGCGAGTTCGGACGGGACGAGAACCGGGGGCGGTTCTTCGGGCTGATGCTGGTCTTCGCCGGATCCATGCTGGTCACCGTCACCGCGACCACGCTGCCGCTGCTGCTGATGGCCTGGGAGGTGATGGGTGCCACCAGCTGGGCGCTGATCGGCTACTGGTGGCACCAGCCGGAGCGGGCACGGGCGGCGGACGTCGCCTTCCTCACCACCCGCACCGCCGACCTCGGCCTGTACCTGGCCGCCGGTGCGGCGATGGCCGGCGGCGCCGGTTCCCTGCGTCTGGGCGCCCTGCCGGACGCCGCCTCGCCGTGGCTGCATGTGATCACCGCGGGCGTGGTCGTGGCCGCCCTGGGCAAGTCGGCGCAGCTGCCCTTCTCCTTCTGGCTGTCGCGGGCCATGCAGGGCCCCAGTTCCGTCTCGGCGCTGCTGCACTCGGCGACCATGGTCGCCGCCGGCGCCTACCTGCTGCTGCGCCTGCATCCGCTGTCGGCCGCCACCGGCTGGGGCGGCCCGCTGGTCGCCTGGACCGGCGCCGTCACCGCCCTCGCGCTCGGAGTGGTCGCCGTCGCGCAGCGCGATCTGAAGCAGCTGCTCGCGGCCTCCACGTCCGCCCAGATCGGGTTCATGGTGCTGGCCGCCGGCAGCGGCGGCATCGCCGCGGGCACCACCCAGCTCGTCGCGCACGCCGCCACCAAATCAGCGCTCTTCCTTGCTGCCGGGGCCTGGCTGACCGCGCTCGGCACCAAGCAACTGCCCGCACTGCGCGGCGCCGCCCGCACCCACCCGCTGGTCGGCACCGCCTTCGCCGTCGGCGCGCTGACGCTGGCCGGGCTGCCACCGCTGTCCCTGTGGGCGGCCAAGGACGAGGTCCTCGCCACCGCCCGCGCCGAGAGCACCGCCTTGTACGCCGTGGGACTCGCGGCGGCCGCCGTCGCCGCCGTCTACAGCGTCAAGGCCCTGTGGTACGTCACCCGGCCGCTGCCCGACGATCGGGAAGCCGGGTACGACACCGAGCGCCACGGCACCCGGCGCACCGCCCGCACCATGTCGGCCCCGCTGCTCGCCCTCACCCTCGTCGCGGCCGTGCTGGGCGTGCTGGCCCTGCCGGGACCGGCGTCCTGGCTGAAGCAACTGGTCGGCGCGGTGGGTGAGCCGTCGCCCAAGCCGTGGGAGCTGGTCCTGTCCGCCGGTGTCGCATTCGCCGCCGCGGGCCTGGCCTGGTGGTGGGGATCCCGCCCCGCGCCCGTACCGCGCCCGGTGGTGCGGTGGACGCGGGGGTGGCTGTGTCTGGAGCGGGCCGCGCACGCCGTGGTGGTGCGGCCCGTCCTGGGGCTGGCGCGGGCGCTGGCCGTCTTCGACGACCGCGTCGTCGACGGTGCCGTGCGGCAGGCCGCCCGCGGCGGGCTGGCCACCGCCCGGCTCGCCGGGCGGCTGGACGACGGCGGCATCGACGCCGCCGTCGGGACGGTGGCCGCCGGCACCCGGAGCCTGGGCCGGTGGGCACGCCGTCCGCAGACCGGACTGCTGCACCAGTACTACGCCCAGGCCGCCGTGGGCTTCGCCGTGCTGATTCTGATCGTGCTGCTGGTGAGGTAGCCCTTGTGCTGACTGTCATTGTCTTCCTGCCCCTGCTGGTCTGCGCGGTTCTGCTGCTCTGGCCCCGCACGCTCCCCGACCGGGCGTACATCTGTGTGTGGATCGCCACCGCCACCGTCGACCTCGCCCTGGTCGTCGCCGTCTGGACCGGCTTCGACCCAGGGGAGGGGATCCAGTACCAGCAGCGGGTGCGGTGGATCCCCAACGCCGGGGTGGGCTACCACGTCGGCGTCGACGGCCTGTCCCTGCCCCTGGTCGCGCTGACCTGCCTGCTGTTCCTGGCCGTCGCCGTGTACTCGCTGAAGGAGGGGCGGCGGGTGCGCAGTTACGTGTGCCTGTTCCTGTTCCTGCAGACGGTCAGCCTCGGCCTGTTCGTCGCCCTCGACCTGATCCTGTTCTTCGTCTTCTTCGACCTGTCGATCGTCGGCATGTTCTTCGTCATCGCCGGTTGGGGCCACGGCGAGCGCGCCCGGGCGGCGGCGCTGAAGTTCTTCCTCTACACCTTCGTCGGCTCCCTCGCCCTGCTGCTCGGCTTCATCGGCCTGTACCTCGCCGCCGACCCCCACACCTTCGACCTCGTCGACCTGACC
Source organism: Streptomyces sp. TRM70350 (assembly GCF_019219825.1). Lineage (GTDB taxonomy): Bacteria > Actinomycetota > Actinomycetes > Streptomycetales > Streptomycetaceae > Streptomyces. The sequence goes on along the minus strand of NZ_JAHUXH010000004.1, from coordinate 128,493 downwards.
CGCGGCAACCCGCTCGCCGGTCGCGGCCTGTACGCCGGCCTGGTGCTCCTCGCGATCGGCGTCGGGCTGGCGGTCAAGACCCCGACGGTGCCGTTCCACACCTGGCTGCCGCCCGCCCACACCGACGCCCCCGCCGCCGGCTCGGCGATCCTCGCCGGGATCCTGCTGAAGATGGGCACCTACGGGTTCGTCCGCATCGCCATGCCGCTGCTGCCGGGCAGCTGGCGCCAGTACGCCCTGGTCATCGTCGTCATCGGCGCCGTATCCGTCGTGTACGGCGCCCTGGTCGCCCTGGCGCAGACCGACTTCAAGCGGATGATCGCCTACACCTCGGTCAACCACATGGGCTACATCGTCCTCGCCGTCGGTGCCGCCGGAACCCTCGCCGGCACCGACGCCCAGGCCCGCTCCCTCGCGGTCACCGGTGCCGTCACCCAGATGGTCAGCCACGGCCTGATCACCGGCGCCCTGTTCCTGCTGTCCGGCATGCTCTACGACCGGGGGCGGACCTACGCGATCGACGCCTACTCGGGGCTCGCCGCGCACACCCCGCGCTTCGCCGGCCTCACGGCCGTCGCGGCCTTCGCGAGCCTGGGCATCCCCGGTTTCTCCGGGTTCATCGCCGAGTTCCAGATCTTCACCGGCTCCCTGGCCTCCCAGACGATCGCCACCGCCATCGCCCTGACCGGCATCCTGATCACCGCCGCCCTGTTCCTGCGCGCCATGCGCTCGATGTTCCTGGGCGTCCCACGTCTGCCGCGGACCATCCCCACGGGAGGCATCAGCGACCTGAAAGGCACAGAAACCGTCCCCACCGTGGCGCTGCTGGCGGTCGCGCTGGTGATCGGCGTCATGCCGCGCTGGCTGCTGGACGTCATCGAACCCGCCAGCCGCACGGTGATCGGACTGGTGACCCGATGAACGAGAACCTCGCCGCGCTCATCCCCGAACTCGCCCTGCTCGGCGCCGCCGTCATCGGCCTGCTCGCCGGTTCCTGGCTGCCCCGCCGCCGCCAGTGGACCATCGCTGTCCTGGCGGCCACCGCCTGCGTGACCGGACTGATCGCCACCGGCATCACCATGGTCACCGACCGCGAACAGACCGTCTTCCATCACGCCTTCGCCGTCGACACCGCCACCGGCATGGGCCGCCTGACCGTCCTCGGCGCCCTGCTGCTGATCACCGGCATGTCCGTGGAAACCGTCCGCGGCCACCGACGGGAAACCGAGTACTGGGTGCTGCTCCTGCTCACCGGGGCGGGCACCCTCGCATTGATCGGCGCCAACGATCTGCTGACGCTGTTCGCCGCCTACCTGCTCGCGAGCATCCCCGCCTACGCGCTCGCCGCCTTCGCCAAGGACGAACGCGGCACCGAAGCCGCCCTGAAGTACTACCTGATGGGCGTCCTGCTCGGCACCATCATGCTCGCCGGCACCGCCCTCCTCTACGCGGCAGGCCACGCCACCCTCTACCGCGAACTGCACAGCGCGCTGCCCTCCGCCGCCTACGGACTGGTCGCCGTAGGACTCGTCGGCGTCCTGGCCGGGCTGCTGTTCAAGGCCGGAGCGGTCCCCGCGCACTTCTGGGTCCCCGACGTCACCGACGGCGCCCCCACCCCCGTCGCCGCCTACGTCACCACCCTGCCCAAGATCGGCGGGCTGATCGCCGGTTACCGCCTGCTGCACCAGGCCCTGCCCGACAGCGACGTCAACTGGCCCCTGCTCCTCGCCGTCATCGCCGCCGTCACCATGACGCTGGGCAACCTGGCCGCGTTCTTCCAGACCTCCGTCAAACGCCTGCTCGCGTACTCCACCATCAGCCAGGTCGGCTACCTGCTCATGGCCCTGGCCGTCGCCACCCGCACCGACCTCGCCCAACAGAGCCTGCTGTTCTACCTCGCCGCCTACGCCGCCACCAACCTCGCCGCCTTCGCCGTCGTCACCGAACTCCCGCACGCCCGCACCCTCGACGACTACCGCGGCCTCGCCCGCCGTCACCCCGGCCTCGCCGCCGTCCTCGTCGTCTGCCTGCTCGGCCTCGTCGGCACCCCACCCACCGGCGTCTTCCTCGGCAAACTGGAGATCTTCAGCGCCGCCGTCGACGGCGGCTACGCCTGGCTCGCCGCCCTCGCCGTCGCCAACACCGTCGCCTCCCTCTTCTACTACCTGCGCTGGCTCGGCCCTCTCTTCACCACCACCGGTCCCGCACCTGCCCATGCCCAGGCTGTCCTCGGCCGCTGGGCCGCCGCCACGGCCTACACCGCCGCAATGGTCTCCCTCGCCCTCGGCATCGCCGGCGGCGCAGTCCTCCCTGTCACCACGGGGCCTCTCCTGCCCTGACGAGAGTTCAGCGGCCCGAGACGCCGACACGTGCTGCCCAGCAGGGCCTCGATGCCCGACGCGGACAGCGCCGATGTCACTCCTGCTGCGGAACCACCGCCACCGGACACTCGGAGTGGTGCAGCACCGTGTGTCCCACCAGGCCGAGCTGCGGACCGAGGTGGCCGCGACGCCGATGGGCCCCGATGACCAGGAGGTCGGCCGCCGACGACCGGGCCACCAGGGCATGGCGTGCGGAGCCCTCGACCAGCGCGCGGTGCACGATCACGCCGGGGTACTCCTTGGCGACGCCCTCCAATGCCTCGTCGAGCACAACCGAGGCACGGGCCTCCTCGGCATGGGCGGGATCCCCGGTCAGCAGCGGGTGCGGCGCGGGCCTGTGCGCCGGGCGACGCCAGGCCCGTACGGCCTCGATCTCGCACCCGCGCGCCGCGCCCTCCCGGAAGGCACAGCGGACCGCTGCCGGGGCTGTGGCGTCGCCGACGCCCACGACGATGCGTCCGTTGGCGGCCTGTCTGTTCTCCGCCCGGCCGCGGACGACGACGACCGGACAGGGGGCCCGGGCCGCCAGGGAGAGACTGACCGAGCCGAGCAGGAGCTCCCTGATCGGGCCCCTGCCCCGTACCCCGGTCACGACGGCACGGGCGAGGCGCGCCTCGTGCAGCAGTGCCGACACGGCATCCTGCGGCACCACGTCGGTGCTGATCCTCAGCGTCGGCGCGCGCTGCCGGGCACGCTGGGCCGCTCCCGCCACGACACTCACGGCGAGCTCGTGCTCGGTCACCACATCCGGCTCGGCCCCGGGGGTGTCCTCCAGGGCCGCACCCTCGTACCGCTCCCACAGCGAGGCGTGGACGATCCGCAGCGGGAGACCGTGGCGGGCCGCCTCGTCCGCGGCCCAGTCGACGGCGTCGAGGCTGGGCTCCGAGCCGTCGACACCCACGACCAAGGGCAGCACCATGATTCCCACCGCCTTCAGCGCGCCAGGACGCCGCCCTCTCATTCTCCCTCAGCCCGTCCGGCGCGGCTCGTGCACCCATCGCGCGCCATGGGCGGGAGGGGGTGGGCAATCAGTGGCCGGCTCGGCGCGCGTGTGCCTCGGCGAGGAGGAGGTAGCCGCTGGCGGTCCAGGTGTAGGCGCGGTCGCGCAGGCCCGTTCCGGTCAGGGCGTCGAAGTTCTCGGCGAAGCCGTGGGTCTCGCACAGGGCGCGGAAGCGGGCGCTGATCTCGTCCGCCAGTCGGTGGTGGCCGCTGCGGCGCAGGCCGTCCTCGATGAGGACCGTGGCGGGGGCCCAGATCGGGCCGCGCCAGTAGCCGTCGGGGAGGTAGTGCGGCGAGGTCGGCAGTTCGGTGGCCAGGCCGTGCGGGGTCAGATGGGCCTCGACGCGGGCGGCCAGGACGCCGCTGACGTCGTCCGGCAGGTGCTCGCCCAGCACGATGGGCATCAGGTCGAGCAGGCTCGATGTGTGCCAGGTGTCCCCGCCGGCGACTCCGCGGGCGACGAAGCGGTCACCGGTCCAGAGGTGGTCGAGCACCGCCGCCTGGGTCGTCCCGGCCGCTCGCGTCCACTGGCGGGCCTCGTCCGGTCTGTCCAAGTGCTCGGCCAGCTCGGCGAGTTCGCGGAGCTGCAGGACGAGGAAGGCGGCCAGGTCCGCGGTGACGACGACGCGTTCGGGGTCGAAGGTGGTGGCGTTGTCCCAGCCGCTGTCGTTGCCGTGCTGGTAGTGGGGCAGTGCGGCGCCGGGGGCGCGCCGTGCGGTGAGCCAGAAGTCCGTCCAGCGTTTCAGCCGGTCGTACGTCTCGGCCAGTTGCGCCCGGTCCGGAGGCGTGGCCAGCCGGCGGCGCAGGTGACCGAACGCCCAGCCGTGGATGGGCGGCTTGACGAAGTTGTGGAGAACCTCGGAGTGGGTGACCGAGTCGGGCAGCGCCCCGGTCTCGTCCTGGTGGTCGAAGGGCAGGTGGTACTGGTCCCAGGCCAGTTCGGGGGCTCCTGGCGCCAGGGCCAGGGCGTTGAAGCAGTGGTCCCAGCTCCAGACCTTGTCCATCCAGTGCTTGGACATGAGTACGGCGGGCCGGGTGACCAGCCCCGCGGGGCGTACGGTCGCGGACCACAGGACGTAGGCGGCGAGCTCGGCGGCCGGGGTGGCGGACGAGCGCCAGGGGGCCACCGTGTCGGCGAAGTCCGCGAAGGAGGTCCGCGCGGCCTCGACGATCTTGCCGAAGACGGCCGTCGACGTGTAGGGCGGACGGGCGGTGTCGAGTTCCTCGACCGCGATCTCCCAGGACCCGTCCGTGTCGGCGGCGAGGGTGAGGCCGCGGTCGGCGCGGCCGAGGGCCTGGCTGCCGAACGAATCGGCCACCGTTCCGCAGAGCACGGTGACGCGGTAGCGGCGTCCGGTCTCGTACGAGGTGAACACGTACGCTTCGGCAACCGCGTCGTGGAAGAAGTAGGTGCCGCTGAACGGGGTCAGCGTCGGGGCCGCCGCGCAGACCCGCAGGGACAGCCCCGCGCCGCGCAGGCGTACCGTGTCCGGCGACTCGTAGGCGAGGTCGACTCGGCCGGCCGCGCCGATCCAGCTCAGCAGGCTCGGTGTCGCCTCCACCCGGGTCTCCGCCCGCTCGCCCGTCGTGGCGTCGAGCGGTACGAGACGCAGGACGGCGTGCATGCCGTTCTGGTGCGAGACGAGGTGGAGGTCCTCGGCGTACGTCTTCTCCGCCACCACGGGTGAGACGTCGAACCAGGATCCGTGCGTGCTGAACGGGATGTCGTGGACGGAGAAGGCCGGGCCGGGAAGGGCGGCGGTCATGAAGCGCGACTCGTTTCTCGAGCACAGGACTCGAACAGAGGGAAGGGAACTCAGTCCTTGACGGCACCGGCGGTCACGCCGGCGGCGACGTAGCGCTGGGCGAGGACGAGGATGACCGCCGTCGGCAGCGAGGCCACGACGGCGGTGGCCATGATGGCGTTCCACTCCTGGTTGTTGTTGCCGATGTAGTGGTAGATGCCGAGGGTGATCGGTTCGTGGGCGCCGCCGTTGACCAGGGTGCTGGCGAAGACGAAGTCGGACCAGGACCACAGGAACGCGAACAGGGACACCGTGACGACGGCGTTGCGGCTCATCGGCAGGACGATCGACCAGAAGGTCCGCAGCGGCCCGGCGCCGTCCGTCCTGGCCGCCTGGAGCAGTTCGCCGGGGATGCCGGACATGAAGGCGGTGAAGATGAGCACCGCGAAGGGGACGGCCAGGGTGGAGTCGGCGACGATCAGGCCGGGGACGGACTGGAGCAGGCCGAGCTGGAGGTAGATGGCGTAGAAGCCCATCGCCATGATGATGCCGGGGATCATCTGGGCGGCCAGCAGGACGAAGCCGAGCAGGCCGCCGCCACGCGGGCGCAGCTTGGCCAGGGCGTATCCGGCGGGGGCGGACAGGGCCACGGTCAGCACGACGGTGCCGAGGCCGATGACGAGGCTGGTGCCGAGGTACGGCAACTGCTCGTCGAGGACGGTGCGGTAGCCGGCCAGGGTGCCGTGGACGGGGAACAGGTCGGGCGGGCTCTTGCGCATGTCCTGGTCGCGGGTGAAGGACACGTTCAGCATCCAGTAGACCGGGAAGAGCATGATCCCGGTCAGCAGCAGACCAACGGCCGTCTTCCACCCCGTGCGCTTGCCGCTTCGGCTCATGACAGTGCCTGCTTTCTCTGCACCCGGACGTACACCAGGCCGAAGACCAGGGCGGCGACCACGAGCAGGTTCCCGACGGCCGCGCCCGGGCCGAAGGCGGGCAGCAGGTTGCCGAAGCCGAGCTGGTAGGACCAGGTGGCGAAGGTGGTGGACGACTCCGCCGGGCCGCCCTTGGTCATGATCCAGATGATGTCGAAGACCTTGAGCGTGTAGACCAGGCCCAGCAGCAGGGTGATCGCGGACACCGGGCGCAGCAGCGGGAAGGTGATGCTCCAGAACCGGCGCCAGGCACCCGCCCCGTCAAGGGCGGCGGCCTCGTACAGGCCGGCCGGGATGGACTGCAGGCCGCTGTAGAGCACGACCAGGTTGAACGGCACGCCGATCCAGATGTTGGCGATGATCACCGAGGTCAGCGACCAGGACGGCGAGGTCAGCCAGTTCACCGGGTCGATGCCGACGGCGTGCAGCGCGGCGTTGACGACGCCCGACTCGCTGTTGAGCATCCAGGACCAGGTGGAGGCCGACACGATCAGCGGCAGCAGCCAGGGCACCAGGAACAGGGCGCGCAGGGTCGCGGAGAGCCGGAAGTGCTGGTTGAAGAAGACCGCGAGCGCCAGGCCGATGGCGTACTGGAAGACCAGACACACGGCGGTGAACACCACGGTGTGGAGCAGGGCGGGGGCGAAGGTGGGGTCGTCGAAGACGGTCCGGTAGTTGTGCAGGCCCGTGAACGGCGCGTCGCCCTGGACGAAGGAGCGGACGGTGTAGTTGCGCAGGCTCAGGTCGAGGTTGCGGTAGAGCGGATAGGCGTAGAAGAGGGCGAGGTAGAGGGTCACCGGGGCGAGGAAGGCCCAGGCGGCCCACTGCGGATGGGGCCGCTGTCTCATCGGAGCCACGTCACTTGACCGCCGCCTGAGCGGAGGCGAGCGCGTCCTTCGGGGACTTCGAGCCGCTGAGGGCGGACTGGACGGCCTTCCACAACTGCTCGGAGATCCTGGGGTACTTGGTGCCCAGGTCGTCGCTGGTGCGCCCCTTGGCCGCCTTGACCGCGTCGACCCACGGCTTCAGCTTGGGGTTCGCCGCCACCTGCTTGTCCTGGACCTCACCGATGGGAGCCACGTACGACAGGGTGGTGTCGGTGTCGTACAGGTTCTGGGTGCTGGTCAGGCAGGCCGCCAGCTTCCGTGAGGTGGCGTAGCGGCCGGTGTCGTCCTGGACCGGGAGGGTGACGAACTCCCCGCCGGTCGGGGCGGCGGCGTCGCCTCCGTCGGCGGCCGGGATGGGCAGGACGCCGTAGTCGAAGCCCGCCTTCTCGGCGTTGGCGAGTTGCCAGGTGCCGTTCTCGGCGAAGGCGTAGTCGCCGGTCGCGAACTCCTGCCAGCTGGTGGTCTGGGTGTTGTTGAGCACCGAGTTGGGGGCGTATCCCCGCTTCAGCCAGTCCTTCCACAGCGACAGGGCCGAGGCGGCCTGGGCCGAGTCGAGGGCGGTCAGCTCGGCGCCCGCGCCCCAGAACCACGGCAGGAACTGGAACGTGCCCTCCTCCGTACCGATCGCGGAGAAGGTGATGCCCTTCTTGCCCGCCGCCTTCACCTTCGCGAGGGCCGCCGTCAGCGACGTCCAGTCCTTGACCGAGGCGATGTCCACCCCGGCCTCCTCCAGGACCTTCTTGTTGTAGTAGAGGGCGAGGGTGTTGGCGCCGATCGGGGTGCCGTAGGTCTTGCCGCCCGACTGGCCGGCCGCGAGGAGGTTGGGGTCCACCTTCGAGGTGTCGAGCTGGTTGTCGTCGGTGGTGGTGAGCACGCCCGCCTCGGCCAGGGTCGACACCACGGGGTTGTCGACGACGAGGACGTCCGGGGAGTTGCCCTGCTGGGCCGCGAGCAGGGTCTTGTTGGCCAGGTCGCTGGTGTCGAAGCCGGTCCGCTCGACCTTCACGCCGGCCTTGCTGCCGCAGGCGTCCAGCAGCTTCACCCACGCCGAGCCCTTGGCGAACTGCGGGTAGGGGTCCCAGACGGTGTAGGTGCCGTCGTCCGCCGCGTTCGTTCCGGTGCCTGCCGAGCCGGAGCCGCAGGCGGTGGCAGTGGTGGCGACGGTGAGGGCGGTCAGGGCGGCGGCGGTCAGGCGGCGGCGTCTGGAGGAACTGTTCATCGGTGGGTCCTTTTTGTTTCCGGCATGCGGGTGCCGAGGCCGTGGGGTACTGGGGGCGGGCACGCCGAGACTGCCGACGTGCGGTTCGGGCCTGCGGGCGGTGAAGAGGGGAGACGGGGGCGGTCAGGGTGCGGTGTCGGTGCCGGGGGTGGTGCCCACGGGCCCGGTGCTGGCCCGCAGGGAGATGGGGGGCGTGAGGAGATGGTGCCGGGGCGGCGCGTCGGGATGGTCGAGCCGCTCCACCAGCAGATCGACGGCGAGACGGCCCATGTCCGCCGCCGGTACGTCGGCCGCCGTCAGCTGCGGGGTCACCGTCTCCGCCCAGCGGCTGGCCACGATCCCGGTGACGGAGAAGTCGCGCGGCACATGGCGGCCGGCCTTGGCCAGCCCCCGGTAGAGGCCGCCCAGAGCGGCCTCGTTCAGCGTGACCAGGGCCGTGGTGGCCGGGTCGTCGTACAGGATCCGTTCCACACAGTTCTGCCCCGAGGCGGCGTCGTCCCCGCAGCAGTACGTCCGGACCGTCAGTCCGCGCTCGGCCGCGGCCTTGGTGAAACCGTCCAGGCCGCGGTGCGCCGACTCGTACCCGGCGCGCAGCAGCTGTTCGGGACGGTTCACGAAGGCGACCCTGCGGTGGCCGAGGTCCGCGAGATGGTGGACGCACGCCGCCGCCAGCGCGGTGTGGTCCAGGCCGACCCACCAGCCGCCCTCGGGATGCGCGGTACGGCCGATGGCGACGGAGGGGAAGTCCACAGCGGCCAGATGGTCCACCCGGTCGTCCGCCAGCCTGATCTCCATCAGGATCGCCCCGTCGACCCGCCGCTCCCCCAGCAGCCGCTGGAAGGAGCGGTCGCTGTCCACGCCACTGGGGGACAGCAGCACGTCGTAGTCGTAGACCGCGGCGGCCTCCACCACGCTGCCGATGAAGTCCAGCTGCATCCCCGTGTAGTGGTTCCCGGCCGGTGGGAAGACCAGGCCGAGGGTGCTGGTCCGGCCGTTGGCCAGGGCGCGCGCACTGGCGCTGGGCCGGTAGCCCAACTCGTCGACGACCTGCTGGATCCTCCGGCGCGTGTCCTGCGACACCGGGCGTTTGCCGCTCAGCGCGTAGGACACGGTGCTCCGCGAGACACCGGCCCGCCGGGCGATCTCACCGATGTTCACGGCAACTCCTTGCGAGGTGTGGAGGAAGAGCTCCGGCCGGTCGTCGAACCGGTTCGCGTGAAGTGAACCTAGGAAGCACGCGAACGGCTGTCAATACTCTGAACACCACTTCCCAACCCGCTCAAATGGCAGCGAGATGCTCGCTCCGGAGGGATTGATGGTCGGGTCTCCCGGTGCTAGCTTCGCCGAACCGGTTCGACGAGCTGATCCTTCCGGCAGCCGAACGCCCGCCCCGCGCGCCTCGGAGCGCAGAACCGGTCGTCCCTTGCATCTCAAGAAGAACCCCACGCCAGGGCAACCGCCCCCAACCGAATCGGTTCGAGACTTCGCGAGTTCGAGACGAGGACACATCCATGCCATCCGCTGACAGATCCGCCCGGCGCCGAGCCCCGGCCGCCGTGGCCCTGACTCTCGGCGCGGGCCTGCTGGCCGCTCCGGCCGCCCCCGCACAGGCGGCCGACACGCCCCGGCCCGCCGCCCGTTACACCTTCGACCAGGACGACCTCGCCTCCGGCAGGATCACCGACAGTTCCGGCAACGGCCTGACGGCGAGCCTGGTGAACGGCTCCACCGCCCAGTCCGTCGCGGGCACCGACGGAGGCAAGGCGCTCGCCCTGCCCGGCGGTGCGCCCACCTCCGACGGCGCGTACGTCCGTCTGCCGCGCGAAGTCCTCGGCGACACCGCCGACCTGACGGTCTCCGCGCGCGTGAAGTGGAGCGGCGCCACAGCCTCCTGGCAGCGGATCTTCGACCTGGGCACCAACACCACCAAGTACCTCTTCGCCACCCCGTACAACAACAGCGGGCTGTTCCAGACGTCCGTGACCACCGGCGGGGGCGGGGCGGAGGCGCAGGTCCGCGGCTACGCGATGCTTCCCGCGGACGAATGGCGGACGGTGACCGTCACCCTCGACACCGCCGCCGGCCGGCTCACCACCTACCTCGACGGCGTGGCGGTCTCCTCCGCCGCGACCGGCATCAAGGCCAGCGAACTGCTGGACGGTTCGGCCACGGCCGCCGGTTACCTCGGCAAGTCCTTCTGGCCGGACCCGCTGCTCAAGGGCGCGATCGACGACTTCACCGTGTGGCACGCGGCGCTGAGCGCCGAGCAGGTGGCCGGTACGGTCGAGACCGTGCCGACCGTCCAGGAGCTGTCGAAGACGTCCTTCGAGGTCCGTACGACCACCGGGACCGCCCCGGCCCTCCCGGCCGCCGTCCGCTCGTCCTTCTCGGACGGCTACGACCGGGACACGCCGATCACCTGGGACGCCGTACCACCCGAGAAGTACGCCCGGCCGGGGACCTTCGCGGTGGCGGGCACCGCGGCCGGGCGCGCCGTGCAGGCGACGGTCACCGTGGTCCGCGAGGGGCAGCTCACCGTCGACCTCGGCTCGGACACCGGCGCGTTCCACGGCGGCGCCTCCGGCACCCTCTACGGCCTGTACGGACCGGACGTGCCCACCAACAACCTCATCGAGGGCATGGGCCTGCGCACCGTCTCCACGAAGGCGCAGGACGGTCCGCAGCACCCGGGTGCCGACGCGCTGGAGGTGGTCAAGCCGCTGGCCGACTCCACCGACGGTGACGTGTACATCTACATGACCGACATCCACCGCGGCTTCCCGTACCAGTGGCCGGGCGACACCCCCGAGGAGAAGCTGAAGCTCTACCGGGAGAAGATCGCGGGGCAGGTCGACCAGGTCCTGCAGCTGCCCAAGCAGTACCAGGACAACATCGTGTTCGTGCCGTTCAACGAGCCCGAGGGCAACATGTTCGGCACCGGCCAGTGGAGCTACAACAAGGTCAGCTGGCTGAACGACCCGGACGACTACTTCGCCGCCTGGGACGACTTCTACCGGCTCATCAAGGGCAAGATGCCGGACGCCCGCATCGCGGGCCCCAACACCAGCATCCTCTACGACCAGGTGAAGGGCTTCCTCACGCACACCCTGGCCGCCGGCACCCTCCCGGACGTCATCACCTGGCACGAGCTGAGCCACCCGGAGGCGGTGCGCGAGAGCGTCGCCAAGTACCGGGCGTGGGAGAAGGAGCTGTTCCGGGGCACCGACCGTGAAGGCACCCAACTGCCCGTCAACATCAACGAGTACGCCTTCAACTACCACACCTCCGTCCCCGGCCAGATGATCCAGTGGGTGTCCGCGATCGAGGAGTCCAAGGTGGACGCCGACATCGCGTACTGGAACATCGACGGGAACCTCTCCGACTCGGCGGTGCAGTCGGGCCGCGGCAACGGCCAGTGGTGGCTGCTCAACTCGTACGCCTCGATGAGCGGGCACACGGTGCGGGTGACCCCGCCGTTCCCGGGCGAGAACTACACCATGCAGGGCGTGGCCACGCTCGACGAGAAGAAGAAGCAGGCCCGGCTGATCTTCGGCGGGTCCACCGGCAAGGGCCACATCACCTTCGCGGGGGTCCCGAAGAAGGTCTTCGGGGACCGGGTGCACGCCTGGGTGCGCGAGATCGAGTGGAGCGGGCAGGTGGGCGACAACTCCGGCCCGAAGCTGCTCACGGAGACGAACCTGAAGGTCGGTGACGACGGCACGGTCGTCGTCGACTTCGGCGACGGGGGGCTGCCGACGCTGAAGGAGTCCTCGGCGTACGAGATCGTCCTCAGCCCGGCCGGGAAGGCGGAGGGCACGCAGTCACCGCCCGTGCGCTGGCAGGGCTCCTACGAGGCGGAGGACGCCGCGCACACCGGTTCCGGCTACTCGAAGAACGGCCCGGAGGGCTCGCCGCGCGACGTGTCGAAGTTCTACACGTCCGGCGGCTACAACGTGGGCGGCCTGCGCACCGGCTCCGACGTCACGCTCGACTTCACCGTGGACGTGCCCGAGGACGGCACCTACGACCTGAGCGTCTTCGCCAACTCCCTCAACACCTTCGACAAGGTGAGGGAACAGGGCCCTACCAACGTCTTCCTGCGGGTGGACGGCACGGCGGACAGCGAGCAGCAGCTGTATCTGCCGCTGGGCTACAAGTGGGTGGTGTGGGACCACACCGACACCAAGGTGCAGCTCACGAAGGGCAGGCACACCATCACGCTCGCCGCGAAGAGCCTCGACGGCGAGCGCGCCACCAAGGGCGACGCCATCATCGACCGGCTCACGCTCTCCCTCCCGGAGGCTTCGGCCGACACCCAGGTGTACGAGGGCGAGCTGGCCTGGCTGGACGGCGGCGCGCGGCCCGTCTACGACCTGCCGAGGCACACCAGGACCCCCGCCACCGGATCGGGCGCGGTCCGGCTCCCGAAGAAGGGGACCGCCACGTTCTGGGTCTACTCCCCCGCCGACCGCGAGGCCACGCTCAAGGTGGACACCCTCGGCGGCGCGAACGCCCGCCTCTCCGTCAACGGGCAGCAGGTCCTGCACGTGACCAACGGCAAGCGCGGCGTGGCGGTCTCCCTGTCGGGCGGCGTCAACAAGGTGACGGTGACCGGGGGGTCGTCCGCCACCCTCGTCGACCGCATCACGGTCACGCCCACCCGGGGCGCGCTCCCGGCGCGTACGTACGAGGCACAGGACGCCGAACTCGCGGGCTCGGCCACGCTCACCCCGCTCTCCCTGGCCACCGGCGGTACGGCGATCACCGGCATCGGCGGCGACCCGGGCAACGGCAACACGGCGACCTTCACCGTGAAGGCCGACCGGAGCGGCCTGTACGCGCTGCGGATCCGCTACTCCAACCCGGAGCAGTCGGAAGCCACCCACTACAACCCGGACCCGCTCGCCCGCCACGCCGACATCACCGTCAACGGCGGCGAGGAGCGGCGCGTCGGCTTCCCGCACAGCTTCCACCAGAACAACTTCTGGGAGCTGACCGTCCCGGTCCACCTCAAGAAGGGGCAGAACACGATCACCTTCCGCTCCGAGGAACAGCCCAACTTTGACGGCACCACCTACGCCTCGGACACCTTCCCCGGCGTGCTGCTCCGCTCCCGCCACGCTCCGCTGATCGACCGGATCACCGTCGCGCCGTACGCGCGGCAGGTGCGATGAGGTAATCACCACGGAACACACGGACAGAGACGGCTCCGGGGCCGGACGGTGGGTCCGGCCCCGGAGCGGGGGTCACAGGTCGTCGCCCGAGTCGGGGTAGTCCTGGCGGCCCCCTTCCGGGTGCAGCGGGTCGTACCCCACGGCGGCGAGGACGAGGTACACGCCGTAGGGCCCCGAGGCGCCGGCCGCCTCCGCCTGTACCTCCCTGCCTTCGGGGCGGGCCTCCTCGGTCACCCGCAGGTCCGGCGCGCCGAGGGTCCCGAGCAGCGAGCGCAGGGCACCGGCGGGCCCGTCCCCGGCAGCCGCGCCCTCGGGCAGCGGGACCGCCACGAGCAGCTGCGCCAGAAATCCCTCGCGCAGCCCGTCGGGGTGCGCCTCGCTGAACTCCATCGCCACCGGCCGCAGTTCGGTGACCAGCGGCAGCCAGGCGCGCACGGCCTCGTCCGGGGTGCGGACGTGCGCCAGGTTCAGATCGATCCGGAAGACCACCTGGTCCGGCTCGAACACCTTCGTGTAATCCATCAGTGCGTCACGTGCCCCTCGGGCGAGATGTTGGCATGCGAGTAGTCCTTGCCCTGATTCTTGCTTCCGGCGAAGATCTCGAAGCCCTTCCCCTTGGGGATCTGGACGTCCCATTCCTGCTTGCCGTCCTTGGCCCGGGTCCAGATGTTGTCGTAGGCGTCCTTGAATCCGCCGCCGGGAACCTGCGGGCGCTTCGGGTCCCACTTCTTGGGCGGTACGAAGGGGATGGGGCCCGACGTCGGCAGGCCGTGCTTCTTCGCCGTGGCCAGCCACTGCTTGTTGCCGTAGGCCTTCGCGGAGTCCTTGGCCAGCTTGTTGATCTTCGTCAGGGCGTCGTGCCACTGGGTGGGCTGCAGGTGCTTCACGCTCTTGGCGGCCCGCTCGACCCAGCCCAGGTCGTCGACGTGCTTGGCCAGGTACTCGAACTTCTCCAGGTACTTGGCGAACTTGGCGGGCTTGGCCAGCGCGTCGCCGACGTAGGGAACCATGGCCGCGAGCGACAGCCCGGCGCCCGACCAGTCGCCCTTGAACAGGCTCAGCAGGCCGGAAGCGCCGTCGCTCGCGGGCGTCGGGTCGAACAGGCCCGTGACGTCGAGGACGAGCTGCGCCTTGTCGGAGGCCGACAGGCCGCCCTCGCCGGCCAGGTCCTCGCCCGAGTCGGGGTAGGCCTGGGTGCCGTCGCCCTCCTGGGCCGGGGCCTCCGCCTCGGTGGCGAGCTCCGCGATGATCTTCTCCACGGCCGAGGCGAGGGCCTCGGCGGCGGCCTGGAAAGCGGCGTCCGCGTCCTGGCCCGCGGCGATGGCCGAGGCCTCGGCGTCGGCGGCCTGCTGGTAGGCGTAGTCGGCGGAGGCCCGGGCCCGGGTCGCCGAGGTGGCGGCGGCGTTGGCGGAGGCGTTGGCCTCGGCGGCGGCCTGCCAGGCGGCGGCCTCCGCGCTCCTGGCGCGGTCGGCGGACGCGCGGGCCTGCACCGCGGACGCCTCCGCCTGGTCGGCGAAGTTGTCGGCGTCGGTGGCGTACCCGGCGGCCTCAAGGCGCGACTTGTCGGCCTGTTCGGCGTACTCGGCGGCCTCCGCGGCGGCGTTGCGGGCGTCGGCGGCGGCCTTGGCCGCGATGGCCGCGTTCTGGTTGGCGGTCGCGGCGGTCTTCGCGGCCTGGGCGATCAGCTTCTGCACACCGGCCACGTGGGTGGCGTGCTCGTAGTCCTGACGGGCCGTCTTGTACTGCACGGTGGCCACGAAGTCGCGCAGCATCGGGCGCGGCCCGGCGAGCGCCACCCGGGCGGCGGCCTCGGTCTGCGCCCCGCCCTCGTTCATGATCGACAGGGCGGTGGCCCTGTCGTCCTCCTCGCGGGCCTTGTACTGGCCGACCAGCAGGAACTCGCGCAGCGCCGCCGTGGTGCCCGCGTCGATGGCCGCGCTCGCGGCCTGCTGCACCGCGGGGCCGCCCTGCTCGGACAGCTCCAGGACGCGTACCCGGTACTCGTCGGCCTGCGCGGTGTGCTGACCCTCCTCCAGGAAGGCGATGACGTCCTGGTGGGTGCCGGCGAGCGCGGCGGTGGCGGCCTCCTTGAGCTTGGCGGGGCCGGTCTGCGCGAGATGGGCGGCGGTGCTGCGGTCGTCCATCTCGGCGGCGTCGGCGCAGCCGGTGCGCACCCAGGCGAGGACGTCCTCGTCGGTGCCGGTCAGCGCGGCCTCGGCGGCCCGCTGGGTCCACGAGCCGCCCTTCTGCAGGAGCCGGAGCGCGGCCTGGCGGCCCTTGGCGACGGCGACGGCGCGCTCGGTGCCCGGCGCGGCGGCCTCCTGCAGCAGCTGCCTGGTCTCGGCGTCCCGCTTGTCCTCCTCGATCCGCTCGGCCTCCTTGCGCTGCTGCTCGGCGTCGTAGGCCTGCTTGCGCTCCTCGGCGACCTGGAGGGCGTGCTCGGTGTCGTTCTTCAGCCGGGCCTGCTCGGTGGCGCGTGCGGTCTCCTCGACCGTGCGGGCCTTGGTGACGGCGGCGGTGGCGACCTTCGCGGCGGCGAGCGCGGCGTTGGCGTGCGCGGTGGACTTGTTGGCGTAGTCCAGGGCCAGGCCCGCGTTGTCGGCCGCCTCGTTGGCGGCCCTGGCGGCGGCCTCGGCGTGGGCGGCCGCCTCGTTGGCCGCGTCACGCGACGCGCGGGCGGCGCTCGCCGCCTGGTGGGCGAAGCCCTCGGCGGCGTTGGCCGCATGGGTGGCGGTGGCCGCGGCGCGGCGGGCCCGGGCGGCCGCCTCCGAGGCGCGGCGGGCCTCGGACTCGGCGACGTTGGCGTGCTGTCCGGCCTCGGCGGCGGCGGTCGCGGCGGCGGCCGCGTGCTGGCCCGCGCTCGCCGCGGACAGCGCGGCCTTGACCGCTTCCAGTACGGCGTCCAGGGCGTGGCCGACCGCGGTGGCGGCGTTGCGGGCGCTGGCGGCGGCCTTGTTGGCGTCGTCGGCGGCCTTGCGCGCGGCGGCGGCCTGTCCGGCGTCCTTGGACGCGGCGGTGGCGGAGCTGTAGGCGCGGGCGGCGGCCTGGCCCGCGGCGGCCGCGGCGGCGGCCGCGGCGGAGGCGGCGTTGGCCGCGGTGCGGGCCGCGTTGGTGGCCTCGTTGGCGGCGCGGATCGCGGTGCTGGCCGCGCTGGCCGCCGCGTTGGCGGCGTCGGCGGCGCGTCCGGCGGCGGCGGACGCCCTGGCGGCGGAGTCCTTGGCGGCCGCGGTCTCCTCGGCCGCCTTCTCGGCGGCCTCCTTGGCCTTCTGGGCGGCGAGGACCGCGCGCGCGGAGGTCTCCTTGGCCTTCTCGGTCTCCGCCTTGGCCTTGCTGCCGGCCTTCTTGGCGAGGGCGGCCAGCTCGGCGACCGACATCATCTCCTGGTCGCGGGCGCGCGCGACGTGCTGGCCGGACTCGATGAACTCGTGGATGTCGGCGTCCGTTCCGCCGAGCGCGGCCTGCGCCGCGGCTTTCACCTGCGGTCCGCCCAGGTTCATGATCGAAAGGGTCTCGACGCGCTCGTCCTCGGCGCGCGCGACGTACTGGCCGGTGGTGAGGAAGTCCGCGAGCGCCTGCTCGGTACCGGCGTCGAGCGCGGTCTGAGCCGCTCGCCGCACGGCCGTGCCGCCCGCGTTCATCACGCGGAGCACCTCGACCCGCTGGTCGTCCAGGTGCGGCGCCTTCCAGCCGGTCTCCAGGAACGCCGCGATCTCCGCCGGTGTCCCGCCCAGGACCTGCTGGGCGGCCTGGCGTACGCCGGGGCCGGCGTCGTTGAGCAGCCGCAGGACGGCGAAGCGGTTGTCCTCCTCGACGACGGCGGCCCGCTCGGTGCTGAGGAACTTCTGTACGTCGGCGTCGGTACCGGCGAGCGCCTGCGCCGCGGCGGCCTTGGTGGCCTTGCCTCCGACGCGCCACAGGGCGAGCACCTCGGCCCGGTCGGCGGGGGCGGTGTCGTCGGCGCTCGCGGTCAGGCTCAGCGTTCCGGCGGTCAGTGTCAGCGTGGTGACGCAGGTGACGGCGGCCCGCCACAGGGCACGGCCCTGCCTCGGGGCATGCCGCCGTAGCAGTCTTCGGGGGAATATCACAGAAATGGGCTCCCTTGTGTGTCGGTGCGGACCACCGACGGAATTCGCCGCAGCATGATCACATAAATTCCGCACCCCTATCTGATGCATGGTCAAGGCGCACTCCGGCCGCGGCCGCGGCGACGGGCACATCACCCTCGTCGGCTGCTCCGCCGGAACCGTGCGAGAGCCCCCGAAAGGCTTCGGCCTTCGGGGGCTCTTGCCGTGGCACCGCAGCGTGCCGTCCGGCGGCAGGCGCGGACGCACCCGGGAGCGCGGAGTCCGGTCAGCTCTTGGCCAGCGTGACGTCCTGCCGCTGCGCGGCGTGGAACGTGGGCAGCGGCAGGCCGCCCTGCGGGCGCAGTTCCATGAGCGTGGCCTCGACCTGGGCGGCACCCGCCTTCAGCACGCGGTTGTACGGCTTGCCGGTGTTCTCCCAGCGGTGCTTCTTGCCGTCGCACACGGCGAGGGAGCCGCCGATGCCGTGCCGGACCGACTGGTCGCTCTGGGCGATCGAGGAGCTGACGAAGACCGGTCCGGTACCGCCGACGCAGCGGTAGGTGCCGGTGAGGGTGATCGTGCCGTCGGCGGCGATCCGGCCCTTGGGGTCGACGGTGACCGACTCGGGCGGGTCGGTGGCGATCCGGCCCTTGGGGTCGGCGGTGACCGACTCGGGCGGGTCGGCGGCGGCCGATGTCGAGGGAGCGGCGGCGAACAGGGCCAGGGCGGCGGTGGCGGCCGCGCCGAGCGCAAGGCGCAGGGACATGGAAGGACCTCCTGAAGTGGGGCTTCCACTGGTACCGGGCACGCGCGCCCGGGGGCGTGACCGTCACCCCTTCGGTGGCGAGTCCACCCGGCCGTCCGGTCGCCGTCCGGGTGGCGTGGGCTTACGGACGGACGTACGACCGTGGAGGTGCGCCAGGTGTCCCCACCGGCCTTCGTGCTCCCGGCCCGACGGTGCCGCGTGGTCGCGCCCTGGCGTCACGTCAGCACGGCGAATCCGTCCAGCTCCACCATCGCCGCCTCGTCCCACAGCCGTACGACCTCCACGACCGCCATCGCCGGGTAGTCCCGTCCGGCCAGGCTCCGCCAGACGCGGCCCAGTTCCGGGGCGTGGGCGCGGTAGGCGGCGACGTCGGTGGCGTAGACGGTGACGCGAGCGAGGTCGGACGGGGTGCCGCCGGCCGCGCGCAGGGCGGTCAGCAGGTTGCCGAGCGCCCGCTCGAACTGTTCGGGCAGGGTGTCGCCGGTGATCTTGCCGTCGGCGTCGAGGGCGGTCTGGCCCGCCAGGAAGACCAGCCGGGAGCCGGTGGCGACGACGGCGTGCGAGAAGCCGGTGGCCGGGGAGAGGCCGGGCGGGTCGATGCGCTCGGCGGTCACGGTCGGGCCTCCGGGGTGGCGTACAACTCCTTGGCGATGATGCCGCGTTGGACCTCGCTCGCCCCTTCGTAGACGCGCGGGGCGCGCACCTCGCGGTAGAGGTGTTCGAGCAGATGGCCGCGGCGCAGCGCCCGCGCGCCGTGCAACTGGACCGCCCTGTCGACGACGTACTGCGCCGTCTCGGTGGCGAGCAGTTTCGCCATCGCGGCCCGCTTCGGGACGCCGTCCGCGCCTTCGTCGTACGCCGTCGCCGCCGCGTACACCATCAGGCGGGCGGCCTCCGTGCGTACGGCCATCTCGGCGACCTGGTGGGCGACGGCCTGAAGGTCCCTCAGCTTGCCGCCGAACGCGTCCCGTCGGGCGGTGTGCGCGAGGCTGGCGTCCAGCGCGGCCTGCGCCATCCCGACGGCGAAGGCGCCGACGCTGGGCCGGAACAGGTTGAGCGTGCCCATGGCGACCCGGAAGCCCCGGTCGACCTCACCGAGCACGTCGTCGGCGGTGACGGGCACGGCGTCGAAGTGCAGGGTCCCGATGGGGTGCGGGGAGAGCATGTCGAGCCCGGTGCCGGTGAGGCCGGGCCGGTCGGCCGGCACGAGGAAGGCGGTGACTCCGCGGGCGCCCGCGTCCGGAGTCGTACGCGCGAAGACGGTGTAGAAATCGGCCTCGGGGGCGTTGGAGATCCAGCACTTCTCACCGCTGAGCCGCCACCGACGGGAGCCGTCGGCCTCGGCGGCGAGCGAAGCGCCGGGCGGCGGAACACGCGGCTGCGCGACCGCAGCGGCACGAGGCCCCACGCCACCGGACCCACCCACCGATGCAGCGCCGCGCGGCAGATCACCGGCCCCACCGCCCGAAGCGCCGCCAGGCGGCAGAGCACCAGGCTCGCCCCCCGAAGCGGCACCTCGCGGCAGACCACCGACCCCAACCCCCGAAGCCCCGCCACGCGCCGGACGACCGGGCTCACCCACCGAACCACCACCACGCGCCGGACCACCGGCCTCCGCGGAGGAGCACGCGGAGCGGGCGTCGCGGGCGTCGTCGTCCGGTGGGCCTCCCGCGACGGCCTCCTCCGGCTCGGCCCTCAGGGACAGCGCCGCCGCGTCCGAGCCCGCGCCCGGCTCGCTCAGCGCGAAGGCCGCCACCACGCTGCCCTCGCGTACCCCGGGCAGCCAGCGGTCGCGCTGTTCCGGTGTGCCGTGGGCGTGGACGGGGTGGGCGCCCAGGCCCTGGAGGGCGAGGGCGGTCTCGGCCTCGGTGCAGGCGTAGGCGAGGGACTCGCGCATCAGGCAGAGGTCGAGGGCGCCGGAGGTGAAGAGGCGGTCCAGCAGTCCGAGGCGGCCGAGTTCGGTGACGAGGAGGCGGTTGACGTGGCCGGGTTCGCCCTTCTCGGCGAGCGGGCGCAGCCGTTCGGCGGCGAGCGTGCGCAGCTCCGCGCACCAGGCGGCTTGTTCCGGTTCGAGTGAGAATGCGGGCACTGCCGGTCCTCCCTCCGGAGCGGTCTCACCCGACGGTATCGCGTCCCATTGACTGCCGTCACCAACACGATACGCTCCTGGTGCGAGCGCACCACGACGCCCGCCACGACGCCCACCAGGCAAGGGGGCGAACCACCATGGACGACCGTCCGATCCGTTCCGCCCACGTCGACACCTTCGCGGGCGACCACCTCCCCCCGCGCGACGAGTGGCCCGAACTCCGCTTCGACCTGCCGGAGCTGCGCTACCCCGAACGGCTGAACTGCGCCGCCGAACTGCTCCACGGCCCACCCGACGACCGCCCGGTGTTCCACACCCCGCACGGCCCCGCCTGGACGTACGGCGACCTGCGCGCCCGCGTGGACCGGCTCGCGCACGTCCTCACCACCGGTCTCGGCATCGTCCCCGGCCATCGCGTCCTGCTGCGCGGCCCGACCACGCCCTGGCTGGCCGCCTGCTGGCTGGCGGTGCTGAAGGCGGGCGCGGTCGCCGTCACCGTGCTGGCCCAGCAGCGCCCGCACGAGCTGAGCACGATCTGCGAGATCGCCCGCGTCCGGCACGCGCTGTGCGACATCCGGGCCGTCGACGACCTCGCCAAGGCGGAGATACCGGATCTGCGGATCACGACGTACGACGGTGACGCGCCCGACGACCTCCTCAACCTCCCGGCGCCCGGCACGCCGTACCCGGCCGTGGACACCGCGGCCGACGACGTGGCGCTGATCGCGTTCACCTCCGGCACCACCGGCCGCCCGAAAGGGTGCATGCACTTCCACCGGGATGTGCTGGCGATCGCGGACACCTTCTCGAAGCATGTGCTGCGCCCCCACAGCGACGACGTCTTCGCGGGCAGTCCCCCGCTCGGCTTCACCTTCGGCCTCGGCGGTCTCGTCGTCTTCCCGTTACGGGCCGGGGCCAGTGCGCTGCTGCTCGAACAGGCGGGCCCGAAGCAGCTGCTGCCCGCGATCGCCGAGCACCGGGTGTCGGTGCTGTTCACCGCGCCGACGGCGTACCGCGCCATGCTGGGCGAGCTCGACGGCCACGATCTGACGTCCCTGCGCCGCTGTGTCTCGGCCGGGGAGAACCTGCCCGCGGCCACCTGGCAGGACTGGCACGAGCGCACCGGGCTGCGCGTCATCAACGGCATCGGCGCCACCGAGCTGCTGCACATCTTCATCTCGGCGGCCGACGAGCACATCAGGCCCGGGACCACTGGTGTCCCCGTCCCCGGCTGGGACGCGCGCGTGGTCGACGACGAGGGGCGCGAACTGCCCGACGGCGAGCCGGGGCTGCTGGCCGTGCGCGGCCCGGTCGGCTGCCGGTATCTCGCCGACCCACGGCAGCGGGAGTACGTGCGGGACGGCTGGAACGTCACCGGCGACACCTACGTCCGCGAGCCCGACGGCTACTTCCGGTACGTCGCCCGCGCCGACGACATGATCATCTCGGCCGGTTACAACATCGCCGGACCCGAGGTCGAGGACGCGCTGCTGCGGCACCCGGACGTGGTGGAGGCGGCGGTCGTCGGCCGGCCCGACGAGGAGCGTGGCATGGCGGTGGTGGCGTACGCCGTGCTCAAGGAGGGCGCCGAACGGGACGCCGAGGCCCTGCGCGCCTTCGTCAGGTCGGAACTCGCGCCCTACAAATGCCCCCGTGAGATGGTCTTCCTGGACGCCCTTCCGCGCACCGCGACCGGAAAGCTTCAGCGGTTCCGGCTGCGCACCGAAGGTGACCAGCAGTGATCCGTACGACTTAAGATGATCAACGTGTCCGACCAGCACGCTCCACGGTCTCTCATCGTCACGCTCTACGGCGCGTACGGCCGCTTCATGCCCGGCCCGGTGCCGGTCGCCGAACTGATCCGGCTGCTGGCCGCGGTCGGGGTGGACGCGCCCTCGGTGCGCTCGTCGGTGTCCCGGCTCAAGCGGCGCGGCCTGCTCGTCCCGGCCCGCACCGAACAGGGCGCGGCCGGTTACGAACTCTCCCCGGACGCCCGTCAGTTGCTCGACGACGGCGACCGGCGCATCTACGCCACCGTGCCGCCCGAGGACGAGGGCTGGGTGCTCGCGGTGTTCTCCGTGCCGGAGTCGGAACGCCAGAAGCGGCACGTGCTGCGCTCCCGCCTGGCCGGGCTCGGCTTCGGCACGGCCTCACCCGGCGTGTGGATCGCCCCCGCCCGGCTCTACGAGGAGACCCGGCACACTCTGCAGCGGCTGCGCCTCGATGCGTACGTCGACCTCTTCCGCGGCGAGCACCTGGGCTTCGCGCCGACCGTCGAGGCGGTCGCCCGCTGGTGGGACCTGGCCGCGATCGCCAAGCAGCACGAGGCGTTCCTCGACCGGCACGCGCGCGTGCTGCACGAGTGGGAGCGGCGCACGGACACCCCGCCCGAGGAGGCCTACCGCGACTACCTCCTCGCCCTGGACTCCTGGCGTCATCTGCCGTACGCCGACCCCGGCCTGCCGGCGAGCCTGCTGCCCGCGAACTGGCCGGGTGTCCGCTCGGCGGCGGTGTTCCAGGGGCTGCACGAACGGCTGCGGGACGCGGGGGCGGTCTTCGCGGGCCTCTGACCGCACCTGACCACCACGCCTCAGCTGCTGAGCGTCAACCGGGGCTTGGGGGCGTCGGTGCGTCCGGTGCGGGGTGGTCGGCTGCCCGCCCGGTAGGGAGCGGGCCAGACGACGCCCGGACCGTCGTACCCCTGCTCGGCGGCCGCGTGCAGCGTCCAGTGCGGGTCGTACAGGTGCGGGCGGGCCAGCGCGCACAGGTCCGTGCGGCCCGCCAGGATCAGGGAGTTGACGTCGTCCCAGGAGGAGATCGCGCCGACCGCGATCACCGGGACGCCCGCCTCGTGCCGGATCCGGTCCGCGTACGGCGTCTGGTACGACCGCCCGAACTCCGGCCGCTCCTCGGCCACCACCTGCCCGGTCGACACGTCGATCGCGTCGGCACCGTGCGCGGCGAAGGCCCGCGCGATCGCGACGGCCTCCTCCGGCGTGGTGCCGCCCTCGGCCCAGTCGGTGGCCGAGATCCGCACGGTCATGGGCCGCTCCTCCGGCCACACGGCCCGTACGGCGTCGAAGACCTCCAGCGGGAAGCGGAGCCGTTTGGCGAGCGAGCCGCCGTAGGCGTCGGTGCGCCGGTTGGTCAGCGGGGAGAGGAAGCCGGAGAGCAGATAGCCGTGGGCGCAGTGCAGTTCGAGCAGGTCGAAACCGGCCCGCGCGGCACGGCAGGCGGCGGCGGTGAACTGTTCTCGTATGTCGGTGAGCTGGGCACGGGACAGCTCGCGCGGGATCTGGCTGCCGGGCTTGTACGGCAGCGGGGAGGCGGCCACGAGCGGCCAGTTGCCGTCGTCGAGGGGCTCGTCCATCCCCTCCCACATGAGCTTGGTGGAGCCCTTGCGCCCGCTGTGACCGAGCTGCACGCCGATGCCGGTGCCGGGTGCCCGGCTGTGCACGAAGTCGGTGATCCGCCGCCACGCCTCGGCCTGCTTGCCGGTGTACAGACCCGCACAGCCGGGAGTGATCCGGCCCTCGGGGCTCACGCACACCATCTCGGTCATCACCAGCCCGGCGCCCCCGAGCGCGCGGGCGCCGAGGTGGACGAGGTGGAAGTCGCCGGGGACGCCGTCGACCGCCGAGTACATGTCCATCGGCGACACCACGACCCGGTTGCGCAGGGTCAGGCCGCGCAGCCGGAACGGGGTGAACATCGGGGGCGTACCGGGCGGGCAGCCGAACTCGCGCTCCACGGCCTCGGTGAAGTGCGCGTCGCGCAGCCGGAGGTTGTCGTGGGTGACGCGGCGGCTGCGGGTGAGCAGGTTGAAGGCGAACTGACGGGGGCGCTGGCCGAGGTACAGCGAGAGGTTCTCGAACCACTCCAGGCTGGCCCGCGCCGCGCGCTGGGTGGAGGCGACGACGGGCTTGCGCTCCTCCTCGTACGCGGTCAGGGCCCTCTCGATCGAGGGCTGTTCCTGGATGCAGGCGGCCAGGGCGAGGGCGTCCTCGACGGCGAGCTTGGTGCCGGAGCCGATGGAGAAGTGGGCGGTGTGGGCGGCGTCGCCGAGGAGGACGACGTTGCCGTGCGACCAGCTCTCGTTGACGACCGTGCGGAAGGTGGTCCAGGTGGAGTTGTTGGACTTCAGCGGGCGGCCGCCGAGCGCGTCCGCGAAGATCTTGGCGCAGCGTTCGACGGACTCGTGCTCGCCGAGTTCGTCGAAACCGGCCTCGTGCCAGACCTCCTCGCGCATCTCGACGATCACGGTGGAGGCGTCGGGGGCGTAGGGGTAGCCGTGCAGTTGCATCACGCCGTGCTCGGTCTCCGCGATCTCGAAGCGGAAGGCGTCGAAGGGGAAGTCGGCGGCGAGCCAGATGTAGCGGCAGCGGTGCGTCGTGATGTGGGGGCGGAACGCGTCGGCGTAGGTCTCGCGGGTGGTGCTGTGTACTCCGTCGGCGGCGATGACGAGGTCGTGGGAGCTTGCGAGTGTGGCCGGGGGTGGGGCCTCGGTGCGGAAGCGGAGGTCCACGCCGAGGTGGTGGCAGCGGGCGTGCAGGATCTCCAGGAGGCGTTTGCGGCCGAGGGCGGCGAAGCCGTGGCCTCCGGAGGTGTGGCGTACTCCTCGGTGGACGATGTCGATGTCGTCCCAGCGGATGAAGTGCTGTTGCAGGGCCTCGTAGACGGGTGGGTCGGCGTGCTCGATGCCGCCGAGGGTTTCGTCGGAGAGGACGACTCCGAAGCCGAAGGTGTCGTCGGGGGCGTTGCGTTCCCAGAGGGTGATGTCGCGGGTGGGGTCGAGGCGTTTGAGGAGGGCCGCGGCGTAGAGGCCGCCGGGGCCGCCGCCGAGGATCGCGACTCGTAGGGGGTGACTGGTCTTTGTGGGCGACTGCGGGTGCCGTGTGGTTGATCGCGCCCACGCGGCGGTAGCCGCAAATTCAGTACAGCCCCGCGCCCCTGAGGTTGGGACAGTCCCCTGAGTCGAGAACACCACCCCTACCTCCCCTGCCACTTTGGGGGCCTCTTTTCCTTGAACGCCGCGTGGAACTCTGCGTAGTCCTCGCCGTTCATCAAGAGGGCCTGCGTTGATGCGTCCAGTTCCACCGCTGCCGCCAGCGGCATGTCCAGTTCCGCCGTCAGCAAGGCCTTCGTCTGGGCGTACGCCAGGGCCGGGCCCTCGGACAGGCGGTGGGCCAGGCGGTGGGCCGCCTCGTCGGCTCGGCCCTCGTCCGTCAGCTCGCTGATCAGGCCGATGCGCTCGGCCTCGGGGGCGCGGACCGGTTCACCGAGCATGAGGAGGCGGGTGGCGTGGCCGAGACCGACGACACGGGGCAGCAGGTACGCGGCGCCCATGTCGCCGCCGGACAGGCCGACCCGGGTGAAGAGGAACGCGAAGCGGGCGCTGGGGTCCGCGACGCGGAAGTCGGCCGCCAGCGCGAGCACCGCCCCGGCGCCCGCCGCCATGCCGTGCACCGCCGCGATCACCGGGAACGGGCATTCTCGTATGGCCCGCACCACCTGCCCGGTCATCCGGTTGAAGTCGAGGAGCTGGGCGGTGTCCATGGACAGCGTGGCGCCGATGATCTCGTCGACGTCCCCGCCGGAGCAGAAGCCGCGGCCCTCTCCGGCCAGCACCAGGGCGCGCACCGACCGCTCCCGGGACAGCTCGGCGAGCAGGTCGCGGAGGTCGGCGTAGGCGCCGAAGGTGAGGGCGTTGAGCTTGTCGGGGCGGGCCAGGGTGACGGTGGCCACACCGTCGGTGCGGTCGACGCGCAGATGGCGCCAGGGCGAGGTGGGGGCGGCGGAGCCGGTGAAGGGACTCATGGGGTGCGGCCTCCTTGGGCGGGCACTGCCTCACTGACCTCTACCCCAGGACGCTATCACTCATTCGTGACCGTCGTCAGAATCACGCGACAGGAGGAGGCGGCGCCCCTCGTGAGACCCTGCCGAGGGGCGTCGTACCATTCCTGAGGTTGAAAGCAGGACGGCCTGAATCCTCGGCACTCGGAAACACGCCTGCTCCATGAACGGAACCAGCTCTTGCACGAACGCCCCTCCGCCCCCGCCTCCTGGCGCATCACGCTGCCGCACTCCACGGCGGCCGTGCCCGTGGCGCGCGCACTGGTCCGTACGGCGCTGGCGGAGCTGGAGCACGGCGCCGACAGCGACACCGCCGAGCTGCTCACCGCGGAGCTGGTCGCCAACGCCGTGGAGCACACCGCGGGCGGCACCCCGATAGAGCTGGTCGTGGAGCTGCTGCCGACCGGCTGCAAGGTCGAGGTGCACGACCCCGACCCGGCGCCGCCCGGCAACCTCACACATCCCGCCGACCGCGCGCCCGACCCCTGGCAGGAGCACGGGCGCGGGCTGCTGCTGATCCGCACCCTGAGCGCGTCCTGCGGTCACCGCCCCACCGAGTCCGGCAAGGCGGTGTGGTTCAGACTGCCTGTGGTACCGCGTCAGCGTCAGCCTCACTGGCGTCCGCGTCCGGCGACGTGACCCGGGCCAGCCGGGAGTCGCGGCGCCCGTAAGCGGCACGCGGACGGTGCGCGGCAGGTCCGGCTCGCGGCGACGCAGGGCGATCACCGCGACGCTGACGGCGGCCATGGCGGGGAGCGTGCCGAGGGTGCACAGGTTGACCACGGAGTCCAGCGACGCGAAGGCCGCCGGGACGGCGAAGACGACCGCGGTGATCAGGGCCCGCGACGGGCGTGGCGGTGCGCGGAGACCTTCTCGAAGACGCGTGGGACGAGTCCGTCCCGGGACATCGATGGCAACGACCGCGCCGAAGGCGACGAGGAACGGAACGGGTGGCTCCGGGGCCGCGGTTCGGCATAAGGCCTGATCAGGCGCGGTCAGGACAAGGACGGCTCAGGCAAGGGTGGCGACGAGTACCGCCTTGATGGTGTGCAGCCGGTTCTCCGCCTGGTCGAAGACGATCGAGTGGGCCGACTCGAAGACCTCGTCGGTGACCTCCAGGGAGTCCAGCCCGTGAACCTCGTGGATCGCGCGGCCGACCTCGGTGCCGAGGTCGTGGAAGGCGGGGAGGCAGTGCAGGAACTTCACGTCCGGATTGCCGGTGGCCCGCAGCACGTCCATGGTCACGGCGTACGGGGCGAGGGCGGCGATCCGCTCGTCCCAGACCTCCTTGGACTCGCCCATGGACACCCAGACGTCGGTGGCGACGAAGTCGGCGCCCGCGACGCCCTCCTCCAGGGACTCGGTGAGCGTGATCCGGGCGCCACTGGTCTCGGCGAGGGCGCGGGCCCGGTCGACGATGTCCTGGGCGGGCCAGTAGGACTTGGGGGCGACGATCCGGACGTCCATGCCGAGCAGGGCGCCGGTGACCAGGTAGGAGTTGCCCATGTTGAAGCGGGCGTCGCCGAGGTAGGCGAACGCCGTCTCCTTCAGCGGCCTGGCGCTGTGCTCGCACATGGTGAGGACGTCGGCGAGCATCTGGGTGGGGTGCCAGTCGTCGGTGAGGCCGTTGTAGACGGGCACACCGGCATACGTCGCCAGTTCCTCCACCTTGGCCTGGCTGTCCCCGCGGTACTCGATCCCGTCGTACATCCGGCCGAGCACGCGGGCGGTGTCCTTCACCGACTCCTTGTGCCCGATCTGCGAACCGGAGGGATCGAGATACGTGGTCGAGGCGCCCTGGTCGGCGGCGGCGACCTCGAACGCGCAACGGGTGCGCGTCGACGTCTTCTCGAAGATCAGCGCGATGTTTCGGCCCCGCAGATGCTGGATCTCGGTCCCGGCCTTCTTGGCGGCCTTCAGCTCGGCGGCCAGCTCGATCAGACCAAGGAACTCCCGCTCGGTGAAGTCGAGCTCCTTGAGGAAGGGGCGGCCTGCGAGGGCGGTCGGGACTGTCGCCATGGGGGCGCTCCAGAAGTACAGGGACAGAGGGCGATGGAAGTCTATACGATGCCCAGAATTTCTATACGGCATCCCGTGCGACCGGGCAGCTCATGCACCGAGGTCCGCCTCTCCCCCGCCCCAGCTCGCTGCCCGGGATCTCGATCACCTCGATGCCCTGCTTGCGCAGATGGGTGTTGGTGGTGGAGTTCCGTTCGTAGGCGACGACCACGCCCGGTTCGACCGCGAGCACGTTGCAGCCGTCGTCCCACTGCTCGCGCTCGGCGGCGTGCACGTCCTGGGTGGCGGTGAGGACCCGGATCTCGCTCAGCCCGAGCGCGGCGGCGATCGCACGGTGCATGTGCTCCGGCGGGTGGTCGGTGACCTTCAGCTCCTTCTCGCCGACGCCCGGCTCGATGGTGTAGGAACGCAGCATGCCGAGCCCGGCGTACTGGGTGAACACATCGCCGTCGACCATGGTCATCACGGTGTCGAGGTGCATCAGCGCCCGCCGCTTGGGCATGTCGAGGGCCACGATCGTCTCCGCGGAGCCCGCGGCGAACAGCTTGTGCGCCAGCATCTCGACGGCCTGCGGGGTGGTCCGCTCGCTCATGCCGATGAGCACGGCGCCGTTGCCGATCACGAGCACGTCCCCGCCCTCGATGGTCGACGGGTAGTCGGCCTGCCCCTCCGACCAGATGTGGAACCCCTCGTCACGGAACAGCGGGTGGTGCCGGTAGATCGCCTCGAAGTGCACCGTCTCGCGCTGCCGGGCGGGCCAGCGCATGGCGTTGATGGAGACGCCGTCGTAGATCCAGGCGGAGGTGTCCCGGGTGAAGAGGTGGTTCGGCAGCGGGTCCAGCAGGAAGTCGTCGAGGTCCATGACGTGGAAGCGCACGGACGTCGGCTCCGCGTGCGCGTCCAGGAACTCCCGCTTGGTCATCCCGCCGACCAGCGCCTCGGCCAGCTCCCGGGTGGGCAGCGCATCGAAGGCCGCCCGGAGGTGGTCGGTGGCCAGCGGGCCGTACTCCTTCTCGTCGAAGACCCGGTCCAGGACGAGCGTGCGGGCCGCCGGGATCTCCAGCGCCTCGGTGAGCAGCTCGCCGAACAGGTGGACGGTGACACCGCGGTCGCGCAGCACGTCGGCGAACCCGTCGTGCTCGGCGCGCGCCCGGCGTACCCACAGGACGTCGTCGAAGAGCAGGGCGTCCTTGTTGCTGGGGGTGAGCCTTTTGAGCTCTAGATCGGGCCGGTGCAGGATGACGCGGCGCAGCCGCCCGGCCTCGGAGTCGACGTGGAATCCCATGCCTCCATCCTGACCATTCGCGCTCCTGTTCACCCCCTCTTTCGGCCAGGGCCGTCCGGCGGATCAGGTCCCGCGTCCCCGGGATGATCCGCCGGACAGGCCCTACAGCCGCGGGTCCACCGGCTCCGACTCCAGGGCCAGCACCCCGAACACCGCCTCGTGCACCCGCCACAGCGGCTCGCCCTCGGCCAGCCGGTCCAGGGCCTCCAGGCCGAGCGCGTACTCGCGCAGCGCCAGCGACCGCTTGTGGTTCAGGAACCGCGAGCGCAGGCGGGCCAGGTTGTCCGGGCGGGTGTACTCGGGACCGTAGATGATCCGCAGGTACTCACGGCCGCGGCACTTGATGCCCGGCTGCACCAGACGGCCCTGTTCGGTGCGCACCACCGCGCCGAGCGGCTTGACGACCATGCCCTCGCCGCCCCGGCCGGTCATCTCCAGCCACCAGTCGATGCCGGACTGCACCGACTCGGCGTCGCCGGTGTCGACGTACAGCCGCCGGGTGGTCTGCAGCAGACCGGTGCCGTCGTGCTCGACGAGGCGGTCGAGCAGGGCGAGCTGCTCGTCGTGCGGCAGGGCGGCGAGACTGCGGCCCTGCCCGGCCAGGATCTGGAACGGCGCGAGGCGCACGCCGTCCAGGCCGTCCGTGGTCCAGCAGTAGCGCCGGTACGCCTCCGTGAACGCCGCCGCGTCGGCCGCCCGCTCCCGCTGCCGTGTCAGCAGGTCGGTGACGTCGACGCCGCGGGCCGCCGCACCCTCCAGGGCGGCCACCGCGCCGGGGAACACCGCCCCGGAGGCGGCGCCGACCGCCGCGTACTGGCTGCGCAGCAGCCCGGACGCCTTCAGCGACCACGGCATCAGCTCCGCGTCGAGCAGCAGCCACTCCGTGTCCAGCTCCGCGAACAGACCCGCCGACTCGACCGCCGACCTGAGCCGCCCGAGGATCTCCTCGGTGACGGTCTCGTCATCGAAGAACGGGCGACCGGTGCGGGTGTAGAGCGACCCGGTCGGTCCGTCCACCCCGAACCGCTTCCGCGCCGCCTCCGCGTCCCGGCACACCAGCGCCACCGCCCGCGATCCCATGTGCTTCTCCTCGCACACGACCCGCGCGACACCGTCGTCCCGGTACTGCGCGAAGGCCTCGGCCGGATGCTCCAGATAGTCCTCGATGTGGGAGGTGGCCGTCGGGGCCATCGTCGGCGGGAGGTACGGCAGCAGCCGCGGGTCGACCGCGAAACGGCTCATGACCTCCAGGGCCGCCGCCGCGTTCTCCTCACGGACGGAGATCCGCCCGGCGTGCCGCGTCTCCACGACCCGCCGTCCCTGCACGTCGGCCAGGTCCAGCGGACGCCCGTCCTGCCCGCCCGGCGCCTCGGAGCGCAGCGGCTTCGTCGGCTCGTACCAGACCCGCTCGGCCGGTACGTCGACCAGTTCCCGCTCCGGCCAGCGCAGCGCGGTGAGCCTGCCGCCGAAGACGGCGCCGGTGTCCAGGCAGATGGTGTTGTTCAGCCAGGTGGCCTCCGGGACGGGGGTGTGGCCGTACACCACGGCCGCCCGGCCGCGGTAGTCCTCCGCCCACGGGTAGCGCACCGGCAGCCCGAACTCGTCGGTCTCGCCGGTGGTGTCGCCGTACAGCGCGTGCGAGCGGACCCGGCCGGAGGTGCGGCCGTGGTACTTCTCCGGCAGACCGGCGTGGCAGACGACCAGCTTGCCGCCGTCGAGGACGTAGTGGCTGACCAGGCCGTCGAGGAACTCCCGTACCTCCGCCCGGAACTCCTCGCTCTCGCCCTCCATCTGCTCGATGGTCTCGGCCAGGCCGTGCGTGTGCTGGACCTTGCGACCCTTGAGGTAACGCCCGTACTTGTTCTCGTGGTTGCCGGGCACGCACAACGCGTTGCGCGACTTCACCATCGACATCACGCGGCGCAGCACACCAGGGCTGTCCGGGCCGCGGTCGACCAGGTCGCCGACGAAGACGGCGGTACGGCCCTCCGGGTGCACGCCGTCGACGTAGCCCAGCTTGCCCAGCAGCGCCTCCAGTTCGGACGCGCAGCCGTGGATGTCGCCGATGATGTCGAACGGGCCGGTGAGGTGGGTGAGGTCGTTGAAGCGCTTCTCGGTGACGACGGTGGCGTTCTCGACCTCCTCGACGCCGCGCAGGACGTGCACCTTGCGAAAGCCCTCGCGCTCCAGGTGGCGTATGGAGCGGCGGAGTTCGCGGATGTGCCGCTGGATCACCCGGCGCGGCATGTCCGCCCGGTCGGTGCGGGCCGCGTTGCGCTCGGCGCACACCTGCTCGGGCACGTCGAGCACGATGGCGATGGGCAGCACGTCGTACTCCCGGGCCAGCTCGATCAGCTTCCGCCGGGCGTCCGACTGCACGCTGGTCGCGTCGACGACCGTGCGGCGGCCGGCGGCCAGGCGCTTGCCCGCGATGTAGTGCAGGACGTCGAAGGCGTCGCGGGTGGCGCTCTGGTCGTTCTCGTCGTCGGAGACGAGGCCGCGGCAGAAGTCGGAGGAGATCACCTCGGTGGGCGTGAAGTTCCTGCGGGCGAAGGTGGACTTGCCGGAGCCGGAGGCGCCGACGAGGACCACGAGGGAGAGGTCGGTGACGGGCAGGACACGGTCCTTGTGCGTCTCGGTCATGCCGCCTTCGCCTCCTTCCGCATGGTGAAAACGGCCATCTGCGTGGGCGGGCCCACCTCGGGGTCGTCCGGTCCGACCGGCCTGAACTCGACGTCGTATCCGTGCCGTTCGGCGACCGCGTCCGCCCAGGCGCGGAACTCCTCGCGGGTCCACTCGAAGCGGTGGTCGCCGTGCCGGACGTGCCCGGCCGGGAGGGTCTCCCAGCGGACGTTGTACTCGACGTTCGGGGTGGTCACGAGGACCGTGCGGGGGCGGGCGGCGCCGAACACGGCGTACTCCAGGGCGGGCAGCCGGGACAGGTCGAGGTGTTCGATCACCTCGCTGAGCACGGCGGCGTCATAGCCCTTGAGCCGGTTGTCGGTGTAGGCGAGCGAACTCTGGAAGAGCTTGACGCGCGCGGCCTGCCGCTCCCCCATGCGGTCCAGTTTCAGTCGCCGGGAGGCGATGGTGAGCGCCCGCATCGACACGTCGACGCCGACGATCTCGGTGAACCGCACGTCCTTGAGCAGCGTCTGCACCAACTGGCCCTGCCCGCAGCCGAGGTCGAGGACGCGGGCGGCGCCCGACTCCTGGAGCGCGGCCACGATCGCCTCCCGTCGCTGCACGGCGAGCGGCGTCGGCCGCTCCTCCTGCTCGGTCTCGGCCTCGACCGCGTTGTCGATGTCCTCGACCTCGCTGTCGTCGGCCTCGGCCAGCCGTACCAGCTCCAGGCGTTCCCTCGCCTCGCGGGTCAGCGACCAGCGGCGCGCGAGGTAACGGCTGGTGATCAGCTTCTGCTCCGGGTGGCCGGGCAGCCAGCCCTCACCGGCCCGCAGCAGCTTGTCGACCTCGTCGGAGGCGACCCAGTAGTGCTTGGCGTCGTCGAGGACGGGCAGCAGGACGTACAGGTGGCGCAGGGCGGCGGCGAGGGTCAGCGCCTCGGACTCCAGCACGAGACGCACATACCGCGAGTCGCCCCACTGCGGGAACTCCGTGTCCAGCGGCACGGGTTCGGCCGTGACCGCCCACCCGAGCGGCTCGAAGAGGCGTCGTACGAGGTCGGGCCCGCCGCGCGCGGGCAGCGCGGGTACCTCGATGCGCAGCGGGAGCGGCTCGGCGGCGCGCTCGGGCCGGGCGTTGCACACCCCGCGCATCGCGCTGGAGAAGACGGCACTCAGCGCCACGGCGAGCAGCGAGGAGGCCGCGTACGGGCGGTCGTTGACGTACTGCGCCAGGGCCGCGTCGGGTGCGCCGCCCCGGCCCTTGCCCTTGCCGCGCCGGACCAGTGCCACCGCGTCCACCTCCAGCAGCAGCGCCGCCGTGCAGCGTTGGGCGTCCGCCTCGGGGTAGAGGACGTGCGCCGTGCCGTAGGAGGTGGAGAACACCTGCGATTTGTCGGGATGCTTGTGCAGCAGGTAGCCGAGGTCGGTCGCGGGGCGTTCTCGGGTGCCGGTGGTACTGATCGTCAGGAACACGGTGGTTGCCTCGAAGGGGTCTGAAGTGCGGGTATGCGCCCGCGGGTCCCTGACAACGTACAGACAACACAGCGAGACAACCTGGAATTTTCCGCCCGGCCGGGGCTGGGCGCTGCTCGGCTGTGACAGGGCTGTGACCGGAGGCGTGGCTTCCGTCACAGCTCGACGGGGCCGGTGCTGATCGACTCGGCGGATGCGCTCCCGCCTTCTCCCCTTCTCCGCCCTGCTGCTGCTCACCGCGTGCGGCACCCAGCAAGCCGGTTCGCCGAGCGGCGGTGCGGCCTCCTCCTGCCCCGCCGACCCGTCGTGGACGGAGCGGGACGGGGTCAGGATCACCGGCCTGCGCGGCGCCACGTGCGACCGCGTCGAGTTCGAGGTCACCCACGACGGGACCGAAGCCTTCACGTACACCGTCTCCTTGGCCTTCGCGAAGGAGACCGGTGAGGTGATGTCCACCGGGGAGGAGACGGTGGAGTCGGTCGAGCC
Source organism: Streptomyces sp. TRM70350 (assembly GCF_019219825.1). Lineage (GTDB taxonomy): Bacteria > Actinomycetota > Actinomycetes > Streptomycetales > Streptomycetaceae > Streptomyces. Next base: position 94,494 of record NZ_JAHUXH010000004.1, on the reverse strand, counting down.
GGGTCGCCCGGTACGCCGGACCGTCGTCATGACCGGCGGGGAACGGGTCTCGATCTCCAAGGTCAGGAGCGTCCCCACCGACGAGGCCCCCTCCGGGGGAGGCGCGTGCCCGGCCTCCGGGGTGCGGGTGTACGCCGATCAGGGCGATGCCGCGATGGGGCTGCGGGTCGTGGGGCTGCACCTGGAGAACTGCGGCAGTGAGCCGTACCCGCTCAACGGCTACCCGGAGCTCCAGATCCTCGACGAGGGGCACGAGCCCGTCGAGGGCGTGCGGATCCTCAAGGGCGGGGACGCCATCGCCTCCGGCACGGGGGCCGACGCCCCGCCCCGGCCGCTGACCCTGGGGCCCGGCGAGCGCGCCTGGGCCGGTCTGGTCTGGCGCAACACCACGGAGTTCGGCGAGCCGGTCAACGCCCCGTACGTACGGACATGGGCGAAGCCCGGCGCCGCACCCGTGACGGTGACACCGGAGCTGGACCTGGGGACGACGGGGAAGCTCGGGGTGGGAGCGTGGCAGAAGGACGAGCAGGAACAGTTGCCGGACCGGCCGACGAGCTGATGGACGACTGGTTTTCCTTCTGGTCGGTGCGTCAACCCCGCCGTCGCGGTCCTCGCCCTCGGCGGGGTTGACGTATCCGGGCCCGAAGACCTCAGGACATGGCCCGGCCTTACGACAGCTGTGACTGGACCTGGGCGGAGATCAGCTCCAGGTGGTCCAGGTCGTGGAGGTCGAGGAGCTGGAGGTAGATGCGGCTGGAGCCGATCTCGGCGTAGCGGCCGATCTTGTCGACGACCTCGGCCGGGGAACCGGCCAGGCCGTTGAGCTTCAGTTCGTCGACCTCGCGGCCGATCGCGGCGGCGCGGCGGGCGACCTCCTGGTCGTCCTGGCCGACGCAGACGACGAGGGCGTTGGAGTAGACGAGGTCGTCGCCCTTGCGTCCGGCCTCCTCGGCGGCGGCGCGGACCCGGCCGAACTGGCGCTCGCTGTCCTCGACGGAGGCGAACGGCATGTTGAACTCGTCGGCGTACTTCGCGGCCAGCTTGGGCGTGCGGGTCGCGCCGTGGCCGCCGATGAGGACCGGGATCTTCGGCTGGGTGGGCTTGGGCAGCGCGGGCGAGTCCTTGAGCTCGTAGTACCTGCCGTGGAAGTCGAAGGTCCGGCCGACCTCCGTGGCCCACAGCCCGGTGACGATCTCCAGCTGCTCTTCCAGGCGGCCGAACTTCTCCTTCGGGAAGGGGATGCCGTACGCCGTGTGCTCCTCCTCGAACCAGCCCGCGCCCAGGCCGAGTTCGACCCGGCCACCGGACATCTGGTCGACCTGCGCGACCTGGATGGCGAGCACGCCGGGCAGCCGGAAGGTGCCGGCGGTCATCAGCGTGCCGAGCCGGATGCGCTGGGTCTCACGGGCCAGTCCGGCGAGGGTGATCCAGGCGTCGGTGGGGCCGGGCAGGCCGTCCACGGAGCCCATCTTCACATAGTGATCGGAGCGGAAGAAGGCGTCGAAGCCGAGGTCCTCGGTGGCCTTCGCGACGGTGAGCAGGGTGTCGTAGGTCGCCCCCTGCTGGGGCTCGGTGAAGATTCGAAGATCCATGCCTCCATCCTGCCTGTTCGGGATCCCGGGCGCCCCATCGGTCCCGGCGGCCGTCGCCCGGGGCACCGACGCGTCCCCGCCGAGGGTGAAACACGTCAACCCCGTGCACGGGTGCGCGCCCGTGCCAGTGACCCGCCCAGGTGGTGATCGTTGGCTCGGGCGGAGCCGGACCGCCCGGCGCCGCGCACCGGCCGCTCGACGCCGTCAACGCCGGAGCGACACCCGCACCGGCCTCCCCTGGGGGCCAGGGCCGAGGAGGCCGTCATGTCCGAAGAGACCGTGCCGCAGCAGGGTGGGGGCGACGCCCAGCCGAAGGGGCTGCTGCAGCAGATGGAGGAGCTGATGGCGGCGCTGAACGCGGACCTGTCGGCCCTGGACGCGGACCTGCAGGCAGCCGGCACGAACAGATCGGTCCCGGCGACGTCGGAGGAGCGGGGGGTCGAGCCTCCGGAGGGGCTGGGGCGGATCTAGGAGACGGGGAACCCTGTGGCGTGTTGCGAAAGTCCCGTCCGGCCCGCCCTTCGGGCGGACGACGCTCCTTTCGAAACACGCCCTAGCCCGCCTCCCGTGCGGGCACGACATGCTCCCGGTCCGCCAGCTTGCGGAGCATCTCCAGGACCCGGTCCCTCGATTCGTCCGCCGCGTCAATGGCTTCCATGCACTGCCAGTACGTGCCCTCGTCGGGAGCGGCGCAGGTGATGCCGACGAGGGCGATGCCCACCTCGCCGAGCAGGCTGCCCAGGCAGAGCAGGGCCTGGCGGGCGTCGCCCAGTTCGGTGAGCTGGGCCGCGCGCAGCTCACCGGGGGCCAGCTCCGGGGCGTCCAGCACGCCGCAGCCGCGGCCCGCCAGCTCGGTCAGCCCCAGTGCCTCACCGCGCAGTTCGGGCGGGCCGAAGACGGCGAGGCGGCTGCCGATCGCCTGGGCGAGGGCCTGTGCCTGCCACACCTCCGTCATGATCTCGGGTATCTCACCGCTTCCCGCCAGGGCACGCCTGCTCGTCAGGATGAGTCGCACCGCGTCCATGCGCTGCCCCCGTCTGTCCCGACGCGCTCTCTCCGCACGTCTGCCCGCACTCCCTTGTTCACTACCCAGCGTGAGGGCGCCTGAGACGAAAAGCCAGTGGAAGACGGAAATCTGTGGACAACAATTCGGATTCAGCTCGGATTTTGGATACGCAGCGTGAAAGTGGAGCGGTGCCCTCCCTCCCGGTTCCGCTCTGCCGGGTACGCGTGTTCACGGACCCTCCGGCGCCGGGAACCGCTCCTCGTTGCGGTCGATCTTCGCGGCAAGCGCGGCCAACGGGTCGATGCCGAGCACCTCGCACAGCTGGAGCAGATACGCCAGCACGTCGGCGACCTCGTCCCGGACGCGCTGCGCGGTGTCGGGGTCGGCCATGACGCGGGCCGACTCCTCGGGCGTCAACCACTGGAAGATCTCGACGAGTTCGGAGGCCTCGACGCTCAGCGCGGCGACCAGGTTCTTGGGCGTGTGGTAGGGCTGCCAGTTGCGCGCGGCGGCGAACGCGGCGAGCCGGCGCTGGAGAGCGGCGAGGTCCGGCGGTTCGGGATGTGCTGACGGTGTTGTCACGGCTCCAGGTGTACCACCGTGATCCCGTCCTCCCCCGCCGCCGACGAGGCGTCGCTCACCGCACCGACCCAGCGGATGTGCCCGCGCTCGCCCATCCGGGCCGCCAGCCGCAGCAGTTCGGTGCGCTGCGGCACGTCCAGCGAGCGGTCGAACCCGTCGGTGAGCACGGTGAGGGTCTGCAGCGCGGCGGGCACCTCGCCGACCGGGTCGACCTCGAGGACGGCGGGCCCGGTGAACAGCACCAGGGCGAGCGCCAGGTATCTCAACTCGCCGTCGCCCAGCCGCCCGAAGCCGGTCCGGTGTCCGTCGCCGCGGTCGAGGCTGCCCCGGATCGTGCCGTCGGCCGCCGGTTCGGCCAGTACGTCCGCCACGCTCCCGGCACAGCCGGCCCGTGCCGCCGCGACGAACAGCCCGTGCCGCCGCGCGCATTCCTCCCGCGTGCGCCACAGGACGTCGGCGAGGTTGTCGCAGCCGCCGAGGAGGCGCCCGGAGCCGGTCGGCACCGGGGTGCGCATCCGCTCGGGCTGCGGATCGCAGGCGAACACCGACCGCAACGCCACCACCATCTGCTCGGCGGCGGCGAGCACCTGCCGCTGCCCGTCGGTCCTGCCGGCCACCCGCAACGGCAGCAGCGCGGTGCCGAGCCGGTCGTCGGGCAGCGGGGCCCGCGTCACGGGCGCCGACCCTCCGGTGTGCCACGCGGCCTGCACGGCAGACCTGCTCGGATCACGCAGCGCGGTCTGCAGCAGGACGAGCCGACCGGACGTCAACCGCTCGCCGACGATGCGCAGTTCGGGCTCGACCTGTACGGCGATGTCGAGCCGTACCGGCCCCTCGGGGCCGTCCGCCGTACAGCCGATCCGGAAACCGCGCCGCCGCTGGGCGTCCGGCCGTGCCCGCTCCGGCACGCAGGCGACCGGGTCGGGGAACACCTCTCCCAGCCGGGCGCCGCCACCGAGCCGGGCCAGCGCCTCGTAGGCCCGCAGCGCGGTGGTCTTGCCGGAACCGCTCGGCCCGGCGAGCAGCGTGCACGGCCCGAGCGGAAACCGGGCCCCTCGGTGCCCGGCGAACGCGGACAACCGCAGCTCCGTGACGCATGGCCGGTCCGGACACCCCGGTCCTGACGGGAGGGGGGTGTGGGGCGGGGCGGTGGTGGGAAGCGCGGCCATGTCCGGACCGTAGAAGACCGGGACACGGCCGAACCGTTCCGCCGGTCGGACCTTCCTACGATCGGGCGACCCCGGCCTGCCCCTCACACCCCGGGAACGCCCGCCGCCCCTTCCATCAGCCCCTGGACCTCGGTCCCGGGCGGGGTCAGCAGGAACACGTTGCGGTCCACGCGGTGCATCCCGCTCCCCAGGCCGAAGACGACGCCCGTACTGAAGTCCAGGACCCGCTTGGCGACTTCCGTCTCGGCACCCGTGAGGTCGAGAAGCACCGGAATGCCGGCCATCAGGGTCTCGGCGACCTCGCGGGCGTCCGCGAAGACGTTGACGCGCAGGACGACGAAACGGCGGCGGGTCTCGGTCTCCGCGTCCGGCAGGGCACGGTGGTCGACCGCGGACGGCCAGGCGTCCCGGCCCCGCAGCGGCACGACCTGGGCGAGCCCTTCCCATTGTTCATCGGTGACATCGTGGCTGTTCACCGGCTCCCCCCGATCTGCCTCGCACTCATCGCCTGCACCGGTCAATTCTTACGCGATGTCACCCGTTCGGCCGAACAGCGACACGGTCCGCCACCGCAGGCGTCCCTGCGGGCCGTTGTCAGTGGCCCGGGCCAGGTGCGGAGGTCTTCGGCGGCACCCTCTCGGTCACCTACGGCGAGAGTGGCACCTCGGTGTCGCCTGGAGGGTCAACATCAGCGGGCAGCAGGGCTGAGCGACGCTCACAGGTCGAGGACCAGCCGCGGGCCGGCGGCGCGCGAGATACAGATCATCATGGTGTCGTGTGCGGCCTGCTCGTCGGGGGTGAGCAGGGAGTCCCGGTGGTCCACGGTTCCGGCCAGCACCGCGGTCTCGCAGGTGCCGCAGGTGCCCTCGCGGCAGGAGGACAGCACCTGGACGCCGGCCTGCTCGACGGCGTCCAGCACGGAGGTGCCGGGCGGGACGGTGAGGGTCCGGCCACTGCGGGCGAGCTCCACCTCGAACTCGCCCTCCACCTCCCGGGGCGCGCACTTGGGTGCGAACCGCTCGACGTGCAGCGCACCGGCCGGCCAGGACGCGCAGCGCTCCTCCACCGCCCGCAGCAGCCCCTCGGGGCCGCAGCAGTAGACCAGGGTGCCGGGGCGCGGGGTGCCGAGCAGGGCGTCGAGGTCGGGCAGTCCGTCCCGGTCCTGGGGCACGAGCCGCACCCGGTCGCCGTACGCCTCGCGCAGTTCCGCGTGGAACGCCATGGTGGCGAGACTGCGACCGCCGTACACCAACTCCCAGTCGCTGCCCAGCTGTTCGGCCTGCCGGACCATGGGGAGGATCGGGGTGACGCCGATGCCGCCGGCCAGGAAGAGGTGGCGGGGTGCCGGGTGCAGCGGGAAGTTGTTGCGTGGGCCGCGGACCCGCACCGGGGCGCCGGCGGCGAGGCGGTCGTGGACCTCGGCGGAGCCGCCCCGGCCGCCCGGGGCGCGCAGCACCGCCACCTGCCAGCGGGTGCGGTCGGCGGGATCGGAGCAGAGCGAGTACTGCCGTACGAGGCCGGAGGCGAGGCAGAGGTCGAGGTGGGCGCCGGGCTGCCAGGGGGGCAGCGCACCGCCGTCGGGGCGGGTGAGCGTGAGGCGGACGACGCCCTCGGCGAGGTGGTCCCGGGCCGCGACGACGAGGGTGTGTTCGCCTTCGTGCTCGGGCTCCGCGGTGGTCGGCAGGGCGGTACTCACGGGGGTCACGGTGGTCACGTGCATCTCCGGGGCGGTCAGGAGGCGGCGGGCGGTGCGTCGGCGTACGGGCCGCTGTGGCCCTCCGGGTGGGCGAGCAGCCAGTCCCACAGCGTCACCGGGTCCTCGAACTCCCGCTCGCCGCCGCAGTGGCAGACGGCGAGCAGGCGGTCGGTGCCGGGGACCCAGTGGATGCGGAACACCTCGCCCTCGGTGAGGGTGTTCATCGGGCCGCCGCCTGCGGGGTGTTCTCGGCGGCGAGCCGGGCCAGGATGCGGCGGGCGGCCAGGCCGCCGGTGTCGATGTTGATGGACAGTTCCTGGTAGCCGGGCTTCTCGGTGTCCAGGGCGCGCTGGAGGGCGTTGAGTGCGACCACGTCCTGCATCACCACGGTGTGGTTGCTGGACCGCAGGTAGTCCGTGACCTCCTGGTCGTCGAGCGCGAAGTCGCGGGCCACGGCCCAGAAGTCGTACGTCGACCTCTCGGTGGACGGGGTGATGCCGTACACCACCTCGACGTGGAAGGCGTCCGGGTCGCTGCCGTCCGGGCGGGGGGCGGGGGTGCCGACGGGGGCGACCCGGGAGTGCAGCAGGTAGAGGGCGGGGGCGTGGTACTCGATGTCCTGCCAGCGGGTGATCCGGCCCTGGATGCCGGTGGAGTTGGCGTAGAACGGCGGGCACTCGGCGTCGTCCATGTGCCGACTGACCCGTACGATCGCGGACTTGTCGTCGACCTCCGTGGTGATCGGGGTCTCGGCGACCTCGGGGGTGCCGATGTAGCCGCCGTGCAGGTAGGTCTCGTGGGAGAGGTCGAGGAGGTTGTCGACGAGGAGGCCGTAGTCGCCCTCGATCGGCTCCATGCCGCACACGGTGGTGTAGTCGGGCGAGTCGAGCCAGGGGGCGCGGGGCGGGAGGGCGTCGCCGGGCTCGCGGTCGCCGATCCACACCCAGACGAAGGAGTTCTGCTCCACGACGGGGTACGTGGCGAGGCGGGCGGTCCGCGGGACGCGGGACTGGCCGGGGACGCGGACGCAGACGCCGTCGGTGCCGTAGGTGAAGCCGTGGTACCCGCAGACCACCTTGTCGCCCTCCAGGCGGCTGGGGTGCTCCGACAGCGGGAAGCGGCGGTGCACGCACCGGTCGGCGAGGCCCACGGCGCGGCCGTCCTCGGTCCGGTACAGCAGGATCGGCTCACCGAGGACGGTACGGCCCAGCAGTTCCCGGCCGACCTCGTGGGCGTAGGCGGCGACGTACCACTGGTTGCGCACGAATGCGGTCACTGGCGTTCCTTTCGTGAGGCACGCGAAGGCGGGTCACTGGACCGGGGACGCGGTGCGTACATCTGCGCGGGGACAGGTCATGGCAGCCCTCCGTCGTCGACGGCCCGGTCCGGCGTCCGGCACACGGCGGTCGGGGCACGGTGGTGCGGTACGGCGGCTCGTACGCGCCCCGGGGGTGCGGCGGATGCGGGGATTCTGGCCGGGCGGGCGACGGGGGGCGAGGGGGTTTCCCGGATGCCGGGAAGGAGTCGGGGGGACCGCCCGTTACGCGTCCCGAGTCGGCGAAGCCGCCCCGCAGGCGCAGTCCTCCCCCGCCAGGCACGGTGTGGCCTCACGGGCCGGTGCGCCGGTGGGCCGGGTGCCCAGGGCGCGCGTGATGGCTCGGGCCGTGGTGCAGACGAGGGGTGCCAGCAGGTGCGGTGAGCGGGGGTGGCCCTCGCAGTGGCGTACGACCAGGGAGACCGCGGCGACCACGCCCTCCCCCGGCCCGTACACGGGAGCCGCGACGGAGAGGGCGTCCATGGTGACCTGCCGGTCGCTGACGGCGTAGCCGACGCGGCGGATGTCGCCCAGGACGCGGCGCAGGACCTGCGGATCGGTGAGGGTCCGTTCGGTGAAGCGGGGCACGGGCCCGGCCAGTACCTCGTCCTGCACGTCGCGCGGCGCGTGCGCGAGCAGGACGAGGCCCACTCCGGTGGCGCTCATCGCGAAGCGACCGCCGACCCGGGTGAGCACGGGCACCGCGCCGGTCCCCCGGATCCGCTCCACGAACACCAGCTCGGTGCCTTCCCGCACCGCGAGCTGCACGTTCTCGCCGGTGCTCTGGAACAGGTCCTCCAGATACGGCAGCGCCCGCTCCCGCAGCCCGGGCCCGCGCGGCGCGAGCGCGCCCAGCTCCCACAGCCGCAGCCCCACCCGGTACCGCCCGTCCGCGCCGCGCTCCAGCGCGCCCCACTCCAGCAGCGGCCCGAGCATCCGGTGCACGGTCGAGGTGGGCAGGCCACAGCTCCGCGACAGTTCGCTCAGCGTCAGCGCGGGCCGGGCGGGACTGAAGGCACCGAGCACCCGCAGCGCCCGGCCCAGCACGGGTCCCGGCGCGGCCCGGCTCTCGCCGTCCGATGGGCCCGACGCCGACTCGACGGTCGTGTCCACCCTGTGCCCACCTCCCCGGCGCACGCGAAACGACCCGGTTCTGGGGTGAGTCTGCGGCACGGTGCATCCGGCGTCGAGACTCCGGACGGCAATGGTTGGTGGTCTGCGCGGTGCTGCTTGTCCTCGCCCGCTTCGGGTACAGCCTCTGAGAGGCTGACCCACACGCCCCGAGCTTACTGAAAGTGATGTTTCGTGACCCACCTCGGCGGCCCCGGCGACGATCAGGCGAAGGGATCGGGTGACGGTCCGGAGGCCGTCGCGCTGGAGATCGCCGATGCCGTGGAGAGCCTGGCGAACCTGTGGTCGCTGTCGGCGCAGGGCGCGGCGCTGCGGTTGTCGCCGCACCAGTTGCGGGCGTTGCGGGCGCTGGAGGTGGCGCCGGGGCTGAATCTGACGGGGCTGGCGGAGCGGCTGGACATAGGGCTTCCGACGGCCAGTCGGCTGTGCGACCGGCTGGAGGCGGCCGGGCTGCTGGAGCGGGCGCTGCATCCGCGCCGACGGCGTGAGGTGCGGTTGAGTCTGACGGCCCATGGGCGGCATGTGCTCGGCGATGTGGCCGAGCGGCGGGCGCGGGCGCTGGGGGCGGCGCTGGCGGTGATGGAGCCCGGCGAGCGGGACGCGCTCAGCCGGGGGCTGCGGGCGTTCCTGGCGACCCGGCCCCGGGAGGCGCCGTTTCCGGGGGACGCGGCACCCGACGCATGAGTGCGGCCCGCGCGAGGCGCATACATGGCCGCCGTACTGCCGCGAAGATCGCCTGTGTCGGTGCTGTCCCCCTTCACCCGCCTCCTCGCTATCGCGGCAGCGACCGGTCCGGGACGTCGGTCCGCACGGCGCCTCGGTCCGGTCTCGGGGACGGTACGGGCACCGGGGACGGTGTCCGGGTGGTGTGGCAGAGCAGCATGCAGACGTCGTCGTCGCGTTCGGAGTCGTGCAGCATCGGCTTGAGCAGGGACTCGGCGGAGGCGTCCAGGTCCCGCTCCAGTTCCGTGCCGCTCAGCGCGGCCAGGGCCTCGGTGAGCCGTTCGATGCCGGGGTCGATGCCCAGGGCCCGCCGCTCGACCAGGCCGTCGGTGTACAGCGCGAGTGTCGAGCCGGGCGGGAGGTCGACGGCGTGCTCCTGGAACTCGTACGGGATGGGCACCCCCAGCATGATCCCCGGCTTGGCGTCCAGGACCCGCACCGAGCCGTCCGGTTCGCGCACCACGAGGGGCGGGTGCCCGGCGGCGGCCCACACGAGGGTGGGGTCGCCGGGCCGGAAGCGGGCGACGACCGCGGTGGCGTACAGGTCGGGCTGCTGCTGGCCGAGCATGTGGTGCAGCCGCGTGAGGATCCGGCCGGGCCCGTCACCCTCCACGGCGTACGCGCGCAGGGCGGTACGCAACTGGCCCATCATCACGGCCGCCCGCAGGCCGTGCCCCGTGACGTCTCCTATCACCGCGAGCAGGCTGCCGTCGGGCTGCGGGAAGGCGTCGTACCAGTCGCCGCCGATGTTGAGGCCGCGTGTGGCGGGCAGATAGCGCGCGGCCAGGGTGACGCCCTCGATGTCGGGCAGGTCGGTGAGCTGGGCGCGCTGCAGGGCCTCGGCGATGTCGCGGTGCTGTTCGTAGCGGCGGGCGTGGTCGAGGGCGGTGCCGATCCTGCGGGCCAGTTCGACCAGCATGACGGAGGTGTCCGGGTCGAAGCGGGGGCCGGGAGCGGTCAGCGTCAGCACGCCCAGCATCCGGTGCCCGGTGAGCGGGATGCACAGCAGCGGCCGGCCCGGGGCCAGCACGGAGGCGGGCAGGTCGTCGACGCCGGGCAGGCCGCCCGGGTGGTCGGCGGCGTGCTGGGGGCGGCCGGTGCGGGCGGCGGTCACGGCGGCCCCGGGGCGGCCGCCGCCCCGGGGCACCTGCTCGTCGTCGAAGAGCCAGACGTCGACATGCCCGGCGTACTCGGGGACGAGCAGTTCGGGCAGGCGGCGCAGGATGGCCTCGTGGTCGAGCGAGGCGGTCACGGCGGCGCTGGCGTCGGCGAGGAAGGTCAGCAGTCGGCGTGCCTTCTCGGCCTCGGCGCGCGCGGCCCGCTCGGCGTCGAGCAGCTCCCGCTGGGCGCGTGCGCCCGCGTCCAGTTCGGCGTGCAGGGCCAGCACGCCCTGGTTGGTCTCGTGCAGCTCCTCGCGGTGGAAGCGGACCAGTTCGTCCTTCTCCTCCAGACACTCCAGGACCGCCGCGATGTCCTTGTCCGCGGCGAGCAGGGCGTCGGCGAGGTCCGTGCTGTCGGCGCCCTCCCCGCCGGGAAGTCGAGGGCAGGCGAGCGTGAGGCGGCGCGGCGGTCGGCCCGCCGGTCGTACGTCGACCTGGAGCCGGTCGGCGTTGCGGGCGGCGAGGACGAGTTCCGCGCCGCCTTCGTCGAGGCAGCGCCGGAGCTGTGCGGTGAGGTCGGTCAGGAAGCGGGCGCGGTCGAGGACCGGGGCGTGCGCGGTGAGCCGGGCGACGGCGCTCCGGGCCCGGGCGGCGTCGGCGGCCGAGCTGATCTTCCAGATGTCAGGGGCGGCGGTCATGGGCGCGAATCCGGCTGTCGGGGGCCAGTACGGCCACACTGGTGTCGTCGCGTAGGGGGCGGGCGGCGCTGCTGGCATCGCGCAGGACGGCCGCGGCCACCACCGCGGGGTCGTGGTGGAGGAGACGGGGGTCGCCGGGCGGGGTCCAGCGGCTGGGCAGCCCGTCGCTGTGCAGGACGAGCAGGCTGTCCGGCCGCCACGGGAGCTGTCGCAGCGGCACGGTGGCCGGGAAGTGCGCGCCGACGATGCCGGGATGCGAGACCAGCGGCTGCCAGGCACCGTCGGTGTGCAGGCGGGCGCCGATGTTGCCGATGCCGGCGAAGCCGAGCTGGTCGGTGTCCATGTCCACCTGTGCTACGGCGACGGCCGCGCCCCGGGTGGTCCGCAGCGCGGTGTTGAGGTGCCGCAGGATCTCCACGGGCGGCAGGTGTCCGGTGCGGTGCAGTTCCTGGACGGCGGCGCCGGAGGCCTGGGCTGCCTTGGCGCCGTGGCCGAGCCCGTCGGCGAGCATCAGCGTCAGCCGCCGCTGGGTGCGCACCCAGCTCCAGGCGTCGCCGGAGTGCTCGGCCTGCGCGAGGGGGATGTTGATGCCTCCCACGCGCGGTCCGGACGAGGGCACCGTCCGCCGGGCCCGGGGCGTCCGGTCGATGCGGGCGATCGCGACGGTGCCCCGGCCGCGGGTGCTGTACAGGTCGAAGTCGCTGGATATCCGCAGGCAGGTGCCGAGGCCCGCGCCGAGGGAGGCGGAGGCGGTGGTGTGGCCGTCGCGCAGCGCGGCCTCGACGTCGGTGATGCCGGGTCCGTGGTCGAGGGAGACGAGCTGCACCGAGGGCACGGGGGTGTCGGGTGCGGGGCGTTCGACGAGGTTGATCACGATGCGGCCGCCGTCGGCGTGTTTGACGAGGTTCGTGGCGAGTTCGGTGGCCACCAGGGCGGCCACCGCGATGCGGTGCGGGTCGAGCCCGGCCTGGGCGCCGGCCGCCTCGGCGGCGACCCGGACGTCGCGGACCCGGGTGGAGTCGTGCACGGGGATGTCCCAGACCCGGCTCATACGGTCCCCGGCCGGGCGGTGGGGAGCACGGCGTTCCAGGCGACGACGGTGACGGTGGTGCCCCGGCCGGGCTCGGTGTCGATGGTCAGTTCGTTGACCAGGCGCTTGGCCCCGCTCAGGCCGAGGCCCAGGCCGCCGCCGGTGGTGTAGCCGTCGGTCATGGCCAGCTCGACGTCCCGGATGCCGGGACCGGCGTCGACGAACGACAGCCGCAGTCCCCGGTCCTGTCCGTTGTCCAACGGGGTGATCTCCACGTGCCCTCCGCCGCCGTGGACGAGCGTGTTACGGGCGAGTTCGCTGGCCGCGGTGACCAGTTTGGTCAACTGCACCAGCCCGAACCCGAGTTCGGCGCCGACCTGCCGCACCTGCTGCCGTACCCAGGCCAGATCGGCGTCCGAGCCGATCGGCAGGGTGGTCGCGGCGGCGTGGCGGGAGGTCGGCGTCATGGTCGCCCCCTGCTCGCGGGGCGGCCGAGGAGTTCCAGGGCGCGTTCGGTGTCCAGGGCGGTGTGCAGACCGGGCAGGGTGAGCCCCAGTTCGACGAGCGTGATGGCCACGGCGGGTCGCATGCCGGCCAGCACCGTGCGGGCGGCCAGCAGGCGGGCGGTGGAGGCGATCTCGGCGAGGACGCGGCCGAGGAAGGAGTCGACGATGTCCACGCCGGAGATGTCGATGACCACCCCGGCCACCTTGCTGCCCGCGATGCGCTGGGTGATGTCGTGCTGGAGCTGCTCTGCCATCCCGTCGTGCAACTCGCCCTGGAGGGTGACGAGCAGGATGTCCCCCAGGGCCAGTACGGGTACCGGGGCCGCGGGGTGATCGGCGGCGGAAGCGCTCACCGCGGGCCCGCTCCCGCCGCCGCGCGCGTCGAGCGCTCGGCGTCCTGCTGGGTGATGGCGTAGGCGAGCGCGTCGGCGAGGGTGGCGTGGGTGAGCACGGATCCGAGGTCGATGCCGAGGTGGACGATGGTCTGCGCGATCGCGGGGCGGATGCCGGAGACGATGCACTCGGCGCCCATCAGCCGGGCGGCGGCCACCGTCTTCATCAGGTGCTGGGCGACCAGCGAGTCGACGGTGGGCACGCCGGTGATGTCGAGGATGGCGTACCGGGCGCGCTGGGCGACGATCGCGTCCAGCAGGTTCTCCATCACGACCTGGCTGCGCGCGCTGTCCAGGGTGCCGATCAGCGGTACGGCGACGGTGCCCTCCCACAACTTGACCACCGGCGTGGCCACTTCCAGCAGCTGCTGCCGCTGACGCTCGATCAGTTCCTCGCCCGCGCTGAGCGTCCGTTCCATCACCACCAGCCGCAGGGTGCCCATCAGCATGGTCAGCGCCAGCACACAGTCCCCGGCCTGCGGATCGGCCGGGTCGGCGAACCCGCCGCGCAGCAGGGCGACGGCCGGTTCGCGCAGCGCGGCGACCTCGTCGGCGATCTGCGCCGGGCTCAGTCCGGTACGGGCCCGGGAGGCGGCCATCCGCCCCAACTGGTCGCGCACCCCCTCGAATCCGGGCGCCGCGATGTCCTCCAGCCTGCCGGAACCGGCGACCGCGGCCAGCGCGTCGACCACGGCCTTGCCGGCCTCCACGGCCTCGTCGCGGGAGACGGTGAAGACCGTACGGAAAAGGCTGGCGTCGGCCCAGCGCTGGGCGATCTGCTCCCGGGAACGGTCGAGGAAGGCGGCCACCTGCCGCGTCGCCAACTCGTTCGCCGCGTCCTGCTGTTCCACCTGCATCGTCTCCTTACCGCACAGGCTCCTGCGGCCTTGCGAGCGGCTCAGCTTCAGCTGTTTATTGCCGTATGACAAACATTAGCGCCGGGGATGTGGCACGAACAACACGCGATCACCATCCGTGAGGGGACCTTCGCCGTGACCCTGGTCATCTCCCGTGCCAGTCCAGACACACCACGAGGGCGTCGTCGTCCGGGACCGGCCGGCCGCGATGGCCGGTCAGCTCGCGGAGGATGGCGCGCGGGACCTCGGCTGCGGGAAGCAGGCGGGTGGACAGGATCGCCCGCGCCAGCGCGGCGTCCCCGTACACCTCCCCGCCCGGGGAGGCCACGGCGTAGACCCCGTCGCTGACGAAGACGAGCCGGTCACCGGGCTCGGCCTGGAATTCCTGCGCCACGTAGTCGGTCTCCTCGAACATGCCCAACGGAAGTTGGGCCTCGAAGGTGACACGCTCGACCTTCCCGTCGCGCAGCCGCAGCAGCTGCGGGGAACCGGCGTCCACCACGCGGGCGCGGCCGGTGGCGAGTTCGAAGTCGAACATCAGCACCGACAGATAACTGCGGCCCCGGTAACGGGCGTAGACCGCCTGGTCGGCCAGCGCGGCCTGGTCGGCGAGGGGGAGGCCGGCCCGCCGCGCGTTGCGCAGCGCGCTGATCGCCAGGTTCGTCAACAGGGAGGCCTCTATGCCCTCACCCATGCCGTTGGTGACGTACAGCATCAGCCGGTCGGCCGTCGCGGACCAGTCGAAGTTGTCCCCGAAGATCGCGTACGCGGGCTCCAGTTGGGCGCCCAGCTCGTACTCCGGGCGCGAGCAGGACCGGCCGGGCAGCAGCTGCCACTGCATCTCCGCGGCCAGCGTCAGCCGGTCCTTGCGGCGGGCCTGGAGATAGACGTCGGTGTCCCGCTCGGCCACGACCACCTCGTGCCCGAGCACCTCCGCGATCTCCGCCAACTCGCCCAGGCAGTGCTGTACGTGGTCCCCGCCGGGCAGCGTCACCGACAGCACGCCGAGCCGGTCGCCGCGCACGGTGACCGGCAGGTGCGCGCACACCACCCCGTCCCGCACGTCCTCCACGAAGGGCTCCTGGGCGCCGAACGCCCGGCCCGCGGGGCTGGTGTGCACCGACACCGGCTCCAGGGTGTGCGGTGGCACGGACACCGGCTGCAGCACGCGCAGGCCGTAGTCGGCCAGGTAGAGCTCGACGGACTCCGCCGTGTACTGCTCGGCCAGTACGCGGCGGACAGCGTCGAGCAACTCATGGGGTGCCGCCGTGCGCAACGCCCGCTCGGCGGCCACAAATCTGTTCACGATGGTCAACACCCCCATCCTCCGTCTGACGCTCGCAGGGCTCTTCACGCGACACAGCCGGTGAATTCCGTCCGCACCGCCCTTCCAGGGCATCTGTGGCCCGCTCGCGCGCCTAGTACGCTGACGGCAGTCCCAGTGCCTGCGAGAGTGTGACCGTGACTGCCTTCCGCCCCCGCCCCGAGCCGGACGAGGTCGCCGCGCGGGTGACCTCCACGGCCGCGGAGCTGCTGGAGGTCCTCTGGGGCCGGGCGTCCACCGCGCCGGTGTCCGCCTCCCAGCTGCGCGTGATGCTCATCCTCGAACACCACGAGGGCATCAACCTGCGTACCCTCGCCGACTCGCTCGCCTCCACGCCGCCCTCCACCAGCCGCCTGTGCGACCGGCTGCAGGCGGCCGGGTTCGTCGAGCGCGGCGTGAGCCCGGCGGACCGGCGGGAGGTGCGGCTGTATCTCAGCGGCCGGGGGCGTGCCTTCCTGTCCGATCTGCGCGGGCGCAGGGAACAGGAGTTGCGGTCGGTGCTGGACCGGATGCCCGCCGCCCAGCGGATCGCGCTGGTGCAGGGGCTTGAGGCGTTCTGCGACGTGGCCGCGGCGCGGATACACGACGACGACGCCGCCGCTCGCGGCCGGACCGCCTGAACCTCCCGCCATGTCGGCGACCTCCGTCCACCGGAACACATTGCAGATCCTTTCCCGTGCCCGTCGGGCACGGTTTCTTTGTAGCCGCCGTTGCGTACCGGGTACCCCGAGCGGCGACGACCTGCGCTGATGTGGTGAAGGTCTCGAAAGGACGCCCGACTGTGGGTACGGGCTTCGTCGTACGAGGTCCTGTTCGGCGCGGCGAGCAGCAGGCCCGCCGCCTGGAGTACGCCGCCGAAAGCTGCCAGTCGGCCACGCCTGCACCGCCGATCACGCGGCGGAGGTGCGGGGGCGGCGCGGTCATGGCGTGGTGCTCCTCGACGGGGGTGCGGGGGCGGGGCGGCGGGCCGTGCACAGCAGCGGCGCCCAGGCGGACGTACCGGTGAATCCGCCGCCACCTGCCGGAACGGTGCTCATCACGACGCGGTCGGGACGCAGCAGGACGGCGTCCGCCCGGCCGGTGCGCAGCCAGGCGGCGAGGGTCCCGTCGTCGATGACGGCCGTGTCCCCGGCAGTGGCGCCGTCGGGGACGTCGATGCGGACGATCCGGGCGCCGAGCGCCTGGGCGACGGCCCGGACGGCCGGGGCGGGCGGTACGGCGGACAGGACCGCGAAGGAGTCGCCGAGCACGTCGTCGAGGCGGACGCGCCCACGGTCCGTCGTCACCCACGGCTGGGGGACGAGGACGCCCGCAAGGCGGCGGCCGTGGTGCACCAGGGGGCCCCGGCCCAGGGTCGGGCTGAGGCCGTGCTCGGCGAGGTAGGAGGTGAGCGCGGGGATGCGGCAGACCGCACCGAGCGCGGTGCGGCGCAGGGCGGAGGCCCTGTCCTGTCCGCCGGTCATGGCCCAGCCCGTCGCCATCGCGAGACGGATCATGTGCCGGGCGTGCGGCTTGCGTTCGTTCTGGTAGGAGTCGAGCAGGCGGTCGTCCGCGCCCTGTTCCAGCACCCGGGCGAGCTTCCAGGAGAGGTTGTAGGCGTCTCGCAGCCCCGAACACAGGCCCTGCCCGATGAACGGCGGGGTCAGGTGCGCGGCGTCGCCGAGGAGGAAGACCCGGCCCCGGCGCCAGCGGTCGGCGACGCGTGCCCGGAAGGTGTACCGCGCCTGCCGTATCACCTCCAGGCCGTCGTCGTCGTACGGCAGCTCCACCCAGGGGGCGACCAGCTCACGCAGGTCCCCGGAGCCCGGCCCCAGCCGGAACTCCCAGCGGTAGCGGTCCTCGCCGATCCGCATGAAGGTCGCGGGCCGGGCGGGGTCGCAGACCTGGTCGACTCCTTCCCAGGTGCGTACCGGCAGGCTGGTGCGCACGTCGACGACCGTCCACGTCTCCTCGAAGCGCAGGTCCTCCCATACGGCGCCGATCGCGTCGCGGGTGAGGCTGCCCGCGCCGTCGCAGCCCAGGACGGCGTCCGCCCACAGGTGCTCCACCCCGTCCGTGGCCTGGTCGCGCAGCGTGACCCGCGCCCCTCCACCGGGCACGTCCGGTTCGACGGCGACGACCTCCACTCCGCCCCGCAGCTCGCACTCGGGGCGGCGGGCCAGCTCGCGCCGGAGCAGCCGTTCCAGTTCGGGCTGGTCGAAGAGGGTGGTCTGCGGAAAGCCGTGGTGGCCGTGCGGGTCGTCGCGCCGGAACTCGGCCATCACCCGGTGCCGGGCATCCAGCAGCCGTAGGCCGCCCGCGGGCCGGGCGATGGCGGTGAACTCCTCGTGGACGCCGACGGCCTGGAGGATCCGGCGGACCTCGTCGTCCATGGCCACGGCGCGCGGCAGCGGGTACACGTCCCGGTGCCGCTCCAGCAGGATGCTGCGCACCCCGCGGCGGGCGAGCAGGAGGGCGGCGGTGACACCGACCGGGCCCGCCCCGACGACGACCACCGGCGCGGTCCGGGCCGCTCTGCCCGGATCGGCCTGATGCGATTTCATGCGCGGCTCACTTCTTGCGTTACTCGGCGTCCGCCACGGCGGTGCGCTGCTCGCCGAGGTCGATCCGCCCGTCCGGGGTGGCGATGGTGGCGGTGATGAGGTCGCCCGCCCGGAGGTAGTGCGGGTTGCGGGCCTGGCTCTTGAAGAACGCCTTCCACTTCACCGCGGGCGGCAGCAGCGCGCCGATCTTCTCCACCGGCTTGGGCGGGGCCTTGAGGGCCGTACCGCCGGGGGTGCCGGTCAGGAGCAGGTCGCCCGGGTCGAGGGTCTGGAAGCGGGCCAGCAGGGTCAGCGCCTCGGCGGGACGGACGATCATGTCGGCCAGGGTGCGGTCCTGGCGCAGGTCGCCGTTGACACTCAGCTTCAGCCGCAGGTTCAGCAGATGGGCGAAGTCCTCCTGCTCCAGCAGGGCGAGGTACGGCCCGGTGGGTGTGAAGCTCGGGTACGACTTGCTCTCGTAGAACTGTGTCTTGGTCAGCTGTACGTCGCGGGCGCTGACGTCGTTGGTGATGACCAGCCCGGCGACGTACGAGGGCAGGTCCGGCTCCGTGACGACGGTACCGAGCGGCAGCGGCGCCCCCATGACGAGGCCGAGTTCGATCTCGTAGTCCAGGAACTTCACGTGGGAGGGCCGCACGACGGTGTCGGCCGGGCCGCTGACCGAGCCGGACGCCTTGCGGAAGAAGGTGGGCGGGATCTCGCCGGTGAAGCCCGAGTCGCGGGCGTGGCTGCGGTAGTTGACCATCTGGGCGACCACACGGCAGGGGGTGGTGACCGGGGACAGCGCCACCAGGTCGGCGACGGGCGTGCCGGTCGCGGCGCTCGCGGCGGCCTCGCGGACCGCGCCCCGTTCGGCGATCAGCTCGGCCGTGGTGGCCGCCTTGGTCTCGATACGGGTGGCACGGTGGCCGCGGACGACCCACCAGCCGTCGGCTGTGCGCAGGACGTTGGTGCTCATGAGTTCATCGCCTTCCACAGGCCCAGCAGACGCGCCGGGTCGAGTTCGTTGTCGCCGCGCAGGGCGTGCAGCACCTCGCGGACCTTCGCGGGAGAGGGGTTCGTGCCGAGGAAGTCACGGGTGACCGGCGGTCCCCATTGGGCGAGCCCGCTCGCGGACATGGGCGCCCACCCGGCCTCGACGTCGCACGAGAACAGGTCGCCGTCGGCGAAGTGCTCCAGCATGAAGTGGTCCGGGTCGCGCCAGTAGTCGAACAGCTGGCTGCCCTGGATGTGCCGACCGACGCCCCAACTGCGCCGGTAGCCGCGCTCGTTGAGGTATTCGCCGCCGGTGGCGATCGCGTCGAGGTCGGTGACCTGGTAGGCGGAGTGGACGTAGCCGGTGCCGGGACCGAGGTGCATGGCCAGCGTGTGGTGGTCGGCGGGCACGCTCCCCAGATCACAGCGGACGAACGCCATCGTCGGGCCCCGGTCGCGCTGCCCGTCCAGGAACAGGAAGTCCGACACGATCATGCCGAGGGTGTCCAGGTACCAGTCCAGGGCGCGGGCGAACACCCGCGTCTCCAGCACCACGTGCCCCAGCCGCTGGATGCGCGACGGCTCACGCGGCGGACGCTGGGGGGCGTTCGTACGGCGGTGCTCGGTGCCGAAGTTGAGGAGCAGCGGCTGCTGTTCGGGCAGGGCGGGCAGCTGCTCGGCACAGTGCACGACCCGCACCGGGAAGCCCGAGGGGTCCAGCAGGTCGACGGCCTTGCCGCCGCCGGGCACGTGCGCGTCCCGTACGGCGGAGCCGGTGGCGCGGGCCAGCCGGTCCAGGTCGGCCCGCTCGGCGGCGCGGAAGGCCGGGCCGATGAACCGGGACGTGCGCCCCTTGCGGATCACCGTGCAGGGAGTGCCGGCGAAGGTGCCGCGCAGCCACAGCTCCCGCTCGGTGCGGGCGGCGGTCTGGAAGCCGAAGTCGCGGGCGAAGACCTCGGCCCGGTCCAGGTCCGGCTTCTCGAACTCCAGCCAGGCCAGATCGGCCACCTTGATCACCGGGTTGCGGGAGCGCCCGGGGTGCTCGCCGCGCTGGGCGCCCTGCTCGCTGTGCAGGTCCTGGTGGGGCGTCCTGACGTCGGTCGTCGTGCTGGGGGGGTGGATGCTGTGGGGGTCAGGCATGGCGCCCTCCGTGGCTCGTGCGGCAGGGCGTGGCGTCCCCGATCGGCGACCCTGCTACTTGAGGAAATCATCAAGTCTGACTCGATCCACGTCAACGACCTCAGCCAAGGTTTCTGACGAATCCATCAGTATTGGTGGTCGTGGTTAGACTCGCCCCATGCCGACGTCAGCCCCGCCCAGCAACCGGTTCGAACGCCGCCGCGCCGCGACGCGGCAGGCACTCATCCGTGCGGCCCGGCAGATCCTGGCCGAGTCCGGCGACACCGGCGCGAGCATCCAGGCGATCGCGGACCGGGCGGACGTCGGCTTCGGCTCCTTCTACAACCACTTCGAGTCCAAGACCGCCCTCTTCGACGCGGCGGTGCTCGACGCCCTCGACGAGTACGGCCGGGCGATCGACGAACGTCTGGAAGGCATCGACGACCCGGCCGAGCGGGTCGCGTTCGGCGTGCGGCTCAGCGCCGGGATGGCCGAGACCCACCCGGAGATCATGCGGATCCTGTGCCACCGCGGCCTCGGGCACATCCACTCCGACCGCGGCCTGTCCCCCCGCGCCCTGGGTGACCTCAAGACGGGAGCAGCCTCCGGCCGCTTCACCGTCACCGACCCCGAGATCGCCCTCTCCGCACTGGGCGGCAGCCTGCTGGCCCTGCTGGATCTGCGCCTCACCCGGCCGGACGCCGACAGCGACGCGGCCGCCCGGGGCATGGCGGAGCTGGTGCTGCGCATGCTGGGGGTCCCCCTGGACGAGGCCCGGGAGATCGCCGAGCGCCCCCTCCCCGCGAGCGACTGACGCGATCGGGCCACCAGGAGGCGGAACCGGACGGTCCGGACAGGCCCCGGGCACCCGGGTCGCCGGGGGCGACGGCGCCGAATGCGCGCGCACAGCCCGACGTCGGCCGCGCGTCACGCCCGGTACAGGACGAGCGCGCTCCACGCCCAGCCGGTCGTCACATCGGCTTGCCCGGTCAGCACCCGTCGGCCTGCCCGGTCGTCACGCATCGGCTTGCCCGGTCGCCACGCGTCGGCCTGCCCGGTCAGCACCCGTCGCCTTGCCCGATCAGCACCCGTCGCCTTGCCCGGTCGCCACGCGTCGCCCTGCCCGATCAGCACCCGTCGCCTTGCCCGGTCGCCACGCGTCGCCCTGCCCGATCAGCACCCGTCGCCTTGCCCGGTCGCCACGCGTCGCCCTGCCCGATCAGCACCCGTCGCCTTGCCCGATCAGCACCCGTCGGCCTGCCCGGTCGGCCCGCAGCAGGAGCAGCCGGGGGTGCAGCCGCACCTGTCCTGCGGCCCCTTGGCGAGGGCGTCGGCGGGCATCGCGCAGCAGGCGTCGCCGCGCCACGCGTCGCGGCCCTCCTTGACCGCGACGGCCGCGATCACCAGGGCGGCGATCGGGTCGGCCCAGGACCAGCCGAGCAGGGAGTTGGCGAGCAGGCCGACGAGGAGGACGCCGGACAGGTAGGTGCACAGCAGGGTCTGCTTGGAGTCGGCCACGGCCGAGGCGGAGCCCAGTTCACGGCCCGCGTGGCGCTGGGCGGCGGACAGGAAGGGCATGACCGCGAGGGAGAGGGCGGCCAGCACGATGCCCGGCATGGAGTGTTCGGCTTCGCCGGTGCCGGTCAGGGCGCGCAGGGAGCCGACCGTGACGTAGGCGGCCAGGACGAAGAAGGAGACCGCGATGATGCGCAGCGTCCTCTTCTCACGTGCCTCACGTACGGCGTGGTCGGTGGCGGAGAACTGCCAGGCGACGGCCGCCGCGGAGGAGACCTCGATGACGGAGTCCAGGCCGAAGCCGATCAGGGCGGTGGAGGAGGCGAGGGTCCCCGCGGTGAGGGCGACGATCGCCTCGATGACGTTGTAGGTGATGGTGGCGGCGACCAGCAGGCGTATGCGGCGCGTCAGCCGGGCGCGGCGGGCCGGGGACGGGCCGAGGGACATCTGCAGGGTCATCAGCAGCAGCCCTTCTCCTCGGCGTCCGGGCAGACCCGGTCGGCCTCGACGGCGAGGACCGCGCCGCGCAGATCGTCGAGGGCGTGACCGAGGCGGGGGTCCGCGAGCTCGTAGCGCACGCGCCGACCTTCGGGGACGGCGACGACGATGCCGCAGTCGCGCAGGCAGGCCAGGTGGTTCGACAGCCGGGTGCGGGAGATCTCCAGTTGCTCGGCGAGGTCGGCGGGGTGGGCCGGGGCCTTGCTCAGTTCGAGGAGGATGCGGCAGCGGATCGGATCGGCGAGCGCACGACCGAAGCGGGCCAGGGCGTCGATGTCGGAGGCGAGGGACAGCATGAGTCGAGGATACAGAGGAACGTGAATTCACGAAAGCCTGGATCGTCGGCCTCAGGTCAGGAACGCTTCGCCGCGGGCTCCAGATCGCCACATGACGAGTCATCGGACCGAATCGCTTCAGCCAGGTCTGCCAACAGGACGTCGGCCACCAGTTCCTCGACCACGGCGATGCCGTGTTCGGTCATGGCTGGGGTCAGTTCAGGGTCCCAAGGTGCCTCGGTGAGGCGGCCGGGCTGAGGGCCGTTCGGTGTGCGGGCGACCGCGGCACGGTAGTCCGCCGCCGTCATGCGCCAGGGGCGGGCCGGTGTCTTGTCCAGGAGATACGCGGCGATCCGGACACCTTCACCATCGAAGTCGCCGTGGTAGCGGAGGGTGGCGCCCCGGTCCGCGAGGAGGCGCAGGAGGTGGATGGCCGCGCTGTTGGGCCAGCCGGATGTGCACACGAGCGGCGGACAGTCCGGGCCGAAGCGGCGTACGGCGAGAGCCAAGATGCTGGGGTTCTCCACGGCGTGTACCACCGGTGCGGGGTCGGCGGCGAGGGCGAACTCGTTCGGGGCCCGCAGTTGGGCGAGGGTCAGGCTGGCGGCCTGTCCGGCTTCGGCACAGACACGGGCCACACGGGCGAGCGGGCCGTCGCCGGCCGGGCGCAGTCCACCGACGAGAACGGTGGCGGACAGGTCGTCGTCGGCGACACCCGCGCGAGTCCACAGGGCGCGCCGGTCCGCCGCGGACTGCGGCGGGGCGGTGTCGTAAAGGGTCGCCAGGGCACGCAGGACGTGGCTGGACAGAGGGGTGCCGTCGTCGAGTGCGTGCGAATGGCCGTTGAGGACTCGGGCGGCGAAGACCGGCAGTGGCTCCGCCTGGGCGGGCAGCTCCGCGAGCACCGTCAGCGCGTCGGTGAGCAGGGATCGGGTGCGTTCCGGTGAGCCGCCGACCAGGCCGGCGGCTCGGCAGGAAGCAGCCCAGTCGGAGAGCGCGGGCTGAGCCCGCACGGTGTCGTGGTCGGCCAGCCAGGTCCACAGCTCGGCGCGTTCGCCTTCCTGACGGCGCCGTTCGCCCGCGCGGTCGCCGAGAGGGCCGACGAGTTCGGTGACGGTTTCGCGTACCGTACGGCCGGACAGTTCGGTGACGGCGTCCTCCAGGCGGGCCAGGGGGACGAAGGGGCGAGGGTCCGGCAGACGATCGAGGCCGAGGAGGTCGGCGAGGGCTTCGCGCTGGGCGTCGTCGAGCGGTCCGAGACGCACCCGTGTGACGGGGCGGCCGGAGGAGAGGCGGTCGTGGACCGTGTGCCAGAGCGGGCGGAGTTCGGGACGGCGCAGGGTGCGTTCGCCCGGGGCCGGTTCCGGGTGGGTGTGGGTCATCCAGTCTCCAGGTCGGTGCCGTTCCAGACGAAGCGGGCGCTGGTGACCGCGTCGTCGTCCCCGTCGGTGAGGAGTTGGTGGACGGCGATGCCGGGCAGTTCGCCGTAGGTGCACCACTCGTGGTCGGAGGTGACCATGAGGTCCAGGTCGAGTGCGGTGAGCAGCGCGAAGACCTGCCCACGGTTGACGGTGTCGACGCCGACGAAGACCTCGTCCAGCAGGATCGGCCGGGGTGCCAGGGGCACAGCCTCGTAGTGGGAGGCGACGGCGGCGAACAGCGGCAGATGCAGAGCGATGGCCTTCTCCCCGCCGGAGAGCGCGCCGTGCAGTTTCTTGGTCAGCGGCTGCCAGCCGGTCCCGTTCGCCCGGTCGAGGCGTACGGTGAAGCGGTGCCAGGCGGTGTAGTCGAGCACCTCGCCGAGCTGTTCCTCCCAGCTCGCGGCCGTGTCGCTGCCCTTGGCCTCCTCGATACGGGCGCGGAAGAAGGCGTGCAGGGCCTCCCGGTCGGACTCGGTGACCCGGCCGGGGTCCTTCAGCAGCATCTGACGGGCGGTGCGGGTGCTGTCCGGAAGGTCCGGACGGACGTCCCAGACGAGTTGGACGGCGACGTTGGAGGCGGTGCGGACCCGCTCCAGGTGTCCGTTCATGCGGTCGACGAGCTCACCGGCCTGACGGATGCGCGCCGCGAGGTGGCGGCGGATGTCGCCGGTGAGGATCTGGTCGAAGAGGCGCCGCTCGGCGGTCGTGATGTCGTCCCGGCTGCGGTCGCGCTCCTGGGTGAGCGTGGTGAGCAGGCCCGTCGCCCCCACGCGTACGCCGTCCAGGGTGGCGGTGAAGAGCTGGACGTCGTCGTCCGGTTCCAGGTCGAGGTCGGCGCGGGCGCCGAGGCGCTGGCGGGCCTCGTGGACCGCTTCGGAGAGACGGGTCGCGGCGTCGCCCAGGTTGCGTGGGGCGTGCGGGACGCTCGGCCACTTCGCCGCTGTGGCGCGGGCGGCCTCCAGGGTGGCCTTGGTGCCGTCACCGGCGTCGAGTTCCGGTGTGATGCCGGCGTCCTCGGCCAGCCCGGCCAGGCACAGGTGCCGGAACCGATGTGCCGCGGCGTCCCGGGTCGCGACGGCCTGTTCCCGTCGTTCGGCGTCCTGGCCGCTGGTGGCCCGCAGTTCTCCGATGCGTCCTTCCAGGCGCAGCAGGAGATCGGCCGCCCGGCCGGCCTCCTCACGGCAGCGACGCAGCTCGGCGCGCGCCTCGGCGACGCGTGCGACGATCTGTCGGTAGTCCTCGCCGACGGTGGCTTCCACCGCCTCCAGGCGCGCCTTCAGCCCCGCCGCCTCCGCTTCGGCGGCGGCCGCGTCCTCGGCCTGTTCCTCGGCGGTCCGGCGGGACCGGTCTGCCTGCGCGGCCCTCTGGTGGGCCCGGTCGGCGGCGGCGGTCGCGGCGAGGCGGGCGTCCACCCAGCTGTCGGCGGTGTCCCGGAACCTGTCGATGGCGGCGGAGAGTTCACGCAACCGGTCGCGGTCGGTGGGCAGCCCGTGTTCCGCGGCCCGGCGGTCGAGCGTGCGCAGGGCGCCCGCCACCTCGCTCTCGCGCCGCGCCAGATGCCCGGCGGCGTCGCGCACGGCGTCGTCCCGGGCCGCCGCCCTTTCCTCGGCGCGGTCCCAGTCACGCCGCCGGGCGTCGAGTTCCCGGTGGTCGGGGCGGGCGGCGCGGTCGGCGTCCAGCCGGGCGCGGCGAGCGGCGAGGCCGTGCAGCTGGTCGTCGAGCGTGGCGAGGGCTGCGTTCGTCCCGCTGATGCGGTCGCTCAGTTCGCCGATCCTGCGCTGCCGGGCCCGCTGCCGCGCGAGGGCGCCGATGTGGGCCGGTTCCTGCTTGCTCCAGGTCCCGGTGGCGAGCGCGAGACGCCAGGCGCCGTCTGCGGAGACGGCCGCGGGGTGCCCGCCGGGCAGAGTCGAGCCGTACGCGATGCCGGCGAGGATGCGGGTCACGGTGTCGGCCGGGACGGGGATGTCCTCCTCGGGCCTCAGCACCTCCAGCAGGCTGGGCCCCGGGGCAGTCACGGCCAGGGCCGCCTCGGCACGGGTGTCGTGACCCGGCAGCGTGATCCCGTCGTAGGGACTGACCCAGGCGTCCAGGAGGCCAGACGCCTCCAGTGCGGCCTCGACCGCGGCCTGAACGGAGAGCGGCACACCTTCGCGGAAAGCGACCAGCCGCCACAGGGGTGCTCCGGCCGTCGCCGTGCGGACGGTGGTGCGGGTGGGTGGGGGCACAGGCGGCAGGTCGGTTTCACCGCTCAGCCGTCGTACCTCCTCCTCGAGTCGGCTCCGCTCGTCCCGCAGGCCCTGACGTGCGGCTCGGGTGGTGGCCTCCGCCGTGGCGATCTCCTGTTCCAGCGGACGCGCGGCGGCTTCGGTCAGGGCCGCCACCTCGGCATCGGCCGCTGCTGCGGCCACCAGTTCCTCGGAGTCGGTGATGCGCAGTTCCGTGCAGTCCTCGGCCCAGGCGAGCAGCCGTTCCGCCTGCGCTGCGAGGGCGTCGTCCCAGGCGCCGGCCGCCTCGTCCCGCCGGGCGATCGCCTCCGCGAGTCGGGTGCGGGCCTCGTCCAGCAGTTCCTCGGCGGCGGCCCGAGCGCGTACCGCGCGATCGTGCTCGTCGATCGCCTCGCTGACGAGGGTGACCTGCTGCCGCCGGGCGGTGGCCGCGCCGCGCAGCAGCCGACGGGCTTGTCGCGCCCCGTTCTCGGCCGTCGGGCGCGGGGCGCCGCAGCCTTGGTCGCGCCCCGTGCTGTCGGGGAAGGCCACCGCAGGATCCGCGTCGAGGGTCGTCCTCACCTCGTGGTGGATGGACTCCAGCCCTGCTGCCCGGGCCGACCTGTGTGCTTCTCCTGCGGTTTCGCGCGCGTGCTCGTCGAGTGTGCGGGCCTGGCCCGCCGCCTCATCGGCGTGCCGCCGGTCCTTCTCGGACTGGGCCTGAGCGGCCTGGGCAGCGGCTCGCTGCCGCCCGGCGGCGGTTGTCACGTCTTCGGTGCGACGGCGGAGCCGGTCGAGTTCCTCGCCCTGCTTGTACGCGTCACTCTCACGCAGGCCCTCGATCGTCTCCTCCAGGGCGTGTGCGCGCAGCTCCTGTTCCTCGCGTCGGCGCTGAGCCGACTCGCGCTCCGCCAGCGCCTGTTCGAGCTCCTCGGCGCTCTGGCGGGCAACGCGGGTCAGGTTGTCCATCTCGGTGGTCGCCGAGATCAGCGCGGCGGAAGCGGCACGCAGGACCCTTCGTGCGTAGGCGCGCTGCCGGGATGCGACGGTCTCGGCCGCCGTCACCTCGTCGTCGAGCCGCTTGAGGTGTTCACGCTGGCGGTCCAGCCGCTCGAAGCCCTCGGCGAGTTCGGCGATCTCTCCCTCGCCCAGCGGGGGCAGGGCGCGGGACAGCAGGGTGGAGAGCAGAGACGGGTCGAGCCGTTCGGACAGTTTGGGCTGGCGCAGCTGGAGCAGGGCGGACAGCAGCGACTCGTAACGCTGCTCCCCCATGCCGGCGAAGAGTTCACGCCGTACGGCGGTGCGGTAGTCGGTGGCCGAGGCGTGGACGTCGCCGCGGTTGCGCAGGGCTTCGGCGAGGGCGGCCCGGGTCAGTGGCTGTCCCGCCTCGTTGACGAGGAGCACACCGTCGGGGTGGGCGATTCTGGAGCCGGTGGTGAAGTAGTCGGCGTGCACCGCGCTGGTGTGCACGCTCGCCTGCAGGCGCGCCCCGCAGCCGAACCACCGCTCGGTGCCGTCGTCGCCGACGCGGCGGAACTCCATCCACACGTACCCGACGCGGGTCTTGCCGGAGGCGCCCTCGCCCAGCAGGTTCCAGTGCATGGTGCGTTCCGAACCGCCGAACGTGGACAGGCGGTTGGGGCGGAGGCTGGCGTCGAAGAGGAACGGCAGCAGCAGTTCCAGGGCCTTGGACTTGCCCGAGCCGTTCTGGCCGCGCAGCAGCAGGCGGCCCTGGTGGAAGGTGAAGGTCTCGTCGTAGTAGCGCCAGACGTTGAGGATGCCCGCGCGGTGCGGCTGCCAGCGGCTGCGGGCGGCATCCGCCGCCTGTGCCGATGCCCCGGCCTGCTCGGTGGGCTCCGGCCGCCGCGGGAGGGGAAGCTCCGTCACACTCACTGCTGCTCTCCTTCTGCGGCAGCGTCGCCCGAGGCCATGACGCGCACCGTCGGCTTGTTCTCCGGCCCCGACCGCGTCGTCTCCGTCAGGCGGTAGCGGTACGCGGCCGGGCACGCGACGACACGCCCCCCGGCCCGGCGGGCCAGGCCGACGTCACGCAGTACGCGTACGGCGTCGCCGGACAGCCGGGCCGCGCCGTCCTCGGACTGATAGGCCTTGGCCCAGCGCGGGAAGCGGCGCAGCAGATCCGCTCCGGCCTCGGCGAGCTGCTCGGGCAGCAGCCCGGCGGGCGCGGCGCACAGCGGCTCCAGGAGGAGCAACGCGGCGACCCGCGCGGTGGACGTGTCGTCGGGGAAGCGGACATCGGTGGCGATCCCGTCCGGGTCCACGAGCAGGAAGCCCTCTGCTCGCTCCTCCAGGAGGAAGCCGGCCTGCTCGACCGAGCGGCGCAGGATCTGGCGTCCGGTCAGGGAGGTGACGTACGCGAGTTCGTCGTCGGTGAGGTCCGTCCGGTACAGCACGGGGTCGTCGAAGAGGCGGCGCAGCACCGAGTGGCGCAGCCTCAGGTTGCGTTGGGCATCCGTGGCGGCGGTCTCGCTGGGTGCCTCGTCCGCCGTCCCGTCGACGACCACGCCGCCGTAGCGACGCTCTCGCACAAGACCCGTGAGGAGTTCCCCGAACCGCGCGGGCACCTCGTCCGGGGGCACGGCGAGCCGGGAGGCGCCGACGGGCGCGGCGGGCAGCCGCATCAGCAGCGTGGTGTCCACGCGGTAGAGGACCTTCGCCTCCGCGGACTCGACGTACGCCTCAGTCGTCCCGTCCACCGCACGCAGTACGTCGTACGACTCCAGCAGCTTCAGGACGTCGACGAACGCCATCCGCTCCGGCCGGTGGACCGGGTCGAACGCGGCCAGCGCCCGGTCGGCCGCAGTGGCCTGCACGACACGGTCGGCGAGCATGCCGATGGTCGTCATCGGCATCGACAGCAGCTCGGCCGCGGTCACGCACAGCAGCACGTAACGCCGGCGGTCGAACGGGGCCCGGCCGAAGCGCGCCCTGCGGGCCGGCCGGGAGCCGTCCGGGTCGGCACGGACCTTGGTGAGGCGGGCGTAGCCGCGGCGGGGTTCCACCACCAGGCTCCAGCCGCAGGTGTAGTCGAACCACTGGGCCAGCGGCTCGCGACGGCGGCGTACCAGTTCGAAGCCGGCCGGGTCGGCGGCCTCGGTCAGCAGGGGTCGGGCCAGCAGGAGACGGATGGCACGGGCGACCTCCTCCCGCTCCGCCGCTGCGAGTTGGTTGGCGAGGGTACTCATCCGGCTGCCTCCTGCTGCGCGGTGCGGAAGGCGGGAAAGGCGCTCCTTCCGCCCGCCGCCGTAATGCGCACGACGTAGTCGGGTCCGGCCAGTGCGCCCTTCGTCGTGCGCAGTAGGGCGGTGCGCTCGTCGGGAGGCGGAGACAGCGCGATCTCCACCCGGCCGTCCCCCGTCATGGCACGCCGCAGGCCGCCCGCCTCCGGCTGGGCGGACAGGGCCCGGCCCAGCAGGTCGAGCAGCCGGTCGAAGGCGGCGGGATCCAGCGCGCCGAAGGAGGACAGGCGCACGGGGCCGTCCGTTTCCAACACCTGCCAGGCGCGGGCGAGTTCCGCTCGCTCCGCGCGGGCCCGCTCCGCGCGCTCGGCCCTGACCGCCGCGACGTCCCGCACCCTGGCCGTGCGCGTGAAGCGCTCTGTCCGGCCGCTGGTCCGCAGCAGCGCCGACACCTCCACGGGCGGGGCCTCGGACCAGGAATGGGACGACGGGATCAACTCCGGGTCGGGGTGGGCGAGGTGAGCGTGGCGCGCCGGGCCGAGGCCGAAGGCCGCCGACCACAACCGGTGCAGATCCTCCTCCGCGGGGGCCGCGGCGAACCAGCGCGCCAGCTCCCGGAAGTCCTGCACCGCGCTGGAGGAGCGGCGCCGTGACTCGTTGATCCGCTCCAGGACCTGCAGGAGCGAGACGATGGCCCGCCGGGCGATGTCGTGCAGCTGCTCGATCCGGGGCCGTGCCCCGTCGTCCGGCAGGAACCACGCCCGCAGACCCGCCCAGCGCGCCCGCCTGCTCTCCAGCCAGCCGGCCGCGGGATCCTCACCGGCCACCGGCGGCAGCTCGGCCCCGCGCAGGGCCCGCTCGCGCAGCACGGCGGTCCCCCGTTCCTCGACCCGGGCCACAGCGGCGGCGACCGTCTGCCCGCGCCGGTCGAGGTTGACCAGGAACTCCTGCAGATACGCGACGGTCGCGGCCTTGACCTCGCGGAACACCTCCAGATCCGCGCCCTCGGCGCGCAGGAGGCGTTGCAGTTCGCCGTTGAACGCCTTGGTGTTCTCCACCAGGGCCTCCAGATGCCCCTCCAGCTCCCGCAGCGTGCTGAAGATCCGCCGATCGGCCGAGGCGGGCTCATCGGAGAGCAGGCACAGCTCGTCCAGCCGGTCTGCGATCGCCTCCAGCACGGCCGTCTGCAACGCGCCCGTGGAGGCGAGAACCTCAAGCGCGTGCCGCACTCCGGCGAGAGCGGCCTCGCCCTTGCGAGTCAGCGAGTACTGCAGGTTGCGCCGCTCGTATTCCTCGGCCGTGCGGTAGTTCTCCGCGTGGTTGTGCACCACGTCCAGGAGCTCCCACTGCACAAGCTTCCTGAGCGCTTCATGCAGTTCCTCGTCCTCGACCGCCGCCGCCCAGCCCACCCCGCGCAGCCGCTCGCGCACCGCGTCGAGCCCCAGCGCCGTCTCCAGGTGCTCGCCGGCCACACCGAAGGCGTCCAGCACCGCCCCGTACAGATCGGACCTCTCCACCGTCGTGAACCGGAACATCTCCGGTGGAACCCTGCGCACGCCCGTCGGCCTCCTCCCCACCGCCTCGGCGGCATCCGGATCCCCACCGTAGAGGGCGGGACCGACGTTCAGGGGCGAGTCCGGGCACAGCGGATTCGTACGGCGAGTATCGGGCAGTCCCGTCGCCGGGGACCACTGAAGGGCGTGCTCCGGCCAAGGGCGCGAGCGTGGTCCGGTAACCACCACCGCTCTCCGCGCCAGGGCACCTGGCCGATCAGTTACTGGCTGACCCGATCCGCCGCACGGCAGTGGTGGCCTGAACCGCGCTCTGCGAGCACTGGATCCTGACTCACCGCCTGAGGCGCCTCTCCCAGTCGCGCCGGGCCCTCGACACTGCTGCAGTAATCGTTCAGGTGTAGATGAGCATCGCCAGCGGGTCGTCGTCGTCACCCGGGACGAACAACGGCGCTTCAGGGAAGGCCGGCCCCCCGCCGGAGTACCTCGGGAAGTGAATCGACACTGACGGCACGGCCGGCACTCTTGACGCGGCTGCGCGCTTCGTCCAACGCGTCGACGTGGTCACTGACTTCCGCGTGGAAATCGAATACCTGGATGCGATCGATCGACGGGCTCTCGAGAGTGAGATCGACCGCCCTGTCCAAGCGTTCGACACTCGCGGCGACAAGGCGGGACTCCGTCTCGTCGGTGATCGCCCTTTGCTGTGACGCAGGCGAACTGGTCTGGAGCGGAACGCTGACGCACCCGAGATACGTGCAGGCCAGATCAATGATGGTGTAATCACCGCTGGCGAATCCGAGCATGGCGACCCGGCCGCCCGGCTTCAACTGAGGGTGCGCGTCCGTGTGCCATTCATTCGCCACCGCACGTACACGCGCCCACAGCTCTCCGAAGCTGGTCTTTTCGTACTGTGAAGCAGACGGTACGAAACACGGCCGGTCCTGGGGTCTTGCACGAATTCCTTGGCCCGTTCACCGATAGCTGGCCGATCGGCATAGCGCACCATCACGTTTTCCATCACTTGCGCAAGTCGCATGTCTGCTCTCCGCGTCGTGTACGGACCTGATCTCGGTTGACAGCGAGAGGGATTGGTGGCCGGTAGCCTTCCCGCGACGCCGTCCCGTTTCGGACGGGAAGGGGATCATAGAAATCGGGCACGATGTACTGGCGCACACGTGTGAAAAATCCGGGGCGCCACCCTGCTCGCGACTCGACGCTACCTACTTGAGCACCCCAGGGTAAAAGCCGACGAACGTCTATGTCATGTCCGTCGCACGAGGGCGACTGCCCAGCAGATCGTGTGCCCTGGCGGTGATGGGATCGCGGGCATAACGGTGATGGTGAGCCCGTCGATCAGTCGTCTCGCAGGGAGTCGGCGCAACGGTGGCTCGGGTGGGACAGAATCTGCAAGGCGTCGGCGGAGCTTGAGTCATTGGGCGTGTAGACCTCAAGGCGATGGTCAGGGCTGTCCGGCTGCAACCAGACCTGGTAGTCGACACTCACGGCGCCCACGGTCGTGTGCTGTATGTGCATGGTTCCCGTGGTGCAGTCCGCGACATCCCGATTCGCCCACAGGGCCGAGAAGTCGTCGCTGCGCATGGTGAGTTCGCCGATCAGCCCCGCCAGGCGCGCATCGGTGGGATAGCGGCCGGCGGTAAGCCGGAGGTACGCGACGTGAGCGCGGGCGAGCGTGTGCCAGTTGCTGTACAGGTCACGCGTGACCGGATCGAGGAAGAACATGCGGGGAATCGACGGGCGACGTTCCGGCTCGTCCGGTGTCTCGAAGGCGATGTGCTCGGCAAGAAGCGCGTGCCCGCTGCGGTTCCACGCGAGCACGTCTCCGCGGCGCCCCAGGACGATCGCCGGCGTGGTCTCGCCGAGGGATTCCAGGAGCGCGAGGACGCGCTTGTGGGGTTCTTCCGCTGGGGGTTCGGCAAGCCGTGGCGTCGCCGAGTGCCGAGCGAGATTGTGCAGGTGCACTGTCTCGGTCGAGTCGAGCTGCAGCGCCCGGGCGAGCGCGTCGAGTACCTGCTCCGACGCCGTCTCGGCCTGCCCTTGTTCGAGCCGTGTGTAGTAGCCCGCGCTCACTCCGGCGAGTTGGGCGAGCTCTTCCCGTCGCAGCCCGGGAACGCGGCGCCCTGTGCCATGTGTGCGCAGCCCGATCTCTTCCGGGGTGACCCGGTCACGACGGCTCTTCAAGAACGTTCCGAGGCTCTCCACGACGGCAAGCGTAAGCCGAGCGTGCGCACCACTGGGTATACCTGTCAGGTGTACCCCCAGCAGGGGTGTGGCTGTCGACATGGCTGTGCCCGACGGTCGAGGCATGTCGGAACAGCACACACACAACTCACCCGGCCTGCGTGCGTGGCTGGGACTGCTGGTCGTACTCGGGCCCGTCCTGCTGGTTTCCATGGACGGGTCGATCCTGTTCCTGGCGATGCCGCGGGTCAGTCAGGACCTCACACCCACGGCCGATCAGGCCCTGTGGACCCTGGACATCTACGGCTTCGCGGTCGGCTCGCTACTGATCGCGTTCGGCAACATCGGGGACCGGTACGGTCGGCTGAAGTTGCTGATGATCGGAGCGACCGTCTTCGGCCTCGCGTCCGTGGCATCCGCCTTCGCGCCCAACGCGGAGCTTCTCATCGCGTCCCGCGCTCTGATGGGTGTGGCCGGCGCGACTCTTCTGCCGTCGGCCCTGGCTGTGCTGAGCGAGCTGTTCACCGACCCGAGGCGGCGGGCGCAGGCCATCGGTGTCTTCGCCGCGGCCTTCGCGGCAGGGTTCGCCATCGGCCCCGTCGCAGGTGGCGTCCTGCTGGAACGCTTCTGGTGGGGCTCGGTCTTCCTGATCAACCTGCCCGTCATCGCCCTGTTCCTCGTCTTCGCACCCATCCTGCTGCGTGAAGTGAGTACGACCAGTCCCGGCAGCATCGACGGCTTCAGCCTCGTAGCCTCCGCGGCCGGCCTCCTGGGTGTCGTGTACGCCCTCAAGCACGCGGCCGCCGAAGGATTTTCGCTGCTCTCCGTTCTCGTGGGACTGGGCGGCGTCGTGCTCCTGGCCTTGTTCGTGCGTCGGCAGCGACACCTCGAGTACCCGTTGATGGACTTGTCCCTCTTCCGCGACCGGGTCTTCACCGTCGCGATCATCACCGGCCTGCTGCCGCTGGCAGCCTGGTCGGCAGCCGCCTACCTGTCAGGTGTCTACCTCCAGTCCGTTCTGGACCTTCCTGTCCTGCAGGCAGCCCTCCTGGCCCTTCCCGGCGCGGTGGTCCTCACCGTCACCTGCGTCGTCACGCCCATGGTGGTCGACCGCATCGGCAAGCGGACGATTCTCGTCATCTGCCACTTCTCCATCGCGGCAGGACTGCTGTTCCTGCTCCCCACCACCATCACCGGCGGGGTTGGCTGGTACATCGCGTCCACGTCCATTGCAGGTCTCGGCTACGGCATCTCCTTCAGCGTCGTCGCCGACACCGCGGTCGGCGCGGTGCCCGCCGAACGAGCCGGGTCAGCCGGCGCGATCGCCGAGACCAGCAACGAGATCGGCAACGCCCTCGGTATCGCGCTCATCGGCTCCCTCGCCGCGCTGCTCTTCCGGCTCCAAGGGCCTGACCTCGCCCCCACGCTCGACGAGACCCTGCAACTGCCCGGTCTCACGTCCGCGGTGGTCACGGACGCGAAGTCGGCCTTCGTCACCGGCCTGCACGCGGCTGTAGCGGTGGCCGGCTTCCTGCACGTCGCGCTCGGCATCCTGGCACTTCGCTGGCTGCCCAAGGCCGCAACCGCGCAGCAGGCCTGGGACCCCCTGTCCGAGGAGAAGGTCGATCGAGTGGAGAGCACGCCTCGTTGACGGCACCGGTCCCGGCGGCGCGGGCTCCGTGCGCTGCGGTCCCCTGATCCCCCCTGCGGACCGGGGCACGGTCGCCTCAGGCCGTGATGCCGCCGTCGATACCGCACGCGGCGCCGAAGGACTCGTCCTGGTGGCCGTGGGCGTCTTGAAACCCGAGGCACCGGGCGTCCACCGAAGATGCGGTATCCCCAGCCCTCGCAGACCGTGAAAGACCTGGTCATCGCGGCTGGCCGGACGGCCGCGCGGCCGGTCGCGGCGTCCGCAAGGCCGTCGACGATCCGGAGCTGCCCGAGCGGTGGTTGCTGGCCGAGTGGCCGGCCGGCGAGAGCGAACCGGTGCGGTTCTGGCTGTCGAACCTGCCCTCTGGGATGCCCCTGGCGACGTTGGTGCGGCTGGCCATGCTCCGCTGGCGCATCGAGCACGACTACCGAGAGATCAGACAGGCTCTGGGCCTGGCCCACTTGGAGGGCCGTACCAGGACCGGCCGGCACCACCACGTCACCCCTCGTCTCCGCCGCCCACGTCTTCTGCACCCTGCAACGACTGGCACGAGACCCAAAAGACACAGCGCAGGTCTGAGCCACTGGGGAACCAGGCCGGGCCCCGACTGCGAGGATCGCCCGAATCGTGACGCAGAACGGCGAACAACACGGAGCCGTACGACAAACACGTCCTGGCCAACGAGGGCTTCGTCTTCTTCCCGGAGGTGCCGGGGAGCCCGTTCCGCGAGACCGTGCCCCCTGACTGGCCGCTGCCGCCGTCGCTCCCCTACCGCTCCGCGAGGAACGAGCGGTACCAGGGCGCCGCGGCCGCGAGGCGCGACAGCGGGCCCGGGCCCGGCGGGCAGGACGTGGCCTGCCAGATCTCCTCGCCCGCGTACCAGTGGTCCTGGGCGAGCAGCGAGAACTGACGCTCGCTCATGCGGCCGGGGGTGCTCCGCAGGCGGTCGAGGCAGGTCTCCCAGGGCCAGTCCTCCTCGGCGGCGGGCAGCACGTCCAGCGCCGCCAGCTCCGCCATCAGGTCACCGTTGCTGACGGGGCGGGGATGGCTGGCGTGGTACACGCCGGGCGCCGGTGCGTCGATAGCCGTCGCCAGGGTGGTGATCAACCGGGCCAGGTCGTCCACGTCCACCAGGGACAGCAGTCCGCGGCCACCGTCCCACCGGGCCGGAACCCGCTCCAGCAGCTCCGCGAGAGCGGGCACCACCCAGCGGTCGCCCGCCCCCAGGACCAGTCCCGAGCGCAGCACGGTCCCGCCCGCGGCCAGCACCGGGGGTCTCGCCAGCCAGCCGGGTGCGGCTGGCTGGCGAGACCGGCGCGGGTGTGATCTCGTTCACCGTGATCCCGCGGTGCGGGCCCGGTCCGTAGACCGCGGCGGTCGACAGGTGGACGATGCGGTCCACGCCCCAGTGGACGGCCTCGTCGACCAGGGCCGTCGTGCCCTCGATGTTGACCGCCGCGCGCTGGGCCTCGTCGCCGGAGACGCGTGAGGCGAGGTGGATCAGGACGTCCGCTCCGCTCGCCGCCGTACGCAGCGACCCTGGGTCCGTCAGGTCCACGACCGTCCACGTCACGCCCGGCGGGGCGGAGTGGGGCGCGGAACGGCCGAGCGCGCGTATCGAGACTTCGCGACCGGTCTCACGAGCGGACGCCGCCAGTCTGTGCAGGACCCGTGAGCCGACGAAGCCCGTGGCCCCGGTCAGTACGGCCCGAAGGGGACGGCTCACCCGACGCCATCCGGGTCGGCCGCGGGAATCCGCAGGCCGGAGATGACGTCGGCCGGGGCCAGGGCCGGCAGGAGGCAGCGCCACATGTCGGTGATCCGGCGCGGCAGGTCGGCACGCCCGGTGGAGAGCTGGCACATGACTTGCGTACCGGTGTACGCGGCGACCAGGAGCTGGGCGAAGGCGGCCTCGTCCACGCCGTCGATCAGCTGTCCCTTCTGCCGCGCGACGACGAGATCCTGGTGGAAGCGGTCGGCCCACCACTCGTATATCGAGTACTCCTGCTTGCCCACCAACCCCTGCTCGACCGCCAGCCGGACACCGGCCCGCAGCAGGGTGTTGCGCTGCATCTCGACCGCCAGATAGCCGGTCATGTCAAGGAGCTGCTGGAGGCCGCCCTCCCCCTGGCGGATGCCCTTTCGCACAGGCTCATCGCCCTGCGTACGGGCGCCCAGAGCGTTGGATGTGCCGGGCGGTGCGGCGCCGGGCCCCGCCGATGATGCCCCGGTCGTGTGCTCAGGTGCCGGTCAGCCGGGAGAGCGCTCCGTAGAGCGCAGGGCCCAGCGGCGCTCCGCGTAGGCCAGATCGTCGCGCCCCAGCCGGCCCGCAGCGGCTCGCATCAGGGGCCGCAGCAGCGGGGCGGTGCGTCGGGCCGCGGCGAAGCCCCGCCCTCAGCCCCGCCGGTCGCGGGCGCGCCGGAACCGGTCCAGCCCCTCGGTCAGCCCCACCACCGGATCGGGGTAGCCGAGCGCGGCACGGTCCGGGCCGGGCAGCTTCCACGGCTCGTGCGCCGCCGGAGCGTCGAGGCCTTCCAGTTCGGGCACCCAGCGGCGGACGTAGGTGCCGTCGGGGTCGTACCGCCTGGCCCGGGTGACGGGGTTGAGGACCCGGTTGGGCCGGCTGTCGGTGCCGGTGCCGGCCACCCACTGCCAGTTGAGCTGGTTGTTGGCCACGTCGCCGTCTACCAGCCAGGCCAGGCCGGGCAGCCGCATCTCGGCCCGCAGTCGCAGCAGCCGCCCCCGCTCGATCTCCTCCACCCGCCAGAAGTCCAGCGAGTCGCCCGCCCGCAGCCGGTGCGCGTCACGCCGGCGCGCGGAGCCTGCGCTCCTGCAGGACCGCGGCGTACACGTTCGCCGTCGTCGCCGCGGCCGTATCCCAGCCGAAGGAGCGGGCGTGCTGGGCTGCGGCCTCGCCCATCCGGGTGGAGCGTGCGGGATCGTCGGCGAAGCCGGACAGCGCTTCCGCGTAGTCCACCGGGTCGTGCCCTGGTACGAGAACGCCGCTCACCCCGTCCTTCACCGCCACCAGCAAGCCGCCGACTTCAGCAGCGATCACAGGGGTGCCGCAGGCCTGCGCCTCGACAGCCACCAGGCCGAAGGACTCGCTGTAGGAGGGCATGACCAGGACGGACGCCGCCCGATACCAGTCGGCGAGCTGGTCCTGGCCGACCGGCGGCCGGAACAGCACGACGTCGGAGATGCCGAGGCGGGCCGCCAGCTTCTGCAGTCCTTCCGGCGTGGCCAGGCCGCTGCCGCTGGGCCCGCCCACGACCGGCACCACGACCCGCTCACGCAGCCACGGCCGCTCCGCCAACAACTGAGCCACCGCGTGCAGCAGTACATCCGGCGCCTTCAACGGCTGTATGCGGCCCACGAACAGCGGGATCAGCGCGTCCTGCGGCAGGCCGAGGCGGGACCGGGCCGCGGCCCGTCCGGCCTCGACACCCCGGGCGGCCGGCCGGAAGCGCTCCAGGTCGACACCGGGGTGGACGACGGCGACCTGTCCGGTGTCGGCGTCGTAGTGGCGGAGGAGTTCCTCCGCCTCCTTCTCGGTGTTCGCTATCAACCGGTCGGCGGCCCGTACGACTTGAGTCTCGCCGAGAACGCGGGCCGCCGGCTCGGGGGTGTCGCCGTCGGCGAGGTTGGCGTTCTTGACCTTGGCCATGGTGTGCATGGCGTGGACGAGGGGGACGCCCCAGCGTTCGGCGGCGAGGCGGCCGACGCGGCCGGAGAGCCAGTAGTGGGAGTGGACGAGGTCGTAGTGGCCGGGGTGGTGGTCGGCCCAGGCCTGCGTGACGCCGTGCGTGAAGGCGCACAGCTGGGCCGGGAGGTCCTCCTTGGCCAGACCCTCGTAGGGTCCGGCGTCCACGTGCCGTACCAACACACCGGGCGCGAGTTCGACGCTGGGCGGGAGCGCGGCGGAGGTGGCCCGGGTGAAGATCTCCACCTCGATGTCGATGGCGGCGAGGCGCTTGGCCAGTTCGACGATGTAGACGTTCATGCCGCCCGCGTCGCCGGTGCCGGGCTGGTGCAGGGGTGAGGTGTGCACGCTAAGCATGGCGACGCGGCGGGGGCGGCTGTGAGCGCCGGGTGGCCGCGATCGCGGCGGGCCAACGAGGGTGCTGCTGTGGGTGGGGCTGAGGGTACGGTTGTGGAGCCCTTCGAAACGGATCACGAACTGGCTCACCTCGCCGGGTCTCCGTCCGGGGCCCCGGCATCCAGGTCGAGGCGCTGCTCGCCCGCATACACATTCATGGAGCCGCCGCGCAGGAAGCCGACAAGAGTGAGCCCGGTCTCCGCCGCCAGGTCCACGGCGAGGGAGGAGGGCGCCGAGACCGCCGCCAGCACCGGGATGCCCGCCATGACGGCCTTCTGCGCCAGTTCGAAGGACGCCCGCCCGGACACGAGCAGGACGGTCCGGGACAGCGGCAGTTCGCCGTTGCGCAGTGCGCGGCCGATCAGCTTGTCGACGGCGTTGTGCCGGCCGACGTCCTCCCGCAGGTCCAGCAGTTCGCCCTCGGGCGAGAACAGTCCGGCGGCATGCAGACCACCGGTCCGGTCGAACACCCTCTGCGCGGCCCGCAGTTGGTCGGGCAGGGCGGCCAGCAGCTCGGGGGTGACCCGGACCGGGGGCGTGTCGGCGATCGGCCACCGCGCCGTGGTCCGTACGGCGTCCAGGCTCGTCTTCCCGCACAGTCCGCACGACGACGTGGTGTACACGTTCCGTTCGAGCGTGATGTCGGGCAGCGGTATGCCGGGGGCGAGCTGCACGTCGACCACGTTGTACGTGTTCGAGCCGTCCTGCGTGGCACCGGCGCAGTACACGATGTTCGACACGTCCTCGGCCCGGCTCACGACGCCCTCGCTCACCAGGAAGCCGGCGGCGAGCGCGAAGTCGTCCCCGGGCGTGCGCATGGTGATGGCCAACGGCTTGCCGCCGAGCCGGATCTCCAGTGGCTCCTCCGCCACCAGCGTGTCCGGACGCATGCTCACCGCACCGTCCCGCACCCGGACCACGCGCCGTCGCTCAGTGACCCGTCCCATGGCCTCACTCCTGGTTCTGTCTGTGGACGTCGTTGCGCTGTACGCCCGGGGTGTCAGCCGCCGATGGCCGACATCGGCCGGTCGGGCTGGAGGAAGGACGGCTCGTCGAGGCCGGAGCCGGCCTTCTTCCCCCACATCGCGCGCTTCCACAGCCCCGCGATCTCCTCGTCCGGCGCTCCGGAGCGCAATGCCCCGCGCAGGTCGGACTCCTCCCGGGCGAACAGGCAGGTGCGCACCTGGCCGTCGGCGGTGAGCCGGGTGCGGTCGCAGGCGCGACAGAAGGGGCGGGTGACGGAGGCGATGACGCCGACCCGGGCCGAGCCGCCGTCGACGAGCCAGCGTTCGGCGGGCGCGGACCCGCGGGCCTCGTCCGGCTCGGGGGTGAGCGTGAAGCGGGTGCTCAGGCTTTCCAGGATGTCCCCGGCGGTGATCATGCCGTCGCGCCGCCAGCCGTGCTGGGCGTCGAGCGGCATCTGCTCGACGAACCGGAGTTCGTAGTCGTTCTCCATGGCCCAGGCGAGCAGTTCGGGTGCTTCGTCGTCGTTCATTCCGGGCATCAGCACGGCGTTGACCTTCACCGGGGCGAGCCCGGCGGCGCGAGCCGCGGCCAGGCCCTGCAGCACGTCGTGGTGGCGGTCCCGCCGGGTCAGGGCCTTGAAGACGGCGGGGCGCAGTGTGTCCAGCGAGACGTTGACCCGGTCCAGGCCGGCGCGTTCGAGGGCTTCGGCGGTCCGCTCCAGGCCGATGCCGTTGGTGGTCAGCGACAGCCGGGGGCGCGGGGCGAGGGCGGCGCACCGCTCGACGATCCCGACGAGACCGGGGCGCAGCAGCGGCTCGCCGCCGGTGAAGCGGACCTCCTCGACGCCGAGTCGGGTGACCGCGATCCGGACCAGCCGTACGACCTCGTCGTCCGTGAGCAGGTCGGGCCTGGCCAGCCACCGCAGGCCCTCTTCCGGCATGCAGTACGTGCAGCGCAGGTTGCACCGGTCGGTGAGCGAGACCCGCAGGTCGGTGGCGACGCGACCGTGGGTGTCGATGAGCATGGCTGCGGCCCTTTCTCCTGCTTCGTCCCTGTCTCGCTCCGTCCGTCTCCTCAGCACTCGATGACGTTGACGGCGAGGCCGCCGCGGGCGGTCTCCTTGTACTTGACCTTC
Organism: Streptomyces sp. TRM70350; assembly: GCF_019219825.1. Lineage (GTDB taxonomy): Bacteria > Actinomycetota > Actinomycetes > Streptomycetales > Streptomycetaceae > Streptomyces. The sequence goes on along the minus strand of NZ_JAHUXH010000004.1, from coordinate 54,059 downwards.
ATGTCGGCGCCGGTCTCCTTCATGGTCTTGATGACCTTGTCGAGGGAGACGTGGTGGCGGCCGTCGCCGCGCAGCGCCATCCGGGCGGCGGTGACGGCCTTCACCGCGGCCATGCCGTTGCGTTCGATGCACGGGATCTGGACCAGGCCGCCGACCGGGTCACAGGTCAGCCCGAGGTTGTGTTCCATGCCGATCTCGGCGGCGTTCTCGACCTGTTCGGGGCTGCCGCCGAGCACCTCGGCGAGACCACCGGCGGCCATCGAGCAGGCCGAACCGACCTCGCCCTGGCAGCCGACCTCGGCGCCGGAGATGGACGCGTTCTCCTTGAAGAGCATGCCAATGGCGCCCGCCGCGAGGAGGAAGCGGACGATGCCGTCCTCGTCGGCTCCCGGCACGAAGTCGAGGAAGTAGTGCAGGACGGCGGGGATGATGCCCGCCGCGCCGTTCGTCGGGGCGGTGACGACCCGGCCGCCCGCGGCGTTCTCCTCGTTCACGGCCATCGCGTAGAGGGTCACCCATTCCATGGCGCGGCCCGCCGCGTCGCCCTCGCTGCGCAGGGCCCGGGCCGCGGCGGCGGCGCGGCGACGGACCTTCAGACCGCCGGGGAGAATGCCCTCGCGGCCCAGTCCGCGTGCGACACAGGCCTCCATGACCCGCCAGATCTCCAGCAGGCCCGCGCGGATCTCCTCCTCGGTGCGCCAGGCCTTCTCGTTCTCCAGCATCAGCGCGGAGATCGACAGGCCGGTCTCCTTCGTCAGGCGCAGCAGTTCGTCGCCGGTGCTGAACGGGTGGGCCAGCACGGTGCCATCGGGCTTGATCCGGTCCGCGCCCACCGCGTCCTCGTCGACCACGAAGCCGCCGCCCACGGAGTAGTACGTCTTCTCCAGCAGCGGCACGCCGTCGCCGTCGTACGCGAAGAGGATCATGCCGTTGGCGTGGTACGGCAGCGACCGCCTGCGGTGCAGGACCAGCTGGGTCGAGGCGTCGAAGTCGATCTCGTGGGCCGGGCCGATCTCGGCACCGAGGAGCCGGATGCGTCCGGTGCTGCGGATCCGCTCGACGTCCAGGTCGGCCTGGGCGACGTCGACCGTGTGCGGCTCGTAGCCCTCCAGGCCGAGCAGCACCGCCTTGGGAGTGCCGTGGCCGTGGCCGGTGGCACCGAGGGAGCCGAACAGCTCGGCCCGTACCGCGGCGGTCTGGGCGAGCACGCCGTCCTGCTTCAGCCTGGCCACGAACATCCCGGCGGCGCGCATCGGGCCGACGGTGTGCGAGCTGGACGGGCCGATGCCTATGGAGAACAGGTCGAAGACGCTGATTGCCACGCCATACTCCGTGGGATTGGTGGGGCGTGACGAAAGGTCACGGCACGCCCCTGTGGGAGGGTGTCGGTTACAGGCCGGGGTACAGCGGGTGCTTGTCGGCCAGGGCCTTCACCCGGGCCTTGAGCGCTTCGGCGTCGTACGACGGCTTCAGCGCCTCGGCGATGACGTCGGCGACCTCGGTGAAGTCCTCGGCGGTGAAGCCGCGGGTGGCCAGGGCCGGGGTGCCGATGCGCAGACCGGATGTCACCATCGGCGGGCGCGGGTCGTTCGGGACGGCGTTGCGGTTGACCGTGATGCCGACCTCGTGGAGACGGTCCTCGGCCTGCTGCCCGTCCAGCTCGGAGTGGCGCAGGTCGACCAGGATCAGGTGCACGTCGGTGCCGCCGGACAGCACGTTCACCCCGGCTTCACGGGCATCGGGCGCGGTGAGGCGCTCCGCCAGAATGCGAGCGCCCTCGACCGTGCGGCGCTGGCGCTCCTTGAACTCCTCCGACGCGGCCACCTTGAAGGACACCGCCTTGGCCGCGATCACGTGCTCCAGCGGACCGCCCTGGAAGCCCGGGAAGACCGAGGAGTTCAGCTTCTTCGCAAACGACTGCCTGGCGAGGATGATGCCGCCACGCGGCCCGCCCAGCGTCTTGTGCGTCGTGGAGGTGACGACATCCGCGTACTCCACCGGGTTCGGGTGCAGCCCGGCCGCGACCAGACCGGCGAAGTGCGCCATGTCCACCCACAGGTACGCCCCGACCTCGTCCGCGATCCGCCGGAACTCGGCGAAGTCCAGCTGCCGCGGGTACGCCGACCAGCCGGCGATGATCACCTTCGGCCGGTGCTCCTTCGCGAGCCGCTCCAGCTCCGCCATGTCGACCAGACCGGACTCGGTGTCCACGTGGTACGGAACGACGTTGAACTGCTTGCCCGAGAAGTTGATCTTCATGCCGTGGGTGAGGTGGCCACCATGGGCCAGGTCCAGACCCAGGATGGTGTCGCCGGGCTGGGCCAGGGCGAACAGAGCCGCCTGGTTCGCCGAAGCGCCGGAGTGAGGCTGCACGTTGGCGTACTCGGCGCCGAACAGCTCCTTGATGCGGTCGATGGCGATCTGCTCGGTGACATCGACGTGCTCACAGCCACCGTAGTAGCGGCGGCCCGGGTAGCCCTCGGCGTACTTGTTGGTGAGGACCGAACCCTGCGCCTCCAGCACAGCGACGGGCGCGAAGTTCTCGGAGGCGATCATCTCCAGGGTCGACTGCTGGCGCTCCAGCTCGGCGTCGACCGCGGCGGCTACCTCCGGGTCGAGCTCGTGCAGGGGCTGGTTGAACAGGGTCATCGGCGGTCTCCTTGGGTGTGGGCACAGTGGGCGGCGTAGGCATCGGGGGTCAGCGCGCCGGCGATGTTCTCGACCCGCAGCCGGAACAGCCAGCCGCCGGTGTAGGGGGCGGCGTTGACGGCGCCGGGGTCGTCGGCCAGCGCGGTGTTGACTTCCAGGACCCGGCCCGAGGCGGGGGCGTACAGGCCGCTGACGCCGGTCAGTGATTCGATCTGTCCGCAGCTCTCCCCTGCCTCGACCCAGGTGCCGACCTCGGGCAGCCGGAGGTTGACCACGTCACCGAGGGCCCGCGCCGCGAACGCGGTGATGCCGACGGTGGCGTTGCCCTCGTCCACGACGAGCCACTCGTGGTCCCAGGTGTACCGCAGGTGCCGCGGAATGCTCGTGGCGGTCTCCCCTTCGCACTCCAGGGGGAGTCGAGGCGCGGAGGTCATGACACGACGGCCGCGGTGGCGGGGACGAGGGTGCGGCGGAGCCGGTTGAAGAACTTCGGCTGGTTGAGGGAGAGCACGGCGACGGGGGTGCCCTCGCGCCGGTAGACGGCCGTGAAGGTGCGGCTGTCGATGTCGCCACCGACGACCTCGGGCTCGGCGCCGGGGGCGACGTGTCCGGCGACCTGGATGCGGACCTGGTACTGGTCGGACCAGAAGTACGGCGGGGTGAGCGGGGCGGGGGCCGACGCACCGGTCAGCAGCGTGCGGGCGGCGGTCTTCGCCTGCTCGGTGGCGTTGCTCCAGTGCTCGATGCGGGCGTGCCGTCCGGTGAACGGGTGGGGGCAGCGGGCGACGTCACCAACGGCGACCACGCCCGGGACACCGGTCGAGCAGCCGGAGTCGCACACCACGCCGTCGTCCACCTGCACACCGGAGCCGGCGAGCCAGTCGGTGTTGGGCCGCACGCCCACACCGGCCACGACGACGTCGGCGGGCAGCACCCGCCCGTCAGCCAGCCGTACGCCGGTGACGCGGCCCTCGCCGAGCAGTTCCGCCACGCCGGTTCCGCACAGCAGCTGAACGCCGTGATCGTTGTGGAGCGAGGAGACCACCAGCCCCATCTCGCGCCCGAATTGGCGCTCCAGGGGTACGGGGAGCGCCTCGACGACGGTGACGTGGAGCCCGAGCCGGTGTGCGGTGGAGGCCACCTCGGCGCCGATGAACCCGGCGCCGATGACGACGACCCGGGGCAGGCCGTCGAGCAGTTCGGCGCGCAGGGCCTGGGCGTCGTCCAGGGTGCGCAGGGTGTGGACGCCCGCCAGCCCGTCGGCGCCGGGGAGAGTCCGGGGGCCGGCACCGGTCGCGATGACGATGCCGTCGGTGCGCACATGCCGTCCTCCGGCCAGGGTGACGGTGCGGGCGACGGGGTCGAGCCGCACGGCGCGCTCGCCGAGCAGCCACTGCACGTCCAGGACCTCGTACTCGTCGGCGTCGCCGAGCGCGAGCCCCTCGGCGTCGATGTCGCCCTTGAGGAATTCCTTGGACAGCGGGGGGCGGTCGTAGGGAGTGTGGCGCTCCTCCCCCACGACGACGATCTCGCCGTCATAGCCCTCTGCGCGCAGCGCGCGGACCGTGCTCAGTCCTGCCAGCGACGCTCCGACGACGGTGATGCTCCTCATGCCGGCTCCAGATGGGGAGTTGTCTCACATGACACAACGACATTCGCTATACGCAACATGCTTTCCGTGCAGTGCGGGCGTTGTCAAGGGAGGCGTCGCATATCAATTTCTGATGATGCTCGACGTTGCGGGATTCGCAACCTACGCGTGAGGAGAAACCCAGGCGTCCACGGTTACGGCGTCGGCTCGTCCCACTGGTCCAGGAGCAGGCCGCCCATGGCTTCGTCGAGCCCTGCCTCGGCGGCTTCCACGGACTGTTCGCTCCAGATGACCTTGCCGCGATCGGTGTACCGGGTGCCCCAGCGCCGGGCGAACTGCGCGACGAGGAACAGCCCTCGGCCGCCCTCGTCGGTGGTGGCCGCGCGGCGCAGATGCGGGGACGTGCTGCTGCCGTGCCGATCAGCCGGTGACGAGCGCGAGCCCGCCGACGGCGGAGCCGGACAGCAGTGGCAGCTGCTCGGTCACCCGCTCGTCGATGCTCCGGAGCGTGATGCCGACGGAGACCGGTCCGACGACTTGCCGTCGGTGTCGAAGACGGGAACCATCGTGTCCACGGCACGGCCGACACCGGGCGTGTCGTAGGTCTCCTGGTGCACACGGCCCGCGAGTGCCTCGGCGTAGGAGCCGACCACGGGCTTGCCGATCAGGTTCGGGTCCGGGTGGGTCCAGCGGATGCCCTTCGTGTCGAACGCGATGATGTAGGCCACCCCGGAGTCCTTCCGGGCCTGCAGCACGAGGGCCGTCACGGCGGCGATCACGAGCAGCAGGACGACGGCCACCTGGAGGACGAAGACCTGGCCCGCGACGCTGTGCACGCTCAGCACGGAGGGCAGACGTACCGAGGGTCGCCGCGATCCGAACCTCTCCGTGCTTCAAGTATTGGCCCTCATTTATTGGCCCTCATTGTCTGGTAGCCCCCCTGTCCTGCCGGATCTCCACATGACAGCCCAATGGCCCGCCCACCTGCCGGAGGGGCCGCAACAGCGGGTGGGCGGGCAGTACTGGGGGTGGGGTCAGTGCGTGGGGCGCACCTCGAGCTTGTTCTGCAGCCAGGTGTGGAACTCGCCGATGTGGTGCTCGCTGGGCACCAGCACGCCGCCCTTGGCGTACGCCTTCGAGCTCATCGCCGGCTGGGTGCGCTCACAGGCGTCGAAGTCCTGCTGGTTGACCCGGTGGAACAGCTCCACCGAACGGCCCACGTCCTTGCCGCTCTCCACGACGCGCGGCAGGTACAGCCAGTCGCATTCGACGACCGTGCGGTCGGGTGCCATCGGGTACATCCGGTGGAAGATCACGTGGTCGGGGACGAGGTTGATGAAGACCTGTGGCCGGACGGTGATCGCGTAGTAGCGGCGGTCCTGGTCGTCGGCGACTCCCGGGATGCGATCCAGTCCCTCGGAGCCGTCCACCGTGAAGCCCTGGACGTCCTCACCGAACTCGGCGCCGTGGCCCACGTAGTACTGGGCGGCGTAACCGTCCGCGAACTCCGGAAGCACCTCCGTGAGTTCGGGGTGGATCGTGGCGCAGTGGTAGCACTCCATGAAGTTCTCGATGATGAGCTTCCAGTTGGCCTTCACGTCGTAGGTGATACGGCGGCCAAGCTTCAGGTCGTCGATGCCGTAGCGCTCGATCGACTCCAGGTCGCCGAGCCGCTCGACGACCGCGCCCTGCACGTCCGCCTCGAAGGAGGGCGGCTCGTCGGCGAGGCACACCCACACATAGCCGAGCCACTCCCGCACATGAACGTTGACCAGGCCGTACTCCTTGCGGTCGATGTCCGGCATCGACGTCAGGTTGGGAGCGGCGACCAGCTTGCCGTCCAGGCCGTAGGTCCAGGCGTGGTACGGACACTGGAAGGCGCGCTTCACCTCGCCGGACTCCTCGGTGCACAGCTTGGCGCCGCGGTGCCGGCAGATGTTGAGGAAGCCCTTGATGGAACCGTCCCGCGAGCGGGAGATCAGCACGCTCTCGCGGCCCACCTGGTAGGTGCGGAACGCGCCGGGCTTGTCCAGCTCGGCGGCGCGGGCCACACAGAACCACATGGCCTCGAGGACCCGCTCCTGCTCCTGGGCGAAGACCGTGGGGTCGGTGTAGTACTCACCGGACAGCGTGGGAATCAGGCTGGGCGGCAGATTCGTCATGGTCGTCTCGTCACCTTCGGAAATGTCAGACGCGCACGCGGCGGGGATCGAACAGGGCAATGGGGTGGTCGGTGGCGCCAACGGTGGCCAGGTCGGCGAGGATCTCGCCGATGACAGGCACGAACTTGAACCCGTGGCCGGAGAAGCCGCAGGCCACGATCACCTGCGGATGCTCGGGATGCCGGGCGAGGACGAAGTGCTCGTCCGGCGTGTTGGAGTACATACAGGCCGCGGCCCTGAGGAAGCGGCCGGGCAGGGTGGGGATGCGCGGGCGCAGGTAGTCGGCCATGGCCGCGATCTCGTCCGGGTGGATCCGGCGGTCGAGGTGGTCGGGGTCACTGGGGACGCCCTTGCGGAAGAAGGCGACCTTGGCGCCGCCGTCGGGGCCGTCGAGCGAGGGGAAGCCGTAGATCTGGGTGCCGTCGGGGTCCTCCCAGATGTAGACCGGGTGCCGTTCGGCGCTGAACGGGCGGACTCCGCCCTCGGGTTGGAACCAGTACATGACCTGGCGCTCCACCGTCACGCCCACACCGAGGCCGGACAGCAGCTTCGGCGCCCAGGCCCCGGGGGCGATGACCAGCCGCTCGGCGGTGTAGGCGCCGCGGTCGGTGACCACCCAGGCCTTGCCGCCCCGGCCGTCGGCCTCCCAGCCGAGGACCATCTCCGCGAAGTGCAGGTCGGCGCCGTGCGCGCGGGCCAGGTCCAGGTGAGCCGTGACGGTCGCCTCGGGACGGGCGATGCCGGCCTTGCGCTCGTAGAAGGCGACGTCCTCGGCCGCCGGGTTGAAGGTGGGGAAGCGGCGCCGTATGTCGGCTGCGCCGAGGACCTCGTGGTCCAGGCCCCACGCGTGGGCGCTGCGCAGGGTGCCGGTGAAGGCCTCACTCCCCTCGCGGCCGATCACGAGACCGCCGGTCTCGGTGAAGACCTCGCGGCCGGAGTCGGCGGCGAGCTTCTCCCACAGTTCGCGGGCACGCAGAAGCAGGGGTACGTAGGCCGGGTCCTCGAAGTAGGCCTGCCGGTAGATACGGGATCCGCCGTGGCTGGAGCCGAGGTTGTGGGCGGGGCCGAAGCGCTCGATGCCGAGCACTCGCTGACCGCGGGCGGCGAGGTGACAGGCGGCCGCGCTGCCCATCCCGCCCAGGCCGACGACGATCACGTCGTACGAAGTGGCCATGTGTCCATCTCCTGGGAATCTTGCCGATGAGGGTTGGTGCTGCCGGTGCTCGGGCCGGTTCAGCGCCGGATGCGGGACATCTCGGGGTCGAAGAGGGGCTCGGCGGCGGTGACGGCCGCGACCTTGGCGCCGAAGTACTCGATCTCCACCGGGGTTCCGGGGGCGGCGAGTTCGGCGGGCATCCAGGCGTACGCGAGGGGCGCGCCGATCGTGTAGCCGTAGGCGGCGCTGGTCACGTAGCCGACCGGGCGGCCGTCCACGTACACCGGTTCGTGCCCCATCACCACGGACTGCTCGTCCTGGACGACCAGCGGGGTGAGCCGGCGGGTGACCGTCTCGTCGCTGATCCCCTCCAGCGCGGACTTGCCGGTGAAGTGCTCCTTGCTGCGGCGGACGGCGAAGCCGAGACCGGCCTCGTAGGGGTTGTGCTCGGTGGTCATGTCATGACCCCAGGAGCGGTAGCCCTTCTCCAGGCGCAGGCTGTTGAAGGCGCTGCGGCCGGCGGCGATGATCCCCAGCTCCTGCCCGGCCTCCCACAGGGTGTCCCACAGCCTGGCGCCGAGGTCGGCGGTGGTGTAGATCTCCCAGCCCAGCTCGCCCACGTAGCTCAGCCGCATCGCGGTGACCGGGACGTCGCCGAGGTAGGCCTGCTTGGCCTTGAAGTAGCCGAAGCCCTTGTGCGAGAAGTCGGTGTCGGTCAGCGGCTGGACGAGGTCGCGGGCGCGCGGGCCCCAGACGCCGAGGCAGCAGGTGCCGGCGGTGATGTCCCGTACCTGCACGGAGCCGTCGTCGGGGAGATGCCGGCGCAGCCAGTCCAGGTCGAGGTTGCCGTTGGCGCCGATCTGGAAGCGCTCGGTCTCCAGGCGGGCGATGGTCAGGTCGCTGCGGACACCGCCGGCGGCGTCGAGCAGCAGGGTGTAGGTGACCGAGCCGACCGGCTTGTCGAGCTGGTTGGTGGTCAGCCTCTGGAGGAAGGCGAGCGCTTCGGGTCCCGTGATCTCCAGCCGCTTCAGCGGGGTCATGTCGTACAGGGCGACGCGCTCGCGGGTGACGAGGGCCTCGGCACCGGCGATCGGCGACCAGTAGCGGGACGCCCAGTCGCCCCGGCCGGGGACGCGGGCCACCTCGGGCAGGTCGGCGTTGGCCTCGTACCAGTGCGGGCGTTCCCAGCCGCCGCCCTCCAGGAAGACCGCGCCGAGGGCCTCCTGACGGGCGTGGAAGGGGCTGGTCCGCAGGGGGCGCGGGCGTTCCGCGGGCTGCAGCGGGTGCAGGATGTCGTAGACCTCGGCGAAGTTCTGGCAGCTGCGCTCGTTCACGTACGAGGGTGCCAGCTGCACTTCCTCGAAGCGGTTGACGTCGCACTCGTGGACATCGGTGCCGGGCCGGCCGTCGACCAGCCACTCGGCCATGGCCTTGGCCACGCCGGCCGAGTGGGTGACCCAGACGGCCTCCGCGAGCCAGAAGCCCTGGACCTTCGGCGACTCGCCCATCAGCGGCATGCCGTCTGAGGTGAAGGAGAAGATGCCGTTGAAGCCCTCCTCGATCTTCGTGTCGGCCAGGGAGGGAAGCAGGGCGAGGGAGTCGGCCCAGGCGCCCTCGAAGTCGGCCTCGGTGAACTCCAGCGAGGACGGCATCGCGGAGTCGCTGGGGTGCGCCACCCGGTCCGGGCTGACGGGCATGGGGCGGTGGGCGTAGGAGCCGATGCCGATGCGGTCGACGAGTTCGCGGTAGTACAGGCCGGCGTCCTGGTTGCGCAGGATCGGCAGGGACGCCTCGGTGTGCTCGTCGTTGCGGCCGGCGAGCAGCGGAAGTTCGGTGGTGCGGGCGTACTGGTGCGCCATGGGCACCAGCGGCACCGGCTGCCCAACCATCTGCCCGATCCGCGGGCCCCAGAATCCGGCGCAGGAGACCACGATGTCCGCCGGGAAGGTGCCCTGGTCGGTGACGACCGCGCTGACCCGGTCGCCGGTCGTCTCGATCCCGGTCACCGTGTGGTGGGCGTGGAACCGGGCGCCGCGGGCCGTCGCCAGGCGGGCCTGCGCCTCGCCCGCCCGCAGCGCCTTGGCCAGGCCGTCGCTGGGGATGTGGAAGCCGCCGAGGATGCGCTCGGGATCCAGCAGGGGGTGTAGTGCGGCGGACTCCTCGGGCGTGAGCAGGCGGCTGTCGACTCCCCAGGAGCTCAGCCAGCCGTGCCGGCGCCGGATCTCCGCCAGCCGTTCGGGGCTGGTGGCCACCTCCAGGCCGCCGACCTGTTTGAAGCACCACTGCCCGTCCAGGGTCAGCGCGCTGTACTTCTCCACCGTGTACCGGGCGAACTCGGTCATCGTCTTGGACCCGTTGGTCTGGAACACCAGACCGGGGGCGTGCGAGGTGGAGCCGCCCGTGGCGAAGAGCGGGCCCTGCTCCAGAACGGTGACGTCCGTCCAGCCGCGTGCGGTCAGTTCATCGCTGAGTGCGCACCCGACGATGCCGGCGCCGATGATGACCACCCTCGGCTGTGCCGCCATGGTCTTCCTCCAGGTTGGTAGTGCTGTGACGGGCCTTGGTACTGCGGTGACGGGCCGGGCCAGTGGCCGCGGGCGATCCACTCGTCGAGATGGGGCGCCTCGGCCCCGATCGAGATGGTGGGGCCGTGGCCGGTGTGGACGGTGGTGTCGGCGGGGAGTGCGTGAGCAGCCGGTCGCGGATGGAGGCGATGATGGTGTCGAAGTCGGAGAAGGAGCGGCCGGTGACTCCGGGGCCGCCCTGGAAGAGGGTGTCGCCGGAGAACAGGGCGCCCAGCTCGGGCACGTACAGGCAGACGGAGCCGGGCGAGTGTCCGGGGGTGTGCAGCACCTGGAGTGCGGTGCCGGCCACGGTCAGGTCCTCGCCGTCGATCAGCTCCCAGAAGTCGGGCACCCCCATGCCGTGCACCGTCTTCCACAGCACCGCGTCGGCCGGGTGCAGCAGGATCGGCGCGCCGTAGCGGGCGGCCAGGGCCGGAGCGGCGTTGACGTGGTCGTTGTGGGAGTGGGTGCACACGACGGCGACCAGACGCCGGTCGCCGACGGCGGCGGCGATCACGTCGGCGATGGGGGTCCCCGCGGAACGGAGCTTGTCGGAGTCTTGGGGGAACGCGGCGTCGATCACGAGGACCTCGTCGTCGTTGCCGATCAGCCAGACGTTGTTGTCGACCTCCCAGCGGCCGCCGTCCAGTACGAAGGTGCCGGAGGTGACGAGGCGTTCGATGCGCGCGGTCACAGGACCACCACCGAGCGCAGGACCTCGCCGTGGTGCATCTTGGCGAACGCGGCCTCCACGTCGTCCAGGCTGATCGTCTCGGTGACGAAGTCGCCCAGGTCGAAGCGGCCCTGGAGGTAGAGGTCGATCAGGGCGGGGAAATCCCGGGCGGGCAGGCAGTCGCCGTACCAGGAGGACTTCAGTGCCCCGCCACGGCCGAAGACGTCCAGCAGGGGCAGGTCGAGGGCCGGCTCCGGGGTGGGGACGCCGACCAGGACGGCGGTGCCGGCCAGGTCGCGGGCGTAGAAGGCCTGCTTGAAGGTCTCGGGGCGCCCGACCGCGTCCACGACGACGTCGGCGCCGAAGCCGCCGGTGAGGGTGCGGATCGCCTCGACGGCGTCGGTCCGGGAGGAGTCGACGGTGTCGGTGGCGCCGAACTTCTCGGCCCAATTCAGCTTCCGCTGGTCGACGTCCACGGCGATGATCCGGCTCGCACCGGCCACCTTGGCGCCCGCGATCGCGGCCATGCCCACGCCGCCGCAGCCGATCACCGCGATCGAGTCTCCGCGGCCCACGCCGCCGGTGTTGACCGCGGCGCCGAACCCGGCCATCACCCCGCAGCCGAGCAGGCCGGCCGCGGCCGGCGAGGCGGCCGGGTCGACCTTGGTGCACTGCCCGGCGGCGACCAGGGTCTTCTCGGCGAAGGCGCCGATGCCCAGGGCCGGGGACAGCGGGGTGCCGTCGGCCAGGGTCATCGGCTGGGCGGCGTTGTGGGTGGCGAAGCAGTACCACGGCTTGCCCTTGCTGCAGGCCCGGCAAGTGCCGCAGACGGCACGCCAGTTGAGGACGACGAAGTCCCCGGGCGCGACGTCGGTGACGCCCTCGCCGACCGACTCGACGACACCGGCCGCCTCGTGGCCGAGCAGGAACGGGAACTCGTCGTTGATCCCGCCCTCCCGGTAGTGCAGGTCGGTGTGGCAGACACCGCAGGCCTGCACCCGCACCAGCGCCTCACCGGGGCCGGGGCTCGGCACCAGGACGGTCTCCACCGAGACCGGTGCGCCCTTCTGGCGGGCGACGACGGCGCGTACCTCGTGTGTCACGGTCGATCTCCTCGTCGAGGGGACGGCCGAATGCGATCTTCGGGATCTTCGGCCTGATGTTCTGGATGGCGGGAGGACGTCGATCGCTCCCCGGAGCGATCGACGAGGGAGGGAGAGAACTTCACCCCGGCCTGGGTGAGACCCGGGGGGCCGGGCCGAGCCGCCATAGTTGCGGATTACGCAACTTTCTTCGCTATATGCAACGACCGATCAAACTGTCTCCCTGCGGACACCCACTGTCAAGGGGTTGGTCGAGCGAAGTTGTCATCCCGGCGGAAAGCGGACACCTAACGCCCACGGTCACGGGCGGCGCGGAGCCCGGTACGGCACTGGTCTCCGCCAGGGTGCGGCCTCGCGTCTTCTCGGCCCACTCCACAAGTAGATGTACACGGGGGACGGTTGCATGAGGTCGCGTGATGTCAGACGCCTTGCACCAGCCTCAGCACGCGCACCAGCCGGAGTCCCCGGTGCAGTCTGCCGACCGGGCCGCGGGCATTCTCGAATTCCTCGGCCGCCGCGAAGAGGCGGGCGTCACGGACATGGCCGCCGCACTCGGCGTACACAAGTCCACGGCAACCAGGTGCTCCGGCCCCATCCGCCCGAGCCAGAGCTCGCGAGCAGGCTCACCGGGCCGCCGGAAAGCCACACACCGCACACCGTCACTGATCCCGAGACCCTCCGGGCGCAGTTGAAGCGCGCCCGCGCGGACGGCTGCGCCTACAGCGTCGAGGAGTTCGAGAAGGACGTGAACGCGGTGGCGGCGCCGGTCTTCACCTTCAGCGGAGAGGTGATGGCGGCACTCAGCGCCTCGGGGCCGCCCCTCCGGCTGACCGAGCGGCGACCGCCAGAGGTCTCCGCCGTGGTGCGGGCGGCCGCCGAGGAGATCTCGGAGCGCCTGGGCCACTTCCGCCGGATCACCCCTTGACCACTCGGCCACCCCCATTCAATTATGTTGCGCATAGCTCACCGTGTTGCGTAATTCGCGCCACCGACCGACGGAGGAAGGCATGTCTCCTCGACCGCAGCCCGGCCGTGAGTTCGTCCTCACCCTTTCCTGCCCCGACCAGGCCGGCCTCGTCCACGCAGTGACCACCTTTCTCGTGAGCCACTCCGGAAACATCCTGGAGAGCCAGCAGTTCGACGACCGGCTGCAGGACCGCTTCTTCATGCGGGTGCACTTCGACGTCTCGGACCCCGGCATCTCCCTGGAGGACCTGCGCACCGGCTTCGGTCCGGTCGGCCAGGCGTACGGCATCACCTGGCAGCTGCACGACGCGTCGACCCCGACGCGCACGCTGATCATGGTGTCGAAGTTCGGCCACTGCCTGAACGACCTGCTGTTCCGCAAGTCCACGGGCGCGCTCAACATCGAGATTCCGGCGATCGTCTCCAACCACCGCGACTTCGAGCCGCTGGCGCAGAGCTACGGCATCCCCTTCCACCACATCCCGGTGACGAAGGACACCAAGGCCGAGGCCGAGGCGCGGCTCCTGGAGCTGGTGCGCGAGCTGGACGTCGACCTGGTGGTGCTGGCCCGCTACATGCAGATCCTCTCCGACGACCTGTGCAAGCAGCTCGACGGCAAGGCCATCAACATCCACCACTCGTTCCTGCCGAGCTTCAAGGGCGCCCGGCCCTACGTCCAGGCGCACCAGCGCGGTGTGAAGCTCGTCGGGGCCACGGCGCACTACGTCACGCCCGACCTCGACGAGGGCCCGATCATCGAGCAGGACGTCGTCCGCGTGGACCACTCGCGCGACCCCGACGAGCTGGTCACCATCGGCCGCGACGTCGAGGCTCAGGTACTCGCCCGTGCCGTGGAGTGGCACAGCGAGAGCCGCGTGCTGGTGAACGGACACTGCACCGTCGTCTTCCGCTGACGAGCAGACAGCCCTAGGGTGCGGGGAGGCCGTTGACGTCAAGCGCCCAACCGGCCCTTTGTCGAGTCACTGCGGCCCCTCCCCGCACACCGGCGATTGCGTATAGTTGCGCTATGAGCAACTACGCCGCAGATAGCGAAACAGCGGGTACGGCGGTGAACGGTGTGCAGTCCGTCGACCGCGCCGTCAGCGTCCTGGAGATCCTCGCCCAGCGCGGCGAGGCGGGCGTCAGCGAGGTGGCCGCCCAGATCGACGTCCACAAGTCGACCGCCTTCCGTCTGCTCGGGGCACTGGAGGCGCGCGGCCTGGTCGAGCAGACGACCGAGCGGGGCAAGTACCGGCTGGGCTTCGGGATCGTGCGCCTGGCCGGCGCGGTCACCGGCCGCCTCGACATCACCCAGCAGGGCCGCCCGGTGTGCGAGCGGCTCAGCGAGGAGATCGGCGAAACCGTCAACATCGCCGTCCTGCAGGAGCACTACGCCGTCAACCTGTATCAGGTACGCGGCCCTGGCGCCGTCGGCACCCACAATTGGGTCGGTCAGCTCACTCCCGTGCACGCCACTTCGAGCGGCAAGATCCTGCTGGCCCATCTGACGGAGAAGGGGCGCGCCCGCGTGCTCGCGGAGTCGGGGGTGCAGAAGCTGACGCCGCACACCCTGACGGCCAGGACAAAGCTGGAGAAAGACCTCGCCGAGTCGCGGGAGCGTGGGTACGCGGTGGCGCTGGAGGAACTCGAGATCGGACTGCACGCCGTCGCGGCGCCGATCCGGTCCCGCGACGGCGAGGTCCTCGCCGCGCTCAGCGCCTCCGGCCCCACATACCGCTTCACCGAGGAACGCATCCGCGCAGTCGCACCCGTGCTGATCAGCGGCGCGGACGAGATCAGTCGCCGGATGGGCTATCTGGGCTGAGGCTCCACGGGGGCGCTCAGCCCAGCGGCGACCCCACCGGCGCCGGCACCTCGGCTCCCCAGCGCGCCGTCACGCGTACCGCGTCAGCCGTGGAGACGACGTCGTGCACGCGCAGGCACCAGACACCCTGTGCGGCGGCCAGCACGGAGACAGCCGTCGTCGCGGCATCGCGCAGCCGTGCGGGGCGGGGTTCTCCCGTCGTCCGGTCCGCCAGCAGGCTGCCCAGGAACGACTTGCGTGACGCTCCCACGAGGACAGGATGTCCCAGGGCCATGACGTCCCCGAGGCGGCCCAGCAGCTTCCAGTTGTGGTCGGGCGTCTTGGCGAAGCCCAGCCCGGGGTCGACGACCAGGCAGCCGGGCCGTATCCCGGCCTCCAGCGCCGCGTCGATCCTCAGCCTCAGTTCGTCGAGCACATCGGTGACGACGTCGGCGTAGAGGGCGTTCGCCTGCATGCCGGCGGAGTGCCCTCGCCAGTGCATCAGCACGTACGGCAGGTCCGCCCGGGCCATCAGCGGCAGCATCGCCGGGTCGGCGAGCCCCCCTGAGACGTCGTTGACCAGCCGCACGCCCGCGTCCAGGGCGCGGGCGGCGATCTCGGCCCGCATGGTGTCGACGCTCACGACCGCGCCTGCCGCGGCGAGTTCCCGGACGACCGGCAGGACGCGTCGCAGCTCCTCCTCGGCCGTCGGGCGTGCCGCCCCGGGACGGGTCGACTCGCCGCCCACGTCCACGATGTCCGCGCCCTGTTCGAGCAGCGCGAGCCCATGTGCGACGGCCGCGTCCGCGGCGAACGACAGCCCGCCGTCGGAGAACGAGTCCGGGGTGACGTTCACGACGCCCATGACCAGCGTCCGGCCGGGCCGCGGCAGCCCGTGCGGGTGGATACGGGGCGTGCCCGGGTGGGGAGAGGTGGTGGCGTGAGCCGTGACGGTCACAGGAGTCCAGCCTTCGAACGTACGACGATGAGGTACTGCGCAAAGCCCTGTGGGAGCCCCTCGGCGGAGCTCCCACAGGGAGGACGGGCGAACCCGCCCTGTCACTCGGGCGTGTTCCGTCAGACGTATTCCGTCGCCGCGTCGAGCAGCCAGTCCGCCAGATAGCCGGCGAACGTCGAGCGCACCAGGACCCAGAATCCGGCCCTGTATTCGTCCCGGGCGACCAGGACGACCTGTGTGCGGCCCAGTGTCGTCTGGGCGCAGCGTCCGGGGCCGAAGGCCCGCGGGTGCAGGTCCAGCGAGCAGCCGTGGGCCAGCAGGTCATGGGCGCGCGGGCCCGTGACCAGGAGCGTGGTGCGCTGCGCGGAGACGTCGATCACGGAGACGAACTCGTCGCCCGCGGCCTGACGGATCCGGCTCTCCAGGTCCCGCTCGCTGCCCGGCGGTCCCACCAGCAGCCACTCGTCCGGGCCGAGCCACAGCGCGGTCAACTCCCCGGCGCGGACCACGGTGTTCGGCTGGAGCGGTAGTTGCAGGTCCAGGGCGAGCCCGACGGCTTCCGCCGCCGCTCCCTTGGCGTCCATGCGCACGTTGAGCTGGGCCAGGAAGGGGAGTTCGGCCAGCCGGATCGCGCCCCCGGACGTACGTGTCGCGGCGGCCAGGTGGTCCGCGACCTGCGACAGCGGGCTGCGGAGCGGGGCGGTAAGGGCGGTCTCAGCCATCGCGGCGGGCTCCCTCGGGGTCGTAGAGGACGGGGCTGGCGACAGTCACCGGGACCAGCTGGTCGCCCACGGGGGCGTACAGCCGCTCGCCGATGCGGTCCCGGCCGCCCTTGATCAGGGCGAGCGCGAACGTCCGGCCGAGGGCGGCGCTGCGATAGCTGGACGTGACATGGCCGAGCATGGGGACGGGCGGGGTCGGCAGCACACCCTCGGCGACCAGATGAGTGCCCTCCGGGAGGAAGGTGCCCGGGTCCTCGGGGAGCAGGCCGACCAGGTGCTTGCGGTCCGGGCGGGCGGTGTCGGCGCGGGCGAAGGACCGCTTGCCGATGAAGTCCGGTTTCTTCTTCGACACCACCCAGCTCATGCCGAGGTCCTGGGGTGTGACGGTGCCGTCGGTGTCCTGGCCGATGATCGGGTAGCCCTTCTCGGCCCGCAGGACGTGCATGGTCTCCGTGCCGTACGGGGTGATGCCGTAGGGGGCGCCGGCCTCGTACACGGCCTCCCACAGGGCGAGGGCCCGCCACGGTGACACGTTGATCTCGTAGGCGAGTTCGCCGGAGAAGCTGATGCGGCAGACCCGGGCCTCGATGCCCGCGACGGTCGTCTCCCGCCAGGCCATGAACGGGAAGTCGTCGTTGGCCACGGCGAGTCGGGGCGCGAGCGCGGCGAGGACCGCGCGGGACTTCGGACCGACCAGGGCGACCGTGGCCCACTGCTCGGTCACGGAGGTGCAGTGGACCTTCAGCTCGGGCCACTCGGTCTGGAGCCACTCCTCCATCCAGTCGAGTACGGCGGCGGCGTTGCCCGTCGTCGTGGTGACCAGGAAGCGCTCCGGAGCGACGCGGATGACCGTGCCGTCGTCGAAGACCATGCCGTCCGGGCGGCACATGACGCCGTAGCGGATCATGCCGACCTTCAGGGTGCTCATCATGTTGGTGTAGAGCCGGTCCAGGAAGACACCGGCGTCCGGGCCCTGTACGTCGATCTTGCCGAGAGTGGAGGCGTCCATGAAGCCCACGCTCTCGCGGGTCGCCCGGCACTCGCGCAGTACGGCGGCTTCCATGTCCTCGCCGTCCTGCGGGTAGTACCAGGGGCGCTTCCACTGGCCGACGTTCTCGAACAGGGCGCCGTGCGCGACGTGCCACTCGTGGAGGGCGGTCGTGCGGACCGGGTCGCTCAGGGCGCCTCGGTCGCGGCCCGCGAGGGCTGCGAAGGAGACCGGGGTGTACGGCGGGCGGAACGTCGTGGTGCCGAGCGCCGAGATGTCCACGCCGAGCAGGTCGGCCACGACGCCGCCGGCCAGGATGCCGGAGGTCTTGCCCTGGTCGCTCGCGGTACCGGCCGTGGTGTAGCGCTTGGTGTGCTCGACCGAGCGCAGGCCGGCGCCGGTCGCGCGGGCCAGGTCGTCGACGGTGACATCGCGCTGGAGGTCGACGAAGCGGGGGCCTTCCGCGTCGCCCGGGACGACGTACACGTGCATCGGCGGCGTCTGCCGCGGCTGGGCGGGCACGTCCGGGAGGCGCGGTGCCTCGGGCGTGTAGCCCTCGGCCTCGACGGCGCGGGCACCCGCGGCGGCACCCTGTGCCAGGACGGTGGCCGGGTCGAGGACACCGCTCGCGCTGCCGACGACCTCGACCGCCTGACGGGTGGTGTCGGGGACGAAGGAGCCCAGCGTGTCGTCGTAGCGCAGCTTGCCCCCCGACTGACTGAACAGGTGCGCCACCGGGTTCCAGCCACCGGAGACCAGCAGCAGGTCGGCGGCGAACTCCCGCCGCTCCGGGGAGTCTTCGTACGGCGCGACGGTCACCGCGGTGAGGCGGGCCTCGCCCTCCGTGCTGATGACGGCGTGGCCGGGGAGGACTTCGATGCCGGCTGCTCTTGCGCGGTCCGCCCACTCCCCCGGTTCGGGGCGGGTGTCGACGATCGCCGCGATGGACAGGCCTGCCGAGGCCAGGTCCAGCGCCGCCGCGTACGCGCTGTCGTTGGTCGTGAAGACGACCGCGTGTCGGCCGGGCAGGGCGCCGTGGCGGTTGACGTGGGTGCGGGCCGAGGAGGCCAGCATCACGCCGGGGCGGTCGTTGTTCGCGAAGGCCAGGGAGCGCTCGTGGGCGCCGGTGGCGAGGACGACTCGGCGGGCGCGGATGCGCCAGACGCGTTCGCGGGAGACGTTCTCGGGGGCGTCGGCGCCGAGGTGATGGGTGCGGCGCTCGACGGCGAGCAGGTGGTTGTCGTCGTAGTAGCCGAAGACGGTGGTGCGGGGCAGGACGCGGACCTCTGGGGCGGCGTCGAGCTGCTCCGTCACCTCCCGCACCCAGTCGAGGTGTTCGGCCGTGCCGAGGAGGCTGCCGCCGGGTTCCGGCTGGTCGTCGGCGAGGATGACGCGGGCGCCGCTGTTCGCTGCCGCTGCCGCTGCCGCGAGGCCGGCCGGGCCGGCGCCCACGATCAGCAGGTCGCAGTGGGCGTGCACGGCGTCGTAGCGGGCGGGATCCGGGTCGGTGGCGAGGCGGCCCAGGCCGGGGAGACTGCTGGCGACCAGGCCGGCGTAGAGCTCGACGGTCGTGGCGGGGAGCATCGGCTCCGGGAAGGGCTCCTCGATCTGGATGACCGCGTTGGGCTCTTCGACGCCGGCGGAGAAGATGCCTCGGGGGCGGCCGAGCTTGATGCTGGTGCCGGCCTGGATGACGCCGTTGGCGAGGAGGGCGGAGGCGAGGGTGTCGCCGCGGTAGCCCTGGTATTCGGTGCCGTCGAAGGTGAAGGTGAGGGGTTCCTCGCGGTGGATTCGGCCGCGGGTCGCGTGGCGGAACGGCTGGGTTGCCTCGCCCCCGCCGCCCCTACCCGTCCCATCCCGAAGGGGCTCCGCCCCTTCCACCCCGCCAGGGGGCTCCGCCCCCTGGACCCCCGTCGGCCCTGAAGAGGCCTCGTCCTCAAACGCCGGACGGGCTGAAAATACTGGCCTCGGCTCAACAGTCGCCGGGCGTTCCTCTCCCGTCCTGTACACCGCCAGGACCTCGTTCGTCGACGTGTCCCGTACCGCGTTGAACCAGCGGCGGCAGCCCGCCGCGTGGCTCCAGCGCTCGGCGAAGGGGCCCTTGGGGTTGTCGCGGAAGAAGAGGTAGCGGGCCCACTCCTCGTCGGAGAGGGACGCCGGGTCCTCCGGGTAGGGCACGTGGGCCTGGCCGCCGTAGTGGAACTCGGCCTCGTCGCGGGGCCCGCACCACGGGCAGGGGATGAGCAGCATTGGTTCGGCTCCCTAGTGGGCCACCGCGGCCGCGCCGTGCTCGTCGACGAGCGCGCCGGTGGTGAAACGGTCGAGCGAGAAGGGGGCGTTGAGGGCGTGCGGGGTGTCGTTGGCGATGGTGTGGGCGTAGACCCAGCCGACGCCGGGGGTGGCCTTGAAACCGCCCGTTCCCCAGCCGCAGTTGAGGTAGAGGTTGTCGACGGGGCTGAGCCCGATGATCGGTGAGGCGTCGGGGCTGACGTCGACGATGCCGCCCCAGGTGCGCAGCACATGCGCACGGGCGAAGACCGGGAACAGCTCCAGGGCCGCCGACATCTGCTCTTCGATGATGTGGAAGGCGCCGCGCTGGGTGTAGGAGTTGTACGCGTCGATGCCCGCGCCCATCACCAACTCGCCCTTGTGGGCCTGGCTGACGTACACATGGACCGCGTTGGACATCACGACCGTCGGGTGCACCGGCTCCAGGAGCTCCGAGACCAGGGCCTGCAACGGGTGGCTCTGGACGGGGAGCTCGATGCCCGCCATGGCGGCGAGGACCGAGGTGTGGCCCGCCGAGCAGAGCGCGACCTTGCCGGCCGCGATGGGGCCAAGGCTGGTCTGGACTCCGACGACGCGGTTGCCGACCACGTCGAGGCCGGTGACCTCGCAGTTCTGGATGATGTCGATGCCCGCGGCGTCCGCCGAGCGGGCCAGGCCCCAGGCGACGTAGTCGTGCTTGGCGATGCCGGCGCGCGGCTGGTACGTGGCGCCCAGGACCGGGTAGCGCACGTCCTGCGAGATGTTGACGATCGGGCAGACTTCCTTGACGCCGTCCGCGTCGAGCCACTCCGCGTCCACGCCGTTGAGACGGTTCGCCTCCACGCGGCGCACACTGTCGCGGACGTCCTGGAGGCTGTGCGCGAGGTTCAGCACGCCGCGCTGGGAGAACAGGATCGGGTAGTCCAGCTCCTCCGCCAGTCCCTCCCAGAGCTTGAGGGCGTGCTCGTAGATTCCGGCGCTCTCGTCCCACAGGTAGTTGGAGCGGATGATCGTGGTGTTGCGGGCCATGTTGCCGCCCGCGAGCCAGCCCTTCTCCAGCACCGCGACATTGGTGATGCCGTGGTTCCTGGCGAGGTAGTGCGCGGTGGCCAGGCCGTGTCCGCCACCTCCGACGATCACCACGTCGTACGACCGCTTGGGCTCGGGATTGCGCCACAGCCAGTCGGGGTGGTCGGGGAGGTCGGCGCCGGGGGTGCGGGGGCTCATCGGACGTCTCCGTCTTCTGAAAGGGCTTCTGCGACGTGCGGATACTGGGGGTGCTCGGGGGCGTGAGCGTTCATACGGCGGTGGCGTTCCTCTCGGCGGCCTCGACGACGTTGGCCAGCAACATCGCTCGGGTCATGGGGCCCACACCGCCGGGCATGGGCGCGATCCAGCCGGCCACCTGGGCGGCGTCCGGGTGGATGTCGCCGACCAGGCCCTGGTCGGTGCGGGTGATGCCGACGTCCAGGACCGCGGCGCCGGGGCGCAGCATGCCCTTGGTGACCAGTCCGGGCGAGCCGGCGGCGGCGATGACGATGTCCGCCTCGCGTACGTGCCAGGCCAGGCCCTTGGTGCCGGTGTGGCACAGGGTGACGGTGGCGTTCTCGGAGCGGCGGGTGAGCAGGAGGCCGATGGGGCGGCCTACCGTGATGCCCCGGCCGATCACGCAGACACGGGCTCCCGCGAGCGGTACGTCGTGGCGGCGGAGCAGCTCCACGATGCCGCGCGGGGTGCACGGCAGCGGTGCCTCGACGCCCAGGGTGAGCCGGCCGAGGTTGACGGGGTGCAGGCCGTCGGCGTCCTTGGCCGGGTCCATGCGTTCCAGTACGGCGTTGGCGTCCAGGTGGCGGGGCAGCGGGAGCTGGACGATGTAGCCGGTGCAGGCCGGATCGGCGTTGAGCTCGTCGATCGTCTCCTCGACCTGCTCCTGTGAGGCGTCGGCGGGCAGGTCCCGGCGGATGGAGGCGATGCCGACCTGGGCGCAGTCGCGGTGCTTGCCGGCGACGTAGGCATGGCTGCCGGGGTCGTCGCCGACCAGGACGGTGCCCAGGCCCGGCGGGCGGCCGTTGGTGGCCGTCAACTTGGCCACGCGCTCCGCGAGTTCGCGGCGGATGTCGGCGGCGGTCGCCTTGCCGTCGAGCAGCTGTGCGTTCACCGGCGGTGTTCCTTCCCTCGGAGTCGACGCGGGGTGTCAGCCACGGAGGCGGGACATGGTGGGGTCGAACAGGGGTTCCTCGGCGACGACGGCCTCGATGCGCTGGTCGAAGTAGCCGATCTGCAGGGGCGTGCCGGGGGTGGTCAGCTCGGCCGGGAGCCAGGCGTAGGCGATGCCCTTGTCGATGGTGTAGCCGTAGGCGGCGCTGGTGACGTAGCCGACCGCTCGGTCACCGTCGTACACCGGCTCCTTGCCCAGGACGACCGCATGCGGATCGTCGATGGTGAGGCAGGTCAGCCTGCGCCGTACGTTCTCCTTGCGGCGCTCCAGTGCGGCCTTGCCGATGAAGTCGTCCTTGTCGAGCTTGACGGCGAAGCCGACGCCGGCCTCGTACGGGTCGTGCTCGTAGGTCATGTCGGTGCCGAAGGAGCGGTACCCCTTCTCCAGGCGGAGGCTGTTGAAGGCACCGCGGCCGGCGATGACGCCGCCGAGCGGCTTCGCCGCCTGCCACAGGGTGTCCCACAGTTTCAGGCCCTGGTCGGCGGTGGTGTACAGCTCCCAGCCGAGTTCACCGACGTACGACAGGCGCATCGCCGTCACCGGGACGCTGCCGATGTAGGCGCGCTTGGCGCGGAAGTACTTCAGGCCGTCGTTGGAGAAGTCCTCGTCCGTCAGGGGTTGCAGGACCTTGCGGGCGAGCGGGCCCCACAGGCCGATGCAGCAGGTGCCCGGGGTGATGTCGCGGACCTGGACCGTGCCGTCGGCCGGGAGGTGGCGGCTGAACCAGTCGAGGTCGAGGTTGCCGTTGGCGCCGACCTGGAAGAGGTCGCGGGCGAGGCGGGCGACGGTGATGTCGCTGCGAATGCCGCCGTCGTGGTCGAGGAGCAGGGTGTAGGTGACCGAGCCGACCGACTTGGCGACCTTGCCGGTGCACAGGCGCTCCAGGAACTCGGCGGAGCCGGGCCCGCTGACCTCCAGGCGCTTGAGGGCCGTCATGTCGTACATCGCGACGGTCTCGCGGGTGGCCTGTGCCTCGGCGCCGACGATGGGCGACCAGAACTGCGCGGCCCAGTCGTTCGGGGTGGGGATGGAACGGCCCTCGACCAGCTTCGCGTTGGCCTCGTACCACTGCGGACGCTCCCAGCCGCTCGCCTCCAGGAAGAAGGCGCCGTGCTCCTGCTGGCGGGGGTGGAAGGGGCTGGTGCGGATCGGGCGTGGGGCGCCGGACGGCTGGAGGGGGTGGAGGATGTCGTAGACCTCGACGAAGTTCTGGCAGTCGCGGGCCAGGACGTACTCCGGGGACAGCTGGTGCGGCTCGAAGCGGTTGACGTCGCACTCGTGCAGGTCGAAGGACGAGCAGTGGCCGTCGACCAGCCACTCGGCCATGGCCCGGCCGACGCCCGCGGAGTGGGTGACCCACACGGCTTCGGCGACCCAGAACCCCTTGACGTCCGGGGACTCGCCGAGCAGCGGGAAGTTGTCGGTGGTGAAGGAGAACAGGCCGTTGATGCCCTCCTCGATCTTCGCCTCGCGCGTCGCGGGGAGCAGGGACTGGGTCTCGGTCCAGGCGTCCTCGAAGTCCTCCTCGGTGAACTTCAGGATCGACGGCATCTGGTCGGCCTCGTCCACGGAGAGGATGTCGTCGGCGGAGATCGGCATCGGACGGTGGCCGTAGTAGCCGATGCCCAGGCCGTCGAAGCGGTCGCGGTAGTAGAGGTCGGCGTCCTGGTGGCGCAGGATCGGGCGGACCGCCTCCTCCGTCTGGCCGGCGAGGGCCGGCATCGGGCCGGTCCAGGCGAGCTGGTGGGCCAGCGGGGTCAGCGGCAGGTTCATGCCGACCATGCGGGCGATCTTCGGGCCCCAGATGCCGGCGCAGCACACGACGATGTCGGCCTCCAGGTCGCCCTGGTCGGTGCGGACGCCCGTCACCTCGCCGTCGGCCTGCAGGACGTCGAGGACCTCGTGACGGGCGAGGAAGCGTACGCCGCGCTCGGTGGCCCGGCGGATCTGCGCCTCGACGGCGAGGACCGCCTTGGCGAGGCCGTCGGTCGGGACGAGGAGGCCGCCGAGGACCTTGTCACGGTCGACCAGCGGGTGCTTCTCGACGCACTCGTCGGCGGTCAGGATCCGCGACTCGATGCCCCACGCGGTGATCCAGCCGTGCCGGCGGTGCAGTTCGGCGAGGCGCTCCGGCGTGGTCGCCACCTCCAGTCCGCCGACCTGAAGGAAACAGGGCTTGCCGTCGACGTCGAGGGAACAGAACTTCTCGACGGTGTAGCGGGCCAGCTCCGTCATGGTCTTCGAGGAGTTCGTCTGGAAGACCAGGCCAGGGGCGTGCGAGGTCGAGCCCCCGGTGGCCGGGAGCGGCCCCTGGTCGACCACGGTCACCTCGGTCCAGCCCCGCGCCGAGATCTCGTCCGCGAGCGCCGCGCCGACGACTCCCGCTCCGATGATGACCACACGCGGTCCCGCCATCGCCGCACCTCCGGTTGAGTTGCTTTCTGCGCAACGTGATTCAGGTTGCGCAACTCAATGTGCCTGCCGTGCAGGTGGGTGTCAAGAGGTCCGTCGACGGCGGAGAACGCACTGGACAACGGCCTGGAAAACGGGAATGCCCGGTGGGCGGTGCGCGTCCGTGCGCACCACCCACCGGGCATCCGTGAAGGGCCTACTTGATCCAGGCCTCCACCTTGTCCCGGTTGGCCTCGACCCACTTCTTCGCCGCGGCCTCGGGGGTCATCTTGTCCACCGCGATGTACTTGGCCACGATGTTCTGGTCCTCGTTCGTCCAGGTGAAGTTCTTCACCAGGTCGTAGGCCGGGCTGCCCGACTTGGCGAACTTCGCGCTGACGATCTTGTCCAGCTTGTACACCGGGTAGTCACAGTCGACCTTCTCCGCGTCGGCGTCGCAGCCCTCCTTGTACTCGGGCAGCTTCACCTTCTTGAGCGGCACCTCGGACATGAACCACTGCGGCTCGTAGAAGTAGCCGATCACCCATTCCTTGTCCTTCTCCGCCTTGCGGAAGGCCTGGATGAGGGCGGTCTCGCTGCCGGCGTACACCACCTTGTAGTTGAGCTTCAGGTTCTTGACCAAGGCCTCGTCGTTGGTCACGAACGACGGGTCGCCGTCGAGGAGTTGGCCCTTGCCGCCGGACTCGGAGGTCTTGAACTCGGCCGCGTACTTGTTGAGGTTGTTCCAGTCGAGGATGTCCGGGTGCTCCTTGGCCAGCCACGGCGGCACGTACCAGCCGATGAGGCCTTCGTTGCCGGTCGGGCCGGCGTCGACGGCGGTCTTCTGGTCGGTGATGTACTTCTTCTTCAGGTCGTCGTGGCCCCAGTTCTCGACGACGGCGTCGACCTCGCCCGTCCCGAAGCCCTGCCAGGCGATCTCCTCCTTGAGGTCCTTCTTGGTGACCTTGCAGCCGAGGTCCTGCTCAGCGACGTACGCGATGACCGCCGCGTTGGCCTCGTACCCCACCCACGGGTTGACCGCGAGGTTGAAGGTGCCGCACGTGCCGGAGCTGCCCGAGCCACCGGCGTCCGAGGAGCTGTCACCGACCTTCGCACCGCCGCAGGCGGTGAGGGTGAGGCCGAGGACCGCTATGCCGGCCGCGCCGACTCTCCACTGTCTTGCTTGCCTTGCCATGGTCAGTGCTCCTTACGCGCTGGTACGGCGCGCCGCTGCCTGAGTGATCCGGTCGAACATGACTCCGAGAAGGACGATGGCCAGCCCCGCGGCGAGCCCCTTCCCGTACAGCTGTCCCTGCGAGAAACCGGCCACGACGTCGTAGCCGAGGGCGCCCGCGCCTACGAGGCCGCCCACCACAACCATCGACAGCACGTAGATCAGGCCCTGGTTGGTGGCGAGAGTCAGGGCGCCGCGTGCCATCGGCAGTTGGACCTTGGTGATGATCTGCCAGGTGTTGCACCCGGCCGAGGTGGCCGCCTCCACGGTGGTGGCGGGCACGTTCCGTACGCCGTCCGCGATGATCTTCATGGCGACAGGGGCCGCGTAGACGACGGCGGCGACGATCGCCGTGAAGCGGGTCGCGCCGAACAGCGCGAGGAACGGTACGAGATAGACGAACGGCGGCATGACCTGGGCCGCGTCCAGGGACGGGCGCAGGACCCGGTCCACGAGTGCGCTGCGTCCCATCCACACGCCGAAGACGATGCCGAGCAGCATCACGAGCACCGTGGCGACGACGGTCGACGCCAGCGTCGTCATGCTGTCCGACCACACTCCGGTGCCGACCAGCAGGCCGACGCACACGGCCGTGGTGAGGCCGGCGCGCCAGCCGCCGAGGACGACGCCGAGCGCGATCAGGACGGCGCCGACGAGCCACCACGGTGAGTCGGTGAGCAGGGTCTGGAACGGGTTGAGCAGACCGTTGGTGAGGGCGTCGCGGAAGCCGTTGGTGAAGCCCGACAGGTTGTCCTGCGCCCAGGTGGTCACGGTGTCGGCCCCGCTCGAGATGGCACTGCCGGTGCCTCCCTCGCCGGGGAACTCCGCCGCCCATACATAGGTGTGCGAGAGGTAGATCAGAACCGCCGTGGCCGCCGCACCGGCGCCCAGCAGCGGGCGCCGCCAGGTCAGGAAGCGGTTCTTCGAACCCCGGGCCGCCTCCTCGCGTCCGCTCGCCGCGGTGGCGACCCGGTCCAGCACGATCGCCATGACGACGATGGCCAGGCCCGCGTTGAAGGCCGTGCCGACGTCGAGCGACTGCAGCGCCTGGACGACCGTCTTGCCGAGGCCGGGCGCGTCGATCAGGGCGGCGATGGTCACCATGGCCAGGGCGGCCATGATGGTCTGGTTCACGCCCATCACCACGGTCCGCTTGGACATCGGCAGCAGTACCTTCGTCAGGGTCTGCCGTCGGGTGGCGCCCAGTGAGTCAGCCGCCTCGACCGTGGTCTTCGGTACGGAGCGGATGGCGTGCGCGGTGATGCGGATCGCGGGCGGTGCCGCGTAGATCAGCGTGGCGATGGTGGCGGAGGCCGGGCCGATGAGGAAGAACAGGGTCAGCGGGGCCAGATAGACGAAGGTCGGCATCGTCTGCATGAAGTCCAGGAAGGGCGTGACGATCCGGTTGAACCGGTCGGACAGCCCCGCCCACACGCCCAACGGGATCGCGAACAGCAGTGCCACGAAGACGGCGGAGACGGTGAGCGCCAGGGTGTCCATGCTCTCCTGCCACAGGCCCTGAAGGCCCAGGAAGGTGAAGCCGGCCACGGCCAGCAGCGCGACCCGCCAGTTGCCCACGGCCCAGGAGACATAGCCGGCGATGCCGACGACACCGAGCCAGCCGATCTGCGGGACGGGGCGGTCGGCGGACGGCTGTGAGATCAGCTCCTGCACGAAGGTCACCAGGGAGTCGATGACCAGGCGGATCTCGTTGAAGAAGTACAGGAAGAGGGGGTTGGAGTTGCGGTTCGCGCCGATCGAGTCGTTGACGTCGTTGAACCACCGGTGCAGATCGGTGAGATCGGCCGCTGCCAGGGCGAGGGTCTGCTTGCCGCGCAGTACGGCGAACAGCACCAGCCAGACGACCAGGATGGCGCCGACCACCATGGACCGGCTGACCTTGCGTGTCTCTTTGACAGGAGCGGCCGGCTCGACTGTCCGCGTCTTCTCGGGTTTCTCGACGGCGACGGTCATCACGCGCCGCCTTCCTGCCCGGCGACCACCGCGAGGATCTCCTCGTCGCCGACGATGCCGAGCAGCTTGCCGTTCTCGACGACCTTGACCGGCTTGTCGGCCGCGAGCACCGCCCGGGTGGCCTCCTTCACCACGACGTCCGGCCCCAGCTCGGGACCGTCCAGGGCGTCGCCGTCCTCCAGAGGCCGCATGATCCATCGCAGGGTCAGCACGTCGCCGCGCGGCACGTCCTTGACGAACTCGCGTACGTAGTCGTCGGCGGGGGCGCCCACGAGCTCGTCGCCGGTGCCGCACTGGACCATCTTGCCGTCGCGCATGATGAGGATGCGGTCGCCCAGCTTCAGGGCCTCGGAGAGGTCGTGGGTGATGAACACCATCGTCTTGCCGACCTCGTGGTGCAGACGGATGACCTCGTTCTGCATGTCACGGCGGATCAGCGGGTCGAGCGCCGAGAACGGCTCGTCGAAGAAGAGCACGTCCGGAGCACCGGCCAGCGCCCGGGCCAGGCCCACACGCTGCTGCATACCGCCGGACAGCTGGTCGGGGTAGGAGTTCTCGTAGCCCGCGAGGCCGACCAGCTCGACGACCTCCTGGGCCCGCCTGGTGCGTTCGCCTCTGCCCATGCCCCGGATCTCCAGACCGAACGCCACGTTGTCCACGACGCGGCGGTGGGGCAGCAGACCGAAGTGCTGGAAGACCATGGAGAACTTGCGGCGCCGCAGATCGCGCAGGCGCTTGTCGTCCGCCTGACGGATGTCCTCGCCCTCGAAGACGATCTCACCGGCGGTGGGTTCGATCAGCCGGGTCAGACATCGCACCAGCGTGGACTTGCCCGAACCGGACAGGCCCATCACGACGAAGACCTCGCCGGGCGAGACGTCGAAGTGGACGTCGCGTACGGCCGCGGTGCATCCGGTGCGGTCCATGAGCTCGCGGCGGGTGAGCCCGCACAGCTCCTCGGAGTCCGGCACCTGGTCGGCCTTCGGCCCGAACACCTTCCACAGCCTGCGCACGGATATGACCGGGGTGGAGCCCGAGTCCTGGGGCGTGCCGCGCCGCTGCGGCACCTCGGTCTGTGTGGTCACGTTCGACCCTCTTTCGGCGTTCAGCCGCGGAACCAGTGCTGCGGCCGGGGTTGGATGTTCTGCCAGATGTGCTTGGGCTCTCGGTACTCGTTCAGGCCGGTCGGTCCCAGCTCCCGGCCCACGCCCGAGTGCCCGAAGCCACCCCATTCCGCTTGCGGCACATAGGGGTGGTAGTCGTTGATCCACACCGTGCCGTGGCGCAACCGCCGGGCGACCCGCTGGGCCTTCCCGGCGTCCTGCGTCCACACGGCTCCGGCGAGTCCGTACTCGGTGTCGTTGGCGATGCGTACGGCGTCGTCCTCGTCGGTGAAGCGCTCGACGGTGAGGACGGGCCCGAAGGACTCCTCGTGCACGACGCGCATGTCCTGCCGGCACTCGTCGAGCACGGTCGGCGGGTAGTAGTGGCCCTTCGCCAGCGCGGGGTCGTCGGGCCGTGCGCCGCCGCAGCGCAGTACGGCACCCTCGGCGAGGCCGCCCGCGACGTACGCCTCGACCTTCTCCAGGTGCTGCGCGGAGATCAGCGCTCCGGTCTCGGCGTCGGGGTCGAAGGGGCCGCCGAGCCGGATCCGCCGGGCCCGGCGGACGACCTCGTCGACGAAGCGGTCGTGCAGGGAGTCCTCGACGATCAGCCGGGCTCCGGCCGAGCAGACCTGCCCCGAGTGCAGGAAGACGGCCGTGAGGGCGAAGTCGACGGCCGTGGCGAAGTCGGCGTCGGCGAAGACGACGTTGGGGTTCTTGCCGCCGAGCTCCAGCGCGACCTTCTTCACGGTCGCGGCGGCGGTGGCCATGATGCGCTTGCCGGTCTCCAGGCCGCCGGTGAAGGAGACCATGTCGACGGCCGGGTCCTCGCAGAGCGGTGCGCCCACCTCGTGTCCCGTGCCCAGGACGAGATTGGCGGCGCCGGCCGGGAGTCCGGCCTCCTCCAGTGCCTTCATCAGCAGGATCGAGGTGGAGGGGGTGAGTTCGCTGGGCTTGAGGACGATCGTGTTGCCGGCGAGGAGCGCCGGGGCGACCTTCCAACTGGCCTGCAACAGCGGGTAGTTCCAGGGGGTGATGAGCCCGCACACGCCGACCGGCTCGTACCCGACGCGGCTGACGGCGTCGTCGCGGCCGGTGTCGATCACTCGGCCGGCGTCGGTGCCGCCGAGCCCGCCGTAGTAGCGGAAGCAGGAGACGACGTCGGCGATGTCGTACTCGCTCTCCACCAGCCGCTTGCCGGTGTCCAGGGACTCGGCGCGGGCGAATTCCTTGGCGTCGCGCTCGATGAGGTCGGCGGTGCGCAGCAGCAGCGCGCCGCGCTCCCGCTCGGAGGTGCTCGGCCAGGGCCCCTCGTCGAAGGCGCGGCGGGCCGCGGCGATCGCCGCCTCGGTGTCGGGGCGTGTCGCCTCCGAGACGGTCGCCGCGAGCGTGCCGTCAGCGGGACATCGGATCTCCCGGTGCCCGCCGGCCACCGGGTCCCGCCATTCGCCATCCACGTACAGGTCTGCCACGCGCCGAGCCTTCCACCGAAATTCGTTGCGCATCGTGCACCCGATTGCTTGTGGTGGAACCCTGGCGAATGTCCAGACAGACGTCAAGAGGTTGGCCGGTGACGATTTGACCATGCGATCACTCACCCGGCCACCCTTGACCGCGAGCGACGCCGAGCCGACCATGTTGCGTATCACTCACCATGTTGTGCATTACGCACCGACGGAGGCCGCCTATGTCCCCCCGACCGCAACCTGGTCGTGAGTACGTCCTCACCCTCTCCTGTCCCGACAGCGCTGGACTGGTTCACGCCGTGAGCGGCTTTCTCGTCAGGAACTCCGGCAACATCCTGGAAAGCCAGCAGTTCGACGACCGACTCCAGGGCCGCTTCTTCATGAGGGTCCACTTCGACGTTTCCGATCCGAACGCCGGTCTGGAACAACTGCGTTACCGGTTCGGTCCGGTGGCCCAGGCCTACGGCATCTCCTGGAGCCTGCGCGACGCCGCCACGCCGACCCGAACGCTGATCATGGTGTCCAAGTTCGGCCACTGCCTGAACGACCTGCTCTTCCGCCGGCGCACCGGCGCCCTCAACATCGAGATCCCCGCGATCGTCTCCAACCACCGGGACTTCGAAGGGCTCGCGGAGACGTACGGCATCCCCTTCCACCACGTCCCGGTGACCAGGGACACCAAGCCCGAGGCCGAGGCCCGACTGCTGGAGCTGGTGCGTGAGCTGGACATCGACCTGGTGGTCCTGGCCCGCTACATGCAGATCCTCTCCGACGATCTGTGCAAGGAACTGGAGGGCCGTGCCATCAACATCCACCACTCCTTCCTCCCGAGTTTCAAGGGCGCGCGCCCCTACGAGCAGGCCTACCGGCGCGGAGTGAAGCTCGTCGGCGCGACGGCGCACTATGTGACGCCGGACCTGGACGAGGGGCAGATCATCGAGCAGGACGTGGTCAGGGTGGACCACTCCCTCGATCCCGGCGACCTGGTCACGGTCGGCCGGGACGTGGAGGCACAGGTGCTCGCACACGCGGTGAAGTGGCACAGCGAGAGCCGCGTGATGGTGGACGGCAACCGCACGGTGGTCTTCCGCTGAGCCGCACCCACACGGGGGCGGGACCGGACTCCGGTCCCGCCCCCGTCGTATACGGCCCAGGGCGCGCCGCCCCTCGGTCACAGCGGCTGCCGAGCCCGGCCGAGGACCCGCTGAGCACACCTGGGGAAGTCGACTGCGGTTCGGCAGCGCCCTGAAGGGGCGAGGGGCTGTATCGACATGTGGCTGGTCGCGCGGGCGCGACCAGCAACGACGAGTCCGCAGACGACGGACGGCCCCTCGCGGCGCCCGGCGGAGCGCTCAGCGGGCGCCATGCAGCAGGTGCGCCCGCAGGGCGACGGCACGCCGGACGTACGACGAGAAGGGCGTGCCGTGCAGAAGGACGACCGGCGGCCGGCCGGGCTGCCCCAGCCGGTCCCAGGTCCTGGTTCAGCCGCCCAGCCGGTCCAGCAGCGCGCGGCGCCACCGGTCCGTCTCGGCGATCTGGTTGAACGTGAACAGGTGCAGGCCGGCCACCCCCGCCGAGGGTGCGGTGAGCGCCTCCTCCGTACGGGTCAGCAGCCTCTCGGGGGCATACCCTCCCGGTGCCGCGAAACGCACGAACCAGGAGGCGTGCTTCGTCAGGAAGCGCGTCGACTCCCCCACCCCGATCTTCGTGGCCATCGCCAGCAGCTTCGCCCGCTGCACGGGCCCGGCGACACCGACGTACAGAGGCAGGGTGACGTCCCGGCGCCGTACACGCACGATCCACTCCCCCAGCACCCGTGGGTCGAAGCAGAGGTTGCTCACGAGGTACGTAGCGTGCTCGCGCTTGTCCCACATCGCCTGGATGGTGACGTCGTCGTGGATGAGGGGATGGCTCTCGGGGTAGCCGGTGACGCCGACGTGAGCGAAGGGCCTGCCCAGCTCGCTCAGCCGGCGCAGCACCGGCAGTGCTCCGTCGTACGTGCCGGCCGGCGGGTCCGCGTCGCCCGCCGGCACGAAGACGTCGTCCACGCCGACCTCGCGGAGACGGTCGACGACCTCCTTCACATGCCCGTCGTCCCGCAGCAGCCGTGCCGGCACGTGCGGGACGACCCGGTAGCCGTGCGCGGCGAGCCGGGCGGCGAGGTCGAGGGTCGGTTCCAGGCCCTTGACCGGCGACGCGGTCACGGTGACGACGACGTCGCGCGGGACATGGGCGAGGACCTTGTCCTCGGTCGCCTTCGCGGGCAGTACCTCGTAGCGGACGCTGTGCAGCAGCGCCCGGAGCCCTGCGGTGCCCAACGTCTACCCCGTCTGCTTCTGGGCGTCGCGGTGGCGGTAGTACGCAGCCTTCGACGGCTCCAGCGGCTGCTTGCCGAGGATCAGGTCGGCGGCCTTCTCGGCGATCATCATCACCGGGGCGTAGATGTTGCCGTTGGTGACGTAGGGCATCACCGACGCGTCCACCACCCGCAGGCCCTCCACGCCGTGCACCCGCATGCTGGTCGGGTCGACGACGGACATCTCGTCGGTGCCCATCTTGCAGGTGCAGGACGGATGCAGGGCGGTCTCGCCCTCCTTCGCGACCCAGGCGAGGATCTCCTCGTCCGTCTCCACCGACGGTCCCGGTGAGACCTCTCCGCCGTTGTACGGGGCGAGTGCGGGCTGGTTGAGGAGCTTGCGGGCGACGCGGATCGCCTCGACCCACTCGCGGCGGTCCTGCTCGGTGGAGAGGTAGTTGAAGCGCAGGGCCGGGTGCTCGCGCGGGTCCTTGCTCTTGATCTTCACCGAGCCGATGGCGTCGGAGTACATGGGTCCGACGTGCACCTGGTAGCCGTGGTCGCCGGCGGGTGACGAGCCGTCGTAGCGGACCGCGACCGGCAGGAAGTGGAACATCAGATTGGGGTAGTCGACGTCCTCGTTGCTGCGGGCGAAGCCGCCGGCCTCGAAGTGGTTGGTCGCCGCCGGGCCCTTCCTGAACAGCCACTGCAGGCCGATGAAGGGGGCGCGCCACTTCGCCATGTACGGCTGCATGGAGACGGGCTGCTTGCAGGCGTACTGGACGTAGACCTCCAGGTGGTCCTGCATGTTCTCGCCGACGCCCGGGAGGTCGTGGACGACGTCGATGCCGAGGGCGCGCAGTTCCTCGGCGTTGCCGACGCCGGAGAGCTGGAGCAGCTGCGGGGAGTTGATGGCGCCGCCGCAGAGGATGACTTCCCTGGCGCGGACCTGCTGGCGCGCTCCCCGGCCGCGCTGGAACTCGACGCCGACGGCGCGCTTGCCCTCGAAGAGGACGCGGGTGACGAGGGCGCGGGTCCTGACGGTGAGGTTCGGCCGCTTCATTGCGGGCTTGAGGTACGCCTTCGAGGCCGACAGGCGACGTCCGCGATGGACGTTTCGGTCGAACCTGGCGAAACCTTCTTGTCGATAGCCGTTGACGTCATCAGTCGGCGCATAGCCCGCCTCCTGGGTCGCTTCGAGGAAGGCGCCGAAGAGGGGGTTGGTCGCCGGGCCGCGCTCCAGGACGAGGGGGCCGTCGTGGCCGCGGAACTCGTCGTCCGGGTCGGCTGCCAGACAGTTCTCCATCCGCCGGAAGTACGGCAGACAGTGGGCGTAGTCCCAGCTCTCCATGCCCGGGTCGGCGGCCCAGCGCTCGTAGTCCATGGGGTTGCCGCGCTGGAAGATCATGCCGTTGATGCTGCTGGAGCCGCCCAGCACCTTGCCGCGCGCGTGATAGATGCGCCTGCCGCCCATGTGGGGCTCGGGCTCGGACTCGTATTTCCAGTCGTAGAACCGGCTGCCGATCGGGTAGGTCAGCGCCGCGGGCATGTGGATGAAGACGTCCCACGGGTAGTCGGACCGGCCTGCCTCCAGGACCAGCACCCGCTTGGCCGGGTCAGCGGAGAGTCTGTTCGCCAGCGCACTGCCGGCCGAACCGCCTCCGACGATGACGAAGTCGTACTGCACAGGAGCCATGGTGCCTCGTCTCGCTCGCGCCGTAGATATGCGAGGCATGCTAAACCCGGTCGCGTCATACGCACCAGGTTGCGGAAAGCGCAACTTCCAACATCTTGGTTTCGGTCCTGTTGCTTGCAGGGGCGTTGTTTACTACGCGTATAGTTTTACCGTGAGCAACTACAGCCCTGATACAGAAACGTCGAATTCGCAGGCAGGCGGCGTGCAGTCGGTCGACCGCGCCATCAGCGTCCTGGAGATCCTCGCCCAGCGTGGCGAGGCGGGCGTCAGCGAGGTGGCGGGGGAGATCGACGTCCACAAGTCCACCGCCTTCCGCCTGCTCGGCGCCCTGGAGGCGCGCGGTCTGGTGGAGCAGGCCGGCGAGCGCGGCAAGTACCGGCTCGGCTTCGGCATCGTCCGCCTGGCCGGCGCGGTCACCGGCCGTATCGACATCACCCAGCAGGGCCGCCCCGTCTGCGAGCGCCTCGCCGAGGAGATCGGCGAGACGGTCAACATCGCCGTCATGCAGGAGCACTACGCGATCAACCTGTATCAGGTGCGCGGCCCGGGCGCGGTCACCGCGCACAACTGGGTCGGCCAGCTGACGCCGCTGCACGCCACGTCGAGCGGCAAGATCCTGCTGGCCCACATGCCCGCGAAGGAGCGCGCCGCGCTGCTGTCCGCCGCCGGCATGAAGAAGGTCACCCCGCACACCATCACCGCGAAGACGAAGCTCGAGAAGAACCTCGCCGAGGCGCGGGAGCGGGGCTACGCCTTCACCCTGGAGGAGCTGGAGATCGGTCTGCACGCCATGGCCGCGCCGGTCCGCAACCGGGACGGCGAGGTCATCGCGGCGCTGAGCGCCTCCGGGCCCGCATACCGGTTCACCGAGGAGCGTCTGCACGAGCTCTCCCCCGTGCTGCTCAAGGGCGCCGAGGAGATCAGCCACCGGATGGGCTACCTGGGCTGAATCACCCCTGAGGGGTACCGAGGCGCTCGTTCACCCAGTCGTGGAAGGCGCCGATGTGGTGCTCACTGGGCACCAGCACGCCACCCTTGGCGTACATGCGGGAGCTCATTCCGGGCTGCGTGCGCTCGCAGGCGTCGAAATCCTGCTGATTGACCCGGTGGAAGAGTTCCACGGAACGGCTGACGTCCTTGCCGCTCTCGACGACGTGCGGGAGGTAGAGCCAGTCGCACTCGACGATCGTGCGGTCCACGGACACCGGGTACATCCGGTGGAAGATCACGTGGTCGGGCACGAGATTGATGAACACCTGGGGCTTGACGGTGATCGCGTAGTAGCGGCGGTCCTGGTCCTCAGCGACGCCCGGGATGCGGTCCAGGCCCTCGGAGCCGTCGACGGTGAAGCCCTGGACGTCCTCGCCGAACTCGGCACCGTGGCCGACGTAGTACTGGGCGGCGTAACCGTCCGCGAACTCCGGGAGCACCTCGGTGAGTTCGGGGTGGATGGTGGCGCAGTGGTAGCACTCCATGAAGTTCTCGATGATGAGCTTCCAGTTCGCCTTCACGTCGTAGACGATCCGCTTGCCGACGGAGAGGTTCTCGATGCCGTAGCGCTCGATCGACTCGACGTCGCCGAGGCGGGCGACGACCTCACCGATGACGTCCTCCTCGAAGGAGGGCGGGTTCTCGGCGAGGCAGACCCAGACATAGCCGAGCCATTCGCGTACGGCCACGCTCACCAGGCCGTACTCGGTGCGGCCCACGTCGGGCATCTTGGTGAGGTTGGGCGCCGCGACGAGCTTGCCGTTCAGGTCGTACGTCCAGGCGTGGTACGGGCACTGGAAGGCCCGCTTGACCTCGCCGGTCTCCTCGGTGCAGAGCTTGGCACCGCGGTGCCGGCACACATTGAAGTACGCACGGACGCTGTTGTCCCTCGCCCGGGTGACGAGGATGCTCTCGCGGCCCACGTCGACGGTGCGGAAGGCACCGGGCTTCGCCAACTCGGAGGCGCGCGCCACGCAGAACCACATGGTCTCGAATATGCGCTCCTGCTCCTGGGTGAAGATCCCCGGGTCCGTGTAGGAGGAGCCGGGGAGGGTGGCGATCAGGCTGTCCGGCAGGCTGGTCGAGGTCACGGTGCACTCCTCGGGAGAACGTCGTGGAGGGGTCATTCACGCGCCGGGAAGAGCGACTCCGGACGGCGTTGTGTATGGAGCAACGCTGCGTGCTCTACGCAACCGCAGCATGGAATGCCACTGGGGCGGTGTCAAGATGCGGGGCGGTGTCAGGATGCGGTGGCGGCGAGTTGCTTGCGCCAGCGCGTGAACAGCCGCGGCTGGTTCATCCCGAGCACGGCGACCGGGTTGCCGGCCCGCCGGTAGACGGCCAGAACGTCGCGGTCGTCCGCGGCGCCCGCCTCGATGGACACACTGTCCGCGCCGGCCGCGTGACCGGCGAACTGGATCTTCACGCCGTACTGGTCGGACCAGAAGTACGGCGGCCGGGGCACGCCCGGTTCCACCGCACCGCCCGCCAGCAGCGTGGCGACGGCGGCGTCGGGGCGCTCCCGCGCGCCGGTCCAGTGCTCGACACGGCGATGGTGGCCCGCGCGCGGGTCGTACCAGTTGGCACAGTCGCCGACCGCGACCACGCCGGCCAGGCTGGTACGGCCGTCCGCGCCGCACTTGACGCCGTTGTCGAGAGCGATGCCGGAACCTTCCAGCCACTCGACGTTCGGGCGGGCACCCACACCGACGACGACGATGTCGGCAGGGATGCTGCGGCCGTCCTCCAGCAGGACGGCGTCGACGCGGGTCTCCCCGCTCAGCCCCTTGACGCCCACGCCGCACTCCAGTCGTACGCCATGGTCGGCATGGAGGGCGGAGACGACGGCGCCCATGGTCTCGCCGAGCGGTCCGGCGAGCGGTGTCGCCGCCGCCTCCACGACGGTCACGTCGAGTCCGAGGGCGTAGGCGGTGGAGGCGACCTCGGCTCCGATGAAGCCTCCGCCGATCACCACCAGGCGTCCGCCGCGGGCCAGTTCGTCCCGCAGAGCGCGGGCGTCGTCCAGGGTGCGCAGCGTGTGCACTCCGGCCAGGCCCTCGGACCCTGGGAGGGTACGCGCCGCGGCGCCGGTCGCGATGACGACCCCGTCGGCCGGCACCTCCCGTCCGTCGCCGAGCCGGACGGCACGCCGCGCGTGGTCGAGTCCGGTGGCGCGGACGCCGAGCAGCCACTCCGCCCCAAGGTCCTCGTCGTCCGCCTCCAGCGCGAGTTCGGCCTCGCCGAGGGTGCCGGACAGGAACTCCTTGGACAGCGGGGGCCTGTCGTACGGGCGGTGGAGCTCGTCTCCGATGAGGACGAGCCGCCCGTCGTAGCCCTGCTTCCGCAGCGAGCGCGCCGCCGACAGACCGGCCAGTGAGGCGCCGACCACGGCGACGGTCCTCACGCGGGACCCCCGGCGAGCCGGGCCGAGATGCAGGGCGGCAGGTTGGGCGCGTCGGTGGACAGCCGGACGTAGATCACGCCGCCCTCGACGACGACCTCGTGCGTCCGCACCGGGAGCTTGGCCGGCGGGGCGTCGACCGCGCCGGTCCTCAGGTCGAACTTGGAAGCATGCAGCGGGCATTCCACCTCGCAGCCCTCCAGCCAGCCGTCGGCGAGCGACGCGTCCTGGTGAGTGCAGGTGTCGTCGATGGCGAAGAGTTCGCCATCGTCGGTGTGGAACACCGAAACCGGCGGATCGATGTCGAGCCGGTGGGCCTCACCTCGGGGGAGATCCTCGAGACGGCACGCGGGAATCATCATGACACCTCGGTGCGTATAGCGAAACGGATTGCGGTAAGCGCAACATCAGTCTGAGGTCGCCCAGAACCCTTGTCAAGGCGTTCAGAGGGCACACTGGGCCGTGGATTTTGTTGCGCCAAAAGAAACTCAACTCACATAGAACAACAGAAGCCCGCCGTGTCGGCTCGCGATGGCCGCGAGCCGACACGGCGGGCACTCAAGGGTCGCCGGTGGGCGTCAGAAGCCGCGGTCGACCCACTCCTGGAGGTGCGGGGCCTCCGCGGCGATGGTCGTCGTATCACCGTGTCCGGTGTGCACGACGGTGTCTCCCGGCAGCGTCAGCAGCCGGTCCCGGATCGAGTCGATGATGGTCGGAAAGTGGCTGTACGACCGTCCGGTCGCCCCCGGCCCGCCGGCGAACAGGGTGTCGCCGCTGAAGAGGGCCTCCAGGGCCGGTCCGTACAGGCAGACCGCCCCAGGGGCGTGGCCGGGCGTGTGCAGCACGGTCAGCTCGATGCCGGCCACCGACAGGCCCTGGCCGTCGGTCAGTTCGGCGTCCGGCGCCCGGTCGGGGTGGGTCTGCTTCCACAGCGGCAGGTCGTCCGGGTGGAGGAGGACCGGGGCACCCGTGCGCGCGGCGAGTTCGGGCGCGGCGTCGATGTGGTCGTTGTGCGCGTGCGTGCACACGATCGCGGTGAGGCGCCGGTCGCCGACCGCTCGGGCGATGGCCTCGGCGTCGTGCGCGGCGTCGATGACGATCGCCTCGGTGTCGTCGCCGACGATCCACACGTTGTTGTCGACGTCCCAGGTGCCGCCGTCCAGCGAGAACGTCCCCGAGGTGACGAGGTGTTCGATGCGGGCGGCCATCAGAGGACCACCACCGAGCGCAGGACGTCGCCGTGGTGCATCCGCTCGAAGGCCTTCTCGACCTCGTCGAGCTGGATGGTCTCGGTGACGAAGGCGTCGAGGTCCAGGCGGCCCTGGAGGTAGAGGTCGATGAGCATCGGGAAGTCGCGGCTCGGCAGGCAGTCGCCGTACCAGGAGGACTTCAGGGACCCGCCGCGGCCGAAGACGTCCAGCAGCGGCAGTTCGAGCTTCATCTCCGGGGTCGGTACGCCGACCAGGACGACGGTGCCGGCGAGGTCGCGGGCGTAGAAGGCCTGCTTGTACGTCTCCGGGCGGCCGACCGCCTCGATGACGACGTCCGCCCCGTGGCCGCCGGTCAGCTCGCGGATCGCCTCGACCGCGTCGGTGGACTTGGAGTTGACGGTGTGGGTCGCGCCCAGCTTCGAGGCCGTCTCCAGCTTGCGGTCGTCGATGTCGACCGCGATGACCTTCGCCGCGCCCGCCAGGTTCGCCCCGGCGATCGCCGCGGCCCCGACACCGCCGCAGCCGATGACGGCGACCGAGTCGCCCCGGCCGACGTTGCCGGTGTTGATGGCCGCGCCGATGCCCGCCATCACGCCGCACCCCAGCAGACCGGCGGCGGCCGCCGACGCGGTCGGGTCGACCTTGGTGCACTGCCCGGCCGCGACCAGCGTCTTCTCCGCGAAGGCGCCGATGCCCAGGGCCGGCGACAG
Source organism: Streptomyces sp. TRM70350 (assembly GCF_019219825.1). Lineage (GTDB taxonomy): Bacteria > Actinomycetota > Actinomycetes > Streptomycetales > Streptomycetaceae > Streptomyces. Next base: position 14,765 of record NZ_JAHUXH010000004.1, on the reverse strand, counting down.
TTCGGTGCCGTCGGTCAGGGTCATCTTCTGCTTCGCGTTGTGGGTGCTGAAGCAGTACCACGGCCGTCCGCGCAGGCAGGCCCGGCACTGCCCGCACACCGCACGCCAGTTGAGGATGACGAAGTCCCCGGGGGCGACGTCGACGACGCCCTCCCCCACCGACTCCACGACACCCGCGGCCTCGTGGCCCAGCAGGAACGGGAAGTCGTCGTTGATGCCGCCCTCGCGATAGTGCAGATCGGTGTGACAGACCCCGCAGGCCTCGATCTTCACCAGCGCCTCACCCGGACCCGGGTCAGGCACGATGATCGTCTCCAGGCTGACGGGGGCGCCCTTGCCCCGCGCGACGACAGCACGGACCTGGTGCGTCATGGCCACTCCTCGGCTGGTCGAGACTTGAATCAGATACCCATCTGATGTTGCTCATTACGGCACACATCTCATGTGTCGCAACACAGCATCGTGGAGTGCCGACCGGGGGTCAAGCAGCTCGACGGGGTTCCCTCAGCCGGCGTGATTCCGGCGGAACAGCGCGAACGCCCGGCGGGGCCGTGACCGCACATGCCGGTTCACGACCCCGCCGGGCGCGGGTCCCGCCGACCTCAGCGGGGGGAGGAGGATGTCGTCTCCGTGGCCTCCGTGGCCTCCGTGGACTGCTGGGACTGCGTGGACTCCGTGCTGTCGTTGCACGCCGCGGGGCCGATGCGCAGCTCGAAGTCGCCGTCGTACTTCTCGTGGCCGGTGATGACGGCCGTTTCGATGGCTTCCTTGCCCTTGCGCCCACGGATGATGAGCGGATCCTGGCGCAGATCGCGGGTGAGCGCGATACACAGGCCGACCATCACCAGGGTGAAGGGCGCCGCCGCGAGAATGGTCAGGTTCTGCAGTCCGGTGAGCGCGTCGCCCTTGCCGCCACCGATGAGGAGCATGATCGCGGCGACGGCTCCGGTCAGCACACCCCAGAAGACGACGACACCACGGGTCGGTTCCAGGGACCCGCGCTGCGAGAGCGTACCCATCACGATCGAGGAGGCGTCGGCGCCGGAGACGAAGAAGATCCCGACGAGGATCATCACGACCACGCTCGTCACCGTGGCGACCGGGTACTGCTGGAGCACGTCGAAGAGCTGGCCCTGGGCGGTCGAGGCGTCGCTGAGGCGCTTCTCGTCCTGGAGGTGCATCGCCGAGCCGCCGAAGACGGCGAACCACAGCAGACTGACGGTGCTGGGCACCAGGATGACCCCGCCGACGAACTGCCGGATGGTCCGGCCGCGGCTGATGCGCGCGATGAACATGCCGACGAAGGGCGTCCAGGAGATCCACCAGGCCCAGTAGAAGACCGTCCAGCCGGCCAGCCAGTCGCCGACGCCCTCGCCGCTCGACGCCTCGGTTCGCCCTGCCATCTGGGTCAGGTCGCCGAGGAAGGCGCCGATGGAGGTGGGCAGCAGGTCGAGGATGAAAATGGTCGGCCCGACGAGGAACACGAAGACCGCCAGGCTCACCGCCAGCACCATGTTGATGTTGGACAGCCATTGGATGCCCTTGGCGATCCCGGACACCGCCGAGGCGACGAACGCCACGGTCAGCACCGCGATCACGGCGACCAGCAGGCCGGTGCCGACGGATCCCATCCAGCCCAGTCCGGTGAAGCCGCTGCCGATCTGCAGGGCACCGAGCCCCAGGGAGGCCGCAGAGCCGAAGAGGGTGGCGAAGATGGCGAGGATGTCGATGATCCGGCCACCCCACCCGTTCGCCCGCTTCTCGCCGATCAGCGGGGTGAACACAGCACTGATCAGCTGCCGGCGGCCGCGCCGGAAGGTGCTGTAGGCGATGGCCAGACCGACCACCGCGTACATCGCCCACGGATGCAGCGTCCAGTGGAAGAGGGTGGTGGCCATGGCGGTCTCCATGGCCTCGTTGGCGTCGGCCGGGTTGGTGCCCGGCGGCGGCGTGACGAAGTGGGACAGCGGCTCGCTCACGCCGTAGAACATCAGGCCGATGCCCATGCCCGCGCTGAACATCATGGCGATCCACGAGACCGTGCGGAACTCGGGCTGCTCACCCTCCTTGCCCAAAGTGATCCGCCCGTAACGGCTGATCGCCAGACAGAGAGCGAAGACCACGAAGCCCGAGGCGGCGAGGACGAAGGCCCAGCCGCCGTTGCGGATGGTCCCGTCCAGCAGCTTCCCGGACACGCTCTCCAGCGTGTCGGTCGCGACGGCACCCCACACGACGAAGGCGAGCGTGATGACCGCGGCGACACCGAAGACGATCAGGTCGGTCCCAGGCCCGGCGGATGCCGCCGGGCTTTCTGGCGGATCCGCTTCGACGGGATGACTACGACTCCCATCCCTTTCGAGGGTTTTGTACATCAGCTCGTCCTTTCCACAGACGGCAGTGGAGTTTTTGTCGCGGACGACGACGGGGGAACTCGTCGGTGATTCCGCCTGACCCGGCACGCCGGAGCGGATGGGAGAACGACGAGAGAAGTGGAGGCGAAGCGGCCGCCATGGTGCGTCGTTGCGAATAATGCATCGGCATTCACTATGGGCAACAACCATCTGGGTCCCGGGGAGGGCTGTCAAGGGGTCGGCGTGCGGAGTTGTCCGACCGCAACCGACCCGTCACCACGGACGGCCGCGCGCGGCGACGCCCACCGGCCGAACCGTCAGCTGCCCGCGCGGGAGGGCATGCGCAGGCCGCGCCGGTACGCATCCGACGCCACCGTGAGCAGCCGCCGCGCTTTCAGCCGGGTCTCGGACCACTCGCGCTCGGGATCGGAGCCCCAGGTGATCCCGGCCCCGGTACCGAAGCACAGCAACGGACCGCCAGGAGCGGTGCGGTCGATCCAGAACGTGCGGATGCCCACGGCGAGTTGAGCCGTGCCGCGGTCGGCGTCGACCCAGCCCACGCCGCCGCAGTACGGGCCGCGGGGCGCGGTCTCCAGCGCCGCGATGATGCGCAGCGCGCTGGATTTGGGGGCGCCCGTGACGGACCCGGGCGGGAAGGTGTCGGCGAGCAGCTCCGGCCGTCCGGCGTGTTCGGCGAGCTCGCCCCGCACGGTGGACACCAGGTGCACCAGGCCGGGGTGTGCCTCGACGGCGCACAGGTCGGGGACGGTCACGGAGCCGGTGGCGCAGACGCGTCCCAGGTCGTTACGGACCAGGTCCACGATCATGACGTTCTCGGCGTGGTCCTTGTCGAGGAGGTCCGCGGCGGTGCGACCGGTGCCCTTGATCGGGCCGGACTCGACCGTACGGCCGTCCCGGCTGAGGTAGAGCTCGGGCGAGGCAGTGGCGATCTCCACGCCGTGCGCGGGGAGGCGCACGGTGCCGGCGTACGGCGCGGGGTTACCGTGCGCCAGTAAGGGGTCCTTGCACTATGAGCGTCCGATCAGGTCGCGTGGTCTGGTGCCGTGCATCGCAAGGCGCCGGAGCGCCCTGGTAGCGGAGCTACCTGGGCGTTTCGGCAACGCGGCGAGGTGCGGTGCCAGGCCGCGCGACCCGGGCGGGCATAGTGCAAGGACCCCTAAGGCGGTGAGGGCGTCGACATCGGCGCGCTCCGGGTCGGGCAGCGGTGCGGACAGGACGCGGCACAGGTTGGCCTGGTACACCTCGCCGGCCGCGATGTGCTCGCGGATGCGCCGGACCCCTGCGGTGTAGGCGGCCCGGTCGAGGGAGGACGTCCAGGCGTCCGGGTCCGGCCCGCGCCACGCGCCGGGCTCGACGGCGGGCACGGGCGCCCGGCGTACGTCACCGAAGCGCGCGCAGACCAGGCGCCCCTCGAAGCCGGCGACCACGGCCCAGAACCCGGTGGACTCCAGGGCCGCGGGATCGCTGGTCACGTCCCGGAGGTCGGTGGCGAGGAGCCCGCCGAAGCGGGCCAGCGGGGCGAGGTCGTACAGGCGTCCGCTCATCGGTCACCACTTTTCCGGAGGGGAACGTGCGAACGGCGGGCCGATGCGCGCCCGCCGTTGGGCGGCTGGGCCTAGGCGTCGGCGGACACCGGTTCCAGTCGGACGACGATGGACTTCGACGTGGGCGTGTTGCTGACGGCAGCCGTGGAGTCCAGGGGTACGAGGACGTTGGTCTCGGGGAAATAGGCGGCGCAGCACCCGCGCGGCGTCGGGTACGGCACGACCCGGAAGGACGGTGCCCTGCGCTCCACGCCGTCCTCGTACTCGCTGACGATGTCGACGAGGTCCCCTTCGGCGAGGCCTCGGTCGGTGAGGTCGTCGGGGTGCAGGAAGAGGACGCGGCGGCCCTGGTGGATGCCGCGGTAGCGGTCGTCCAGGCCGTAGATGGTGGTGTTGTACTGGTCGTGGGAGCGCAGCGTCTGCAGCAGCAGCCGGCCCGGCGGGACCTCGGGGCTCTCCAGCTGGTTGACCGTGAAGTTGGCCAGGCCGGTGGCGGTGGTGAACCGGCGCTCGTCGCGGGGCGGGTGGGGCAGGGCGAAGCCGCCCGGCCGCCGTACCCGGGCGTTGAAGTCCTCAAAGCCGGGGATCACGCGTTCGATGCGGTCGCGGATACGGTCGTAGTCCGCCTCGAACTCCTCCCACGGCACCCGCGGGCCCGCTTCCCCGAGCGCGGCCCGTGCCATCCGGCAGATGATCGCGACCTCGCTCAGCAGGTGCTCGGACGCGGGCGCGAGCCGCCCCCGCGAGAGGTGCACCATGCCCATGGAGTCCTCCACCGTGACCAGCTGGGGCCCGGTCGGCCGTAGATCGGCCTCGGTCCGGCCGAGGCACGGGAGGATGAGGGCCTGCTCCCCGGCGATGACGTGCGAGCGGTTGAGCTTGGTCGAGATCTGGACGGTGAGGCGGCACCGGCGCAGCGCCTGCTCGGTCAGGTCGGTGTCGGGAGCTGCGGCGACGAAGTTGCCGCCCAGCGCGACGAAGACCCGTACGTCACCATCGCGCATGGCGCGGATGCTGTCGACCGCGTCATGGCCGTGGTGGCGCGGGGGCGTGAAGGCGAACTCGGCGCCAAGCCGGTCCAGGAAGGCGTCGTCCGGCTTCTCGTAGATGCCCATCGTGCGGTCGCCCTGCACGTTGGAGTGGCCGCGCACCGGGCACAGGCCGGCGCCCGGGCGGCCGATGTTGCCGCGCAGCAGAAGGAAGTTGACGACGTCCCGGATGGTGGGCACGGAGTGCTTGTGCTGGGTGAGTCCCATCGCCCAGCAGACGACGATCTTGTCGGCGGCCAGCACCTGGCGGAACGCGGTCCGGATCTCCTCCTCGGGCAGACCGGTGGCCTGAAGGATCTCGTCCCACGACGCCTTGCGGGCGTGCTCGGCGAACTCCTCGAAGCCATGGGTGTACCGCTCGATGAAGGAGGCGTCCAGGCAGGTGCCGGGCGCCGCGTCCTCCGCCTCCAGCAGCATGCGGTTGAAGGCCTGGAACAGCGCCTGGTCGCCGCCCAGCCTGATCTGCAGGAACTGATCCGCAAGCCGTGTACCGCCTCCGATGATGCCGGAAGCCCGCTGGGGGTTCTTGAACCGCAGCAGCCCGGCCTCGGGCAGAGGGTTAACCGCGATGACGCAGGCTCCCCTCCGCTTGGCCTTCTCCAGCGCGGAGAGCATGCGGGGGTGGTTGGTGCCGGGGTTCTGGCCGACCACGAGGATGAGATCGGCCTCGTAGAGGTCGTCCAGGCGGACACTGCCCTTACCGATGCCGATGGTCTCCGTCAGCGCCGAACCGCTGGACTCGTGGCACATGTTGGAGCAGTCCGGCAGGTTGTTGGTACCGAAGCCCCGGACGAAGAGCTGATAGAGGAACGCGGCCTCGTTGCTCGCCCGTCCGGAGGTGTAGAAGGCGGCCTGGCCGGGGTGGTCGAGCGCGGCGAGTTCGCGGGCGATCACGGCGAACGCGTCGTCCCAGGAGATGGCTTGATAGCGGTCGCCTCCCGCCGGGCGGTACATGGGGTGGGTGAGGCGACCTTGCTGCCCGAGCCAGTAATCGGTACGGGGCAGCAGATCCTCCAAGGCGTTCTCGGCGAAGAAGTCCGGGGTGACCCGGCGAACGGTGGCCTCCTCGGCCACGGCCTTGGCGCCGTTCTCACAGAACTCCGCCTTGTGCCGGTGCTCCGGCTCGGGCCAGGCGCAGCCGGGGCAGTCGAAGCCCTCCTTCTGATTGACCCAGAGCAGAGTGAGCAGGCTGCGGCGGGCCCCCATCTGCTCGCCGGCGTGCCGCAGCGAGGAGGTCACCGCGGGGATGCCCGCGGCGTACTCCTTCGGGGGCTCGACCCTCAGACGGCCGTCGCCCGGGTCCTCAACAGGTGGCTTGCGAGTCATCTGTAGCGCTACTCCGCGGTGTAGGGAATCAGAGCCATACCATGACTGATGGTTGCTCATCACACAACAGTAGCGTGATACGCAACATGAAGAGGGAAGCTCCAGAGCAGCCTCCTGTCAAGACCCAGCCTGCACCAGGCTCCGGCGGAGGCTCGGCCTGCACCGCGAGCCCCCACACCGGGGGCCTGGACGGCGCACGCCGGTACCGGACGAAGATCGGCCTCGATCACGATGGCCCTCAACTCGGCAACCACCTCGGCCAGGCCCTGTACTGTGGCCCACCAAGACCCCGACCGCGGGCAACCCAGTCCCAGGCCCCGCGAACAGGTCCTCCAAGATCGTGCGCCGTGTGGGTCGAGCTCTGCGCCGCCGCCCCGAGCCTGCCCGGCAGTGGCAGCCCGGCCTGACCGGGCCCAGGCGTGACCGCACCGCCGAGGCCCGCGAGGGATTGCCGGAGAATCGACGTATCGGCCACACGGAGCCCCGAAATGCCGTGGACGCGGCCGTACTGGTCGACGACCGTACCGGGCGCCTCGGCTGGTCGCATCGGGGCAATGGCGCAGGTGTGGTGGGCGGCTCCCAGGTGGCGGCTTGTACACCCGTCCAGGGCACGGTCGTCTGCCGTTGTCCCGGGCTCCGGACCGAGCAGGGACGCCCCCGCAGGCGACGTCGCTCCTCGGACGACTGCAGGCAGCCGTATTCGGGCAGCAAGGAAGGCGGTTCGCCAGGTGGCCGTCCTGGTCCTCGTGGTCGCGTCCGTCTCCGCGCGCGCCTCACCCTGCCGTGCCTGGCCGTCGACCTACCGGCCGTCCGCCGCCCATCTGATGCTCCGAACACCGGCGTCGAACGAGCGTCGCGACGGTTGCCGCTCCTGCCTCTCCGAGTCGCGAGAACGCATTCGCCCGCCATCCGTACGCCATTCCACGGGACTGCACGCCAGCCGCATGCCCACGTTCCGCGAGAAGTTCCACGTCACGCAGCCACGAAAACAGGTCGGCCTACCCCGCCCCTCCCCGGGGAACCGGAGAAACTAGCAGGTCAGACGCCCTTTGCGGCAGGTTCGAGAATCGCCACGCACTCCACGTGCGAGGTCATCGGAAACAGATCGAACGCCCGCAGCATCCGCACCCGATACCCCCCGTCCCGGAAGTACCCCAAGTCCCGCGCCAACGCCGCCGGATCGCAGGCCACATACGCGATCCGCCGAGCCCCCAACGACGCCAGATGCTCCACCGTCTTCCGCCCCGCCCCCGCCCGCGGCGGATCGAGGACGATGAGGTCGACCTCGGTGATCCCCGTGCGCGGCAGGACCGTCTCGACCTTGCCCTGCTCGATCCGCACCCGCGGAAACTCGGCGAGGTTGTGTCGCGCGTCCTCCACGGCCCGCTTGCCGGACTCGATGCCGAGGACCGCGCCCTTCTCCCCGACCCGGTCGGCGAGCGCGCCCGCGAACAGGCCGACGCCGCAGTACAGGTCGAGCGCCGTGTCGCCCTTGCGCGGCAGCAGGCCCTGCATGACCGCCGTCACCAGCGTGTCCGCCGCCTTCGGATGGACCTGCCAGAAGCCACCGGCCCCGACCCGGTACGTACGGCCGTCCGCGCGCTCGCGGACGAACGGGCGGCCGTGGACGCGGTGGACGCCGCCGTCCTTCTCGCCGACCCTCATCACCGACACCGGCCGGTCCAGCTCCACGATCGGCAGCCGCGCCCCCGGCCGCGGCGTCAGAATCACCTGCCGGTCCTGCGACCCCGTCGCCGCGATCGCCTCGATCGACGCCATGCCGGGCCACTCACGCTTCTCGACGCCCAGCTCGCTGACCCCCTCGGCGGCGATCATGCAGTGGTCGATCGGCTCCACCTCGTGCGACCGGTGCCGACGCAGACCCGCGCGCCCCGAGGCGTCCACCGCGTACTGCACCCGCGTCCGCCACTGCGGCACCTGCCCCGCCGGAAGCTTGTCGCCCTCGGCCGGCATGACCGTGCCGTCCCAGCCGACCTCCTCCGGCGTGAGACCCGCGAGCCGCCGCAGCTGCTCGGCGATCACCTCGCCCTTCAGCCGTCGCTGCGCCCCCGGCTTGGCGTGCTGCCAGTCGCAGCCGCCGCACCGGCCGGGCCCGGCGTAGGGGCAGGGCGCCTCGATGCGGTCCTTGGACGCCGACAGCACCTCGACCGCGTCCGCCCGCAGGAAACGCGCGCCCTCCTCGCCCTCGGTCACCCGGGCGACGACCCGTTCACCGGGCAGCGTGTGCCGGACGAACAGCACCTGTCCCGACTCGGTGCGCGCGATGCAGTGCCCGCCATGGGCGACGGGGCCGACCTCGACCTCGTACTCCTCCCCGACGAGCGACCCCACCTGCGGTTTCTTCGATTCAGCCTGCATGGCGGGGGCGCTCCATATACGAGGGAAGGTCCGACCGGATACGAAAGTGGTACGACCGGACACGGGAGAGGTACCACCGGCTACGAGAGAGGTACCACCGGACAACAGCCCACCAGTCTACGTGCTCACCGCACCCCTCAGTCCCGGCCGCTGGGCTCCCTGGGCCGCTCCTGCGCCGGCCCCCGCCGCACCGACCCGGGCGCGTTCCACTCCTGCCGCTTCCTGGCGCGCTTCTTCGCCGCCTCCGACGACGCCAGCTGGTAGGGCACCGACGTCACCATCACGCCCGGCGTGAACAGCAGCCGCCCCTTCAGCCGCAACGCGCTCTGGTTGTGCAGCAGATGCTCGTACCAGTGCCCGACCACGTACTCCGGGATGATCACGGACACCACATCACGCGGCGACTGCCGCCGCAGGCCCTTCACGTACTCGATGACCGGCCGCGTGACCTCGCGGTACGGCGAGTCCAGCACCTTCAGCGGTACGTCGATCCCACGCCGTTCCCACTCCTCGCGCAGCACCTTGGTGTCGGCCGGGTCGACGTTGACGCTGAGTGCCTCAAGGGTGTCCGAGCGCAGCAGCTTGGCGTAGGCCAGAGCGCGCAGCGTGGGGCGGTGGATCTTGGAGATCAGGACGACCGAGTGGACGCGGGACGGGCGGACGCTGTCGTCGCTCGGGCCCTCGGGGGCGGCGAGCTCCCGGGACACATGGTCGTAGTGGCGGCGGATCGCGGTCATCATCACGTAGAAGATCACCATGCCGAGCAGCGCGACCCAGGCGCCGTGGCTGAACTTGGTGACCAGGACGACGACCAGGACCAGGGCCGTGAAGAAGGCGCCGAAGGCGTTGATCGCACGGGAGCGGATCATGTGGCGGCGCTTGGCGGGGTCCTTCTCGACGGCCAGGTGACGGTTCCAGTGGCGGACCATGCCGGTCTGGCTGAGCGTGAAGGACACGAACACGCCGACGATGTAGAGCTGGATCAGCCGCGTGGAGTCGGCCTCGTAGATCCACACCAGCAGCGCGGCGGCGCCGGCCAGCAGCACGATGCCGTTGGAGAAGGCGAGGCGGTCGCCGCGCGTGTGCAGCTGGCGCGGCAGGTAGCGGTCCTGGGCGAGGATCGAGCCGAGCACCGGGAAGCCGTTGTACGCGGTGTTCGCGGCGAGGAACAGCACCAGCGCGGTCGCCGCGGCCAGCATGATGAACAGGAGGCTGCCCTTGCCGAAGACCGCCTCGGCGACCTGTGTGATCACCGGGTTCTGGACGTAGTCGGGGCCGACCGGGACGCCCTTGTCGAGCAGGTCCTGGGCCGGGTGCTCGGCCATCCGGACGTTGGAGGCCATGGCCAGGCCGATGATGCCGCAGAACATGGTGACGGCCAGCAGGCCCATCAGCGCCAGCGTGGTCGCGGCGTTGCGCGACTTGGGCTTGCGGAAGGCGGGGACGCCGTTGGAGATCGCCTCGACGCCGGTGAGCGCGGCGCAGCCGGAGGAGAAGGCCCGCAGCAGAAGGAACAGCAGGGCGAACCCGGCCAGGCCCTCGTGCTCGGGCTTGATCTCATAGCCCGCCGTCGGCGCCCGCATGGTGTCGTCCAGCACCAGGCCGCGGAAGGAACCCCAGGCGATCATGAGGAAGACGCCCGTGACGAAGACGTACGTCGGAATCGCGAACAGCGTGCCCGACTCCCTGACCCCGCGCAGGTTCATCAGGGTCAGCAGCAGGATCACGGCCATCGCGCAGAACACCTTGTGCTCGACGACGAACGGGATCGCCGAGCCGAGGTTCTCGATGCCGGAGGAGATGGAGACGGCTACGGTCAGGACGTAGTCGACGAGCAGGGCGCTGGCGACGGTGAGGCCGGCCTTGCGGCCGAGGTTGGTGGTCGCGACCTCGTAGTCGCCGCCGCCGCTCGGGTAGGCGCGCACGTTCTGCCGGTAGGAGGCGACGACCGTGAACATCAGCACGACGACCGCGGCGGCGATCCAGGGGCTGAAGTGGTACGCCGACACGCCCGCGATGGACAGGACCAGCAGCACCTCGCCGGGTGCGTACGCCACGGAGGAGAGCGGGTCGGAGGCGAAGACGGGGAGTGCGACGCGCTTCGGCAGGAGTGTTTCCCCCAACCGGTCACTGCGCAGCGCGCGCCCGATCAGGATCCGTTTGGGCACGTCGGTCAGTTTGGACACAACAGAGGATCGTAAGCCTTCGAACAGGAGGTCGCCCACCGGCCTCCTCGCATCTGCCCCCCGAGTGAAATACCCGGCAGGTCAGACCACGGATCCGGCGGACACCACCATCTGCATGCCTATATGACAAAACCCTTCTCGTACGGCCTTCCTGCCCCGTTCTCCGGAGGTCCCATGCCCGCGACCGCAGAGCTCATCGGTGCCACCGCCGCCCTCGTCGGCCTCGGCATCCTCACCGTCCTCAGCGTCTGGAGCATCAGCCGCCGTTGATCTGCCCGAACCGTGCACGGGGGTGCCCTCCGTAGACCGTGCGTGTGTAGCTTGGTCGGCGGTCTGAGACCCTGTTTCAAGCCAAGTCAACAACTCCTGACCCTCGGAAGGACGGTCGTGCACATCGTCATCATGGGCTGCGGCAGAGTGGGCTCCGCTCTCGCCCAGACCCTGGAGCAACAGGGGCACACGGTCGCCGTGATCGACCAGGACCCCACCGCCTTCCGACGACTGGGCTCCTCGTTCGGTGGCCGCAGGGTCACCGGCGTCGGCTTCGACCAGGACACCCTGCGCGAGGCGGGCATCGAGGAGGCCGGCGCCTTCGCCGCGGTCTCCAGCGGCGACAACTCCAACATCATCGCCGCCCGGGTGGCCCGCGAGATGTTCGGCGTCGAGAACGTCGCGGCCCGCATCTACGACCCCCGCCGCGCCGAGGTCTACCAGCGCCTCGGCATCCCGACGGTCGCCACGGTCCGCTGGACGGCGGACCAGATGCTGCGCCGGCTGCTGCCGTCCGGCTCCGAACCACTGTGGCGCGACCCCACCGGTGGCGTGCAGCTTGCCGAGGTGCACGCCTCCAGCGCCTGGGTCGGCCACAAGATCAGCAAGCTGCAGGAGGAGACGGGCGTCCGCGTGGCGTTCCTCACCCGGCTCGGCGAGGCCATCCTGCCCACCTCGCAGACGGTGTTGCAGGAGGGCGATCTGGTGCACGTGATGATGCGCAGTGACGATGTCGAGAAGGTCGAGGCGTCGTTCGCCGAGGGCCCCGTGAAGGAGGGCGGTCACTGATGCGCGTCGCCATTGCCGGAGCCGGCGCGGTCGGCCGGTCGATCGCCGGTGAGCTGCTGGAGAACGGCCACGAGGTCCTGCTCATCGACAAGGCGCCGACCGCCATCTCGGTCGAGCGCGTCCCGCAGGCGGAGTGGCTGCTCGCCGACGCCTGCGAGATCACGTCCCTGGACGAGGCGGCGCTCCAGCGCTGCAACGTCGTGATCGCCGCGACGGGCGACGACAAGGTGAACCTGGTCGTCTCCCTGCTGGCCAAGACGGAGTACGGCGTCCCGCGCGTCGTCGCCCGCGTCAACAACCCCAAGAACGAGTGGCTGTTCAACGAGGCCTGGGGCGTCGACGTCGCCGTCTCCACCCCGCGCCTGATGTCGGCCCTGGTCGAGGAGGCGGTCAGCGTCGGCGACCTGGTCCGCCTGCTGCGCTTCAGCCACGGCGACGCCAACCTCGTCGAGCTGACCCTGCCGGAGGAGTCGGCCCTGGCCGGAACCCAGGTCGGCGACGTGGAGTGGCCCGAGGACACCTCCCTGGTCACCATCATCCGCGGCACCCGCGTCCTCACCCCGTCCCAGGAGGACTCGCTGGAGGCGGGCGACGAACTGCTCTTCGTGGCCGCGCAGGCCCGTGAGGAGCAGCTGGAGGACCTGCTGTCGGTGCGCCGGGAACACCCGGCGGACTAGGGCCGGTCGGCTACGACACCGAGGGCGCCCCGCGATCGCGGGGCGCCCTCGCTCGTACAGTCCCGGAAGCCCGTCCGAAAACCCGTCCTGGAAGCCCGTCCGAAAACCCGTCCCGGAAACCCGTCCCGGAAACCCGTCCCGGAAACCCGTCCCGGAAGCCGCTACTCCCCCGCCCGCGCCTCGGCCTCCCGGCGCCGCTCCTCCGCCTCCATCTCGGCGAAGACATCGATGGGCGGCGGCGCCTTGGCCAGGAAGACCCAGGTCAGCCACACCGCCAGCAGGAAGGGCGGGATCTTCAGCGCCACCAGCACCCAGCCGAGCTGCGTGGTGTCGGCCCACCAGTACAGCGGGAAGAGGATCGCGCACTTGCCGAGCAGGATCAGCCCCCACGCCCAGCTGGCCTTGGCGTAGGCCTTCTTGCGGCCCGGATTGCGGGTGCGCCAGGAGAGGTTCTCCTTGAAGACCGGGCCGAGCATCAGGCCGATCAGGGGCACACCGGCCAGCGTGGTGATGATGTACGCCAGCGCCAGGCCCAGGGTGTAGAGCATGCCCGGCAGGTAGAAGTCCTTGGCGTTGCCGGTCATCATCGCGAAGACGACACCGAAGGCCACGCCGAAGACACCGCTGAAGGCGTGCTTGACGGTGTCCTTCATCGCCAGGCGGACCACCACGAGCAGCAGGGACACACCCAGGGCGGCCAGCGCCGACAGGTGCAGGTCCTTGTTGATCGTGTAGATGGTCACGAAGAGGAGGCCCGGCAGCACCGTCTCGATCATGCCCCGCACGCCGCCGAAGGCCTCGAACAGCGCGGCCTCCGTCACTGCCCGGTTGTCGTGCTCCGTGTCTTCGGTGTGCTCAGTCGGCTTGTCGAGCGACGTCACCGGCTACTCCCGTCCGAGGGGTCTCAGTTCGTACTTGGGGTTGAACAGCACCCGGCGGCCCCGGCTCATCGAGATCCGGCCCGATGCGATCAGCTTGCGCCCCGGTTCTATCCCGACGATGGAGCGCCTGCCGAGCCACACGACGTCCAGTGCGGCGGAGCCGTCGAACAACTCGGCCTCCAGGGCCGGGACTCCCGCGCGCGGACGCAGCGTGACCGTGCGCAAGGTACCAGTAACCGTGACGATCTGTCGGTCATGACAGTCACCGATGCGCGTACAACCCGCGGTCTCGGCGTCCTCCCGCAGCTCCTCGGACTCCAGGTCCTCCTGCGAAGAGGAGAGCCGGTCGAGCATGCGCCGGAACCGGCCCACCGGCTTTTCGGAACGAGGAACAGCACTCATGTCTGAAGCCTACCGGGGTGGACCGACAGCAACGTACCCCCCGTCACGTACCCCGGTGCCAGGGTCCGAACCGACCCCGGCGCGACTCACTTCTCGAATCGGTAACCCATCCCGGGCTCGGTGATGAAGTGCTTCGGATGCGACGGATCCGCCTCCAGCTTCCGCCGCAGTTGTGCCATGTACACGCGCAGATAGTTCGTCTCCGTCCCGTACGACGGCCCCCACACCTCCTGCAACAACTGCTTCTGGCTGACCAGTCGGCCGGTGTTGCGCACCAGCACCTCCAGCAGATGCCACTCCGTGGGCGTGAGCCGTACGTCCCTCCCGCCCCGGTTGACCTTCTTCGCGGCGAGGTCGACGGTGAACTCGTCGGTCTCCACGACCACCTCGTCCTCACCGGCCCCGGCGGGCTCGGCGCGGCGGACGGCGGCCCGCAGCCGGGCGAGCAGTTCGTCCATGCCGAAGGGCTTGGTGACGTAGTCGTCGGCGCCCGCGTCGAGCGCCTCGACCTTCTCGTCGGAGGAGTGCCGGGCCGACAGCACGATGATCGGCACCCGGGTCCAGCCACGCAGCCCCTTGATCACCTCGACGCCGTCCATGTCGGGCAGCCCCAGGTCGAGGACGACCACGTCGGGGTGGCGGGCGGCGGCGAGCTGGAGGGCGGTGGCCCCGTCGTAGGCCGCCTCGACCACGTACTTGCGCGCCTTGAGGTTGATCACGAGAGCGCGCACGATCTGTGGCTCGTCGTCGACCACGAGCACTCTGGGGGCCTGGGGAGCACCCCCAGTGAGACTCACCATGAGGCCTGCCTTTCTGAAGGTACGGAGAGAAACTCGGGGCGCGTTCCCGCGCGGAGGGTGAGGACCATGGTGAGGCCACCGCCGGGTGTA
>NZ_JAHUXH010000039.1 GCF_019219825.1 Streptomyces sp. TRM70350 | reverse complement strand
GCTGACCGCAGCGGCCTGTGCGACGGCCCGGACACCGCCGTGCCCCAGCACCCGGGCTTCCACGGCCATCAACAGCCGTCGCTGCCGCTCATCCAGATGCGGGAGCAACACCGCGAACTTCACGGCGAGTTGGTCACGAGTCTCATCCGGGATGCGCATACCAAACCAACGAGCCTCAGGACGGGAGGCAACACCTTGATTCCCTGCAAGCCCTTAGCCAAATCTGGGATGGTCAGTAGGCGAACAGATTCCATAGGATGCCGCCGACAAATCCGCCAAAGAGGATCAAAGCTGACAGGGAAGCACTTGCTCGCAACGCTCGTCGCATGGTGTCGATGGCGTCCGCTTCGGTAACTTCTACATCGATCAAGGAGTGTCGAAAGCGGAAGAAAACTTCACCGTCAACCAATACCGAGTATGTCAGCTGGCTCTGGCGGCCGATTCGCCCAGGCCCGATGTGCAGCTCCGCCCCAGTGATTGTTGCTGGCGGCGCCTGGGCGGTCGTCGGTGTCGACTCGGCGTCGAGGAGGTCCAATATCGGAGTGCCTAGATCTACCCGCAGAGGAAGTCCCTGATCGAAGGCAGAGCTGGTGATATCTCGACGGCTGGGGTTGCGTACGTAGATGCTCACAAGCCGTGGCTCCCGCAGCACCGTTCCATCGCGTCTGATCTCCAGCGTCGATCCGAGAAGGGGATGCGCTCTCAGGAGTCGAGTTGCAGACATAGAGATGTGCATGCTGCGCTTGGGATGCGCTGCGCGAAGTGTGGCCCAAACGGCGCCAGCTCCGGTAGCGACTGCCACGACTACGGCAGCAGCAGTCCAAAACGTCCCTGAGGTGTAGAAGGCATCTGCAGCGGCAGGCATGCGCGCCATCCAAGCACTGGCCTTCGTCGTTTCGAGGCTGATTAGCAGAAGCTCTCGACCCTTCGGCTGAGGTCCACACGCTGCTCACACGCGACCAGTGCCAGGCAACGAGAAAGAGCGGGAGCCAGTGAGACTGGTTCCCGCTCTCTTCTATCGGCATCCGCCCTGGTCAGCGGGTGATTCCTACTGATCCTCGGCGAGTGCCCCCGGCAGGATTCGAACCTGCGCACACGGCTCCGGAGGCCGTTGCTCTATCCCCTGAGCTACGGGGGCGCGTCGGTCGCGGTGGTGTTTCTCGCGGCGACGGGTAGAACACTACCAGCTCCCTCGGGGTGTTCATGAACGGGTTTGCTGGGGGCCGCCTGGAGGTCAGGGAGGGTGCGGGTCGCCCGCAGGGGGTGGAAGTGGGGAAAACCCGGACGCGGTGGCCGGTCCGGACCTACTCTCGAAGTTGTGCCAGGCGCGTCGGGCCGGGTGCTTGTTGTGGACGACAACAAGGTCATCCGGCAGTTGATCAGGGTCAACCTCGAACTGGAGGGCTTCGAGGTCGTGACCGCGGCCGATGGTGCCGAGTGTCTGGATGTCGTTCATCAGGTGCGGCCCGACGTCGTCACGCTCGACGTCGTGATGCCGCGGTTGGACGGACTGCGGACCGCCGCCCGGCTGCGGGCGGATCCCCGGACCCGGCATCTGCCCCTCGCCATCGTCAGCGCCTGTACGCAGTACGAGGTCGAGAGCGGCCTCGACGTCGGCGTCGACGCCTTCCTCGCCAAGCCGTTCGAGCCCGCGGAACTGGTGCAGCTGGTGCGGCAGTTGGTCGAGCGGGCGGCGGAGAGGCGACCCGAGGACGGTGACGCCGGGCTGGGTGAGTTGTTCGGGGCCGCCGAAGCCGAGCGGGCGGGGCGTGCGGGTGGTTGAGCGGCGGACGGACGGACGGGCGGTCGGTCGGCGGCGTCGGCCGGGGTGGCTGGCTGCAGCCGGTGGCCTACAGGCGGTGCCGGTAGGGCCTATAGCTTCTGCCGGTAGCTGCCCATAGCCAGTGCCGGTCGTGACCTACCTCTGCGTCGTCCATATCCCGGACCAGCGCCCAAACCGGCTCGCATACCCACCCCCCTCCTCCCATACGCTTGTCCCGTGACCCCCGCCGAGCTCTCCCGCACCGTGCTGCACGCCGTGCGTCGCGCTGTCGACGAGGGGGAGCTGAGCGTGACTGTGCCTGCGCGAGCCGTGGTCACGCCGCCCGGGCCCGGCGGTTGGGGTGACTACGCCACCAACATCGCCCTCCAGCTCGCCCGCCCCGCCGGTCGGCCGCCCTTGCGGGTCGCCGAGGTGCTGCGGCCGTATCTCGTGAGGGCGGCGGGTGTCCTCGGCGTCGAGATCACCGGGCCCGGCTTCCTGAACATCGCCCTGGAAAGCGCCGCCTCCGTCGAGGTCGTCCGCCGCATCCGCCGTGACGGGCCCCGCTACGGGCACAGCGACGCCCTCGCCGGGCAGGTCGTGCACCTGCACGCCCCCCACGAGGTGCGCGCCCTCGTCGTCCTGAACGCCGCCGCCCGCCTCCTGCGCTCCCAGGGCGCCCTCGTCCGCACCAGCTGCGACGCCCGGCCCGAGCCGGAGTGGGAGGCCGTGCTCGGAGTCCACGTCGATGCCTACGGCAACACCGTCAACACCATGAACACCGGCGGCAACAGCGTCACCATCCGGCCCACCGCCACCCCCACCACCCCCCTCCCCCTCTCCCGAGACGCCGCCCGCTGGGCCCTCCTCCACCCCGCGCCGCACGACCGCCCCCGCATCACCCCCGACCACCTGGTCCAGCGCGAGAGCAACCCCCTCTTCCGCGTCCGTTACGCCCACGCCCGCACCCGTGCCCTCACCCGCAACGCCGCCGACCTCGGCTTCACCGCCGACCCCGGCGGCATCGACGTACCGCACACCGCCGACCCCGGCGCCATCGACGTACCGCACACGAGCGAGCCGCCCTGCCACCCCCACCTGATCCCCACCCTCGCCGACCACCCCCGCATCCTCACCGCCGCCGCCACCCACCACGCCCCCGACCGACTCGCCCGGCACCTCGTCCGCGTCGCCGATGCCGTGCTGCCCCTGTTGCCCACCGTGCTGCCGTGTGGCGCGGAGAAACCCTCGGCCGCCCACCGCGCCCGGCTCGCGCTCGCCGAAGCCGCCGGGACGGTGCTGGCCGGCGGCCTGTCCCTGCTCGGCATCGACGCACCCGAACACCTCTGAGAGAGCCCAAAGAGAAATGAGCCGTTCCGCACACCCCGCCGGGCCCCGTCACGCCGATGTCCTCCCCGAGGGGCACTACAGCGCCCCGCCCGCCGACCTCAACGCCCTCGACGGCAAGGTGTGGGCGCAGACCGTCACCCGTGACGCCCACGGTGTCGTCACGGTCGGCGGCCTCCCCGTGACGCGCCTCGCCGAGGAGTTCGGCACCCCCGCCTACATCCTCGACGAGACCGACTTCCGCGCCCGCGCCCGCGCCTGGCGTACCGCCTTCGGGCAGGACGCCGACGTCTTCTACGCGGGGAAGGCCTTCCTGTCGCGGGCCGTCGTGCGGTGGCTGCACGAGGAGGGGCTGAACCTGGACGTGTGTTCCGGGGGTGAGCTGGCCACCGCGCTCTCCGCCGGGATGCCCGCCGACCGCATCGCCTTCCACGGCAACAACAAGTCCAAGGACGAGATCCGGCGGGCCATGGAGGCCGGTGTGGGGCGGATCGTGCTCGACTCCTTCCAGGAGATCGTCCGCGTCGCCCATGTCGCGCAGGAACTCGGCAGGCGGCAGCGGGTGCAGATCCGTGTCACCGTGGGCGTCGAGGCGCACACGCACGAGTTCATCGCCACCGCCCACGAGGACCAGAAGTTCGGCATCCCGCTCGCCGGGGGGCAGGCCGCCGAGGCCGTACGACGGGCCCTGCAGCTCGACGGGATCGAGCTCATCGGGATTCACAGCCACATCGGGTCGCAGATCTTCGACATGTCCGGCTTCGAGGTCGCCGCACACCGGGTCGTCGGGCTGCTCAAGGACATCCGGGACGAGCACGGGGTCGAGCTGCCCGAGATCGATCTGGGGGGCGGGCTCGGGATCGCGTACACGAGTGACGACGACCCGCGTGAGCCGCACGAGATCGCCAAGGCGCTGACCGAGATCGTCACCCGTGAGTGCGAGGCCGCCAAGCTGCGCACCCCGCGCATCTCCGTCGAGCCGGGGCGGGCCGTCGTCGGGCCCACCGCCTTCACGCTCTACGAGGTCGGCACCATCAAGCCCCTCGACGGGCTGCGGACGTACGTCTCGGTCGACGGCGGGATGTCGGACAATATCCGTACCGCGCTGTACGACGCCGAGTACAGCGTCGCGCTGGTCTCCCGCAGCTCCGACGCCGAGCCGATGCTGGCCCGTGTCGTCGGCAAGCACTGCGAGAGCGGCGACATCGTGGTGAAGGACGCGTTCCTGCCCGCCGACCTGGCACCGGGCGACCTGATCGCCGTACCCGCCACGGGTGCCTACTGCCGGTCCATGGCCAGCAACTACAACCACGTCACCCGCCCGCCGGTCGTCGCCGTGCGGGACGGCGAGGCACGCGTGATCGTGCGCCGGGAGACGGAGGAGGACCTCCTGCGTCTCGACGTCGGGTGACAGCACCCGCGGGCGGCACGCGCGCCCAGCCGCGGAAGCGGAAGATCTCCTTCTTCCGCCCCCGCAGAAATGAAATAAACGTCTCACGATCCGGACGAGGGACAGAAACGCCCGTCCGGTGAGTGAGACTGGTCCAACCGTAGAAGGTAAGAGAAACGAGGTCGGATGATGCGTACGCGTCCGCTGAAGGTGGCGCTGCTGGGCTGTGGAGTGGTCGGCTCAGAGGTGGCGCGCATCATGACGACGCACGCCGACGACCTCGCCGCCCGCATCGGCGCCCCGGTGGAGCTCGCGGGCGTCGCCGTGCGCCGGCCCGACAAGGTGCGCGAGGGGATCCCGCAGGAACTCGTCACCACCGACGCCACCGCCCTCGTCAAACGCGGCGACATCGACGTCGCGGTGGAGGTCATCGGCGGCATCGAGCCCGCTCGTACGCTCATCACCACCGCCTTCGAGCACGGGGCGTCCGTCGTCTCCGCCAACAAGGCCCTCCTCGCCCAGGACGGTGCCGCCCTGCACGCCGCCGCCGAGGAGCACGGCCGCGACCTCTACTACGAGGCCGCCGTCGCCGGTGCCATCCCGCTGATCCGCCCGCTGCGCGAGTCCCTGGCCGGCGACAAGGTCAACCGGGTGCTCGGGATCGTCAACGGCACCACCAACTTCATCCTCGACAAGATGGACTCCACGGGGGCCGGGTACCAGGAGGCCCTCGACGAGGCCACCGCCCTGGGGTACGCCGAGGCCGACCCGACCGCCGACGTCGAGGGCTTCGACGCCGCCGCCAAGGCCGCGATCCTCGCCGGAATCGCCTTCCACACGCGCGTGCGCCTGGACGACGTCTACCGCGAGGGCATGACCGAGGTGACGACGGCCGACTTCGCCTCCGCCAAGGAGATGGGCTGCACCATCAAGCTGCTCGCCATCTGTGAGCGTTCGACGGACGGAGCCTCCGTCACCGCGCGCGTGCACCCGGCGATGATTCCGCTGACCCACCCGCTCGCCTCCGTGCGCGGCGCCTACAACGCCGTGTTCGTGGAGTCGGACGCGGCCGGACAGCTGATGTTCTACGGCCCCGGCGCCGGTGGCTCCCCGACCGCCTCCGCCGTCCTCGGCGACCTGGTCGCCGTCTGCCGCAACCGGCTCAGCAACGCCACCGGCCCCGGCGAGTCCGCGTACGCCGCGCTGCCCGTCTCGCCCATGGGCGAGGTCGTCACGCGCTACCACATCAGCCTCGACGTCGCCGACAAACCGGGCGTTCTCGCCCAGGTGGCCACCGTGTTCGCCGAGCACGGGGTGTCCATCGATACGGTGCGGCAGCAAGGACGACAGGACGGCGTCGGCGAGGCCTCCCTCGTCGTCGTCACCCACCGCGCGTCCGACGCCTCCCTCACCGGGACCGTCGAGGCGCTGCGCAAGCTCGACACCGTGCGGGGTGTCGCCAGCATCATGCGGGTTGAAGGAGAGTAACCAGCAATGACCCACCAGTGGCGCGGAATCATCGAGGAGTACCGGGACCGGCTGCCCGTCTCCGACACCACGCCGGTCGTGACGCTCCGCGAGGGCGGCACGCCCCTCGTGCCCGCGCAGGTGCTCTCCGAGCGCACGGGCTGCGAGGTCCACCTCAAGGTGGAGGGCGCCAACCCGACCGGGTCCTTCAAGGACCGCGGCATGACCATGGCCATCTCCAGGGCCAAGGAGGAGGGCGCGAAGGCCGTCATCTGCGCCTCCACGGGCAACACGTCCGCCTCCGCCGCCGCGTACGGCGTGCGCGCCGGGATGGTCTCCGCCGTGCTCGTGCCGCAGGGCAAGATCGCGCTCGGCAAGATGGGCCAGGCCCTGGTGCACGGCGCGAAGATCCTCCAGGTCGACGGCAACTTCGACGACTGCCTCACGCTCGCCCGCGCGCTCAGCGACAACTACCCCGTCGCGCTGGTCAATTCGGTCAATCCGGTACGTATCGAGGGTCAGAAGACCGCCGCGTTCGAGATCGTCGACATGCTCGGCGACGCCCCCGACATCCATGTCCTGCCGGTGGGCAACGCGGGCAACATCACGGCGTACTGGAAGGGGTACAAGGAGTACGCCGCCGACGGCGTGGCCGCCAGGACGCCCCGCATGTGGGGCTTCCAGGCCTCCGGCGCCGCGCCCATCGTGCGCGGCGAGGTCGTCAAGGACCCCTCGACCATCGCCACCGCGATCCGGATCGGCAACCCCGCCTCCTGGCAGCACGCGCTCACCGCGCGGGACGAGTCCGGCGGTCTCATCGACGAGGTGACGGACCGTGAAATCCTGCGGGCCTACCGTCTGTTGGCCGCGCAGGAGGGCGTCTTCGTGGAGCCCGCCTCCGCCGCCTCGGTGGCCGGTCTGCTGAAGGCCGCCGAACTCGGCAAGGTCGACCCGGGGCAGCGCATCGTGTGCACGGTCACCGGAAACGGCCTCAAGGACCCCGACTGGGCCGTCGCCGGCGCACCGCAGCCGGTCACCGTGCCGGTGGACGCGGCCACCGCCGCCGAGCGCCTCGGACTGGTCTGACGTACCGCTTGACCCGGGGTATCCCCTGGAAGGGGGGCACAGGGGGCTTGCGACACGCATCGTGCGCCTCCTGTGCGCCCTATGTCGCCACAGAACCTTCCTTCGATAGGCTGTACTGAACCCGCCTCCCGCATATGCCTCGCATAGGCAGGGCGCCGCGCCGTCGTCGTGGTCTCCGGAGTGCATCCCCGGAGTGATCGGACAACGGCCCGAAGGGTTCGTCGTACGTCATCGAATGTCTTCGACAGTCACGCAGCTCA
Organism: Streptomyces sp. TRM70350; assembly: GCF_019219825.1. Taxonomy (GTDB): domain Bacteria; phylum Actinomycetota; class Actinomycetes; order Streptomycetales; family Streptomycetaceae; genus Streptomyces. The sequence goes on along the minus strand of NZ_JAHUXH010000039.1, from coordinate 47,835 downwards.
AGGAGAGTCATCGAGCGATGGCCGGTCCAGCGTTCCGCGCCGCCGCCGTACGGGTGCGCGTCCCCGCCACCAGCGCCAACCTCGGCCCGGGCTTCGACGCCCTCGGCCTCGCGCTGGGCCTCTACGACGACGTGGTCGTCCGGGTGGCCGACTCCGGGCTGCACATCGACATCGCGGGTGAGGGCAGCGAGACGCTGCCGCGTGACGAAAGCCACTTGCTCGTCCGCTCTCTCCGCACCGCCTTCGATTCCCTGGGCGGACAGCCCCGCGGCCTGGAAATCGTCTGTGCGAACCGCATTCCGCACGGCCGTGGCCTGGGCTCCTCCTCGGCCGCCATCTGCGCCGGAATCGTCGCCGCCCGGGCCGTGACCATAGGCGGCGAGGCCCGGCTGGACGACAGGGCCCTGCTGGAGCTGGCCACCGAGATCGAGGGGCACCCGGACAACGTCGCGGCCTGTCTGCTCGGCGGTTTCACGCTCTCCTGGATGGAGGCCGGCGCCGCTCGGGCGATCAGGATGGACCCCGCCGATTCCATCGTTCCGGTGGTTTTCGTGCCCGGGAAGCCGGTCCTGACGGAGACCGCGCGCGGACTGCTCCCGCGCACCGTGCCGCACGTCGACGCCGCCGCCAACGCGGGCCGCGCCGCACTGCTCGTCGAGGCCCTGACCAGGCGCCCCGAGCTGCTGCTGCCCGCCACCGAGGACCGGCTGCACCAGGAGTACCGCGCGCCCGCCATGCCCGAGAGCGCGGCCCTGGTGGAGCGGCTGCGGGCCGACGGCATCCCCGCGGTCATCTCCGGCGCCGGACCCACCGTGCTGGCCCTGGCGGACGAGGGCACGGCCGACAAGGTGGAACAGCTGGCCGGCCCGGGCTGGGCGGCGAACCGGCTGGCCCTGGACGTGCCGGGAGCGAGCGTGCTGCCGCTCGCGACCAGCGGCGCCGAAGGGACGGGCGCTGATTAAAAGCACGCGATTGCCGGATATCGAGAGGGGGAATGTTTGTTGGATCCGGTAGTGTTAACCTCAAGTCTGCACCCGACCCCACCATGGCGAGGTGCCTCGTGTCCCAGTCCGGGACAGACATTCTTCCGGGAGCCCCCCAAGCCGCACTGTGTTTCGTACCTCGTACGCGGGCAGTACGTCGTACGTCGACACTGAGCGGTCCGACGGGCACGCTCCGGAACCGGTGCGACCACGCCACGTGACACTGGGTGCCACGGCTCAAGGAAGCGCCATCACCAGATATTCCTCCGCCGCTTTGGCGGACCACCGCCCCGGCACGGTTCAGTCAGCAAGGACCGAAGCCGGACAGCACAACCGGTCGCCGAGCCAGACAGGCCGACGTCCGCTCCAGGGAAGGACCCTTCGTGAGCGACACCACCGATCTGATGGGCGCACGTGTCGAGGAGACCGCTGCCGCGCCCGCCACGGACGCCTCCGCGCCTGCCACCGGTGCCGGCTCCCGGCGGCGCCGCGGTACCGGCCTTGAGGGCATGGTGCTGGCCGAGCTGCAGCAGGTCGCATCCGGCCTCGGCATCAGGGGCACCGCGCGCATGCGCAAGAGCCAGCTGATCGAGGTCATCAAGGAGGCGCAGGCGGGAGGGGGAGCCCCGGCGAAGACCGCCGAGGCCGCCACCGAGACCAAGCCGAAGCGCCGCGCCACCTCCAAGGCGCGCACCGGCGAGGAGGCCCCCGCCGAGAAGGCCGAGAAGAAGGCCGAGGCGCCCGCCGAGAAGGCCGTGGCCCAGCAGCAGATCGAGATCCCCGGCCAGCCGGCGGGGGGCCCCTCCCGCGATGGCGGTACCTCCCGCGCCAGCGCAGCCGAGCGTGGCGGAGAAGCCGAGCGTGGGGGAGAGGACGCCCCCGCGGAGCGGCGCCGTCGCCGGGCCACCGCCGAGGCGGGCAGCCCCGAGACCGTCGCTGCCGAGGCCAAGAGCGAGCCGAAGGCCGAGACGCCCGCGCAGCAGCCGCAGGGCGAGGCCAAGGGCGACGCCGGTGAGGGCGGCGAGGGCCGCCGTCGCGACCGCCGCGAGCGCGGCCGGGACCGCGACCGCCGGGGCAAGGGCGACGACCAGCAGCAGAACCAGGGCCAGGGCCAGCAGCGTCAGCAGCAGGGCGGCGGCCAGGGCCAGAACGACGACGACTTCGAGGGCGGCCGGCGCGGCCGTCGCGGCCGCTACCGGGACCGCCGGGGCCGCCGCGGCCGTGACGAGATGGGAGCCGAGCCGCAGATCGCCGAGGACGACGTCCTGATCCCGGTCGCGGGCATCCTGGACATCCTCGACAACTACGCCTTCATCCGCACCTCGGGCTACCTGCCCGGGCCGAACGACGTGTACGTCTCCCTCGCCCAGGTCCGCAAGAACGGCCTGCGCAAGGGCGACCACATCACCGGCGCGGTCCGTCAGCCCAAGGAGGGCGAGCGGCGCGAGAAGTTCAACGCCCTCGTCCGGCTGGACTCCGTCAACGGCATGGCGCCCGAACACGGCCGCGGCCGCCCGGAGTTCAACAAGCTGACGCCGCTCTACCCGCAGGACCGCCTCCGCCTGGAGACGGACCCCGGCGTCCTCACCACCCGCATCATCGACCTGGTCTCGCCGATCGGTAAGGGCCAGCGTGGTCTGATCGTGGCCCCGCCGAAGACCGGCAAGACCATGATCATGCAGGCGATCGCCAACGCGATCACGCACAACAACCCCGAGTGCCACCTGATGGTCGTCCTCGTCGACGAGCGTCCGGAAGAGGTCACCGACATGCAGCGGTCGGTCAAGGGGGAGGTCATCTCCTCGACCTTCGACCGCCCGGCCGAGGACCACACCACGGTCGCCGAGCTGGCCATCGAGCGCGCCAAGCGCCTGGTGGAGCTGGGGCACGACGTGGTCGTGCTGCTGGACTCGATCACGCGTCTGGGCCGCGCCTACAACCTCGCGGCGCCCGCCTCCGGCCGCATCCTGTCCGGTGGTGTCGACTCCACGGCCCTCTACCCGCCGAAGCGCTTCTTCGGTGCGGCCCGCAACATCGAGGACGGCGGCTCGCTGACCATCCTCGCCACCGCCCTGGTGGACACCGGGTCCCGCATGGACGAGGTGATCTTCGAGGAGTTCAAGGGCACCGGCAACATGGAGCTCAAGCTCGACCGGAAGCTCGCCGACAAGCGCATCTTCCCGGCCGTCGACGTCGACGCGTCCGGTACGCGCAAGGAGGAGATCCTGCTCGGCGCCGAGGAGCTGAACATCGTCTGGAAGCTGCGCCGGGTCCTGCACGCGCTCGACCAGCAGCAGGCGATCGAGCTGCTGCTCGACAAGATGAAGCAGACGAAGTCGAACGTCGAGTTCCTGATGCAGATCCAGAAGACGACGCCGACCCCGGGCAACGGCGACTGAGCCCGCTCGCACCGGCCTCCTGAAGGGCCGCATCCGTCACCTCGGTGACGGATGCGGCCCTTCACGGTCTTCTGTGCAACCCTGCCCCGAGTTTCCCCGTCTGACCGGACAGAGCGACGATGGTGTGGTGCCTGCCCATTCCTGATCGCAGGGGGTCACTGATCCGACGAGAGCTGAGGAGCACATGCCCGCCGACAGCACGCCGGAGCCCGGCATACCGGGTGAGCCCGGCACGAAGGGCCCGCGCCGCCGGGCCAAGGGCCGCCGCCGCAAGCCCCCGGCCAAGGGCCGCAGAGGGCTGCTGATCACGGCCTGGACCGCGGCGGGCATCGTCGTCCTGGGCGGCACCGGCGTCGGGTACGTGTACTTCAAGCTCAACGGCAACCTCAAGAGCGTCGACATCGACCACACCCTGGGCGCCGACCGCCCCGTCAAGGTCGACAACGGCTCGGAGAACATCCTGGTCCTCGGCTCGGACAGCCGCTCCGGCAGCAACCAGGAGCTCGGCGGCGGCGCCGACGACGGCAGCGCCCGTTCGGACACGGCGATGATCGTGCACGTCTACGAGGGCCGGAAGAAGGCCGGCGTGGTGTCCATCCCGCGTGACACCCTGATCGACCGCCCCGAGTGCACGGACCCCGACGGCACCACGCACGACGCGGCCTCCGGCGTGATGTTCAACTCCGCGTACACCACCGGTGGCGCCGCGTGCGCCGTGAAGACCGTGGAGTCGCTCACCGGCATCCGGATGGACCACTACCTGGAGGTCGACTTCAGCGGCTTCCAGAAGCTCATCGACGAGCTGGGCGGCGTCGAGGTCACCACCACCGAGGACATCAACGACCCCGACAGCCACCTCGACCTCAAGGCCGGCACCCACCAGCTCACCGGCGAGCAGGCCCTCGGCCTGGTCCGCACCCGGCACGGCGTGGGCGACGGCTCCGACCTCGGCCGCATCCAGCTCCAGCAGGCCTTCGTCAAGGCACTGGTCGAGCAGGTCAGGGACATCGGCCTCTTCACCGACCCGAAGAAGCTCTACGACCTCGCGGACACCGCCACCAACGCGGTCACGACCGACTCCTCCCTCGACTCGGTCGACGCCCTGATGTCCTTCGCGAGCGGCCTCAAGGGCATCAGCGCGTCAAAGATGACCATGATCACGACGCCGGTCCAGTACGACCCCGCCGACCCCAACCGAGTCCTCCTGGACCAGGCGAAGGCCCAGCAGGTGTGGGATGCCTTGAAGAACGACAGGCCGATCCCCAAGTCGGCCACAGAAGGCACGGCAACAGGCGAAGCCAAGGGCGTGATCAGGCCCTGAAAGGGGCGCGGGGCTGCATCGGTGTGCGGCTCCGCCGCGTGGGCGCGGGAAACCCACGACGGCCCGCAGGGAACAAACAACAGCAACCCCCGGTTTTGGGGGATGGCCCCAGTCCTGGCAGACTGGTACGTCGGCTCCGGTTCACGCCTTCCGCACCCCGCGGCAGGCGACCCGGCGCCCTCCCGAAACCTAGGAGACACCTTGAAGCGCGACATCCACCCCGCGTACGTCGAGACGCAGGTCAGCTGCACCTGCGGCGCGTCGTTCACCACCCGCAGCACGATCGAGTCCGGCACCATCCGGGCCGAGGTCTGCTCCGAGTGCCACCCGTTCTACACGGGCAAGCAGAAGATCCTCGACACCGGTGGCCGTGTGGCCCGCTTCGAGGCCCGCTTCGGCAAGGCTGCCGGCTCCAAGAAGTAGCGAGCCCCATTTCGCCGGTCCACGGCCGCGCCCTCACGTGGCGTGCCGGGACCGGCGTTTTTGGTCGCCCGCCCACTTCACCCCCGTACCAGCAACAGGAGCCAGAAGATGTTCGAGGCCGTCGAGGAGCTCGTCGCCGAGCACGCCGACCTGGAGAAGAAGCTCGCCGACCCGTCGGTCCACGCCGACCAGGCGAACGCGCGCAAGCTGAACAAGCGCTACGCCGAGCTGACCCCGATCGTCGCCACGTACCGCTCCTGGAAGCAGTCCGGCGACGACATCGAGACGGCCCGCGAACTGGGCGCCGACGACCCGGAGTTCGCCGCCGAGGTCAAGGAACTGGAGCAGCAGCGCGAGGAGCTGACGGAGAAGCTCCGTCTGCTGCTGGTCCCGCGCGACCCCAGCGACGACAAGGACGTGATCCTGGAGATCAAGGCGGGCGCGGGCGGCGACGAGTCGGCGCTGTTCGCCGGTGACCTGCTGCGCATGTATCTGCGCTACGCCGAGCGGGTCGGCTGGAAGACCGAGATCATCGACGCCACCGAGTCCGAGCTGGGCGGCTACAAGGACGTCCAGGTCGCGGTGAAGGCGCGCGGGCAGATCGAGCCCGGGCAGGGCGTCTGGGCCCGCCTGAAGTACGAGGGCGGCGTGCACCGGGTGCAGCGCGTACCCGCCACCGAGTCCCAGGGCCGGATCCACACCTCCGCGGCCGGTGTCCTCGTCACCCCCGAGGCCGAGGAGGTCGACGTCGAGATCAACCCGAACGACCTGCGCATCGACGTCTACCGGTCCTCCGGGCCCGGCGGCCAGTCCGTGAACACCACCGACTCCGCCGTGCGCATCACGCACATCCCGACCGGGGTCGTCGCCTCCTGCCAGAACGAGAAGAGCCAGCTGCAGAACAAGGAGCAGGCACTGCGTATCCTGCGCTCCAGGCTGCTCGCCATGGCGCAGGAGGAGGCGGAGAAGGAGGCCGCCGACGCCCGCCGCAGCCAGGTCCGTACCGTCGACCGCTCCGAGAAGATCCGTACGTACAACTTCCCGGAGAACCGCATCTCGGACCACCGCGTCGGCTTCAAGGCGTACAACCTGGACCAGGTCCTGGACGGCGACCTCGACGCGGTGATCCAGGCCTGCGTCGACGCGGACTCGGCCGCCAAGCTCGCAGCCGCGTAAGGCACTTACGAGTACGACGGAGGACGAGCGTGCAGCCATCTTTTGGGGGGCGGCCCCCGAGCCCCCGCAGTCTGCTGCTCGCGGAGGTGGCCCAGGCCACCCAGCGGCTGGCCGACGCCGGCGTGCCCTCGCCGCGCACCGACGCGGAGGAGCTCGCCGCGTTCGTGCACGGCGTGAAGCGGGGCGAGTTGCACTCCGTGAAGGACTCCGACTTCGACGCCCGCTACTGGGAGGTCGTCGCGCGCCGTGAGCAGCGCGAGCCGCTCCAGCACATCACCGGCCGGGCCTTCTTCCGGTACCTGGAACTCCAGGTCGGGCCGGGCGTGTTCGTGCCGCGCCCGGAGACGGAGTCCGTGGTCGGCTGGGCCATAGACGCCGTGCGCGCCATGGACGTGGTCGAGCCGCTGATCGTCGACCTGTGCACCGGCTCCGGCGCCATCGCGCTCGCCCTCGCCCAGGAGGTGCCGCGCTCCCGCGTGCACGCCGTGGAGCTGTCCGAGGAAGCGCTGCGGTGGACCCGTAAGAACGTCGAGGGGTCACGGGTGGAGCTGCGCCAGGGGGACGCCCTGACCGCGTTCCCCGACCTCGACGGGCAGGTCGACCTGGTGATCTCCAACCCGCCGTACATCCCGCTCACCGAGTGGGAGTACGTCGCTCCCGAGGCCCGGGACTACGACCCCGAGATGGCGCTGTTCTCCGGCGAGGACGGCCTCGACCTCATCCGGGGCCTGGAACGCACCGCGCACCGGCTGCTGCGCCCCGGGGGCGTCGTCGTCATCGAGCACGCCGACACCCAGGGCGGCCAGGTGCCGTGGATCTTCACCGAGGAGCGGGGCTGGGCAGACGCGGCCGACCACCCCGACCTCAACAACCGCCCGCGCTTCGCCACCGCCCGTAAGGCGTTGCCGTGAGCACCCACCACACTTCGCACCAGCAGTACGTGTACGAGGAGGACCGCTGAAATGGCACGGCGATACGACACCAACGACGCCACCGACCGCGTGACCGGTCTGCGCGAGGCCGCGTCCGCCGTCCGCCGCGGCGAGCTGGTGGTCCTCCCCACCGACACCGTCTACGGCATCGGCGCCGACGCGTTCTCCGCGGAGGCCGTCTCCGACCTGCTTCAGGCCAAGGGGCGGGGCCGCAACATGCCCACGCCCGTCCTCATCGGCTCCCCGAACACCCTGCACGGCCTCGTCACCGACTTCTCCGAGCTGGCCTGGGAGCTGGTCGACGCGTTCTGGCCGGGCGCGCTGACGCTGGTCGCCAAGCACCAGCCGTCCCTGCAGTGGGACCTGGGCGACACCCGCGGCACGGTTGCCGTGCGCATGCCACTGCACCCGGTCGCCATCGAGCTGCTCACCGAGGTCGGCCCCATGGCCGTGTCGTCGGCGAACCTCACCGGGCACCCGGCGCCGGAGGACTGCGACGCCGCCCAGCAGATGCTCGGCGACTCCGTCTCCGTCTACCTCGACGGCGGCCCGACCCCCGGCAACGTGCCGTCCTCCATCGTCGACGTCACCGGCCCGGTGCCCGTCCTGCTGCGTGAGGGCGCCCTCTCGCCGGACGAGCTGCGCAAGGTCGTACCCGACCTTGAGGTGGCCAATTGACAGCCCCTGACGCGGGGCGTGGCATAGGCAACCGGGAAAGCGCGGCGGAGATCACGACGACCTTCGTGGGGCTGCCGCGCGACAGCTTCCGCATCCTCCACGTCAGCACCGGAAACGTGTGCCGCTCGCCCATCACGGAGCGGCTGACCCGGCATTTCGTGTCGCAGCGGCTCGGGGTCCTGGGCGGCGGGCTGATCGTGGAGAGCGCCGGGACCTGGGGCCACGAGGGCGCGCCGATGGAGGCCAACGCCGAGACGGTGCTGGCCGACTACGGCGCGGACGCCTCCGGCTTCGTGGGCCGGGAGCTGCTGGACGAGCATGTGATCCGTGCCGACCTGGTGCTCACCGCCACCCGTGACCACCGCGCCCAGGTGATCTCGATGGGGCACTCGGCGGGGCTGCGCACCTTCACGCTGAAGGAGTTCACCCGGCTGGTGAAGGCCATCGACCCGGCGACCCTGCCTCCGCTGGAGGACGGCGTGGTGGCCCGGGCCCGGGCGCTGGTGCGGGCCGCCGCCGCGCTGCGGGGCTGGCTGCTGGCGCCCACCGCCGAGGCCGACGAGGTGTACGACCCGTACGGGGCGCCGCTGACGTTCTTCCGGTCGGTCGGCGACGAGATACATCAGGCGCTCGACCCCGTCGTGACGGCGCTGACGGGGGTCGCGGCGCGGACGTGAGTCCCGGCCGCCGTACGACAGCGGGCGCCCGCGACCACCCCGGCCTACATTGGACCTACGTCTCCACGCAACGCCCGGAGTCCACGATGCCGGTCACCCATGCCCAAGAGGCCGAACTCCTGCGGCGGCAGGATCCCGCGCTCGCCGAGATCCTGCTCGGGGAGCTGGACCGGCAGTCGACCACGCTCCAGCTGATCGCCGCCGAGAACTTCACCTCGCCGGCCGTGCTGGCCGCTCTCGGCTCGCCGCTCGCCAACAAGTACGCGGAGGGCTACCCGGGGTCCCGCTACCACGGCGGCTGCGAGATCGTCGACGTCGCCGAGCGGCTCGCCGTACAGCGCGCCAGGACGCTGTTCGGCGCCGAGCACGCCAACGTCCAGTCCCACTCGGGCAGTTCGGCCGTCCTCGCCGCCTACGCCGCCCTGCTGCGCCCCGGCGACACGGTCCTCGCCCTCGGCCTGCCGTACGGCGGCCACCTCACCCACGGCTCGCCCGCCAACTTCTCCGGCCGCTGGTTCGACTTCGTGAGCTACGGCGTCGACGAGGAGACCGGCCTCATCGCCTACGACCAGGTCCGCACCCTGGCCCACACCCACCGCCCCAAGGCGATCGTGTGCGGCTCGATCGCCTACCCACGGCACATCGACTACGCCGCCTTCCGCGAGGTCGCCGACGAGGTGGGCGCCTACCTCATCGCCGACGCGGCCCACCCCATCGGACTCGTCGCCGGGAAAGCGGCGCCGAATCCGGTGCCGTACGCCGATGTCGTGTGCGCCACCACCCACAAGGTGCTGCGCGGACCGCGCGGCGGCATGCTCCTGTGCGGCGCCGAACTCGCCGAACGCGTCGACCGGGCCGTCTTCCCCTTCACCCAGGGCGGCGCCCAGATGCACACCATCGCCGCCAAGGCCGTCGCCTTCGGCGAGGCGGCGACACCGGCCTTCGAGGCGTACGCCCATCAAGTGGTCGCCAACGCCCGCTTCCTGGCCACCGCGCTGGCCGCCGAGGGGCTCGCCGTCACCACCGGCGGCACGGACACCCACCTCATCACCGCCGACCCGGGCCCGCTCGGCGTCGACGGCCGCACCGCCCGCGGCCGGCTCGCCGCCGCCGGGATGATCCTCGACTGCTGCGCCCTGCCGCACGGCGACGCCCGCGGCCTGCGCCTGGGCACCGCGGCCGTCACCACCCAGGGGATGGGGGAGGGCGAGATGGCCAGGATCGCCAAGCTGCTCGCGGAGGTGCTGCGGGACCAGGCCGACAGCAGGCAGGTGCGGGAGGAAGTACGGGACCTGGCCGGTGGATTCCCGCCGTATCCGCCGCCGTATCAGCCGTGAGTGGGGGTAACCGGGAATCCGTACACAGCCACACGTGCAACCATCGTCGCTACCCGGAAGTCCCCAACCATATGCGTCCCTCGCTAGGGTGTGGGGCTGAGATGGCCAGCGAGACCTGTGGGGAAGCCCGTGCGTGAATACCTGCTGACGCTCTGCATCACGGCCGCGGTGACGTACCTGCTGACAGGGCCGGTGCGGAAGTTCGCGATCGTGGCCGGAGCGATGCCGGAGATCCGGGCGCGTGATGTGCACCGGGAACCCACTCCACGGCTCGGCGGGATCGCGATGTTCTTCGGCCTGTGCGCGGGCCTGCTGGTCGCCGACCATCTCACCAACCTCAGCGAGGTCTTCGAGAAGTCCAACGAGCCCCGGGCGCTGCTGTCCGGGGCCGCGCTGATCTGGCTGATCGGCGTTCTGGACGACAAGTTCGAGATCGACGCCCTGATCAAGCTCGGCGGCCAGATGATCGCCGCCGGTGTGATGGTGATGCAGGGTCTGACGATCCTGTGGCTGCCGGTGCCGGGCGTCGGCACGGTCGCGCTGACCCAGTGGCAGGGCACGCTGCTCACCGTCGCCCTGGTCGTCATCACCATCAACGCCGTCAACTTCGTCGACGGGCTGGACGGGCTGGCGGCGGGGATGGTGTGCATCGCGTCGGCCGCGTTCTTCATGTACGCCTACCGGATCTGGTACTCGTACGGCATCGAGGCCGCGGCCCCGGCCACCCTCTTCGCGGCGGTGCTGATGGGCATGTGCGTGGGCTTCCTGCCGCACAACATGCACCCGGCGCGCATCTTCATGGGTGACTCCGGCTCCATGCTGATCGGCCTGGTGCTGGCGGCGGGCGCGATCTCGGTGACCGGGCAGGTCGACCCGGACGTGATGAAGCTGTTCTCCGGCTCCGAGCGCAACGCGGTGCACCAGATGGTGCCGGTCTACATCCCGCTGCTGATGCCGCTCACCATCATCGCGATCCCGGCGGCGGACCTGATCCTCGCGATCGTGCGCCGCACCTGGCGCGGCCAGTCGCCGTTCGCCGCCGACCGTGGGCATCTGCACCACCGGCTGCTGGAGATCGGCCACTCGCACAGCCGGGCCGTGCTGATCATGTACTTCTGGTCGGCGCTGATCGCCTTCGGCGCGCTGGGCTACTCGGTGAACTCGGCGTCCATGTGGATCGTGCTGAGCGTGGCGCTGCTCAGCGCCATCGGCCTGGTCCTGCTGTTGCTGCCCCGCTTCACGCCGCGCGCCCCGCTGTGGGCCGAGCACTTCGTGCCGCCGCGCTACCGCCGGCGCAAGGTCGTCCTGCCGCCCGCGTCCGAGGAGGTCCCGGCCGAGGCTCCGGCCGAGGAGGACGAGCGCACCCCGGTCGCCGTCGGGGTCTCCGGAGCCAACGGGGCGACCGCCGTCGGCGCCCGCTCGCGCTTCACAAGGTAAGAATCTGACTAAAGCATTGCCAAGCCGTGGGGGAACGAACGCCCCAATACCAGACAACTCGGCTCGGTTTCTGCACAGACGCGCATCGTCACTCTCATGTGTGACAGTGCGCACACCGTCAGGTAAAGACCTCATCAAATAGTTTGTGATACCGTTCACGAGAACCCCCCGGACAGAGCCGAAGGGCCGTGGTGCGACGGTCCAGCGGCAATGAGGTTCTCTCTCGGCCCGGGACTACGCTCGTCCATGACGACACCCTGCCCCCTGTGAAAGCGGAGTTGCCGCCATGCCGTCCAATGACGCCCGGAACCTTCTGCAGACAGCTGTGCCCGCGGCAGCTGTCGGTGTGGTGACGGTCGCCGTCAGCGGCGCGGTCGCCGGCGGCAAGGGTGCGCTGGGTGCGGCCGTCGGCACGGTGCTGGCCATCCTCTTCATGGGGATCGGCCTGTTCGTTCTGCAGTGGACGGCAAAAACGCTCCCGCAGCTGTTCCAGGCCATGGGGCTGATGCTCTACGTCGCCCAGCTCCTGCTGCTCCTGATCTTCGTCGCCCTCTTCAAGGACACCTCTCTCTTCCATCCGAAGACGTTCGCCATCGGCCTCGTCGTCGCGACCGTCGTCTGGATGGCCGCGCAGGCTCGTGCGCACATGAAGGCCAAGATCTTCTACGTCGATCCGGAGCCCGCGAAGAGCGAGAAGCCCGAGAAGACAGGGCCTTCGTCGTGAGGGGTAGGGGCGGGATAAAGGCCAGTGAGAACTCCTGCTATCGTCCGGTGCCAACTGCGGCATCGCGGGCGCGGGCATCTGAGCTGACGCCTGCTCAATCGCGAGGCTTGATGTCCCCCAGCCGCCCCCACATCCGTAACACCAGTCCGGTGCCGACCCGCGGCCGCGTGCCGCGCCGACACAACGAGGTTGCCGTACCCATGCGTCACGCCGAAGGAGCCCGTGGTGAGTGCTGACCAGACCCAGCTCGCCTTTGACTGGAGTTGTCGGATCATGTCCGACAACGGGTGTGGCTTCCCGGCTCCGGGCCTGCACTCGTTCCTCTTCCAGCCGATCGCCACGGTCGGAGGGTTCGAGTTCAACAAGGTGATGCTGCTCGCGCTCATCACCACCGTGATCGTCATCGGTTTCTTCTGGGCGGCCTTCGGCAAGGCGAAGGTGGTGCCGGGCAAGCTCCAGATGATCGGCGAAGCCGGTTACGACTTCGTGCGCCGCGGCATCGTCTACGAGACCCTCGGCAAGCGGGAGGGTGAGAAGTACGTCCCGCTCATGGTCTCGCTGTTCTTCTTCATCTGGATCATGAACGTCTGGTCCGTGATCCCGCTGGCCCAGTTCCCGGTGTCGTCGATCATCGCGTACCCGATCGTGCTCGCCGCGATCGTCTACATCGTGTGGATGTCGCTGACCTTCAAGAAGCACGGCTTCGTGGGCGGTTTCAAGAACCTCACCGGCTACGACAAGTCGCTCGGCGCGGTGCTGCCGCTCGTCGTGATCATCGAGTTCTTCTCGAACGTCCTGGTCCGGCCGTTCACGCACGCGGTGCGACTGTTCGCCAACATGTTCGCCGGCCACCTGATGCTGGTCATGTTCACCGTCGCCTCCTGGTACCTGCTGAACAGCTGGATGATCCCGGCGGCCGGTGTGTCCTTCCTCATGACCATCGCCATGATCCTCTTCGAGCTTTTCGTGCAGGCCGTCCAGGCATACGTCTTCGTGCTCCTCGCCTGCTCGTACATTCAGGGCGCTCTCGCCGAGCACCACTGAGCACCCCGCCCCGCAAGCCCAGATACGTCCGGTGGCCAACCCCCGCCGGTCCATGAAAGAGAAGGAAGAATCAGCATGGCTGCCACTGAGACCCTCGCCGCTGTCACCGGTTCGCTCGGCTCCATCGGCTACGGCCTCGCCGCCATCGGCCCCGGCATCGGCGTCGGCATCATCTTCGGCAACGGCACCCAGGCCCTGGCCCGCCAGCCCGAGGCCGCCGGCCTGATCCGCGCCAACCAGATCCTGGGCTTCGCCTTCTGTGAGGCGCTCGCCCTCATCGGCATCGTTATGCCGTTCGTGTTCGGTAGGTAATCACTCCTTACTGGCACGTTTCGACGAAAGGCACTGATGTGATCGCCAACCTGGTGCAGCTGGCGGCCGAGGAGGAGCAGAGCCCGCTCGTCCCGCCGGGCCCCGAGCTGCTCGTCGGCACCATCGCCTTCGCCATCGTGTTCTTCTTCTTCTGGAAGAAGCTGCTTCCGAACATCAACAAGGTTCTGGAGGAGCGCCGCGCGGCGATCGAAGGCGGTATTGAAGAGGCCGAGACCATGAAGGTCGAGGCCCAGAGCGTCCTTGAGCAGTACAAGGCCCAGCTCGCCGAGGCCCGGCACGAGGCCGCGCGGCTGCGCCAGGAGGCGCAGGAGCAGGGTGCCGCGCTCATCGCCGAGATGCGCGCGGAGGGCCAGCGGCAGCGTGAGGAGATCGTCGCCGCCGGTCACGCCCAGATCGAGGCCGACCGCAAGGCCGCCTCGTCCGCGCTGCGGCAGGACCTCGGCAAGCTCGCCACCGAGCTGGCCGGCAAGCTGGTCGGGGAGTCCCTGGAGGACCACGCCCGCCAGAGCCGTGTGATCGACCGCTTCCTCGACGAGCTCGAGGAGAAGGCCGAGGCGACTCGATGAACGGAGCGAGCCGCGAGGCCCTGGCAGCCGCACGTGAGCGTCTCGACGCGCTGACGGACAGCACGTCCGTGGACGCGGCGCGGCTCGCCGACGAGCTGGCCGCGGTGACCGCGCTGCTCGACCGCGAGGTCAGCTTGCGTCGGGTCCTCACCGACCCGGCGCAGGCCGGTGAGGCCAAGGCCGAGCTGGTCCAGCGCCTGCTCGGCGCCCAGGTCGGCGGCGAGACCGCGGACCTGGTGGCCGGCATGGTGCGCTCCCGCTGGTCGCAGTCGCGCGACCTGGTGGACGCCCTGGAGGTGCTGGCCAGCACCGCCGACCTCACCGCCGCGCAGCAGAACGGCACGCTCGACAACGTCGAGGACGAGCTGTTCCGGTTCGGCCGGATCGTCGCGTCCAGCACCGAGCTGCGCGCCGCGCTGACCGACCGCAAGGCCACCGCCTCGGCCAAGAGCGAGCTGCTGCGCAGCCTGCTCGGCGGACGGGCGGCCCCGGCCACCGAGCGTCTGGTGACGCGCCTTGTGACCGCGCCGCGGGGACGTAGCCTGGAAGCGGGACTGGAGTCCCTGTCCAAGCTCGCCGCCGACCGGCGGGACCGCATGGTCGCGGTCGTCACCTCGGCGGTGCCGCTGAGCGACGTGCAGAAGCAGCGCCTCGGCGCCGTCCTGGCGAAGCTCTACGGCCGTCAGATGCACCTCAATCTCGACGTGGACCCCGAGGTCGTCGGCGGGATCCGGGTGCAGGTCGGTGACGAGGTCATCAACGGCTCTCTCGCGGACCGCATCGCGGACGCCGAGCGCCGACTGGCGAGCTAGCCGCAACTGAATACGCAGTACGTACTTACGGCCCATGTTGGGCCGTGCAGAGGATTCCTGGGGGTCGCCCCCAGACCCCCAAAGTGAAACTTCGGGCCCAACAAGGAGAGCAGGGAACCCAGATGGCGGAGCTCACGATCCGGCCGGAGGAGATCCGGGACGCACTGGAGACCTTCGTCCAGTCGTACAAGCCGGACGCGGCCTCGCGCGAGGAGGTCGGTACGGTCACCCTTGCCGGCGACGGCATCGCGAAGGTCGAGGGTCTTCCCTCGGCCATGGCCAACGAACTGCTGAAGTTCGAGGACGGCACCCTCGGCCTCGCCCTCAACCTCGAGGAGCGCGAGATCGGTGCCATCGTCCTCGGTGAGTTCAGCGGCATCGAGGAGGGTCAGCCGGTCACCCGCACCGGTGAGGTCCTCTCCGTCGCGGTCGGCGAGGGCTACCTCGGCCGCGTGGTCGACCCCCTCGGCAACCCGATCGACGGCCTCGGCGAGATCGAGACCTCGGGTCGCCGCGCCCTTGAGCTGCAGGCTCCCACGGTCATGCAGCGCAAGTCGGTGCACGAGCCGATGGAGACCGGCTACAAGGCCGTCGACGCGATGACCCCGATCGGCCGCGGTCAGCGTCAGCTGATCATCGGTGACCGCCAGACCGGCAAGACCGCCCTGGCCGTCGACACGATCATCAACCAGCGCGACAACTGGCGCACCGGCGACCCGAACAAGCAGGTCCGCTGCATCTACGTCGCCATCGGCCAGAAGGGCTCCACCATCGCGTCGGTCCGCCGCGCGCTGGAGGAGAACGGCGCGCTGGAGTACACGACCATCGTCGCCGCCCCGGCGTCCGACCCGGCCGGCTTCAAGTACCTGGCGCCGTACACCGGCTCGGCCATCGGCCAGCAGTGGATGTACGAGGGCAAGCACGTCCTGATCATCTTCGACGACCTTTCGAAGCAGGCCGACGCCTACCGCGCCGTGTCCCTGCTGCTGCGCCGCCCGCCGGGCCGCGAGGCCTACCCGGGTGACGTCTTCTACCTGCACTCCCGGCTGCTGGAGCGCTGCGCCAAGCTCTCCGACGACATGGGCGCCGGTTCGATGACCGGTCTGCCGATCGTCGAGACCAAGGCCAACGACGTCTCGGCGTTCATCCCGACCAACGTCATCTCCATCACCGACGGCCAGTGCTTCCTGGAGTCGGACCTGTTCAACGCCGGTCAGCGCCCCGCGCTGAACGTCGGTATCTCCGTCTCCCGAGTCGGTGGTTCCGCGCAGCACAAGGCGATGAAGCAGGTCTCCGGTCGTCTCCGCGTGGACCTCGCGCAGTTCCGTGAGCTGGAGGCGTTCGCCGCCTTCGGTTCCGACCTGGACGCCGCGTCGAAGGCGCAGCTGGAGCGTGGTCAGCGCATGGTCGAGCTGCTGAAGCAGGCTCAGTACCAGCCGATGTCCACCGAGGACCAGGTCGTCTCCATCTGGGCCGGCACCACCGGCAAGATGGACGAGGTGCCGGTCGCCGACATCCGCCGCTTCGAGAAGGAGCTCCTGGAGTACCTGCACCGCAAGGAGCAGGGCCTCATGACCTCCATCAAGGAGGGCGGCAAGATGTCGGACGACACCCTCACCGCCATCGCGGACGCCATCGCGGAGTTCAAGAAGCAGTTCGAGACCTCCGACGGCAAGCTCCTCGGCGAGGACACCCTGGCCGCTGCCGCCAAGTGACGTAAGGAAGGGACCTGACTCATGGGAGCCCAGCTCCGGGTCTACAAGCGTCGCATCCGATCCGTCACCGCGACCAAGAAGATCACCAAGGCGATGGAGATGATCGCCGCCTCGCGCGTCGTCAAGGCGCAGCGCAAGGTGGCGGCCTCCACGCCGTACGCGCAGGAACTGACCCGCGCGGTCACGGCGGTCGGCACCGGGTCGAACACCAAGCACCCGCTGACCACCCAGGCCGAGACGGTCACCCGGTCCGCGGTGCTGCTGCTGACCAGCGACCGGGGTCTGGCCGGTGCGTTCAACTCCAACGCCATCAAGGCGGCGGAGCAGCTCACCGAGCAGCTGGAGCGCGAGGGCAAGCAGGTCGACACCTACATCGTCGGCCGGCGCGGTGTCGCCCACTACAACTTCCGTGAGCGCAGGATCGCGGAGTCGTGGACCGGCTTCACCGACGAGCCCTCGTACGCGGACGCCAAGAAGGTCGCGGCTCCGCTGATCGAGGCCATCGAGAAGGACACGGCGGACGGCGGCGTGGACGAGCTCCACATCGTCTACACCGAGTTCGTGTCGATGATGACGCAGACGGCGCTGGGCGCGCGCCTGCTGCCGCTCAGCCTCGACGAGGTCGCCGCGGAGGCCAAGCCCAAGGGCGAGATCCTCCCGCTGTACGACTTCGAGCCGTCGGCCGAGGACGTCCTGGACGCCCTGCTGCCGCGGTACGTCGAGAGCCGGATCTACAACGCGCTGCTCCAGTCGGCCGCCTCCAAGCACGCCGCCACGCGGCGCGCGATGAAGTCGGCGACGGACAACGCCGGTGAGCTGATCGAGACGCTCACCCGGCTTGCCAACCAGGCCCGCCAGGCCGAAATCACCCAGGAAATCAGCGAGATCGTCGGTGGCGCGAGTGCCCTGGCCGACGCGACCGCGGGGAGTGACTGATCATGACCACCACTGTTGAGACGGCCACGGCGACGGGCCGCGTCGCGCGGGTCATCGGCCCGGTCGTCGACGTGGAGTTCCCCGTCGACGCGATGCCGGACATCTACAACGCCCTTCACGTCGAGGTCTCCGACCCGGCCAACGCGGGCGAGAAGAAGACGCTGACCCTGGAGGTCGCCCAGCACCTGGGTGACGGCCTGGTCCGCGCGATCTCGATGCAGCCCACCGACGGTCTGGTCCGCCAGGCCGCGGTCACCGACACCGGCACGGGCATCACCGTCCCGGTCGGCGACTTCACCAAGGGCAAGGTGTTCAACACCCTCGGTGAGGTGCTGAACGTCGACGAGTCCTACGACGGTGAGCGCTGGTCCATCCACCGCAAGGCGCCGAACTTCGACGAGCTCGAGTCGAAGACCGAGATGTTCGAGACCGGCGTCAAGGTCATCGACCTTCTCACCCCGTACGTCAAGGGTGGAAAGATCGGTCTGTTCGGTGGTGCCGGCGTCGGCAAGACGGTGCTCATCCAGGAGATGATCTACCGCGTCGCCAACAACCACGACGGTGTCTCCGTGTTCGCCGGTGTCGGTGAGCGCACCCGTGAGGGCAACGACCTCATCGAGGAGATGTCGGAGTCGGGCGTCATCGACAAGACCGCACTGGTCTTCGGTCAGATGGACGAGCCTCCGGGCACCCGTCTGCGCGTGGCCCTCGCCGGTCTGACCATGGCGGAGTACTTCCGCGATGTGCAGAAGCAGGACGTGCTGTTCTTCATCGACAACATCTTCCGCTTCACGCAGGCCGGTTCCGAGGTGTCGACCCTGCTCGGCCGTATGCCCTCCGCGGTGGGCTACCAGCCGAACCTGGCCGACGAGATGGGTCTCCTCCAGGAGCGCATCACCTCGACCCGCGGTCACTCGATCACCTCCATGCAGGCGATCTACGTCCCCGCGGACGACCTGACCGACCCGGCCCCAGCCACCACCTTCGCCCACCTCGACGCGACGACGGTGCTGTCCCGTCCGATCTCCGAGAAGGGCATCTACCCGGCCGTGGACCCGCTGGACTCCACGTCCCGGATCCTGGACCCGCGCTACATCTCGCAGGACCACTACAACGCGGCCATGCGCGTGAAGAACATCCTGCAGAAGTACAAGGACCTCCAGGACATCATCGCGATCCTCGGTATCGACGAGCTCGGCGAGGAGGACAAGCTCGTCGTCCACCGTGCCCGTCGCGTGGAGCGCTTCCTGTCGCAGAACACCCACGTCGCCAAGCAGTTCACCGGCGTGGACGGTTCGGACGTGCCGCTGGACGAGTCGATCGCCGCGTTCAACGCGATCTGCGACGGTGAGTACGACCACTTCCCCGAGCAGGCGTTCTTCATGTGCGGCGGTATCGAGGACCTGAAGAAGAACGCGAAGGAGCTGGGCGTCTCCTGACCCGGGCCCTCGTGCTCGTGTCGTGAGGGGGCGGGGTCGTCCCGCCCCCTCTGCCACGCCTATTAGACTTGTAACCAACACCCGGCAGAACCGCCGGGTGGTGACCCGAGGAGCCACCCTTGGCTGCTGAGCTGCACGTCGAGCTGGTCGCCGCGGACCGCCAGGTCTGGTCCGGTGAGGCCACCCTGGTCGTCGCGCGCACCACGTCCGGCGACATCGGCGTCATGCCCGGTCACCAGCCGCTGCTCGGTGTGCTGGAGTCGGGCCCGGTGACCATCCGTACGAGTGACGGTGGAACGGTCGTCGCCGCGGTGCACGGCGGTTTCGTCTCATTCGCCGACAACAAGCTGTCGCTGCTGGCCGAGGTCGCCGAGCTGGCCGACGAGATCGACGTCAAGCGCGTCGAGCAGGAGCTGGAGCGCGCGAAGGCGGAGGACGACGCCGAGGCCCAGCGTCGTGCGGACGTCCGGCTTCGTGCCGCGTCGGCGGCGCGTTGACCCACCCCGGCGTGCGATGACGTCACTCAGCCGCGGTCGGCACCGGAGCAATCCGGAGCTGACCGCGGCTGAGGCAGATATGGGTGTTTTGTACGTTCCGTTACCTAGGAGACGAGGAGGTCGGTGTCGATGGTCCTCGCTCTGACTGTGTGCGGAATCGTCGTCGCCCTGGTGGTGCTGGGTCTGTTCGTCTTCGGCCTGCGCCGCAGGCTGATCCAGCGCTCCGGCGGCACCTTCGACTGCTCCCTGCGCTGGGACGTGCCGGAGAAACCCGACACCGGCGGCAAGGGCTGGGCCTACGGTGTGGCCCGCTACAACGGCGACCGCGTGGAGTGGTTCCGCGTCTTCTCCTACGCCCCCCGCCCGCGCCGCATCCTGGAGCGCTCCGCGATCGAGGTGGCCGGCCGCCGGCTCCCGGAGGGCGAGGAGGAGCTGGCGCTGCTCTCCGACTCGGTGATCCTCGCCTGTCTGCACCGGGGCACGCGCCTGGAGCTCGCCATGAGCGAAGACGCGCTGACTGGTTTCCTCGCGTGGCTCGAGGCAGCCCCGCCCGGTCAGCGCGTCAACGTCGCTTAAGGCTTGTTCGACAGGGCTACTTCAGCCCGTTGCTGATGGCGCTCACCAGTTCACCGTTGCCGGTGTCACCGCTGAACTCCCAGAAGAACGCGCCGCCCAGACCCTGGTTCTTGGCCCAGGTCATCTTCCCGGCGATCGTCGACGGGGTGTCGTACGACCACCAGTTGCTGCCGCAGTGCGCGTACGCGGTCCCGGCGATGGTGCCGGTGGCCGGGCAGGAGGTCTTCAGCACCTTGTAGTCCTCGATGCCCGCCTCGTACGTGCCCGGCGCCGCGCCGGTCGCCGTGCCGCCGGGGGCGGACTGGGTGACGCCGGTCCAGCCGCGGCCGTAGAAGCCGATGCCGAGCAGCAGCTTGCTCGCCGGGACGCCCTTCGCCTTGAGCTTGGCGATGGCGGCGGCGGAGGTGAAGCCCTCCTTCGGGATGCCGGAGTACGACGTCAGCGGCGAGTGCGGGGCGGTGGGGCCGGTCCTGTCCCAGGCGCCGAAGTAGTCGTACGTCATCACGTTGTACCAGTCGAGGTACTGGGCGGCGCCGCCGTAGTCGGCCGCGTCGAGCTTGCCGCCGGAGGAGCCGTCGGCGGTGATGGCCGCGGTGACCAGGTAGTTCGAGCCGAACTCGGCGCGCAGCGCCTGCATCAGGTTCCGGAACGCCGCCGGGCCCGAGGTGTCGCAGGTCAGGCCGCAGGCGTTCGGGTACTCCCAGTCGATGTCGATGCCGTCGAAGACGTCGGCCCAGCGCGGGTCCTCCACGACGGCCTTGCAGGACTTGGCGAACGCGGCCGGGTTCTGCGCGGCCTGGCCGAAGCCGCCGGAGTAGGTCCAGCCGCCGAACGACCACAGCACCTTGATGTGCGGGTACGTGGCCTTCAGCTGGCGCAGCTGGTTGAAGTTGCCGCGCAGCGGCTGGTCCCAGGTGTCGGCGACGCCGCTGACGGACTGGTCGGCGGTGTAGGCCTTGTCGGTGGCGGCGTAGGCGTCGTCGAGGACGCACTGGCCGTTCTTGACGTTGCCGAACGCGTAGTTGATGTGCGTGATCTTCGCGGCGGAGCCCGAGGTCACCAGGTTCTTGACGTGGTAGTTGCGGCCGTAGACGCCCCACTCGGTGAAGTAGCCGAGGTTGATCTTCTCGCCGGGCTGCGGGCCGGGGTCGGTGCCGCCGCCGGTGGTGCGGACCGCGCGGGCGCCGGAGACCGGGCCGGTCTGGTCGGCGGTGTCCCGGGCCTGGACGGTGTACGAGTAGTCGGTACCGGCGGTCAGATTGGTGTCCGTGTAGGTCGTGCCGGTGACGGTGGCGACCTTGGTGCCGTCGCGCAGGACGTCGTAGTTCTTGATGCCGTTGTCGTCGGTGGCGGCGCTCCAGGTGAGCTTCACCGAGGTGTTCGTGATGTCGGAGGCGGAGGGGGTGCCGGGGGCGCTCGGCGGGTTGTCGCCGGGCACCGAGCCGCCGCCGTCACAGCTGCCGCCGTTCAGCTTGCAGTTGGCGGGGGCGCCGGAGCCGGTGCCGTTGAAGCCGAAGGAGACGGAGGCGCCGGGGGCGAGGGTGCCGTTCCAGGACTTGTTCTTGGCGGTCCAGTGGGTGCCGGAGGAGGTGACGTCGGCGTCCCAGGCGGAGGTGACGGACGTCCCGGAGGGGAAGTCCCACTCCACGGTCCAGGAGCTGATGGTGGTGGTGCCGGTGTTCTTGACGGTCCACTTGCCCTCGAAGCCGGTGCCCCAGTCCTGGGTCTTGGCGTAGGTGGCGGTGGCTTCGGTGGCGGCCTGGGCGGGACTGGCGAGACCGACCAGACCGGCCAGCGGGAGCAGCAGGGTCGCGAACCCTGCCGCGGCTCGGTGTCTGAAGCGCATGCTGCGCCTCCTTATGGGGTTGTCGGGGGCATGACTGAGCCATCAGGCCCACAGTGCCGCGAGAATAGAAAGGTCTGGACCTTAGGTCAATAGGTCTGGACCACTGTCCCCATGTGTGTGTCGGATCCCCAACTCCTGAGCCAGTACGGCCGCTTGGACCCGGCTGTGCAGCCCCAGCTTCCCCAGCAACCGGCTGACGTGCGTCTTCACCGTCGCCTCCGCCATGTCGAGGCGGGCCGCGACATCGGCGTTGGACAGCCCCTCGCCGAGACAGGACAGCACCTCGCGCTCGCGCCGGGTGAGGGTGTCCAGCACCGCGGGGTCGGCCTTCGGCTCCCGTACCGGCTTGGCGGCGAACTCGGCGATCAGCCGGCGCGTGACCGCCGGTGAGATCAGGCCCTCCCCGCGCGCCACCGTCCGCACCGCCTCCAGCAGATCCATCGCATCCGTGTTCTTCAGCAGGAACCCGCAGGCGCCGGCGCGCAGCGCGCCGAACACATATTCGTCGAGGTCGAAGGTGGTCAGCACCAGGACATCGGCCAGCCCCTCCGCCACCAGCTGCCGGGTCGCCGACACCCCGTCCAGCCGCGGCATCTGAATGTCCATCAGCACCAGGTCCGGCCGCAGTTCACGGGCCAGCTCCACCGCCCGCTCGCCGTCGGACGCCTCGCCGACCACGTCGATGTCGGGCACGCTGCGCAGGATGAGCACGAGCCCGGAGCGCACGGCGGACTGGTCCTCGGCGACGAGCACGCGGATCATTCGGTCCCTCCTTCGGTGATGGGCAGGGTGACCCGTACGGCCCAGATCTTGCCCCCGGGTGAGTCCTCCGGCCCCGCCTCGAAGCGGCCGTCCAGCAGGGCGGCCCGCTCCCGCATCCCCACCAGCCCGGCGCCGGAGCCGGGCGCCCGGGGCCCGTCCCGGTCGCCGTACGGGCTGGTCACGGTGATGTCCAGCGAGCCGTCCCGCTGCCGCAGCGCGACCGTGACCCGGCCGGGGCCGGCGTGCTTGAGGGCGTTGGTGAGGGACTCCTGCACGATCCGGTACGCCGCGAGCTCCACCGGCGCGGGCAGCCCCTCGCCGTGCTCGGCGGCGAGGGTGACGCCGAGGCCGTTGGCGCGTGCGGTGTCGACGAGGGCGCCCAGGCCGTCGAGGGTGGGGGACGGGGCCGGTTCGGTGTCGCCGCTGTCGTCCCGCAGGATGCCGATCAGGCGGCGCATCTCCGCGAGCCCCTCGACGCTGTTGTCGCGGATGACACCGAGGGCCTGCCTGGTGGTGTCCGGGTCGTCGAGGGAGAGCGCGGCCGTGGAGTGGATGGCGATCGCGGAGAGATGGTTGGCGACCATGTCGTGCAACTCGCGCGCCATCCGGGCGCGTTCGGCGGTGACGGCCTGGACGCGGTCCATCTCGGCGAGCAGCGCGGTCTGCTCGGCGCGCAGCCGGGCGGCCTCGGCGGCCTCACGGTGGTTGCGCACGATCAGGCCGGTGCTCGCGGGCGCGAACGCGACGATGCCGATGGCCACACCGATCAGCAGGGCCTCCGGCACCCGCCACATCGCGAACGGCACGATCGCCCCGGCCACCGAGAGCAGGCCGGTGATCCGGGGAATGCGGCGGGCCGAGGCGGGCGTGCCGTACAGAACGGCCGCGTACATCACGTCGGTGTACATCAGGACGGTCACCAGGCTGCCCTGCGTGACGGTGTCCAGGGTCAGCGCGGCCGTGGCGGTCAGCAGGGCGGTGCGCGGGGCGGCCCGGCGCAGCACCTCACAGCCCGCCATCACGGCCAGCGGCACCAGCAGGGCCCAGCGCCCGGACCACAGCACGATCGGCTCGCCGGCCGGACGGACGCCGAGGCCGATGCCCCACAGCAGCAGCCCGCCGAGCAGGCCCACCAGCCCGACGTACACGTCGAAACGGTGCGGGCGGGGCAGTCGTACGGCCATGGCACCATCCAACACGGCGGACGCGCCCGGCGCCTGATCCTGGCGAACGGTCCGCGCGTACATCGAAGGATGCAGTGGCGGTTCGTCACCGGCGACGACGATTCCGGCGGATCCGGACGGGAGCCTTGAGGGTGACCGAGAGGAGTGTGCCGTGATCGTCACGCTGATCATCGTCTGCGAGGTCGGCTTCTGGGTGCTGCTGGCCGCGGGGCTGTTCTTCCGCTACGTGCTGCGGATGCGCCGTACGGGGCTGGGGCTGCTGTTGCTCGAACCGTTGCTGGAGGTCGTCCTGCTGGTCGCCACCGCGATCGACCTCAAGAACGGCGCCGACCCGAGCTGGAAGCACGGCCTGGCGGCCGTCTACATCGGCTACACCGTCGGTCACGGTCACCGCACGGTGAAGTGGCTCGACGGGCACGCCGCCCACCGCTTCGGCGGTGCCGCGCCGCCCGTGCGGCCGCCGCGCCACGGGATGGCCCGTGCCCGGCACGAGGGCAGGGTCTGGCTCGGTACGGTCGTCGCCGCCGCGGTGGCGAGCGTGCTGCTGCTGACCGCCATGTGGTACGTGGACGACCCGAGCCGCACCGGCTCCCTGGAGAGCTGGATCTTCATCGCCTGGCGTGCGGCCGGCATCCACGGCCTGATCGCGCTGTCGTACGCGATCTGGCCGAAGAAGGCGCCCCGCGAGGAGAAGTCAGCGCTCCCCGCCCGGGACCCAGAGCACGTCACCGACATCCTTGTTGGCCGTCCGCGCAAGGATGAAGAGCAGGTCCGATAGCCGGTTGAGGTAGGTGGCCGTCAGAGGGTTCATGGTCTCCCCGTGCACCTCCAGGGCGGCCCACGTCGAGCGTTCCGCCCGGCGTACGACCGTGCAGGCCTGGTGGAGCAGGGCGGCGCCCGGGGTGCCGCCCGGCAGGATGAAGGAGCGGAGCTTCTCCAGCCGTTCGTTGAAGCGGTCGCAGTCCGCCTCCAGACGGTCGATGTAGAACTGCTCGACCCGCAGCGGCGGGAACTGAGGCTTCTCCACCACCGGCGTCGACAGGTCCGCACCCACGTCGAACAGGTCGTTCTGCACGCGGGTGAGGACCTTGACGACCTCCTCGTCCAGGTTGCCCAGCGCGATCGCCGTACCGATCACCGCGTTGGCCTCGTTGGCGTCCGCGTAGGCCGAGATCCGCAGATCCGTCTTGGCGACCCGGCTCATGTCACCGAGGGCGGTGGTGCCCTGGTCGCCGGTGCGGGTGTAGATGCGCGTCAGATTGACCATGAGGCCAGCGTAGTCACGTCCGGCCACGCCGGGCCCGGCGTCATCGGCCAGGTGCCCAACTACGCCGTACGGGGCGCCCGATGAGCCGTGCCGGTGTGATGTCCGTCATGTGAGACGTGACGCGCGTTACTTACCGGTCACACCGGCCCTCACGAGCGCTAGTGTCCGCCCGAGAGAAGAACGACAGCGCGTACCAGGGGAGTCGCACAGTGGCACGGAAGCTCGCCGTCATCGGGGCCGGTCTCATGGGTTCCGGCATCGCCCAGGTCTCCGCCCAGGCGGGCTGGGACGTCGTCCTGCGCGACGTCACCGACGAGGCGCTGGGGCGTGGCACCGACGGCATCAGGGCCTCGTACGACAAGTTCGTCAGCAAGGGCAAGCTGGAGGCGCACGACGCCGAGGCCGCTCTCGCCCGGATCACCGCGACCACCGACCTGGACGCCGCCGCCGACGCGGACATCGTCGTCGAGGCCGTCTTCGAGAAGCTGGACGTCAAGCACGAGATCTTCCGCACCCTCGACAAGATCGTGCGCCCGGACACCGTGCTCGCCTCCAACACCTCCGCCATCCCGATCACCAAGATCGCGGCCGTGACGGAGCGCCCCGAGCGGGTCGTCGGCACGCACTTCTTCTCGCCGGTGCCGATGATGCAGCTGTGCGAACTCGTACGGGGCTACAAGACGAGTGACCAGACGCTCGCCACCGCGCGGGAGTTCGCCGAGTCGGTCGGCAAGACCTGCATCGTCGTCAACCGCGACGTGGCCGGCTTCGTCACCACCCGGCTCATCTCGGCGCTCGTCGTCGAGGCGGCCAGGCTGTACGAGTCGGGCGTCGCCTCCGCCGAGGACATCGACATCGCCTGCAAGCTGGGCTTCGGTCACGCCATGGGCCCGCTGGCCACGGCCGACCTCACCGGCGTCGACATCCTGCTGCACGCCACCAGCAACATCTACACCGAGACCCAGGACGAGAAGTTCGCTCCGCCGGAGCTGATGCGCCGGATGGTTGACGCCGGTGACATCGGACGCAAGAGCGGGCAGGGCTTCTACAAGCACTGAATCAGCAAGCGCTGAAGAGAATCAGCAAGCGCTGAAGCACCAAACGCCCCTGAGACATCACACCTCGGGGTGAATTCGGTATCGGTTCGCTTACAACCAGCAACCGCACCGCCACGGAAGCAGTCAGACGGTGCACAGCCACCGTCTTGGAGTACGTCACCGCACTCACGGGGAGCGCATATGCACATCAGGGGCGACCACGCCGAGGTGGTCGTCGGGGGCCGCCTCGACGTCCGCAGCGCGGCGGACGCCCGTACGGTCCTGCACTCGGCCGTCGACGACGGAGACGGCGACCTCGTCCTCGACCTGTCCGAACTGGACTCGTGGGACGCCACCGGACTCGGGGTCATCATGGGGGCCCACCGGCGGGCCGGCCGCTGCGGCCGGCGCCTGGTGCTGCGCGGCGTACCGCCGCAGATGCAGCGCCTGCTGGTGGCCACCCGGCTGCACCGGATCCTGGCGATCGAGGGCGGCATCGGCGTGGAGTCCCTGCCCCGGGTATGACCCCTCGACCGGGGCCGTCACGGGGGCGGGGGAGACCGGGCGGCTCACGGCGAAACGCCCGACGCACGCAATCCTCACGAGACCGTGACGTCTCGGACCCGGTGGCCCCCCGGGCTGTCGTAGATACTGAGCGAAGGTTTAGGGTTCGGTCGCCCGCGTCTGATCAACCCTCGTGCGGGCCCGGACCAGAAGCGACAGCGCGGTGTGCGGCAAGGCCGGGAGGGCACTCGACGCACCCGACGCTTTTGGGGGGCTTGAACCTATGGACCCGAACAACCGGGGAGCCGAGGAGCACGGCCACGACGGTGACGGCACCCCGCCGCGCCAGCGCCCGCCCAGGGACTCCCTCACATCCGACTTCGGCCAGCACGCGCCGGCACTCGCCCGCACGGTGCAACTGGTCTCCGGCGACCTCCTGCTCACCGTCAACCCCGTCGACGGCAGCGAGATAGAACTCTGCCCGCCCGGCGAACGCCCCGGCAGACCCGACAGGCTGACCCCCGCCCAGCGCGCCGAGGTGGCACGCGCCGCCACCCCACCGGTCCCGCCCGGCCCGAGCCGCCCCGCCCTGCCGCTCCTCGGCCGCCAGGACGAACGCGAACGCCTCGTACGGCTGCTCGCCCGCGGCCGCTCCGTGCGCCTCACCGGCCCCGGCGGCTCCGGCCGCACCGCCCTCCTCGACCTCGTCGCCGAGGACTGCGCGGACCTCGCCCCCGACGGTGTCGTCCGCCTGAGCGGCTTCCACCGCACCACGACCGATCTCCTCCACGACCTCTTCCACGCCGTCCACAGCGCGCCTCTGCACCGCCCGGAACGGGACGAACTGCTCGAATACGTCCGGGAGATCGGCGCGGTCGTCGTCCTGGACGACATCGAGTTCGGCGGCGCCGCGCTCGACGAGCTGCTGGACGCCACCCCCGAGTGCGCCTTCCTCATCTCCGCCACCCCCGACGTGCCCGCGCCGTCCGCCGAGTCGGCGATCGAGGAGGTCTTCCTCGACGGCCTCGACCGCGCCGGCGGCCTGGAGCTGCTGGAGCACGCCGTGGGCCGGCCGCTCACCGAGGACGAGGCCAACTGGGCCGGCGACCTCTGGTTCGAGTCCGAGGGCCTGCCACTGCGGTTCGTGCAGGCCGGCGCCCTGCTGCGGCAGCGTGACCGGCTGCGCGCCGGCGCCGAGGCGCTCGACGAGTTCGGCGTCTTCCAGGACGTCCCGGCCGACGAGCCCTTCGACGCCGTGCCGGGCCCGCCCGTCGGCGCCGACGTCCCCCTGCCCTCGCTCGCCGAGGGAGCCGCGCCCGCCGCGCTGCTCGCCTCCCGGCTCAGCGCCTCCGCCCGCGCCACCCTGCGGATCGCCGTGGCGCTCGGCGGCGAGGTGCCCCACCAGGCGCATCTGCCCGCCCTGGTCGGCGACACTCACGCGGACGCCGCGCTGGGCGAGTTGCTGAGCGCCGCGCTGATCTCACCGGTCGGCTCCCGCTACCGGCTCGCCGCCGGGGTGCAGACCCAGCTGGAGGCCGCCGGATACGCCGACGACCCCGAGGGCCACGCCCTGACCGCCGCCCGGCACTACACCTGGTGGGCCGGACACCCCTCGGTCACCCCCGAGCGCGTGTGCGCCGAGGCGGACGCTCTCCTCACCGCGTTGGGCGTCCTCGTCCCGGCCACGACACCGCCCGGCGAGGGCGAGGAGAGCGCAACCGTCCAGCTGGCCCGCACCGCGGCGCCCGCGTTCGCCGCCGGACTGCACTGGAGCGCCTGGGAACGGGCGCTGCGCTCCGGCGCCGAGGCGGCCCGGCTCGCCGGGGACGTCGCCGAACAGGCCTACTTCCACCACGAGCTGGGCGTCCTCGCGCTCTGCGAGGGACGGCTCGACCGGGCCCGCGCCGAACTGGAGGCCTCCATCGGGCTGCGCGGCGCCCTCGCCGACAAGCGCGGCACCGTGGCCGGTCGCCGCGCCCTCGCCCTGGTGACCGACCGGGAGGGCACGGCACCCGGCGTCGCGACGACGCTCGCGCTCGGCGCCACCGCGGGCGAGGAGGTGCCCGACGCCCGCCACGAGGAGTCGGCGACGCCGCCCGGCGGAGTCCCGGCGGCCCTGGCGGAGTTCCCGCCGCTGCAACGGCCCGATCCCACCCCGGCCCTCGTCACCCACCGCTCCACGCCTGGAGCGGTGTCCGGACGCGCCGGGGGCGGCGGCCTGCGCGGCCTCGCCCGGCGCAACCTCGTCGCGTCCGGCGCGGGCGCGCTGCTCGTGGCGGTGCTCGGTACGGTCGTGACGCTCGGCGCCACCTCCAGCAACGACGCCGACAGCCCGTCCGACCAGGTCGGCGTCAACCCGTCCGCCAGCCAGGGCACCGGCGACGACAGCCTCGGCGCGGACACGGCCGACCAGGACGACGACGGCGACACGGGCGGGGCGACCAGCCGGCCGACGGATCCGGGCCCCGACGGCACGCCCGGGACGACGGACGATCCGACGCCGGTGGACCCGGGGGCGGGGGGTTCGGGGGCGGGGGAGCCGTCGGACGAGCCGAGCGGGACGCACAACCCGGGTGGGGGCGGGTCCGTGGAGTCGCCGTCGCCTTCGGCCACGAAGTCGCCGTCGTGGTCCCAGCCCCCGACCGAGACGTCCGAGCCGCCGACGGAGACCTCCGAACCGCCTACCGAGACCTCGCAGCCGCCGACGGAGACGTCAGAACCGCCGACGGAGTCACCCTCCACCTCCAACACCGCCAGCGCCCCCATCGAAACCAGCAGCACGGCCGTCGCCCCGGAATCCAGCGCCGCAGGCACCCCCAGCAGCTCGGAACAGGTGATCTGAGGCCGCGCCGACACAAGAGGGCCGGGCCCGGCCAACGGACCCGGCCCTCACAGCCGTACGCCTCAGAACAACCGCAACTTGTCGTCCTCAATACCCCGCAGGGCGTCGTAATCCAGCACCTGGCACCCGATCCCCCGATCCGTCGCCAGAACGCGCGCCTGCGGCTTGATCTCCTGGGCGGCGAAGATGCCCCGGACCGGCGCCAGACGGGGATCGCGGTTCAGCAGCTCCAGATAGCGCGTGAGCTGCTCCACACCGTCGATCTCGCCGCGTCGCTTGATCTCGACCGCGACCGTCCGGCCCTCGGCGTCCCGGCACAGGATGTCGACCGGCCCGATGGCCGTCATGTACTCACGGCGGATCAGTGTGTAGCCCTCGCCGAGGGTCTCGATGCGGTCGGCGAGCAGTTCCTGGAGGTGTGCTTCCACGCCGTCCTTGATCAGGCCGGGATCGACGCCGAGTTCGTGCGTGGAATCGTGCAGGACCTCTTCCATCGTGATGATCAGCTTCTCGCCCGCCTTGTTGACGACGGTCCAGACGCCGGCCTCGTCGCCGGTGCCCTCCTTCAGCGTGCAGGGCGGCGACATCCAGTTCAGGGGCTTGTAGGCCCGGTCGTCCGCGTGGATGGAGACGCTGCCGTCCGCCTTCACCAGGATCAGACGGGGCGCGGTGGGGAGGTGGGCGGTGAGCCGGCCCGCGTAGTCGACGGAGCATCGGGCAATGACGAGACGCATGGTCGGCAACGCTACTCGACGGGCTGGTGTGCACGCGATTCGCCCTGGAAGACCCGTGTTCGTTCGTGGCCGATTGTGTGCCTACTGAGATCTGTCTGTGTGGGCATTCTCCTGGTGCGGTCACCGGCGGTTGCCTACCGTAGAAAACGGGAGGTCGCGGTGTGTGTACACAGCGTGTTCGCTGTCGCGTGCTCCCACATCTGTCCGGCAACCCCTGCTGGTTGGGGGTGCGAGAGGAGAACCCATGTCGCTCGACGTCTCACCGGCCCTACTCGAACAGGCCGAGCGAGGCGAGGTCGACGAAGCTGACTTCGTCGACTGCGTCCGGACCTCCCTGCCCTACGCATGGGAGATGATCAGCTCCCTGGTGGCCCAGCTGAAGGTGGACGGCGGAGAGTTCGCCGACAACCAGACGCCCCCGCCGGACGAGCAGGCACGCGGTCAGCTGCTGCGTGCGCTGGCGAGTGACGCCATCCGCGGTGCGCTGCAGCGGCACTTCGGTGTGCGGCTGGCCTTCCAGAACTGCCACCGCGTTGCGGTGTTCCCGCTGGACGCTTCCGCGGACGAGAGGCTGGCCCGCTTCACCTCGATCCGGGGCCAGCTGCTGAACCAGTCCCCGGAGCTGCGGGACTGCTGAGACGGTGAACCGCTTGCTTGCCGCTCCGTACACGGGAGGTGCGATCTGTACCGGAGCGGCAAGCCTCCCGCGCGGCGGGGCCGTTCACGTCAGCTGGGGCAGTACCTCGGCGCCCAGCCGCCGTACGTTCTCCTCCGTCGCCGCCAGATCTCCGGAGCCCTCGACGAGCAGGGCGAAGCGGGAGACTCCCGTGCGTTCGCTGGTCGCCGCCAGCCGGTCGGCGCACAGCCGCGGGGTGCCCACCGGGTGCAGCCCGCAGAGCAGTTCGGTGTACGCCAGCGGATCGCGCATCCGGCGCTCCCGGCCGTCCACCGTGACATGGGCGTCGAGCCCCTGTTTCAGCCATCCCGGCATCGCCTTCAGCAGCGTCTCCGCCGCGTCGGCGCGCCGGTCCGCGATCTGGCAGACGCCGGCCGACACATGGGCGGCGCCGAGGACCTCCTCGGCGGGACGCCCCACCGCGCGCGCGTGCTGCCGCCACAGGCTGATCATCTCGGCCTTTTCCTCGTCCCCGACATGCATGCCGAGCAGCATCGGCAGCCCGCGCTCGGCGGCCATCCGCACACTCGCCGGGGACGTGCACGCGACGAGCACCTCCGGCCCCTCGGTCTCCGTCAGGCACTCCGACGGCCTTGGTACGACGGGGACTTCACGGAAGGCGAAGCGGCCGCCGGGGCCCTCCACCGCCGGTTCGCGCAGCCAGCGCATGAGCAGATCGAGTGATTCCGGGTACTGCTTCTCGTACGCCTCCAGCCCGGTGCCGAACACCTCCAGGTCCACCCACGGGCCGCCGCGCCCGACGCCCAGCGTGAGGCGGCCGCCGCTCGTCACGTGCAGCAGCGCGGCCTGCTCGCCGAGCGTGACCGGGTGGGTGGTGGGCAGCACGCTGACCGCCGTACCGACCCGGATACGGCGGGTGCGGCCGAGGACTAAGGCGGCCAGTGTGATCGCCGAAGGGCAGGTGCCGTACGGCACGAAGTGGTGCTCGGCCAGCCATACCGAGTCGAGCCCCGCCTCCTCGGTGACCTCCGCCGAGCGGACCGCGCGGTACAGCGCCTCCCCCTGGCCCTGACCCGGGAACTGGGCCGCCAACACGAACGTTCCAACGCGCATTGCTCTTCCTGCTTCCTTGGCTCCGACACGGAGCTCCCCCACTCGGCACAACCGTCTGACACGTGCCGAGGACACGGTCTGGCGAAGGGATTTGCGGATTGTCGGCAGAATGAACGGTCCGGGAGGGGGACTTGTGAGGTTCGCCGCTTTCCGCGTACCCCTCTCCGGGCCGCGTAGGCTGGATACGACCCGGTTCCTGTATAGCTCCGTGAGGTGTCCCGTGTCCCCGCGTCGCAACCGCCCGAAGGGCCCCAAGGGCGTCGGCTCGTCCGGCCGGAGCGCCGAGGACGACCGCCCGGGCCGCTACGGGGGCTGGCAGTCCACGGAGGACTGGCGGGGCGAGAACTGGAGCGTGCGCCATGTGGCCGGGGCCAGTTCCGAGGGCAAGACGTACCGCTGCCCCGGCTGCGACCAGCTGATCCCGTCCGCCGTACCGCACGTGGTGGCCTGGCCGGAGCACGCGGGAGTCGACGACCGCCGGCACTGGCACACGGCGTGCTGGAACGCGCGGGACCGCCGCACCACGCGGGTGCAGCGGTCCCGTAACGCGTCGAAGTTCTAGGAATTCGGACTTGCGTGTTACACGTCCCGCTTCTCCAGCAGGGCGTAGGCCCCGGCGAACGCGGCGGCGGTGACGCCGAGCATGATCCACAGCGGGTCCCAGCCGGACGGGCCGGACTCGGACAGCGAGTTGGCGTAGAAGATGCTCAGCTGGTTCGGGATCGAGTACTCGAACAGGGCCTGGCGGAGGTCCTCCAGCGAGGACGCGAACATGAACATCGCGATGACCAGCGGGGCCAGCACCGCGGCGATCATGATGGTGATGGCGCCCGCGGAGTGCCGGACGATCGAGCCGACGACGAGCGAGAGCAGCCCGAGCAGCGCGATGTAGAGCGAGACGCCGACCGTCCCCTTCAGCCACTCCTCGCCCGACGGCTCCCGGGCGTCGCTGAGCATGCCGACCTGGGCGAAGGCGACGAAGCCGGCGGCGACCAGTGTGACCACGAACGCGACCGAGAAGAACACGATCGCCTTCGCCGCGAGCACCCGCCCGCGCGTGGGGCAGGCGGTCATCGTGGTCCGGATCATCCCGGTGCCGTACTCGGACGCCGTGGTCAGCACGCCCAGCGTGATGATGCAGATGGTGCCGAGCAGCAGCCCGAAGAAGCCGAGGGACAGCGGGTTCTCGTCGCCGAGGTCCGCCTCCGCGGAGGAGTTCGCGACCAGCGCGCCGGTGAGCAGTCCGATGCCGACGACGAGCAGGACGAACACACCCAGCGTCCACATCGTGGAGCGCACCGACTTGATCTTCGTCCACTCCGAGGCGAGCGCGTGCCCGAGATGCGTGCGGACGACGGGGATCGGCGAGGTGTAACCGGCGTACGGCGCGCCGGGCGCGGCCTGCTGCATGGGGGGCTGGGGCGTGCTCATCGGGCGTCCTCGGGCTTGGTCTCGTCGGAGGGGGCGGCGGGGGAGGATGCGGCGGGGGAGGATGCGGGCGGCTGCGCGGCGGGCGCGGCGGCCGGGGGCGGTGCCTGCGGGGCGGCGGCCTGGGGTTGCGTCTGCGGGGCGCTGGGCGCGGGCTGAGGCGCGGCCTGGGCGGTGGCATGGGGCTGCGCCTGCGGGGCGGTGGCCTGGTGCTGCGTCTGCGGGGCGGTGGCCTGGTGCTGCGTCTGTGGGGCGGCGGGCGCGGGCTGAGGCGCGGCGTGGGGGGCGGGTGTCTGCGGCGCGGCCTGGGCGGCTGTCTGCGAGGTCGGCTGGGCGTACGGGTTCGCCCGGCCCGCCCCGGGCGCGCCGGGCGCGGAGGGAGCGCCGTACGGCCCCGGAGGCGCCGCCCCGGGCTGCCCCTGCGGCATCGCGAACGGCTGCCCGCCCTGCTGGGGCGGCGGCGGGGCGTACCAGCCCGGCTGGCCCTGTCCCGGCACCGGCAGCGGCGGCTGCGCGCCCGGCGGCAGCGGCTGCTGCAGCCCGGCCTTCTGGTCGACGGTCGAGCGGTAGTCGACGGCGGCCTGCGTCATCCGCATGTAGGCCTCCTCCAGCGAGGCCTGGTGCGGCGACAGCTCCCACAGCCGTACGTCCGTCTCGTGCGCGATGTCGCTGATGCGCGGCAGCGGCAGCCCGGTCACCCGCAGCGCACCGTCCTGCTCGGGCAGCACGTGCGCCCCCGCCTCGGCCAGCGCCGTCGACAGCTTCTCGCGCAGCTGCGGCTCGGTGTCGGGCGTGCGTACGCGCGCGAAGCCCGCGGAGTTGGCCGCGATGAAGTCCTGCACGCTCATGTCGGCGAGCAGCTGCCCGCGCCCGATCACGATGAGGTGGTCGGCGGTCAGCGCCATCTCGCTCATCAGGTGCGAGGAGACGAAGACGGTACGGCCCTCCGCCGCGAGCGACTTCATCAGGTTGCGCACCCAGAGGATGCCCTCGGGGTCGAGGCCGTTGACCGGTTCGTCGAACAGCAGCACCTGCGGGTCGCCGAGCAGCGCGGCGGCGATGCCGAGCCGCTGGCCCATGCCGAGGGAGAAGCCCTTGGAGCGCCGCTTGGCCACGTCCTGCAGGCCCACCACGCCGAGCACCTCGTCGACGCGCCGGGCCGGGATGCCGGACAGCTGGGCCAGGGACAGCAGGTGGTTGCGGGCGGTCCGGCCGCCGTGCACCGCCTTGGCGTCGAGCAGGGCGCCGACCTGGCGGGGCGCGTTCGGCAGCTTGCGGTAGGGGTAGCCGCCGATGGTCACCCGCCCCGCCGTCGGATTGTCCAGCCCGAGGATCATCCGCATCGTCGTCGACTTGCCCGAGCCGTTCGGCCCCAGGAAGCCGGTGACGGCCCCGGGTCGCACCTGGAAGGAAAGGTTGTACACAGCGGTCTTGTCGCCGTAGCGCTTGGTCAGGCCGACTGCCTCGATCATGCTCCGCACCCATCGAAAGGTTCAGGACAGCGGGGCACACGCCCCCCGTAAGGGTTAGGAGGATACCGATGCGCTGACGGTTCCCTCCAAGAGCGGGTAAAAACGCCGACGGCCGGGGCCTGTCCTAGGCGTCCCGTTTCCTGAGCGTGACGTAACCGCCGACGAGCGCCGCGACCACCCACAGGACCATGATCCCCAGCCCGCCCCAGGGGCCGTAGGGGGTGTCGTCGTCGACCGCGGTCACCACCTGCATGATCTTGCTCCCGGCCTGGTCGGGCAGGTACTGGCCGACCTCCTTCGTCGCGGAGACGTTGCCGAGGATGTTGGAGATCAGGAAGAAGAACGGCATCAGGATGCCCAGTGACAGCATCGGCGAGCGCAGCATCGCGGCGACGCCCATCGAGAACATCGCGATGAGGGTCATGTAGAGCCCGCCGCCGATCACGGCCCGCAGCACCCCCGGGTCGCCGAGGTCCGCCTTCAGGTCGCCGAGCATGGCCTGCCCGAGGAAGAAGGCGGCGAAGCTGGTGGCCATGCCGACGGCCAGGGCGAGCAGCGTGGCGACGGCGATCTTGCTGAACAGGAAGGTGCCCCGCTGCGGTACGGCGGCCAGCGAGGTGCGGATCATGCCGGTGCTGTACTCGTTCGAGACGACCAGCACCCCGAACACGATCATCGCCAGCTGACCGAGGCTCATGCCCGCGAAGCTGATGAACGTCGGGTCGAAGGAGAGCCGGCGGGCCTCGTCCATGTTCTCGAACTCGTTCTTCGACAGCGCCGAGATCAGCATGCCGAGCGCGATGGTGACGACCACGGCGAGGGACAGCGTCCACACCGTGGACGCGACGGAGCGGATCTTCGTCCACTCGGACCGGATGACCTGGGTCGCCGCCATGTCAGCCCTTCCTCCAGTCGTTGCCCCACTGCCGCTGGGCCGCCGGGTCGGTGTGCGCGTGGTACTCCACCGACTCCGCCGTCAGCCTCATGAACGCCTCCTCAAGGGAGGCCTGCTGGGTGCTCAGCTCGTGCAGCACGATCTGGTGCTGCGCGGCCAGCTCCCCGATCCGCTCCGGCTTGCCCCCGTCCACTTCGAACGCCCCGCTGCCGGTCTCCACCACCGTGACCCCGGCCCCGTGCAGCACATCGAGCAGCCGCTCGCGCTGCGGGGTGCGAATCCGGACATAACTGCGCGAGTTCTGCGCGATGAAGTCCGCCATCGACATGTCCGCGAGCAGCCGTCCCTGGCCGATGACGACGAGGTGATCGGCCGTCAGCGCCATCTCGCTCATCAGATGGGACGAGACGAAGACCGTACGGCCCTGCGCGGCCAGCGTCTTCATCAGGTTGCGGATCCAGTGGATGCCCTCGGGATCGAGCCCGTTGACCGGCTCGTCGAACATCAGGATCCGCGGATCGCCCAGCAGCGCGCCAGCGATGCCGAGCCGCTGGCCCATGCCGAGGGAGAACCCCTTGGCCTTCTTCTTCGCGACCGCCGTGAGCCCCACGGTGTCGAGGACCTCGTGCACGCGCTGCTTGGGGATGCCGTTGGCCTGGGCGAGGCACAGCAGGTGGTTGAAGGCGCTGCGCCCGCCGTGCCAGGCCTTCGCCTCCAGCAGGGCGCCGATGTACTTCATCGGGTCCTTGAGCTGGTCGTAGTGCTTGCCGTCGATCCGGACGTCCCCGGCGGTGGGGTGGTCCAGGCCCAGGATCATGCGCATGGTGGTCGACTTGCCGGCGCCGTTGGGACCGAGGAACCCCGTGACGACGCCCGGTCTGACGGTGAACGTCAGGTGGTTCACCGCCACCTTCTCGCCGTACCGCTTGGTCAGCCCCGCCAGCTCGATCATGCGGCAACGCTAAAACGGCACAGAGCCCTCTGCCACCTGAGTGGCAGAGGGCTCCGCAGGTGTTCAGCAGCTGTACGCCGGGTGGTTACCGGGACTGCTGCGCGGGCACCCCGCGGGAGATCGGCTCGTCCTCGGTCGGCGAACCGGCCGCGGCCACCGCGGCGCCGGTGAGCGTGGCGAGCATCTCGCGCACGTTCGTCAGCTGGGCGTTGATGGAGTCGCGGCGGTTGGTCAGGGCGGCCAGCTCGCGCTCGGACTCCGAACGGATGCGGTCGGCCTTGGCGTTGGCGTCGGCCACGATGTCCTCGGCCTGACGCTGGGCCGTCTCCACCGTCTGGCGGGCGCGGCGCTCGGCGTCGGTGCGCAGCTTCTCGGCCTCCAGGCGCAGCTGCTCGGCGCGGTGCTCGATCTCGGCGAGGCGCTTCTCGGCCTTGGCCTGACGGGACGCCAGGTCGCGCTCGGACTGCTCGCGGCGCTTGGCGAGGTTCGTCTCGAAGTCGGCGGCGGCCTGCGCGGCCTTGGCGCGGGTCTCCTCGAAGAGTGCGTCCGCCTCCTCGCGCTTGGACTGCGCGTCCTTCTGCGCCTCGGAGCGCAGCTGGGAGGCGTCGCTCTTGGCCTTCTCGACGATCCGGACGCCCTCGTCCTCGGCCTTGGCCTTGCGCTCCGCCGCGAACGCCTCGGCGTCGTTGCGCACCTGCTGGGCCGCCGACTCGGCGAGCTCGCGGTGCTGCTCGGCCGCGCGTCGGGCCTCCTCGCGCAGGTCCTTGGCCTCTTCCTCGGCGAGGCGGAGGATCTTCTCGACACGCGCGCCGAGACCCGCGTACGACGGCTCGGCGTCGCTGACGGCGGCCTGGGCGTTCTGCGTTTCGAGGTGGAGCTCCTCGATGCGCTTTTCCAGAGCGGTGATGCGGGCGAGAGCGCTGTCACGGTCGGAGACGAGCTTGGAGATACGTTCGTCCACCTGAGCGCGGTCGTACCCACGCCGCACAAGCTCGAAGCCGTAGGGGGAAGTGTCGCTCATGGGGTTCCTGTCGAATGAGACCGGTGAGGTGATAGGTGGAATCCTAGGGGCCGAAGCGGTGTGTCATCGAGCGGATGCGTGTTTGATCTGGAGAATGACACCCCTTTTGAGTGGCTCACCGCAGGACTGCTTGCCAACGACCACGCCAAAGACTTGGTCAAAGGCCCCAGAACACACCGAAATCCGGCGCCCGCGCTAGCTCTCCGACGATTTGCCACCCGATCGAGGAGCGCCGACCGTCGCGCCGGCCTTGACCGTGTTGTCCTTGGCGGCTGACGGGGCCTCAAAGGACTCCAGCGCCTCCAGGACGTCCTGCACGCGGGAGATCTCGGCGTTGATGTCCTCGCGGCGGCGCACCAGGACCTCCAGTTCGCGCTTGCCCTCCTCGACCGTGCGCCTGGCCTCCCGGACCGCCTCGGCCTTGAGCTCCTCGGCCTCCTTGATGAGCGCCGCCTTCTTCTGCTCGGCCTCCTTCAGCAGACCCTCGGCCTTCTTCACGGCGGCGATACGCACCTTGCCGGCCTCGGAGTTCGCCTCCGACACCAGCTCCTTGGCCTTCGCCTGCGCCTTGGCCAGCTGCTCCTCGGCGGCCTTGATGAGCGCGTCGCAGCGGTCGCCGGTCGACTTCATGGTCTCGGCGGCCTCACGGCGGGCCCGCTCGTGCAGCTCCTCGATCTCCGCGGTGATCCGGGCCCGCAGTTCCTCCGCCCGCTCCCGGATCGCGGTCGCGTCCCGGCGCGCGCCGACGAGGAGCTCGTCGGCGTCCGTACGGGCCTTCTCCACCAGCGCGTTGCCCTCGACCGTCGCCTCGGACACCAGCCGGTCGGCCTCCTTGCGGGCCGCGCCCACCATGGTGTCGGCCTGCGCCTCGGCGTCCGCGGTCGTCTTCAGCGCCTGCTGCTGCGCCTCGCTGAGCAGCTTGTCGGCCTCGGCGGTGGTCTCCGTGATGAGCTTGTCGACCTGCTCGGCCGCCTCGGAACGCCGCTTGTTGGCGTCCTTGCGGGCCTCGTCCAGCGTCCGCTCGGCCTCCTCGCGCGCGGCCGTGGTGACCCGGTCCGCCTCCCGGGCGGCCTGAGCCTTGACCCGCTCGGCCTCGGTGCGGATCCGCTCGGCGTGCTGCTGCGCCGACCCGACCGTCTCGGCGGCCTCGGCCCGCAGCCGCTCCGCCTCGCCGCTCGCGTCCCCGACCAGCTTCTCGGCCTTGGCGAGTGCCTCGGTGCGCACCCGTTCGGCCTCGGCGGTGGTCTCCGACTGCAGCCGCTCGGCCTCGCTGCGCGCCTCGGTGATGAGGGTGTCCGCCTGCCTCGCCGCGTCCGAGCGGATCCGGTTGGCGTCCTCCCGGGCGTCCGCACGTGTGCGTGCCGCCGCCTGGTCGGCCTCGGCGATGGCGTCCGACGCCTCGGTGCGCACCCGCTGGGCGTGCTCGGCGGCGTCGGCGCGCAGCCGCTCGGCCTCGGCGATCGCCTCCGCCATGGTGCGCTCCGCCAGCGCCTTGGCGGCCTGGGACTCCTCGCTGGCCTCCCGCCGGACGCGGCCCGCGTCCTCGGCGGCCCGCTCCCGCTCGGCGTAGGCGTCGGCGCGGACCCGGTCCGCCTCCTCCTGCGCCTCACGCCGCGTGCGGTCCGCCGCGTGCTCGGCGGCGTTGCGCAGCCCGGCGATCTCGTCCTGCGCCTGCTCGTGCAGCCCGGCGACCGAGTCCCGTACCTGCTGGGCGTGCTGCTCGGCCGCCGACACCATCTCGGTGGCGCGCCGGTCGGCCTCCTCCACCAGACGCACGGCCTCGGCCTGTGCGTCCTCCACGCGCTTGCGCGCGGACGCCAGCAGCTCCTCGCTCTGCTCCCGGGCCCGCTCGCGCTCCTGGTCGGCCTCGTGGCGGGCCGCGCCGAGGAGTTCCTCGGCCTCGCGGCGGCGCCGGGCGGCCTCCTCCTGCGCGGCGGCCAGCGTCTCGGACGCCTCCTGCGCCAGCCGCTCGGCGGCGGCCTGCGCCTCGGCCCGTACCCGGTCGGCGGTGTCCTGCGCCTCCGACTTCAGCCGCTCGGCCTCCGCCGCGGCCTCCGACCGCAGGCGTACGGCGATGGCCTCGCCCTCCGCCCGGGAGGCGGACGCGTCGGACGCGGCCTCGGTGCGCAGCCGGTCGGCCTCCGCCTCGGCCTGCGCCTGGAGCGTACGGATCCGCTCGGCGGACTCCGCGCGCAGCCGCTCGGTCTCCTCGGCGGCCTCGCGGCGGATGCGGGCGGCCTCCTCGCGGGCGTCGGCCAGCGCCTGCTCGGCGGCGGCGAGCCGGGCCTCCGCCTCCGTGTGCAGCCGCGTCAGCTCCTCGGCGGCCTCCGCCCGGCGGGCCTCCATGGCCCGCTCGGTCTCCTCGCGCAGTTCCCGCGCGGCCCGCTCGGCGTCGGCGCGGATGCCCTCGGACTGCTCCAGGACCTCCGCGCGGTGCCGCTCGGCCTCCTTGCGGGTGCGCTCCAGCGTGTCCTCGGCCTGCCGGCGCAGCGTGGTCGCCCGCTCGATGGCCTCGGTGCGGACCTTCTCGCTGTCGGTGGTCGCACTCTGGCGCAGCTCGTCGGCGTTGGCCTTGGCCTTGGCGAGCAGCTCTTCGGCGGTCTTGGCGGCCTCCTCGATCTGCGCCACGGCCTGCTTGCGGGCCTCCGCGCGGATCTTCTCGCCCTCGGCGACCGCGTCCGCGCGCAGCTGCTCGGCCTCGCCGCGCAGCCGTCGTGCCTCCTCCTGGAGTTCGACGGTCTTGGCGCGGTACTCCTTGGTGTCGTCCTTGGCCGCGCCCTTGAGCTGCTCGGCGATGTCGTGCGCCTCGGCGCGCAGCCGGTCCGCCTCGGCCTCCGCCTCACGGCGGATCCGCTCGGCCTCCTCGGTGGCCGCCTTGGTGGTCTTCTTGGCGTCCTCCGACGCCTTGTTCAGCACGTCCTCGGCGGTCCTGGCCGCCTTGGACAGCTGACTCGCGGTCTCCTCGGCGGTGATCGTACGGGCCTTCTCGGCGGCCTCCGCGACGATCTTCTCGGCCTCGGCGCGGGCGTCCGCGACGACCTGCTCGGCCTCCGCCTTGGTGGCCTCGGCCTCCTTCGTGGCCTCGCTGACCAGGCGGGCGACCTGCTCCTTGGCGGTCCGCGTGCGGGTCTCGTTGGCCGCCTCGGCGCCGGCGAGGGTCTTGGTCGCGGCCTCCTTGGCCTCGGTGACCAGCTTCTCCGCCTCGGACTGCGCCTTGCGCAGGGCCTCCTCGGCCGCGGCCATCCGCGCTTCCGCCGCCCGGCTCAGCTCGGCGGCCTGGCGGCGGGCGGCGTCGGACTCGGAGACGGTGGACGAACGCAGCTGCTCGGCGTGCTCGGTGGCCTCCTGGGCCTGGGTGGAGGCGGCGTTCAGCAACCGCTCGGCGTCCGTGCGGGCCCGGCGCAGCAACTGCTCGGCCTCGGCGCGGGCGGCCTCGGCCTCGCTCTGCAGCCGCTGCCGGGCCTCGGTGGTCAGCCGCTCGGCCTCCGCGCGCGCGGCCGCCATGGCCTGCTCCGCCTCGGCCCGCGACTCCTCCAGCAGACGGCGGGCCTGCTGCTCGGTGCGGGCGCGCAGCTGTTCGGCCCAGGCCACGTTCTCGTTGACGTGCGACTCGACGGTCTGCCGGCGCTCGGCGAGCTCCTGGTCGAGCTGCTGGCGGCGGGCCACGGCCTCGGCGTGCAGCTCGGCCTGCAGGCGGGCCGCCTGCTCGGCGTGCTCCTGGAGGATCCGCTGGGTCTGCGCCCGGGCCTGGCTCAGCTCGCGCTCGGCGTCGGCCCGGATCTGGTCCGCCTGCATCTGGGCGTTGCGCAGCAACTGCTCGGCCTGATAGCCGATGTCGGCGCTGTCATAGGCAGGCCGGGTCATGAGCGTGCGCCGCGCCTCGTGCAGCTTGGCGCGCAGCACCTCGACCTGGTAGCCGAGGTCCTCGGCGTGCTGGATGGCCTTTTCCCGCTCGGTCCTCAGCCGCTTCATCTCGGCTTCGAACCGAGTGAGGTGGTCGACGTCAGCCGCCGGCTCTCGCTCCTGGCTCTCGTAGCCCCGCACTGCGCGGTCCCATCCGTCCCCTGGTCGCAAGTCTCTCCAAACGAGCTCCGTCCATCCGCCGAACGGGGCCCCCGGGGAATGGTGTCAGATCAACGACGGAGCTTGGGCTGCTGCCCCGACGCTCGTCCCCCGAAACCCGGACCCCGGCATGCGATCGCCCTAGGCTGAGCGGCGACCGCACCCAACCCTACCGGCCCATATGTACGAGCATCAGTGCTCAGGTGACTCAACAGGCGCCGAAGTGACCAGTTCTGTCAGTACGCCATGACAGTCCTTGGGGTGCAGGAAGGTGATCCGTGACCCCATGGAGCCGCGCCGGGGCTCCTCGTACAGCACGCGCACGCCCTTGTCCCTGATCGCGGCCGCCTCCCCGTCGACGTCCGCCGTGCCGAAGGCGATGTGGTGGACGCCCTCCCCGTTCTTGGCGAGCCACTTCGCGACGGTGGAGTCCTCGCGAATGGGTTCGAGCAGCTGCAGGTACGAGGACCCGCCGTCGGACGTATCGTTGATCTTGAGCATGGCCTCGCGCACGCCCTGCTCCTCGTTGACCTCGGTGTGGAACACCTCGAAGCCGTAGGTGGCCTTGTAGAACTCGACGGTCGCGTCGAGGTCGTGGCAAGCGATCCCGATGTGGTCGATTCGCGTCAGCATGGATTCAGTGCAGCGCCTGGGAGGTGGTTACGCAACGTGCGCGCGATCACACCGACAGCCCGATGACGGGGTGGAGTACCGGTCAGTACATTCGAAGTAAACCCTCGTTCACTCCTCGGCCAGTGCAGGCCGGAAGGGGATCGCAGCTCATGTCTTCTGCAACGAACGGCTCGACATCCGTCATCGTCGCGGGCGCCCGTACCCCGATGGGACGGCTGCTCGGCTCGCTGAAGTCCTTCTCCGGAGCCGACCTCGGCGGCTTCGCGATCAAGGCCGCCCTCGACCGTGCGGGGATCGGCGGCGACCAGGTGCAGTACGTGATCATGGGCCAGGTGCTCCAGGCCGGGGCGGGCCAGATCCCGGCGCGCCAGGCCGCGGTCAAGGCCGGTATCCCGATGAGCGTCCCGGCGCTCACCATCAACAAGGTGTGCCTCTCCGGCCTCGACGCGATCGCGCTGGCCGACCAGCTGATCCGTGCGGGTGAGTTCGACGTGATCGTGGCGGGCGGCCAGGAGTCCATGACGAACGCCCCCCACCTGCTGCCGAAGTCCCGCGAGGGCTTCAAGTACGGCGCGGTCCAGATGCTCGACGCGATGGCCTACGACGGCCTGACCGACTCCTTCGAGAACATCGCCATGGGGGAGTCGACGGAGAAGCACAACACCCGCCTCGGCATCGCCCGCCCGGAGCAGGACGAGATCGCCGCCCTGTCCCACCAGCGCGCCGCCGCCGCCCAGAAGAACGGCGTCTTCGAGGCCGAGATCACCCCCGTGGAGATCCCGCAGCGCAAGGGCGAGCCGGTCGTCTTCAGCAAGGACGAGGGCATCCGCGGTGACACCACGGTCGAGTCGCTGGCCAAGCTGCGCCCGGCGTTCGCCAAGGACGGCACGATCACCGCGGGCTCGTCCTCGCAGATCTCGGACGGCGCGGCCGCCGTCGTGGTGATGAGCAAGGCCAAGGCCGAGGAGCTCGGCCTGGAGTGGATCGCCGAGATCGGCGCGCACGGCAATGTCGCGGGCCCCGACAACTCCCTGCAGTCCCAGCCGTCCAACGCCGTCCGGCAGGCCCTGAAGAAGGAGGGCCTGGAGGTCTCGGACCTCGACCTGATCGAGATCAACGAGGCGTTCGCCGCTGTGGCCGTGCAGTCAATGAAGGACCTCGGGGTGTCCACCGAAAAGGTGAATGTCAACGGCGGGGCCATCGCCCTGGGTCACCCGATCGGGATGTCCGGCGCCCGTCTCGTCCTCCACCTGGCGCTGGAGCTGAAGCGGCGCGGCGGCGGGGTCGGCGCGGCGGCGCTGTGCGGTGGCGGCGGCCAGGGTGACGCCCTGATCGTTCGGGTACCGAAGTCCTGAGCAGGCGTCGGTCTGTTACGTCGGTGATCTGAACGGAGCTGTGATGCAGGACGTCTCCACGCTGGTGGCCCAGGCGAGGGAGGGCCGCCCGCGTGCCGTGGCCCGGCTGATCTCCCTGGTCGAGGGGGCGTCCCCGCAGCTCAGGGAGGTCATGCGGACGCTCGCGCCGTTGACGGGCGGGGCGTATGTCGTGGGGTTGACGGGCTCTCCGGGCGTCGGCAAGTCCACGTCGACGTCGGCGCTGGTGACGGCGTACCGCAAACAGGGCAAACGGGTCGGCGTCCTGGCGGTCGACCCGTCGTCCCCCTTCTCCGGCGGAGCCCTGCTGGGCGACCGGGTCCGTATGTCGGAGCACGCCTCCGACCCCGGCGTCTACATCCGCTCCATGGCCACCCGGGGCCACCTCGGCGGCCTCGCCTGGGCCGCCCCGCAGGCGATCCGCGTCCTGGACGCGGCCGGCTGTGACGTGATCCTGGTCGAGACGGTGGGCGTCGGCCAGTCGGAGGTGGAGATCGCCTCGCAGGCCGACACCTCGGTGGTCCTGCTGGCCCCCGGCATGGGCGACGGCATCCAGGCGGCCAAGGCCGGAATCCTGGAGATCGGCGACGTCTACGTCGTCAACAAGGCCGACCGCGACGGCGCCGACGCCACGGCCCGCGAACTGAACCACATGCTCGGCCTCGGCGAATCCCGCGCCCCCGGCGACTGGCGCCCACCGATCGTCAAGACGGTAGCGGCCCGCGGCGAGGGCATCGACGAGGTCCTGGAGGCGCTGGAGAAGCACCGCGCCTGGATGGAGGAACGGGGCGTCCTGACGGAACGCCGCCTGGCCCGGGCCTCCCGCGAGGTCGAGACCATCGCGGTGACGACCCTGCGCGAACGCATCGCCGACCTCCACGGCGACCGCCGCCTGAGCGCGCTGGCGGAGCGGATAGTCG
The DNA here is from genome assembly GCF_019219825.1 of Streptomyces sp. TRM70350. GTDB lineage: Bacteria > Actinomycetota > Actinomycetes > Streptomycetales > Streptomycetaceae > Streptomyces. The sequence continues at coordinate 3,148 of NZ_JAHUXH010000039.1, read as the reverse complement.
CCGGGGAGCTGGACCCTTATCGGGCGGCCGATGAACTCGTATCGGGCGTGACGGAATCAACCAGCCCGTCCGGCGTTTGAGGACGAGGCCCGTTCAGGGCCGAAGCGGGGGCCTCCTGGGGGCGGCAGCCCCCAGGAGGCCCCCGCCCCCGCACACGGTCAGTCGTCGCCGCGGTCGTCACCCTGGTCGTCCCGGTCGTGCCGGTCGTCCCGGCTGTCCTTGCCGGCCCGGTCGTCCCGGGCCTCGTTGTCACGGTCCCCAGCGACCTGCCCCGACCTCAGGTCGACGTTCCAGTCACCCCCCTTGCCGTCCGTGCCCCGGGTCTCCACGTCCCACGACCGAACCCGATCGTCGTCATCCAGGTCGACCGAGGTCACGAACCCCTTTGCGGACGCGGCGTTCGCGGCCTCCGCCGCCGTCACCTCCGCGCCCTTCAGCGCCGCCCGGTCGTCCCGGTCGTCGTCATCGTCCCGGTCGGTCTCCGTACCGAGCACCTTCCCCGACGCCGGGTCCACGTGCACCGTGTACGAGGTCGTGCCCTGGCCGAGCACCTCGACCTCCCAGCCCCGCCGGTCGTCGCCGTCGTCACGGTCGTCGTCACCGTCCAGGTCCGCCGACACCGCGGTCCCCGGCCGCGCCTTCAGCGCCGCCTCGATGGCCTCCGCGGCCGTCACCTTCACGCCGCGCTCGCCAGTGCCGTCGTCGTCCCGGTCATCGGCACCGTCGTCGTCCCGCTGACCGGCGTTCACCGCGTCGGCGGACGCCGACGCCGACGACGTACCCGACGCTTCGCCGCCGGCCCCCGCGAACGCCAGCGTCGTACCACCGCCGATCACGGCGGTCGCGACCACGGCGGCGATGACGATGTTGCGCTTCATGGGTTCCTCCCCGAGTCGGCTTGTCGCTTCGACGTCCACCACGCTGCCGTCCGCCGCCTGAAGCCACGCTGAAGCCACCTGAAGATCGCTTCAGGTTCCGTTTGCGACCCTTGGGGCATGCGGCTGCTGATCGTGGAGGACGAGAAACGCCTCGCGCTGTCCCTGGCCAAGGGCCTGACGGCGGAGGGCTACGCCGTGGACGTCGTCCACGACGGCCTGGAGGGCCTGCACCGGGCGACCGAGTCGCCGTACGACCTGATCGTCCTCGACATCATGCTCCCCGGCATGAACGGCTACCGCGTCTGCTCCACCCTGCGCGCCGCCGGCAATGACGTACCGATCCTGATGCTCACCGCCAAGGACGGCGAGTACGACGAGGCGGAGGGCCTGGACACGGGCGCCGACGACTATCTGACCAAGCCGTTCTCGTACGTCGTCCTGGTCGCCCGCGTCAGGGCCCTGCTGCGCCGCCGCGGCCAGCACGGCGCCTCGCCGATCCTCACGGTCGGCCCCCTCCGCGTCGACACCGCCGCCCGCAGGGTCACCCGGGACGGCGACGAGATCGCCCTGACCGCCAAGGAGTTCGCCGTACTGGAGCAGCTCATGGTGCGGGCGGGGGAGGTGGTGTCCAAGGCGGAGATCCTGGAGCACGTCTGGGACTTCGCGTACGAGGGCGATCCGAACATCGTCGAGGTGTACGTCAGCGCGCTGCGCCGCAAGCTGGGCGCGGCGCTGATCCGGACCGTGCGCGGCGCCGGGTACCGGCTGGAGGCGCCGAGATGAGACGCCTGTTCGGTTCCGTGCGTGCGCGGGCCACGCTCGGCGCCACCCTCGTCGTCGCCGTGGCGCTGGTCGCCGCGGGGGCCGCCGTACTGATCTCCCTGTACTCCAACCTGACCGAGCAGGCCGGTACCGAGGCGGAACGCTCGGCGCGCACCGTCGCGGCCGACCTGGCCGGTGGCAAGCGGTACGACCAGCTGTCCCTGGACGACGACGACCGACCCGTCCAGGTCGTCGACGAGGACGGCAGGCTGGTCGCGGCCAGCGAGGGCCTGGAGCGGATCAGCGGCACGGGCACGGACGCCGTGCGGCCCGAGAAGCGGACGCCGCCCGCCCGCGAGCCGGGCGCCGTCTCGGGCGACGACGACGCAGACGACTCCGACCACTCCGACGACTCCGACGACTCCGGCGGATCCGACGACTCCGACGACTCCGACGACGACTCCTCCGGAGCCACCGCCCTCCAGCCGGGCGAGATCGCCGAGAACGCGTCCCTCACGGACGGCTCCGCGACGATCGACGGCGAGGAGGCGGACTACCGCTTCGCCGCGGTGGCGGTGGAGGTCCCGGGCCAGGGCACGTTCACCGTGTACGCGGGCGGCCCGCTGGCCGCCGAGCAGAACGCCGTGAGCACCGCGCAGACCGTCATGCTGATCGGCTTCCCGCTGCTGCTCGGCGTCGTCGCCGGAGTGACCTGGCTGGTCACCGGGCGCGCGCTGCACCCGGTCGAGGGCATCCGGCGCGAGATGGCGGAGATCACCGCCTCCGAGGACCTCTCCCGACGGGTCCCCCAACCGGACACCCACGACGAGGTCGCCCGCCTGGCCCGCACCACCAACGAGACGCTGGCCGCCCTGGAGACCTCGGTGGAACGCCAGCGGCGTTTCGTCGCCGACGCCTCGCACGAGCTGCGCAGCCCCATCGCGTCCTTGCGCACCCAGCTGGAGGTGGCCGCCGCGCACCCGGAGCTGCTGGACCTGGACGGCGCGGTCGAGGACACCGTACGACTGCAAAGGCTCGCCGCCGATCTGCTGCTGCTCGCTCGGCTGGACGCGGGGGAGCGGCCCACCGACACACGGGTCGACCTGGCCGAGCTGGCGCGCGAGCAGGCCGCGGGCCGCACGGGTGTGTCGGTCGGGGCGGACTCCCTCGAAGTGGCCGGATCACGCGGCCAACTGGGGCGGGTGCTGGCCAATCTGCTCGACAACGCCCAGCGGCACGCCCGCTCGGCGGTCACCGTGGCCGTACGCCGGGACGGCGACCGGGCGGTCGTCCAGGTCGCGGACGACGGGGACGGCGTACCCGAGGCGGACCGGGAGCGGATCTTCGAGCGGTTCGTACGGCTGGACGCGGCCCGCAGCCGGGACGAGGGCGGCGCCGGGCTGGGCCTCGCCATCGCCCGCGACGTGGCCGCCCGCCACGGCGGCACCCTCACGGTCCATGACGCGCCGGCAGGCGGAGCCCTGTTCGAACTCCGCCTGCCGCTCGCC
>NZ_JAHUXH010000038.1 GCF_019219825.1 Streptomyces sp. TRM70350 | reverse complement strand
AAGCCGATGGCAGCTACATCACTATCGGCGCCCATCTGGACAGCGGATGCATCATCAATGACCTCGACGCTTTCGCCAAGCAGAGGCATGCTCAGCAAGGATGGGACATCGCCACGACTGGCGGGTGGGGCGGGAGTACCGCATGAGGGGCCTACATGCGCGTGCGTCGCAAGAGCCTGGGCTCCTGACGGGCCTCGACGAGGGTTGCAGTTTGGGTTGCATTCAGGCTCGTGCAGGTCCGTTCGGCGCGCCCTGCTAGATCCACTCAGCCGCAGGTCAGAACGCTGACGGACCTCCTCGAACGGCCGGACGAACATTTGGAAAGCGTGTTGGGGGCAACCCCTCACGAGTTCGAATCTCGTATCCTCCGCAGCCGCCTGAACAGGCGAAACAGAGCGTCGGACCGCAGCTCGCGGCTCGACGCTCTGGCATGCTCTCGTCTCAGTTTTGGTCTCGTTTATTTCTGGCATTCAAGATATTTCACCCATGCGGCGAACGCGCCCTCTGTCGGTGATCAGCGGTCACGCGTCGAGTGCGCCCCGGCCCCAGCCCGAGATGCCCCGAAGCGGCTCTCCTCGCGCCATCAGGCCAACGGGTAGCCCAGGGCCAGGGCGGCCTTGCGGAACGCAGGCAGACGGTCGGGGGAGACCGCAAGGTGGCGCTCACCGATTCGGGTACACAGCATGCGCAGGCGGCGGTCGCTGATGATGAGGGCTGCCAGTGCCTCGTCCGCGCACTCGATGAGATGGGTCTGCCCTGTATCGCGGAGTCGGCCGGTGCGGCGGCCAGTGTCGTCGAGCAGGGTGGTGACGGTCTGGGGCACGGGGTGCGAGGCGGCCTGGTTCAGGTAGCCACGGAGCTCGTCGAGGGTGTGCCCGCGGTCGAGGGCGTGCAGAAGAGAAGCGGTGGTGAGCGTCCAGACCCGGTCGGTTTTCCGCTCAGAGAAGGCGTCCAGGAGGAGGGTGTCGGCGGAGGGCAGCCCGTCGAGGGCGACGATGTCGAAGTTCGCCAGGACGGTGACCCTGCCCGCCGGGACAGCCGAGGCGGGGGCCTGGGCAGGGGTGTAGTCGTCCGTGAGGCCGACGGCGTGGGCGCCCAGGGGATTGAGGCGGAGTGCGGACAGGCCGTCGTAGCGGCTGAGCTGGTCGAGGTAGTCGCCACCCCAGTTGTCCCGGTAGTCATCGCGGGCACCCGCCGGGGGGACGTACTCGATGTCGATGAGGCCGAGCGTGGCGGCGTACTCGAAGAGCACCGCCAAGGTGTACCGACCCTGGAGGAGGGACCAGCCGTGGTAGCCGTCGTAGCCGAGGCTGCCGTATTGCGGGTCCTCCAGGTACAGCTTCCACAGGGCGCGTTCACTGCGGTGGACGACTGGATCCAGACCGGCCGCGCGCATGTCAGTGAACAGGCCGTCGGTGGACATCCACTCACCCGGGGTGAGGCCGGCCAGCGCTTGGCCGACGAGCTTGCGGCGCGGTTTGGCGGCGGTCAGGACGTTCGCCGAGCGCTGGCCCTTGATCTCCTCGACACGGGAGAACTCGTCCAGGAGGCTGTTGTTCAGCCAGCGTTGCCACAGCTGAGCAATGGTCAGGTGCGGTGGCCGGGTCAGCGCGGCCCGCCCGCGCGTGGTCAGCAGCAGCCGGCCTCCGGTGAGCTGGGCGAGGCCGCCTGCCTGGAGCAGCATCGGCCAGGCGAAGGCGGCGATGGCCTCGTGCTGATAGAAGTCACCGCCGTCCAGGACGTCGGCGACCGCCGAGACGGTGGCGGTGCTGGGGCGGCGGGTCTTCTCGCTGCACCGCAGCTTCCCCGTCGTACACAGGCGCAGCACCGCCAGCAGGTCGACCTGCGCCTCATGCTCGGTGTGCCGGACCCGTGGAGTGCCGGTGGGTTCCTGTTGCTGTTCGACCGGTATCACTGCTCGTGTTTCCCGCTTCGTGCCGCTCGCGTCCCGTTCCTACAGATGGGCAACGTAGTCGTAGTTGCCCGGACCGCAGGTGCGCTCGAGGATCTGGACCACCTTGCGCGGGTTGTCGTAGGGGCCGGAGAAGTAGAACGGCTTGCCGTCCCGGCCGAAGCCGATGACGGGCCGGTCGACAGGCGGGGCACCCAGGTGCACTGAGGCGTCGGAGAAGCCGCCCGCGGGCTCGAAGCCAAGACCGCGGGCGTAGACGACCGCATCGTGCACGATCGTCTGCGCCTGCTCCACTCCGATCGGCAGCGGCCGGTGCTCGAAGGCCGAGTAGTACATCGATACGTAAGTGGTCAGGGATCCGGACCCCATCACCTCGGGGTCGGTGACGTTCTTGACACCCAGGCAGTACACGTCCACCAGGAACCCGGTGACGGTCACCCTGCTGGCACGCTCCTGGCGGGCCAGGAGAATCTGGGCGAAGCCGCCCGTGTCCGGGTCCGGCTCCTGGCCGAGGGGGTCGGCCGCCGCCCACTCCGGGGCTTCGGCCAGGTCCAGTCCCGCGCTCCAGCCCGCGTTGACCCAGCAGCCCACCACCGGCCGCTCATCGGGCGCGATGTTCGCCAGCGCCGCCTCGGCGACCCGTCTGACCAGCGCGGTGGCCTGGGCCGGGCGCAGCCCCAGCGCCTTCGCGATCTGCTTCGGCGCGCTGCCGCGCTCCCTCATCTCCCGGACTCGGGCGAGCAGTTCCTCGTCGTGCGTTGTCACCGTCGTAGTCTTCCACTTCCGTGTCGCCCCATGCGAAGAACAGGGTGCGTCGGCGGTGCTGCCATCCTGGATCCGGGGATACGGGAGACGAGCCGGAACGGGCAGGGCGGCATGGATGAGACAGCGGACGGGACCGTCGAGCAGGTGCGGGCGCTGGTCGGTTGGATCGGCACGGGCCGCAAGTTGACCCAGACCGGCCGTGTGACGCTTGGCGACGCGCGAGCACTGGTGGAGGTTCTGGGCACCGGCGACCGGATGGACCCGGTGATCGGGGACCGTACGTTCAAGACGAAGTCCAGCGAGGAGCTGTACCACCTCACGCTGCTGGTCCAGTGGGCGAAGGCGGCACGACTGCTGCGGACCGCGGGCGGGCGCCTGCTGCCGGTGAAGAAGAACGCCAAGCTGCTGGACCGCCCCGGACGAGCTGCGTGGCGCGCTGTTCGCAGCGCTGCCGCACATCGGTCCGGCCGTGACGGTCTCCGGCTGGTTGGAATCTCTGCTCTCGCACGAGTATGACCGGGGTCTGCGGGCGTTGCTGCGGCAGCTGTATGCGACCACTGCCAACGCGCGGCTTCTGCGCCTAACGGCACCATGAAAGACGAGCCGTCCGGCCGCACAGCCGTTCACGGCCCTGGGTGCTACCGACTGGTCCACCGGCCCCGCCGCGCTCGACCTTGCGTCCCGGGCGTTCGGGTCTTGGGCGTCGACTACACGGCGACGAGGCGCACTCTGTCGCCGCAGAGCTTCGTCATGTCGTCGATGTCCGAGGTGAGCATGACGACCGGGCGGCGCTGACGCAGCGCCGTCTCGGCCACGGCGGCGTCGATGGCGTATTTGTGACCATGCAGCCCGGCGTTGATCAGCATGGCTGAGGCGGCTTTGGCCTCCTCGTCGCCGATGTGCACGATCCGCACGCCGGACAGGACCCAGGCGAGCCGCGCCCTGTCGGTCCGGCGATGCACCGCTTCGATGATGGTGAGTGCGCTGATGACCACCTCCATGCCCCGCTTGCGGGCTTCGGCGATGAGGGCGACGACGGGCTCGTGATCACTGACGAGCTTCGACAGGCCCTCGCAGTCGAGAACGAGGGTGCCTTCGTGACTCAGCTTGCGGCGGGCCACTGCCCCTCCCCGGCGAAGACCTCGTCGAAGACCCGGCGTGCCCGCTCCTGCTCTTGCTCGGAGATCGGCCCCTGACGGCGTTCGTAGTCGGCCAGGTACTCATCCAGGATCTGACCGCGCAGCTCACGCTCCACCGCTTCGGTGATGAACGCGGAGAACTCACGCTTGCCGACCCGTCGGCGGATCGCCTCCGCCGTCCCCTCGGGGAGGGAGAGGCTGACCCTGATGGCTGGCCCTTCACCGACGCTGTAAGGAATCTCGCCCATGGGATCGACATTATCAAACAAGTAGGAATTCGGCCTGGATGCAGCACCCGCCGAGCGACGTGAACCGCCCAGCCGTCACCTCGCGGTCTCAGCTCTGGTCTCATTCACCCATGTTCAGCTGCGTCCGGACGTCATTGAACGATCCGCTCCACCGCAGGTCAGAACGCCCCCGTCCCACCGCGAACCCCCAGACCAACATTTGGAAAGCGTGTTGGGGGCAACCCCCTCACGAGTTCGAATCTCGTATCCTCCGCCAGGTAACCCTGATCCGCGGCGACGCGGATCAGGGCTTCTTGTCGGGTGCTGCGGTTGCGGACGGCCTCCGCGGACGGAGACGCGCAGCGCATACTGGTAGCAATGACAAAGCCAGCTGCTCCTAAGCGCCACTTGCCTACCAGCCCCTTCAAGGCCCCGGTCACGCCGCCCCTCAAGCAGTTCGCCATGGGTGACCAGGTCACACACGACATGTACGGCCTCGGCCGAGTGATCGGCATCGAGGACGGAATCGCGGCGCTTGTCGATTTCGGCTCGGTGCGAGAGCGGATCCTGAGTCCGTACACGAAGATGAGCAAGCTGTAGGACCGCTGTGTCCGGTCACGGCACGCCAGCTCACTTCATGGCCTTACAACGAAACGAATGGAAGACCTCTCATCGACCTGACCTCGCTGTTCTCCGCTCCGGAAGCGATGCCCCGCTATGCCACCGCCGCATCGCCGCCTCCGACGACGAACCCCTTCCAGGCCCCGGACTTCGGGGAGAACGAGACCTTCCTGATCGAGGATGCGCAGGCACCGGAGGAGTTCTACGGGACTCGGCGGTAGGCGTCTCGGCTGTTGCCGACCGCCAGGACCCCCACGATCAGCTGTCCGTCGGTCACTGGCCGCTCCGCGGGCTGTAGGGCTGGAGGAGCTGGTCGACGGGTGCGTAATCGTCGGTGAGCGGTTGGGCGTCGCCGATCCAGGAGGTGAGGTCGTCGCCGGTGGCGATCTTCCAGCCGGTTTGCCGGGCGTCCAGCGTTTCCTGGGTCGCGCGTAGGTCGACTGGCCGGTTGGAGGCGAGCACCACCAGATTGCCGCCCTTGGAGGTGGCGGTCGGGTCGAGACCGATATCGGCGGGTTCGCCGACGAGGGCGACGTGCTCGAAGGTCTCGCTGAGGGTGGCTGCCTCCGCACGTGCGAAGGCCAGATCACCGTGATCGATGAGGTTGGCGACGTACAGGCCATCGTCGTTGAGCACCCGCCGTACGTCGGTCATCGCTTCCACCGTGGTGAGGTGCCACGGCACGCTGACGCCCCCGAAGGCGTCGCCGACGACGAGGTCACGGCTGTCGGCGTCCAGTCGCCGCAGGCCGAGCCTGCCGTCCTCGGCGCGTACGTCGATACCGGCTTCTGTTCTCAGGCCGAGTTGGTCACGGTTGATGCGCACGACGCCGCTGTCGATCTCGGACACCAGGCTGCGCGTTCCGGGCCGCGTGGCCGCGAGGTATCGGGGAACGGTGAGCCCGCCGCCGCCCAGGTGGTGGGCAACCAGCGGCTCACCCTTGGGAAACGCGGCATCGACCACCGACGCGATGGCGCGCACGTACGCGAACTCCAGGAAGGTGGGGTCGTCGACGTCGACGTAGGAGTGCCGCAGGCCGTCCAGAACGAGGGTGCGGCCGCTGTCCCGGTCGGGGTCTGCGACGACCCGTGCGCAGTGGTACCGGGTCTCCGTGTCGCAGCCACCGGGCGCGACCGTGGTGGCGAGGCCACCGGCAACGATCACGAGTGTGAGGGCAGGGGTGCCGCTCCACCCGCGCGTTCGCCACCCGCGCGTTCGCCACTCGACCAGCGCCGAGCCGACCACCAGCAGTGTGCCGAGGCCGATCAGGATGCCGCTGACCGGCAACCGCGATACCAGGACGAAGCCGGTGAGGACGGTGCCGACGATGGCGCCGACGGTGCCGACGCCGGACAGCCGGCCGACCACCGTTCCGGTCTCGGCGAGGCTGGTGAGACGCAGCTTGGTCACGATCGGCGTCACCGCGGAGAGCAGCGCGCCCGGCACGAGGATGGTCAGCGACGCGATGAACAGGAGCGTCGCCGGCGCCCACTCCGCAGCGGTGCGCAGCACGGCAGGGGTGAGCGCCACGACCACTCCCGACACCGCGAGCGAGGGGCCGATGAGCCGGCGTGGATCGACCTGGTCGGCGATGCGCCCACCCAGCCATGAGCCGAGGGCGATCGCGGTGAGGGCGATGCCGATCACCATCGTGCTGGTCTCAAGGGTGAGCCCCAGGTAGGGAGCCAGCAGCCGCAGAGCGACGATCTCGACCACCAGCACCGCGGCCGAGGACCCGAACACGAGCACGGCGGCGGCACGGGGACCCAGGCCGCGGTCGCGGGGCGTGCCCTCGGCGACAGGCGAGGAAGACGATCCGGTCACAGGCGACATCCTTGCACGCGCCCCATCCACAGACAGGAGTTGAGAGAAGCCCCGGTCCCTGCCGTCCGTGACGGGCGTCCGAGAACAACAGGCTCCAACGAGCACTGCACCCCGCGCCGCCGGACGGCGCCGACCGGCGCGCTCACGTGGCAGAGGCGTACATGAGCCGCTCTTCCAGCTCCACGGATGCGCCGCCGTCCGCTCGCTGGATCAGGTGGTTCATGGCTTGTCCGTGTTGGCTCGTGCGCGGTGTGAGGGCACGTGCCTCGGTGGAGGGCGCCGCAGTACGGGGGAGCAGGCGGCGTCTGTCGAGGCCAAGGAGGGGTCTGATGGGCGGCCGTGATGCGGACGGCGGGCTTGGTGGTCTGCTGGAGGGGGCCCTGCGCAGCACCGGAGCGGTTTCGCGTTGGCAGGTCCTGAGGGACGAGTCGTGGTGCCGCGCCGTGCCGTGCGACGGCGCGCGGCGGGAACAGGGCTGGAAGCTCCATGTCTCGGCGACGCAGGTGTCCGCGCCCGAGGTGCTCGAAAGGGCGCTGGAGGTGCTGTTGAGGGAGGATTCCGCTTTCAAGTTCGCCAGTTCCGTGGCCCGGGTGGCCGCTTTGAACTCCCGTAGCACGCCGAGGGGCAGCTCCGGGAAGTTCATCACGGTTTATCCCCGCTGTGACGCTGCCGCCGTTCGGATCGCCGATGCACTTCACCGCTCCACGGCGGGGCTGGCCGGGCCGCGCATCCTGTCCGACCACCCCTATGCACCGGACAGCTTGGTGCATTACCGCTACGGATCGTTCGTCGGTCGCCGGCAGTTGTCGGCACAGGGCCTGTTCGTCGACTTCATCTACGACCCCGAGGGCAATCCCGTGGAAGACCGGCGGACCGGGCAGTACCTTCCGCCTTCCTGGGCGGTGTCGCCGTTTCCCGTCTTCGGTGCCCCACCCGGCGGCTCGACCGCGTCGGGCAGCGGTGACCCGGTGCTCGGCGGGCGCTTCGCCGTGCGGGAAGCGATCCGGTACAGCAACAAGGGCGGTGTCTACCGGGGCACCGACACCCGCACGGGGGCCGCTGTGGTGATCAAGGAGGCCCGGCCGCATGTGGAAGCCGATGCCTCCGGGTGGGACGTGCGTGACTGGCTGCGCACCGAGGCCGCGATGCTGGAGAAGCTGCGCGAGCTGAACCTGTCCCCGGCGCCGGTGGCGGTGTTCGAGCACGGCCGACACGTCTTTCTGGCCGAGGAGGAGGTGCCAGGCATCCCCTTGCGCCGGTGGGTGATCGACCGCTTCCTCAACACCGGCTGGCAGCACTACCGTTGCGACGCCCTCGACATGGTGGCCCGGCTGGTCGACCTCGTGGCCACAGCCCATGAGCACCACTGCATCGTGCGGGACCTCACTCCTGGCAACATCATGGTCCGGCCGGACGGCACGCTGCGGCTGATCGACCTGGAACTGGCCGTGGTCGAGGGGATGTCCACCAGGCCGACGTCCCTGGGCACGCCGGGCTTCAGCGCTCCAGAACAACTGCGCGGCGCACAGCCGGCCCCGTCGGCCGACTACTACAGTCTGGGCGCCACCGCGGGATACGTCCTGACCGGGAACGTGCCCCATCTCCTTGCCGACGAGCCCGCCACCAGGAGCGTGGACCAGCGCATGGCCGCCTGGCTGACGGCCTGCGCCGAACGGCTGGAGCTGCCTGCGAGCCTGGTGACGATGGTCCTCGGGCTGACACGCGAGGACCCCTCGAAGCGCTGGGACCTGTCACGGGCGCGCACCGCGCTGTCCTCGCCCACCGCCCTGCCGGGTCACCAGGGCGCGGTACCGGCCGCAAGGGCGTACCGGCAGACCAGCGCCGATGGGGTGGGCGTCGAGCAGCAGGAGCAGGATCCGGTCACCGCGCTCGTCGATGGTCTGGTCAGCTCCATCAGCCCGGATGACAGTCGGCTGTGGCCCGTGTCGACCGCGGTCGGAGAGGCCGATCCGTGCGTCGTTCAGCAGGGAGCGGCCGGTGTCCTGGCCGTGCTCACCCGGTACTTCGAGCTCACCGGAGACCACCGTCTGCCAGAAGTGATCTCCGCAGCGGGCCGGTGGATCCTGAGCCGGGCGGGCACCGGCCCCGCCCGCCCCGGCCTCCACTTCGGCCTTCCCGGCATCGCCTGGACGCTGTGTGACGCAGGGCGCGCCATCGACGACCAGCACCTGATGGACCGCGGCCGTGAGTTGGGGCTGGCGCCGCTGGAGTCCTGTGCCGGCCACGACATCACCCACGGCACCGCGGGCAGCGGACTGGCAGCACTCCACCTGTGGCTCCACACCGGCGATGAGCGCTTCGCCCACCGCGCCGTCGAGGCCGCCGACAAGCTGGCCGCCTCAGCATGCCGCGACGCGGACGGGGTCAGCTGGCCGGTGCCCGCCGAGGCCGGCGGGTGGCCGACGGGAAAGCCGTACCTCGGCTTTGCCCACGGAACCGCAGGCATCGGCTCCTTCCTCCTTGCCGCCGCACTCCTGTGTGAGCGCCCCGAGCACCTGTCTCTGGCCGTCGAGGCCGGTGACAGCCTGCTGGCCCACGCCGTCCTCACCGGCGCGTCGGCCCAATGGCCCGTCCAGGCGGGGAAACCGCCCACCGCACCGTACTGGTGCCACGGAGCAGCAGGCATCGGTACCTTCCTCATCGGGCTCCACCAGGTCACTGGGGAAACGCGCTTCGCCGACCTCGCCCGCCGCGCCGCCCGGGCCGTGGCCGAGCACGCCACGCGTGGCCCCCTCACCCAGTGCCACGGGCTGGCCGGCAACGCGGACTTCCTCCTCGACATGGCCGACGCAACGGGCGACGACTTCTACCGCTCCACCGCCCAGGACATGGCCGGCATCATCCTCGCCCAGCGGACATACCGGCACGGCCGGATGGCCTTTCCCAACGAGTACGGCGAGACCTCGACGAGCTGGAGCGACGGCACCAGCGGCGTCCTCGCGTTCCTGCTCAGACTGCACCACACCTCGCCCCGGCAATGGACCGTCCCCCTGCAGACCCGGATCCGCCGCAACAGCACGGAGTCCCCAAGGGTCAGCACACCGACGCGGCGGCAGACCACTGCCGTCGTCCCACAACAACGCTAAGGAGTCACTCCATGAACGACCACGACAGCCAGCTGCTCGCCGAGCTGCACGCGCTCCCCGAAACCGACCCCGTGGACAGTGCCGGCAACCTGTTCGCCACGTGCGCCTGCGTCGGCCTGCTCACCCTGCTGAACACCATCTGCGTCGGTAGCACCTGCTGACCCACAGCGCCCGACGCAGGACGCGTTTGCCGGCCCCAGGCCGGCAAACGCCCACCGGCTCAGTGGGCGGGCTCGTCCGGGTGGAGGGCGTCCAGGACGAGGGCGAGGCCGAAGGTGAACTCGTCGGCGTGGTCGTAGCCGGGCTTCAGGACGTGCTCGGTGGCCAGTTCGGTGAGGTGGGGGTAGGCGTCGGCGGGCATGTCACGCAGGATGGCGCCCGTGACCTCGTTCAGTTCCGCCGCGCCCTTGAACGGCAGGCTCAGTTCCTGCAGTACGAAGCCGTACAGGTAGCTGTCGATCAGTGAGACGGCGTGTGCGGTCATCGGGACGGAGAATCCGGCGGCGCGCAGCGCTCCGATGACGGCGTCGTGGTGGCGCAGGGTCGCGGGGCCGGGCCGGGAGCGGGAGTCCATCAGGCCGATGGCCCAGGGGTGCCGCTTGAGGGCGGCGCGGGCGGAGGCCGCGCGGTGGCGCATGGCGCTCTTCCAGTCCGTGTCGCGCGGCGGCAGGTCGATCTCGCCGAACACCGCGTCCACCATGCCGTCGAGAATGTCCTCCCGGCCTGTCACGTGGTGGTAGAGCGACATCGCCTCGACGCCCAGCGGTTCGGCGATGGCCCGCATGGTGAGCGCGGCCGAGCCCTTCTCGTCCGCGACCGCCATCGCCGTACGGATCACGCGCTCGCGACTGAGCGGGGTGCGCGCCGACGCCGACGCCCCGCGCCGGGCCCTGCCCTTGCCTACCTCGCGCATCCGCCCTCCTTTTCACCGACCTTGACCGCCTTACAGTATAAGGCTACCTTGCCTTACAACATAAGGTAGACATCCCGTCGGAGGGGCTGCGCCATGGGCACGGATCGGGTGAAGAAGGTCTGCATCGTCGGGGCTTCGGGGAAGCTCGGGCAGTACATGGTCCAGCACGCACTGGACCGCGGCTACGAAGTGGTCGGCGTGTGCCGGGAGGGCAGCGTGCCGAAGCTGGCCGCGTTCGAAGGCCGGATGACCGTCGTCCCCGGACCCACGAACGACCCGGAGGTGATCCGGCGGGCGGTCGCCGGGTGCGACGGGGTACTGACGGTGCTGGTGCCCTGGGGTGTGCGGCAGTACGCGTCGGGCACGGCGCAGGCGGTGCTCGACCACGCCCGGCCGGGCGCGCGCCTGGTCTTCTCCTGCGGCTGGCACATCACGCGTGACGGCAAGGACCGGTACTCGTGGTGGTTCACCACGGGCGTGCGGATCGCCGCCCTGCTGGGCAAACTCGTCCGCGCCGTCGAGATCGACGACCAGGTGGAGGCGTGCCGGCGGATCTTCGCCAGCGACACCCGGTGGACCGTGGTGCGCGGCAGCAGCCTGGAGGAGGGCGAGAGCCAGGGCCTGCCCGTGTGGAGCAGGCACGTGGGCGACCCGGTGCTGGCGAGCAACCTCACGCGCCGGGTGGACTTCGCGCTGTTCATGGTGGAAGCGCTCACCGACGACACGCTCGTCCAGGAGGCCCCGGCGATCGTCGGCTGCCGAACGCCCAGCGCCCTCGCCCACAGCGGCGGTCCCCACCACCACGCCTAGCCGCGCACCGGCTCACTGGAAGCGCCGCAGCACCATCCTGACCGTCCCGTCCCGTTCCGTCGTCTCCTCCGTCAGGGCGAAGCCCTGGGCCGCCAGGGTGCCGGTCGTGACGTGGTAGGCGTGGCGGGCGGTCAGGTGGGCCAGCCACCGGTCGTCGTGTTTCCTGCGGTCGTACTCGCTGATCACCGCGCGGTAGTGGCCGTCGTCCTGGTGCAGGAAGCCGATGTCGTTGGAGGCCCGGCCGATGTGGGCGCGGCGGACGATGACGTGGGCGCGGTCGGAGCGCACGTCGCCCTGGTAGCCGTACAGCGGCTGGGGGGTGTCGTGGAGTTCCACCTCGCCGTAGCCCACGTCCGCGAGCGCGGCGCGCAGGGCGTCCGGATCGGTGAGCTGGGTGGTCATGGTGGTGAAGTGCGACATGGGGTCTCCGTAAGGTGTTGGGCGGCCATCAAGTCGTTGGGCGGCCATTCCACGAGCGCCTCAGTGGCCGAGCGGTTCCAGCGGCACGACGAACTGGCGTTCCGCCTCCACCGCTTCGTCGAAGGACGCCGACTGCGCACGGCCGTCCCGCATCCAGGAGCGCAGCGCGCCGATGGTCTCGCGCTGGGACACCGACAGCGGTACCTGGCGGGCGAGCGCGGTGAGGATGTCGTCGGTGGTGAACTCACGGTCCTGGTGGAAGCCGACGTACATCGCGTCCACGATCGTCTGCTCGATCTCGGCGCCGACGTACCCCTCGGAGCGTGCCGCCAGCCGCGCGATGTCGAAGTCGCCCGGCAGCCTGCGGCGTTTGCGCAGGTGGACCGAGAAGATCTCGGCGCGTTCCTCGGCGGTGGGCAGGTCGAGGAAGAAGATCTCGTCGAAGCGGCCCTTGCGGAGCACCTCCGGCGGCAGGCTGGAGACGTCGTTGGCGGTGCCGACCACGAAGCAGGGCGCCGTCTTCTCCTGCATCCAGGTCAGCAGCGTGCCGAACACGCGGGTGCTGGTGCCCGAGTCGCCGCCGCCGTGGGCGAGCGCCTTCTCCATCTCGTCGATCCACACCACGCACGGCGCGACCGTCTCGGCGAGCCGGAGCGCCCGGCGGGTGCGTTCCTCCGCCTCGCCGACCAGCGAGCCGAACAGGGCGCCGACGTCGAGCCGCAGCAGCGGCAGCCGCCACAGTCCGCCGATCATCTTGGCGGTCAGGCTCTTGCCGGTGCCCGGGATGCCGATGAGCGCGATGCCCTTGGGCGCGGGCAGGCCGTAGTCCCGGGCCTCCTGGGTGAAGGCGCGCTCCCGCAGCCGCAGCCACTGCTTGAGGACGTCGAGACCGCCCACGTCGTCGGGGGTCTCGTGGACCGGGTAGAACTCCAGCGCCTCGCTCTCCCGGATGACCTCCTTCTTCTCCCGTACGACCACCTCGATGTGCCGCTCGTCCAGGGCGCCGTCGCGGACGATGGCCTTGGCGTAGGCGCGGCCGGCCTGGGCGGCCGTCATGCCCAGCGCCGCCTGGCCCAGCTTCTCCCGCCCGCCGGGCGTGAGGTCGACCTTGATCCCGGGGGTCCTGGTGAGCCCGCCGAGCACGCCGTCCAGTTGCGCGGCGTCGGGCAGCGGGAGTTCCAGCACCTCCGTCTCGTTGCGGAGTTCTTCGGGGACCGTGCGGGTGGGTGAGATGACGACGATGGACTTGCGGGTGAACTTCAGCCGCTGCGCCGTGTTGCGCAGTTTCCGCTTCACCTGGGGGTTGGACCAGCAGTCGTGGAAATCCTTCAGCACGAAGGTGATGTCGCCGTCGGCCTTCTCCACCTGCTCGATCACGGTGAGCGGATCCTTCGCGACGGGCAGGTTGCCGGGCTTGCCGCTGAGCACCTCGAAACCGTCCGCCAGATCCCAGGCGAGGCAGGGCCGCCGGCCGCGCTCGCAGACCTCGGCGATGGCCTTGAGCGCCCGTTCCTCTTCGAGGGTGACGACCACCACCAGGGTGTAGCGGGCCCGCAGGAAGAGGTCGAGTTCCGCCTCGAAGCCCACGGGGCCGTGTCCGGCGGCGCTGTGCCCCCGGCCGTTCTTGTCCAGGCTCGTACGGCCGTGGTCGTTCTTCACTCGCCCACCTCCAGCGGGTCGATGCCGGTGAGGGTCAGCCGTCCGTCGGGGTGGATGACCACCTCCGCGTCCGGGACCGCGTCGAGATCGTGCGGCGTGTACCGGCCGCCGAACAGGTGCACCGTCTTGTTGGCGGAGCCGCGCAGGCCCCGGGCGATGCGCCGCCCCGCCTCGTACCGCCCGGCGAGCAGGACGTCGACGCAGTCGCGCAGGGCCGCCGCCTGCGGCATGCGGGCCACCTCCGGCCAGCGGTAGCCGGTGAACAGGACGGCCGACAGCGAGGTCTCGGCGCGGATGCGGCCCAGCAGCCGCAGGACCGGCTCGCGCTGCTGCAGCGGCTCGCCGCCGCTGACCGTCACGCCCTCGATACGGTCGCCGAGGCCCCGGATGCGCTCGAACAGCTCGTCCACGGACGTCTCGCCGCCGCCTCGTGCATGGGTCTCGGGGTTGAAGCAGCCGGGGCAGCCGAGTGTGCAGCCCTGGACCCAGACCACGGCGCGGACGCCGGGACCGTTCGCGGCGCTGTACGGCTCGAAGCCGTGCAGGCGCAGCCCCCGCTGTGGCCGGTTCACGAGCCCGGCCCGCGCCGCAGCTGTTCCTCGGTGCGCTGCTGTATCACCGCCTGGGCCTCGGCGGTCAGTTCGCGTTCCACGATCCGGCCGCCCAGCGCCTTCTCCAGGTCCTCGGTGAGGTCGAGGCAGGCCGCCCCCGCCACCCCGCGCACCTCGATCCTGGTGGTGCCGTCGGGTGCGATGAACACCTCGACTTCCTGCAACTCCATGTGCCGTCTCCCTACGTCAGCTTCACCACGGGGTAGTCGCGGTGGGTGACCCGCCCGCTGACCAGGTCGTGCGCGGTCAGCAGCAGCCGCTTGTTGGCGTCGATGCCGAACTCCACGCGGAACCGCGCCTGCCCGGCGGACGCGGGCGGCTTGGCGTGCAGGAACATCGGGCTCTGTTCGTTGATCCAGAAGCGGTTGCGGGTGTCGTCGTCCTCGGCGGAGATCTCCCGGACCCGCCAGGCGCCCGACGGGTCGCACACCAGCTCCGTCTCGCCGGTGGCACCTCCGTGGCGGCGGCCGGAGAGCTCGTAGACGGCGATGCCGAGTTCGCGCTGCCCGTCGTGGGTCGCGCGGACCGTCATGGTGTGGACCGGCTCGGTGGTGGGATAGGCCGTACCCGCCTTGACGCAGGTGCGGTACTCGTACCGCCCGCTCTTGCGGTCGAACCAGCGCACGGCGTAGTCGTGCTGGATGTGGTCGTCGAAGCCGGTGCCTGCGGCGAAGGCCGCGGCGCCGCGGGCCACGGCGTCCAGCGGCCGGTCGCTGAGGACCCGCTCCCGGCCGAAGATGCGCTCCAGCGTCCGGCGCACCGAGGGGATCAGGCTGCTGCCGCCGACCATCAGCACCGCGGCCAGGTCGTCCTCGTCGTAGCCGCGGGTGGCGGCCGCCCGCAGGGCGCGGCGGACCACCCGGTCGATACGGGAGTACAGGTCCCGCCGGTCCAGCAGGTCCTCGAACGACACCACACGCTCGCCGGGGGGCTCCGCGCCGCTGCGGATCAGGTCGATGCCGAGCACGGCACCGGTGTCCGGGTTCATGACGCTGATCTCGGCGTGTTCGCGGCCCGGCTCGGACAGGGCCTCCTTGGCGCGCTCGCACTCCACCAGCAGGGCCCGGCTGAGCCGGCGTACGTCCTCCTCGCTGTCGCGGCGTCCGCAGCGCGCCAGCAGTTCCTCGTAGATCCACTGGTCGATGGTGGATCCGCCGATGTCGTCGCCCGCCTTGCCCAGCACCCGGCAGTACCGTCCCGAGCCCGCGCGGTCGTCCTCGTCCTGGACGCGCACCACGGCCGCCTGGACGGTGCCGCCGCCGAAGTCGAACATCAGGTAGGCGTGGCCGGGCCGGATGTGCGCGCCGTAGCCGAGCACGGCCGCCGACGGCTCGTCGATCAGCCGGAAGCGGGGCAGGCCCGCCCGCTCGGCCGCCTCGGCCAGCCAGTCCTCGTAGTGCTCGAACGACTCGACCGGGGCGGTCAGGGCGATCTCCTCGCCCTCGGTGCCCGCCTCGACGGCGGCGAAGGCGAGGACCGTGGACAGGAAGTCACGGCCGGCCTCGGCGGGGGACATCTGACGGCCGTTCACCGTCATCTTCTGCGGGCTGCGGTGGGAGATGTAGCGCTTCATCCAGCGGAAGGTGCCCGCCGCATGGTATTTGCCCGCCGACAGCACCTGGTCCCCCAGGAACTGCCGCCCGTCCTCGGCGTAGTGGATCAGCGACGGCACCACCGGCACCCGGTGGGCGCCGTGCCCGAGCAGCCGCCCGTAGTCGGGCATGCCGACGGTCACGCCCTGGTCCGTCGCCTCGTCCCAGACGGCCACGACCGTGTTGCTCGTACCGAAGTCGACGCCCAGGCGGCCCGCCATCAGTGCTCCTCCTTGTCGTCACGTGTGCCGGGGACGTCCACACCGGCCTTGCGCACGGTCCGCCCCTCGTAGGACAGTCCGACCACCCGGACCAGCACCGGCTCGCCCGGCGCGGGTGCCACCGCCGCGCTCAGCGGCTCGTGCAGATCCGGGTCGAACGGCTGCGCGGCGCCGGGCTCGCCGACGGTGTCGACGCCCACGTCACGCAGCAGCCGCAGCAGCCGGGTGCCGACCTCCACGACATCAGCGGTACGCACCTCGGCGGTGCCCGAACGGTGCAGGTGCCCTTGCGTCGACAACTGCACCAGGGACGAGCCGATCGTCGTGACCAGCTGCTCCAGGTCGGCGCGGGTCCGCTGCCGGGCGCCCTCCTCCGCGCCCGCGCGGGCCCGGGCGAGTTCGGCCCGCAGCCGCTCGACGGTCCGGTCGCGCTCGGCGATCTCCAGGCGGGCCTGTCTCAACTCGCTGTGCAGCCGCAGGCTTTGGTCCGCCCTTCCCGGCAGCAGCCTGCGCAGCACCCGGGTGGCCTTCGTCATGGCGCTCACCGCTTCCCCTTCCGTTTGCGCCGGGGCCGGTGCGGGGTCCGGCCGGGGCCCTGCGAGGTGCCGTCGTCGTCGCTCAACTCGACGTCGTGGGCCGCGGCCTGGTCGCCGTACGACGCGTCGAGGAGTTCGACGTCGTGCCGGTGGCGCCACCGCACGAGCGCGGCGACCAGGTCGAACCAGGCGCGTTCCGCCGCGGTGAACTGGTTGTACGACCCCTTGAAGCGGCGTATCCGGGCCGGGTCCACCTCGCCGAGGGGCGTACGGACCAGGGCGTCGAGCTGCGAGAGCCTGCGCGTCCACCAGAGCATGCGCCCGTCACTCGATCCGCTGGCCAGCAGCGAACCGTCCGGGCTCACGGCCAGGGCCTCGACCGTGCCGCGGTGGCCCCGGAGTTCCCCGGCCGGTTCCCCCGAGGGCAGATGCCACAGCCGTACGACGCTGTCCTGGCCGGCGCTGGCGAGCAGCTTGCCGTCCGGTGTCATGGCCAGCGCCCGGATGAGCTGCGTGTGCCCGGTGAGCACGCCGGCGGGCTCGCCCGAGGGCAGGTGCCACAGCCGGACGGTGCGGTCGTAACCGCCGGTGGCCAGCAGCGAACCGTCCGGGGTGACCGCCAGGGAGCCGACATGGTCGGTGTGGCCCTCCAGGGCGCGGATCGGCGCCCCGTCGGGCAGCTGCCACAGACGCAGATTGCCCTTCTGTCCCCCGCTGATGAGCATGGTCCCGTCCGGGGTCACGGCCAGGCACGGCACCCACAGCTCGTCGGCCCGCAGGGTGGTGGTCCGGGTCAGCCTGCCCGAGGACACGCGCCACAACTGCACGTTCGGGCCGTACCCACTGCTGGCCAGCAGATCGGCGTCCGGAGACAGCGCGACCGCCAGAAGGTTGCGGCCCAGCACCACGTTGCGCTTGGCCATGGTGTGGGTGTACTCCCCGATCACGCTGCGCGAGCGCAGGTTCCAGACCTTGATCCCGCCGCCCAGGTCTCCCGTGATGAGCAGCTCTCCGTCGGGAGTGGTCGCCATGGTCAGGACGCGCTTCGAGCCGAGCCCGAGTATGCCTTCCAACGCTCCCGACGGGGCCTGCCACCGCAGCGCGTCCCCCCTGCTGCTGCCACTGATCACGTGTGCGCCGTCGCGGGTCACGGTCAGGGACTGGACATCGGCGTACGAGGGGATGACCTGTGCCTGCCGCTCGCCGAACGGGGTCGTGCCGGGGAGTTCCGCGGCACAGGCGCGCCTCGCCAGCCGCACCAGCTCCTGGTAGCCGGTCGGGTCGACGTCGGCCAGCGGCCAGTGCCCGTCCCCCACCGCCCGGATGACCGCCGCCGCCCGCGGCACCGGGGCGTCGAGCGCCAGCCGCCACAGCTCGTCCCACCGCTGGGCGCCCGTCAGCGTCTGGACCACCGCGTCCCACTCGATGTCGGACACCCGCCCGGCCTGGCGCACGGCGCCGTCGGCGACCGCCCGCACCCACTCCAGGCGTCCTCCGGCGCGCGCCTTCTCGGCCAGTCGCCGGCGCAGCGCCGCCCCGGCCCCGGCATGGACGCCGCGCAGCAGGCTCCCGTCGAAGTCGAGGTCGGCGTACCGGTCGAACTCACCGGCCAGGAACAGCACCACGGCGTGCCGGCCGGGGTCGGAGGGCGCCCGGCCCGCCCGCGCCAGCAGGCGGGCGAGAAGCTCGTCGCCGGTCGACATCAGCACGTCGGCCACGGCGTCGATCGCGTCCTGCTCCTCGACGCCCTCCAGAGCGCCGCGCGCGATCTCGGTGACGACCGGGTCCGAGGAGCGTACGAGCGCCTCGGCGAGCGCGGCGGCCGCGGCGGCCGTACCGAGCGTGGACAGCTCCTCCGCCGCCCGTCGGCGCCGTCGCGGGCCGAACATCCTGGACGTGTCCGTGAGTTGGGCGGTCAGCCGGTCGAGCCGGGGATCACTCATCCGGCCGCCCGGGTGCGGTTGCGACGGGTGCGGTTTCCATGCTGCCTCGCGTGTCTCGCAGGCCGACGGGTCCGCCGCCCACTGTGGCCCGGGGCCGTCGGGACCGGTCCCGAGGCGGGCCCGACCGGTCCGCCGTCAGCAGTCCCCCGGCTGGCAGCGCGGGCACCACACGGTGGTCCGGCCCGCCAGGCGGGACCGGCGCAAGGGGGTGCCGCAGCGGGGGCAGTGCGGGTCGGGGTCGTCGCGGTGGCCGGTGAGCCAGGAGTCGCGCGGCGGTACGCGGCCCGCGGTGACCGCGGCGCGCAGGGTGCGGCGCATCTCGGTGTACAGGCGGCGGCGGTCGGCCCGGGTGAGATCGCTCGCCCGGCCGGTGGGGCGCAGCCCGGCCCGCCAGAGGATCTCGTCGGCGAGCAGATTGCCGAGTCCGGCGAGGACGGACTGGTCGATGAGCGCGGCCTTGAGAGTGCCGCGGCGGGCGGCGAGCGCGGCCTCGAACTCCTCGCGGTCCACCGTCATCGCGTCCGGGCCCTGGCGCTCCAGCAACCGGGCGACCTCGGCGTCGTCGGCCAGCCACAGGCCCTGGAGCTTGCGCTGGTCGCGGAAGCGGAGCTGGCGGTCGCCGCCGACGGTGAACAGGACGCGGTCGTGGGGTGCGGCGGCGGTGTCGGGGCGGTCGCAGACCAGTCGGCCGGTCATGCCGAAGTGCAGCATCAGGGTCTGGCCGCCGCCCGTGCGGGCCAGGAGCCACTTGCCGTGGCGTTCGAGCCCGGTGAACCGCCGACCCTCCAGCGCCTCGCGCAGCCGCCGCGCGCTCACGCCGTGCAGGACGCCCGTGTCCCGCACGTCGACGCGTCGGATGACCCTGCCCTGCGCACAGGACTCGAACACCCGCCGAAATCCCTCGACGTCCGGCAGTTCCGGCACGTTCCCCATTGTTCCCCCGGCGGGGGGTGCCCTCAGACCCCGCGCGGCTCCCGTACGACCACCGTCTCCCCCGCCGGCACCGTGACCGACCCGGACACCTGCTTGCCCGTGAGGAGTTCCGTGGCGTCGGAAGCCACCGCGACCTCCGCGGCCGTGTCGGTGTGGTTGATCAGGAAGAGGTAGTCGGCGTCCCCGCCGCGGCGCAGGACCGCCTCCACACCGTCAGCGGTCTCGCGCACCGGCTCCACGCCCGCCTCCGTGCGGATGCGGTCCAGGAGTGCGGCCAGGGTCGCCGGGTCGGGGAGCGTGGCCACGTACCACGTCGCCCCGGCGCCATGGCGGTTGCGGGTCACCGCCGGTACACCCGTCAGCGGGCCGGACGTGTACGACGCGATCGACTCGGCGCCGGACAGGCGTACCCGCTCCGACCACAGGGTCCCCGTCCCGCCCCCGCTCAGGCCCACCGACTCTCCCGGCAGCAGCGGGAACAGCTCGTCGGTCCGCACGCCCAGCGCCTCCCGGAACGCGCCGGGGTAACCGCCCAGCCGGACGTGGCAGTTCTCGTCGACCGCCCCGCTGTGGAAGCCGACGGCCAGGGTGCCGCCGCGCTCCGCGAAGGCGGTCAGGTTCGCCGCGCCCGCGTCGTCCACCAGGTACAGGCTCGGGGCCAGCACCACGCGATACCGCGACAGGTCCGCGTCCGGGCGTACGAAGTCCACCGCGACGCCCGCCCGCCACAGCGGTTCGTACCAGGCGCGGACCAGGTCCTGGAAGCGCACCTCGGCGCTCGGCTGGGAGGGGAGCTCCATGGCCCAGCGGGCGTTCCAGTCCCAGACGATCGCCACCTCGGCCGTACCGGCACTGCCGCGCACCTCGGCCAACGCCCGCAGATCCGCGCCCAGTCGGACCACGTCACGCCAGATCTGGCTGTCCGTGCCCGCGTGCGGGAGCATCGCCGAGTGCCACTGCTCGGCGCCCGCCTTCGCCGCCCGCCACTGGAAGTAGGCGATGCCGTCCGCGCCGCGCGCCACATGGGCCAGGGCGTTGCGGCGCAGCTCGCCGGGGCCCTTCGCACGGTTGACCGGCTGCCAGTTCACGGCGCCCGTGGAGTGCTCCATGAGCAGCCACGGTCCGCCCGCCAGCGAGCGCATCAGGTCGCCGCTGAGGGCGATGTCGATCTCCGACTCGGGGTCCGCGGACTGCAGGTAGTGGTCGTTGGAGAGCACGTCGAGGTGCGGGGCCCAGCGCCAGTAGTCCAGCGCGTCGAAGTTGTACATCACCATGAAGTTGGTGGTGGCCGGGATCGACGGGGCCGCCGTACGCAGGACGTCCCGTTCCGCCACGTACAGCGAGAGCAGCTCGTCCGAGCAGAAGCGGCGCCAGTCCAGCTGGTGGGTGGGGTTGGGGACCGCACCCGTGGCACGCGGCGGGAGGATCTCGTCCCAGTCGTAGTACCACTGGGACCAGAACGTGGTGCCCCAGGCCTCGTTCAGCGCCGCCAGGTCCGCGTAGCGGGAGCGCAGCCAGCCCCGGAAGGCCTCGGCGCTGGTGTCGCAGTGGCACTCGGCGTTGTGGCAGCCGTACTCGTTGTGGACGTGCCACATCGCCACCGCCGGGTGCCCGGCGTACCGGTCGGCGAGCGCGCGGGTGATCCCGAGGGCCGCCCTGCGGTAGGCCGGGCTGCTGGGGCAGAACGTCTGGCGGCTGCCGTACGACAGCCTGCGGCCGTCCCGGTCCACCGGGAGCGCCTCGGGGTGCCCCCGGAAGAACCAGGCCGGTGGGGCCGCCGTCGGGGTGGCCAGGTCGGCGGCGATGCCGTGCTCGTGCAGCAGGTCGAGGATCTTGTCCATGCGGGAGAAGTCGTACTCCCCCTCGGCGGGTTCCAGCAGCGCCCAGGAGAAGATGCCGACGCTGACCATGGTGACCCCGGCCTCGCGCATCAGGCGCATGTCCTCGGCCCAGACCTCCTCGGGCCACTGCTCGGGGTTGTAGTCACCGCCGTAGGCGATGCCGGGGAGCTTGAGCTCGGGCTTCATCGGTCACCTCCCAGCAGGCGGCGGGTGGTCGTCACGCCCCACGCGTCCAGGGACAGCAGGCGGTCGCTGGAGGCCATCAGGCCGCCGGTCGCCTCGACGTGCGCCGCCCAGCGCTCGCGGGTCTCGACGGCCGGGCGGGCCATCAGACAGTCGGGGTCGTTGATCCAGAGACGGCCGTGCTGCCACTGCCGTCCGACGCCGGTGAACTCGGCGGGGTCCTGGCCGGGCTGGCTGTAGTCGTCGGCCTCGGGGCGGCGGTGCGGTGCCGTGTCCGGGCTGACCCGCATCGCGTCGAACAGGCCGATCGAGGGGAGGATCGGCGCGCCGCAGCCCAGCAGGTACGCGTCGGCGCCGATCGCCTCGCGGATCAGCTCGATGCCGGAGCGGTACGCCGTCAGCGCGTCCACGTCCGCGTGCCGTACGCCGTCCAGCGCGCCCGCGTAGAGGAAGTCGACCTTGAAGTAGTCGTAGCCCTCGGCGCGCAGGGTGCGGAAGACGTCCGTCAGGTACGCCGCCGCCCCGGGGTGGGTGGTGTCCAGGACGTTGAGGTCGTGGCCCCAGTTGACGCCCGCGTGGAGGAAGGCGCCGGACGCGTCCTTGACCAGCCAGTCCGGGTGCTCGGCGGCCACGGCACTCGCCGGGTCCACCAGGAACGGGGCCGTCCAGATGCCCGCCCGGCGGCCCCGGGCGCGGATCGCGTCGGCGATGCCCTCGCGGGAGCGGAAGCGGCCGGAGAGGGTGAGCCAGTCGCCGAGGGCGCTCTGGTAGCCGTCGTCGATCTGGACGACGTCGATGGGCAGGTCGAGAATGTCCATCGCACGGAGGTTCTCGTCGATGTCGTCCTCGGTGACGGCGGTGAAGTACTCGTACCAGGAGCACCAGACGGTGGGGGCGGGGCGGGGGGCGCCGAGGCCGAGGGCCGAGGCCCAGTCCCCCAGCACCGACTGGATGTGCGTGCCGGTCCACTCCTTCACCGGGCCGTTGGCGCTCACCTCCGCGATGCCGTCCGCGACGGCCAGCCGGATCGACGGGACCGCGCGGGTCGGGTCGGCCGCCGCCCACAGGCGGACCGGCGTGCCGTCGCCCGGGTCGAGGGCGAGCAGGCCCTCGCCCTGGAAGGTGCCCTCGGGGACGGTGACGCCGGGCCGGTAGCAGACGGTCGCCCAGTTGGCGTTGGCCGGGCGGTACGGCCGGTCGGTGAGGGCGTAGGCGCCGCTGGGGCTCCAGGACTGCCAGCCCTCCTCGTGGACGCGGGCTCGGGTGACGTCCACGGGCACGGAGGCCAGCGGCGTGAAGGGGTGGGACACGGTGGTTCTCTTTCGAAATGGCCCGGAAAGACTCGAAAGGGCTGGGTGTCAGCCCTTTTTGAAACGGGTTGTCAGCCCTTGTTGGCGCCGAGCGTGAGGCCGCTGACGAACTGCCGCTGGAGCAGGAAGTAGACGATCAGCGTGGGGATCGCGGTGAGCAGGGCGCCGGCGGCGACCAGGTTGGGGTCGGTGAAGTACTGGCCGGAGAGGTTGTTCAGCGCCGAGGTGATCGGCATGTTCTCGCCGGTGGAGATCAGGACCAGGGCCCAGAAGAAGTCGTTGTAGATCCAGATGGACAGCAGGGTGGCCAGCGCCGCCATCGCGGGCTTGCACAGCGGCAGGGTGATCTGCCAGTACAGCCGCCACACCGACGCGCCGTCGACCAGCGCGGCCTCGGTCAGCTCGTGCGGGAGCATCCTCATGTAGTTGCTCAGCACGAACGCGCAGAACCCCGACTGGAACGCCACGTGGATGAGCACGAGCCCGAGAGCGGAGTCGTACAGCTTGCCGCTCATCGTGATGCCGGGCAGGTCCACCAGGAGGTACAGCCGGTACAGCGGGGTGATGATGACCTGCTGGGGCAGCAGGTTGCCGGCCGTGAAGACCAGCAGCAGGGCCAGGTTGACCCGGAAGTCGAAGCGGCTGACGTAGAAGGCCACCATCGACGACAGGAACAGGGTCAGCAGCACCGCCGGGACGGCGATCACCAGCGTGTTCACGAAGTAGTGCGTCATGTCCGACTGCGTGAACGCGTTGGTGAAGTTGTCGAAGTCGAGCGTGTCCGGGAGGGACACGTACCCCTTCTCGCTGGTCTCGGCGTACGGGCGCAGGGCCGCGTAGATCGCCCACAGCAGCGGGGCCAGCCAGGCCAGCGCCATGGTGGCGAGGACGACGTGCAGCAGGACGCGGCCGGGCCGGACCGGCGCGCGCTTCTTCGCGGTCTGCGAAGTCGTCGCAGTCGTCGCAGTCGTCGAAGGGACTGTCGCTGTGCTCATGCCCGCCGCTCCTTCCGGAAGGTGCTCACCAGGTAGGGAACGATCACGACGAGCGAGATCAGCAGCAGGACGACCGCGATGGCCGATCCGTATCCGATACGGCTCGACTCTCCGATGATGTTGGTGGTCACCAGGATGGACAGCAGCTCGGTGCCCTCGGCGCCGCCGTTGAAGACGTAGACGAGGTCGAAGGCGCGCAGGGCCTCGATGATGGTGACGACCAGGACGATCGTGTTGGTCGGGCGCAGCGCCGGGAAGACGACGTTCTTGAACGTCTGCCACTCGTTGGCGCCGTCGATCGCGGAGGCCTCGCGCAGGGAGGGGTCGACGCCCTTCAGACCGGCCAGGTAGAGGATCATCATGTAGCCGGTGTGCCGCCAGGACGCGGCGACGAGGACGGCCCAGAGGTTGAGGTCCGGGTCGCCTATCCAGTCGATGTACTTGCCGGGCTCGTTGGCGCCGATGATGCTGTTGATCAGGCCGGTGTCGGGGTTGTAGACCAGCTGCCAGACGAATCCGATGACGGCCATGGACAGCACGACCGGCAGGAAGAACGCCGTCTGGTAGACGCGGCTGAACCGGATCTTCTTGTCCAGTTGCACGGCGAGGAACAGCCCCAGCGGCGTCGGGATCACGATCAGTACGACGAACCAGACGACGTTGTGCTGCACGGCCGGCCAGAACTGCGGGTTCTGCTCGAACAGTTCCTTGAAGTTCTGCAGCCCGACCCAGTGGATCGCGTCGAAGCCGATGCCGTCCCAGGTGGTGAAGGCGAGCGCGACGGAGGCGAGCGCGGTCACCCAGACCAGGGCGACGTGCAGGATCGTCGGCAGGGTCGCCATCATGCCCAGCGTGAACCGGTCGCGACGGGTGAGCAGACGGCGGTGGCCCGTGGGCACCTTCTGCTTCTTGGCGGGGGCAGCGCCCGGAGGCGGCACGGCGGCCGCCTCCGGGTTCTCCTTGGTGATGTTCGTGGTCATGAGGACGCGAAGATCGTCTTCTTCTGGCGCTCGATGGACGAGAGCAGGCTGTCGACACCCTTGGGGTCGCGGACGAACTTCTGCAGCGCGGGCTGCATCACCGTGGAGGTGAAGTCCGGACGGCTGTCGCGGTCCATGAACTGGGTGAGGTTCTTGGCGTCGGCGATCATGTCGTACGCCTTCTTCTGAAGGGTGGTGTACGAGGAGGTGTCGGCCTTGGTGGAGGCGGCGACGACGCTCGGGTCCGACTTGAGGTAGATCTCCTCGGCGGCCGGCGTGCCCAGGTACTCCAGGAGCTTGAGGGAACCCGACTTGTTCTTCGGGCTCCTGCTCATCATGAAGCCGTCGGTCGGCGCCTCGACGGTGTCCTGGCCGTAGGCCGGGTCGATCTCCGGGAAGGCGAAGAAGTCGAGGTCCTCCAGGGCGGCCTTGTCGGTGAACTGCTGGGCGACGAACGTGCCCATCAGATACATGCCGGCCTTCTTGGAGGCCAGGGTCTGGGCGGCGTCCTGCCAGGTGCGGCCGACGGCGCCCTCCTGGTGGTAGGGGAGGATCTCGGTCCACAGGTCGAAGACCTTGCGCACCTTGGCGTCGGTCCAGGAGGCCTTGCCCGCCATCAGCTCGACGTGGAAGTCGTAGCCGTTGGCGCGGAAGTTGATCTGGTCGAAGGTGCCGAGCGCGGGCCAGGCGTCCTTGTCGCCGAAGGCGATCGGAACCAGCTTGTCCTGCTGCATCTGCTTGCACAGGGCGATGAAGTCGTCCCAGGTGGTGGGGACTTCGTACCCCTTCTCCTGGAAGACGCTCTTCCGGTAGAAGACCGCCCAGGGGTACGTGTAGAGCGGCACGAGGTAGTACTTGCCGTCCTCGCCCTTGCTGAGCTTGTGCATCGCGTCGGGGAAGTTCCCGCCGATCTTCTGCCACACCTCGTCGATCGGGGTGGCGAGGCCCTTGGCCGCGAAGAACTGCATCCGGTAGCCCGCGAACCAGGTGAACACGTCGTCCGGCGTGCCCTGGAGGTAGGAGTTGATCTGCTCCTGGAAGGTGTTGGAGTCCTTGGTGTTCACGTCGACCGTGAGCCCGGACTCCTTCTGGAAGGCCGCGTAGATGTCGGCGAACGCCTTCTTCGGCACCGGGTCGGACGCCTTGGAGCCGAGCGTGACGGTCTTCGGGTCGGCGGCGGTTCCACTGCCCCCGCAGGCGCTGAGCAGGGGTATGCCGGCACCGAGAACGGCTGCGCCGCCCACGCCGCGCAGGAGGGTACGGCGGCTCGGGCTCGGGAGGGTGAGACCGGAGGGAGTTCTGTGCATGACGGCTCCTGGGGGAACAGGGGTCCGGTCCGAAATTGGTCGAAACCAATCAGAAATCAACCTGACCGAACATGAGGGTGGCGTAATAACAGCCTCATGTCCGGTCATACGTCAAGGGCGGACGTCACTTTTGTTGAAACGTAACCGTCACAATCAGGTGTGGCGGAGATAACCGGCGGGGATGCCACAGAAACCAACAGAGTCAAACCACGCCCCCGCTTCGGCCGGTCAGGGCTTGCGATGACGACCTCGGCGGGGCTCCTGACCGGGGGGCCGGATGCCCGAGGCGCCTTCCGGTGCCGGGGCAGGTACGTGACCCAGAAATGTTCGGGCCTCGGCCGCGTCGGCGGCAACACCGACACCTTCCATGCCGTGCCGTCCCGTTCGAGAAGCGCGCGGGGACCGTCGGGGTCGATGTGGGAGGCGCGAGGGCCGGAGCGCAGGGGGACCGCACGGCGCGTGCCGGTGACCTCCTGTACCTGCGCGCGTTTGAGCAACTGCGCGGCATGGCGGTGTATGGGGCCGAGGCACGCACGCTGATCCTGAGGGCCATCGAGGCTCTGCGCTGAGCCAGACGTGCGGAAGCCCCGGACACCACGCACACCGTGCGGTGTCCAGCAGCCCGAGGATCACCACGGCCGTCAACGTCCGTGCAGACGTTCGGCTCATCCTCCAGGTCCCGGCGACCGGCCGGGCTCTGCCAGACGCCCGGTGCCACGTCAGGCCCGATTCTCCGGCTGGCCCACCCGGACATCCTTCTCCAGAGTCACCTGGTCGATGTCCGTCGTCCGGACCGTGATCTTCATGGTCCAGGTGCCGGGCAGCGGGAGCTGGTCCGTACCCCGGTAGCCGCCCCGGTTCTCCAGCTCGGCGTCGATCGGGCCGACATCCTGGGCGCGCAGGGTGAAGGTGAGGCGCAGTTCGGTGACGGCCGGCGCGACGGAGAACGCGATGCCGGGTGCGGGATGGGTGGTACGGCGACCGTTCTCGACCGCCGTACCTGGGCCACCCGCCAGGAGTTGCGGATCGCGATCGTGACCTGGACCGAGCGCACCTACCACCAGCGCCGGCGCCAGAAACGCCTGGCCCGATTGACCCCCGTCGAATACGAGACCATCATGACCCCACCCGCAGCTCTGGCTGCATAAACCCCGCTGTCACCCGATCATGCAGCAGTCCCCGATGACCTGCGCGCATAGGCGCAACAGTCGGTGCCTCTCCTGTCACACCCCACGTGTTGCACCCATATGCGTAACACGTGACCGGTTGACCGCCCGGCGCTGCGACAGTGCCGTACGCCCCGCAACGTGTCGCCGCTGGAAGGGCCACGGTGGGCACCGTAACTCAGGACCCCGTTGCGGTTGCCGGTGACAAAGAATGGGACATATCGTCCTCTTATGGATGAGGGTCGTCCCGGCATTGATCAGATCATGGTTCTTGTCGCCGACAGGCATGGGCGCGTCGGCTACCGGGTCTGGCGCACTGTGCAGGACGACCGTTTCGACACATACACAGGTCCGAAGACATACTGGCACGTTGAAATCCGCAGCAAGGAGCACGCTAGGAGCGTCGCTGCCCAGGAAGGCTTCGAACTGCGGTGTGAGGGCGAGGTCTGGGATCGCCTGCCTGAAGTTGAAGATTGTTGATCGGCGTGCCCGAGCGGGCGCACAGGATGCAGGCTTGGTTCTCCCTCACGACCGTCGACTACCGCGGCGTCGTAGCCGCGGCGCAGACTGGGCGGAGGCGGCGCCGCATCACGGCTCGGCGGTTCAGCTTGCAGCCCAGGAAGCCAAGGCGTGGAGATCCCTCGGCCCGTCTCAGTTTCCGTCTCATTCATCCCCGTACACCGCCGTCCACGGCCGTTCACCAGAGCCTTGCGGCCGGGCGCGCGGACTGCCCGAACACGGTCCACTGGACCGGGCCCTTCGTGATGTTCCGCCCGGGTCGTCCCGGTGAGGTGGACAGCCTGCCTTCATGGTGACGGGCGAGGGGGCCGAGCGCATCGGTGCCGATCTTGAGGACGAGGGCTGGAGCGCGACGCGTGCCTGGGTGGAGAAGGGGCTGCCCGAGGCTGAACGCATCGACGACGTCGCGCGGTTGCGGGGCGGCTGGACGTCGGAGATGCGCCGTCTGGACATCCGCGGGCCGGGCGGTCGGCGCTCGCTGGTCCTGCGGTCGTTCGTCAGGCCCTTCTTCGTTCGGCACGCGGAGGGCCTGCTGACCCGCGAGGCAGCCGTTCTGCGCCTGCTCGGCGGCACGGATGTGCCCGCGGCCACGCTGGTGGCCGTGGACGCGACCGCGCAGTACTGCGACCACCCCTCCTTGCTGATGTCCCTGCTGCCCGGCACCGTGCGCCTGGCTGATGAGGGCGCCGACCGGCGGGCCGAGCTGCCGGCCCGCCAGTTGCTGCGCATCCACCGGCTGCCGGTGACCGCAGAGACACGGCCTCGCACCTATCAGGCGTGGACCTCTCCCGAACGGGTGCGCCCGCCCGAGCACACCGAGCGGCCCGAACTGTGGCAACGGGCCGTGAACGTGATCCGCCGCGAGCCCCCGGAGTACCTGGCCTGCTTCCTGCACCGGGACTTCCATCCCGGAAATGTCCTCTTCACGGGCGACGGCGACGATCCGCGGATCAGCGGCGTCGTCGACTGGGTGGAGACCTCTTGGGGGCCGGCCGACCTGGACGTGGCCCACTGCTCGACGGCCCTGACTCTGCTGCACGGGGTTCCGGCGGGCATGCGCTTCGCCGACCGCTACGTCGCGGCGGGAGGGACGCTTGCCGAAGGTCCCGCCGCCCATCTCTACTGGCGTCTGCTGGACGCCCTGGCCTTCGCTCCGGACGCCGAGAAGGTCGCTGTCCCCTGGCGCGAGGTGGGCCGCGCCGACCTGACCCCTGCCCTGTTGACCAGGCGGCTGGAGGACTACCTCCAAGCCCTTTTCGACCGCTACGCCTGAAACCGGATCGTCGGCTGCCGGCAGCCGCTTCAGTGTCGGTGGCCTTCACCCGCGAGGGGTGAGCCCAGCCCATTTCCTAGCCCACCCGCACGTCCTTCTCCACCGTCACCTGGTCGATGTCCGTCGTCCGGACCGTGATCTTCATGGTCCAGGTGCCGGGCAGCGGGAGCCGGAGCTGGTCCGTGCCCCAGTAGCCGCCCCGGTTCTCCAGCTCCGCGTCGATCGGGCCGACATCCTGGGCGCGCAGGGTGAAGGTGAGGCGCAGTTCGGGGACGGTGACGATGCCGCCGTCGGGGCCGAAGACGACGGCCTGCACCTGGTTCTGGCCCACCCGTCCGGGGGCGAGGTCGAGCTGGACCCTGCCCTGGCCGTCCGGGGTGCCCACGTCGAAGGGCACCACGCTGCTGGAGGCGGTGGCCCCACCGGCGTCGGCGGCCGTCGTCTGCGCGGCGGCGGACTCGGTGGCGGCGCGGCCCGGGAGGGTGATGGTGAGGAGGGTCGTGATCACCAGGACCAGCACGCCGGTCATGAACTCGGCGAAGACGGAGCGGCGGAGTGCTCGGCGGTGGTGGTCGTCCCCGTCGTGGTCGACGGGGGGCCTGTCCCCGGCTTGGGCGTCCCCTGGTGGGGACTCCACCTGCGCTTGCGTCGTTTCCGCCGGGCCGCCCACCGTCTCCAGCACCCGCGCCTCCGCCTCCACCCGCGCCGGTTCCCCCGCCGCCCAGCGCCGCGTCCACCGGCGCGAGAAGGCCGCCGCCGCCAGCAGCAGGGCCACCGCGGCCAGTTTGGCCAGCAGGATGCGGCCGTACGTCGTGCCGGTGAGCGCCTCCCAGGTGCCGAGGCCCCGCCAGGACTGGTAGACACCGGTGACGGTGAGGACGATCACCGAGGCGAGGGCCAGCCGGGAGAAGCGGGCGACGGTGGCGGGCGTGAGGTCGTGCGGGGCGCGGTAGAGGACGGTGAGCAGGGCCGTGAGGCCGCCCAGCCAGGCCGCCGTGGCCAGCAGGTGCAGCACGGCCGACGTCATCGCCACCGGCACCTGGATACCGGCCGAGGCGTGCTCGGAGGCCGCCCAGGTGACGGCCAGCGCGACGGCGAGCGCGATCCCGGGCGCGGGGTGGGTGGTACGGCGGGCTGAGCGGCGTACCAGGAAGAAGGCCGCCGCCAGCAGGGCCAGCCGGGCCAGCAGTGCCAGGCCGGGCCGGGTGGTGAGCGTGGCGCTCAGGACGGTCGGGTCGAGGGCGTCCGTGAGGCCCGTGCCGCGTTCGTAGGGGCCGCGCAGGAGCAGCAGGGCGGCCGTGGAGACCACGAGGGTCAGCCAGGCGGCGGGGAGGAGTTTGCGCAGGGCGTCGGTGGGACCGCGCAAGGCGACGGACATGAAGACGGCGACGCCGATGAGCAGGGCCAGACCGCCGTACGCGGCGTAGCGGGCGATGGTGTAGAGCGAGGCGGTCGCCGGATCCTCGGTCGGGCCGGTCACCGCGGCGGTCGTCGCCGACGGCTCGCCCACCGAGAAGATGAACGCGCCCGAGACCGGGTGACTGTCCGCCGAGACGACCCGCCAGGCCACGGTGTACGTACCGTCCGCCAGATCGGCGGGCAGGCCGACCCGGACCGTGTCGGCGCGGTCGCCCGCGTGTGCGGCCTCGCCGGTGTCGACCGGGCGGTTCTTGGGGTCGATCACGCGGACCGAGTCGTCGAGGAGCCCGACGGACTCGGTGAAGGTCAGGGTGAGGTGGCGGGGAGCGGAGTCGAGGACGGATCCGTCGCGGGGGTCGGTGCCGCGGAGTCCGGCGTGCGCGGACGCGGGGGCCGCGCCGCCGAGGAGCAGCAGGACCAGCACAGCGACCAGCAGCACCAGCCGCCGAAGTCGCCGGAGCCGGAGTCGGAGCGGGCCGGGTCGTCGGGACGCGCCGTCGCCGCCGCCGTCGCCGTGCCGTGCTCCGCCATCGCACATCCCCATCGCCGCTCCGTCGT
This sequence comes from Streptomyces sp. TRM70350, assembly GCF_019219825.1. Taxonomy (GTDB): domain Bacteria; phylum Actinomycetota; class Actinomycetes; order Streptomycetales; family Streptomycetaceae; genus Streptomyces. Next base: position 30,813 of record NZ_JAHUXH010000038.1, on the reverse strand, counting down.
CGGACCTGCTCCCGGGATACGTACGGATGCGAAGCCCGGCGTGCTCATCCCAGGCAGGTCTCACCATGTGGGACGCGCCGAGATACCCCCGTCCACCACCAGGTCGTGCCCCACGTCCGGGATACGTACGGACGCGGCGCCCGGCGTACTCACCCCAGGAGGCTCTCACCATGTCGGACGCGCCGAGACGCCCCCGTCCACCACCAGGTCGTGCCCCGACACCCAGGACGCCAGTGGCGAGGCCAGGAACACGCACGCGTCCCCGATGTCCTCCGCCCGCCCCAGCCGCCCGAGCGGCACCGCCCGCTGCCAGCGCTCCACGCCCTCCGGCCAGCCCTCCGCCAGCCCCTCCCGGTCGATCAGCCCGGGTGAGACGGTGTTGACGCGGATCCCGTACCGCCCGTACTCCAGCGCCGCCGACCGGGCGTGCATCACGACCGCCGCCTTGGAGGCGCAGTAGTGCGCGTGCGCCGGTGCCGGTGCGCTCGCCTCGATGGAGGCGATGTGCGTCACCGAACCTCCTTCGCCCCGCTCCCGCATAACCTCCACGGCCGCCTGCGTGCAGGCGAACACGCTGGTCAGGTTGGTGTCCACAACCGTCCGCCAGTCGGCCGCGGTCATCCCGGCGAGTTCCCGCACCGGCTGCACGGCGGCGTTGTTGACCAGCGCGGTCAGCCGCCCGTGGCCCCACTCGGCGGCCTCGCGCACCACGCGTCGGCACGCGTCCTCGTCGGTCAGATCGGCCTGCAGTACGACGGCCCGTCCGCCCGAGTCCTCGATGAGCGAGGCCACTTCACGCGCCGACTCCACCGACGTACGGCAGTGCACCGCGACCGCCGCGCCCTGCTCCGCGAACCGCAGGGCGATGCCCCGGCCGATCCCGCCGCCCGCGCCCGTGACGAGGGCGACCTGGCCCTCCAGCAACCTCATGGCCGTCACAGCAACCTCATGGCCGACACAGTTCCACGATCCGGTCGGCCCGGTCCGGATAGCGGGCGGTCAGCTCGGCGGCGTCGCCGTGCTCGTACCCCGCGAAGGTGAACCCGGGCGCCATCGTGCAGCCGAAGAACGTCCAGGAGCCGCCCTCGACGACCCGCCCACCCATCCAGGTTCCGGCCTCCACGGTGAACTGCGGGTGCTGGCCGCCGAGCACGTCCGGTCCTAGGACGGCCGTGCGGGAGGTGCCATCGGGGGCGAGGAGCAGCAGCTCCAGCGGGTCGCCGAGGTAGAAGTGCCAGACCTCGTCGGTGGGCAGGCGGTGCAGGGCGGAGTAGTCGTCCCGCCGGAGCAGGGCGACGATGGCGGTGCCCTCCGGACGTCCGTCGGGGCGGTCCGGCCCGGCCCAGGTCTGCCGGAACAGGCCGCCCTCGCGCGGGATCGGCTCCATGGCGTAGTGCGCGACGAGGTCTTCTGGAGTCACGCGGGGAAGGCTACCGCCCTGGGCAGGAACGCGAGTTGAGCGTGCTTCCGAGGCAGGTGCACGTCCGGGAGGTGCACGTCCGGGAGACTCACCTCCGGCAGCACGGCCTTCGGCCCCGGCACGAACCCCTGCCGCAGGAAACGGTCGATCGCCTTCTCGTTGCGCACGCCCGGGTCGACCACGATCCGCTGCCGGTCGAGCGTGACCAGCACGTACGCAGCGAGTACGGCGACCAGGCCCGCCGTCCAGCCCTCGCGCGCGCCGCCCTCGCCCGCCGGGGCGAGCAGCAGGTGCACGCCGATGTCGTCGGGCCGCACCTCGTAGCACTCGCCGACCCGGTCCGCCTCCGGCTCCCTCTGCCCTTCAGGACTTGCGCGCTTTAGGTTAGCCTTCCCTAAGTTCGTCGCGGGCGGAACGCTACGCGAAATGTGAAGGAGCGCCATGGGGCAGGGGCACGGTTGGCAGGGCACGGTCCTGAAGCTGATGGGCGCGAAGGACTTCGTCCTCACCGTGACGGGCGCCGAGCACGTCACGCCGGAGTACCGGCGGCTGCACTTCACCGACGGCGGCCTGCTCACGGCCTGCGCGGTCCACCCCACGATGTGGGTCCGGCTGTGGTTCGACAACGCGGGCAAGCCGCACCAGCGGGCGTACACGCTGGTCGACCCGGACCCGCAGGCCGGCACGTTCAGTCTGGAGTTCGCGCTCCACGAGGGGCGCGCCAGTGACTGGGCGCGGGCGGCGAAGGCCGGGGACACGATCGAGGCGACGGTCCAGGGCACGGGCTTCCAGCATCCCCGGCCCGAGCCCTCACACGTCTTCGCGATCGCCGACCCGGCTTCGCTGCCCGCGCTCAACTCCCTCCTCGACGCCCTCGGTCCGGCCCCGGCGACGATCTGGTTCGAGGGCGAGCTGAAGGGCCTGCCGTGCCGCGCGGACACGGCTCGGCACGAGATACGGCGGGTGCCGCGTCCCGGCCTGGTGGACGCCGTACGGGCCGCGCTGCCCGCGCTGCTGACGGCCACCCCGGCTCCGTACGTCTGGATCGCCTGCGACACGGTGACGACGCGGACGCTGGCGTCGTATGTGCGCAAGGAGCTGTCTGTGCCAAAGGATCGGATGCACGCGCTGGGGTACTGGCGGGCGAGCTGACGGTCGTCGCGGCGGCACTCCTGTCTCATGGGCGGGGGTGGCACTGCTCCCGGTCGGGTTTACGTGAGCCGGTGCTGGGCACGGTTCGCGCCGTCAACTCCCCGCCGCCCGGACCACCGAGCGGGCCAGGGTGCTGGTGCAGCGAGTGCGTGGCCGCAGCGGCGTCGACCGGCGGCCGGGTGCCGGCGCTGCGGCCGCGGAAGGCCCGGCAGGAGCTGCGGCCGTGGCGGCGGGAGGACTGGGTGGCCGACCTCGACGACCACCTCATGGACGTCCTGGGCTCCTGACGGCCTCGGGGCAGCGTCGCTCCCGTGACGGTGGCCGGCGCCCGGAACATCACGAAGGGCCCGGTCCAGTGGACCGGGCCCTTCGGCTACGAGCGGTAGCGGAGGGATTTGAACCCTCGGTGACTTGCGCCACACTCGCTTTCGAGGCGAGCTCCTTCGGCCGCTCGGACACGCTACCGAGGGAGACCTTACAGCAAGGTGGGCGTGCTCAGAAATTCGTATTCAGCGGGCCCGGAAGAAGTCCGTGAGCAGCGCCGCGCACTCCTCCGCCAGCACGCCCTCGATGACCTCGGGGCGGTGGTTGAGGCGCCGGTCGCGTACGACGTCCCAGAGGGAGCCGGCCGCGCCGGCCTTGTCGTCGCGGGCGCCGTAGACGACGCGGTCCACCCGGGACTGGACGATCGCGCCCGCGCACATCGTGCAGGGCTCCAGGGTGACCACGAGGGTGCAGTCGGTCAACCGCCAGGTGCCCAGCGCCGCGGCCGCCCGCCGAATGGCGAGGACCTCGGCGTGCGCGGTCGGATCGCCGGTGGCCTCGCGTTCGTTGTGCCCGGCGGCGAGCACGGTCGTACCGTCGGCGGCGAGGACGACCGCGCCGACGGGGACGTCGCCGCCCCGGACCGCCCGCCGGGCCTCGTCCAGGGCGAGCCGCATCGCGGCCCGCCAGGGGTCGCGCACCGGGTCCGGGGTCGTACTCGGGTCGGACGGGGTCAGCGGACGGTCTCCAGGGTCTCCGAGGCGCCCAGGGCCTCGGCGATCTCGGTGAGCGCGTCCTCCGACAGCGACAGCAGCTCCTTCTCACTGACGCCGAGGTCGTCGAGGATGCCGGTGTCACCGACCGGGCCGTGCGGCACGGCCTCGGCGGAGCCGCCGTCCTCCTCGCCGTCGTCGGCGTCGTCCTCTGGCTCACCGTCCTCGGTGCCGTCCAGGTCGAGGGCGTCCAGGTCGGCGGCCGCGTCGTCGGCCGGCTCGCGGCCGAGCAGTTCGTCGGTGAGCAGGATCTCGCCGTAGCTGCTGCGAGCAGCAGCGGCGGCGTCCGAGACGTAGATACGAGGGTCGTCCTCGCCGTCCACGCGGACCACGCCGAACCAGGCGTCCTCCTGCTCGATCAGGACGAGCACCGTGTCCTCGTCGGGAGAGGCTTCCCGGGCCAGGTCGGCCAGATCCGACAGGGTCTCCACATCGTCGAGCTCTGTGTCGCTCGCTTCCCACCCGTCTTCGGTGCGCGCGAGCAGTGCGGCGAAGTACACCGTGACTCTCCCACTGGTCATAGGCGTGCCGGTTGGGGGTCCCCCCGGCGGAGGCTGCGGGCGGGGAGAGCTCGGGCTCCGAGCCCCACCCACTCGGAATCGTGGCAGAAACAAGGCGTTCAGGGGACGTCTTCGGCCCGCTGTGTCCGGCTGTTTTGATCGCACGTCCGCGAACGACTCACCAGCACACTCGTTGCCGCCACCAGCGGATCGTACGCGGCTTTCGGCCGAGGCCACGCACGCCCACCCCGGCAACGACCGCACGGGTCACGGTTCTTCCCGCCCCGGCACCAGGCGCGGGGGCTACCAGCGAAACGTTCGCATGCGCATCGCGTGCCGCAGGCGGGCCGCCTTGGCGCGGCGCGGCTGAACGCGGTCACGAAGTTCCCGGGCCTCGGCGAGTTCCCGCAGGAACTGCGCCCGGCGCCGCCTCCGCTCGGCGTCGGTCTCCTGCTCGCTCGCGTCCGCCCGGGACCCGTGGTCGGGCGGCTCTGGCAGGTCAGGCATAGGCACACCACCCCTATCCGTCCCACTCACCTTCCCCCGGATGGCGGGTTTGACGCCAGGGAGTGCCGGGCCCGAAGCGCGGTTACTGTTGTGCCCATGCGTCTCCACGTCGTCGACCACCCCCTGGTCGCCCACAAGCTCACCACGCTGCGCGACCAGCGCACCGACTCCGCGACCTTCCGTCGTCTCGCCGACGAGCTGGTCACCCTGCTCGCCTACGAGGCCACGCGCGACGTGCGCACCGAACAGGTCGACATCACCACCCCGGTCGCCACCACCACCGGCGTCAAGCTCTCCCACCCGCGCCCGCTGGTCGTGCCGATCCTGCGGGCCGGTCTCGGCATGCTGGACGGCATGGTCCGGCTGCTGCCGACCGCCGAGGTGGGCTTCCTGGGCATGATCCGCAACGAGGAGACGCTCCAGGCCTCCACGTACGCCACCCGCATGCCGGAGGACCTCTCCGGCCGCCAGGTGTACGTCCTGGACCCGATGCTGGCCACCGGCGGCACCCTGGTCGCGGCGATCCAGGAGCTGATCAAGCGCGGCGCCGACGACGTCACGGCGGTGGTCCTGCTGGCCGCCCCCGAGGGCGTCGAACTGATGGAGCGCGAGCTGGCCGGCACCCCGGTGACGGTCGTCACGGCCTCGGTCGACGAGCGCCTCAACGAGCACGGCTACATCGTCCCGGGGCTGGGCGACGCGGGGGACCGGATGTACGGGGCGGCGGAGTAAGTCCGACGGCGGGCCCGGCAGGCGAGGTACGTCGAGCAGGCCGGGCAGGCCGCCAGGCGCCGGGCAAGCCGCCAGGCGGCGGGCAGGCGAGGTACGTCGAGCAGGCGGACAGGCGGACAGGCGGACAGGCGCCAGGCAAGCCGACAGGGCTCAGCAGGCTCGCAGACCCAGGTTCAGGTTCGCCCGGGGCCCCTCAGGCTCGCAGGCCCAGGTTCGCCCGGGGCCCCTCAGGCTCGCAGGCCCAGGTTCGCCCGGGGCCCCTCAGGCTCGCAGGCCCAGGTTCGCCCGGGGCCCCTCAGGCTCGTATGCCCAGGTGTGCCAGGGTGGTCCGGTCAGGCGCGGAGTCCCATCAAGCCGCAGAGCGGCATCCACGGCTCGTGCTCAGCAGCCGTCCTTCACCGCTCCACACCCCCTCGCCGCTCCGCGCCCCTCAGCAGCTCGTCTTCACCCCGGTCGCCGTCGGCCGCGGTGCGGTCAGCTCGGCCAGTGCGCGGTCCGCGTCGGTCTTCCGCGCCAGTTCCTTGAAGCCGTTGCCGATGATCAGGTCGACGGCCGGTCCTTTTCGCGTGGGGTCCGTGCTGCGCTCGGCGGTGGGGAGCTGGGTGGCGAGCACCGGCAGTGCGGTGTTCAGGGCCGAGGCGGGGCCGATCAGCAGCCCGGTGCCCTTCACCTTCTTGTCCCACTGCTGCGGCGCGTTGCCCACCTCGCCGATCCTGAAGCCACGTTTCTTCAGTTCGTCGGCGGTCCGCTTGGCGAGGCCGCTGCGGGTCGTGGCGTTGAGCACGTTGACGGTCACCGCGCGGGGCTGCGGCACGGCCACGGTCGGGCTGGGCGAGGGGCTGGCCTTGGTGGCGCAGTCCGCCTTGGTACCGGCTGCCGAGGCCCGGTCGCCGCCGCCGGTGAAGACGTTGACGAGTTGCAGGGTGCCCCAGCCGAGGATGCCGATCACGACGACGGACGCGGTGACGACGAGTACGAGCCTGCCGCGCCGACGGGCTGGACGCATCCGCGGGTACTTGTCCCCCGTGATCCGGTACTGGCCGCCCATGCCGGGGGGAGTCAGCATGCTCATGAGCGCAGCGTAGTGCGCCTGGGCGGCGCTGCCTACTAGATGATCATTTGACGCCGCTCAGGAGAACCCGAAAGGGCCAAGCCGTGACCGGCCGGTGCCGTTCCGAGAGCCCGCGCGGGGTGTCAGTCCAGCTCTAGGACGCGCGCGTGGAGCACCTGGCGCTGCTGGAGCGCCGCACGCACCGCGCGGTGCAGGCCGTCCTCCAGGTAGAGGTCGCCCTGCCACTTCACGACGTGCGCGAAGAGGTCGCCGTAGAACGTGGAGTCCTCGGCGAGGAGGGTCTCCAGATCGAGCTGCTGCTTGGTCGTCACGAGCTGATCGAGGCGGACCGGGCGCGGCGCGACGTCCGCCCACTGCCGGGTGCTGTCCCGGCCGTGGTCGGGGTACGGCCGGCCGTTTCCGATGCGCTTGAAGATCACACGGAAAGCCTACCGGTCAAGACGTTCCGGGCGCAGCCATGGAGAGGGAGCGCAACGCCGGAAAAGATGCCGTGAACCGGGGCGAAACGGAACAGGGATCTGACATGAGTGACAGCGAGACCGTGCCCGCGGCCACCGGCCCCGAGGCGCCCGGCAGCGCTCCCGCCCTCCACAGGAGGCCCTGAAGATCGCCGCCGGGTACGCGTTCACCGGGCCCGCGCTGGATCTGGGCGCCCTGCTGTGGGACGGCCCGTGCCTGCCCGACGCCCAGGTCCCATCCCCCTGCCGACGCTCAACCGGCACGGCCTGGTCGCGGGCGTCGTCGAGCAGGTCATCGGCAGCGGCGTCTTCACGTCCCTGGCCCGTTCCATCGGCACCCGGATCGGGCGGGAGATCACCCGTTCGATCTTCGGCACGGCGCGGCGGAGGCGGTGGATCCGCCTCCGCCGACGGCTCAGCGGCTCGGTTTCTTGGGCGGCCGCTGCGGCTGCTTGGTGTCCTTGAGTTCCGTCTTCGGCGCGTTACGCATGGCCTCCGCGCGCACCAGGGCGCGCAGGACGGCGTAGGGATCCGAGGGCATGGTTGTGCCTCCTTGCGTCGTACCGACTGACCTGGGTCTGGGTGGGGGAAGGCAGGGTCTGTCAGCAGCGCAGGACCACCGAGCGCAGGGTCCGCAATGGGTACGGCGGCCCTGTCCGCGCCTGCGGCGAGTGGACCGGCGTGCTCCGCGCGAGGGGGGCGGGCGGCCGTACCGGGCGCTGCGGCACCACGGGCCGAAGCGTGCCCCGTCCCGGCGGCCGCAGAGCCGTGTCGAGCACATCGGCCTCGGCCACCTCGCCCACCACGGCGACGACGGGCACCGCCGCCTCCGCGTGGGCCATCGGCAGGAGCAGCGCGAGCAGCAGCGCGAGAACCCGTGGCCAGGTACGACGGCGCACGGCGCGGCGGGACTGCGGGGACGTGCTCACAGCAGGTCATCTCCCCGGCAGGCGTACGACGCCCGTCGCCCGGCGGGTGGAATCCGCCCACTCGGCGTAGCGGTGGGGGGCGGGGGTATGGCGGGGAGGCGCGGGGGCGTGCCTATGAGGCGTGGAGACGTTCGGGTGGGGCGGGGACACGGAGTGGGGAGACGCGGTGGCGCACTCGTGAGACGCGGAGACGTCCGGGTCCGGCGGGGACACGGAGCGAGGAGACGCGGTGGCGCACTCGTGAGACGCGGAGACGTCCGGGTCCGGCGGGGACACGGAGCGAGGAGACGCGGGGACGTGCCGGTGAGACGGGGGGACGTACCAGTGAGGCCCAGCCACATACCAGCGCGATGGGGGGACGTGCCGATGAGACGCGCGGACGTACCGATGACACCCGACCATGTACCGGCGCACGGGGACATACCAGTGAGACGCGGCCACATGCAGGTGAGGCCCGGCCACCTACCGGCGGGACCCCGCCGAGTGTCGGTGCGGCTCGGCCACCTATCCGCCCGCCCCGGCCACATATCCGCCCAGCCCGGCCACGTACCGGCGGGACCCGGCCGCCTGTCGGTGCGGCTCGGCCACATATCCGCCCGCCCCGGCCACGTACCGGCGGGACCCGGCCTCCTGTCGGTGCGGCTCGGCCACCTATCCGCCCGCCCCGGCCACATATCCGCCCAGCCCGGCCACGTACCGGCGGGACCCGGGCATATGTCAGGAAGGTCCGGTGGCGCACTGGGACTCACGGTCACGGCGATCACACCTCGCGTGGGACCTGGCGGGCGCGAGCCCGGATGCGGAGTGCCGTGGCGATCTCCACCACGCCCACCGCGACCAGCCAGCATCCACCGACCACCGTGAGGACGGCGACCGACTCGAACGGCGAGACGATCAGGACGACCCCGGCGAGGACGGTGACCACGCCGAGGAGGATCTGCCAGCCGCGGGCGGGCATCGCCGGGTCGGAGGCGGCGGCCAGCGTCTGGGTGATGCCGCGGAACAGCCAGCCGATCCCGATCCACAGCGCGAGCAGCAGCAGCGACTGCATGGCCCCGCGGAAGCAGAACAGCCCCAGCAGGATCGACACGGCGCCGCTGACGAACGCCAGCACGCGCAGGGAGGTCGTCTTGTGGGTGCCGAAGGCGGAGACGAGCTGGAGGACGCCGCTGAAGAGGAGGTAGAGGCCGAAGAGGACACCGACGACGAGCAGTGAGGCACCGGGCCAGACCAGGACCAGGACGCCCAGGATCAGGGACCCGACGCCGGTGACCAGGACCGCCTGCCAGGCCGCCCGGGACAGCAGGTGCAGCGGGCCCTCGAAGGGCGGTTCGGGACCCTCGTACGGCGGTCTCGGCGCGTGCGGGGCACGGGTGGCGTGTATGTGCCGGTCGTCGAACTCCGGTCCCCAGCGGGAGCCGCTCGGTGGCTCGGTCATGCTCCATGCTGGGAACGCGACCGGGCCTCCCGCACGCCGGAGCGGTCCAGTCGGCTGACGCCGGGCGCTACTTCTTCGCGGCCTTGGCGGCCTTCGCCGCCGCCTTCATCTCCTGCTTGTGCGCCCGCACCTTGGCCAGCGACTCGGGCCCGGTGATGTCGGCGACGGACCGGAAGGACCGGGGCGCGCCGTAGTCGCCCGCGGCCTCCCGCCACCCCTCGGGGGTCACGCCGAGCTGCTTGCCGAGCAGCGCGAGGAAGATCTGCGCCTTCTGCCTGCCGAACCCTGGCAGCTCCTGGAGCCGCTTCAGCAGCTCCCGCCCGTCGCCGACGCCCTCCCAGACGGCGCTCGCGTCACCGTCGTAGTGCTCGACGAGGTACTGGCACAGCTGCTGGATCCGCTGCGCCATCGACCCCGGGTAGCGGTGCACGGCCGGTTTGTCGGAGAGCAGCGCCGCGAACGCCTCCGGGTCGTACGCGGCGATCTCGTGCGCGTCCAGGTCGTCGGCGCCCATCCGTTTGGCGATGGTCGAGGGCCCCTTGAACGCCCACTCCATCGGGATCTGCTGGTCCAGCAGCATCCCGACCAGCGCGGCGAGCGGGGAGCGCCCGAGCAGCTCGTCGGCCTCGGGGTCCTGTGCGAGGTGCAGAGTGACGTCCATGGACCGATGATCCCGCGTCGGCCGTCAGGCCGCCTCCCAGTGCGGGGGCTGCGTGCCGGGCAGGGGGCATGGGGCGTAGGCCGCCGAGACCGGGGTCATGTGGCGGTGCCGGTCCGGGAAGGAGCGGCCCTCGTGGTCGAGCAGGCCGCGGTACCCGACCAGGGCGGACGCCGTCGGGGGGCAGTCACGTCCGGGTGGCGGGTGCCGCCCTGGAGGAGCAGGTCCATACACCTAAGGCCTGGGCGCGTGCTCCGTGGTGAGCCGGACGCCCGCCCGCAGCAGCGGATCGAGCCGGAGCGCTGGGCCCAGACGAGCGTGATGTCCACCAGCCGCTGCAGGTCCGTGGACGCCAGCCACGGGACGACGGCCTCGGGCTGACTGTCCCTCACCGCGCGGGCCAGCCCTTCCTCCGCCTCGTTCAGCGCGCCGTTGGTCGTCAAATAAGACGTGAAGCTACACTCGCGGCCGGCAAACAGGCGTTCCAACAGGCACAGCAGGGGCAAGGGAGGCCGCGGTGGCGGTGAATGCGAAGAAGATCGCCGTCTTTGTACTCGTGGTCTTCGCGCTGTACGTGATCATCACTGATCCGGCCAAGGCCGCCGACTACGTCCAGATAGGGTTCGAGGGCATATCGGACGCCGCCAAGGCCATCGGCGACTTCATGACCTGGGTCGCCAACGGAGGAAAGTCATGATCCGCCACCTGGTCCTCTTCAAGCTCAACGAGGGCGTCGAACGCGACGACCCCCGCGTGGCCGAGGGCGTGGAGATCTTCCGCGCCCTCGACGGGAAGATCCCGGAGCTCCGCTCCTGGGAACTGGGCTGGAACCTCAGCGACCGCCCCGTCGCGTACGACTTCGCCATCAACTCCTCGTTCGACGACCAGGCCGCCCTGCGCCGGTACGCGGAGCACCCGGAGCACCAGGCGGGCGTCACGCTGTGGCGGGAGTTCGCCACCTGGGTGATCGCCGACTACGAGTTCTAGGCCGTACGACCGCTGAGCCCTCCGCTGGAACAGCGGGGGGCTCTCGCGCGTCTTATGCCCCAACTTGCCCTCAACACGGCATTATGCGGTGCTTGCACACAGTGGACATGTCTTGTGATGCTATGACCGCTTTTGACGGATGAGTTGATGGATCACGAGGTGGAGTTGACCGTGCCGGCCAGTACTGCGCCTCAAGCCCCGCCCCAGGAGACACCCACCCCAGAAGCACCCGCACCCGCACCCGAACCCACATCCGCATCCACCCCAGCACCGGCACAGACCCAGACACAGGCACAGACCCAGACACAGGCACCCGCATCCACCCCCGCACCCGAACCCGCGCCACAGCGCAGCAGCCGGGGCGCCGACACCAGGGCGCTCACACAGGTGCTGTTCGCCCAGCTCAAAAAGCTGGAGCCGGGCACACCGGAGCACACCCGGGTGCGCGGGGCACTGATCGAGGCCAACCTTCCGCTGGTGCGCTACGCGGCCGCCCGGTTCCGCTCCCGCAACGAGCCCATGGAGGACGTCGTCCAGGTCGGCACCATCGGCCTCATCAACGCCATCGACCGCTTCGACCCGGACCGGGGCGTGCAGTTCCCGACATTCGCGATGCCGACGGTGGTCGGCGAGATCAAGCGGTACTTCCGGGACAACGTCCGCACGGTCCACGTACCCCGCCGACTGCACGAGCTGTGGGTGCAGGTGAACAGCGCCACCGAGGACCTGACCACCGCCTTCGGGCGCTCCCCGAGCACCGCCGAGATCGCCGAGCGGCTGCGCATCACCGAGGAGGAGGTGCTGTCCTGCATCGAGGCCGGGCGCTCCTACCACGCCACCTCACTGGAGGCGGCCCAGGAGGGTGACGGGCTGCCCGGACTGCTCGACCGGCTCGGCTACGAGGACCCGGCCCTGGACGGCGTCGAGCACCGCGACCTCGTACGGCATCTGCTCGTCCAGCTGCCCGAGCGCGAGCAGCGGATCCTGTTGCTGCGTTACTACAGCAATCTGACCCAGTCACAGATCAGCGCGGAACTCGGCGTCTCCCAGATGCACGTCTCCCGGCTACTCGCGCGTAGCTTTCAGCGCCTGCGTTCGGCGAACCGCATCGACACATAACCGGTGCACCCCGTACGGCGCAACCGCCGACGGGATCACCGACGCAACCGCGAATCGAACCGGCGCACAACCGAAAGCGCGATCGACGTATCACCGGCGAGAGCGAATCGCTCACCAGGCACTTTGCCGACGAACCGGCCCCGAAAAACCGTCAGACCCCCTTTTTCCAGGGCGTATTCGCATCTCGCATGTCGACATGTCACTACAGCGTGTTGCCGACATGTGACATTCTGCGGGAAGCGCGTTTGCCGGTGCCCCGGCGCCGGTATTCAGGTGAAGGCTGCGCTCCGCACGAGGAGCGTCCGCCGCGACCGTCCCGCGACCCAAAGGGGGTGGCATGTCCGCAGACCAGGGCAGCTCGAAGGTGCTCACGCTCACCAAGAGCGAGACAGCGCCCGAGGCGCTCGACGCGCACGACGCGCTCGACCCCATCGATGACGTCCCGGCCCTGGCGGCCGAGCCGGCCCCGGCCCCTCCGACCGCAGATCTCCCGGCCTTGCAGGCCTCGGCGGACATCGACACCCGCACCCTGTCCCGCTCCCTGTTCCTGCGGCTCGCCGCGCTCGACGAGGACAGCCCGGAGCGGGCGTACGTCCGGGACACCCTGATCGAGCTCAACCTCCCCCTCGTGCGCTACGCGGCGGCCCGCTTCCGCTCCCGCAACGAGCCGATGGAGGACATCGTCCAGGTCGGCACGATCGGCCTGATCAAGGCGATCGACCGGTTCGACTGCGAACGCGGCGTGGAGTTCCCGACGTTCGCGATGCCGACGGTCGTCGGCGAGATCAAGCGGTTCTTCCGCGACACGTCCTGGTCGGTGCGCGTCCCGCGCCGCCTCCAGGAGCTGCGCCTGGCCCTGACGAAGGCCAGCGACGAACTGTCCCAGAAGCTGGACCGCTCCCCGACGGTGACCGAACTCGCCACCGTGCTCGGCGTGTCCGAGGAGGACGTCGTCGACGGCCTCGCGGTCGGCAACGCCTACACGGCCTCCTCGCTGGACTCCCCGGCCCCCGAGGACGACGGCGGCGAGGGCTCCCTGGCCGACCGGCTCGGCTACGAGGACAGCGCGCTGGAGGGCGTGGAGTACCGCGAGTCCCTCAAGCCGCTGCTGGCCAAACTCCCGCCCCGCGAGCGGCGGATCATCATGCTGCGCTTCTTCGCCAACATGACCCAGTCGCAGATCGGCGAGGAGGTCGGCATCTCCCAGATGCACGTCTCCCGCCTGCTCACCCGCACGCTGGCCCAGCTGCGCGAGGGCCTCATCTCCGACTGACCCCTTCCTTCCTGACGGACCGTCAGCCACACTGGCGCGATGCTTCCCAGGAGTTGGACCCGTGGCCGCCGCCGCGCCGTGATCGGCGTGTCGGCGGCCGTGGTCTGCGCAGGTGCCGTGCTGGCCGGGTACGCAGGAGGCGGCGCCGACGACGGATACGTGGCCGTCGGCGCGGGCGGCGGCCCGTCCGGGCGTACGGCGGGGGCGCCGACGGAGGGTGTACGGCTGGTGCCGCTCGACGGACCCGAGACGCCGGGCCCGGACAACGCGCCGCGGGGCGCGCCGAGTTCAGCTCCGGCGAGCCGGGATCCGGAGCCCGTACCGGGCACGAACGGCGGCCCGGGCGCCACCACCACCGGCCCGGGCGCCACCACCGGCGGCCCGGGCGCCACCACCACCGGCCCGGGCGCCACCACCGGCGGCCCGGGCGCCACCACCGGCGGCCCGGGCGCCACGAGCGGCGCTCACCCCACCCCGGCTCCCGGCTCCGGCCCACCCTCGGCCGACGGGGAGAATCCCGGTCGCCCGGAGAAGCCTTCGCCGCCCCCGACGCCCTCCCCCACACCCACCGAGCCCGCCACACCTACCGAACCCGTCGGACCCGCCGAGCTGAGCGTGAGCCCGCCCGTGCGGGAGCCCACGGACAAGCGCTGGTGCGAGAAGGTGACCGTCGCGTTCCACAACACCGGCGGAACCGCGGTGCGCTCGGGCACGGTCACCTTCGGCACGCACATCATCGGCGCGCTCGGCATCGACTGGGGGACGATCGAGTCGGCCGAGGACCTCCCGGCGCCGATCGCGGCCGGGGCGCGGACGCAGAGGACCTGGACGGTGTGCGTCGAGTCCTGGCGGGTGCCGCTCGGCATGCGCATCGAGACGCGGGACGTCTCGGTCCACTGGGACTGACAGCCGGTCCGGTGAGACTGACAGCCGGTCCGGCGGGAGTGCGAGGCCCGTTACTTCAGCGCCAGCCAGGCGACCGCGGCGACGATGGCGACGGCCGCCACGATGCCGACGATCAGCCCGATCCGCGGCCCGGCCGGCGCGGCCGCCTGCTGGCGGCCCTGCGGGGCCTCGTCGACGAACGCGCGGAACATCTGGGTGTTGCCTGCGGGGTCGTGGTTGCCCTGGGGACCCTGGTTGTTAGCCATGCCCCGAGACCCTAGCGAAAACCCCGGGGGCTGCCCAAGCGGGGGTCGCACGCGCCAGACCTGCGCGTTTACGCTCGCAATACTTGCCTTTGCCAACTTTTTATGGCCGAACCCCCCATTTCGTTTGCCTGCGGCAACCAACATTTCCTATGGTTGCTCTAAGCAACTTAACTGGGAGGGGTCATGGCAGAGCGGGCGCAGTACGAGGAACTGGCGCGTCAGTTCAGCGCCTTCGGCGCCGTGAAGCGGGAGATGGGGCGGATCCTGCCGTCCGAGTGCCCCAGCGGCTCCGCCGCCGTCCTGACGCTCCTCGGCCGCCACGGCGACATGCGCATGAGCAGGCTCGCCGAGCTGCTCAGCGTGGACCTGTCGGTGACCAGCCGCCATGTCGCGCACGTCGCCGAGCGGGGCTGGATCGAACGCTCCCCCGACCCGGCGGACAAGCGCTCCCGCATCCTCCGCCTGACCCCCAGCGGCCGGGACCAGCTCGACGAGCTGTACCGGCGAACCACACACCTGCTCGCCCAGCGGCTGAGCGACTGGACCGACGACGAGGTCGGCCGGCTCATCGAGCTGATGACCCGGCTCCGGGCGAGCTTCGACGACTGCACCCGTACACCCGCAAACACGCAAGAGAAGTAAGAGAAAAGGAAGCCCATGGCAACATCCACACCAGCCGGTGTGCGGGCCCACGCCAGGCACTCAGGAGGCGCCCACGGCTCACCCGGCTCGGGCGCCCCGATGACGCACCGGCAGATCATGGAGTCGCTGACCGGGCTGCTGCTCGGCATGTTCGTGGCGATCCTGTCCTCGACGATCGTCTCCAACGCCCTGCCCGACATCATCAAGGACCTCGGCGGCGGGCAGAGCGCCTACACCTGGGTGGTGACCGCGTCGCTGCTGGCGATGACCGCGTCCACCCCGCTGTGGGGCAAGCTCGCGGACCTCTTCTCCAAGAAGCTGCTGATCCAGACAGCCCTGGTGATCTTCATGCTGGGCTCGGCGGCGGCCGGTCTGTCACAGAACCCGGCGACGCTGATCACCTTCCGCGCGGTGCAGGGCATCGGCATGGGCGGTCTGTCCTCGCTGGCCCAGATCATCCTCGCGGCGATGATCTCCCCCCGCGAGCGCGGCCGCTACAACGGCTACCTCGGCGCGACGTTCGCGACCGCGATGGTCGGCGGCCCGCTGATCGGCGGTGTCATCACCGACACCGACTGGCTCGGCTGGCGCTGGTGCTTCTACGTCGGCGTCCCCTTCGCCGTCATCGCCCTGATCGTGCTCCAGCACACCCTGCACCTGCCGGTCGTCAAGCGGCGGGTCAGGGTCGACTGGGCGGGCGCCTTCTTCATCACCGCCGCGGTCTGCCTGCTGCTGATCTGGGTGACCTTCGCCGGTGACAAGTACGACTGGGTGTCCTGGCAGACGTACGCCATGGTCGGCGGCACGGTCGCGCTGCTCGCGGTCTTCGTGCTGATCGAGACCAGGGCGAGCGAGCCGCTCATCCCGCTGCGGCTGTTCCGCAACCGCACCATCACGCTGGCCTCGCTCGCCTCGCTGTTCGTCGGCATCGCGATGTTCACCGGCACCATCTTCTTCAGCCAGTACTTCCAGCTGGCCCGGGACAAGTCGCCGACCATGTCCGGCGTTCTGACCATCCCGCTGATCGGCGGTCTGTTCCTCTCCTCCACCGTCTCCGGCCAGGTCATCACCCGCACCGGACGCTGGAAGGCGTGGCTGCTGGCCGGCGGGGTGCTGGTGACCGGCGGGCTCGGCCTGCTCGGCACCATCCGGTACGACACCGAGTACTGGCACGTGGCCGTCTACATGGCGCTGCTCGGCCTCGGCATCGGCATGATGATGCAGAACCTGGTGCTCGCCACGCAGAACCAGGTGGCCCCGAGCGAGCTGGGCGCCGCCAGCTCGGTGGTGAACTTCTTCCGCTCCCTCGGCGGCGCGGTCGGCGTCTCCGCGCTGGGCGCGGTGCTGGCCCACCGGATCACGCACTACGTCGAGGACGGCGCGTCCGCCCTCGACCCGAAGTCGGCCGCCGCGCTGGCCGCATCGAGCCCCTCCAGCGGCGGCATCCCGGACATGGACGCCCTGCCCGGCCCCATCCGCACCCTGATGGAGAGCTCCTACGGCCATGGCATCGCGGACGTCTTCCTCTACGCCGCGCCCATCGCGCTGCTCGCGCTGCTGTGCTCGCTGTTCATCAAGGAGGTCCCGCTGAGGACGAAGGGCGCGCTGGCGCAGGCGGCGGCCGAGGAGGCCCCGGCCCGGACCGCGGCGCCGACCGCGGCGCCGGTCCCGAGCTGGGCGGTCGTGGCGGACACCGAGGCCGGTCCCGACGGCACGCAGGGGCTCGCGGCCGCGGTCGCCGTGGCCACCGAGCAGCCCCCGGTCTCCGGCGGCGTTCCGGTGCGCGGCCATGTCCGCGGCGCCGAGCACGCGCCCGTCCCGCGGGCCGCCGTCACGCTGATCTCCCTCTCCGGCCGTCAGCTCGGCCGCTCGGTCGCGCAGGCCGACGGCTCCTACGCGGTGGACGCGCCGGGCACGGGCTCGTACGTCCTGATCGCCTCCGCCGACGGGTTCCAGCCGCAGGCGTCCACGATCGTGGTGAACGGTGGGCCGGTGTCGTACGACATCCTGCTGAGCGGCACCAGCGGGCTGACCGGTGTGGTGCGGGCCGCCGGGAGCGCGCTGCCGGTGAAGGACGCGATGGTGATCGTGACCGATGTGCGCGGCGACCTGCTGGGCAGCCGGACCACCGGGGAGCTGGGCGAGTTCGGCTTCGCCGAGCTGGTGCCCGGGCCGGTGACCGTCGCCGTCAACGCCGCCGGGTTCCGGCCGTGCGCGCTGCCCGTCGAGGTGGGCGGCACCGGCGTCACCCGGGTCGAGGTCGACCTGGACGCGGGGGCCCGGGTGCGGGGCGTCGTACGGGCGCCGCACGGGCCGCTGGCCGACGCGCGCGTGACGCTGGTCGACGCGGCGGGCAACGTCGTCGGCACCGCGACGACCGGGACGGACGGGGCGTACGCCTTCACCGACCTGGACGACGCCGAGTACACGGTGATCGCGACCGGTTACCCGCCGGTGGCGGCCGCGCTGACGGTCACCGGCGGCGGCGTCGACGGCCACGACATCGAACTCGCGCACCCCGGCGAGTAGTTCAAAAGAACCACCTCCGGCCCGTGGCGGGTGCCCCGTCACGGGCCGGTTCCGTACCCGGGACGGATGGGCCGTGTCGCACGCGGTTCGTCACCGACGGGGGCACCTCCCGCTCGGGCGAAGCCGAGAGTGGGGGAGGACCCCAGGGGCACGCAGGTGCTGCGGGCCGAGTCACAGCGAGCGGGCGGGAGCCGAGGTCGGCACGGTGACGCCGGCCCGGCAGGGCGGGGCGGAGCTGCCGCCGGGGCCGTGGACCATCGACCCGGCGCACTCCGGCGTGGGTGCCGTCGCCCTGCATCTGGGCATCTGCCGGTGGCGTGAGCGCCCGTCAGCCCGGGGGATGCGCGTCCACCAGGCGGCGGGCGAGGTCGCGCAGCTTGATGTTCTCGCGCTGGGAGGCCCGTACCAGGCTGTCGAAGGCCTCCGCCGCGTCCATGTTCATGCGCTCCATCACGATGCCGGTGGCCTGCCCGATCAGGTCACGGGTGCGCATGGCCTCGGTGAGCTGCTCGCGGACGGTCGCGGAGTCCAGGGCGATGCTGACGTGCGCGGTGAACAGGCGGCCGATCCTGGTGGCCACGTCGTCGAAGGCGTGCGGCTTGCGGGCGTAGGCGGTGAGCACGGTCAGGCTGCGCTTGTCGGCCCGCAGCCGCAGCGCCAGCGCCGAGCGCAGCCCGAGACCGGCCGGGCCGTCGCCACCCTCCTCGGCCTCGCTGTCGGCGAGCCGGACGACGGGGGCGCTCCACAGCCGGGTCCAGTACGGCGGTCGGGCCCCCTCGCTCCCGGGCCCCTCGGCGGTGCGGACCAGCTCGTCGCTCCAGGCCACGGTGCGCCGGTGGCCGGCCCGTTCGACCACGGAGATCGCGGCGTACTCGGCGCCCGGCAGCAGCCGCACCGCGAGCCGTACGGCGGTGTTCAGGGTGGTGTCCGGGGTGAGGGTCTCGTGCAGTTGCTGCGCCGCCACCGTCAGTGCTTCGGCCAGCTCGAAGCCAGCCGGAAAACGGGGCAAACCAGAAAACTCGGACGCAGTCACCACGAACCTCTTCAGCGAGCGCGGCCAACGGCCGTGCGCAGGAGAGCTCCGCAGCACATTCCCGACTGCGAGCACAGGACGGAGAGCACTTTATCTGCTCTGTTGCACTCGGGTGACGCCCGGCTGACGGTCTTTCCGGACACCTTTGAACCGGACGGCGGGCGTGATGGAATGGGCCGACGGGTCAGGAAGCGGCCACCTTCGGAATTCGGAACCGGACGATCGTCTGCCGTCTCCCACCGACGTCTGCCAGGTGAGTGCCGTGACCCACTTCCCGAACCCGTGCCGGGTGCGTGATCTGCCCGGCTGCACCCTGCTCGCCCTGCCCGCCGAGATCGACCTGGGCAACGGCGCCGCCCTGTACGCCGCCGTCGCCGCCACCGCCGACGCCCGCGCCGACGAGCTGCGCCTGCTGGTCCTGGACTTCACCGGGACCGAGTTCATGGACTCCCAGGGCGCCCGGCTGGTCGCGGACGTCCGCCACCATCTGCCGCCGCACGTCCGGCTCCGGGTGGTGGCGGCCCCGGACAGCGTACCGAACCGGGTCCTGGAGGTGACCGGCGTACGACGGGACGTACCGGTGTACGACGACGTGGCGGAAGCGCTGGCGGCGGGAACATACCCCTGACAGGGTCAGCCTCCGCGGGCGCCGCTCCCCCTAGGCTGCGGTCCATGGCACCGAACATCGCGACCAACACCCGCGTCTCGCTCGACGAACTCCTGGACTTCGTACGCCCCCGCCATCACGCCCTCCTGATCACCCGCCGCGCCGACGGCGGCCCGCAGGCCTCCCCGCTGACCTGCGGAGTCGACGACTCGGGCCGGATCGTGGTGTCCACCTACCCGGAGCGGGCCAAGACCCGCAACGCCAAGCGGGACCCCCGGGTCAGCGTCCTCGTCCTGAGCGACGACTGGAACGGTCCGTGGGTCCAGATCGACGGCACCGCCGAGGTCGTCGACACCCCCGACTCCGTGGAACCGCTCGTGGAGTACTACCGCAACATCGCCGGGGAGCACCCGGACTGGGCGGAGTACCGGGAGGCCATGCTGAAACAGGGCAAGTCGATCATCCGCGTCACACCGGAGCGGTGGGGGCCGGTGGCGACGGGGGGCTTTCCGGCGCGGCTGGTGCAGGGGGACTGAGCGCTCCGCGCCCGACCTGCTCAGTGCCCCGGCAGGGCCGGTTGGGGCACTGGTCAGCCCCGTTCGACCATGGCCTCGATGCCGGCCACCAGCAGGTCCAGGGCGAAGGTGAAGTCCCGGTCCATCATCTCGGCGACCGTGTCGCCGCCGCGGGCCGCCATGATGTCCCTGGACTCCTGGATGACCTCGGCGGTCTCCGGCCTCTCGCTCACCGAGCTCATGGCCTGCTGGAAGTAGTCGTCCGGGGTCATACCGGTCTCCGCGACGCGGGCGAAGAAGTGGCCCTCGATGGTGCCGTAGCCGTACACGAACTGGAAGACGGCCGAGATGGCGCCCGTCACGCGGTGCGCGGGCAGCCCGGTCCTGCGGATCACCCGCTGGACGACCCGGGAGAACGCGAGGGACTTCGGCCCGATGTTGAGGTACGTCCCCGCGAGCGGCGACAGCCAGGCGTGGCGCACCAGCAGCGCCCGGTACTCGGTGGCGAGCGCCCGCAGCTGGTCACGCCAGTCCTCGCCGGCGTCCGGGTCGGGCAGCCGCAGCTCGCCGAAGGCGGCGTCGAGGGCGAGTTCGAGGAGGTCGTCCTTGGTGTCGACGTACCAGTAGACGGACATCGCCGTGACGTTCAGCTCGGCGGCCAGCCGCCGCATCGAGAACTTCGCGAGCCCCTCGGCGTCCAGCAGCCGCACGGTCACCTCGGTGATCCGCTCCCGGTCCAGCCCCGACGGCTGCCCACCGCCCCGCCCACCCCGGCGCGCCTTGTCCTCCAGCCACACACTGGCCCGCGGACCCCGCCCAGCAGCCGCCTTCGCCATCGGCGCACCTTTCTCAACAGTGGGTTCCCTGGACACCAGGCTAGGCGGCAGCGCCCCGAAAGGGGCGCGGGGCATCTGTCCGCTCCGCCCGCTCGGCCCGCCTCAACAGCACCGCCGCCGGCAGGCCCCCCACCAGCACAGCCCCCGCCCTCACCAACCGACTGCTCTCCAGCCCGGACGAGAACGCCTCAGTAATATCCCGCCGCTCCCCCTCCGACCCCGCCGAAGCCAACGCCGCAGGCAACGAACTCGCCGCCACCGGAATGAGCGCAGCGAACCGCAAGTTGAGCACAGCCACCGGCACCGCGACCCCCAGCCCGTTGCCGAACTCCGCGAGCGTCCCGTTGATCCCCGCCCCCACCCCGGCCTTCGCGGGCGGAATCGCGCTCACGATGGCGTGCGCCATCGCGGGGCTGGCGATGGCACACCGCACCCCGATCAGCACCAGCCCGAGCAGCGTCCCGGCGTACCCCCCCCCAAGGCGGCGTGGCGATCGACACCAGCCCGCCCGGCATCAGCACCATCCCGAGCCCGATCGGCACCGGCGTACCGAGCTTCACCGTCCACTTCGCCGACACCGCGGAGAAGTTGAGCGCCACCACGACCAGGGCGAGCGGCGCCGTCCGCAGCCCGGCCTCCAGCGGCTCGTACCCGAGTACGAACTGCAGATGCTGCGTGAGCAGGAACAACGCCCGCCCATACCGAAGGTGATCAGCACCGCACCGGCCACCGCTCCCGTGAACCGCCGGTCCCGGAAGAAGTGCAGATCCAGCATCGGGTACGGAATCCTGCGCTCCCACCAGGCGAACTGCCCGAGCACGACCACCGCGACGCCCCGCTCACCAGCACCTGTTCGGACGTCCACCCGTGCTCCGGCCCGGAGGTGATCGCGAACACCAGCGAGCCCATGCCGATCGTGGAGAGCAGCGCACCGAGCAGGTCGGGCCGGTCGCCCCGCGGATTCTTCGACTCCGGCACCAGCGCGACCACCGCGACCACCGCGACCAGGCCGAGCGCCACGACCGGCAGGTTGATCAGGAAGATCGCGCCCCACCAGAAGTGGTCCAGCATGAACCCGCCGATCAGCGGCCCGGTCGCGAAGCCCAGCGCGTTGACGGCGCTCCGGATGCCGATCGCCCTGGGGTTCTCCTCGGGCGCGAGGATCTGCATCGCGACCGCGAGGGTGGTGGTCAGCAGCAGCGCACCGCCGACGCCCGTCCCGGCCCGGGCGGCGATCAACTGCCCGGTGGAGTCGGCGAGTCCGGCCACCTGCGAGCCGATGCCGAACAGCGCCAGACCGGCGATCAGCATCTTCTTGCGGCCGTAGCGGTCGGCGGCGCTGCCCGCGGTGAGCAGCAGGCCCGGCTGCACCAGGGAGTAGGCGTTGATCATCCACTGGATGTCGGAGGTGGCCGCGCCCGGCCCTGGGTGAGGGAGGGGATCGCCACGTTCAGGACGGCGTTGTCCAGCAGCGCGGTGAGCCTCGACATGCTGTACGCCGTATGGCAGTTCCCGTACGGCGTACAAGAGAAGGTCCCGCCGTACGGGCACCACATGGGCTCGTACGGCGGGAAGCGGGTGACCGGCGTCAGCTCGTCGGCTGCGTCAGGTCGTAGAACGTGGCCGAACCGACCGTGACCTCCTTGAAGTTCTCCTGGACCCACGAGGTGATCTGCGACGACGTGCCGTCGCCGGAACCGCCCATGCCGCCACCGCCGGCGATGAAGTAGTGGATCCTGCCGTCCGCCACGTACTGCTTGAACTGGGCGAGTGTCGGGGAGGGGTCCGTGCCGTTGAAGCCGCCGATCGCCATCACGGCCTCACCGGTGGCGAGTTGGTAACTCGCGGCGGTCTGGGCGCCGACGGCGGCGGCCGCCCAGGTGTAGTCCCCGGCGTTCTGCTCCAGCAGCTGCCTGGCCTCGTCGGTGACGTCGGCGCCGTTGAGGAGGCCGCCGATGCCGCCCGTGCGACCGCCGCCCTCGCCCATCCGGCCGCCGCCGGGGACGGTGTTGCCCTGCTGGTTCTGGCCGTTCTGACCCGGGCCCTGCTGGTTCTGGCCCTGCTGGTTCTGGCCCTGCTGGTTCTGGCCGGGGAAGCCGCCGGTGCCGCCGGTGCCGCCGGTCGGGGGCTGGCCCATGCCGCCGCCCTGGCCCTGCTGGTTCTGGCCGCCGCCCGGGAAGCCGCCCCCGCCGGGGCCGCCTCCCCGGCCGCCCGCGACGGCCGGACCCGCCGTCACGATCGAGCCGGTGTGGCCCTCGCCCAGCGTGGTGAGCGTGTACGCCGTGGGACCTGCCAGCCCGGTGAAGATGCCCAGCGCGACCACACCGAGGGCCAGTTGACGCCCCAGCCGGTTGGCGAAGACCAGGCCCAGCGCGGCGGCCAACCCACCCACCAGCACGACCCACTTCAGCCACGGGTAGGAGTCGGAGGAGCGGTTCAGCAGGACGTACCCCCAGGCAGCCGTGGCCGTCATCGCGGCGGCGAGCGTCAGTGAGGCCCGGGTACGGCCGCGCTCCTGCCACAGCAGGGCCGCGCCCATGCCGATCAGCGGGGCGATGTAGGGGGCCAGGGCGACGGTGTAGTACTCGTGGAAGATGCCCTGCATGAAGCTGAAGATCACCATGGTGATCAGCAGCGAGCCGCCCCAGAGGAGGAAGGTGGCGCGGGTGGTGTCCGTCCGCTGGAGCATGGGGGTGCCCCCGCTCGGGCGAAGCCGAGAGTGGGGGAGCGTCAGCACCAGGGCCGCCGCCAGCAGGATCAGCGCCGCCGGGATCAGCCACGAGATCTGGCCGCCGATGGCGGAGCTGAACATCCGGTCCCAGCCGGTCTCGCCCCAGCCGCCGCCCTGGCCGCCGCCGACGCTGCCGGTCTCCTCGCCGTTGATCCGGCCGAGGCCGTTGTAGCCGAAGGTCAGCTCCAGGAAGGAGTTGTTCTGCGAGCCGCCGACGTACGGGCGGGAGGACGCCGGCCACAGCTCGACGATCGCCACCCACCAGCCGCCCGCGACGACCATCGCCAGCCCGGCGAGCAGGACCTGCCCGATCCGCCGGCGTACGGTCGTCGGTGCGAGGACGACGTACACCAGGGCGAGCACCGGCAGGATCAGGAACGCCTGGAGCGTCTTGACCAGGAACGCGAACCCGATCGCCACGCCTGCCCACACCAGCCACTTGGTCTGCGCCTTCGCCAGCGCGCGCTGGGTGCAGTAGACGGCGGTGGCCATCAGCAGGGCGAGGGCCGCGTCGGGGTTGTTGAAGCGGAACATCAGCGCGGCGACCGGCGTCAGCGCGAAGACCGCCATGGTGAGCAGCCCGGCGCCGGCCGAGAACCGGCGGCGCACGGAGGCGTACAGCACACCCGCCGTCGCCACCGCCATCAGCACCTGCGGGAACAGGATCGCGAACGAGTTCAGCCCGAAGAGCCGTACGGACAGGGCCATCGGCCACAGGGAGGCCGGGGGCTTGTCGACGGTGATGGCGTTCGCCGCGTCCAGCGAGCCGAAGAAGAACGCCTTCCACGACTGACTGCCGGCCTGGACGGCCGCGGAGTAGAAGGAGTTGGCGTATCCGGAGGCGGTGAGGTTGTACGTGTACAGCGCGCCGATGACGAGGAGCGCGGCGAGGAAGGCCGGGCGGGCCCAGCGGGGGTCCTCGGGGCGGCCGCGCCAGAGCCGTCGTACGAAGGGCTGCGCGGGTTCGCCGGACGCGGGTGCCGTCGGCAGGTCGGCCGCCGGGGGCCGCAGGGTGGTCGTGGTCGTCATCGGGATTCCCTCTGCTCGGTGTCGTGCGGACGCATCGGCTGCAGTCGCAGGGTGGCGTCCCCGCAGGTGGTGCGCTCCGCGGCGGCACCGGCGCGGAACTGGTACGGGCTGTACGGCTCTGCGGCGTACGGCTCGGTGGTGTACGGATCTGCGGCGTACAGCTCTTTGGTGTACGTCGGTACGGGGGAGGGCTCCTGATCGCGCCGCTCCGAGAACACCCACGCCCGGAAGAGCAGGAACCGCAGCACCGTCGCCGCGAGGTTGGCGGCGATCAGGACGGCCAGCTCGGTGGAGTGGCCGGGGTCGGTCGTCGCGGTGTTCAGGGCGGCGAGCGAGCCGCTGGTGAGGACGAGGCCGACGCCGAAGACGACCAGGCCCTGCGCCTGGTGCTTGACGGCCCCGACGCGGCCGCGCACGCCGAAGGTGAGCCGGCGGTTGGCGGCCGTGTTGGCGAGCGCGGAGACGAGCAGGGCGAACGCGTTGGCGACCTGGGCACCGCCGAAGCCCCGGAAGACGGTGTAGAGCAGCAGGTAGAAGAGGGTGGACAGACCGCCGACGACACAGAAGCCGAGCAGCTGCCGGGCCAGCCCCTTGGGTACGTCGGTCAGCTCGCGGTCCCGCGGATCGTCACCGAACGGCCGGGCCAGCCGGTCCAGCGGCAGCGAACCGGTGGCCAGGGCCCTGCCCACCCGCCACACGCCCTTCAGGTCCTCGGTCGCCGTCCGGACGATGTGCACGGTGGAGTGGGGGTCGTCGACCCAGTCGACCGGCACCTCGTGGATCCGCAGTCCCGCCCGCTCGGCGAGCACCAGCATCTCGGTGTCGAAGAACCAGCCGGTGTCCTCGACGAGCGGCAGCAACACCTGGGCGACATCGCGCCGGATCGCCTTGAAGCCGCACTGGGCGTCGGAGAAGCGGGTCTGGAGCGAGCCGCGCAGGATGAGGTTGTAGGAGCGGGAGATGAACTCCCGCTTGGCGCCGCGGACGACGCGCGAGGTGTGGGCGAGCCGGGAGCCGATCGCCAGGTCGGAGTGGCCGGAGATCAACGGTGCGACGAGCGGGAGCAGCGCGTTGAGGTCGGTCGACAGGTCGACGTCCATATAGGCGAGGATCGGGGCGTCGGAGGCCGACCAGACGGTGCGCAGGGCGCGCCCGCGGCCCTTCCGCTCCAGCCGGAAGGCCCGTACCTCGGGGAGCTGCGCCTCCAGCCGCGCGGACACCCGCGGGGTGGTGTCGGTCGAGGCGTTGTCCGCGATGGTGATGCGGAACGAGTACGGGAAGGTCCGCGTCAGGTGCTCGTGGAGCCGGAGCACGCAGGGCTGGAGGTCCTTCTCCTCGTTGTAGACGGGGATCACTACGTCCAGGACAGGCGTACCGGTGTCTCCGGCCGGGAGGTGCTCCCGCGCCGGCAGGGTGCCGGGAGAAGAGTCGGTTCGCATGGCACCGACTCTTGTCAAGCGCCCTGTTGCACCCGTGTGTTGGCGCTGTGCTGTGCCTGTGAGTGCGCCTGCTGGCCCATTGCGGGAGCGGGCTGAACGGGCAGAGGGGGCTCAGCGAGCCGAGCGGGCTCAGCGAGCCGAGCGAGCCGAGCGGGCTGAGCGGGCTGAGCGGGCTGAGCGGGCTCAGCGAGCCGAGCGGGCTGAGCAGGTTGAGCGGGCAGAGCGGGCTGAGCGAACCGAGTGGGCTGCGGGGCGAGCGCGGGCAGACGCACCGAGAACACGGTCCGCCCGGGCACGCTGTCCACGGTCACCGCACCGCCGTGCGCGGCCGCGACGGCCTGCACGATGGCGAGCCCCAGGCCGGTGGAGCCGGTGGAGCCGGTCGAGCGGGACCGGGCAGAGTCGCCGCGCGCAAACCGTTCGAAAACGCGCGGGAGCAGCTCGGGCGGGATGCCCTGCCCGTCGTCCTGCACGTCCACGCACAGCCACGGCCCGCGCCTGTGCACCCGTGCGGTGACGGTCGTACCGGGGGGTGTGTGCGTACGGGCGTTGGCGAGCAGATTGACGAGGACCTGTTGGAGGCGTGCCGCGTCGGCGGACACCAGCGCCGGCTCGTCGGGCAGTTCCAGCCGCCAGTTGTGGTCTCTTCCGGCCGCTCGGGCGTCGCTGACGGTGTCCACGACGAGCGGTACGAGATCGGTCTGCTCGAACTGGAGCGGGCGGCCCGCGTCGAGGCGGGCGAGCAGCAGGAGGTCCTCGACGAGCAGGGTCATCCGGCCCGCCTCGGACTCGATCCGGCCCAGGGCGTGCCGGGTGTCCGGCCCGACCTGTTCTCCGCCCCGTCTGGTCAGCTCGGCGTATCCGCGGATGGAGGCGAGGGGCGTACGCAGCTCATGGCTGGCGTCCGCGACGAACTGCCGTACCCGCGTCTCGTTCTGCTGGCGGGCGTGCAGCGCGCCGTGCACATGGTCGAGCATGCGGTTGAACGCGGCGCCGACCTGGCCGACCTCGGTCCGCGGGTCGGTCTCGGACTCCGGGACGCGCTCGCTGAGGTTGACCTCGCCGGTGTGCAGGGGGAGTTCGGAGACGCGGGTGGCGGTGGCGGCGACCTTACGCAGGGGGCGCAGGGCCACACCGACGATGGCGGCACCGGCGAGGGAGGCCGCGATCAGGCCTGCGGCGGTGACGCTGACCTCGACGATGATCAGGGTGCTGATCGTGTTGGTGACGGTGTCGGTCGGCAGCGCGACCAGGGCGTTGCCCTTGTCCCCGGTCATGTACCGGACGCGGTATTCGCCCAGGCCGGGGATGTCGACGGTGTGGATACCGCTCGTGGGCACGTCGGCGAGCGCGGCCGTCTGTGCCGCGGTGAGCTCGACGGCCTTCATCCGCTCGAAGCCACCGCTCGTGGAGGACTCCTCCACGGCGACGACCGCCTTGGTGATCGTGCCGTCGCCGCCCACGACGGCGGCGACGGTGTCGGCCTGCGTCGGGCCCTTGGTGACAAAGTTGTCCAGCCGCTGGTCGGCTGTCTCGGTGACCGTGCCGTCGGCCGTCTTGGGCTCCGTCCCGTCGGCCGTTTCGGTCGCCGTGCCGGTCGCCGTGCGGGTCACCGTGCCGTCGGCCGTTTCGGTCGCCGTGCCGGTCGCCGTCTCGCCCGTAGTGCCGGGCGCCGTCCCGTCAGCCGTCTCGCCCGTAGTGCCGGGCGCCGTCCCGTCGGCCGTTTCGGCCACCGTGCCGGTCGCCGTGCGGGTCACTGTCCCGGTCGCCGTGCCGTCCGCCGTTTCGGTCGCCGTCTCGCCTGCCGTGCCGGTCGCCGTCCCCTCCGCCGTCCCGGTCGCCGTTGATCCGCCCTGCGGGTCACGCGGCAGCCGGTCGCCGCCGTCCGGCTGCACCAGCCCGGCCGGTGGACCGACCGCGCGCCGGGCGGCGTCGGTGACCTGCCCGTCCAGCTGCTCGTACAGATGCGAGCGCAGCGCCAGCGTCGTCACCGTGCCGATCACGGCGCAGACCACCGCGATGAGCGTCACCGCCGAGACGACGAGCCGCGTCCGCAGGGTGCGCGGCTGTCCCCCTCGCCGCCGCTGCCTGCGCGGCTGTCGTCGCCGGGTCACGATGCGGCGGGCTTGATCAGGTAACCGGCCCCACGCCGGGTGTGGATCATCGGCTCACGCCCGGCGTCGATCTTCCGCCGCAGGTACGAGATGTACAGCTCGACCACGTTGGCCTGCCCGCCGAAGTCGTACGACCACACGCGGTCGAGGATCTGCGCCTTGCTGAGCACGCGCCGCGGATTGCGCATCAGGAAGCGCAGCAGCTCGAATTCGGTGGCGGTGAGGTGGATGCTCTCCCCGGCCCGCGTCACCTCATGACTGTCCTCGTCGAGGGTGAGGTCGCCGACGACGAGCACGGAGTCGGACCGCCGGTCGGCGGCACCGGATCGCCGGATGAGCCCGCGCAGCCGGGCGACGACCTCTTCGAGGGAGAACGGCTTGGTGACGTAGTCGTCCCCACCGGCGGTGAGTCCGGCGATACGGTCCTCGACGGCGTCCTTGGCGGTCAGGAACAGCACCGGCACGTCCGGCAGCTCCCGCCGCAGCCGGCCGAGCACGGTCAGCCCGTCCATGTCCGGCAGCATCATGTCGAGCACGACGGCGTCGGGCCGGAACTCCCGCGCGCTCTGGACGGCACCCTGGCCGTCCCCCGCGCTGCGTATCTGCCAGCCCTCGTAACGCAGAGCCATGGACAGCAGCTCGGTGATCGACAGCTCGTCGTCCACCACCAGCACCCGGACGGGGCTCCCGTCCGGCCTCAGCAGTTCGGTGCGCCCCTGGGGCGAGGTCGTGGTCATGGTGGACACCTTGTCGCCAGCCTCTAAGAGGCCCCTTTCGACAGCCTGTGATTTGCCTGAGAAATTCACAGGGGGCTGACAGGGGACGCCTGGGTGGGGCTCACGGGGGTGAGGGCCCGCACGGGGGCCGCGGGGCCCCACAACCGGGGGCCGGGGACCCCGCACGGGGCGTGCCCCAGGGCGGGCACCCCCCGCGCCGCGGGGGCCAGAGACCCCACACCGGGGTTCAGGAACCGCACCGCGGGGGCTGGGAACCCCGCACCGGAGGCCGGGAACCGCACCGCGAGAGGCCGGGAAACCCCACACGGGCCCCTCTCGGAATCTCCCCGCAGAGGGGCGCGCCCTGGGACGACCCCCCTCACTGAGTCCGGGGCCCCTCGCAGGGCAGCCGGGAGACCCCTCACCGAGGGCCCCCGGGGAAGATCCCTCACAAGGGACCCGGGAGACCCTCCCCCACAAGTGACCCGGGGGCCCGCCACAAGGAGCGCCCAGGAGACCACTGCCCCAAGGGGCCCGGGACCACCACAAGGCACCCGGCGGACGCCAGGGGCCTGGCCCCCCTCACGACGGCATCAGAACAACCCATCCTGCGAGGCCCCCGCCTCCCGGAACTCCCGCACGGGAAAGGAAAGCCCACCTCCATGGCTCCCGTGCGTGGGCACCAGCTCCCACCCCCTCATGAGCCGCGTATCCAGCACCACGACGCGTCCGCCGACGTCGAGATGCAGATCGGGCCCGGCGGCAGCGAGCAGCGCCCCGCTCACCACCCCACCGGCGACGAGCTCACTCACCTCCCCAACGGCATCCGGCACGCCCTCCAGCCCGAACACCCGCACGTGATCCACCGCCCGGAACGGCTTGCGCGCCAGCGACTCCGGCCACCCGGCGAGGGCGGTGGCGCGCCCATGCAGCTCCGCGATCTCAGCCGCCCGCTCGGCCTCCGTCCCGGGCAACCCGGCCCGCACGGCCCGCTTGGCGGCGTACGGAATCCGATCCGGCACCCGCAGGGCGGCCCGCAACATCTCCTCTGCCCGCCGCGCGGCCATCAAGGGCCCGACCCCCAGCCAGCTGAAACAGACGGCCCCCTGCTCCCGCAGCCGAGCCTCCCCCCGCTCGACGGCGGTGATCCCGACCTTCACCATGCCGGGCCCGAACCACGCCAGATACACGTGGTAGGCCCGCGGATCGTCCGGCACGGCATCGGCGGCCACGGAATGCGCCCGATCCAGCCGAGCACACTCCTCACACCGCGCCCCGATACTCCGCCCCGCCACGACGGCCCCCACGGGACACACATGGCCCCGAGCCCCCACACACGCCCGCACCCCTCCCTCCGTGACACCGAAGCTGACCCACTTCCCCCGCTCCAGCCCACTGCGCCGTCCCCCACTCCACACGAGCACGGGACCACCGCCCGCCCACCGCAGCCCCGAGCACTTCCACACCTGTGCCATCGACTCCGAGCGTAGGCGGCACCACTGACCAAGACCCCGACTGGGCTCTGGACTTCGTCGAAGAGGTCCAGGACGCCGAGGAGGAGACGGAGCCTGCGCTGGCCGAAGCACGCCACTTCACCACGTACAAGACCTGGGACATGCTCCGCTTCCTGCTGGCGCGTGCCGAGTTCCCCGTGGACGTGATTCACGGTGAGGAGCGGTTCGCCGAGGATGAGGATTGGGGGTACGGGCCTCCGAGGTACGTGCGACCTGAGCGGGTCCAGCTCGCGGCGGAAGCTCTGCGGGCTACCAGCTATGGCCAGCTCATCAGTGGCGTGGATCCTGCTGAACTGACCAGCGCCGAGGTGTATCCCCTCGGATGGAGTGAGCCTGGTGCGCTGGAGGGGGGGCGTCCCTGGTACGACGGGCTTACGCAGTTCTTCGAGGCTGCTGCCAGGGCGGACGACGGGATACTCGTCTGGCTGGACTGACGGGCCACGACAGTGCTGAGACCTCAGCTTGGGAAGCTTGGGTACTGTAGAGGTGATTCCGGCTCTGACCTGCGACGGAGTAGCCCGGGCGTCTGGCTGGCCCGTTACCCAATATCCCGATGTTCCCCGTGGTTCCCCGCTAGATCTCGCACGCGTCCGGCACGGACCTCTTCGTCCGGCACGCTGCGGCACAGCTCTGACCCTCCCTCGTGCTGCATGCTGGCCTCCTGGTCCGTAGCTC
>NZ_JAHUXH010000037.1 GCF_019219825.1 Streptomyces sp. TRM70350 | reverse complement strand
GCCTCATTGTCCGTCTTCCGCAAACTGCTGCCTACGCAGCGTCGACCTTACGGCCAACGTTCCGGGCGAAGGGGACGACGAGGGGCTGCGGGGACGCCTTTGACAGAACCCTGACGCGCCGGGCATGCGAAAGGGCCGCACCCCACGGGATACGGCCCTAGTCGTGTCCGTCTCCGTCTCAGCGGACCTCGGTGATCTCCGGTCCGCGCTGGAGCTGCCCCATGCCACCGGAGAAGCGGGAGTTGCCCTGGTCGTCCTGCTGGACGCCCTCGGGGACCATCTGCGCGTCGTTCGGCAGCTTCAGGACGATCGGGTCGCGGGGCGCCATGGGCCCGTCGCCGCGCACCACGACCGTGTCCCGGAAGATCTGCTCCAGCAGCCCGGCGGCCTGCGGCTGCACCGCGCCCTGGCCCGAGATCACACCGCGGAGGAACCAGCGGGGCCCGTCCACACCGACGAACCGGACGACCTGGAAGCCGCCCGTGCCGTCCGGCAGCTGCACCGGCACCTGGGCCCGCAACTCCCAGCCGAGCGGGCCCTCGACCTCGTCGACGATGCCGCCCTGCTGGGTGATGCCGGCGGCGATCTCCTCGCGCACCTCGCCCCAGATGCCCTCGCGCTTGGGCGCGGCGAAGGCCTGGAGCTGGATGGCGCTGTCCCGGAGCACGACGGTCGCCGCGACGATCGCGTCACCCGCGACCTCCACCCGCAGCTCCATGCCGTCGACTCCCGGCACGAACAGCCCGCCCAGGTCGACCCGGCCCTCGGCCGGGTCCCGTACCTCGGAGCTGTCCCACGGTCCGTCGGGCCGCGGCTCCGGCTCCAGCCGCACCCGCTCGCGACCGACCTCGTCGTCCGCCTCAGTGTCGACGCTGTCGACGACCTGCTCGGCCTCGCCGGCCGCGTCCTCGGCGGCACCCTTCTTCTTGCGACGTCCGAACACGTCACTGTCCTTCCCGGTCGGATACGACCGAAGCGTATCGATTCCCACCCGCCTCGCCGCCCACGGCGGCGTGACCGCTTGTGCCGCCCCCGTCGCCCACCGCGGCATGGCCGCCGGTGGACCCGAAGCCCCCATCGGCCCGCGCCGAGCCGGGAAGCTCCGCCACCTCCTGGAAGCGGACCTTCTCGACCTGCTGGACGACCAGTTGGGCAATCCGGTCGAAGCGTTCGAACCGCACGGTCTCGCGCGGGTCGAGATTCACCACGATCACCTTGATCTCCCCACGGTACCCGGCATCAACCGTCCCCGGGGCATTCACGAGGGCGACACCGCAGCGGGCGGCGAGGCCGGAACGCGGGTGCACGAAGGCCGCGTACCCCTCGGGCAGCGCGACAGACACCCCCGTGGGCAGGACGGCCCGTTCGCCCGGCGCCAGTTCACAGGCCTCGGTGGTGCGCAGATCGGCTCCCGCGTCACCGGGGTGCGCATACGCCGGAAGCGGTACGTCCGCATCGACGCGCCGGATCAGCACGTTCACGGGGTCGCGGCTCACGGGTTCACCTCGAAGGCGCGGGCGCGCCTGATCTGGTCGGGGTCGTTCATGGCGGCCTGGATCTCCTCCTCACGGCCGTGGTCGATGAAGTGCTCGACCTTGACCTCGATGAAGAGGGCGTCGGCGCGGACGGCGACGGGGCCGTCGGGGGCGCCGATGCGTCCGGTGGCGGTGGAGTAGATCTTCCGTCCGGCCACCGCGGTCACCTCGGCCGCGAGGTGCAGTGTGGTGCCCACCGGCACGGGCCGGACGAAGTCGGTCTCCAGCCGGCCGGTGACGGCGATGGTGCGCAGCAGCCAGTTCAGCGAGCCGAGCGTCTCGTCGAGGGCGGTGGCGAGCACTCCGCCGTGGGCGAGGCCGGGGGCGCCCTGGTGTTCGGGGCGTACGGTGAACTCGGCGGTGATCGACACTCCTTCGCCGGCCCGCGCCGCCAGGTGCAGCCCGTGCGCCTGTTCGCCGCCGCAGCCGAAGCACTGGCCGTAGTGCGCGCCGAGGAGCTCACCGGGCGCGGGAGCGTCGGCGTGCCGCACCGGCTGCCTCGCGTCGGCGGGAGGCGTCAGAGCTGGGGATGTACCACTCACAGCCGCAGACCTTACCCGCCCGCCCGTCTCCGCCACCGCCCTGCCTGACAGCGCTGCGAGCTGGCCCCCTGAACCCGGCGGCGCACGGACCCGTGCCAAGCTTGACGTCATGCAGCTCTCCGCCGCCCCGTACGAAGAACGCCTCACCGCGCCCCGCTCCTGGTGGCTGATCAGCTTCCTGGCCGGGGTCTCGCTCGCCCTGATCCTGCTGCCCTTCGGCACGCTGCCGATGCTGGGGGGCCTGGTCGGCGGCACGGCCGCCGCGGCGGTGGCGGCGAGTTCGTACGGCTCGGTCCGTATTCGCGTGGTGGGCGGCGCCCTGATCGCGGGCGAGGCGAAGGTCCCGGTCACGGCGCTGGGCGAGGCGGAGGTCCTGGGCCCGGAGGAGGCCCGGGCCTGGCGGACCCACAAGGCCGACACCCGCGCCTTCATGCTGCTGCGCGCGTACATCCCCACGGCCCTGCGCGTCGAGATCACCGACCCGGCGGACCCGACGCCGTACCTGTACCTGTCGACGCGTGAGCCGCAGCGGCTGGCGGAGGCGATCAGGACGGCTAGGGAAGCGGCTGCCGCGTAACAGCGGCGCCGGTCAGCGCCCGGGCTCCTGCGGCTCCCCGTTGCCCATCGGCAGCGCGTCCGCGGGCCGCTCCAGCGGCGGCAGCTCCGTCAGCTGGTCCCACGGCACCTGCATCGTGCGCAGGTCCGCCCGGATCCGCGCAGCGAGCTTCTTGGTGTCCCGCCGGTTCATGGCCGCGCCGACCGCGGCCCCCACCATGAACGGCATCAGGTTGGGCAGGTTGCGCACCATGCGCTTCATGATCTGCTGCCGCAGCTGCCGCTTCATGTGACCGCCGAGGGCGGAGTTCACCGTGGAGGGCCTCAGGGGATCGATCCCGCGCTCCTCCGACCAGGACTTCAGATAGGCGCTGCTGCGGTCCTTCAGATTGCCCGGCGGCCGCACGCCGTAGACCTCGTGGAGCTCGGCGATCAGCTTGAGCTCTATCGCGGCGACGCCGGTGATCTCCGCGGCCAGCTCCGCGGGCATCGCGGGCGGCACGGGCAGCATCGCCGCCGCTCCCACGCCCGCTCCGACCGTCGCCGAAGCCTTCGCCGCGCCCGCGACCAGCTTGTCCGCGAGCTGTTCGGGACCGAGGCCCGGGAACTGCCCGCGCAGCGTCGCCAGGTCTCGTACGGGGATCCGCGGGGCGATCTCGATCAGCCGGTCGGCGAGGTACCCGAGGCCCGCCCTGGCGTGTCGGCCGCCCTTGCGGACGCCATGCCTGGCCAGGTCCCTGGCCCTGTCTCGGATCACCGCCGCCCGGCGCCTGGCGACGGGGGTGGGGTCCTGAGCCGGCACCGGGAGGTCAGCCCGGTCACCGGCCGGTTCGAGCGAGGCCGACCCCGTAGGGACCGGTCCCGTGCCGGAGGAGCCCCGCTCGTCGTCACGCACGCCGTGAGGGCCGTCGGACGGCCCCGAGTCCGCTCCCCAGGGGAAGCGGCGCTTCCGAGGTGGGGTCGAGCCAGTCACGGCCGACCCCGCCTCAGTCGCAGTCGCGGCAGATCGGCTGACCGTTCTTCTCCCGGGCCAGCTGGCTGCGGTGGTGCACCAGGAAGCAGCTCATACAGGTGAACTCGTCCTGCTGCTTGGGCAGTACGCGGACCGCCAGTTCCTCGTTCGAGAGGTCGGCGCCGGGCAGCTCCAAGCCCTCGGCGGCCTCGAACTCGTCGACGTCCACGGCCGAGGCGGACTTGTCGTTCCGCCGGGCCTTCAGCTCTTCAAGGCTGTCCGAGTCGACGTCGTCGTCGGTCTTGCGTGGGGTGTCGTAGTCGGTTGCCATGTCGCTCTCCCCCTCCGGGTGTCTGCGGTGTCTCCAGCGCACGTAACGCGTGAGAGGCCGGACTTGTGCCCGACCCGAGGCGGAGATTTTGCCTCACATCAAGGTCTGTTACTCAATCGACACCCAACCGGACTCCTCACAAGTGATCGGCTTGGATGGCGATCGGGACCGTACACCGTCCGAATGTCGCACTTCAAAGGCGTCTCACCGTGTACTTCCCGTGATCAAGCCACCGGAAAACCCGGATTTTCCGGGCTTTCCGACAGCCCGCATGATCACGGAGAGTAGATAGCCAGAAAATCGTCTTTGTGATCGATCACACAAGGAGCGACCGGACGGGTGCCCCGAAAATTCCGCGCAAAGCGAACATCCCCGGGTGTGTCGCCGGGCTCTCAGATCGGGAAGGTGACCCGCATCACGAGCCCGCCTCCCTCCCGCGGCCGCGCCGCGATGTGCCCGCCGTGCGCCCGGGCCACGGACCGGACGATGGACAGGCCGAGGCCGACGCCCTTGTCGCTGCCGGTGCGCTCCGTGCGCAGTCTCCGGAAGGGCTCGAAGAGATTGTCGATCTCGTACGCCGGCACCACCGGCCCGGTGTTCGCCACGACCAGGACGGCCTGGCCGTGCTGGATCTCGGTGGTGACCTCGACCCAGCCGCCCTCGGGGACGTTGTACCGGACGGCGTTCTGCACCAGGTTCAGCGCGATCCGCTCCAGCAGGACGCCGTTGCCCTGGACGACCGCGGGCTCACGATTGCCGCGG
Organism: Streptomyces sp. TRM70350; assembly: GCF_019219825.1. GTDB lineage: Bacteria > Actinomycetota > Actinomycetes > Streptomycetales > Streptomycetaceae > Streptomyces. Next base: position 61,743 of record NZ_JAHUXH010000037.1, on the reverse strand, counting down.
ATCTCCACACCCTTGGCGTCCGCCTCGGCGTGGACCTGGTCGATGGCCTGCGAGGCGACCTCGGCGAGGTCCACGGGCCCCCGCTCGACGATCTGGTTGTCGCTGCGGGCCAGCAGCAGCAGACCCTCCACGAGCTGCTCGCTGCGCTCGTTGGTGGCCAGCAGCGTCTTGCCGAGCTGCTGGAGCTCCACCGGCGCGTTCGGGTCGGACAGGTGCACTTCGAGGAGCGTGCGGTTGATCGCGAGCGGGGTTCTGAGCTCGTGAGAGGCGTTGCCGACGAAGCGCTGCTGGGCGGTGAAGGCCCGCTGCAGCCGCTCCAGCATGTCGTCGAAGGTGTCGGCCAGCTCCTTGAGCTCGTCGTCCGGACCGTCCAGCTCGATCCGCCGGGACAGATCCGACCCGGCGACCGCGCGCGCGGTGCGGGTGATCCGCCCGAGCGGCGAGAGCACCCGGCCGGCCATGGCGTAACCGAACGCGAAGGCGATCACGGCGAGGCCGAGCAGGGCCAGCAGGGAGCGGCTGAGCAGGTTGTCCAGGGCGTGCTGGCGCTGCTCGTTGACGCAGGCGTTCATGGCCTGGTTGAGCTCGTCCGCGGTCGGCGAGCCGGGGAAGTTGCAGGTCTCGCTCGCCACCTGGCCGGAGAGGATCTTGAAGGGCAGGTCACTGCCCACGTTCATGGCGTTCGCGGCGAGCAGGTAGATGATCGACAGCAGCATGATGCCGGCGATCAGGAACATGCCGCCGTACAGCAGCGTGAGCCGTATCCGGATGGTCGGCCGCAGCAGCGGGAACGGAGGGGCCGCCTTCCTGGGGTCCCAGGTGGGCTTCGGGGGCGCCTGGGGAGGCGCGGGGTGCGCGGCCACCGCCGGTCAGATCCGGTAACCGGAGCCGGGCACGGTCACGATGACGGGCGGCTCGCCCAGCTTGCGACGCAGGGTCATGACGGTCACGCGCACCACGTTGGTGAACGGGTCGGTGTTCTCGTCCCAGGCCTTCTCCAGGAGCTGCTCGGCGGAGACGACGGCACCCTCGCTGCGCATCAGGACCTCCAGGACGGCGAACTCCTTCGGCGCGAGCTGCACCTCCTTGCCGTCCCGGAAGACCTCGCGGCGGTTCGGGTCCAGCTTGATGCCGGCGCGCTCCAGGACGGGCGGCAGCGGCACGCTCGTACGGCGGCCGAGGGCACGCACGCGTGCGGTCAGCTCGCTGAACGCGAAAGGCTTGGGGAGATAGTCGTCGGCGCCGATCTCCAGGCCCTCGACCCGGTCACTGACGTCGCCGGACGCCGTGAGCATCAGCACGCGTGTGGGCATGCCGAGCTCGACGATCTTGCGGCAGACGTCGTCGCCGTGCACCAGGGGCAGGTCGCGGTCGAGGACGACCACGTCGTAGTCGTTGACGCCGATGCGCTCCAGGGCGGCCGCACCGTCGTACACGACGTCGACGGCCATGGCCTCCCGGCGCAGTCCGGTGGCCACCGCATCGGCGAGCAGTTGCTCGTCCTCGACGACGAGTACGCGCACGTCGCTGTCCTTCCTGTGTCCACCCGCACAGCGCCTCAGGGCGCACGCGAGCAGGGGTCTTCGGGGGTGTGTTGACCTCCATCCTGCCCTTTTCGGCCATAAGTCGGCAGTAAGGCGGTGGAGCGGCAGCCGGAGCGGGCCCGGGCCGGACCTCGGCGATCTCCGCGGTGAGCCTGGCGGCGGCACCGCGCGAAACGGGGCGCCGGATCCGGGCATGCGAGATTTTCTCCTCCGGTTGAGGTTTCTGCGGGAGGGAGCGGGGGGAGGACCGTTTACACCCCGCGATCACGCTCTGCTTGTGCCGCAGCACCATGCGGTACGCCGCGGTCCGCTTCCGCAGAGTGGGCGTGGGTGTCCGGCACCGTCGCCGCCCAGCAGGGCAGCGCTGGGCACCCATGGGAGACGTGATCGCCCCTTCCGAACGGCACACCCCCGTGCCATCGACCCACGACCCAGGACGAGGGGGCGCAGCATGGACGCATTCACCGCAGGACTTCTGCAGCGCATAAGGGCGACCGAGTCCGACCTGACGCGGGCCCGGGACGAGGGCGACGACTTCCTCGTCGAGGTGGAGCAGGGCGAGCTCGACGACCTGCGCCGTCTCGCGGCCGAGCACGGTGTGGAAGTCGGCGCGTCAAGCGTCTGACCCGTACGACGGCGGGCCCCCGGCGAGTCCAGCGCCGGGGGCCCGTTCGTGCCCTGGCCACCTCGTGCTTCGGCCAGTTCCTCGGCCGATTCAGTCGTGCCAGGCGCCGAAGTCCTCCAGGAGCCGCTGGAGGGGTTCGAAGACGCCGGGGGTACCCGCGACCGTCAGATCGCGTGACGGGCGCTCTGTGGGGCGTCCGCCGGTCAGGGCGCCCGCTTCCCGGGCGATCAGCTCCCCTGCGGCGTAGTCCCAGGCGTTGAGTCCGCGCTCGTAGTAGCCGTCGAGGCGGCCGGCGGCGACGTCGCACAGGTCGACGGCGGCGGAGCCGCCGCGCCGGATGTCGCGGACGAGGGGGATCAGCTTGCCGGCGATCTCGGCCTGGTGCGTGCGGACCTCGGTGACGTAGTTGAAGCCGGTGGAGATCAGGGCCTGGTCCAGCGGCGGGGACGGCCGGCAGGCCAGCCTGCGCTCGCCCTCCCAGGCTCCCATCGCCCAGGCCCCGCCGCCGCGCACCGCGTGGTACGTCTCGCCGCGCATCGGCGCGGCGACCACGCCGACCACGGTCTCGCCGTCCTGCTCGGCGGCTATGGACACGGCCCAGGTGGGCAGCCCGTAGAGGTAGTTCACCGTGCCGTCGAGCGGGTCGATCACCCAGCGGACGCCGCTGCTGCCCTCGCTGGAGGCGCCCTCCTCGCCGAGGAAGCCGTCGTCGGGGCGGTGGTCCGAGATCAGGTCGGTGATCAGCTTCTCCGCCGCGATGTCCATCTCGGTCACCACGTCGATCGGGCTGGACTTGGTGGCGGCCACCGCGAGGTCGGCCGGGCGGCCGTCCCGCAGCAGCTCACCGGCGCGGCGGGCGGCCTCCTGGGCGAGCCGCAGCAGTTCCAGGTGGTGGGCGTCGGTCACGGCGCTCCTCATGCGTAGGGGCTGTCGGCGCCCGCGGCGGCGGGACGCGGGGCGCGGGGCGGGCAGCAGCCGACCGGGCAGAGGTGGTGGCTCGGGCCCAGCGCGCCCAGGGCGCACGGCGTGACCTTCTGGCCACGCTCCACGGCGGCCCGCTCCAGGACGAGGTCGCGGATCGCGGCGGCGAACCTCGGGTCGGCGCCCACGGTGGCCGAGCGGCGCACCGGCAGACCCAGCTCCTCGGCCTTGGCCTTGGCTTCCGTGTCGAGGTCGTAGAGGACCTCCATGTGATCGGAGACGAAGCCGATGGGGGCCATCACGACGGCCGGGGCCCCCGCCGCGTGCCGCTCCTCAAGGTGGTCGCAGATGTCGGGCTCCAGCCACGGGATGTGCGGGGCGCCGGAGCGCGACTGGTAGACGAGCTGCCAGGGGTGGTCGACGCCGGTGCGCTCTCGGACGGCGTCGGCGATCAGCTGTGCCACGTCCAGATGCTGTCTGACGTACGCCCCGCCGTCCCCGTGCTCCTCGACCGGGCCGGAGGTGTCCGCGGCGGAGTTCGGGATGGAGTGGGTCGTGAACGCGAGGTGCGCGCCGTCCCGGACGTTCTCGGGGAGGGAGGCGAGGGACTGGAGCACGCCGTCGATCATGGGCTCCACGAAGCCGGGGTGGTTGAAGTAGTGCCGCAGCTTGTCGATCTTGGGCAGGTCGAGGCCCTCCGCCTCCAGGGCGGCGAGCGCGTCGGCCAGGTTCTCGCGGTACTGGCGGCAGCCCGAGTACGAGGCGTAGGCGCTGGTGGCGAGGACCAGGATGCGGCGGCGGCCGTCGCGGACCATCTCGCGCAGGGTGTCCGTGAGGTACGGCGCCCAGTTGCGGTTGCCCCAGTAGACCGGCAGGTCCAGGCCGTGGTCGGCGAAGTCCTTGCGGAGGGCGTCCAGCAGGGCGCGGTTCTGGTCGTTGATCGGGCTGACCCCGCCGAACAGGAAGTAGTGCCGGCCGACTTCCTTGAGGCGTTCCTTGGGGATGCCGCGCCCGCGCGTCACGTTCTCCAGGAACGGGACGACATCGTCCGGCCCCTCCGGGCCGCCGAACGAGAGCAGGAGCAGGGCGTCGTAGGGGGTGGCATCGAGCGCGTCTGGCATGACTCCGATCCTGCCACCCGGCACTGACAGTGCGGTAACGGTGGGGTGCCGCACGTGTTCCCGGCCATCTCGCGAGTGCATGAGGGCCCCCCAACTCGTAAGCTGTATAAGCCATCTTCGCGCCTTACTGATCCGTACCGAGCCGTGCCGCGCCTTACGGCAGCGGTATCGGCCCCCCTCCATCCTTCCGAGATCCTTCCGAGCCGCCCGGAGACCCAGTGCCCAGCCCCTACCGCGCCCTGTTCGCCGCCCCCGGCTCCAAGGGCTTCTCCGCCGCGGGATTCCTCGGCCGGATGCCGCTGTCGATGATGGGCATCGGTGTGGTCACGATGGTCTCCCAGCTCACCGGGCGGTACGGGCTGGCGGGAGCGCTGTCGGCCACCATCGCGCTGGCGGCGGCGGTGGCGGGCCCGCAGGTCTCGCGGCTGGTCGACCAGTACGGGCAGCGGCGGGTGCTGCGCCCGGCGACCCTGCTGGCGCTGACCGGGGCGGCCGTTCTGCTGGTCGCCGCGCACTACGGGTGGCCGGACTGGGTGCTGTTCGTGGCCTGTGCGGGCATCGGGTGCGTGCCGAGCGTCGGCGCGATGATCCGGGCCCGCTGGGCGGCCCTGTACCGGGGCACCCCGCAGCTGCACACCGCGTACTCCTTCGAGTCCGTGGTGGACGAGATCTGCTTCATCTTCGGGCCGATCATCTCCATCGGCCTGTCCACCGCCTGGTTCCCGGAGGCCGGTCCGCTGCTGGCCGCCTGCTTCCTCGCGGCCGGCGTCTTCTGGCTGACCGCGCAGCGGTCCACCGAGCCCGCCCCGCACCCGCGCGAGCGGCACGGCGGCGGCTCCGCCATGCGCTCCGCCGGTCTGCAGGTCCTGGTGGCCACCTTCGTGGCCACCGGCGCGATCTTCGGGGCGGTGGACGTGGTCACCGTGGCCTTCGCCGACGAGCAGGGCCACAAGGGGGCGGCCAGCGTCGTCCTCGCGGTGTACGCGCTGGGCTCCTGCGTGGCAGGCGCCGTCTTCGGGCTGCTGCACTTCAAGGGGGCGCCCGAACCTCGGTGGTTGCTGGGCGTGTGCGCGATGGCCGTGAGTATGATCCCCCTCCTACTGGTCGGAAACTTGCCGTTTCTGGCCGTGGCGCTCTTCGTCGCGGGCCTGTCCATCGCTCCCACGATGATCACGACGATGTCCCTGGTCGAAGAGCACGTACCACGCGCGCAACTGACCGAGGGCATGACCTGGGTGAGCACCGGGCTCGCGGTGGGGGTCGCCCTCGGCTCCTCCGTGGCCGGCTGGGTGATCGACGCCGCCGGTGCGCGCGCCGGGTACGGGGTTCCGGCGGTGTCCGGGGCCGTCGCGGTCGCGGTCGGTTTCCTCGGGTACCGCCGGCTCAAGCGGCCGGCTGCGGGTCGGGGAGGCACCGTTGAGCAGCACAGCGAGCGGGAAGAACGGCACATGGCGTAACTGGGGCGGCAATGTCGCCGCCCGCCCGGCACGGGAGGTCACGCCCGCCTCCGTGGAGGAGCTGGCCGAGGCGGTACGGCAGGCGGCGGAGGACGGCCTGAAGGTGAAGGCCGTCGGCACCGGGCACTCCTTCACGTCCATAGCGGCGACCGACGGCGTGTTGATCCGCCCTCAACTCTTGACGGGCATCCGCAACATTGACCGGGAGGCCGGCACCGTCACCGTCGAGGCGGGCACCCCCCTCAAGAGACTCAATGTGGCCCTCGCGCGTGAGGGGCTGTCGCTGACCAACATGGGCGACATCATGGAACAGACCGTCTCCGGGGCCACCAGCACCGGCACGCACGGTACGGGCCGCGACTCCGCTTCGATCGCCGCCCAGATCCGGGGCCTGGAGCTGGTCACCGCCGACGGGTTGGTGCTCACCTGCTCCGAGAAGGAGAACCCGGATGTCTTCGCGGCCGCCCGGATCGGCCTCGGCGCCCTTGGCATCGTCACCGCGATCACCTTCGCCGTCGAGCCGATCTTCCTGCTCACCGCGCGCGAAGAGCCGATGACCTTCGACCGGGTCACCAGCTCCTTCGACGAACTCTGGGCCGAGAACGAGCACTTCGAGTTCTACTGGTTTCCGCACACCGGCAACACCAACACCAAGCGCAACAACCGCACCGCCGGCCCGGAGCGTCCGGTGGGGCAGCTCAAGGGCTGGTTCGAGGACGAGTTCCTCTCCAACGGCGTCTTCCAGGTGGCCAACTGGGTCGGCCGCGCGGTGCCCGCCACCATCCCCACGATCGCCCAGATCTCCAGCAAGGCCCTCTCCGCGCGCACTTACACGGACATCCCGTACAAGGTCTTCACGTCTCCGCGCCGGGTGCGTTTCGTGGAAATGGAGTACGCCGTCCCGCGCGAGGCGGTCGTGGAGGCGCTGCACGAACTGAAGGCGACGGTCGACCGGTCGCGGCTGCGGATCAGCTTCCCCGTCGAGGTGCGCACCGCCCCTGCCGACGACATCACGCTGTCCACGGCATCGGGCCGGGACACCGCGTACATCGCCGTCCACATGTTCCAGGGCACCCCCTATCAGGCGTACTTCACCGCCGCCGAGCGGATCTTCACCGCGCACGAGGGGCGGCCGCACTGGGGCAAGGTGCACACGCGGGACGCGGAGTACTTCGCCGGGGTCTATCCCCGTTTCGGGGAGTTCACGGCGCTGCGGGATCGGCTGGATCCGGAACGGATGTTCCAGAACGACTACTTGCGGAGGGTCCTGGGGTCGTAGCGGACGCGGTGGGCGTGGAAGTCGGGGCCTGCTCCTCGCCGGTGTCCTGCTCGTCCCCGGAGCTCGCGCTCGGAGTAGGCGTCGAACTGCCCGTCGTACCGCCGTCGTCGCCACCGGAGGAGGCGTCGCCGGTGGTGTCCGGTGCCCCGGAGGGAGTGGGCGTCGAACCGTCCCCGCCGGAAACGGAGTCGGAGCCGGAGTCCCTGGAGCCCCTGGAGCCCCCGGAGTTGCCGGAGTCCGAGGTGGACGACTTGCCGTGACCGGAGAGGGCGTCCCCGACCGTCGTACTGCCCCCGCCGCTGACGCTGCCGCCGGAGGCCAGTCCCGTACACCCCGAAGCAGGAGGCGAGTGTGGCGCCACCACGGCGGCCACGGCGCTGCCCGCCCCCTGGGGCAGGCTCAGGTCGATCCGCTTCTGCTTCGCCTCTTCCCCGGCCCTCGACTCCTCGACGACATCGGGCCTTTCGCGCATTCCGGGGCCTTGCCCGCCTTTTCCGTACTTGATCGACTGGTGGCAGGAGAGGGGGACCTACGGTCGAAACCGGTAGTTCCGTTTCTGGTGGTTCCGTGAAGTACGCCACGCGCGTGATCGGGAAGACCCGTCAGCGACGGCCAAGTGCCGCCCTCCGGGAGAAGTTGAGCGGCGCGCCAATCCACGCACGTGGTCCAAATGGAGTACTGTTGCGAGCCCTGGGTCCAGTCTCCCGCCAGGGCGTCCGGGACCGTGAAGGACCGCCGGGAGGGAGCTTGTTGCACAGGGTGACGGAGTTGGTCACTTAGCGTTGCGAATAGGTAACCGTGCCATAACGGCGATCCAGGGCCCGTGCCCGACACGCCGGGCAACTCGGCAAGGTTGTGGCAGGCTGCACCCGGGCAGGCCACACTCGACTAGCGGAAGCAGCGACGCACGTGACGTCGGCAGGCACCACCCGGGAGGTCCCCATGCCCGAACTGCGTGTCGTGGCCGTCTCCAATGACGGCACACGGCTGGTGCTGAAGGCTGCGGACAGCACGGAGTACACGCTTCCGATCGACGAACGGCTCCGCGCCGCCGTGCGCGGCGACCGTCCTCGCCTCGGCCAGATCGAGATCGAGGTGGAGAGCCATCTCCGCCCCCGAGACATCCAGGCGCGGATACGTGCGGGCGCGACCGCGGAAGAGGTCGCCCAAATGGCGGGCATCCCCGTCGATCGCGTACGCCGCTTCGAGGGTCCCGTGCTCGCTGAGCGCGCCTTCATGGCCGAGCGGGCCCGCAAGACCCCGGTCCGCCGCCCCGGCGAGAACTCCGGACCGCTGCTCGGCGAGGCCGTGCAGGAGCGGCTGGTGCTGCGCGGCGCCGAGAAGGACACCGTGCAGTGGGACTCCTGGCGCCGCGACGACGGCACCTGGGAAGTGCTGCTGGTCTACCGGGTCGCGGGCGAGCCGCACTCGGCGAGCTGGACGTACGACCCGCCCCGGCGGCTCGTCCAGGCCGTCGACGACGAGGCCCGCTCGCTGATCGGCGAGGCCGACGACCTCGGCGCTCCGGAGCCCAGCTTTCCCTTCGTCCCACGCATCGCCCGGCTGCCGCGCGAGCGCACGCTGGACCGTTCCACCGACCGGGAGCGGCCGAGCCTGCCGGCACCCCCGGCCGAGCCCGCCGAGGAGAGCGCGGGTGAGCGGGACTCGCTGACCAGCCTGCTGGAGGCGGTACCGAGCTTCCGGGGCGACCTGGTGGTCCCGGAGCGTCCGGCGCCCGAGCCGGTGGAGGAACCCGCCGCCGAGCCCGAGGCGGAGGAGCCTCCGGCGCCCGCCGCCTCGGCCGGTTCCGCCTACGCGGACGTCCTCATGCCGCGCTCCGTCGGCAGCCACCGCGACCGCCTCATCGGCGCCACCGACCGCCAGGCCGAGGCCGACGGCGTCCGCCCCGGCCGCAGAGCGGCGGTCCCGAGCTGGGACGAAATCGTGTTCGGGACACGGAGGAAGAAGCAGGAGTAGATCCCGACCGACGGTACGAGAACGAGGGCCCACACCCGACCAGGTGCGGGCCCTCGGCGCATGGCGGCGCTGGGGCTGCTACTGCGGATCCGGCCCCACCGCAACCGGCCGTGCCGGATCCGACGACCACTCCGACCACGAGCCCACGTACAGCGCCGCCGGGATCCCCGCGACCGCCAGCGCCAGCACCTCGTGCGCCGCGGAGACCCCGGAACCGCAGTACACGCCCACCTTCGCCCCGTCGTACGCCCCCAGCGCGTTGAAGCGCGCCCGGAGCTCCTCGGCGGGCAGAAAGCGACCGTCCGCCCCCACGTTCTCGTTCGTCGGCGCCGACACCGCCCCGGGGATGTGCCCACCCACCCGGTCGATCGGCTCCACGTCGCCCCGGTACCGCTCCGCCGCCCGCGCGTCGAGCAGCACCCCCGAACGGGCCAGCGCCGCGGCCGCGGCCGCGTCCAGGAGCCCCTCGGCGCCGGCCTCCGGCCGGAAGTCGCCTTCCTCGGGCGTCGGCTCCTCCACCGACAGGGCGCCTTCCCACGCGGGCAACCCCCCGTCGAGCACCCGCACGTCCGGATGCCCCGTCCAGCGCAACAGCCACCAGGCGCGCGCCGCGGCCCAGCCCTGGCCGCCGTCGTACACGACGACCCGCCGCCCGGACGACACACCCGCCCGGCGCATCACGGCGCCGAACTCCGCCAGGTCCGGCAGCGGATGACGCCCGTGCGCGCCCGGCGCGGAGGCCAGTTCGCGGTCCAGGTCGACGAAGACCGCGCCGGGGATGTGCCCGGCCGCGTACTCGGCCCGGCCGTCGAAGGGCGGCTCACCGGCCGCCTTGGCCACAGTCAGCTGCCAGCGGACGTCGAGCAGCACGGGCGGATGGGGCCCCGCCAGGTCGCTCACGAGTTCGGATGCGGTGATGAGGGCGTTCATACCCACCATCCTTGCGCACGGGGTGGCCGCATCGTCCATGTCCGGCTACTCTGCTCGGCCGGACAGGCCCGATCACCACGCGTACGGGATCGGGCACATGCTGTAGAGCCGATCGAACCTCAGAGCAATCGCCGCGAAACGGGCGAGAAACCGCAGATCGGGCAGCTTCCGGGCGCGGGGCGGAATGCGGCGGCGTGCCCGGAGGGCCGGACCCTGAGGGTGGTGCGAGCATCGGCACGGGGTCCGAGAGCGGAAGCGACGCGGCCACCGCGAGGGGCCGAGGAGAGGGTGACGATGACCGAGGCACGGGGGTCGGCCGACCGCAACGGGGGAGCGCACGCCCGGTACGCGCCCGGCACGCCCTGCTGGGTGAGCCTGATGGTGCACGGCCTGGCCGCGACCCAGGAGTTCTACGGGACTCTGTTCGGCTGGGAGTTCCGCCCCGGCCCGCAGCAACTCGGCCCCTACGTGCGGGCCCTGCTCGACGGCCGCGAGGTGGCGGGCATCGGCCGGCTGTCCCCGGACCGGCATCTCCCCATCGCCTGGACGCCATACCTGGCTTCCGACGACGTCGACCAGACCGCTGAGACGATCCGCCTGTGCGGCGGCACGGTCGGCGTGGGCCCTCTCGACGCGGAGGACGCCGGGCGCCTCGCCATCTGCTCGGACCCCTCGGGCGCCGTCTTCGGCGTCTGGCAGGCCGCGGCCCACCGCGGCACCGGCATCGCCGGGGTGCCCGGGACACCGGCCTGGCACGAACTGATGACCTTCGAGTCGGAGAGCGTCGCCAAGTTCTACAGGACCGTCTTCGGCTACCAGGAGGAACCGGTCGCCTCCACCGACATCGACTACCTCACCCTGCACCTCCACGGCCGCCCGGTCGCCGGTCTGCACGGCGTGGGCACGTCGCTGCCCCGCGACCGGGGCCCGCACTGGTTGACGTACTTCGAAGTCGCCGACACGGACGAGGCGCTGGACCATGTCGTCGGGCTCGGCGGACATGTGCTCAAACCGGCGCACGACAGCGCGCACGGGCGCGTGGCCACGGTGGCCGACCCCGAGGGCGCACGCTTCTCCCTGATTCAGGCAGACCGGCGTTGATTCAGGCAGACCGGTACTGATTCAGAAGGACCGGTACTGCGATGCAGACAGACCGGCGCTGACCGTTCAGCCCGGTGACACCGGCAGCACGTCGGGCGACAGTGCCGCCGCGTGCGCCGAAGCGGCCGTCATTCGGCGTCGGTGATGCCGACGGCACAGCACCTCGTAGCCGACGGTGTCCGCCTGGTTGACGTCGCCGACGACCACCTGGGCGCCCTCGACGACCATCTCGCCGCCGACCGTACGGGCGTTGTGCGTGGCCCGGGCGCCGCACCAGCACAGGGCCTCCACCTGGAGCACCTCGACCCGGTCGGCCAGCTCCACCAGTCGCTGGGAACCGGGGAAGAGCTTGGTGCGGAAGTCGGTCGTGATGCCGAAGGCGTAGACGTCCAGGCCCAGATCATCGACGACGCGCGCGAGTTGGTCGATCTGCTCCGGCGCCAGGAACTGCGCCTCGTCCGCGATCACGTAGTCCGCGCGCCCGCCCTGCGAGAGGTGGTCGACGAGGTACGCGTACAGGTCCATGCCGTCGGTGACCTCGACCGCGTCCGTCACCAGGCCGAGCCGGGAGGACAGCTTGCCCTCGCCGGCGCGGTCGTCGCGGGTGAAGATCATGCCCTGCAGCCCGCGCGCGGAGCGGTTGTGCTCGATCTGGAGAGCCAGCGTCGACTTCCCGCAGTCCATCGTTCCGGAGAAGAACACCAGCTCGGGCATGGGAAGTTGAGCACCTTTCGGCGGAGTATTCGAAAGAGGGCGGGTGTCAGGAGCGTACTTCGAGCAGCGGGACCAGCTGCTCGGCAGGGGTCATCGAGCCGTGGTTGCCGACCATCGACGACTCCTTGGGCTCCCGCTCGGACGCGATGAGCAGGACGTCGTCGCGGGCGGCCGCGACCACATCGCCGATGCGCGCGTACACCCGCTCGTCGATGTGCGGGCCGAACCAGCCCGCCGCGATCGCCTCGTCCCGCGAGGCCACCCAGAACTGCTCGCCGAGCACCTCGCGCCAGACGGTGAGTACGTCGTTCTCGGCGCCCGGCACCGCGTACACGTGCCGCGCGCGGCCCTCGCCGCCCAGCAGGGCGACACCCGCGCGCAGCTCCCAGTCCTCGTCGAAGTCGATGCGGTGCTCCTCGTCGAAGGGCACGTCGACCATGCCGTGGTCGGCGGTGACGTAGAGCGCGCTGCGCGGCGGCAGCTGTTCGGCCAGACGCTGGACCAGGCGGTCGACGTACATGAGCTGGCCGACCCAGGTGTCGGAGGCGAGGCCGAAACGGTGTCCGGCGCCGTCGAGTTCGGCGTAGTAGGTGTAGATGAGGCTGCGGTCCCCGGCGGCGAGCTGCTCGGCGGCGAGGTCCATGCGCTCCTCCCCGGTCAGCCGCCCGTGGAACGTTCCGCCGCTGAGCGCGACCTTCGTCAGCGGGGTGTGCTGGAAGCCGGGCGACGAGACCTGGGCGGCGTGCACCCCGGCGCGGTCGGCCAGCTCGAAGACCGTGGGGTACGGCTGCCAGGCGCGCGGCTCGGTCCACGGCTGCCAGCGCAGCTGGTTCATCAGCTCGCCGGTGGCCGGGTTGCGCACGGTGTAGCCGGGCAGGCCGTGCGCGCCCGGCGGGGTTCCGGTGCCGACGGAGGCCAGGGAGGTCGCGGTGGTCGCCGGATACCCGGCGGTGAGGGGGCGGCCCGTGCCGCCGCGTGAGGTGGCGAGGAGCGAGGTCATGAAGGGCGCTTCCGCGGGGTGCGCCGTCAGCTGCTCCCAGCCGAGCCCGTCGATCAGGAACACGCAGACCCGGTCGGCGGGGGTCAGCTCGGTGATCGCGGCGGTCATGCCGGGTACACCCATGCCCGCGGCCAGCGTGGGCAGCAGGTCGGCGAGCGAGCCCGTGCCGTACTCGGGGCAGGGGGCGGAGTCGACGGCGAGGGGCTCGGGGTGGTCGTCCCAGGCGTGTGCGGGCTGGGCCATCAGCGTGCGGGGTCCGCGGTCGCCTCTGAGATGGCCTGCGCGAACGCCAGCGCCTGGCGGACCGTGTCCGGGCCGTCCCCGGCCTCGCTGACGCGCAGGCTGAGGTCGTCCGCCGTCGAGTTGCCCGTGTAGCCGTGGTCGGCCTCGCAGTTGGGGTCGCCGCAGGCGGCGGGCTCCAGGTCGATACGCGAGACGGCACCCCAGCCGATGGTCAGCACGACCTCGCGCGGGAGGGTGCCCGGCGTGTACGACTCCGGATTGGCGACCACCCGGCTGACCACGACCGAGGAGATCCGGTCGAGCCTCACCGACTCCGTCGACGTCGTGGCGTACGGCGTCGGGGAGGTGCTGTCGGCGGCCTGCTCGTCGGTGTGGCTGACGATGAAGCGGTTGTCGGTGAGGACGAGCACGGTCACATGCCGTCGCACCTCGTTCTGGTCGAACGTCGTTTCCTGATGGACCAGGTACGACCGGACGGGCTCACCGCCCACAGCGGCCTCCACCGCCTCGGCCACGAGGGCCGGGTAGTAGCCACTGCGCTCGATCGCCGCACGCAGCCCCTGGGTCGTCGTACTGGTCTTGGCCATGCCGTCCATCCTACGGGGGCCCACTGACTGCGAGGCACCGCTCGGGCGGTCCAGGCCCGGGGCTCAGTACGTCGGCAGGGTCCGTGGGCCCAGGTCGTCGCGGGCGGGCGGCGGGGCCAGGCGGACGGAGGCGCCGAGGACGCTCAGGCCGTGCGGGGCGACGACGACCGGCTCCAGGGTGACCGCGACCACCTCCGGGTGGTCGTCGACCAGGCGGGACACCCGCAGGAGCAGCTGTTCAAGGGCGGGGGTGTCGACGGGGGTGGAGCCGCGCCAGCCGAAGAGGAGGGGCGCGGTCCGGATCGACCGGATCAGTGAGGTCGCCTCGCGGTCGGTGACCGGGATCAGCCGGTGCGCGGTGTCGCCGAGCAGCTGGGAGGCGGCTCCCGCGAGCCCGAAGGAGAGCACCGCTCCGGCGGCCGGGTCGATCACGGCCCGTACGACGGTGTCGACCCCCCGCGGGGCCATCCGCTGCACGACCGGCCGCAGCTCCTCGGGCTTGCCGAACAGCTCCGTCAACTCGGCGTACGCCCGCCGCAGTTGCTCCTCGTCCGCGAGATCGAGCCGTACGCCGCCGAGGTCGGCGCGGTGGCGCAGGTGCGGTGCGGTGGCCTTCAGGGCGACCGGGTAGCCGAGGGTGCGGGCGGCTTGCGCGGCGTCGTCGGGGGTGGGGGCGGGCAGGGCGCGGTGCACGTGGATGCCGTACCGGCCCAGCAGCTCGCAGGTTTCCTCCGTGCCGAGCGTGAGCCCCTGCCCGCGCGCGAGCAGCCCGCCGATCAGCTGCGCGGCGCCCTTCTCGTCGATGTCGTCGTACTCGGGCACCTTCCCGGGGTCGGCGGCCTCGCGCCGCCACTGCGCGTACCTGACGGCCTCGGCGAGGGCGCGGACGGCGCGTTCGGCGGCGGGGTAGGCGGGGATGAGGTGGGAGCCGGCGGGGGGCGGTGCGGGCGCGGTGCGCGCTTCCGGTTCAGGGGCCGGTCTCACTCTCGGACCGGCCTGTGGTGCGGTGCTCGCAGCGGCGGACAGCGCGTCCGCGAGCCCGCCCAGCTCCACATGCACCACCAGCACCGGCTTGGAGGGGACCATCGCCGCGGCCGACCTCAGGGCCTCCGCCAGCGCCGCGTCCCCCGCCGACCCCTCCCCCACCGCCGGTATCGCGGTCACCACGACGGCGTCACAGGTGTCGTCGGCCAGCGCCCGCGCCAGCGCCTCCCGGAAGTCCTCCGGTGAGGCCCCCGTCGTGAGGTCCAGCGGAGGCTGCGGCCGCAAACCCTCGGCCAGACAGGCGTCGTACGTCAGCAGTCCCAGCGACTCGGAGTTCCCGAGGATCGCCACGCGCGGCCCGTCCGGCAGCGACTGGCGCGCGAGCAGCAGCCCGGCGTCCACCAGCTCGGTGATCGTGTCCACCCGGATCACCCCGGCCTGCCTCAGCAGCGCGGACACCGTGGCGTGCGGCAGCCGCGTCGCCCGTACGGCGTGTCCTTGCGGTGCCGCGCCTCCGTGGCGTGCGCCCTGCACCACGACCAGCGGCTTCGCCGCCGCCGTCCGCCGGGCGAGGCGGGTGAACTTACGAGGGTTGCCGATGGACTCCAGGTACATGAGGACCACGTCGGTGTCCGGATCGTCGTACCAGTACTGGAGTACGTCGTTGCCGGAGACGTCCGCGCGGTTGCCGGACGAGACGAACGTCGACACGCCCGTGACGCCGGTGACCCCGCCCCCGCGCCGGTGCAGCCGGGACAGCAGGGCGATGCCGATGGCCCCGGACTGCGCGAACAGCCCGATCCGCCCGGGACGCGGCATCTCGGGGGCCAGTGAGGCGTTGAGCCGCACGTCCGGGGAGGTGTTGATGATCCCGAAGGCGTTCGGCCCGATGATCCGCATGCCGTACGCGCGCGCGTGCCGCACGAGTTCACGCTGGCGCTCGCGTCCCTCGGGCCCGCTCTCGGCGTACCCGGCGGAGAGCACGACGAGGCCCTGCACCCCGTGTTCCCCGCACTCGGTGACGACCTCGGGCACGTGCTCCGCGGGCACCGCCACGACCGCGAGATCGACGGGCCCGTCGATGTCCCGCACCGACCGGTACGCCGGCACCCCGTCGAGCTCCCGCTGTCCCTCGGGAAGCGCCCTGTTCACGGCGTGGAGACGGCCGGTGAAGCCGGCCTCCCGGATGTTGCCGAGCACGCTGCGGCCCACGCCCCCGGGCGCGCGCCCCGCGCCGACGACGGCGATCGAGCCGGGGACCAGCAGCCGCCGTACCGACCGCGCCTCGGCGCGCTGCTCACGCGCGCGTTGCACCGCGAGCGAGCGGTCGGTGGGTTCGAGGTCGAACTCCAGGCGTACGACACCGTCCTCGAAGCTGCGCTTCTGCGTGTATCCGGCGTCCGTGAACACCTTGATCATCTTGGTGTTGGCGGGCAGCACCTCGGCGGCGAAGCGGCGGATGCCGCGCTCGCGGGCCACGGCGGCGATGTGCTCAAGGAGGGTGGAGGCGACACCGCGCCCCTGGTGGGCGTCCTGCACCAGGAAGGCGACCTCGGCCTCGTCGGCCGGCGCGGACGCGGGCAGCCCGTCGGCGCCGATGCGGTCATAGCGTACGGTGGCGATGAACTCGCCGCCGATCGTGGCCGCGAGTCCCACCCGGTCCACAAAGTCGTGGTGCGTGAAGCGGTGGACGTCCTTGGCGGACAGGCGCGGGTAGGGCGCGAAGAAGCGGTAGTACTTCGACTCGTCCGAGACCTGCTCGTAGAAGCTGACCAGGCGCTCGGCGTCATCAACGGTGATGGGGCGGATGCGCGCGGTGCCGCCGTCGCGCAGCACCACGTCGGCTTCCCAGTGGGCGGGGTACTCGTGCCGGTCCGACGAGCTCTGCATGGGGCCCAGAGTACGGCTCGCGTCCGACAACGGCGCGAGGCAGTCTGTGGAAGGACGAACGCCGGACCGAGGCCGCGGTCCGGTGCCGCGTCCGGACGGGGCGAACACCCGTCCGGGCATGCTTCACGATATGGGAAACTGGTCTAGACAACCCTGAACACCTGAAGGGCAGCATCACATGGCTGAGCGCCGCGTCAACGTCGGCTGGGCCGAGGGCCTCCACGCCCGCCCCGCCTCCATCTTCGTCCGAGCCGCCACGGCCGCAGGCGTCCCGGTGACGATCGCCAAGGCGGGCGGCAACCCCGTCAACGCGGCCTCCATGCTGGCCGTCCTGGGTCTGGGCGCCCAGGGTGGCGAGGAGATCGTCCTGGCCTCCGACGCCGAGGGCGCCGACGCCGCGCTCGACCGTCTGGCCAAGCTGGTCTCCGAGGGGCTCGAGGAGCTTCCCGAGACCGTCTGAGCCCGCGCACGGCATTCCCGAGGCCGCGTCGCCCTTCCGGGCGGCGCGGCTTCGCCGTTTCCCGGCACCCTTGACCGCGTTTTCACAGCCGACGTCACGGGAATTCATGACACGTCGAAAAAGGGCAGCGGAAATACACCGCCGCCAAATATCTCTTCTTTGTATACGGCGCCCGTGTTAATGCCGCAGGCCTGACATGTTTACGCCGTGTTGCGAAGTTCTCACACGGTCCGCGCGGTCGCCGTTGCCGGAAAAACGGAGCCGGTGCGCGCCGGTCGCACGCTCGGTGTGCAGGGCCGTGATCGCCCGCGCGCGGTCGCTGTCGCCGCGCGCCACGGCGTCCACGATCGCGCCGTGCTCCGTCCAGGACTCCACGGGGCTGACGGGCGCCTCCACGGCGTACATCCAGGCGATCTTGTGCCGCAACTGGGTCAGCATCGCGATCAGCGCGGGGCTGCCGGAGGCCTGGGCGAGCGTCTCGTGGAACCAGCCGCCCAGGGAACGCAGGTCCTCACTGTTGCCCCGCCTGGCCCGCTCCTGGCCCAGCCGGACCAGGCCGCGCAACACCTTGAGGTGGGCCTCGGTGCGCCGCTGGGCGGCCCGGGAGGCACCGAGCGGCTCCAGCAGCATGCGCATCTCCAGCAGGTCGGCGGCCTCCTGCTCGGTCGGTTCCGCCACGCACGCGCCCGCGTGCCGCCGGGTCACCACGAAGCCCTCGGCCTCCAGCGTGCGCAGGGCCTCACGGACGGGGACGCGCGAGACGCCGTAGCGGCGCGCGAGGAGTTCCTCGGTGAGCCGGCCGCCACGCTCGTAGACACCCGCGACGATGTCGTCCCGGATCGCCGTGCACACCGAGTGCGCCGGAATACGCATGCCCGACCTCCGCCTTAATCCCCGTGAACGTCGACGATTGACGTGTGTTCCGTGACTCTATTGCAATGAGCCGGAATTTCCGATGGCGGGTCGGAATCCATGGATATTTTTTGGACATACAGGCGTACGACACGCCGAAAGCCCCGGCTCGGGAGCCGGGGCCACGGGAAGCGGGGTGATCCGCCCTCAGATGCTGACGCCGTGCGAGCGGAGGTAGGCGACCGGGTCGATGTCCGTGCCGTACTCCGCGGTCGTCCGGGCCTCGAAGTGCAGATGCGCTCCGGTGACGTTGCCGGTGGCGCCGGACAGGGCGATCTGCTGCCCCGGGGTGACCGTCTGCCCCACCGAGACGCCGATGGACGACAGGTGACCGTACTGGGTGTACGTACCATCGTTCATCTTGATCACGACTTGATTGCCGTACGCCCCACCCCAGCCGGCCTCGACCACGGTGCCGGAGCCGACCGCGTGCACGGGCGTGCCGCTCGCGGCGTGGAAGTCGACACCGGTGTGGCTGCCGGAGGACCACAGGGAGCCGCCGGCCCGGTAGCCGGTGGAGACGTAGGAGCCACTGATCGGCGCCACGTAGGTGTTGAGGCGCTTGCGCTCGGCCTCGCGGGCGGCGCGCTCCTTGGCCTCGCGCGCCTCCTTGGCCCGTTCCTCGGCGCGCTTCTTGGCGGCGGCCTCGGCCTTCTTCTGGGCGGCGGCCTCCGCGGCGGCCTGCTTCTGGGCGGCGGCCTGGGCGTCGATCTGCTCGGCGACCGCGTCGCCGATGGTGATGACCGGGAGGAGGCCTGTCTGCTCGGCCGCAGGCTCGGCGGCGACTGCGGGAGCGGCCAGGCTGCCGACGACTCCGGTGGTGGTGAGCGCCGCGAAGCCCGTCGCGTGGGCGGCGGTGCGCCTCATCCGGCTGGGACGGCGATGCTTCCCGGTGGCGCGCGTGAACGCCATGTAGTGGCTGGTCCTTTCCTTCCCTCTCGCCTACCGGGTTAGCTGACGGGTTCGGAGCAGGAAGGTCTCCTACGGACTCCCTCGCGTGCGCGCGGGCGTCCGATTCACCCCAGGGACTGCGTGGTTGGGTCCCCGGCTCCCCTGGCTCGCGCCGTACGGGGACTCGGCGATGACTGTCCGGTGCCGCGGGTGCGGCGCACTGCCTGACGAACAGCCTGGATGACGCTAAGCGGGACATCTTTCAAACCCCAAACGCATCAGGGAGTTTGTAGCGCATCCCACAGGGCAGACAGGCAACCTCTCCCCCAATTGGGACATAAAGGGGCCCTGGTGACGGATCCGTCACCAGGGCCCCTACGCGCGCGTGCCGTCCGGCGGCCTCTACTCGGCCGTCACGACGGTGACTCCGCCGATGCCGAGGGCCTCGACGGGCGCCTTGATCTGCGCCGCGTCACCGACGAGCACCGTCACCAGCCGGTCCACCGGGAAGGCGCTCACGACCGCCGCGGTGGCCTCCACCGTCCCGGTCGCCGCGAGCTGCTGATACAGCGTCGCCTGGTAGTCGTCGGGCAGGTGCTGCTCGACCTGGTCGGCCAGGGTGCCCGCCACCGCCGCCGCGGTCTCGTACTTCAGCGGCGCCACACCGACCAGATTCTGCACGGCGACGTCCCGCTCGGCATCCGTGAGGCCCTCCGCGGCGAGCGTGCGCAGGACCGTCCAGAGGTCCTCCAGCGCAGGGCCGGTGTTCGGCGTGTCGACGGAACCGCTGATGGCGAGCAGCGCGGCGCCGCTGCCGTCGGGGGCGGAGCGCAGCACCTGGCCGAACGCGCGCACCCCGTAGGTGTAGCCCTTCTCCTCGCGCAGCACGCGGTCCAGGCGGGAGGTGAGGGTGCCGCCCAGGCAGTACGTGCCGAGCACCTGGGCCGGCCACACACGGTCGTGCCGGTCGGGGCCGACGCGGCCGATCAGCAGCTGCGTCTGGACGGCGCCGGGGCGGTCCACGATGACCACGCGGCCGCTGTCGTCGGCGGTCACCGGCGGCACCGGCCGCGGCTGCGCCGGGGCGCCGGTCCAGCCGCCCAGGGTGTCGCCGAGCAGCGCGTCGAGGTCGACGCCGGTGAGGTCGCCGACGACCACGGCGGTGGCGGTGGCGGGGCGGACGTGCCGCTCGTAGAAGGCGCGTACGGCGGCGGAGTCGATCTTCGCGACCGTCTCCTCGGTGCCCTGGCGCGGGCGCGACATGCGCGAGGAGGCCGGGAACAGCTCCTTGGAGAGCTCCTTGGCGGCCCGCCGGGCCGGGTTGGCCAGCTCGTGCGGGATCTCGTCGAGACGGTTGCGGACCAGCCGCTCGACCTCGCTGTCGGCGAACGCGGGCGCCCTGAGGGCGTCGGCGAGCAGTCCGAGGGCCTTGGGCAGCCGGGAGACCGGGACCTCCAGGCTCAGCCGGACGCCGGGGTGGTCGGCGTGCGAGTCGAGGGTGGCGCCGCAGCGCTCCAGCTCGGCGGCGAACTCCTCGGCGGAGTGCTTGTCGGTGCCCTCGGAGAAGGCCCGCGCCATGATCGTGGCGACGCCGTCGAGGCCGGCCGGCTCGGCGTCCAGGGGCGCGCCCAGGAGCACCTCGACGGCGACGACCTGCTGGCCGGGGCGGTGGCAGCGCAGCACCGTCAGGCCGTTGTCGAGCGTCCCGCGCGTGGGGGCCGGGAACGCCCAGGGGCGGGCCTCGCCCGCCTGCGGCTGTGGGTGGAATTCCATCGTGGCGAGCTCGGTCACTGGGCCGCCTCCTCGGTGTCGTCGGTGGCGGCGGCTTCCGCGCCGTCGCTGTCGTCGGTGGCTTCGGGGGCGGTCGGCTCGTAGACGAGCACCGCGCGGTTGTCGGGCCGCAGGCGGGCCTTGGCGACCTCCTGGACCTCCTCGGCCGTCACTTCGAGGACCCGCTGGACGGCGGTCAGGGCGAGCTTCGGGTCGCCGAACAGCACGGCGTACCGGCACAGTTCGTCGGCGCGGCCGGCGACCGTGCCGAGCCGGTCCAGCCACTCACGCTCCAACTGGGCCTGTGCGCGTTCCATCTCCTCGGCCGTCGGGCCCTCCTCGGCGAACCGGGCGAGCTCCTCGTCGATGGCGGACTCGATGACCGGCACCTCGACGTCCCCGGACGTCTTCACGTCCAGCCACCCCAGGGAGGGCGCTCCGGCCAGCCGCAGCAGGCCGAACCCGGCCGCCACCGCCGTACGGTCCCGTCGGACGAGCCGGTTGTACAGGCGGGACGACTCGCCGCCGCCGAGGATGGTCAGCGCGAGGTCGGCCGCGTCGCACGCGCGCGTGCCGTCGTGCGGGAGCCGGTAGGCGGCCATCAGGGCGCGCGCCGGGACCTCCTCCTCGACGACCTCGCGCAGCTGCCCGCCGATGATCTCGGGCAGCGAGCCGTCGCGCGGGGCAGGCTTGCCGTCGTGCGAGGCGATGGAGCCGAAGTACTTCTCGATCCAGGCGAGCGTCTGCTCCGGGTCGATGTCGCCGACGACCGACAGCACCGCGTTGTTGGGCGCGTAGTAGGTGCGGAAGAACGCGCGCGCGTCCTCCAGGGTCGCCGCGTCCAGGTCGGCCATCGAGCCGATCGGCGTGTGGTGGTAGGGGTGGCCCTCGGGGTAGACGAGGGCGGTCAGCTTCTCGAAAGCGGTCCCGTAGGGGACGTTGTCGTAGCGCTGCCTGCGCTCGTTCTTGACGACGTCCCGCTGGTTCTCCATGGACTCGTCGTCGAGGGCCGCGAGCAGGGAGCCCATGCGGTCGGCCTCCAGCCAGAGGGCGAGTTCCAGCTGGTGGGCGGGCATGGTCTCGAAGTAGTTGGTGCGCTCGAAGCTGGTGGTGCCGTTGAGCGAGCCGCCGGCGCCCTGCACCAGCTCGAAGTGCCCGTTGCCCTTGACCTGGGCGGAGCCCTGGAACATCAAGTGCTCGAAAAGGTGAGCCAGGCCGGTACGTCCCTTGACCTCGTGGCGCGAGCCGACGTCGTACCAGAGGCACACCGCCGCGACCGGGGTCAGGTGGTCCTCGGAGAGCACCACGCGCAGGCCGTTTTCCAGGCGGTGCTCTGTCGCTGTCAGGCCGCCGGAGCCTGCCTCGGCTGTGGCCGTGTGACCCATGGGCATGTACGTCCCTTCGATCGCGGTGCGGTCGGGAAACCGCGGATTTCCTGCCAGTCCTGCCACTGTATGCAAGCGCGCGGACCTGGTGTGAAGTTCCCGGAACGCATCCGCTCTGAGCAAGATCCGGGTCGCCCGCCGCGAGGGCGTAGCCTGCGGGGCAGCGCGGGGCCGGCGGCCGACGTCGGGTCCAGGGTCCGCGTTGTCAGTGGCGCGGTCCACAATGGTCCGCGTCAGATGCCGTTCACGCTTCAGCAAGAGTGAGCCGCAGGGACCTGAGCGCCCCGTGGGCGAACGATCAGAAAACAGGAGGAGCCGGCAGCGATGGCCCGCCGCAGCACGAAGACCCCGCCGCCCGACGACTCGTACGAGGAGCGGATCCTCGACATCGACGTCGTGGACGAGATGCAGGGCTCCTTCCTCGAGTACGCGTACTCGGTCATCTACTCCCGAGCCCTGCCGGACGCCCGTGACGGTCTCAAGCCGGTGCACCGCCGCATCGTCTACCAGATGAACGAGATGGGCGTCCGCCCCGACCGCGGCTACGTGAAGTGCGCCCGCGTGGTCGGCGAGGTCATGGGTAAGTTGCACCCGCACGGCGACGCGTCGATCTACGACGCCCTGGTCCGCATGGCCCAGCCGTTCTCCATGCGCGTGCCTCTGGTCGACGGCCACGGCAACTTCGGCTCGCTGGGCAACGACGACCCGCCCGCCGCCATGCGGTACACCGAGTGCCGGATGGCCGAGGCCACGAGCCTGATGACGGAGTCGATCGACGAGGACACGGTCGACTTCGCGCCCAACTACGACGGCCAGGAGCAGGAGCCGGTGGCCCTGCCCGCCGCCTTCCCGAACCTGCTGGTCAACGGCTCGTCCGGGATCGCGGTCGGCATGGCCACGAACATGCCGCCGCACAACCTGCGCGAGGTGATCGCGGCCGCCCGCCACCTGATCAAGCACCCGAACGCCGATCTCGACGCCCTGATGCGGCACGTCCCGGGCCCCGACCTGCCCACCGGCGGCCGGATCGTCGGCCTCTCCGGGATCCGCGACGCGTACGAGACGGGCCGCGGCACGTTCAAGATCCGGGCGACGGTGTCCGTGGAGGACGTGACGGCGCGCCGCAAGGGCCTGATCGTCACCGAGCTGCCCTTCGCGGTCGGCCCGGAGAAGGTGATCGCCAAGATCAAGGACCTGGTCGGTTCGAAGAAGCTGCAGGGCATCGCCGACGTCAAGGACCTCACCGACCGTGAGCACGGGCTGCGCCTGGTCATCGAGATCAAGAACGGCTTCGTGCCGGAGGCGGTCCTGGAGCAGCTCTACAAGCTGACGCCGATGGAGGAGTCCTTCGGCATCAACAACGTCGCCCTGGTCGACGGCCAGCCCCTCACCCTGGGCCTGAAGGAACTCCTGGAGGTCTACCTCGACCACCGCTTCGAGGTCGTGCGCCGCCGCTCGGAATACCGCCGCGGCAAGAAGCGCGACCGGCTGCACCTGGTCGAGGGCCTGCTCACGGCCCTGGTGGACATCGACGAGGTGATCCGCCTGATCCGCTCCAGCGAGAACTCCGCGCAGGCCAAGGAGCGCCTGATGGAGCGCTTCGGGCTGAGCGAGGTCCAGACGCAGTACATCCTGGACACGCCGCTGCGCCGCCTGACCAAGTACGACCGCATCGAGCTGGAGGCCGAGAAGGACCGGCTCACCGCGGAGATCGAGGAGCTGACCCGGATCCTGGAGTCGGACACCGAGCTGCGCAAGCTGGTCTCCTCCGAACTGGCGGCGGTGGCCAAGAAGTTCGGCACCGAGCGGCGTACGGTCCTGCTGGAGTCGGCAGCCGCCCAGGTGGCCACCGTTCCGCTCCAGGTGGCCGACGACCCGTGCCGGGTGCTGCTGTCGTCGACGGGGCTGCTGGCCCGTACGATGAACGCCGAGCCGTTCCCCGAGGGCGCCGCCGCCAAACGCACCAAGCACGACGTGATCGTCTCGGCGGTGCCGGCCACGGCCCGCGGCGAGGTGGGCGCGGTGACCTCGACGGGCCGACTGCTGCGGATCAACGTCATCGACCTCCCGCAGCTCCCGGAGACCACGTCGGCGCCCAACCTCTCGGGGGGCGCGCCGCTCGCCGAGTTCGTCTCCCTGGAGGACGACGAGACGGTGGTCTGCCTGACCACGCTCGACGAGTCCTCCCCGGGACTCGCGCTGGGCACGGAACAGGGCATCGTCAAGCGCGTGGTGCCCGACTACCCGGCCAGCAAGGACGAGCTGGAGGTCATCACCCTCAAGGAGGGCGACCGGATCGTCGGCGCGGTCGAGCTGCGCACGGGTGAGGAGGACCTGGTCTTCATCACGGACGACGCGCAGCTGCTGCGCTTCCAGGCCTCGCAGGTCCGCCCCCAGGGCCGTCCGGCGGGCGGTGTGGCGGGCATCAAGCTGGCCGAGGGTGCCAAGGTCATCTCCTTCACGGCGGTGGATCCGGCGGCGGACGCGGTCGTCTTCACGGTCGCGGGCTCGCGCGGCACGCTGGACGACTCCGTGCAGACGACCGCCAAGCTGACGCCGTTCGACCAGTTCCCGCGCAAGGGCCGGGCGACCGGCGGAGTGCGCTGCCAGCGGTTCCTGAAGGGCGAGGACTGTCTGTCCTTCGCCTGGGCGGGCGCCGCTCCGGCGCGGGCCGCGCAGAAGAACGGCTCGCCGACCGGCCTCCCCGAGATGGACCCGCGCCGCGACGGCTCGGGCGTGTCCCTGGCGAAGCCGGTGGCGGCGGTGGCGGGGCCGGTCTAGACCGGAGGCTCCTCGGGGTCCGGGCCGTCCGGATCCCGCGCATCCGGTACGTAGCGCAGGACGCCCCACATGCCGTGCTCATCGGCGTGTGGGGTGTCGCTCTTGCACGCCGCGAGCTCCTTGTCGAGGGCGGGGACGTCGATGCCGGCGCCGATGAGGACGAGCTGGGTGAGGCGTTCGCCGTCCGGACCCCAGGGCTCCGGGTAGAAGCGGAGGAACCGCCCGACGGCGTGCACGGCGTAGCGGTTGCGCGGGTCGTGCGGGCCGAAGTCGACGTAGCCCTTGATCCGGTAGAGGCCTTCGGGTCGACTGTCGAGGAAGGTCATCAAGCGGCGCGGGTCGAGGGGCACTTCGGAGACGAAGGAGAGGCTGTCGTAGGCGGTGTGCAGATGACCGCCGTGCTCGTGCTCGTGCTGGTCGTGATCATCGTGCAGGTCGTCGAAGGACAACTGCCCGATGCGCTCCCGGGAGGGTCGGCAGTCGAAGAGGAACTCGGGGTCGACACGGCCGTATGTCGCCGGAACGACGGCGGCGTGGTCGGTGAGGGATCGGACGAGGGCGAGGACGTGCTCGGCGTCCGGCGCCCGGTCGGTCTTGTTGACCACGACGAGGTCGGCGAGGGCGAGGTGCCGGTCGATCTCGGGATGCTTCGCGCGCGTGTCGCCGAACTCGGCGGCGTCGACGACCTCGACGAGCCCGCCGTACACGATGCCCGGATGCTCGCTGGCCAGCACCATCCGCACCAGTTCCCGGGGCTCGGCGAGTCCGCTGGCCTCGATGACGATGACGTCGATCCCGGCATCGGGGCGGGCCAGCCGTTCGAGGTAGACGTCCAGCTCACCGGCGTCGACGGCACAGCAGAGGCAGCCGTTGCCGAGGGAGACGGTGGAATCCCCCAGCGCCCCGGCCACGGCCATGGCGTCGATCTCAATGGCCCCGAAGTCGTTCACGATGGCGCCGATACGGCTGCCTCCGCTGCGGTGCAGGAGGTGGTTGAGCAACGTCGTCTTGCCGGAGCCCAGGAATCCGGCGAGTACGACGACCGGGATCTGCTGGGGACTCGGGCTCTGGCCCACCGTGCGACCTCTCTCACGCCTACGCGCACACCGGTTCACGGCCCGGCGCGCCTACGGAACTTGTATGCCGGGCCAGGATACGAGCACGCAGAATCTCCGCGAAGTGAACGATTGTTAGCAGCACGAGCGGGGCAGACGTTGGGCATGGCGCCGGTTCGTGCGACCCTCGCTTCCTTCCGTGCGCGTCCTCGCCGCCTCCCAGCCGACCAGAGCCGCTCGGCACCCTGGGAGACGGCAAGACCCTGGGAGACGGCAAGCGCCGCCCATCGCTCGCCGGTCCCCTCCACTCGACCCGCACCCCGACGACCGGCGGACGGCCGCCTGAATCGGGGGTTGACCGCCGCGGACGCGGTCATGGCGTCGGCTGCGCTTCTTCTCGCTGTCCTGTTCGTGCGACGCCACACGATCGACTCGCTCGAGGCCATGGACAGCGCGGAGCTGGACGAAGTGCTCGACTGTTTCGACGGGCACGGGGCGGCGACGCGGGGCCGGCGCGACGCTCTGCCCCCTGGATCGGACGAGGCAGAGTTGGGGCGCCTGGTCGATGACGTCCTTCGCCACCTCGGGGAGAGGGACAGGGACGAGTGGTGGCTCGTCGGCGAACCACCCGACGCACAAGAACAGGTCAAGTCCACAACTGCGCACGACGCCACCGCGGTTACCTTCCGCATGACGTACAACGGTTCTCACGGCTGGGTGAAGACAGAGTTCCACAAGCACGCACCATCAGCCGGAGCAGTAGTGTGCCCGCCCCTCAGTCGCGGACCAAAGGAAATCCAATTGAAGATCCTCCGTCGGATCGGCGCATCTCCACGTGAGCGAGGCAGCGTTGGGGCCCCCATTGCCCTGACCTCTTCGAACTGTCCGACGGGAACTTCGCCGTAATCGGTACGGACGCCACCGAGGCGCTGGAAGCGCAACTCCCTGACGACGCACCCCCGGGCGGATCACGAACGGATCGTCATCGTCACCAGGGAGACCCTGGTGAGGGCCAAGAAGGACATTCCTGAGGCCTGATCCCAGGTAACCGACTCCGGCGCCGTGCTCGTCCTCCCCACCCGGTTTCCCGCCCCAGGCGTCGGGCAGTATCCCGCCGACCTGGGGAGGGATTCATGGCGCATCGACGTTTGAGTCAATCGCTGATCTGGTTCTGCGCATGGGGAGCGGCGGCGATCGCCGGAACGATCCTCGTGGGTGTCGCCTCCATCGCGGTCAGCGGCTGGCTCGTCAGTGGAGTCGAGGAAGCCAACGGCGGACGACAGACAGCGATGGAACGCAGCGCCCTCGGAAACTACTTCGGAGGGATGAGCGCCGTCTTCTCGGGCCTGGCGCTCCTTCTCCTCGTAGTCACCTTGCTGTTCCAGCAACGAGAGCTGCGTATGCAGCGCCAGGAACTCGCGTTGCAGCGCCAGGAACTCATCGCCTCGCGGGACGAATTGCGCCGCAGTGCCGAGGCGGACCTGCGCGCACTGCACGTGCAGCTGACTCAGATGGTGATGGACGACCCCCACCTGGCGCACGTCTGGAACGACTATCCGGACGAGGAACCCGAGGTGGTTCGCCAGTACCTTTTCGCCAACCTGACTTTCGGCCATTACCTACTCGTGTACAAGTGGGGAGGAATCACCGAGACGGCATTACTCGAGTACGCCCGTTCGTTGATACGGAGCCCCGCGTTCCAGCGCTATTGGGCGGCGTCGCGCGCAGCGAAGGAGGGCCTGCCGCCCGACAGCGACGAAGGAAAACTCTTCCGGATCATCGAGCAGGCTATCCAGGAAGCGCGGAACGGCGGCCCTGCAGGCGCCTCCTGACGTCAGCCCCCTCCGGCACCGTCCTGTGCGGCTCCGGCCCCACATACCGCGCCGCCGGGCGAATGATCTTCGAGTCTCGGGACTGTTCCAGGATGTTGGCGCTCCAGCCGACCACCCGTGCCGCGGCGAAGGTGGGGGTGAACATCTCCCGGGGCAGGCCGCAGAGTTCCATGACCACGCCGGCGTAGAACTCGACGTTGGTGTGCAGTTCGCGGCCGGGCTTGAGCTCGGCGAGGATCGCCTCCACCCGGCGCTCGACCTCCATCGCGAAGTCGACGAGCGGCCCGCCGAACTGCTGGGCGATGCCACGCAGCATGCGGGAGCGGGGATCTTCGGTGCGGTAGACGGGGTGGCCGAAGCCCATGATGCGGTCGCCGGCGAGGACGCGTTCCCGGATCCAGGGGTCGATGCGGTCCACCGTGCCGATCGCGTCCAGGGTGTCCAGCGCCCGGCTCGGGGCGCCTCCGTGCAACGGCCCCGAGAGCGCTCCGACCGCGCCCACGAGGCATGCGGCCACGTCGGCGCCTGTGGATGCGATGACCCGCGCAGTGAAGGTTGATGCATTGAATCCGTGATCAATGGTTGAGATCAGGTATTGCTCGACCGCACGAGCACGCTGCGGATCCGGCTCCTCGCCCGTCAACATGTACAGGTAGTTCGCCGCGTACGACAGGTCCTCGCGCGGGGGCACCGGAGCGAGCCCCCTCCCCAGCCGGTGCAGCGCGGTGAGCACGGTCGGTACGGCCGCGGTCGCCTCGAGCGTGTCCTCGCGCCGCCGGTCCGCGTCGGTGTCGTACAGCGGGCGGAAGCCCTGCGCGGCACCCAGCAGGGAGAGCGCCGTGCGCAGCCCGGCGAGCGGACCGGAGCCGCCGCCGGCCGCCGCGATGGCGGGCAGCGCCGCCGACACCTCGCCGGGCAGCCGCCGCAGCGCCGCGGTCTCGGCGGCGAAGGCGGCCGCGCGCACGGCGTCCGGCAGTTCGCCCTCGACCAGGAGATGCCAGACGTCCTCGAAGGGGCGGGTTTGCGCGAGCTCGACGGCCGAGTACTGGCGATAGTGGTAGAAGCCCTCAAGACCCCGTACGTCACCGATCTCGGTGTCGGTCACGACGACGCCCGCGAGTCCTCGCGGTACGTCGACAGGAGTGGATGCGGACCTGTTGACGGACATGATTTCCTCCCTGGACTTGATGCGACTGTCCATGATTGACTAGACGTCTGTCAATGTTGATTGCATCAACATTCCGGCCAGGCCGCTACGGTGACCCCCATGCGCGATCAAGAACCCGGCCCCGTCGGGCGGCGGCTGAGCACCAAGGAGGCCGCCGAGCTGCTCGGCGTGAAGGCGGAGACCGTGTACGCCTACGTGAGCCGCGGCCAGCTCAGCAGCCATCGCACGCCCGGCGGCCGGGGCAGCACTTTCGACGCCGAGGAAGTGGAGGCGCTCGCCCGGCGCAACAGGCGGGACAGCGGCGGGAGGCCGGCCCACGCCGCCGACATGGCCGTCCGCACCCGCATCACGCTGATCGACAAGGACCGGTACTACTTCCGGGGCGTCGACGCGACCGAGCTGGCCGCGCGCCACAGCTACGAGGAGATCGCCGAGTGGCTGTGGACGGGTCGGCTGCGCCCCGGGATCACCTTCACCGCGCCCGAGGACTCCGTCGCCGTCGCCCGGCGCGCGGTCGGCGCCCTGCCCGAGCACAGCGGCCCCACCGACCGGTTGCGCGTCGCCGCGGTCGCCGCCGCCAGCGCGGACCCGCTGCGCTTCGACCTCTCCGAGGAGGCCGTCCTGGGCACCGCGCGCGTGCTCATTCCCACGCTCGTCGCCGCGCTGCCTCCGGTGCGCTACACGTACCGCGACGAGGGCCCCCTGGCCCAGCGCCTCTGGGGTCGGCTCAGCCAGCGCGACCCCGATGACGCCTCGCTGCGCGCCCTGGACACGGCGCTCGGTCTGCTCGTCGACCACGACCTGGCCGCCTCGACGCTCGCGGTGCGCGTCGCGGCGTCGGCCCGGGCGCACGCCTACGCGGCCGTCTCGGCCGGGCTCGGCGTGATCGAGGGCCCGCTGCACGGCGCGGCCGGCGGACTCGCGCACCGGCTGCTCATGGAGGTGTTGGAGCAGGGCGACGCGGCGCCCGTGATCGCGGCGGAGCTGCGGGCCGGCCGCCGTATCCCGGGCCTCGGCCACCGGCTGTACTCCGGTGAGGACCCGCGCGCGCGTGCCCTGTTCGCCCTGCTGGAGGACATGCCCGACGCCGAGCCCGCCCTGGCCGGCGCCCGGGACGTCGTGGCCACCGCCGCCCGGCACGCCCCGCTGCACGCCAACGTCGACCTGGCGCTCGCCGTGCTCACCGCGTCCTGCGGGATGCCCGCCACCGCCGGCGAGACGATCTTCGCGGTGGCCCGTACGGCCGGCTGGATCGCCCACGCCCTGGAGGAGTACGGCGAGCGGCCCCTGCGGATGCGCCCCAGCGGCCAGTACGTGGGTCCGCGGCCGCCGCAGCCCCTGCCGGAGTAGGACACAGGGACGTCCGGAAGCCACCCTGGACGAAGTCAGGTTAGGCTCACCTCTGTGAGTAGGTGTGCAACCGTCTCGCGGGACCTTGACGAGCCCGTTTCCGGAACCGCTGCGACCGCCAGGACCTGGCTCCTGGTGGAACAGCCGGGTCCGTGGGGCGCCAGGGCGCTCACGTCGAGCCACCTGGACCCCGCGCTGGGCCGAGCCCTGGAGGCGGCCGCGAAGGGCACGGGCGTACGCATCGCGCTCATCCGCCGCCCCGGGCGCCACGCCGACTGTGGCACGCCCGCTGCCCGCCAGGTGTACGCGGCCCACACCATGCCGGGCAGCGCATGGCTGCGCGCCGCCACGACCGACGACCCGTCGCAGTTGCTCGGCCTCGACTTCACCGCCCTCGGCATGGGTGACCACCACACCTTCGACGCCACGCTGCAGGGCCGCCCCCACACAGGTGCCCCGCTCGCCCTCGTCTGCACGAACGGCAAGCGCGACCGCTGCTGCGCCCTCCTGGGCCGCCCGTTGGCGACCGAGCTCGCCGCGTCCGGGATGGGAGGCATCTGGGAGGTCACCCATTTGGGGGGTCATCGCTTCTCGCCGACGGTGCTCGTCCTGCCGTACGGCTACGCGTACGGCCGCGCCGAGGCCCACACCGTCAAGGACGTCCTGCACGGCGTCCAGGAGGGCCGGATCGTCCTGGAGGGCTGCCGTGGCCGCTCGGCCTGGGAGAGGCCCGGTCAGGCGGCCGAGCTGGCCGTGCGCACGGCGGTCGGCGAGTACGCGGCGGACGCGCTGAGCGTCGTACGGACCGAGAACGCCGTACGCACGGACGGCGCCGCACCGCGCTGGGAGGTGACCGTCGCCCATGCGGACGGACGCCGCTGGCGCGTGATCGTCGCCCAGGGTGTGTCGCTGCCCCCGCGCGCGGAGAGCTGCGGCACGTCGATCCTGGGCGCACCGGCGCGGATGGACGTGGTGGCGCTGCGCGAACTCAGGCCTTCGGCGCTCGCGAGCTGACACCGCCCGGCGCAGAGCACCGGACCCTGCAGGAGATCCGCCCCACCCCTCTACGGTGCACCGCGCTCCCCCACGTACCTTCGTGGGTATGAGCCCCACTCCCCCCGCGCGCCGCCTGCGCCTCGGTCTGCCCCGCCGGGTGTTCTCGCAGGTGCTGATGATGCAGGTGGCGATCGCCGCGGGAGTCGCGGTGCTCGCGACCGGGCTGTTCCTCGCGCCGCTGAGCGACCAGCTGGACGACCAGGCGATGCGGCGCGCGCTCGCCATCGCGCAGACCACCGCGGCGCAGCCGCAGCTCGCCGAGGAACTCCGGACCACGCCCGCGACGGCCGACGGGCCCGTCCAGCGGGAGGCGGAGCGGATCCGGCGGGCCACGCAGGCCGAGTACGTCGTGGTGATGGACCGGCGGGGCGTGCGCTGGTCGCACACCGAACCGTCGCAGATCGGCAAGCATGTCTCGACGGACCCCAGCGACGCGCTCGCCGGCCAGGAGGTCATGGAGATCGACGAGGGCACCCTGGGCCGCTCCGCGCGCGGGAAGGTGCCCCTGCGGGACGGTGACGGGGAGATCGTCGGGGCGGTCTCGGTCGGAATCGCGTACGACAGCGTCCGCGCGCTGCTGATCCACGCGATCCCGGAGCTGCTGGCATACGCCGGTGGCGCCCTGGCCGTCGGTGCGCTGGCCGCCTGGCTGATCTCCCGGCGGGTGCAGCGGCAGACCCGGGACCTGGCGTTCTCCGACATCGCGGGGCTGCTCGCGGAGCGCGAGGCGATGCTGCACGGCATCCGGGAGGGCGTCGTCGCGCTGGACCGCACGGGCCGGGTCCGGCTGCTCAACGACGAGGCGCAGCGCCTGCTGGGCATCGGGGACGAGGCCGTGGGCCGCTCCCCCGACGAGGCGCTCGGCGAGGGACGGACGGCCGACGTCCTGGCCGGCCGGGTGACCGGCACCGACCTGCTCACGGTGCGCGGCCAGCGTGTCCTGGTCGCCAACCGGATGCCCACCGACGACGGGGGCGCCGTCGCCACCCTGCGCGACCGCACCGAGCTGGAGCAGCTCGGCCGGGAGCTGGACTCGACGCGTGGCCTGATCGACGCCCTGCGCGCGCAGGACCATGAGCACGCCAACCGGATGCACACGCTTCTGGGGCTGCTGGAGCTGGAGATGTACGACGACGCGGTGGAGTTCGTGGGCGAGGTGGTCGGCGACCACCGGGCCACCGCGGAACAGGTCACCGAGAAGATCGAGGACCCGCTGCTCGCCGCGCTGCTGGTCGGCAAGGCGACCGTCGCGGCCGAGCGGGGCGTCGCCCTGCGCCTCTCGGGCCGCACGAGCCTGCCGGACCGCCTGGTCGACGCCCGGGGGCTGGTCACCATCGTCGGCAACCTGGTGGACAACGCGCTGGACGCGGCCGCGGGCACGCCGCACGCGCGCGTGGAGGTCGAGCTGTACGCCAAGGGTCGTACCGCCGTCCTCGCTGTACGGGACACCGGGCCCGGAATCCCGGCGGAGCAACGTGAGTTGGTCTTCACCGAGGGGTGGTCCACCAAGAAGCCGCCCGCGCACCGGGAGCGCGGGATAGGGCTCGCCATGGTGCGCAGGCTGGCGGAACGGCAGGGCGGTACCGCGACGGTGGGCGAAGCCGCCGGTGGCGGCGCGGAGTTCACCGTCGTCCTGCCCGAGGCCCTGGCGGAACCGGGCGGGGAACCGGCCCTCACCGTGCCGTCGGCCCAGCGGGCCACCGAGGAGGAGTCACGATGATCGAGGTCCTGGTCGTGGACGACGACACCAGGGTCGCGCGTGTGAACGCCGCGTACGTCGAGAAGGTGCGGGGCTTCCATGTCGCCGGGGAGGCGCACAGCGCGGCCGAGGCGCTGCGGCAGCTGGAGGCGCTGCCGCAGGTGGACCTGGTGCTCATGGACCACTACCTGCCCGACGAGACGGGCCTCGCGGTGGTGCAGGAGATGCGCCGGCGTGGCCACCAGACCGACGTGATCATGGTGACGGCGGCGCGCGACATTACGACGGTGCAGGCGGCGATGCGGCAGGGCGCGCTGCAGTACCTGGTCAAGCCGTTCGCCTTCGCGGGGCTGCGCGCCAAGCTGGAGGCGTACGCCGAGCTGCGCCGCACCCTCGACGGCGGCGGCGAGGCGGAACAGGCGGAGGTGGACCGCATCTTCGGCGCGCTGTCCGCGACATCGGAGCCGGACCTGCCCAAAGGGCACTCGCCCACCACCGCCGAGCTCGTACGGCAGTCCCTGATGAACGCGCAAGGCCCCCTGTCGGCCCAGGAGATCGCCGAACGGACCGGGGTGAGCCGCCAGACCGCCCAGCGCTATCTGAAGCTCCTGGAGCGCACGGGGCGGGCCACGCTGACCCTCAAGTACGGCGACGCGGGCCGCCCGGAACACCGCTACGTGTGGGCGACCCGCACCTGAGCCTCGGCGCCGCTATGCCGCTCCCGCTCCCGTCAGCGCCCGCACCTGCGTCTCCGCGTACTTGTCGGCGTCCGGTGTCTCGGCGGAGGTGACCGTGCCGAGCCAGCCCGCCAGGAAGCCCAGGGGGATCGAGACGAGGCCCGGGTTCTGCAGCGGGAAGTACTGGAAGTCGACGCCGGGGAAGAGCGATTCGGGGCTGCCCGACACGACGGGCGACAGGGCGACGAGCGCCACGGCCGGGATCAGTCCGCCGTAGACGGCCCACACCGCGCCCCGGGTGGTGAAGCCGCGCCAGAACAGCGAGTAGAGCAGCACGGGCAGATTCGCCGACGCGGCGACGGCGAAGGCGAGGCCCACCAGGAAGGCGACGTTGAGGTCGCGCGCGAGCAGGCCGAGGGCGATGGCGACGACGCCGATGCCGACCGCGGCGGCGCGTGCCACGGTCACCTCGCTGCGCGGCTCGGCCGTCCCGCGCCGCAGGGAGGCATACAGGTCGTGGGCCACGGACGCCGAGGAGGCCAGGGTGATGCCGGCGACCACCGCGAGGATGGTGGCGAAGGCGATGGCGGCGACGATCGCGAAGAGAACCGTTCCTCCCGTGGAGCCCGTCCCGCCGCCCAGGTCGAGCGCCAGCAGCGGAACCGCCGTGTTCCCGGCCGCGTTCGACGCGCGTACGGCACCCGGTCCGACGATGGCGGCCGCACCGAACCCGAGGACGATCGTCATCAGGTAGAAGCCGCCGATCAGCCCGATCGCCCACACCACCGAACGCCGTGCCGCCCGCGCGGTCGGCACGGTGTAGAACCGGGACAGGATGTGCGGCAGCCCGGCCGTCCCCAGCACCAGGGCGAGCCCGAGGCTGATGAAGTCGAAGCGGGCGGCCCAGTCCCCGCCGTACTTCAGTCCCGGTGCGAGGAACGCCTCACCCTGGCCGCTGCGCGCGGCCGCGGTGCGCAGCAGCTGGTCGAAGTCGCCGTGGAACCGCGCCAGGACGAGCGCGGTCAGGGCGATCGCCCCGCCCATCAGCAGGACCGCCTTCACGATCTGAATCCACGTGGTGGCCCGCATCCCTCCCCACGACACACAGATCACCATCAGCGCCCCGACGCCGATGACCGTCCAGGACCGCGCCGCCTCGCTCGTCCCGCCCAGCAGCAGCGCGACCAGGCTGCCCGCACCCACCATCTGCGCCACCAGATACAGAACGGACACGGTGACCGAGGAGGTTCCCGCCGCGATCCGCACCGGCCGCTCCCGCACCCGCGCGGCCACCACGTCGGCGAGCGTGAACCTGCCGCAGTTGCGGACCAGTTCGGCCACCAGCAGCAGGACGACGAGCCAGGCCACCAGGAAGCCCACCGAGTACAGCATCCCGTCGTAGCCGAACAGCGCGATGAGCCCGGAGATGCCCAGGAAGGAGGCGGCCGACATGTAGTCGCCCGCGATGGCGAAACCATTCTCCATGGGCGAGAAGAGCCGTCCGCCAGCGTAGAACTCCTCCGCCGAACCCTGCCGGTTGCGGCTCACCCATGTCGTGATCCCGAGGGTGACGGCGACGAGCGCGCTGAACAGCAGCAGGGTCAGCGTCTCATGGTCGCCCGTCACGAGGCACCGCCGCGGACGCCCCGCGTCAGTTCCTGGGTGTCCCAGCGCAGTTCGAGCGCCGCCCGGTCGCGGCGCAGCCGTGCGTGCCGGGCGTAGGCCCAGGTGAGCAGGAAGGTGGTGAGGAACTGTCCGAGCCCGGCCAGCATCGCCACGTTCACCGCGCCGAGCACGGGCCGCGCCATCAGCCCGGGCGCGGTCGTGGCGGCGACGACGTACGCCACGTACCAGACGAAGAAGCCGGTCACCGCCGGGACCACGAACCTCAGGTACCGCCCGCGCACCTCCTGGAAGGCGGCGCTGCGCTGCACTTCGAGGTAGACGTCGCGGGCCCCGTTGCGAGCGGGGTTCACGGGCGCCTTCGGACCGGCCGACTCGCCCCATCCGGAGGCCAGGACGTCGTACCACGGGTCGTCGTACTGCACGGGGCGACCGTTGCTTGAGTGCATGCCCAAGCATGGACAGAGCGGGAAGATCCGTGACACTTCTTCTTCCCGCTCTTCACCCCATCAGGTGACTCGAACCCCTGGTGGCCGCGATCTGACCCGGGCCCTGCGCTTATGCATCGATGCGCGAACGGTCCAGGGTCGCCGCCGAGTTGGAGATGAACTCCTTGCGCGGGGCGACGTCGTTGCCCATCAGCAGGTCGAAGACCTGCTCCGCGGCGTCCAGGTCGGAGAGGTTGATGCGGCGCAGGGTGCGGTGGCGCGGGTCCATGGTGGTCTCGGCCAGCTGGTCGGCGTCCATCTCACCGAGACCCTTGTAGCGCTGGATCGAGTCCTTGTAGCGGATGCCCTTGGTCTCGAACTCCATGAGCTTGTCGCGCAGTTCCC
The DNA here is from genome assembly GCF_019219825.1 of Streptomyces sp. TRM70350. Classification (GTDB taxonomy): domain Bacteria; phylum Actinomycetota; class Actinomycetes; order Streptomycetales; family Streptomycetaceae; genus Streptomyces. The sequence continues at coordinate 25,878 of NZ_JAHUXH010000037.1, read as the reverse complement.
GGTCGGAGTACGTGTAGACGTACTTGTCCTGGCCCTTCTTCGGCTGGACGATCTCGATCCGGTGCAGCGGCGGCACCGCGGCGAACACCCGGCCGGCCTCGACCATGGGGCGCATATAGCGCTGGAAGAGCGTCAGGAGCAGGCAGCGGATGTGGGAGCCGTCCACATCGGCGTCGGTCATCATGATGATCTTGCCATAGCGGGCCGCGTCGAGGTCGAAGGTCCGGCCCGAGCCCGCCCCTATGACCTGGATGATCGCGCCGCACTCGGCGTTCTTGAGCATGTCCGTCACGGACGACTTCTGGACGTTGAGGATCTTGCCACGGATCGGCAGCAGGGCCTGGAACTCGGAGTTCCGGGCGAGCTTGGCGGTGCCGAGCGCGGAGTCTCCCTCGACGATGAACAGCTCGCTGCGGTCCACGTCGTCGCTGCGGCAGTCGGCGAGCTTGGCCGGCAGCGACGAGGACTCCAGCGCGGTCTTCCGCCGCTGCGCGTCCTTGTGCTGGCGGGCGGCGATGCGCGTACGGGCCGCGGCGACGGCCTTCTCCAGGACGACCCGTGCCTGCTGGGCGGCGTCCCGCTTGGCCGAGGTCAGGAACGCCTTCAGTTCCTTGGACACGACGGTGCTCACGATGCGGCGGGCCGCCGAGGTGCCGAGGACCTCCTTGGTCTGGCCCTCGAACTGCGGCTCGGCGAGGCGCACGGTGACGACCGCCGTGAGGCCTTCCATCGCGTCGTCCTTGACGATGTCGTCCTCGGCGACGCGCAACAGCTTCTTGGCGCGCAGTACCTCGTTGAGTGTGCTGGTCACGGCCTGCTCGAAGCCCGCGACGTGGGTACCGCCCTTGGGCGTGGCGATGATGTTCACGAACGACCTCAGGGTCGTGTCGTATCCCGTGCCCCATCGCAGCGCGACATCGACGTCGAGTTCACGGGTGACCTGGGTGGGGGTCATCTGCCCGTGCTCGTCCAGGACCGGGACGGTCTCCTTGAAGGTGCCCTGGCCGGAGAAGCGGAGGATGTCGCACACCGGCTTGTCGGTGGCCAGGAACTCGCAGAACTCGCTGATGCCGCCGTCGAAGCGGAAGGACTCCTCGCCCTTGCTGCCGCCCTCGCCGAGGCCGTACTCGTCGCGGACGACGATGGTCAGGCCGGGGACGAGGAACGCGGTCTGGCGGGCGCGCTGGTGCAGGTTCTCCAGGGAGAGCTTGGCGTCCTTGAGGAAGATCTGGCGGTCGGCCCAGTACCGCACTCGCGTGCCGGTGCGGGTCTTGGGGATCTTCTTGGCCTTGCGCAGGCCGCTCTTGGCCTCGAACTTCGCGTCGGGTCCCAGTGCGGCGAAGGCTCCGGGGACGCCCCGCCGGAAGCTGATGGCGTGGGTGTGGCCGCCGCGGTCGACTTCGACGTCAAGCCGGGCGGACAGGGCGTTCACCACGGAGGCGCCCACGCCGTGCAGGCCGCCGGAGGCGGCGTACGAGCCGCCTCCGAACTTGCCGCCGGCGTGCAGCTTGGTCATGACGACCTCGACGCCGGACAGGCCGGTCTTGGGCTCGACGTCGACCGGGATGCCCCGGCCGTTGTCGCGCACCTCCACCGAGCCGTCGTCGTGCAGGATCACCTCGATGTGGTCGCAGTACCCGCCGAGGGCCTCGTCCACGGAGTTGTCGATGATCTCCCACAGGCAGTGCATCAGGCCACGGCTGTCGGTCGAGCCGATGTACATGCCAGGGCGCTTGCGGACGGCCTCCAGTCCCTCCAGGACGAGCAGGTGCCGCGCGGTGTAGTTGGAACCGTCCCGGTCTGCTCCTGCCAGCAGCGCTGTGGACGGCACGGACGTCTCGGCGGTCACGCGGTTCGCTCCTCGCTGAATTTCATATGGGGCCCATCTGGGTAAGGGCGCGGCTCCGGTAGCCGCTCAGAGGGTACCGAGGCCTGGTAGAGCCGTTGTAACGCCACCCTCGTCCGGAACTCAGACTAGTCCAGCGTCGCATACCTGTTCGATCCCTCGTTGGAGTGAAGCACATATCACGTTCCCTTCGGGGCATGAACCATTTAGGCTCCGGGCACGTCCTCATGCACAACCGGCAACCCGGCCGGGGAGGACCGACACCGACAGACTGCGCGAACCCGTAAGACACACAGACACGTAATACGGCACATTCGCCGCCAACCGGCAGCAGACAGCCGCCCCGGAAGATTTTTTTCGAGGAAAAGCCACGAGCGGGAACGTTTTCGGGCTGGTTGGATGTTGACCCTGGTACGACAGCTCGTCGAGCTAGAGAAGAGGCGACGTGACTACTGTTCTGACCCCCGCGAGCCCGCTGACGGCCGCTGATCGCTGCGACCGCTGCGGCGCCCAGGCATACCTGCGCGTCGTCCTGCTCAGCGGCGGAGAGCTGCTCTTCTGCGCGCACCATGGCCGCAAGTTCGAGCCGGAACTCAAGAAGATCGCCGCTGAGATACAGGACGAGACGGAGCGGCTGACGGCCGTTCCCAGCAACGCTTCCGAAGACGAACGCTGACGCCTCGCGCCCACGACGAGCCCGGTACAGACCGGTTCTACGGGCGGTCGGCCCTGCTCTCAGGGCCGACCGCCCGTCCTCGTCGGCTACTGCCGGTGGGGCGTTTGGGGGGCGCTCATGTGGCGCGGTCCCAGCCCAGCTTCTGGATGACGTCGGACACACGCGTGTAGACGCCTGGGCTGCCCGGGCGCCCGCAGCCGCTCCCCCATGACACCAGGCCGATCAGCCGCCCCTGGGCGACCAGCGGGCCGCCACTGTCCCCCTGGCAGGCGTCCCGGCCGCCCACCCGCTCCCCCGCGCACAGCATGGCGTCCGCGCGATACGTGCCGTCGTCACCGCCCGGATACGCCTCCTCGCACAGCGCGTCCGGCAGCACGCGCACGCGTGCCGCTCGCAGGCCGTAGGCGTAGTCGCCGGCCCCGGTGGCATCGCCCCAGCCGTAGACCGTGGCAGCCGTGTCCGCCGTGTACGCGGGATCGCCCGCCTCGGCCATGGTGATCACGGCGTTCTCCGGAAGGTTCTCGGCGAGGGTGAGCACCGCGAAGTCCCCGGCGTTGCTGATCCCGTCGTACCCGGGATTCACCCAGGTCTCACGGACGGGTATCTCCTGGCCGTCGGCCGTGCGCAGGTCCGTACGGCCCGCGATGACTTTGAGGTCGCTCACCTGACCCGGCGGCGCCCCCAGGACGTCCTCGCCCACGCAGTGCGCCGCGGTCAGGACGGTGGTCCGGCCCACCGCGACCGCACCGCAGAACTGCCCCGACCGCATACCCCCGAACCGGTCACGGCTGGACAGCGCCACCGTCCAGGGACTGTCGGCGGCATCGATCGGGAAGCCGCCGACGACGATGCCGTCTGCGGCGGCGGGGGCGGCGTTGACCAGCGGTATCGCGGCCGCTGCGGCCGCCAGGACCAGCGGCCGGGTCAGGGCCTGTACAAAGGGACGACGCATGCCTGCTCCTCACTCTGGGGTGTTGGTGAGAGACCCAGGGTGATTCAGGCTGCTCGGGCGCGCACGTGCTCAGGTCAGCAGGCCTGCGCGCTCGGCTCAGCTCAGCACGAAGGCCCGGCACCCCTTCGGGTGACCGGGCCTTCGCTGTCGTACGGCGTACGGGCGACCTAGTCGAGGTAGTCGCGCAGCACCTGCGAACGAGACGGGTGGCGCAGCTTCGACATGGTCTTGGACTCGATCTGGCGGATGCGCTCGCGCGTGACGCCGTACACCTTGCCGATCTCGTCGAGGGTCTTCGGCTGACCGTCGGTGAGACCGAAGCGCATGGAGACGACGCCCGCCTCGCGCTCGGACAGGGTGTCGAGCACCGAGTGCAGCTGCTCCTGCAGGAGCGTGAAGCTGACCGCGTCGGCCGGGACGACGGCCTCGGAGTCCTCGATGAGGTCACCGAACTCGCTGTCGCCGTCCTCGCCCAGCGGGGTGTGCAGGGAGATGGGCTCGCGGCCGTACTTCTGGACCTCGATGACCTTCTCCGGGGTCATGTCGAGCTCCTTGGCCAGCTCCTCCGGGGTGGGCTCGCGGCCCAGGTCCTGGAGCATCTGGCGCTGCACGCGCGCGAGCTTGTTGATGACCTCGACCATGTGCACCGGGATGCGGATGGTGCGGGCCTGGTCGGCCATCGCGCGGGTGATCGCCTGACGGATCCACCAGGTGGCGTACGTGGAGAACTTGTAGCCCTTGGTGTAGTCGAACTTCTCGACCGCGCGGATCAGACCGAGGTTGCCCTCCTGGATCAGGTCCAGGAAGAGCATGCCGCGGCCGGTGTAGCGCTTGGCCAGGGAGACCACCAGACGGAGGTTGGCCTCCAGCAGGTGGTTCTTGGCACGGCGGCCGTCCTCGGCGATGATCTCCAGCTCACGCTTGAGCTTGGGCGCCAGCTTGTCGGAGTTGGCCAGCTTGTCCTCGGCGAACAGACCCGCCTCGATGCGCTTGGCCAGCTCCACCTCCTGCTCGGCGTTGAGCAGGGGGACCTTGCCGATCTGCTTCAGGTAGTCCTTGACCGGGTCCGCGGTGGCGCCGGCCGCGGCGACCTGCTGGGCGGGCGCGTCGTCCTCGTCCTCGTCGGACAGCACGAAGCCGGCGCTCTCGGCACCCTCGGGCTCCTCCGTGGCGCCCTTGGGCTCCTCCAGCACCTCCTCGTCGAGCAGCTCGACCTCGTCCTTCTTGGCGGCGGCGGTCTTCTTGGGCGCGGCCGTCTTCTTGGCCGCGACGGTCTTCTTCGCGGTCGCCTTCTTGGCGGCCGTCTTCTTGGCAGCGGCCTTCTTCGCGGGAGCGGCTTCCTCGGCCGGATCGTCGACGGCGGGCGCCGCCGGGGCGGCCGTGGTGGCGGAGGCCTTGCGAGTGGCCACCGTCTTCTCCGCGACCGTCTTGGTGGCGGTGCGCTTGGCCGGACTCTTCGCTGCGACGCTCTTGCGGGTGCGCTTGGGTTCTGCGGCACTGACCATCAGCGTCACACCCTCTTCCTCGAGGATCTGGTTGAGGCTGCGCAGTACGTTCTTCCACTGAGTGGCCGGAATCTGGTCAGCTTCGAAGGCCCGACGCACGTCATCGCCGGCGATCTGCCCCTCAGCCTTTCCCCGCTCAATGAGCGCCATGACAGAGACGGACTCGGCGATCTCCGGCGGGAGCGTACGGGATGTGCTGGCCGACACGAACAACCTCTCGGAACGTTGGAAAACGACTTCCGGCCCCGTCCACGACGGACAGGAGCCGACCGCCGGCTTGGGGATGGGCCGACGGCGCGGGCGGGGGCCGGGAAGAAGCACAACGCCTTGCATGGCGTCCGTGTTCCCTTCTCGGCTGTCACCTCTTAGGTCATCGCGCTGTTTCCACAAGTGTTACGCCGAATCTGCGTGGCCCGAGTCACACCCCGTAAGCATTCAAAAACGGTCAGACACGGGCAGAGGGGGTCACTCGTGGCTCCGAGCCGCCACCGTTCCGAACGTCCCAGCGGTCCGTCGCACCGCCGAACCCCGCAGATGGAGAAGAAACTGCGGGACCCGACGGAGGACGAACGGCCGGCCGAGCGGTGCCGGGGAAGGAGGCACCTCGGACACCTCCCGGCCGCGACACAACCGCCGTGAGCGGTCAGTGCTCCCGCGGCGCCGGTACCACGCGCTCCACCTCGGGGTGGACGGTGAGCAGTTGACGCATGGCCGCCTCGGCGGCCCCGCCGTCCCCGGTCGCCAGGGCGTCGACGATCCTGACGTGGTGCGCCAGGCTCGTCTCATTGGGCCGGTCACAGCCGGTGACCGGCCCGCCGGAGACCTGGAGCGCGGCGGAGACGATGCCGGAGAGGTGCTCCAGCATGCGGTTGCCCGCGATCTGGATGAGCATCGAGTGGAACTCGGCGTCGGCGCGGGAGAAGGTCATCGCGTCCCCCTGACCCATGGCGTGGCCCATGATCTCGACCATGTCGGACAGTCGCTGCTGGACGTCCTCGCGCCCGTGCCCGGCGGCCAGGCGGGCCGCGAGCGGTTCGATGGTCCAGCGCAGCTCGCTCAGTTCGCGGCGCTGGTCGTCGCGCTGCGGACCGAAGGCCCGCCATTCGATGATGTCGGGGTCGAGCAGGTTCCAGTCACTGACCGGACGCACCCGCGTGCCGACGTTCGGGCGGGCGCTGACCAGGCCCTTGGCCTCCAGGACGCGGAGCGACTCGCGGACGACGGTGCGGGAGACCTCGAAGCGCTGGCCGATCTCCTCGGGCACCAGGGGGCGGTCGGCCCCCAGGTCGCCGGAGACGATCATCTGTCCCAGCTGCTGTACGAGTTGGCCGTGCAGTCCGCGGCCGCGGCTGCCCGCGGCGCGTCGGCCCACACGGCCCAGCTCGGGGTCCGCGCCCTCCCAGGCGGGGGCGCCCACACGGTCGGGGCCGGGGGCCTCGGCGTAGGGGTAGCGGTCGAGTTCGCCCGGGCCGACGAGACCGGAGTCGGTGGAGCGGGCGGAGGTCATCATGGTGTGCGCAAGGGTACTCACGGATCCTTTGTCGGCGCTGTCTCCAACTCCCTTGAGGTCTTTGGTGAAAAGCACACGAAAGGGTGATCGCTCACCCCGTCGCAATTGACGCCTTATCGGAAAGAAATGGGCTTTCCCGAGGGAGTTGTGCGCAGCACCAGAACCGAAGGGCGCGCAGGGTCGTCAGAAGCTTGTCATCGGACCCTGCTCCGCAGGGTCGTGAACAGATACGCGCAGAGCAGCGCGGTCAGCGACAACGTCAGCGCGCTTCCGACGGGTTGGGCGACGACCCGCGCCGCGGCCTCCAGATAGCGCTCTCCGCCGAAGGGCCACTGCAGCAGGAATACCTGCCTCATCCGCATCGGCAGCCCCGCCGCGGTTCGCACAGACGACCCCTCCACGACCTTCTGTACGAGGGGTACGACGAGAATCGGTACGGCGAGAACCGCGGCGAGCCCGGCCGTGGTGGACCGGAAGACACCGGCGGCCAGCACCCCGGCCCAGGCGCACCCGACCATGAGGCCCAGCCAACTGGCGCTCAGCGAAAGCCAGTCGCCGGGAACCTGCGCGAGCTCCCGGCCGTAGATGAGGTAGAGCACTTCGGCGTCGCAGCCCACGGTGAGGACAGCCAGGGCGATCGCGGTGGCCGCGGCGAGAAGAAGCTTGGCCGTGAGCAGCCCCAGCCTGCGGGGGACGGTGCCGCGGTCCGCCGCCAGGGCGGGGTGGCGGAACTCGTCCCCGAACGCCAGCGCCCCCAGCAGCCCCGCACCGAGCGCCGCAGGCGGCAGCGGCAGCTGCTGCGGCCACGCGGCGAACAGGCGCGCCTGCGGGGTGTGCCCGATCCGCGCGAGGACGACGGCGGTGAGCGCGGACACGACGAGCACGGCGGCGCAGGTGACGAATCCGGTGCTGATGCCGGTGGCACGGCGGAGCTCATAGCGGAGGGGGCGCAGAGGGCTGGGGGCGGGGCGGACGGAGATGGGGGGCGGGAGGGGAGGGAGGGATTCCAGGGGGCGGACGGGAGGTCGGGGGTGATTCGCGGCCGATTCTGGGGGGCTTTTGTGGTCAGTCGGGGCCTTGTGGTTTTTGGAGGGCTTGGGGTCTGCCGGGGTTTTGGGGTCTGTGGGGGTTTCGGCGTGTGTGGGGGGCTTGGGGCCTGTGGGGGATTGGTGGCTTGCGTGTGGCGGGGGATCTGCGGGGGGATGGGGGTCTCCCAAGGGCTTGTGGTCTGCGTGGGGCTGGCGGTCTGTGGTGGCGTCTGAGTCCGCCGCGGGCGGCGTGGTGTCGGACGGTGCCGGAATCGGTGAGGTGGTGGATTCCCCGGCGGTGTCTTTGTCGGTGGTCGCCGCACCGGTGGTCGCCTTGTCGACTGCCTCCGAGGCGGTGGCGGTGGCGGCGTGCGGCCCGCTGGTGGCGCGCGCGGGCTGCGGCTCCCGCGGCGGCGCCGCCCCCGCTCCCGGCCCCATGTCACCGACCTCGTCGGCGAGTTTGAGTACGAGGACGCCGTGGCGGAACGCCGTCTCGCCGACGTCGGCACAGGTACTGCCGTACACGGAGAGGCGGTTGCCGCTCTCCACCACGACCTCGACGGAGCGGTGCGCGGTGCGGGCCTCCTTGGTGAGCGCGGCGGCGAGGCGGGCGGCGTGCGGGCTGTGGACGGCGACACGTGGCCGCAGCCGGGTGCGGGCGAAGTCCGCGGCCTCCTGGTCGGCGACGACCCTGCCCCGTTCCAGGGTGACGACACGGTCGGCGGTGCGCGCGGCCTCCTTGGGGTCCGACGTGGTGACCAGGACCGTGCCGCCCTGGGCCGCGTGGGCGCGCAGCATGCCGTACAGCCAGTTGCTCTCACGGGCCGAGAGCCCGTTGACCGGTTCGTCGAGGACGAGCGTGTGGGGGTCGGGCAGCAGGGCGCAGGCGAGGCCGAGGCGGCGGTCCATGCCGCGAGAGAGCGTGCCGAGGTGTTCGTCGCGGAGGCTGACGAGGCCGACCACCTCCAGGACCTCGTCGGCTCGACGGGCGGAGACCCCGGCGGCGGCACAGAGCATGCGGAGGTGGCCGCGGACCGTCCGGCCGGGGTGCCCCGGGACGTCGCCCAGCAGGACGCCGACTTCGCGGGAGGGCTGGGCGATGCGGTGCAGTGGGTGGCCTCTGAAATAGGTGATGCCGCGGCCCGGTTGGAGTTCGAGCATCAGCCTGAGGGCCGTCGTCTTGCCGGCACCCGGATCTCCGAGCAGCGCGGTGACGCGGCCCGCGGGTGCTTCGAAGGAGACATCGTCGACGGCAGGCGGAAGGTCCTTGCGGGAGTTGCTGGTCAGTCCGAAGGCCTGGATCACCTGCAGCAAGATAGCGCGCTATGTCCGTTTTTTCCGGTACTTAGCGCCTTGCTTCGCAGGGTGTGATCACTTGCCGCGTTGCCGGACCAGGCTTTCCTTTCGGTTTTCTGTTCGCCCTTCGGACCTCAGCTCGCATCGGAGGAGGGTGACGCGGCCCGGCGTTACACCTCCGGCCGCAGCATCGGCGGGTTCAGGAGTGTGGCCCCGCCCGCGCGGAAGAGCTGTGCCGGGCGGCCGCCCTGCCGTGTGGTCGTACCGCCCGTGGGCACGAGGAAACCCGGTGTGCCCGTCACCTTGCGGTGGAAGTTGCGCGGGTCGAGCGCCACTCCCCAGACCGCCTCATAGACGCGGCGCAGCTCGCCGACGGTGAACTCGGGCGGGCAGAAAGCCGTCGCCAACGACGAGTACTCGATCTTGGAGCGGGCGCGCTCCACCCCGTCCGCGAGGATCTGAGCGTGGTCGAAGGCGAGCGGGGCCAGGGGCTCGCCGTCACGGCCGTAGCCGCCCTGTTGCAGCAGTTCCTCGACCGGCGCCCAGCGGGCGTTGCTGGCGTCGCCGCCCGCTCGCGGTGCGGGCAGGTCGGGGGCGAGGGCGAGGTGCGCGACGCTGACGACGCGCATCCGGGGGTCCCGCTTGGGGTCGCCGTAGGTCGCGAGCTGCTCCAGGTGGGCGCCGTTGTCCTGGGCGGGGACCGAGGGGTCGTGGACGCGCAGTCCGGTTTCCTCGGCCAGCTCGCGTGCGGCGGCCTGTGCCAGATCCTCGTCGGCCCGCACGAAGCCTCCGGGGAGCGCCCAGCGCCCCTGGAACGGCGGCTCGCCCCTGCGTACCGCCAGCGCGCACAGGGCATGGCGACGCACGGTCAGCACGACCAGGTCCACGGTCACGGCGAAGGGCGGAAAGGCTGACGGGTCGTAGGGCATGTCGCGATCATAGTCGTCTGCCTGACGATAAACACTCCCTTCGTCGGCCGCTTCGGTGGCCGGTCGGCGTCCGAGCGGTAGGGGTCTCACCTGCGGCTCCCGGTCCCTGCGGCTCGTCCCGTCATCCGGGGTCACTGTCCTGGTTGCCGCATGCGATCGGCCCCTCCCGTTCTCTCCCTCGTCATTCGGTCTGCCGGATCGGTCCCGGGCTGCCGTCCACGTCACGCTCCGAGCTGCAGTCCCTCGGCCGCCTCCTCGACCACGTCACGCTCCGAGCTGCAGTCCCTCGGCCGCCTCCTCGACCACGTCACGCTCCGAGCTGCAGTCCCTCGGCCGCCTCCTCGACCATGGCGAGGCCGAGGCGGCTGACCCGTACGGAGAAGGGGGCTCCCGCGACCCGTAATCCGTTCAGGGTGATTTCGCCCAGGGGCGCGCTGCGGACGGGACGCAGTGTGACCGTGCCTGCGGGGGCGTCGGGGCGGATGCCGGCGAGGGTGGTCAGCAGCAGGATTCCGGCGGCGGCCGCGGTGGCTGCGGGGCGGCAGGCGGCCGGGTGGGGAAGGGGGGCGCTTCCGTCGGTGCGCTGCTGCCCCGCGTACATCTCGGGCAGCCGGTGGCCGAACGCCCCGGCCGCTGCCAGGACGCCCCGCAGCAGCGCACTCGCCTCCTTCTCGTACCCGGCGGCGGCCAGTCCCGCGACCGCGATCGCGGTCTCCTGGACCCGTACGGCGCCGCTGCGGTGACCGAACGGGTTGTATCCGGCCTCTTTGACACCCAGCCCGCGCAGACCCCACCCCGAATCCATCGCCGGGCTGCCGAGGAGCCGGGCGAGTTGCTCGGTCTGCACCCGGTCGAGCAGTCCCGGCGCCGGCTCGCCCCCGCCCAGCAGGCCGGTGTCGAGGAGATGGACGGTGGTCGCCCCGAGGCGCGGTATGGGCCGACCGTCGGGGGCACGGGCCGCCGCCGGCCGACCGCCTCCGAGGTCGTCGACCCAGAAGTCGGTCCGGAACGCCGACCGCAGCGACTCGGCCCACTCCCGCAGCCCCGCGCCTCCCGGCCTGCCGCAGGCGTCGAGCAGATCGGCGCCGAGCAACGCCGCGCGGTGGGCGTGTGCCTGTGTCTCACAGCGGACGGGGCCGCCTGGCTGCGGGTCGCACAGGTACGTGCCGTCGCCCACGGTGGTCCGCAGCCAGGCCAGACAACGCTCGGCGGCCGGCAGCAGTTCCTCCGTCTCGTGCTCCGGCATCCCCCAACGGCGGGCCTCCGCGAGGAGCGCGGGGAAGAGCAGCGTGGCCTCGGTGCCGGTGCAGCCGGGCGGCAGGTGACCGCCCGCGTCCCGGCGCGGCCCGGGGATCACGCCGGACTGCCCTCTGGACCCTGCGAGTTGGGCTCGGGCGAGGGCACGCAGCGTGCCCGTGGCAAGCCGGGTGCCCAGCGGCAGCGCCATCCGGGCGGCCGCGAGTGCGTCGGCCGGGGCGAGGCCGCACCGCCACGGTGCCCCGGCGGCGAGATACATGTCGGCCGGATGTGCGGGATCGCGCAGCAGCAGCGCCTGGAGGTCGTCGACGCTGGTCCGCATGAGCACCTGCACGCCTGGGTCGTCGCCCAACGCGCCGGCCTGGGCGAACGGACTCGTTGCCGCGCGGCCGACCGCTCGGACGGGCCCCGCGCCGTCCGGGCGCACCCTCAGCTCCACGCTCGCGCTGCCGCCCGGGGGCAGGTCGAACTCCCAACGCAGCAGGCCCGCTGAGGCCAGCGCGTCGGCGGGCGGCGGGTCTGCCGTGACCGACGAGGCCTCAGTGCCGTGGGACCACCGCAGTCCGGCGTCATGGACGCTGGCGGGCACCTCCGGCCCCGCGGTGCCGGACGCGATCGCGCCCAGCGCCGCCAGGTCCGTGCCGAGGGCGACCTCGACGGGGATGCGCAGTGGGCGAGTCACCGCGCTGTGCAGCGTGATCCGCTCCGTGCCGTCCGCAGACCGGGTGCGCTCGACGACGACGTCCGGGTCCGGTCCGGCGTGCGGCGAGACGCGCAGGGTGCCCACGAAACGGGCGCGATCGGCACCGGTCATCCGGGCCTGCACCGCGAGCGGTTCCCGGCCGGCCACGCGCACCTGGCATCGGGAGAGCAGGCGCCGACCCGCGCGGTAGAAGCCCTCCAGTCCCTGGCCGGTCAACTGTCCCTGTTCCGTGGAAACGGCGAGGCCGGGCAGGGCGACGCAGATCATGGCGGTGTGGGTGGGGGGCAGTTCGCCGGGGCGGCGCGGGGGCGGGGACAAGGGTGGGGCTGCGGGTGGTGAGGGCTGGGCTGGTGGTAGCGCTGCGGGGGGTGGTCCGGGAGGAGGGGTGCGCGTCGTGGGCGGGGGGTGTTGGCGGCCTCGGCGTGCAAAGGGGGTCGGTGCCGGGTTGTGCGCCCTGGGCACGGCTGCCGAGTCCTGGTCGATTGGGGTGCGCGGAGGTGCGGTCGGGAGGGGCTGCGGTGCCGAGGTACGGCCAGTTGGTGCAGGCGGAGCTGCCGGGCCCTGTGATGCTGGCCGAGGCGGCAGTCCCGCGCCGGATGCGGGTGGCTCGCCGTACCCGAGTCCGTCGGTCCGCTGCGGAGGGACGGTACCCGGGCCGGGGCGGGGGGTGTGCCGTCCGCGGGCAGCGCGGTCGTCGGCGGAGGGTGGAGTCGGCCGGCGCACGCGGTCGTCGGCGGCGGGAGTCGGCTGGTGCATCGGGCTGCTTCCTCTGCGCTCAGTGCGCCTCGGGCTGGTTCGGGACGGGCCGGGAGGCTCCATGGGGACATGGCGTTGTGGCGGCGCCATCCGTCCAGGCGTTCCGCCACTCAGGTGAACGGAACGGGCTTCCTCCGGGTCACGCCCCTGCCCGGCCAACCCGACCGGATGTCGGGCATGGCACGGGCCGCAGCGGTCGCAGCTTGCGCGGCCGTCGCTCATGCCTCCCTCTCGGCCGCCCCTCATGCGTCCCCCTTCGTTTCGCTGCCACCAGGGGCAACGCCTCGCCGGGATGCGCCACGACGTACGCCACCCTTCGCCGCTGCGGGCGGATGTGTACCGCCACTCCGTCCGTTGCCCGGGCCAGTGCCGGCTGTCGGCACCCTGCGCCGGGGCAGCGCGCTCTTCCGCGCCTCTTGAGCCTTCAGGGAGCGGGACTTGTCACCGTTACCGGCGGGCAACTCACTGCGGCGGGGCCGCGGACCCGCCACGGCCGGTGATCCGTCGACATCGTCGGCGCCTTCAGTGCCCTGTGGCGTGTCGAGGCCCTCGGCCCCCCGCGCCTCACTGAGCCGCTCGGCAGCAGTCCGGGCACGGCCGTCCCGTTCCGCGCGCAGGCAGCGGCGGATCGACTCCGGATCCAGGCCTTCGTTGACGGCCTGGTGCAGCAGGCGGGCGAAGAGGTAGGTGGGGTCGGCGCCCAGTGCCATGGCCAGCGCCTCCCGGGCTTCGAGGTCGTCGCCGGTCGACCAGGCGACCCAGCCTGCGAGGGTGAGAGGTGCGGCGGCATGCTCGCCGTACGAGCCGACGCAGCGGCGGGCCAGCGCGCGCCAGAGCCGTAGGGCGGGAGCTGCCTCGTCGCCCTCCATCCACTCGGCCGCCCGGTCGCGGGTGGTGCGGTCCTGCAGGCCGAGAATCAAGGTTGCGGCTTCGTCATGGCTGAGCAGGCCGTCGTCGCGGAGGTCCGCCATGAATGCGCCGGACGCGGGCGGCGCGTCGGCCAGCCGGCTCATGACGTGCCGGGCCAGCTCGACCGTCTCATCGGCCACGCCCACGCGACTGGTGTCGTCGAGCATCCTGGGGACGAGGGCCATGCTGCTCGCGTCCAGCGCGGCCTCCTGCTCCAGGGCCGCGGCGGTTTCCCACGGTCGAAGCCTCGCCCTCAGCTCGCGCAGGGTCCCGCGCACCTGAATCCCGGCGTAGGTGGCCGCGGCGGCCAGGACCGAGGTGCCCGGCAGCCCCATGGGCAGGCCCTCGGCGGGGCAACACGCCGGGTTGTCGCAGCAGTACGACCAGAAGCGGCCGTCCGAGATGCACAGCGCCTCGATCACCGGCACGTCGAGCAGACCGCACTGGAGGCGCAGATGGTGGGCCAACGGGCGGAGTCGCTGCATGACCTGCTGGCCGGTTTCCCCCTCGCGCGGCTCCTGGCAGACGTACGCCACGATCTGTTCCGGCCGAGCTCCTCTGCGCTCGCTTCCCCGCACCAGCCCGTGCGCCAACTGCCCTGCCACGGACTCCCAGTCGTCCGGATTCGCCGGAATACCGAGCCGCGCCCGGCCACCGAAGCGCCCGCGCCCAGCCCTGTCATGGAGGGCGGCGAGGACGATGCTGTCCTCGGGGCGGTGGCCGAGCAGATACGGAAGGGCGTCGGCCAGTTCGGCCGGGGTGCGCAGGGTGACCCGGTGGGTGGTGGCTGGCACGTCGCATCCGGTCACATCGTCGTTGTCGAAGGATCCAGTCGTTTCGCCGTGATTCGTCATGCGTCGACGATCTCGCGGAACTCAAAGCTCCGCTTGTGCCTGTGGATAACTCCGATCAGGGACACGACACATCTGTCAACTTCCGGCCTGACCTCGACGTCGAGTCGGATGCGGCACCGTCCGGGGGAATCGGCCTGGCCGGAACCGCCGGTGATGTGCTGCTCTGCGGTTTTCCTCGTGGGCGGCCCGGCCCGGGGGCTACGCCGCCGGTCGGCGGACGCTGGGCGGCGCGCTGCTGCTGTGCCTTCCGCTGATCGACGTCGTACTGCTGACGGCCACCGGCATCAGGCGTCCGGGACGGCCACGAACCGACGAGCTGGCATGCCTGTCCGCGGCCTGTCTGGGCCTGACCGCGGTGTACGGCCACCGCACCGTGCGCTGACCGACGCGAAGTTCACCCGAGGGGCGCCCCGTTGCTCGTCAGGCTCAACCGCTCACCAAGGTCCTCATCTACAGCCTGATCCGGCCGGAAATTGCCACCACCTGGCCCGTCAAGGAACCAGAGTCGGTGACGGACAGCGGCTCATAACCGCCCAGCCCGCGCCACGCGTGAACTCCCTGCAACCCCCTGCAATCCCCTGTCCTCTTAACCTGTCGCGGCGAGAACCAACGGGAGAACCTGTGCGCTGCCTGCCAAGCGGAGCATGCGGGCAGCGACTGCGAGGGTCCAGCCCGTATCTGTGTAGTCGTCGATGAGCAGCACGGGGCCGGGAGTGCTGGCGAGGGCACTGGCCAGGTCCTCAGGGATGGTGAACGTGCCGGACAGGGCCCTGAGGCGTTGGGCGGAGTTACTGCGGCGTGCCGCGTGCGCGCCGTTCGGACCGGTGTACGTCAGGGTGCCCAGGAAGGGGAGGCGGCCGACGGTCGCGATGTCCTGGGCGAGTGAACCGACCAGTTGGGGGCGGGTGAGGGACGGCACGGCGACGACTCCCACCGGCCGGGCCGCAGCGTCGGGGGTATTCGACGCCCAGCCTCCCGGCGAGCGAGCCCAGTCGGCGAGGACGGCCACCGCGGCCCGCAGGACGTCGTCGGGGACCGGACCGTCGGGCGCGTTCTCGGCCAGCAGGGGGCGCAGCCGGTTGCCCCAGCCGATGTCCGAGAGCCGTCCCAGTGCGCGCCCGGTGGAGCACTGCTCCTTGGCCGGGATACGTCCCTTGAGGTCGATGCCCAGTGCGGGCATGCCCGTCGGCCACATCCGGCGCGGCTCGACCTCCACCCCCGGGCGGTCCAGTTCCTTCGCCGCTCCCGCCAGCGCCTCCGCCGAGACGGAGGAGTCGGCCCAGGCTCCCGCGCAGTTGTCGCAGCGGCCGCACGGGGCCGCCCCCTCGTCGTCCAGTTGCTTGCGCAGGAACTCCATCCGGCACTGGGACGTACTCACGTAATCTCGCATGGCCTGCTGCTCAGCGGCCCGCTGCCGAGCGACCCAGGCGTACCGCTCGGCGTCGTAGACCCACTGCTCGCCGGTGGAGATCCAGCCGCCCTTCACCCGCTTGACCGCCCCGTCGACGTCGAGCACCTTCAGCATGGTCTCCAGACGGGTGCGCCGGAGGTCGACCAGGGCCTCCAGAGCCGGTACGGACAGCGGCCGTCCAGCGTCGGCGAGAGCCGAGAGGGTCTGGCGGACCTGCGCCTCGGGCGGGAAGGCGGTGTCGGAGAAGTAGCGCCAGATGGCCTCGTCCTCCTTGCCCGGCAGCAGCAGGACGTCCGCGTGCTCCACCCCTCGGCCCGCACGCCCGACCTGCTGGTAGTAGGCGATCGGCGAGGACGGCGAACCGAGGTGGACCACGAAGCCCAGGTCCGGCTTGTCGAAGCCCATGCCCAGCGCCGAGGTCGCGACCAGTGCCTTCACCCGGTTCTCCAGGAGGTCGGCTTCGGCCTGCAGCCGATCGGCGTTCTCCGTGCGCCCCGTGTAGGGGGCCACCTGGAAGCCACGCTGCCGCAGAAAGGCGGTGGCCTCCTCCGCTGCGGCCACCGTCAGCGTGTAGATG
This sequence comes from Streptomyces sp. TRM70350, assembly GCF_019219825.1. Taxonomy (GTDB): domain Bacteria; phylum Actinomycetota; class Actinomycetes; order Streptomycetales; family Streptomycetaceae; genus Streptomyces. Next base: position 9,669 of record NZ_JAHUXH010000037.1, on the reverse strand, counting down.
ATCCCCGAGCCCGGCAGCTCGTCCAGATGCTCGGCGAGCCAGGCCAGGCGATGCGCGGCATCCGGCAGCCGCACCACACCCAGCCGCAGGCTCTCCCTGTCGAGCGCGCCACGCAACACCAGGGCGTCACCGACACCGGTACCCAACTGCTCGGCCACATCCGCCGTCACCCGCGCATTCGCGGTCGCGGTGGTGGCCAGCACCGGCACCCCGGGGGCAAGGCCGGCGAGCATCGCCCGCAACCGGCGGTAGTCAGGCCGGAAGTCATGCCCCCAGTCGGAGATGCAGTGCGCCTCGTCGACCACCAGCAGACCGGTCGTAGCCGCAAGTCTGGGCAGCATCTGCTCGCGGAAATCCACAGAATTGAGGCGCTCGGGACTGACCAGCAGTACGTCGGTCTCGCCGCGCTCGACCTCCTCGTGGATGGCGTCCCATTCCTCCGGGTTGGCCGAGTTGATGGTGCGCGCCCGGATACCGGCGCGTGCCGCCGACTCGACCTGGTTGCGCATCAGCGCCAGCAACGGCGAGACGATCACCGTCGGCCCCGAGCCACGTCGGCGCAGCAGAGCGGTGGCGACGAAGTACACCGCCGACTTGCCCCAGCCGGTGCGCTGCACCACCAGCGCGCGGCGACGCTCCTCCACCAGAGCGGCCACGGCCTGCCACTGATCCTCGCGCAACCGCGCCGACCCCGCCGGGACACCGACAAGCTCGGCAAGAACGGCATCGGCTTCAGCGCGGAGCTCCAGATCGTCCATGCTCCCATGCAACCCGATCGCGGGGACAGTCAGCCACCTCACTGAACGTGACGGACCGCTCGCGACCAGTACTCCTGCCTGCGCTGCATCGCCCGGCATCATGCAACGATCCACCGGGTACGGATATAAGCCACAGACCAGTCAATAAGGTTCGGTCGCCCCAATTGCTCGTTGCCGCATCCAAGTTCGACAGGAAGAATTGAAGTCCGCTCCCCGCACGGCTCGTCCCGCGACCAGGTAGGGCTCCGCTGCGGTGTGTGCTCCCCCGATCCAGACCCCGCCCGCAGTGTGGGCGCGTAGCCGAAGGGAGGAACGTGACCTTCGGATTCGCTCCGTCCTCCGCGGCAGCCACGTCGACCTCCGCCGCGTCAGCCAACGCCGTGGCCCGTGTGCTGGAACCCGCGGAATGGGCCGCCGCGGGAATCCCGTTGCTGCGGAGTCCTCGGGAAGTCGTCAGCGGACTGCACGCGCGACACCGCCCCAAGCCGTCGACGGCGATCGTGGCCGTACTCGACGCGGATGAACGGCTGTGCGCGAGTGCCTCGTTCACCAGGCGCCCGGTACCCGCCGACGGCTGGATGCTCCGCAAGGCGCTGCTCGATCAGCTGCGCCGGGTCATCCCGCACGACCTGCGCCGCCGCACGCCGGTGCGCACGGCCGTGCTGCTCTACTGCCGCGAGGGCGACGCGCGGTGGACCGAGGAGGACGGCGCGTGGATGTGGGGCCTGCGTGACGCCTGCACGCTGCACGGACTGCGCTGCGGGGCGTACATCACGCTGACCCGCGACGGCTGGCAGGTGCTCGGCGAGGGTCGAGGCGGCCGCCGCCCCAACTCCTCGTCGGCGCCCGAGCCGTTCGCGAGATCCGAGGCCCCGCCGCCACCACCGCGCACCGGGGGTGCCGCCTCCGATGTGCTGAACCGCGTGGCGGCCCGCTGAGGGCCACGGACCACGAGCACCGGCCCCACGCGCGGCAGACCAACGGCGTACGAACGCACGGCTGGCACGGCCGCTTTCCCCAGAGCGGCCGGAGGGCACGCGCACGCAGGTTGTCCGCGCATGCCAAGGGCCACGCCGTGCAGTCGCCGCCGGGACGGCGAATTCGCGGGCCCAACGCCCCCCAACTGCTGGAACTGGCTCAGACGCCCGCGCCCAGCACCGAGTTGATCTGCTGCGGGTCGCCGCAGACGATCAGCAGGGCGCCGGCCCGGGTAAGAGCCAGGGGCAGTGCGGTGGCAGCAGTGGCGTCCGAACCGCCGTTGACGGCGACCACGACCACGGGCCGGGACGCGGCACGGTCGGCCACGGCGGCGTCGGCGTAGAAGACGTCGTCGCGGGCATCGTGCTGCGCCCAGTAGGACGCCTCACCGAAGGACAGCTCGTGAGCGGCCCAGGGGTGCGGCTCGCCGGTGGTGATCACCAGCACGTCACCGGGGGCGCGGCCGGACTCCAGCAGCAGGTCCACGGCTTCCTCGGCCGCGTCGAGCGCGCCGTCGGCCGGGGCCGGGATCAGCTGGATCTGCGGAGTCGCCGGAGTCGAAGCCGGAGCGGACGCGGCAGAGGCGGCAGTTGGGTCCGGGCCCGCGGGCCCGGGCTTGGGCCCGGCCACGCCCGTACGCTGCGCCGGCGGCGCCGGCCGGAGAGGGCCGGGACGACCAGGACGCGGCGGGGCCGCGGGGCGGGGGCCGGGTACGGGACGGGGGGTCGGCGCGGTACGGCCACTGGCCGGAGTAGCGCGGGGACCCTGGGCACTCTCGTGAATCTGAGGCTCCTCGGGGATGAGAGGCATGAGTTGATGTCTATCAAACGTTGGTACGGCTCGCGCGGGTGGGTGGCACATACGTGCGACCGGAACCGTCAGAAATCGAAGCCGAGCTGGCCCTCGACCTCCGGAACGCTTCCGTCCGCCCAGCTGCGGGCCTTCTTGAGGTGCCGCCACTGGGGCAGCGCATCAAGATACGCCCACGACAACCGGTGGTGGGGCGTGGGGCCCCGCTCCGCCAGTGCGGCCTTGTGCACGGGTGAGGGATACCCGGCGTTGTCCGCAAAACCGAAGTCTGCATGTTCGATACCCAGTTCGGCCATCATTTTGTCGCGCTGAACCTTGGCGATCACCGAGGCCGCCGCCACGGCCACGCACGACTGATCGCCCTTGATCACCGTACGGACCCGCCACGGCGCTCCGAGATAGTCGTGCTTGCCGTCGAGGATCACCGCGTCGGGGCAGACAGGCAGGCCCTGCAGGGCACGCACCGCCGCGATCCGCAGTGCCGCCGTCATCCCGAGGTCGTCGATCTCCTCCGGGGACGCATGCCCCAGGGAGTACGACGTCACCCAGGTCCGCAACTCCTCGGCGAGCTCGGTCCGCCGTTTCACGGTGAGCAGCTTGGAGTCGGTGAGGCCCACGGGCGGCCGGCGCAGTCCGGTGATCGCCGCACAGACGGTGACGGGCCCGGCCCAGGCGCCGCGCCCTACCTCGTCGACACCGGCAATGATCTTTGCTCCGGTCGTTGCGCGAAGGGAGCGCTCGACGGTGTGAGTAGGCGGTTCGTACGGCATGGCGCCCTTAGACTACGCCGCCCGCAACCCCCGGCGACACCCTGGTTCGCGCAAGCCGCCACCGGGACGGCGACACCCGGAATCGCACCCCGGTCGGGCGCAGCAGCGGAACCGTCTCCTGGTCGCCATCTCCTCGATGCCCTGGTCCGAGCATTCGCTCTCGCACATATTCGACCGGTACATCGTCATCGTCGGAATGGCCTCGTAGACGTATCCGTTCGCCGCGTCGGACCTTACCTCCCCCCGCTCGATTCCGCGGTCGGTCACCTCGTGCAGCATCCTGACCATGGGCTCACCACGCCTTGCACGATGACTGTCATGAAACGCTCCGCCTGGACGCTGTCGCATTCGTGAATCACGGAGCGGGGGGCCGAGCCGGGGAGGCGCGAGTACATCGCGTCGCGTGCCACGCGGCACAGGGCCGCGACGGCCAACGACGGTAAATCGCAGCCCTTCCGGTCTGCGCACGCGTAGCCACGCCCTCCGTCTCTCGGTCGCTCCGACCGACCGTACCGAGTTGCTGCGCGGCTTCCACGATCGCGCGTTCGAGCACGGCACCGCGCCGACGGAAGGAGGCCGCCCGAGCGGGGGCGGCCTCCCGAGCGGGGGCAGCAGCCCAGCGCGATGTAACCATCCGAGTGTGCCCAACGAACCAGAAACCGAGGGTTTGAGGGAAAGGGGGACATGCCCGGCCACCCGCGCCGCCCGGGACGCCCACCGCATCCCACCGGTGTGCTTCAGCCGACGGACGCGCCGCGCCACGGCGGCGACCGCCAGCACAAGGACCACGACCTGCAGCGCCTCCATGACTCCCCCTACGGCGCTCGTGCCTTCCGCATGTGCGCACCTCGCACAACAGTTTCCAGGACAACGCGCAGGCAGTTACGGAGAGTTCCCAGAACACACAGAGAGTTATGGATCGTCGATCGCCGCAGGTCACGCGGTCACGTAGCCACGGCTGACCAAGCCACGGGCCGGGAAGCGACAGCTCCAGGAAGCCAGGGCGGCGCGGGCTTGCGAAGCCGCAGATCCACAGAGCCATGGCGGAGCGGGGGTCGCGAAGTCACGCTCCACGGAGCCACAGCGACACCACGCCGACGAAGCCACAGCGGCAAGGATCCCGGGAAGCCACGGCCTCCTGTCCCACCACAGCCGCCGCATGACAGGAACGCGCTAAGCCGACACCCCCACCCAGTCCGGCAGCGCCTCCGTCCGCCCCACCCACTGCGCGGGCGGCGTCCCCGCCTTCCCCGCGGCAATCACTCCGCCCACGATGGCGCAGGTGGTGTCCACGTCGCCGCCCGCCTGCGCGGTCGTCCAGAACCCCTCCCGTAGTCGCCGAGGGAGCGTGCGGCCGACCAGAGGGCGAAGGGCACGGTGTCATGGGCGGTCGTACGCCGCCCGCAGCCCAGTACTGCCGCGACCGTGGCCGGGTCGCCGTAGTCCAGCATGTCCCGGGCGCGGCGCAGCCCGGCACCGACGGCGCTCTTCGGGACGAGTGCGACGACTCCGTCGAGCAGCGACTCGGGGCTGGGCGGTCCGCCGGGGGCCGCGACCAGCGCGGCGGCCGCGGCGACGGCCATGGCGCCAACCACGGCCTCGCGATGCTGATGCGTGGGGTAGGCGGAGATCTCCGCCTGGTGCGTGGCCTGCTCCGGGTCGTCCGCGTACCAGGCGCCCAGTGGGGCGATGCGCATCGCGGCGCCGTTGCCCCAGGAGCCCTGGCCGTTGAAGAGCGCGGCGGCCAACTCGCGCCAGTCGCCGCCTTCCCGGATCAGCCGGAGCAGCCGGTTGACCGCGGGGCCGTAGCCACGGTCGAAGTCGTGGTGCTCGGCGAAGGAGCGGGCGAGGGCGTCCTGGTCGATGCGGTGGTGGGCGACGAGGACGGCGACCACGGAGCAGGCCATTTCCGTGTCGTCGGTCCACTGCCAGGGCCCGGGCGGCAGCTCGCGGCCTTTGAGCAGCGGGTAGTTCACCGGCACGAAGAACTGGGAGCCCAGCGCGTCCCCCACCGCGAGTCCGCGCAGGCTGGCCAGGGCGCGGTCCAGGCGCCCACCGGGAGAGGAGTCAGTCATTGCCCTGCCACTCTATCCAGTGATCCCGTACGGTTCTGGATCTCGCCAGCGTTCGAACGGCCGGTCCAGTGTGTACTTGCCGTTCTCTCCCAGAACGAGCATTCGTATCTCGCCGTTCCCTGGGTTTGACAGCGACTCGAACTCGGCGACCGTCCAGTGGAACCAGCGCATGCAGAACAGCCGCATGGCCAGGCCGTGCGTCACCAGCAGCACGTTCGGTGGGTGATCCGGCGCCTCGAAGCTGCGGTACAGGCTCTCCAGGAAGCCGCCGACCCGGTCGTACACGTCGGCGCCGCTCTCGCCCTGCGCGAAGCGGTAGAAGAAGTGCCCGTACGCGTCGCGGTAGGCCTTCTGCAGCTGTACGTCGTCACGGTCCTGCCAGTTGCCCCAGTCCTGCTCCCGCAGCCGGGGCTCCTCCCGGACGCGTATGAGGTCGGGGTCGAGGTGAAAGGCGCGGAGCGTCTCGTGCGTACGGCGATATGGGGAGACGTACACGCTGACGCGTTCCCGGCCGAAGATCTCGCGGAGCTGTTTTCCGGCCTCCTCCGCCTGTCGCCAGCCGCGTTCGGTCAGTGCCAGTGCGTGGTCGGGCTCGCGCTCGTACACCGAGTCATCAACATTGCCCGTTGACTCGCCGTGCCGGACAAGGACGATGCGCCGTGGTCGTGCCATGCCGAAACCCTAGATCGGGCGACGACGTGTCGAGCACTCGTGCGGGCTTCTTACAGCGTAGGTCACAGAGTTCTCGCACCATGAGCCACATATGGCGCATTCTTACCGGTCCAGATTTCAAACTGAGAGGCGTCGGATGTCAGACGTCGGCGGGTCCGGTTTTCAAACGATCCAGGTGGGCTCCAGCTCCACGATGTCGCCCGTGAGTGCCGCGATGTCCGCCTCCGTCTGGGCCCGGAGGGCCAGCCTCTCGACCCGCTCGGTGCGGTACTTGCCGTGCTCGGCGGCCGACCGCCACATCGACAGGACCATGAACTCGTGCCCCGGGGCCTCGGCGAACAGCCCGCGGATCATCCCGGGCGAGCCTGCCATCGCGGGATTCCAGACCTTCTCCTGCATCAGCGTGAAGTTCTCGACGCGCTCCTCGTGAACGCGGCAGAGGGCCACCCGGACCAGGTCGGCGTCCGTGAAGCGCGGTTCGAAGCCCGTCTTCACGTCGAAGCGGTAGTCGAACAGCCTGACCTGGGCGTCCTTGAAAGTGCCGGACTGGGCCGACGCCAGCCGGTCGTGGGAGCGGGCCATGAAGGAGTCGTAGAAGGCACGGCTTTCCCAGAAGGCGAAGATGTGCGCCACCGAGGGCCGTCCCCGGCTCCAGCCTCCGCCCTGTCCCCGAAATCCCGGCTCTCCGAGAAGCCCCGCCCACTTTCGCTGCCCCCGCTCGAAGCCGCGGCGGTCCACCACGGTGCAGCGAATCCACTTGACCAGCACCGCGCCATCGTAAGGCCATGGGCGTGGCGCCGGTCACGCCCGGACGCGGCGCACTCGCGCACGCCCACCCGCGCGCGTGGCAGGATGGACAACCGGCTTGGGCCGCCCGGCAGTTCGGGCTGCGGTCACACGGGAAGGGGCACGTCCGATGAGCGGCATCACCAAGGGGATCCGCAAGGTCGAGATCGCGGTGAAGTGGGACCCGAGTACGGCGGGGCAGCCGCGCACCGATCTGGACATAGTCGCCGCGACCTACCTGAGGAGCGATCCGTACGGTGAGCCCGCCTATGTGGTCCACTTCGACAGCCGCTCCCCGGACGGGACCATCACGCTCAACCGGGACAGCAAGGACGGCAAGGGCTTCGGTTGGGACGAGGTCCTGACGGTGGAACTCGACCGGCTCGACCCACGCTACGCGCGCGTGGTGGTCGGCGTCATCATCCAGCAGCGCCCCGCCCGCCGCACCTTCGTCAGCGTGATCAAGCCGTCCCTGCGGATCCGTGAGGGCTACACCGATCTCGCCACGGACGACTTCGGCGGCATCCTCGGCTCCACGGCGGCGAAGGTCGCGGAGTTCGTGCGCGGTGACTCCGGGGTGTGGGACTTCCACGCCGGTATCCAGGGCTTCGAGGACGACCCCGCCACTTTCACCAGGACAATGGGCCTCCCGCCGACGCCGTGACCGCTCGTCAATCTCGTTTCCACTAGCACCTACGGCGATTTTCGAGGGCGTACGAGCGTACGACGACGGGTGGCTCCGGCGCAGGGCCAGCGCCGGAGCCCCTCGTCCTCGGCCACCGGCTCGGAGCCACCGCCGGAGAAGCACACGGCGATCAGTCGTCCGGCTGGTCCTCTTACGGCGGACGCTTCTTCCCCTGGTGTACGTGGGTGAACACGGCGGAGTCCTCAGCCTGCTTCGAGACGGACCCGCCGGTCGTCCGGGTATGGTCCCCGGCACGCCGATCATTCAGGGTCGGCGTACGACCTCGGGGGATCCGTGGAAGTTCTGTTCACCGTCGTACCTCTCCTCATGATCGCCATTGCGCTGTGCGGTGCCGTCGTCGTGCTCCGCCGCTCCCGCCAGGTCAGCAGTGCGTGGTCCAGTGGGATCACGGCCGAGGCTCGATGCGTGCGGTCGTACACGACGACCAGCGGCGGCGGAGACAGCATGGTGCGTACGACGCTGCACCACGTCTACGAGTTCACGACCCGTGACGGGCGCGTCATCCGGTTCGACGAGGAGGGCGGGCCGCCGACCACGGTCGAGGGCGACATCGTCACCGTGCACTATCTGCCGGACCGTCCCGAACGCGCCACCGCCAGGGTTCCGGCCCAGGGGAAACTCGCCGCGAGCACGGGCTGCGCCCTGGTCTTCCTCACCGCCTTCATCGCCTTCGCCGTCTTTCTCATGGTCGTCGCGAACTCGGACGGCTCGATGCCCTGACCCCTCTGCCTCCGGCGATTCGGCACACTCCGAGGCCCTCAACGGCCCGACCGTTCCGGCGGCTGACGGACTGCTCGGCCATTGATGCTCCTATCGTCGGTCAAGCGGCGGTGAGCCACTGGCGGTAGGCGTCGGCGAAGGTGTCGTCGCGGCGGAGGCCGCGTTCGATGTTGGAGATGACGGCGGGCCAGACTCCGAAGTGGTTCGCTGCGGCCGTGAGTGTGATGTTCTTGGCCTGGCGAGCGGTCCTGAGATCCGCGATCCCGGGGACCTCGACTGTGGTGGTCAAGAGCCGGAAGACCTCGCGGGCTATCGCGCGTTTGAGCAGCCGGATGATCTCCTTCTTCGTGCGTCCGGCGCGGGTCTGTCGGGCCACGAACTCGCGGGTGCGCCGGCATCGGGCCATCCTCACGAGCGCGATGCGGTAGAGAGCGGCGTTGGCCGCCCGGTCGCCGCCCCGCGAGAGCCGGTGCCGGTTCGTCTTCCCGCTCGACGCGGGGACGGGCGCCGCGCCGCACAGGGCAGCGAAGGAAGCCTCCGTGCGAAGGCGGGCCGGGTTCGCACCAGCGGTGATCAGCAGCTGGGCGGCGGTGTCCGGGCCCACCCCGTAGGCGGCGCGCAGGCCCGGGTTGACGATGGTGACCAGCTGGTCAAGCTCCCCGGTCAGGGTCGTGTGCTCCTCGGTCAGGCTCTGGACCCGCTTGGCCAGCGTGCGCAGGGCTGTCAGGAGCGGGGCGTGCGCGGGGTCGCTGGCCGGCCGGAGTCGGGCGAGGGTGGTGACGCGCTTGTCGCCGGACAGGGCGGTGTACTTGGCGCGGATGGCGTCGGGGGCGGTGATCAGAAGGTGCGTGATCTGGTTGAGCGTCGCGGTGCGGGCCTTGACCGCCGAGCGGGCGGCGGTCTGCAGGGCGCGTATCCCGACGATGGCCCCGTCTTTCGGAGCGCTGGTCGCGCGACCGGATGCGACGGCGCGGGCCGCGGCGTATGCGTCGATCGGGTCGGACTTGCCGATCCTGCGGCGTTCGGCCTTGTCAGGCCGGTTGACCTCGACGACGGCCAAGCCGGCCTGCCGGGCGGCGTGTGTGAAGCCGGAGCCGTAGGAGGACGTGCCCTCCACGCCGACGGCGGCGACGGTGCCGTGGGCCTGCAGGAAGGCGATCGCGGCGGCGTATCCGGCAGCGCTGGTGGGGAATTGGGCGTCGGCGAGGTGCCCGCCCCGGTCGGTCACCACGGCAAGGTGGATGGTGTCGGCGTGCGAGTCCACCCCGCCGACCACGACTTGGTCCCTCGTGTCCGCCGCCTCTGTGCCTGTCATGCTGGAGATGCCTTCCTTGCCGAAGGTAGCTCCGGCCGGAAAGGGCAGACAGGACAGTCAGGGGGCCTCTGGCCAGGCT
>NZ_JAHUXH010000036.1 GCF_019219825.1 Streptomyces sp. TRM70350 | reverse complement strand
GTCTGCGATGGCCTCGCCGCCGTCGGCGAGCATCACCGCCAGGTCGGTGGCGATCCGGCCCGGGTCATGTCCGGTCCCGCGCGGCCGCAGCGGCCTGAGCGCGGCGGAGTACGCGGCGGTCAGCCCGGTGGCATCAGCGAGATCCGCCAGCAACCGTGCCCCGGCATGCCCGACCACCCCCGAACCATCGGCACTGACCTGAACCTTGGGACGCAACCCGATAGCCTGCACGTAGAAAGTGCCCTCCGCCTGGACCGACAGAACCCCTCAGCAAGGTTCATCTCCCAGGTCAGGAAGGCACTTTCGTATTTCCGCCTCAACACCCGCCGAACCCAAGCGAAACGGCGAGGCTAGCGCTGGATCGTCCAGGTCCGCGCAGTCGATCTGCCTCATCTACACGCCTTCACCCGGGGCCTGGAGCGGGACCGCGACGCCGTGATCGCCGCGCTCACGCTTCCGTACAGCAACGGCCCCACGGAGGGCGTCAACACCAAGACCAAGCGGATCGCGCGCCAGATGCACGGACGAGCAGGCTTCACCCTTCTTCGCCACCGCATCCTCCTCGGATAGCGGCACGCTCCGTCACCACCGAATGTGAGACAGGGCCGTTGATTAGACACTCCCCCTGCCGGGGGTCCACCACGGCGTGCCGGCGGTGATCACGCTCGGCTTCGGCCAGCGGGAGGGTGGAGTCGGTGAATGCCGCGTGGTAGCGGTAGACGGGCACAGAGAAACACCAGGTCAGAACCTGCGTGAGCATGAGGAGCTCTCTGGGAACACGCCGTCAGGCAGCCGTCTCACCGGGAACATCGAGCTCCTCGGGCTCGTCACCGGAGACGTCGGACACCTCAGGATCACCGCCGGGGACGTCAGGGTCAGGCGCGGCCTCGTCTGGGCTTCCGGCCGCGTGGTACGAGGGCGAGGGGAGCGTCCGCCTCGGCCTTCTCGAACTGCGGCAGTACTGATGTGTAGGTGTCGGCCGTCAGGGAGAAGCTGGCGTGGCCGAGGAGGGCTTGGATCTTCTTCATGTGGATGCCGACGGCCAGGGAGAGGGTCGCCGCGCAGTGGCGGAGGTCGTGGAGCCGGACCGGCGGCAGGCCCAGCTTCTTGATCAGCCGTTCGAAGGCCTGAGACAAGTACTCGGGGTGGTATGCGCGGCCGTTCTCCCAGGTGAAGACGAGTCCGGTGTCTTGCCAGGGTTCGTTCTTCTCGGTCTTGCTGTTCGGCTCGTCGGCCCGGTTGGGTTGCTGTTGGCGTTGCCGCCATTCTTCGTATGCGCGGTTCCACTCCTCGCGTTCCGTGTGCTGGCGTTGCTGCCACAGGCGGAGCAGTTCGTGGGTCTGGGAGTCCAGGGAGACGGTGCGCTCCCCGCTGTCGCTCTTGGGTGTGTCTTCCCAGACCTCGTAGGAGGCCGCGACGAGTTGCTCGCTGATGTGGACGGTGCCGATGGTCAGGTTGGTCTCGCTCCAGGGCAGGCCGGCGACCTCGCCGCGGCACAGGGCGCGGAAGACCATCAGGTGGAAGATCGGGTAGAGCCGATGTTCGGCGACGGCGTCGAGGAACGCTCCGGTCTGTTCGGAGGTCCAGACCATGACCTTGCCCGGCTTCTTGCCTGTGGCTTGCCAGCCGGCTACCCGCTCGTCGGTCCACACCAGCGGCTTGGGGCGGACGTACTTCGGCAGGACGACGCTCTTGGCCCAGTTCTATAGAGGGACGCATGCGCGGCCCAGGTGTCCTCGCAGGAGGACTCCGGGGCCGACCGCCGGCGGATTACAGGATCGCGGCCTCCTCGGTGGTGAGGAAGCGGAGGTTCTGCACGTGCTCGTTGACGAACATGGGCACGCCGTCCGAGGCCAGGTACCAGCGCGGCTTGTCCCCACTGTCGCGGATCACCCTGCCGTTGACGCGGAGGTTCTCGAAGGTGACGTCCTTGACGGTGTGCTCCGCGTCGGTCCCAGCGACGATCGACACGTCGGCGTTCTTGCCGTTGTAGCTGACGTCCTTGACGTAGACGTTCTCGATGCCGCGGCCGGCCGCCTTGTTCCACCTCGGGTTGTTGATGACCCGCATGTGGAAGAGCTGGCCCCAGCGGAAGTCCTCCACGCGGATGTTGTCGAACCTGACGTCCCGGACGAGGTTGCCGTCGGCGGCATTGATGGCCATGCAGCCCTGGGCGTTCACCTGCGGCTCGCGGTGGTCGAGGATGTCGATGTTCTCGAAGTTCAGGTTCTCCAGCATCTCGTGGTTGTCGGGGTCGGGGTTGCCGTGGACCCCCATGTTGATCGTGTGGGCCACATCGGCCCAGAGAGAGGTGTTTTTGACGGTGATGTTGCGGGTGTCGCCGTAGAAGTCCCAGCGGTGGGTGTAGAGGGCGATGCAGTCGTCAGAGGTGCGCAGGAAGCAGCCGTCGATCGTGACGTTCTCCGAGCAGTAGAGCTGGATGCCGTCCCCCCAGCCCTCGCGGCTGAAGGCGCGCAGGTTCTTGATGGTGAGGTTCTGGCACTCGGCGATCCTGATGTTGTGGTAGCGGGGGTTGAGGATCATGACGCCGTCGATCGTGACGTTCTGGCACTTGCCCATGAACATCGCGCCCGACTTGGAGTTGTAGATCACGCCGCGGCCGATCAGCCGGGAGTTCTCCACCCCCTCGAATCTCACGACCGAGACGAGGACCGCACCGGGGGCCAGGTAAACGGTGGTGTTGCTGGGCACGTGCAGCTCCCCGTTGGGGGGAGTATGCAGGCCGGGCCCGAAGTACATGACGTGCTTGTCGCCCTCGGCGGGCACGTCCTGCTCGATCGGGTTCGCGAACAGGTGCAGGCAGTCGAAGGTCTTGTCGTCGACCTGGACGACGACGTTGCGGGGCCGGTCCAGGGTGAAGCGCGCCGTGTCGCCGCGCACCTCGGGGGTGATGTCGTACGAGTCCGGGCGGATACGGAACTTCTCGGCACCGCCCGGGTTGTAGGTGACCTCGACCTCGACGGTGCCGGAGAAGTCGAAGGCGGCCCAGGAGGACTTCTGGACCGGGTTCTGGCCGGTGACGGCGTCGATCAGCGCCAGCTTGGCCAGGTAGACGCCGACTCTCTGCCAACTGCCGCCGACCGGCCGAACTTGACGGTGAAGGAGTTGTTGGCCGGCACCTCGGGGAGAGTCGGGTGGATGACAACAGTATCGCTCGGGGAACCGGTTTCTCCAGTGGCAGCCTGGGCGGTGCCCCCGACGCCAGCGGCCATGCCGCTGACAGCAAGGACGCCAGCGGCCTGGAGGGCAGTTCGCCGGGAGAGGGACGAGCTCATGGGGACTCCTTGACGGTACGTGTGCGGGGGTGGCCGCCTGCGGCCGAAGATGGAAAAGCCCGAGGGTGCGGCCACCTCTGCGGAGTGCCGGGGCGTGCGGGGAGAACACCTGCTTTCGCGGAGGGGGTAGGTGGGCGATGGGCTGATCCGTCACGCCGAAATCTGCGGGATGAGCGAAGACAGCGTCAAGGGTTCGGCTCGTTTTCGACACAACCGGTTTCTACAGCGGCGGCCTCAGCGACGAGCGGCCACAGCCTCGGAGGCCCGAAGAGCTGCCTCTGCGGCGACGCCGGCCGCTGCGTGCGGAAGGAGGTCACCGACTCCGCCCGCGCGGCATACCCGCGGGCTCGGAGCCGCGGTGCACAGCCGGCCTTCCGTCCAGGAATGTCGCCCACAAGCGGTCCACCCGCCAGGGCTGTGAGGACCGCATCGAGCGCGTCCTGACATCCTCCCTGGGCCGCCTGAAAATGCGCCACCTGCACACCCGGCACATCCAGGAGATGCAACAAGCGCATCTGGGCGGACAACAGAGTCCACCAGGCGAACCGCGAAGCATCTCAACAGGCCCTGGCCGTGGAACGCGCCGTCCTCAGCACCGCCCTGCAGGACAGCGTCTGACACTGTTTCACGGCTTTGCAGAAACCGGTTCCCTCCAGAGGGTCACTGTCCGTCGCTCCTCGATGGTCCGAAATTTCATCTTTTTTCCTTGAGCGTTGAGTGTTTCAGCAGATTCTCGTGTCCGACATATTGTCCCGCCGCGCAGTCGGCTTTACCTTCCATAGAGACCGGTTTCTATGGAAGGTCCGAACGCCTGGACTGATGAACGGCGAGCAGGAGAGCGCGGCCGCAGTGGCGGTCATCGCGTATCACGCGGGGCCGGTGCGCCCGCCGGTACCGGCGGGTCCCTTAGAGCCTGTCCGGACGCCACTGCTACGCCACTGATCATGCTGCCGCTGAAGCACACTCGCGGCCGGGACACCGCCGGGATCACGCTGCGCACCTACGGCAACGCCTTCGCCAGGAGGGTCACTGCCGGCTCCCACTACTACTACCGCTCCTGTACCCACCCTCGTGCCCGCCTGGACGTGAGTGACGCCCCGCAGGCGGACATCACCCCGCTCACCGATACCGCCCACGGACCCTCACGGACCTCCGCCGGCCGACGGCCCCGACGCCGGACACGGCGCAAGGCCACCGGCTGACGGACGCGATACCCGACAACCCGGATGCCGTGCCGCGCCCGGCGCGTCACGGCCCCAGAAAGGTCTCTGCAATGAAACAAGTCATGGAACGCGCTAGATCGCGCATCACCGCGATAGGCGCGGCACTGGCACTGACGGTGGGACTCGCCGGGGCGGCTGCGGCGCCCGCCCGAGCCGACGGTTACGAGAGCCTGCTCACCGACCATGTGGTCAAGATCCACGAGACGGTCAGCGACGCCGGATTCGTCCACCCCGGCGTCGGCCTGTCGGCCGAGAACCTGCGCAACGCCCAGGAGATGGTCCGCTCCGGCCAGGAGCCCTGGGCTTCCTACTTCGATGCCATGACGCAGGTCCGGCCATGGGCGCAGAAGGGCTACACCGTCGACAACATGGTCAGGGACAAGCCGGAGGTCCCCGTCACGTCGACCTTCACCGAAGGGGGTCTGCGCGGGCGCCTGACCCGCGACTCCTTCGGGGTCCTCACCCAGGCGCTGCTGTGGATCAACACCGGTGACGAGGTGTACCGCAAGGGCGCGATCATGGGCCTGCGCACCTGGTCGAACATGGACCCCGACGGCTACGCCTACTTTCCCGACGCGCACATCCACACCGGCAAGCCGCTGTCGCAGTTCCTGATGGCCGCCGAGATCATCCGCGCCACCGAACCGGTCCCCGACGACACCGCTGGTACCCACGACGGCTATGACGTGACCTGGGACGCCGACGACGACAAGAAGCTCCTGAACAACCTCGCGAACCCAATCGTCGACGTCTTCAACTTCTCCAACAAGAAGTGGATGAACCAGCACAACTTCGGCCTGTACGGGCGTATCGCCACGGCGATCTACGCCGACGACGTCAACGGCTACGCACAGGGCGTCGAGTGGTTCACCAAGAACTCCACCTATGACGGCTACGACAACGGCGCGATGGCGACGCAGATGCCGCTCATCGGGGCCGACCACAAGCTCAACCCCTACGGCAAGGACTTCGTGCAGGTCCGCGAGATGGGCCGCGACCAGGCCCACGGCGAGACCAACATCGACAACTTCGCCGCCCTGGCCCGCTTCCTCGACGTCCAGGGCACCAAGGTCGACCCCGTCGACGGCACCGTCTCGACCGCCGACGACGCGGTGAGCGCCTACTCCTTCCTGGACAACCGCCTGCTGCACGGTGCGGACGCCTTCTACGGCTTCATGATGGGCGCCTGGATCCCCTGGGTCGACGAACAACAGGCCGGCGGCACGCTCTCCCAGGCGTACCGCGGCCGGGTCTTCAACCCACTCTCGGAGCTGTACTACCAGTACAAGTACAGAGAAGGCGTTGACGTCGACGCCGAGGCTCCGTGGCTGGCAGAGCTGCACCGGCGTATGGACGGCCCCTTCTTCCGCTACGGGACCGGCATCAGGAACTTCTGGGCCCCCGGCGACAAGAGCGTCGAGTACTGGGTCGCCTTCCCCGAGGAACTGGCGGGAACGGAGCCGACGCCCGTCGAAGAGACCGAACTCTCGTTCGGCCGCTACGCCCTGCTGATGGACGACGGCACCGAGATCGTCACCGAGGACGGCCGCACCTTCGCCCGCGCCCACGCGAGCCCGGACGGCACGACCAGCGCCGTCAGCCGGATGATGCGCCCCTGGGGCCGCGACATCGGCGTGCTGGTGCGGACCGACGGCCAAGCCACGCTCGATGTGCTCTCCAAGGAGGCGCCGTCCGGCCTGAACCCGGACGAGACCGGGCCCAGCACCCTCGGAACGGTGGAACTGCCCGACACCCACGGCGAATGGCGGTACATCACCTACCCGGCGACCGGGTCCAATGTGCACTACTACCGCGTGACCGGCGCCGAGGGCGTCACCGTCGACTTCGACACCGTCATGTTCGCAGCCAAGGACAACCTCACCGCCCCGCGGTTCGAGCAGACCCGGGACCAGTACTACTGGTGGCCGGACGTGAAGGCGTCGTTCGACCTGTCCGCGGTCGACGCGGGCGGTTCGGTCGTCTACTCGGCCGCCGGCCTCCCGGACGGAGCGTCGCTCGACGCCGAGACCGGGACCGTCACCTGGACGCCGACGCCCCGGGACCGCGGACGCCACCCGGTCCAGGTCGTCGCCGACGACGGCGAGTCCATCACGGCGCGCACCTTCGAGCTCGTGGTGTCCAAGAACCGGCCCCGCATGATCGAGGACGCGGTCGCCGACGGCACCGACGAGGACGCCGTCTACACCGCCGTCACCTACGAGCCGTACCTGGAGGCGCTCGCTGCGGTCAAGCAGGTCGCCGACGATGAAGGCACCGACGCGGATTTCCGCGCCGCCTTCGACTCTCTGCTGGACGCCATCGACGGGCTCAGGCTGCTCAACCCGCGCCTGGAGGACGGGACGCTGGACTTCACCGGCATCGTCACACCGACGGTGATCGACAAGAACGGGGTACGCAACCTCGCCGACGACGATCACACCACGTTCGGCGGCGACATGCTCGGCACGTTCTTCACGCTCGACTTCGGGCCGGACTACCGGGTCGCCGCATCGCAGTTCGACATGCAGGCGCGGAACCTGTTCCCCAACCGGTACCAGGGCGCGAACGTGTACGGCTCGCTCGACGGCGCCGAATGGACGCTGCTGACCGAGCGGGCGACCTCGAACACGTCCGACTGGGAGCGCATCCCGGTCGTCGCCGACCAGGTCGGCGAGGAGTTCCGGTTCCTGAAGGTCCAGGTGGACATCCGCGGCGAGAAGACCGACCCGGCCTACCCCGACATCTTCTCGATCGCCGAGCTCCACATCCACGGCGAACGCTCCGAAGCGGTCAACGGCATCGCCGAGGCCTCGCTGTCCTCCGACGACGCGACCATCGGCCGCGTCACCACCGGCGACAAGGTCACCGTGGCCTTCTCCAGTGAGGAGCCGATCAGCGACGTCGCGGTCACCATCGCCGGGCAGAACGCCAAGGCCGTCAGCGACGACGGCAAGACCTGGACCGCCTCGACGGTACTCGATGGCGTCACCGGCGGCCGGACGGTCACCGTCGGCATCGACCACACCACCGCCGACGGCGAGGCCGCCGACACGTTCTACGGGACGACCGACGGATCGAAGCTGTGGGCGAGCGACCAGCGCAACTACCTCGATCTGGGCGCCCTCGGCGAGGTCGTCGACCTCAACGGCGACGCCGACTCGAACAAGTCCCGCCACGGACTGAGGATGACCGACGACGACCTGGGCACCGCCAGCGACGTGCGCGCCGTCGACGGCGAGTACTACCTGATCTGGGACTTCGGCGACGGCGTGTCGGTCTCGCTCGACCGGGCAGAGCTGCGGCCGCGCCAGGACGGCTACGGTCTGTCCCGCATGTGGACCCAGACGCTCGACGGATCGAACGACCTGGTCAATTGGACGCGGCTGACCAAGCCGTCCGAGACCACCCACGACTGGCAGAACCGTTCCTCGCTCGACGACGGCTCCTACCGGTACCTGCGGATCCGCAACGGCACCATCATCAGCGTCGCCGAGCTGCGGATCTACGGCGAGGTCTACCTCGACCTGGCCAAGCTGCTCGCTCGGGCCGAAGCGGTCGACCTGGGCCTGCACTCGCGGGCCTCGGGGATCCTGTTCACCCGGGAAGTGGAGGCGATCAAGGCGGCCGCCGAGAAGGACGGCGCGGACGAGCAGGCGCTCGCCGAGCGGCTCCTCGAGGCTTGGGACCTCCTGGAGGACCCGCCCTCGACGATCATGCCGGTCGACCCGTCCTGGGTGGAGGCCAGCAGCCCGTCCTGGAACGGCTCGCTCGATGCGGCCGCCAACGGCTGGGTCCTGTTCGACGGCGACCCGTCCACGTACACCGACACCAAGACGGCCGAAGGCTGGGTGCGGGTCCTCCCGGACGACGGCCGCGTCCTGACCGTCGAGACCGTCAAGGTCCAACCGCGCCCCGGACACGCGCACCGGGCCAACGGGTTCAAGGTCCAAGGCTCCAACGACGGAGGCAAGACCTGGGAGACGTTCCTGACACTCTCGACGCCCGCCTCCAGCGGCTGGACCGAGTACCCGCTCGAGGCGCCCGTCAGCTACCAAGCGCTCCGGCTGTACTCGGCGAACGGCTACACGAACCTGGCCGAGCTCCAGTTCCTCCGCGTCCCGGTGGACGTCACCGGACTGGATCTCCTCCTGGAGGAAACCGCCGCGCTGTCCGAGGCCGACTGGACCGCCGAGTCCTGGGCCGACCTGACCGAGGCCCGTAAGGCCGGGCTGGCCCTGCGCCAGACCGGTGCCAACCCGACGCAGGCCGAGGTGGACGCCGCGACCGACGCGATCGCCGCGGCCGTGGCGGCACTCGTGGCCGCCGGGTGAACGAAGGGGCCGGACCGGTACCGGAGACTGCCGGCAAATGGTCCGGCCCCTGTGCGTGACGTCGGCCTTCATCACCTGGTTGCGGGTGGTGAAGGCCGGCGGTGCGTTTGGTGGGAGGGTGTCGGCGTCGCTGCGGGAGCCCGGGGTGGATTCGCCTCTGACTGTCTCCGAGCGGCCCAGGTCGAACCGGGGTCGAACCAGAGCGTTTCCCTCTGACTGCCTCCGATCGCCTCTGCAACCCGTTCTAGCAGGTCACAGCCCTTTCGACCTTCATAAGCCCCGTCAGGGGAATGCGCCAGAATTACCAGCGGTTGTACGCGTACTCGTGGCGCGGATGCGGCTCGACCATGGTGATCACGTGCCCGGGTGGCCGCCGTACGGGCCCACGGCGGCCGGCTCCGCGTACACCTCGCTGCGGATCTCCTCACTCATGTCGCTCCCCTTCCTTCCTCCGGCCGACGCCCATACCCTGACACCCCGTCAGACAATCCGCCAGAGTCAGGGAAGCCTCGGCATGTCACTGCTCGCGGGCAGGACCCTGATCGTCTCGGGAGTCGGCGCCGGGCCCGGGCACCAGCTCGCGGCGGCGGTCGTGCGCGACGGGGGCAACGCCGTGCTCGGAGCGCGCACGGAGGCGAATCCAGCCAAGTCGGCGGCGGAGATCGACCCCGGCAGCGCGCACACCGCCTACCGCCCGGCCGACATCACCGACGAGGAGCAGTGCGAGGCACTTGCCGCGCTCGCGGCCGAGCGCTTCGGGCGGCTCGACGCCGTTGTCCATGTCGCCGCCCAGGACAGCTACTTCGGCGGTCCTGAGGACGCGGACTTCGCCGCCTGGCAGTCCGTCATCGATGTGAACCTGCTCGGCACGCTGCGGATGACCCGCGCCTGCCTGCCCGCGCTGAAGGAGAACGGCGGGTCGGTCGTCCTCATCGGTACGCAGTCCTCGGTGGCCGCGCCGACACAGGTGCGGCAGATGGCGTACGCGGCCTCGAAGGGCGCCCTGACGAGCGCAATGTACTCGCTGGCAAGGGAGTTGGGCCCGCACCGGATCCGGGTGAACACCGTGCTGCCGGGGTGGATGTGGGGCCTGCCGGTCGAGGCGTATGTCCAGTTCTCGGCGCACACCAAAGGCGTGCCGGAGGCCGAGGTGCTGGAGCGGCTGACCTCCCGTATGGCGCTCCCGGAGCTGGCCACGGACTCAGACGTGGCCGATGCGGCGGTGTTCCCGGCCTCGGACCGGGCGCGGGCGATCACCGGGCAGTCGTTGCTGGTCAACGCGGGGGAGTTGATGCGCTAGCCCCTTTTGAACGCGTTCATAGGCATGATGGGGGTCTCCCCGCTCGAGCGAAGTCGAGAGTGGGGGGAGTCGGCGATTGACGACAACGCGGCAGATGTGCGGGCCCCGCGTCTTGGGCATGATCGGCCCTAGGCCCGCGGGTAGCGGGCCAGCCACCCCGGCGACGACCCGCCCGGCCCGTGCAGCGCGGGCCCCTGGGTCATCTCCATCGCGAAGTCGTCGGCGAGGACGAGCATCGTGGGGCGGCCCTCCAGTTCGGCGAGCCAGGCCGGCGGGAGGGCCGTCTCGCCGTGCAGGGCACCGAGCAGGGCGCCGGTGAGCGCTCCGGCGGCGCCCGAGGGGCCGCCGTGGTTCACCGAGAGGCACAGCCCGTGCCGGGTGTCCTCGCCGACCAGCGCGCAGTACACGGCGACCGACAGCAGACCCTCCGCCGTACCCGCCCCGGCCAGCTCCTCGATCCGGGCCGGCGAGGGCACGCCCTGCCGTACGGCACCCAGCGCGTACTGCAGGGCGTCGGTCACCGGCTGCTGCCCCGGCCAGTCGGCGAGCAGCTGGAGCGAGCGCTGCACGGCGGCGTCGAGGCTCTCGCCGTGGGCCAGTCCGTGCACGATCAGGGCGTACGCGCCTGCCGACAGGTGGGCGGTGGGGTGGCCGTGGGTCTGGGCCGCGCACTCGACGGCGAGTTGCATCACCAGCTGCGGCTCCCAGACGACGAGCAGTCCGAAGGACGCGGAACGGGCGGCGGCCTCGGAGCCCGTCTCCTCTGGGTGCGTCCAGGGTGCCCATCATGCCGTCGGCGAGGCCGATCAGGCAGGGGCGGGCGGGGGCGCGGCGTGCGCACAGCCACTCCTCGCGGGCCGGCCGTCTTCCTTGCGGCACTCGTCGGGGCTCCAGTCGTGCTGCGTGGCCGCCCATCTGCGGTACGCGCGGTGCAGATCGGTCGGCGGGTGGATGCCTTCATGGCCGCTCCCACGGTCGCCTGATCGACCACCGAAGTGGACGATGCGCCGCCCGGTGCCCGAGTTCTCCGGCCACCACCACGGCTCCGTCGCGCTCGGCGGCCTTGCGGGCCGGGATCCGCGCGCTCCGGCCCATCCGGTGCAGCTTTCAGGCACGCACCAGACGGATCATGTTCCAGGAGAGCGGCTCGAGTTCGGCCCGCAGGACGCCGTCGGTGACGGTGGTGCCGGTGGCGGGGTGCGGGACGACGCGGGCCGGCTGGTCCACGGTGTTGCGTGCCTCCGGGTCGGCGTCGGCCAGAACCAGGTGCTCCGCCACGGTGTGGGCCTCGATCCCACGCACGTCGATCTCCAGCGGCAGGGCGGTGCTCTGCCCGCGGTTGACGGCGAAGACGGTGACCGCTCCGGTCTCGTCGTCGGTCACGGCGGTGGTGTGCAGCAGCGGCACCTCGCCGAACCGGGCGGTGGGGTACGTCGGGCTGTCCACCTCGACGCGCAGCACCCGGCCGCGCCCGTACGCCGACGCCTGGGCGAAGGGGAAGAAGGTGGTCTGCCGCCAGGCCGGGCCGCCCGGCTCGGTCATGATCGGCGCGATGACGTTGACAAGCTGTGCCAATGAGGCCGCGGTGACCCGGTCGGCGTGTCTCAGCAGGGCGATGAGCAGTGAGCCGAAGACCACGGCGTCCGTGACGGTGTAGACGTCCTCCAGCAGACGTGGCGCCTGCTGCCAGTCCTCGACCGGGTGCAGGTTGGGCCGCTTCTGGTACCAGACGTTCCACTCGTCGAAGGAGAGGTTGATGCGCTTGCTCTTCTTCAGCCGGGCGCGGACGTGGTCGCAGGTGGCGACGACCGACTCGATGAAGTGCTCCATGTCGACGGCGGATGCGAGGAAGGAGTCCCGGTCGCCGTCGATCTCCTCGTAGTAGGCGTGCAGGGAGACGTGGTCGACCAGGTCGTAGACCGCCTCCAGGACGGTGGCCTCCCACGCGGCGAAGGTCTCCATGCCGGAGTTCGAGCTTCCGCAGGCCACCACCTCCAGATCGGGCTGGATCATCTTCATGGCGCGGGCCGTCTCGGCGGCGAGCCGTCCGTATTCCTCGGCCGTCTTGTGGCCGATCTGCCAGGGGCCGTCCATCTCGTTGCCCAGGCACCACATCCTGATGCCGTACGGCTCCTTGCCCCCGTGGGCGACACGGCGGTCGGACAGCTCGGTGCCGCCCGGGTGGTTGCAGTACTCCAGCAGTCGTATGGCGTCCTCAACCCCGCGGGTGCCGAGGTTGACGGCCATCATGGGCTCCATGCCGGTCTTGGCACAGAAGTCGATGAACTCGCCGAGGCCGAACTCGTTGGTCTCGGTGGTCTTCCAGGCCAGGTCCAGCCGTGCCGGCCGCTCCTCGCGCGGTCCCACCGTGTCCTCCCAGCGGTAGCCGGAGACGAAATTGCCGCCTGGGTAGCGCACGGTGGTGACGCCCAGTTCACGGACCAGGTCCAGGACGTCGTGGCGCAGACCGTCGGCGTCGGCCTGCGGGTGGCCGGGCTCGTAGAGGCCCGTGTAGACGCAGCGGCCCAGGTGCTCGACGAACGATCCGTACAGCCGCGGGTGGACGTCACCGATGCCGAAGGCCGCATCGAGGGTGAAGCGTGCGACCGGGGTGGTGGTGCGGAGATCGGGCATGACTGCCTTTCAGATTTGCGGACCCAGCAGGTGAGCGAAGTGAGTCATCAGAGAACGAGCGCACACACGACCGAGGGCGCGGAGATCGCCGAGGCAGCCTGTTCGAGGGCTCCCGTGTCAAGGACGCGCAGGGCGGCCATCGTGCCGCTGTGCTGGTTGGCGACCAGCAGATGACCGGCCGCGTAGGTCAGGCCTCGGGGCCAGGTGCCGCCGCTCGCCGTCTCGCCGATCGGTTCCGGGGTGGTGCCGGTGAGGCGGAAGGCGGCCACGGTGTCGGCGCCGCGGTTGGTCAGCCAGACGAAGCGCCCGCAGGGGGAGGCGACGATGCCGCCGGGCTGGTTGACGACGTCCCGGGCCCTGGTGGCGGGCACCGTGGCGACGGCCGTCAGGGTGCCCTTGGCGGTGTCGTACCGGTGGCAGGTGAGGGTCGAGGACAGCTCGTCCGCGCTGAACACCAGCTCCCCGCCGGGAGCGAAGGCGAGGTGGCGAGGGCCGGAGCCGGCGCACAGCCGGTTCACCGCCGCCCGCTCGAGGGTTCCGGTGCGCGTGTCGAGCCGGTAGGTGAAGACCGCGTCGGCGCCCAGGTCGGTGGCGAGGACGTAACGGCCCGCCGGGTCGACGAGTACCTGGTGGGCGTGGCTGCCCTCCTGCCGGCCGGCCACCGGTCCCGACCCCTCGTGCACCACGACGTGGGTCGGCTCGCCCACCCGTCCGTCTGCGCCGAGCCGGTGCACGGCCACGCTGCCGGGAGTGACGTCGTCGCCGTAGTGCGCGGTCAGCAGCCAGCCGCCGTCGGGGTGGACGGTGAGGTGGCACGGGTTCGCGCCCCCGCTGCTGACCGGTGCTCCCCGGGCGGTCAGGGTGCCGTCGCCCTGCCGGGCAAGGGCGGTCACGGATCCGGAGGCTTTCTCGTTCGTGCTGTAGAGGACGTCCAGGAACGGGTGCGCGGCCAGGAAGGAGGCACCACTGACCGGCACGGGCGGCACCCCGCTGTCGTACGCCAGGTGGCCGGTCGCCGGATCGAGCCGCAGGGCGGCGACTCCGGTGCCGTCGCCCCCGCTGTCCGGGGTGTGGGAGCCGGTGAGGACGAGGGGCCGGTCGTCGGGGGTGCGGGTGCGCATGAGTGGTCCTTGAGCAGGTGCGGGGAGGTCAGCGGACGTTGTCGTCATGGTGGTCGAGGAGCCGCAGTTCGGAACGACGGGGCAGGCCCTCCCAGTCACCGGCGGTGCCGACCGCGAAGGCGCCCAGCAGGGCCGCCGTGCGCAGCCGCCGCTCGGGCGGCTCGCCCGCGAGGAGTTCGGCGAGGTACCCGGCGGCGAAGGCGTCGCCCGCTCCGACGGAGTCGTGGACCTGGACGGGGATGGCGGGCTGCCGGTACTGCCGCCCGTCGATGAGCGCGTACGCGCCCTCGGCCCCCGTCTTGATCACGGCGGAGGCGGGGCCGAAGTGGCAGATGCCTTCGGCGAGTTTGTCCGGGTCCTGCGTGCCGTCCACCGCGAGTCCCGCCTCGTGCGGTCCGGCGAAGACCAGGTCGCTGCGGCGCAGCAGCGGCAGCAGGGCGGCCCGGGCATCCGCCTCGCTCCACAACAGGGAACGGAAGTTGATGTCCAGGGACACGGTCACCCCGGCGCCTGCGGCGATGTCCACGGCCCGGGTGACGGCCCGGGCGGGGCTGTCACCCAGCGCGGGCGTAATGCCGGTGACGTGCAGGACCGTCGCCCGGGCGATGAGGTCCTCGGGGATGTCCTCGGGTGACAGCCGGGCACCGGCGGTGTGGGTGCGGTAGTAGCGGGTGCGGCTGTGGCCGGCGGTGCGCTGCTCCTTCAGCAGCAGCGAGGTGGGAGCGGCGTCGCGTACGGCGACGGCGGTGACCCCTTCGGCCCGCAGTTCGCGCAGGATAAGGTCGCCGAGT
Source organism: Streptomyces sp. TRM70350 (assembly GCF_019219825.1). Classification (GTDB taxonomy): domain Bacteria; phylum Actinomycetota; class Actinomycetes; order Streptomycetales; family Streptomycetaceae; genus Streptomyces. The sequence continues at coordinate 54,755 of NZ_JAHUXH010000036.1, read as the reverse complement.
GCGTCGTCGCTGACGCGGCTGATCCAGGTGGCGCTGCCGCCGAGCCGGCTGACTCCGACGGCGACGTTCAACTCAGCTCCGGCCAGCCCCAGGCGCAGGTCCATCCCAAGGGCGAGGGGGCCGGGCCGGAACGCGGACAGCACCCCGAGAGCCTCGCCGACTGTCACGAGACAGGGCTCCTTCTGCCGGCCGCTCACCGGCCGGCCTCTTCGGTCCGGGGGCCGGGGGCCCGCATCGTGGCGCCGACCGCGTCCAGCAGGTCACGCGCCCTCGCGGTGAGGGACTCCAGTGGCCCGGAGCCCGGGGCCCGGTCCGCCCCGCGCAGCAGCGGGGAGCCGATTCCCACGGCGTATGCTCCCGCGTCGACGTACTCGCGGGCGTGGGCGATGTCGACACCGCCGACGGCCATGAGCGGGATCTCCGGCAGCGGCGCACGCAGTTGGCGCAGGTGCCCGGGGCCGCCGGTCGAGGCGGGGAACAGCTTGACGGCGGCGGCACCGGCCCGCCAGGCCGCGGCCACCTCGGTCGGCGTCCAGGCGCCCGGATAGCACGGCACACCGCTCTTCGCGGCGCCGCGCACCACGTCGGCGTCGACGACCGGCGCCACCAGGAACTCGGCGCCGGCCGCGAGCGCGTCCCGGGCCTGGCCGCAGCTCATGACCGTGCCCGCGCCCACCGCGACCTCGGGCCCGAGGTCGTCACGGATCCAGGCCAGGGCGTCGAGTGCGTCGCGGGTGGTGAGGGTGATTTCCAGGCAGGTGATGCCGCCGGCCGCGAGCGCCCGGGCCGCGGCGGGCAGCCCGGAGGCGTCGGCCGACCGGAGGATGGCCATCACCCGGGTCCGGCCGAGCTGCGGGGTGAGGGCGGGGCGGTCCATCACCCCACCCTGCGGGTCGTGTCGGCGCCCTGGACGTCGGTCATGTTCGTCGTGCCTTTCAGGTTGCTCGCGGGAAATTGACGATGTGCCAGTTGCCCGCCGGCTCATTTGAGCCCGGAGGTGGCGATGCCGGAGACGAAGCCGCGCTGCATGATCAGGAAGAGCACGAGCACCGGGATCACGTACATCACGGCGCCTGCGGCGACGAGGTTGGACATCGGCATGCCCTGTGCGTTGACGTAGCCGTTGGCGAGCTTGACCGTGAGGGTGGTGTGCGCGTCGTCCAGCAGCAGCGCGGGGCCGATGTAGTCGCCCCATGACCAGCTGAAGGACAGGATCAGGCTGGCGGCGATGACCGGCCACGACTGCGGCAGGAAGATCCGCAGGAAGATCCGGAAGGTACCGCAGCCGTCGACGATCGCCGCCTCCTCCAGTTCCTTCGGCATGTTGCTGAAGAACTGCCGGAACAGGAAGATCAGGAACGGTGCGCCGGACAGCCCCCACAGCACCCACGGCATATAGGTGTTCAGCAGGTGGAGCTCGGCGAACATCAGATAGGTCGGGATGAGGGTGATGACCTGCGGCAGCATCATCGTCGACAGCAGCACCGCGAAGATCACCCGCTTGCCCGGGGCGGTCAGCCGGGCGAAGCCGAATCCGGCCCAGGCCGAGGCGAGGGTGACCAGAACGGCGTAGATGCCGGCGATCGTCAGGGAGTTGCGCGCATAGCCGAGGTAGTCGAACGCGGTCAGCGCCTGCCGGAAATTGTCCAGGTTCGGGTGGTGCGGCCACCAGTGGATGGGCATGACCCGCAGTTCCGACGCGTCCTTGAGAGCGGTGATCGCGAGCCAGCCGAAAGGGCTGAGGAAGAGGACGAGCAGTGCCACAAGGAGCATGTAGACGGCGTTGCGCCGGGCGAACACCATTACGCGTCTCCCATCGTGCGGGGCTTGTCCTTCGCCGGCTCCGCTTCCACCGTGTAGAAGACGGCGCCCTTGCTCACCTTGAACACCAGGAAGGTGATGACGACGATGAACGCGAAGAGCACCCACAGCATCGCTGAGGCATAGCCGTAACGTCCGTTGGCGAAGTACTGGGCGAAAACGTTGATCATGTAGAAGTAGTTGCTCTCGGGGACGGACGTCACGCCCGCCGGGGTGGGGTTGAGTGCGATCAGCAGCGGCGCGAAGCTCTGCAGCGCTCCGATGATCCCGGTGACGACCTGGAAGAAGATCACCGGGGAGAGCAGGGGCAGGGTGATCCGGGTGAAGGACTGCCAGGAACTGGCACCGTCGACCCGCGCCGCTTCCAGAAGTTCCTTGGGGATGTCCTGGAGCCCGGCGAGCGAGATGATCATGACGTTGCCGACACCCCACATCGTCAGGGTGATCAGCACCCAGCGGGCGTAGGGGTCGATCAGCCAGGGAACGCCGTTGATGTTGAGGACGTCCAGGACGCCGTTGGCGGCCCCCGAGTCCCGGTCGAAGATCAGCTTGAAGGTGAGCGCCGCGCCGACCGGCGGTACGACCGCGGGCAGGTACAGCAGGGTGCGGAACAGGCCACGGGAGCGGATCGGCTGGTTGACCAGGACCGCCAGCATCAGCCCGGCCACGATCGACAGCGGCACGGTGATGCCGGTGAACAGCGCGGTCCGGCCGAGGGAGGCCATGGTGTCCGGGTCGGAGAAGACCTCCTGGTAGTTCGCCAGACCGACGAAGCTGGTGCGCTGGGAGAGTCCGTCGGAGTTGGTGAAGCTCAGCCACAGCGCGTACAGAAGCGGGTAGGCCGTCAGCCCCAGGAATCCCAGCACCCACGGGCCGGTGAACGCGTAGAACGCCCATGCCCTGCGCTTGCTGAGGGACCGTCGTCTGCGTGCCGGGCGGGCGGCCGACCCCGGGGACGGGGACGGCACGGCCCGGGCGGTGTCTCCGGTGAGCTGACCGGTACTCACCCCACCAGCTCCTTGCCCGCGGCGATCGCCTCGTTCATCTGCGAGTTCAGCGCGTCCGCGACCTTCCCGACGGAGGTCCCGGACCTGACCGCACCCGGCAGCACCTTGTTGATCACCGCGTCCAGGGCGGTCGCCTGGGCGTACGGGGTGACGGTCATCATCTGGAAGTACGGGAGCTCCCGCTGCTGGACGGCGTAGGACTGCTTCTGGAACGGCTGCGCCTGCGGCATCAGCGAGCGCAGCGACTTCAGGGTCGGGATGCCCCAGCCGCTGCTGGCCCGGTCCTTGGCCGGCTGGCCTGCGAAGTACCACTCGAAGAACTTCCAGGCGGCGTCCTTGTTCTTGGCGCCCGTGGGGATCCAGTAGCCGGTGGCACCGAAGGTGGGGCTGATGCGGTGGCCGCCCATCTGTGGGGCGGGCGCGAACCGTGACACCTCGGCGGTCTTGGGGTCGCCGCCGATCGACCCGCCGAACCAGTAGCCGTCGCCGGCTATCGCCATCCGCCCGGCCTGGTAGGTGGGCCAGTCCCAGCCGTCCGGGTTCGGGTTGGCGGGGCTGGGGCCGATGTTGGCCTTGGCGTACTCCAGGTACCAGCTCAGTCCCTTCATCGCCTCGGGCGAGGAGAAGTCGACGGAGGCGAGGTCATCGGCGAACAGCTTGCCGCCGGCCGAGGCGGTCATGTTCATGAACTGGGGCAAGGTGCCGGGCCCGGCGCTCAGCCCGTAGACCTTCACCTTGCCGAGCCGGCGTTTGACCAGCCGCTTGCCGAGGTCCAGCCACTCGTCGTAGGAGAGCGGCTCGGTGTCGCTGGGGTGGTCCAGCTTCGCGGCGTCGAACATGTCGGTGCGGTACCAGAACATCGCGTCCTGGGAGTAGTCCTTCGTCATGCCGTAGCGCGGGCCCGCCCCCTGCTTCTCTCCATCGAAGCGCCAGAGGTCGTTGACCGGGTCGAGGTCGGAGGTCTTGAGGACCGAGCTCTCGGCGAAGTAGGGGTCCAGGTCGGCCATCAGGCCGCGGGCGGCGAAGTACGGCGTGTCCAGTGCACCGAAGCCGCGCACCACGTCCGGCGGGTTCTTGCTGGCCAGCATGGCGTTGAGCTTGGTCTGGTCGAAGGCGAGGTAGGTGATCTTCACGCCCAGCACCTGTTCGGCGGCCTGGATGGTCTTCTTGTCCTCGTCCTTGGCCATGACGGTGAGCGTCGACGCGCCCTTCTTGGTGCCGGAGCCGGAGCCGTCGTCGACGGAGGCGGCACATCCGGGCAGTGCCGCCGCGGCGAGCGTGACACCGGCGGTGGTGGCGAGGAAGTCGCGCCGTCCGAGGGCGCTTCTGGCGGGAACGGACATGGTCGTGAGCCTTTCGTACAGGGGACAGCGGGGCTGCGGGGCGGATCGAGGGCCGATGCGCGGCGGGAATTCCGATGCGGAGATCCGCGGGGAACTCCGCCGGGGCAAGGCAGGAGTGAGGCGCCGGCTCGCCCGGTGAGGCGCACGGGAGCGTGCCGGGGTACAGCCGGGTGGCCGCCGCCGAGTGGCCGGCAGGCCGACGGGGCAGTCGTGACGCGGCCTCGCGGACGGACCTTTGAGGACGCCGGGGTACGGGGACGCAGAGCGGCTTCGGGTGGTCGCCGTGCGGACGATGTCCGGACCGGGGGCGGGTCTCGCCGGGGTCGGCGCCGGGGGCAGGCATCTGTTCGTCGCGGGGGCGCCTGGTTCCGCCGCCCTGGGGACGTGGTGCGCGGGACGCGTCCCGGTGAGGTTGCCCCTGGCCCTGTACGGCGCCGCCCCGGTGAGGCGGTCGTTGCCGCCGCCGTACGCGGCCAGGAGCGGATGTCCGCGCCGTTGCGCGGAACGGGTTCAGAGGGCGTGAAGCTCGCCGGGAAGTGGCTCCGGCTGCGGCCCGCGTCGTGATCGCGCCGAGCTCAGGCGGCGGCCCGCCTGATGCGTGAAAACGGTTTCTTTCGATTTCTTGCCTGTATAGGTGCAGGTAAACGGCGTCGCGGCCGCCCTGGGAGTCTTCCGGAGCGCTTCATCGCACACCTCACGGATGGTCGGCGCCAGTCGACTTGTCATGTTTTGACTGGCGTTAGACGGCTCTCGCGTTCTGCCCGGACATAGTGCTTATGACTGCTGAGAAACCGGTTGCCTGAAACTTCGGCGAACGCTAGGTTGTGGCGCCAGAGGGTGTCAAGAGATCCGACACGCACTCGGTAACCGGTTGCCGAAACAGTTACCGCGTGCCGTGCGTTCACTACGGGAGAGGGAGGCTGCCGAGGTGGCTGAGCAGCCGGTTCGGGCAAGGCTGGTGGACGTCGCCCGCGAGGCAGGAGTCTCCAAGGCCACCGTGTCCAAGGTGCTCAACGGCCGGGAAGATCTGTCCGTCCGGCCGGAGACCCGACGGCGCGTACACGAGGTCGCCCAGGCGCTGGGCTACCGTCCCCACTCAGGGGCCCGGGCGCTGGCGGGCGCCAGCACGCACGCCCTGGCCCTGCTCGTCCCCGCCCTCGCCAACCCCACGTACGTCACCATCGCCCGCGGCGCCTACCAGCGCGCCCGCGAACTGGGCTATCTCTCCCTGCTGGCCGAGGACTTCGACGGGCAGGAAGCCGATGAGTCCTTCAACGACCTGGTGCAGGAAGGCCGGGTCGACGGACTGCTCATCGCCTCCGCGCGCCCCGGCCACCCCCTGCTGGACGCGCTGAGCCGCAGCGCGGTCCCCCACGTCTTCCTCAACCGCTCGGTGGAGGGGTCCGGCCGGAACGTCACCATGGACGTGGCCCGCTCCAGCGTCACCGCCCTCGACCACCTCCACTCCCTAGGTCACCACGCGGTCGGTCACATCGCGGGCCCGCCGGGCATCACCCCCAGTGAGGCCCGCAAGGAGGCGTTCCTGCGGCGCGCCGGGGAACTCGGGCTCGCCGCCGCTCCGGTGGCCTCCGGGGACTTCACCGAGGACGGCGGTGTGTCCGCGGCACTGCGACTGCTGCGTCCGGTCGACGGTGGCACGCGCCCGCCGGTCACCGCGCTCTACACCAGCTCCCTGGCCCAGGCGATCGGCGCCATGGCGGCGATCCGGGGCCTCGGTCTGCGGATCCCCGAGGACGTCTCGGTGGTCGGGAACGACGATCTGCCGGTCGCCGGCCACCTCTCCCCGCCGCTGACCACCGTGGCGATGCCCCTGTACGAACTGGGCACCGCGGCCGTCGATGCTCTGGTAGCCGCCATCCAGGGGGTGCCAATGGGAGATGTCGTCGTACCGACCGAGCCGCGCCTGATGCTGCGCGGTTCCACGGCAAGAGCGGGAGAAACACCATGAGTCGCGCCGGCCTCGCGCGCTTTCCGGGCCGTACGGCCCTGCTCACCGCCGCCGCCTCGGGCATCGGCGAGGCCACCGCCCATCGCCTCGCCGCGGAAGGGGCGTCGGTCCTCGTCACCGACGTGGACGCCGAGGGCGCCCGCCGTGTGGCCGAGGAGATCAATGCCAAGGGAGGACGGGCCCGGCACCGCGAGCTCGACGTCACCTCACCCGACGCGTGGACCGCGGCCGTCGAGGCGGTGACGTCCTGGACCGGGCACCTCGACGTCCTGCACCTCAACGCCGGCCGAAACCGGTCCGGGGCGGCGCACGAGCTGGACGACGCCACATGGCACGACCAGCTACGGCTCTGCCTCGACTCGGTGTTTTACGGCGTCCGGGCTGCGGTCCCCCAACTCCGGACCACCCGGGGCGCGGTGGTGATCACCTCGTCCGTGCACGCGGCCATCGGCTTCAAGGGCTTCCCCGCGTACGCGGCGGCCAAGGGCGGCATCGACGCCCTGGTACGCCAGCTCGCCGTCGAGTACGGCGGTGAGATCAGGTTCAACTCCGTCCTTCCCGGCGCCGTGGTCACGGCCCTGTGGGCGCATACACCGCCGGAGTCCCAGGCCCGGACCGCCGCGCGTGCGCCGGTCGGCCGGCTCGGCAGCCCCGAGGACATCGCGGCCGCCGTGGCCTTCTTCGCCTCCGACGACGCCTCGTTCATCACCGGCCAGAACCTGCTCGTGGACGGCGGCCGCAGCATCAGCTCCCAGGAATAGCCCGGGCTTCCGACTGTCCGGCAGACGGTCCGCGAGACCGCTCACTGCCTGGCCGACCCCCAGCCCGCACGCCCCCTACCCGCAGCCATCGGCCCCAGGGCCGTGCACCAGGACCCGGAGGTCCGCACCGTGAAGATCACTGGCTACGAACTCTTCCTCGTCGAACCACGCTGGCTCTTCCTGCGCGTCGACACCGACGAGGGCATCTCCGGCTGGGGAGAGCCCATCGTCGAGGGCAGGGCGCACACCGTGGCGAGGTGCGTCGAGGAGATGTTCGACTATCTGGTGGGGCAGGACCCGGCCCGTATCGAGGAGCACTGGCAGATGCTCGCCAAGGGCGGTTTCTACCGCGGGGGTGTCGTGCTCAACAGCGCACTGGCCGGCATCGACCAGGCCCTGTGGGACATCGCGGGCAAGACCCACGGTGTGCCGGTGTACCAACTGCTCGGCGGCCATGTGCGCGACCGGGTACGCGTCTACGGCTGGGTCGGCGGCAAGACCCTCCAGGATCTGGCCGACGCGGCGGCCGCACAGGTCGCCAAGGGCATGACCGCGGTCAAGCTCAACCCCTGCGGACAACTGGAGCCGCTCGCCACGGCCGCCGCGATCAACGCCATCGTGGACAGCGTGACCACGGTACGCGAGGCCATCGGCCCGGACCGCGACGTGGCACTGGACTTCCACGGCCGCTTCAGCGGCGCGATGTCCCGGCGCGTCCTGCCGTTGCTGGAGCCGCTGCTGCCGATGTTCGTGGAGGAGCCGGTACTGCCCGAGTTCTCCCGGGACCTCGGCGCGGTGGTGCGCTCCACCTCGATCCCCATCGCGACCGGTGAACGGCTGTACTCCCGCTGGGACTTCCGTTCCGTGCTGTCGGACGGCATCGCCGTGGCGCAGCCGGACATCAGCCACGCCGGCGGTATCTCCGAGACCCGGCGGATCGCCTCGATGGCGGAGGCGTACGACGTCCTGGTGGCGCCGCACTGCCCGCTCGGCCCGATCGCGCTGGCCGCCAGCCTGCAACTCGACTTCGCCACACCCAACTTCCTCATCCAGGAACAGGCGCTCGGCATCGGCTACGGCGACAGCAGCGGGCTGCTGGACTATCTCGTGGATCCCGAGACCTTCGCGTTCCGCGACGGCTACATCGAGCGCCCGACCGCACCGGGTCTGGGCATCACGATCGACGAGGCCGCGGTCCGGGCAGCCGCCGAACGCGGCCACCGCTGGCGCAACCCGGTATGGCGCAACGCGGACGGCTCGCTGGCGTCCTGGTAGCGGAACGGCTCCCGGGCAGCGGACACACGGTGTCTGTGCGCGGGGCCGAGCTCCCACTCCGGAGCGGACCGCATACTGGTGCGCGGCGCGGCCACCGGCCCCTCGTGGCGGCCCGTACCCCACCCTCTGTGAGGATCGGGCTTCCGGTGGCGGCAGTCGCCGAGGTTCACCGCAGCTCGTTCACGTAGCGGTCCGTCCCAGGCACCGTCGGGATGAACGGCGCGGCGAACTGCACGTTGCCCAGCCCCGAAGCCGCCACTGCCGTGTGCAGCTCCGCGCAGTGCTCCCGCCAGTTGTCGCGGGGATCGCGCTGGAGGAACCACAGCAGTGTCAACCGGGTCCCGACCCCCTCGACCTGTTTGACGTAGGTCATCCGGTCCAGGGGCAGCGGCGTCGGCGTCGGCGTGAAGACGGTCACCATGGCCGCGGGCGAGCCCGCCAGGCGTTTCGGAAGGTGGTCGTCGCGCAGCCACGCGAGCATTTCCCCGCGCCTGCCAGGCGAGTCGGACTCGATGACCTGGACGACGAGCCCGGCGTAGGGGTTGTGATCGAGGGCGTGGATGCACGCGGTCGTGGTCGCCATCGCGGTAGATGGTCGCCGCATGCTCCTGGAAGGCCGTGAAAACGTGTGTACGGTCCTGGAAGACACGTTGGTCGCGGTTGAAGGGGCTTGTTGATGCGTCGCCCGGCTGGTCGGCCAGTTAACCGCGTGGTGCCGCCGTCTACCCGCCGCCGCGGAGCAGCGTCGGCGGGATCGGTGCGGTGGTCGTTGAGCGTGGTCAGCAGGCGGTAGGTCCGCCGAAGTCGCCGCCGTCGGCGGTGCGGGAGTGGATCTCGGCCTCGATCACCCGCAGCGGGAGGCCCGCGATCCGGGTCAGGTAGGAGCCGTCGGGCAGCAGCGCCAGCACCGGCGGTCGTCGGGTGCTGGTGGCGCGTATCAGGAACTGAGTCCCCAGCCTGCCCAGCGGTAAGCGGATGGCGTCTGACCGCAGAAAGGTGCGCTGACCTGCGAGGATGCGAGTGTCTAGGTCGTATCGGTGCAGAAGTCAGGACACTTTCTGGTGAGCGAGCGTACAGGGTGGGATCTTGGGCTGTCCGTGGCAGCCGACGGAATGGGCCTGGTCGGACATGCGGGGGCGGTGCTGCTGCGTCGGCTGGCGGATCGGGTGGGGCTGACGCGAGGGCTCGCCGGGATGCTTCCCTCCAGCACGAATGCCGGGTGGCGGGGGCGGGCCGGGGTGCTCGTCCAGCTCGCCGTCGCGATGGCGCTCGGGGCGCGGAGCCTGCTGGAGGCCGAGCAGCTTCACGCCGGGTGCCCGCCGCCGCGCTGGAGGCCGAAGTCAACCAGTACATAGCGGAGTTGACCGCAGAGACGGACGCGGCCGGACATCGGCTGGTGTTCCGCAACGGTCACCACCGGTCCCGCACCGTGGCCACCGCCGCAGGCTCCATCGAGGGCGTGAACCTCGCCACCACCGGCCCCTGCAACCTGCTGCCCTGGCGGCTCGGCCTGCTGAGGAGCCGCCGCGTGAAGAACCGGGCGCCCACGCCGGTGATACGGGACCGGCACGGGGCGCCGAGCGGCGGGGCGTGGGTCAGCGGGTTTATCCGCTCTCGTCGGCCGGGGCCGGTTCCGGGCGGTGGATGCCGCGTGGGCGGTAGCCCAGGAGGTCGGCGAGGCCGAGCAGGTCGGCGAGCAGCCAGATGATGGCGAGCCACATCTCGGTGCCCTGCAGCCCGGGTGCGCGGCCCGGGCCGGTGCCGTCGGGCCTGGGACCGAATGCGAAACCCTGTCCCGGATGCCAGCGCCGGAGGGCGGCGGCGAGCTGGTCCGCCGCCCAGGCACGGGCCTCCTCGGCGCGATGGGAGGTCTGCCGGGCGCACAGCCACAGGGGGTGGGCGACGTCCAGGACGTTGCAGGCGTTCTCCCGGCCGGGAGAGAAGTGGCGTGCGTCGCGCGCATGGTCGAGAACTGTGTCCATGACCCGCTCGGCGTACGGCACCGGCAGGTCGAACTGGGCGAAGGAGCCGCGGGTGAGCCGGTAGTAGCCGTTGACCATCTGCAGGCGCCCGCCCTCGCGGGTGGGAGAGCCCCACATGCCGGTCCACGGGTCGACATGGGTGTGCAGCCAGCCGAACAGCGCCTCCAGCGCCCCCGGTTCGGCCGGTTCCCCGCCCAGGCGCCGGTTCCAGTGCGCCGCGGTGGCCCAGGCGTCCACCCACGACCCGGCGCGCCAGGCGCGGTCCCGCCAGGGCAGTGCGGCCAGGCGCCGGACCAGCTGGTCCGCTGTGGTGTCCCGCACCGGGCGCAGCGGGTGGGCGAAGGAGCTGCCGAGCAGATCCAGCGCGTAGCCCACGCACAGCACGTGATAGGCGCAGGCGCCGTCGTCCGGCAGCCCGGCCGGGCCGGCCGGGCCGGGCTGCGTGGGTGCCTCGCCGTACTCGGGCACCAAGCCGGTGGCGGGATCCTGCAGTGCACGCAGCCGCGCCGCGTGTTCGGCGGCCGGCAACTGCGGGGGAGCGGTGCCGAGGAGCAGGTCGGCGATCTCCACCGCGTCGCAGTGCGCCCGCACGGTCGGCTCGGAGCCGGGCTGGTCGACGTAGCGGCCGGCGTCCGGAAGCCAGCAGCGGGCCAGCAGGCCGGCGGCCTGTGCGCGGGTGGTCTCGGCGAACTCCGGCAGTCGGTCGGCGAGCGGCGCGGCGGAACGCGGGGCCTTGCCGCGCGCGTCCCGGCGGTCGCGGATGCGGCGCGCGGGGTTGCCGGCCGCCACCGTCCACGCGGGCAGGTCCTTGGTGACCACCGCGCCGGCGCCGACGACGCAGTGGTCTCCGATGGTGACGCCGTCCACGACGACCACGTGGGAGCCGATCCACACGTCGTCGCCCACGGTGATGCCGCGGCTGGTGACGGGCTGCCGATGGACCGGCAGATCGGGCGCGGCGCCGTGGTTGAAGCCGAGCAGCGAGCTGTGCGCGCCGATGCGTACGCCGTCGCCCAGCGTGACGGTGCCGCGCACCACGGCGAACGGGTTGACCGAGCAGTCGGCGCCCGTGCGCACATCGTCCGTGACGTAGGCGTGGGCCGCGATGTACGACCGGTCGCCCAGGTGCAACCGCTTCGGATACACGGCCGCGGTCGCCGCGACGAAGCACCCCTCGCCGAACCGCACCTGCCCGGCGCCGAGCAGCCGCTTCTGCCGCTCCCGCTGTGCCGCGCGCTGCCCATCGGAAGCCTGTTTGCCGAACAGCCAGGGACAGTGGTCGAAGAGGCCGTCGTCGCTCGCGGACTGCTCCAAGGGATCCTCCCCGGTGGCTGCGCGGGGCGGTCCCCGCTTGATGTCCGGATCATTGTCCGACGCCCCGCCCGGCCTTGGCCAGTGCGGTGCAAGATCGCCACCCGGATCACCGACTTCCACAACACCAGGCGGCGGCAGTCTGTCCAGATTCTGCCGGTAGGACGGCGCGCAGCGATGCCACGTCCCTGCTGATGACCCGGGCCTTCTACATGCATCTGGCCGGGCGGCAGCGCAGAATGTCCCGGCCGTCCGTCTCGATCAGCCGTTCCGCCGCGGCATGGTCCAACTGGGCGGTCTCAGGCGCCGACAGCCGTACTGCCAGCGACTTGGCCCCCTGAATCGAGCAGGCAAACGGGTCAGGGACGTCGTTGGTGCCGTAGCGTTCCATCCGGGCTCTTCTTCTCATGCGTTCTGCTGGTTGGCACCTACGAATGCAGGAAGAAGAGCCCCTTGAACACCGGCCGACCGCAAGGGGATGGTCCGCCTCACCGGCATGGTCCCTGCGCAGCTCCACGCCCAGGCGTACGCCAGCACCAAGGCCGCAGGCATCACGATGGGCCTCTTCCTCAAGCGGCTTATCGAGCAGCTCGCGTTCAGGTGTACGCCGACATCGCGTCAGGTGGGAGGCAGACATGCGCTGGTCGGCACCCGAGGCCCGTAGTCGTCGGTTCGGCGCGAGGCGGTGTCAGGCGCGCTGTTCGGTGAACCGGACCCGGCGGACCAGGACCTGCCCCGACTCGGTCCACAGACCGATCAAGCGCCCGGTGAACCCGCCTGCTACTTCGGTGGCGAGGTAGCGTCCGTCCAGGCGGCCGAGGACATCGGTGCCGGTTCCGTGACCGATGCCCAGTTCGATGTCGTCTGGTCCGTTCCAGGTCGGCTCCGTAGATCGGATGCGGAGGGTGGCAGAAGAGTCGGGCAGTGGCCGGGAGCCGAGAACGCTCTGGATCTGTCCGATGCGTGCGACCGCGGCGACTTCGCCGTCGGCGACGCGCAGCCCGTACCAGTGAGCACCGTCGAGCCGTAGCGCGACGGTGAACGCGCCCTCCCGTGGGTCAACGAGGAAGTCGGCCTCCCAGTGGTCTCCGCCGACTCGGGTGAACAAGCCCGAGGGCTCACCGGTCTCGCTCGGCGCGTGACCCACGATCACCCCTCCGGCGCGCTGCGGGCGAACCGGTCGGGACGCTCCCCTGGCGAGACCCACCTGAGATGGAGTCCGGGCGCGGAGAAGTCGTCCTCGAAGTCCCGCTGTCCGGTGGGGACGCGTAGGTTCGCAGGCTCGAAGTGTGGCCAGTCCTCGGCCCAGGACAGGTTGGCAAGGAATGTCTCACGCCCGTTGACGTGGAAGCGCGGACTGCGGCCTCGCGGCCGTGTGCCGAGATACACCGCTGCCCACGTCCCGTCGGGGCGCTCGACCAGATCGGCGTGACCGACGTTCTGGACTGGATGCGCCGTGCTGCGGTGGGTGAAGACCGGATTGTGCGCGGCGGCCTCGAACGGCCCTCGCGGCCTGCGTGAGCGTGCGACCGATGCCACGTGGCCCCGGTCGGTGCCGCCTTCGGCGATGACCAGGTACCACCAGTCGTCGCGCCGGTACAGATGCGGCCCTTCGGGATGGGCCAGGCCGGTACCGTGCCAGATCCACCGCGGCTGCTCGAGGGCCCGGCCCCGCTCCAGATCGACCGCGGCCTGCCTGATGCCGATCTCGTCCTCGGACCACGAGCAGTAGGAGACCAGGCACGTTCCCTCGTCGTCCCAGGCCAGGTCCGGGTCGATGCCGTCGAGCTCGGTCAGGCAAACCGGCGCGGACCACGGCCCGGCCGGGTCGGTCGCGTGGTAGACCTGATGACCTCCGCGAGCATCGTCGATATTCGTGGTGATCAGCCAGAACCGCCCGTCGCGGTAGCGCAGCGTTGCGGCGTAGATTCCGCGGCTCGACGGCGAGCGGCCCGCGCGGAACTGATCCTCCCTCGTCAGGGCATTGCCGATCTGACGCCAGGACACCAGATCCCGGGAATGCCAGATCGGGACGCCGGGGCTGTACTCGAACGACGAATTCGCCAGAAAGTAGTTCTCGCCGACCCGGCATACCGATGGATCAGGGTACATACCTGAAAGGATCGGGGCGGTCGCCGCGTGAGCGCTCCCGCCAATCTCCGACAGCATCGAACTCAACCGAAACACTTCCTTAACTCGAACCCTTATCAATCAACGCCATTCGGTTGGGCCGACCGTGCTCGGAGCACCGGACAAGATGCTCCTACTGGCCGGCGGCCGCAGTGACTCTCGTGCGGAGTTTCTTGATTCTTGATTCTGGCGTGCGCCATCAACGACGGAGACCTGCGCGTGGTGAACCAGACCGTGTCTCCTGAGTGCAGCTCGGTCGTCGTGTGCCCCTTGTAGTTGAGGGTCTCCAGCACCGGCCGCGCCCACTGACGGCGACGTAGCACTCCGTGCCGATGAGGTGCGTGTGGGGCGAGCCGCCGTGTTCGTCGTCCGCCGTGGGCCAAGGGTACACATCGAGCTGGCTCAGCCCCACGGCTCCGGGGAAGTCGGGAAGGGCGGTCACGGCGCGAACCTCTCCGCGATCGGCTCGAGTTCACGGCGGTCCACTTTGCGGTCGAGGAACACGAAGCGGTGGCTCAGGTGAAGGGTCTCACCGGGGTCGAGCTTGATCTCCGTGTCGAAGGGGGGCGACGGATTGAGGCAGGCGAAGGCACTGCTGCGGGCGAACCACTTCAGCGGGACGGCGGCCGTGGTGGTGCCGGCGTGGGCGAGTACCGTGGCGCCGCCGTCGATCTCGTCGTGCTCGCCGGTGATGGCCGCCCAGGCGCCCTGGGTGCCCATGACGGCGTCGCTCTCCTGGCCCCCGTCGGCAATGACGTCGGCGCCGGTCCAGGCTCGGGGCCCGCGCCAGAACAGTCCGGTGTAACCGGCGTTGGCGCGGCCGTGTGTGGTGGGGCTGCCCAGCTCCAGGGGCTGCTGGTGAACATTGGCCAGGTCGGTGGTGAAGTCCAGCGCCCAGACCCCCTCGTCGGTGTCGGCGCTGTGGAAGCGAAGAGTGCGGGTCTCGTCGATCCACACCTCGTCGCTCGAGGCGACCCAGTCCAGGACCTCGGCGACCGACACCTCGCTGCCGCTGATGTCCTGCCGGTCGAACGCGCGATGCACCTGCCGGCCGTGGTTGTCACGCCAGACGTAGCCGTGGCCGGGCGCGCCCGGTTCGAAGGTGGGCCCGCCCCAGAAGTTGTCGCCGGACAGATGCGACCAGGTCGTCTGCAGGCCCTTGTGCCAGCGGTGGTCCCAGGGCCGGTACACGCCCACAGGCGCGCCGGAGAGGGTCTTCAACGGGTAGAGATAGGGCTTGGGGGATTCCTCGAGCGGGGTCTCCGGCCGGTAGACGTACGTGGCGAGGTCCGAGCCAGCAGCCGACACCACGAACTTGCTGCCGGCGTCGTCGTGGTCGATCCGGAAGTGGGTGTCAGACACAGGTCTGCTCCTTGTCGGCGTTGTCCTGGGCGGCGCTGAGGCGGCCGCTCATGGAGTGGTAGAAGGGGTTTGGCCTGGGTGAGCATGTCCCAGGTGACGGGGCGTCCGGTCGTCGCCGACTCATACAGGGCGGCGATGAAGGCCAGGATGCGGCGGCCGTCGTCGCCACTGGCCTCGGGGCGTCGTCCGGCGCGCAGGGACCCGTAGCCGCACGCGCAACTGTGCGGCGTGCGAACTGGCGTCGTCGTCGAGCGGTGCCCCAGATCCGCGGCCGTAGCGCCGGCCCGGTGGGGTGCAGGAGTCCACGCCCAGTGGGAGTTGTCGTAGCCGTGGAGGTGGGACAGTTCGACCGTGGCCTCGGGGAAGTCGAACTCGCCCGGAACGAGCCGCTCGCGTCCGCCACCGGTGAAGGAGCCGGGTGCCACGCCAGAACAGGCCGCCGTATCGGACGTTCTCCCGGCCGCGGGTGGTGGGTGAGCCGATCGGGATGCCGGCGCTGGAGACGTTGGCCAGTTCGGGTGGTGAAGGTCAGTGCCCAGGCGGCGGGGGTGAGGGTTCGGGCGGTCAGGGTGCGGTTTCGGTGAACAGGAGGGTGCCCGCCTGGGTGAGCCAGTCCAGTTCGTGGCCGAAGGCGACGTCGCCCTCGGCGGCCTCGGTGCCGGTGAAGCGGCGGTGGAGCTGATGGCCGTTGTTGTCGAGCTGCACGTAGGACTTGCCGTGGACGTAGGTGGGGCCGCCCCAGAAGTTCTCCTCCCCGACCACCGGCAGCGACCAGGCGATGCCCTTGTGCCACACGTGGTCCCACGGCCGGAACAGGCTCACCGGCGGCCGGAGCGGGTGCGCAGCGGGTGCAGGTAGGGCCTGGGGGATTCGAGTTCGGGGGTGTCGGGGCGATAGACGTAGCGCAGCAGCTCGGTCGGCCCGCCGTGGACGGTGAGCGCGTTCCGGGTGTCGGGGCGGGCGGAGCTCCAGCCGGTCACGCGGCCGCCCCCTTCACCGGCGCCCACGGTACGGCCCCGCCGTCCATGCCGCGTGTGAACGGGTCGTCGCCGGTCAGCTCGCCCGCGACGACGGGCCGGCCGCGGAAGGCGGAGGCGTAGGTGGCGGCGGCGAACTCCAGGGTGCAGCGGGCCTCGTCCAGCGGGACACCCGGTTCGGCGCCGCTCGCGAGGGCGTCGAGGACGGCCTCGATCTGGAGCCGGTGCCCGCTCTCGGCGTCCGTGCCGTCGTCGGGCCGCCACAGGTCTGCGATGTGTTCGTGGCCGGGGGCAGGGGTGAAGCGCCAGTGTTTCTCGCGGTAGCCGTAGAGGTGCTCCAGCTCGACGGTGGCGTGCTCGAAGTCGAAGCGGAGGCGGGAGGATTCGCGCGGGGCGAGCACGGAGTTGACGACGGTGGCCATCGCTCCGCTGCCGAACCGGGCCAGGGCCATGGAGACGTCCTCGGTGTCGGTGGGCCGGGCGAGCCGGCCGGCGAAGGCGCTGACCTCGGCCCACGGGCCGAGGACGGAGAGCAGCAGGTCGAACTGGTGGATGCCGTGGCCCATCGTCGGGCCACCGCTTTCCACCTCCCAGCGGCCGCGCCAGGGTACGGCGAAGTAGTCGTCGATGCGGTACCAGAGGGTTTCGCAGGTGGCGGTGAGCGGGCGGCCGAGGGTGCCGTCGGCGACGAGGCGGCGCGGCCGGACGGCGGCGGGGCCGTAGCGGTGCTGGAACACCGTCAGGACGGGGGTGCCGGTCTCGGCCTGGACCGCGGCGAGGTGGTCCATCTCCCCCAGGCTGAGCGCGGTCGGTTTCTCCACGAGCGGGATGACGCCGGCCCGCATCGCTGCGGCGGCGAGCGGCGCGTGGGTCTGGGGCGGGGTGCAGATGTGCACCAGGTCGAGGTGTTCGTTCGCGAGCAGTGTGTCGGCGTCGCCGTACACGTGCGGTACGCGGAAGCGGCGGGCTAAGGCGGCGGCGCGGGCGGGGTCGGGTTCGGCGATCGCAGTGAGGCGGACTCGTCCGGGCAGGTCGGCGAGGGCCTCTGGGCGTGCGCGTGGGCGATGCCCCCGGCGCCGATGATGGCGGCGCGCGGGGGCGGTGACGGGGTGGGCGTGGTGAGAGCGGTCGGAGCACTGGGTGCCGACATCGGCTTCTTCCTCGGGCCGTCGATGGTGATCGTTCACATTCCGCAGTGCATCGCAACCTAGTGAACGTTCACCATCGGGGTCAATACTACGACCGGGGACCGAAGTGAACTTGGACGAGGACCGCAGAGAAAGGGGAGCGTGCGCATGCCCGAGCGTTCATCCGCCGCCCGGCGCCCGACCATGAAGGAGGTCGCCCGCCTGGCCGGGGTGTCGCACCAGACCGTCTCGCGCTACCTGCGCTCCCGCGACGGCCTCAAGCCCGCCACCCTCGCCCGCATCGACGCCGCGGTGCGCGAACTCGACTACCGCCCCAACCTGGTGGCCCGGTCCATGCGCACCCGCCGCAACGGCCGCCTCGCGGTCGTGATGCCGCCGATGACCTTCAGCCCCTCTCGGATGCTCGCCGGAGCAGCCGCCGCCGCGCACGAGGCCGGGTACGCGGTCGAGGTCGTTAGCCTCCAAGGCGGCGCCGAGGCCAGGACGGAGCGGGTGCTCGAACTGGCCGACTCCGGGCAGGTGGAGGGCATTCTGGCGCTGGCCCCGGTCCGGCCGGAGATCGAGGAGCGGCTGCCGACGGGCGCAGCCGTCGTCGTCTCGGCCGACTTCGACGACTCCATGCGCGGCATCGGCGAGCTCACCGACGCCTCGCCGGTCGCCGAGCTCGAGCACCTCGCCGGGCTCGGCCACCGCCGCTTCCTGCACGTCGCCGGGGACCAGCAGTTCGCCTCCGCCCGCGCCCGCAAGGACGCCTATCTGCGGGCCGTCGAGCGGCTCGGGCTGGAGTCCGTCGGCGTGGCCGACGGCGACTGGTCCGGCGAATCCGGGGTGACGGCCATCCATGAACTGGACGCCGGCCGGCCGGCCACCGCCGTCATCGCCGCCAATGACGTGGTCGCCGCGGGCGTGATCCGCGGCGCCCACGACCGCGGCCTCGACGTTCCCGGCGACCTGAGCGTGACCGGCTGGGACAACAACGACATCTGCCGCTACCTCCCACCCTCGCTGACCACGGTCCACGTCGACCTCGAAGGCGTGGACCGCAACGCCATGGTGCGGCTGGTCGAGACGATCAGCGGGCAGGCGCCGGAGCAGTCCCGGAACCCGGTGAACACCGTCATCTGGCGCGAGTCGGTCGCCCCGCCCCTGGCTATGCAGCCGCCGCCCACCTCCTGACCACCTCCCGGTTCGCGTCGATCCACTCCCCGGCCCTCTCGGTCAGGCCGCCAACGGACTCCGGGGTGCCCGCTTCGCCGGCACCCGGAGCACACACAGCGCGCCGCGACGGAACCACACACGAACGAGCATCAACCGACTTCAGAGTACGCGGACTTCATCAGAAATCGACAGCCGCTCCATTGACAGCGGCCACCGCGGACATGAGCCTTGTCCCCACGCGGCGCATACGACCCCTCTCCGGTGCATCACGGCCTATCTCGTCCCTGCTTCGCCCCGAGACACCGGTCTGCCAATTCCGGCTCCCTCCCGCCGCATCGAGATCTCACTCCCGACAAGGAGTACCCGTGCCCCGATCCACGACCGCCGATGAACGTCTGGCCGCCCTGCGCAAGCGACTGGGCGGCCTCGGATACGGCGGCGACTACAACCCCGAGCAGTGGCCCCCCGAGGTCTGGCGGGAGGACGTCCGGCTGATGCGCGAGGCCGGGGTCAACCTGGTCACCGTCGGAGTGTTCTCCTGGGGCCTGCTGGAACCGCGGCCCGCCACCTTCGACTTCGGCTGGCTGGACGAGGTGATGGACCTGCTGGCCGGCAACGGCATCGCGGTCGACCTGGCCACACCGACCGCCGCCCCGCCCTCCTGGCTCGCGCACGAACACCCCGAGACGCTCCCGGTGGACGGCGAGGGCCGCACCATCGCCTTCGGTGCCCGGCTGCACTACTGCCCCTCGTCGCCCGTCTACCGTTACCACGCGGCGCGCATCACCGAGCGGCTGGCCGACCGCTACGCCGGGCACCCGGCCTTGGCGATGTGGCACATCGCCAATGAGTACGTCGGCCTCGCCTGCCACTGTCCCGTCTCGACCGCGCACTTCCGCCGCTGGCTCGCCGACCGGTACGACGGCAGCATCGCGGCCCTCAACGACGCATGGGGAACCGCCTTCTGGGGCCAGCACTACGACTCCTTCGACCACATCGGCACCCCCGCCCCGCGCAGCCGCCTGGTGTCCGGTCCCAACCCCGGTCAGCTGCTGGACTTCCGCAGGTTCTGCGACGCCGCTGCCCTGGAGTGCTTCACCGCCGAGCGCGACACGGTCCGTCGCCACACCCCCGACCTGCCGGTCACCACCAACTTCATGGGGTCGTTCCGCAGCCTCGACTACTGGTCGTGGGCGGCTGAGGAGGACGTCGCCGCGCTCGACATCTATCCCAAGCCGCACGACCCTGACGGGCACCTCCTGGCCGCCTACAACTTCGACCTCATGCGCTCGCTGCGCCACGGCCGCCCGTGGCTGCTGCTGGAGTCCGCCACCGGCAACAACCTCACCGCGCCCCGCAACTCGGCACGCCCGGCAGGGCAGTTGCGCGGCCACGGACTGCAGGCGGTGGCGCGCGGCTCGGACTCGGTCATGTATTTCCAGTGGCGGGCCTCCCGGGCGGGGGCCGAACGGTTCCACTCCGCGATGCTGCCGCACGGCGGGACCCGCACCCGCACATGGCGGGAGGTGACAGCCTTCGGCCACGACCTCGCCCGGCTGAGCGGCCTGTCCGGAGGGGCCTGCGACCGGGCGCGGGTGGCCATGGCCTGGGACTACGACAGCTTGCGGGCCCTGGAGGGGCCCGACCACCCGTCCGACCATCCGAGCTTCACCGCACAGGTGATGGAGCACTACCGGCCCCTGTGGGGCGCGAACATCCCCGTGGACTTCGTCCGGCCGGCCGACGACCTGAGCGGCTACCGGCTGCTCGTGGTCCCCAACCTCTACCTGGTGGACGGCCCCGCCGCCCGCCATCTCGCCGGGTACGTCCAGGACGGCGGGCACCTGCTGATGTCGTACTTCTCCGGGATCGTCGACGAACACGACCGGGTGTGGCCCGGCGGCCACCCGGGCGCCTTCCGGGACCTGCTCGGCATCGACATCGACGACTTCAACCCCCTCCAGGTAGGCGAGACCCGCGCTGTGCGCTGCGGGGAGCACCGCGGCACGGCCACGGACTGGCAGGACGTCATCGTTCCCAGGCACGGCACCGAGTCCGTGGCCGTGTACACCGACGGGGAGCTGCAGGGGCATGTGGCGGCCGTCCGCAACCGGTACGGCCGGGGCGTCGCCACCTACCTGGGGACCTCCTTCGACCGGGAGACCATGCGGCTGCTGGTCCTTGAGGCGGCGGCCGCCGCGGGCGCGGAGCCGGTTCTCGACACCCCGGACGGAGTGGAGGCGGTCCGCCGGCGGGACGCCGACGGCACCCCTCATCTCTTCCTGCTCAACCACTCCGCACGGGAGGCGGTGGTCGACCTGCGCGGCGCCGCACCGCGGGACGCGGCGGACCTGTTGACGCCCGGAGCTCCGCCGGTCGGGGACAAGCCCCTCACCCTGCCGCCGTACGGCGCTGCGGTGCTGAAGCCGGGGCGCGGCACGCAAGCCGGCTCCTGAGCCGCCCACACCGCAAGCAAGCGATTACTGCGGAATCCATTGACGCAAAAATGAACGTTCACTACGTTCCCTTCCACTCCCCACGACGAGGGTGCGTTTCTGTTGGCGGGTGCCCAGGCGCTGGCCGATGGTACGGGCGAGTGCTTCGCGGGCGGAGCGCAGGGGGCCGTCGGCGACCTCGTGCACCACCGCCCGCTGCAGCGGGGCGGAGTGCAGGTGGGCAGGCAGGGCCAGCACGGCGTCGGCGGGGTGCAGGTTCGCAGACTTCGGGGCGCGGTAGGCGATGCGGGAGACTTCCACCGGACCCACCGTGGTGAGGAGTTGGCGGGTGTGCCCGGGCTCGGCCCTCCTGCGGGCCACCTGGTCGGCCCCGGTCACCACGGCGAGGCGTTCCTCCCGGCGGGCGGCGGCGTCCAGGTAGTCCTGCATCGCGATGCGCTGGAGCTCGCGTCCGGACTGGGTGAGGTAGTCCTCGAGCCGCTCCTGGGTGCATGCGGCCATGTCTGTGTCACTCAAACGGGCGATCATCGGCTCGAGTTGGGCACGTGAGGCCGCGTAGTCGTCATGGACGGGGACTGGCTGGGGTAGGTTGCCACCGGGTTCCTTCTTGTGCTGAGCGGCTTTCATTCACCCGGGCAACACAAGAAGGACCCGTCCACGCACGGCAGTTCACCCGCCTGCCGCGGCCGGCACACGCGCCAGGGCGAACAGGCCCCCGTGTCAAGCCCTGGGTTTCGTGGATACTGCGTTAGCTGGTTTTCTGGAGTGACGTACGGGGTTCGGCCGCGAGGTAGTGGGCGGCCTCGTGTTCGGCGGGGGTGATGTGGCCGAGTTCGCCGTGGAGGCGGCGCTGGTTGAACCCGTCGATGTACTCGGCGACCGCGATCTCGATGTCGTTGATGCCGGTCCACGGCCCCTTGTTCCGGATCAGTTCGGCCTTGAACAGGCTGTTGAACGCCTCGGCCAGGGCGTTGTCATACGAGTCGCCCTTGGAGCCGACCGAGGCCACGGCGGCCTCATGTTCGAGACTTCGGTGTGGCGCAGAGCTCGGTATTGGACTCCGCGGTCCGAGTGGTGCGTGAGGCCGGTGAGGTCGGCGCCGGTGTGCCGGCGGCGCCAGATCGCCATCTCCAGCGCGTCGAGGGCGAGGTCGGTGTAGAGGGAGGTGGCAGCCTGCCAGCCGACGACCATGCGGGAGAAGACGTCGATGACGAAGGCGGCGTAGACCCAGCCGGAGAAGGTTCTGATGCAGGTGATGTCCGCGACCCACAGCTGGTTTGGCGCACTCGCGGTGAACTGCCGCTCGACCGGGTCGGCGGGCCGGTCGGTCTCGGGTGCGGGGCGGGTGGTGCGTGGGCCCTTGGCCCGGATCACCTCGCGCAGACCGACCGCGCGCATGAGGCGCTCGACCGTGCAGCGGGCCACCTCGTGCCCCTCGCGCAGGAGGGCGGCGTGGACCTTGCGGGCCCCGTAGACGCCGTAGTTGGCCTCGTGGATCCGGCGTAGCTCCTTGGTGATCTCCTCGTCTCGCAGGCTGCGGGCCGAGGGCTCCCGGTTGCGGGCGGCATGGTAGGTGCTCGGCGCGGTCGGCGCGTCCGTCTCGGCGAGGACATCGCAGATCGGCTGGACGCCGAACGTCTCCTTGTACTGGTCGATGTAGGCGACCTTCATCGCAGTGGACGGTCCAGCTCCGCGGCGAAGAAAGCCGAGGCGGACTTCAATATCGCGTTCGCCCGCCGCAGTTCCTTCACCTCCCGCTCCAGCTCAGCGATCCGGGCGGCATCCGTGCTGGTGGTGCCGGGCACGATGCCCTCGTCTGTCTCGGCGCGCTTGACCCAGCCGCGCAGGGCCTCGGGATGCACGTCCAGCTGGTCGGCGATCCGCTTGATCGCACCGGCACGGCCGGCCGGATCCTTGCGGGCCTCGACCGCCAACCGCGTCGCATGCTCACGCAGTTCGTCGGGGTACTTACGGGGAGCAGCCATGATCGGCATCCTTCCGGGTCTTCGATGTCTCCATCAAACCCGGGGCGGTTCAGACGCACCACGTCGGGCGCCGTACTCGGGGCGGACTCGAGGTCGCGAAGGCATGCATCATGTCGACGGACCAGGCGTTTCACGGGCCTCGGCGAGGTTGTTGGGTCGGACCGGGGCGCCCTGCCGGGATTGCTCCCGGTGGGTTTCCCCGGCCCGCCCGCCGAACCCGGCGTGCCCGTCTCCGAGCACCGGGCTCTCCACGAGATCATGCCGTTGGGATCGGGTCGGACAGGGCGTCCGGCCAAGGGCTGGGGATGCTGTTGCCACGGTAGCGATACCGAGTGATCGGCACCTTGCCGAGGTGGAACAGCGTGATCCCGTCCAACTCGATGAGCTTCCAACGCCCTTGCGGGCCCCGGAGCTCGCCGGATGGCCGTCCACGTCATGCGGTGCCGGTGCATCACCCAGCGGACCAGCCGCCACCAGACGAAGGTGTGCAGGCGGGCCATGGTGTGCTTGGCAACCGCGTGTTTGAAGTAGTTGGCCCAGCCGCGCAGGATCTGGTTGATCCGGATCAGCGCGATCTTGTAATCGAGATGCGACAACCTCTGGGTCAGTGCCCTGATCTTCCGCTTCAGCGACGCGACCGGTTTGTCGGCGATGAAGGTATAGACGTGCCACTCGTCCGTCCCTCGTTTCCGCATCCAGACGATGCGGAAGCCGAGGAAGTCGAACCCGTCCGCAAGATGGACGATCCGGGTCTTGGCCGCAGACAGGACCAGACCCATCGGTGCCAGGACCGCACTCACCTGTTCGCGAAGCTCTCCGACGTGCTCCTTCGTGCCGTGGACCATGATGACGAAGTCGTCCGCGTAGCGGACCAGTCGCCAGGTCGGCAGGCCCCGGTGCCGTCGTCGTTCGCGATCCCGTCGGGTCGTCATCACGCTTGACCATTGCTCGGCGGCGAAGTCGTCGAGCACGGACAGCGCGATGTTGGCCAGCAGGGGCGAGAGGATGCCTCCTTGCGGTGTTCCGGAGGTGGTCTCGTTCCGCTCGCCGAGCTCGGTCATGATCCCGGCTTTCAGGAACGCCTTCACCAGCGCCAGCACCCGCTTGTCCTTCACCCGCGCTCGGACACGGTCCATCAGGGCCGCGTGTTCGATGCGGTCGAAGCACGCCTCGATGTCAGCGTCCAGCACCCAGCGATATCCCTGGGAACCGAACAGGTGAATCTCAGCGATCGCGTCGTGCGCACGCCGGTTGGGCCGGAACCCGTACGAGCACGGACGGAAATCCGCCTCGAAGATCGGCTCCAGGACCAGCTTCAGCGCGGCCTGCACCACCCGGTCGGTGACCGTCGGAATCCCCAGCCGACGCAGCTTCCCACCGGATTTGGAGATCATCCGCTCCCGCACCGGCAGGGGCCGAAAGGTCCCCGCCTTCAGCGCCGAACGGATGCGGTTCAGGTGCGCTGTCACCCCGGACTCCTGGACGTCGGCGGCGCTTTGGCCGTCGACGCCTGCTGTCCGGGCTCCCTTGTTGCCCGCAACCCGTTCGAAGGCCGTCATCAAGACGGCCGGGTCGCAGACGAAGTTGAACACATCGTCGAACCGGAAGCCGTGACCGGCTACCGCCCAACGGTGCAGTTTGGTCTGCATTCTCCGTACCCGTAGCTCAGCGACCTCGGCCGCTGGCCACGCGACCAGGGCATCCACCCCGGATTCTCCGGACATTGCAGTACCTGCCTTGCGATCTCGCTGCCGCCCTTCCCCATGTGCCGGGTTCTCCCCAGCTCGGAGTACTATGGCGGCTCCGCCCCTCCCACGGCCTGCTCGGCAGATGGTGTGCCCAGCCCAACTCGTCCGTGCTGGCGTCCCGGACGACGGGCAAGGCCGGGGAGGTTCCCGTGTTCACTGATTGATCGCTCGTCGGAGTAGGCACCCGGCTATACCCCCGGCGGCCCCGCCACGGCTACCCCGCAGCACTTCACCGTGGCCTCCCGGACCGTCTGGCAATCACGACCCGGAAGTTGCCCGCCCTGGAAGAAAGACGAGCACGCACCGCAACCAGCCCATATCCGCCAGGTTGGAGCTGATGTCACCTTAGGAGGCTTGGAGCACCGGTTCC
The DNA here is from genome assembly GCF_019219825.1 of Streptomyces sp. TRM70350. GTDB lineage: Bacteria > Actinomycetota > Actinomycetes > Streptomycetales > Streptomycetaceae > Streptomyces. Next base: position 29,952 of record NZ_JAHUXH010000036.1, on the reverse strand, counting down.
TCACGTATACCTCTCCGTCTCGCTTGCCGGACCCGCACCATCTGACGGTTCTGACACGTCCCCGCTTTGTCGGGGCCGCTTGCCACCCTCCCCGGCACCTCCCGGCTCAGGCTGCCCCCAGCTTCACCGTCCTGCTGCGACAGAACGGCGGCGAAGGTCTCCCACCTCCACTCGATCAATCAGCGCCTCACGGCGCACGTGCCAGACGTGCCAGAGATCGGCAGTCTGGAGAGCGTCCGGGGCTCCGGTGCGGGCGCCGTCGGCGTAACAGCCGCCGCGGTCAGGGCAAACGACCCCGGCTGGAGCGAGCCAACGGGGGTTCTGCATCGCCCTCTTCTGTCACAGGCGATCACGAACACCATCGACGCACCGGGACCTCAAAGCGCCCACCTGCACAAACGGCATCGCCCTGGACCACGTGGACGTCAGAAGACGGTTCTGACCACTTGTGCCAGGTGGTACCCAGGGAGGGACCCAAGATCAGGACCGGAGCCTCTTCTGGCCCGTCAAAGCGGTATTGCAGGGTGTTCGACGGTGTCTCACTCACGCCTCAGACCCTCTCACGTATCACGAAATCTCACACGGCCGGGGGAACCCGGCGGCTCCTGCCCCTCTCGGCGCGGCACGTCCGGCACTGCCGGAACCCTCGGGGATCCAGATACGAGTTCTCCGGCGTGTACGCGTGGCCGTGGGGACAGTGCGTCCTCCTGGCTCGCGCGCTCTCCCAGTCCCTGCGCCGCAGAGCTTCCTTCTTTGGCACGGCTTCCAGGTGGTCCGGGTCGCAGCAAAGTGAACCGCCCCGGTTCGAATGGAGACTCGATTCCATGTAAGGATCAGAGTCATGGCACGTCCCTCCTCCTACCCCAATGCCGCGTAGTTGGCGTGTGACGCGATCCGTCAAATCAGGGGAGGTCCAGCCTTGTTCGAGCATGTATGTGCCTCTGCCGACCTTGCGGATCAGCCCCTCGGCCGTCCAGCGCGTCATCGATGCCCGAAAGCTGTGGATGTTGCTGTAGCCGACGACTCCACCGCGTCCACCATGGCGGTCCGCAGCACTTGGTGGAGCGTGAGCTGTGCCCATACCTCCTGTTCGAGACCGGTGGAGTCTGCGGAGCGCAGTACTTGCCCGTCGGCGAGGGTCGTCTCGGACGCACTCGACATGGGCTTGTGGCAGCGTGACCGCGACGGCCCGGCCGCCGGTGCCCGGAGAGCTGGTCCATCACTCGGATGCGGGCTCGCAGCCAGTACACGTCGTTCCGCCTGGCCGAACACCTCGATGCGGCTGAGATCGCAGCCTCCGTCGGCTCGGTCGGTGACGCGTATGACAACGCCCTCATGGAGTCGACGACCGGCCTGTACAAGACCGAGATCATCAACCCGATGCGCCCGTGGAAGACGCTCTCACACGTCGAACTCGCCACGGCCGAGTGGGTCGACTGGTACAACCACCGCCGACTCCACGGTGAGACAGGGCACAGCCCGCCCGCCGAATACGAAGCCGACCACTACCGAGCAACCACGAAACCCCGGCTCACAGCCACCAACTGAGATGTCCAAAGAACCCGGGGCGGTTCAGCCGGCATCTGGCAGATCGACAGCCACGGGGACTGGCGGGCCCGGTCCGGTCGACTCCTGGACCTTGTGATGGACGGTCTGCGCGCAGGAGCCCCTGGGCCGCGGTGAGGCAGCACCTCCCCCGACGGCACAGGAGCCCTGCCCGTTGCCGGCACTTACGTCGTACCAAGGTGCGTCATCAAAGATGGCGCTCCGCCTGGGGCAACCGTGGTCACCCGGCAGCGATGGACGCGTCGGCACCCGCGAGTGCCCGGCGCACCGCGTCCGCGAGTGCGGGAGCCGCGCTCGCGTCGGCGTCGGCGATCCCCACGCCGTAGCGGAACCGCACGGTGGCGCCGCGTTCGACGGTCAGTTCCTCGCTGAAGAACGGTGCCGGGTTGAGGCAGGCGAACTCCTCTGTCCGGGCGAACCACTGCGGCGGATGATGCGGGTTGGCCGTGTCGTCGACCATGAGCACGAGCGACTGCACGTCCGTCTCGTCGTGGCGGCCCTCGAAAGCCATCCACTCCATGCGCCGCCCGCGGACCTCGTCGCCGCCCGTGCCCTCCGCGGTCACGAACTGCCCGCCGGTGAACGACCGTGGGCCCCGCCAGAACAGGCCGCCGTAGCCGGCGTTCTCCCGGCCCTTGGTGGTCGGCGATCCCATGGCGACATCGGTTCCGGAGACGTTCGTCATCTGCGTCTCGAACGTCAGCGCCCAGGCGTGCGGGGAGATCAGGCTCGCCCGCAGCGTCCTGCGCTCCGTGAAGAACAGGTCCCCGGACTGGGTGATCCAGTCCAGGTCGTGGGCGAACGTCGCGCTGCCGTCGGCCCGGTCGAGGGCGGCTATCCGGCGGTGCGCCTGGGTTCCGTTGTTCTCCAGCTGGACGTAGAAGCGGCCGTGGATGTACGTGGGGCCGCCCCAGAAGTTCTCCTCGCCGACGTGGGGCAGCGACCAGGCGATGCCCTTGTGCCACACGTGGTCGTGGGGACGGAACAGGCTGACCACATGGCCCGCGCGGGTGCGCAGGGGGTGGATGTAGGGCTTGGGCGACTCCAGTTGGACGGTGTCCGGCCGGTAGACGTAGCGGAACAGCTCCGTGTCGCCGTCCCGGACCGTGACCGAGGCGTCGAGGTCGTGGGTGATGTCGAGGGAGTTCATGCAAGGGCCTCCTTGACGCGCTCCCACGGGACGGCGCCGCCGTCCATGCTGAGCGTGAACGGGTCGTCGTCGGTGAGTTCACCCGCGGCGACGCGGACACCGCGGAAGGCGGAGGCGTACGTCGCGGCCGCGAACTCCAGCGTGCGGCGTGCGTCCCGCAGGGAGACTCCGGGTTCCTGACCGGTGTCCCAGGCGTCGAACACGGCCTCGATCTGGAGCCGGTGACCGCTGACGACGTCCGGCTCGTCACCGCCGGCCCAGAGTGCCGCGAGCTCTTCGTGGCCGGGTGCCGGTGTGAACCGCCAGTGTTCCTCGCGGTAGCCGTAGAGGTGTTCCAGTTCGACCGTGGCGTACTCGAAGTCGAAGCGCAGGCGCGATGTCTCGCGGGGGGACAGCAGGGAGTTGACCACCGTGGCGAGGGCTCCGTTGTCGAACCGGACGGCGGCGATCGACACGTCCTCGGTGTCCGTGGGCCGCGCCTGGCGTTCGGCGAGCGCGGTGATCTGGGACCAGGGGCCGAGGACCGACAGCATCAGGTCGAACTGATGGATGCCGTGGCCCATGGTGGGGCCACCTCCCTCGACGTCCCAGCGTCCCCGCCACGGTACGTCGAAGTAGTCGTCGGGCCGGTACCACAGGGTCTCGCAGGTGGCGACCAGCGGCCGGCCCAGTGCGCCGGAACGGGCCAGCCGGCGCAGTCGTACGGCCGCCGCGCCATAGCGGTGCTGGAAGACGGTCAGGACCTGTGAACCGGTCTGCTGCTGTACGGCGGCCAGTTCGTCCATCTCGCGCAGGCTCAGCGCCGTCGGCTTCTCCACCAGGGCGGTGACGCCGGCCCGCATCGCCAGGGCGGCCAGGGGCGCGTGGGTCTGCGGCGGTGTGCAGATGTGCACGAGGTCGACCGTCTCGTTTGCCAGCAGCGTCTTGGGGTCGGTGAAGACGTGCGGCACGGAGAACCGGTTCGCGAACTCGGTGGCGCGGGCGAAGTCGACGTCGGCGACGGCGACCAGCCGGGCACGTGCGGGGAGTTCGGCGAGTGCTTCGGCGTGGGCGTGGGCGATACCGCCGGTGCCGATGATGGCCACGCGGTACGGCGGCCGGGGGCTGGGCATGGATGGCTTCTCTCTCGTGGTTTCCGACCCGCTTGCCGCGGGCTCCCCGGGGGCCGTGGGCCGCGGCCGCGGCCGCGGCCCCAGGGGAAAGAGGTCACTTGGCCGCGTCGATCTCGCTCTGGAGTTCCTTGATGAAGGACTTCGCGGCGTCTTCCGGGGAGGTCTTCTTGAAGTAGACCTCCTGGGTGTAGCGCTGAAGCATCGGCTCGATCCCGCTGGCGCCGTTGGGGGTCACGACGGGCGGCTGACCCGTCGTCGCCGTGTTCATGTACTCGGCGGCGGCCTTGTCCGTGCCGGTCAGACCCGCCTGGAGGCGCTGGAGCATCGCCTTGTTGGCGGGGATGCCGCGCTCGGTCTTGAGGATGTCGGCGGCCGCCGGGTCGTTGAGCAGGAAGTCGACGAACGTGGCTGCCTCGGCCGGGTGCTTGCTCTGGCTGGAGACCGCCCAGTACATCGAGGGCTTGAAGAAGTTCGCCTTGGTGTCGCCGACGTGGGGCGGCTGCAGCAGCTTCAGATTCGCGCCCGTCGCCTCCTGCAGCGCGGTGACCTGGGTGTTGTAGGCGCCCATCATGGCCGCCTTGCCGGTGGCGAAGCTGCCGGCGGTGACACCGGCGGTCAGGTCCTCGACCATCGTGGACGCCTTGACGCCGCCCTCGGAGGAGATCAGGTCCAGGCCGTACTTCCACATCTTGACGAGCGCATCGGGCTTCAGCGAGACGTTGCCGTCCTTGTCGAAGAGCTCACCGCCCTGCTGACGGGCCCAGTACTTGACGTCGCCCGCGAAGAAGCCGGGAGCGCCGGACGCGCCGTGGATCTTGCCGCCGCTCTTGTCCGTGAGCTCCTTGGCGATCCTGGCGTAGTCGTCCCACGTCCACGTCTTGTCGTCGGGGAGGGCCACGCCGTACTTCTCGAACATGTCGGTGTTGGCGAGGACGGTGGAGACGCCGACGCCGATCGGCAGCGCGTACTGTGTTCCGCCGACCTGTCCGGTAGCGAGGGCCTGGTCGTCGAACTGCGAGGTGTTGAGGAACTTCTCGGCGTTGCCGAGGTCGTAGAGCGCTCCGCGGCCCGCGTACGAGGCCAGGTAGAGCTCATCCATCTGGATGACGTCGGGTGAGTCCTGGGCCGCGGTCGTGGTGGCGAGCGCGTCCCAGTAGCCGTTCCAGTCCTTGTACTCGCCCTTGACCTTGATGTTGGGGTGCTTCTTCTCGAACGCCGCTATGGCTTCGTTGGTGAGCTGGGCCCGGGTGTCCGCTCCCCACCAGGTGACACGGATGGTGACCGGCTTGTCGCTCAGCTCGGGAGCGGTGCCCGCGCTACCGCCGGAGCAGGCGGTCAAGACCAGCGAGAGCGAGGCGACCGCTCCGAGTGCGAGACGTCTGAAGGGGCTGACTTTCATGTACTTCTCCTTTTGCCTGACACAGGTGTCGGGTTGATGGCTGCGGTGCTCCCGAGCGGCCATGACTCGTTCGCACCGCGTTCCGGCCGTTGCCCCCGCAGTTACTTGCCGCCGGTGGTCGCGATACCTCGGAGCAGGAAGCGCTGCCCGGCGAGGAAGACGAGGAAGACGGGAACCAGCGACACCACGCTCATGGCGAACACCGAGCCCCAGTCGGTCGCGGTCTGCTGGTCGACGAAGGCACGCAGCGCAAGGGGCGTGGTGTACATCGTCGGGTCGGTGAGGTAGATGAGCTGGGTGTAGAAGTCGTTCCAGGTCCAGATGAAGGTGAAGATCGCGGTGGTGGCCAGCGCCGGGACCATCAGCGGCAGGATGATGTGGAAGAAGATCCGCGCCTGCCCGGCGCCGTCGATCCGTGCGGCCTCGTCGAGTTCGCGCGGGATGCCGCGGACGAACTGCACCATGAGGAAGATGAAGAAGGCGTCGGTCGCCAGGAACTTCGGCACGATCAGCGGCAGGAACGTGTTGACCCAGCCTAGCTCCGAGAACAGGACGTACTGCGGCACGATGATCACGTGGATCGGCAGCATGATCGTGACGAGCATGATGGCGAACCACAGGCGCTTGGCCTTGAACTCCAGCCGGGCGAACGCGTAGGCGGCCATGGAGCAGGCGAGGAGGTTCCCGAGGATCGCGCCGATCACCACGATCAGCGAGTTGATCAGGTAGTGGCTGAACGGTTGGGCGAAGGCGTTCCAGCCGTTGCTGTAGTTCTCCAGGCGCGGCTGCGTCAGGGCGAGTCCCGCGTGACGGAAGATCTCGTCGTTGGGGCGGAGGGAGCTGACCACCATCCACAGGACGGGGTACAGCATCGCCAGGACACAGACGACGAGCAGGATGTGCTTGAGCAGTGCGCGGATCCTGCGCCGGCCGCGGTGCGCCTCGTGGGAGAGGGCTGCGGGCAGCGGGCGGGGTACGGCTACGGCGCGGTCAGTCATCGTGAAACACCCAGTACTTGGAGGCCCAGAAGTTGACGGCGGTGAAGACCGCGACGATGAGGAGCAGCAGCCACGCGAGCGCGGACGCATACCCCATGTCGAAGTGGCCGAACCCGCGCTGGTAGAGGTACAGCGAGTAGAAGAGGGTGGAGTCGGCGGGGCCTCCGGTGCCGCCCGAGACCACGAAGGCCTGGGTGAACGTCTGGAAGGCGTGGATGATCTGCAGGACCAGGTTGAAGAAGATGATGGGGGTCAGCAGCGGAATCGTGATGCTGCGGAACTGGCGCCAGCGACCGGCGCCGTCGACGGAGGCCGCCTCGTAGAGGGAGGTCGGGATCTGCCGCAGGCCGGCGAGGAAGATCACCATGGGTGAGCCGAACGTCCAGACGTTCAGGACGATGAGCGTCGACAGCGCGGTGCTCGGCTCGGAGATCCAGCCCTGCCCCTCGATCCCGAAGACGCCGAGCCCCTTGTTCACGAGGCCGTCCGTGCCGAAGATCGTCCGCCACAGCACGGCGATCGCGACGCTGCCGCCGATCAGTGACGGCAGGTAGAAGACGGAGCGGTAGAAGGAGAGGCCCCGTACCCCCTTGTCCAGCAGCAGGGCGAGTCCCAGGGCCAGCGCCAGCTGCAGAGGGACGGAGACCAGGACGTAACTGAACGTTACTTCGAGCGACTTGTGCAGACGCTCGTCGTGGAGCATCCGCGTCCAGTTGTCCGCTCCGCTGAACTGCGGCGGCTGCAGCAGGTTGTACTTGGTGAAGCTGAGGTAGAGCGAGGCCAGCATCGGGCCGAGAGTGATCCCGAACAACCCGATGAACCATGGCAGGAGGAAGAAGAACGCCGCCTTGTTCTGCTGTCGCGCGCCCCGTTGGGACCCGCGCAGCCGGCGTAGTTCGTTGATGGAGCTCACGGCACTGCTCCCTTGAGCGGCGGCATCGACACACAGTGGTTCGGGCCCGTCCGGGGCCACGCGCCCCCCGAAAAAGTGATCGTTCACTCTGGGGTTGCGAGGACCATAGTGAACGATCACTTTTTGCGTCAAGAGTGTGTAGTCTCTGACTTCACCGAACGTTGGCTGAAGGTGGGAGAAGCGGATGGACGGCGCTGACACGGCGCGACGACGGCCGACGATCACCGACGTGGCGCGGCTTGCCGGTGTGTCACCCCAGACGGTGTCGAGGTATCTGCGATTCAACGGCGGGCTGAAGCCGGCGACCCTGGAACGCGTGGAGAAGGCGATCCGCGAACTGGACTACCGCCCCAACCTGGTGGCGCGGTCCATGCGCACGCGGAAGACCGGCCGGCTGGCGATCCTCATGCCCGCCATGGCCTTCAACCCGTCACGCATGCTGGCGGGGGCCAGCGCGACGGCACAGGCCGCGGGGTACTTCGTGGACGTCGTGAGCGCCGGGGGCGGCGTACGGGCGAGGAGTGAACGCCTGCTGGAACTCGCCGACTCGGGACAGTTCGAGGGCATCCTCTCCCTCGCCCCCGTGCTCCCCTCGGTGGAGAACAAACTGCACCAGCGGACAGCCGTGGTGATCTCGGCCGACTTCGACGACGAGATGCGCGGCATCGGGGAGTTGGCCGACGCCACGCCAGTGGTGCGGATGATCGAGCACCTGGCGGCGCTCGGTCACACCCGGTTCCTGCATGTGGCGGGGGACGCGCAGTTCGCTTCCGCGAGGGCGCGCAGGAAGAGCTATCTGGACACGGTCGAACACCTCGGGCTCGAGTCCGTCGGTGTCTTCGACGGTGACTGGTCCGGCGAGTCCGGCATCGAGGCGATCCGGTCGCTCCCGAGCGGTGCACGGCCGACCGCGGTGATCGCGGCCAACGACCTCGTCGCCGCCGGCGTCGTCCGCGGGGCCCGGGAACGGGGCTGGGACGTGCCCGGCGACGTCAGCGTGACGGGCTGGGACAACAACGCGGTCGGACAGTTCATGACCCCGTCCCTGACGACCGTCGACGTGGACCTCGAACGACTCGGCAGCAAGGCCATGGGCAAGCTGATCGCGGGCCTGCTCGACGCGGCGCACGAGGCGGAGGAGGAGACCCTGTTCCGGATCATCTGGCGGGAGTCGACGGCCGAGCCCGCCCGCTGAAAGCCGCCCCGACCGCGAGCGGTGACCACTCGCGGTCCCGGCCGCCGGCCGGGGAGCGAACCCTCTCTGCGAGCCCTCGGTCGGCCCGCACACACCCGTGCGGGTCATGCGGGGCCCGGCCGAGGGCTCGTGACGCGGCGCGCGTGTCCGTATCAGTTCCGGTAGACGTCGAGCCGTCCGCACATCCCGAACTTCCCCCGGGCGGCGGGCTGTTCGGAGCGCACGACGGCATCGGCGAGGTGCGGGGACTCCCCCCGCTCCAGCGCGTCGAGCTGCACCGCGGTGGCCGCGGCGGCGGCCTCGGCGCCCTGCCGCCACCGTTCCCGCCACTCGGCTATGCGCGGCCGTACGAGCGCGGCGGCGGCCCGGTGGAACGCCGCCAGGGCCTCGGGCCCCTCGGCCGCACGCAGCGCCCGGTAGCCCTCCAGGGCGAGGTCACGCCGGGCCCGGGCGACGCGCTCCTGCTCCTCCTCGGGCGCGTCGGCCGGGATGACGGTGGCGCGTGCGTACGTCTCGGGATCGGTCAGGTAGTGCGGGGGCAGCGTGAGGACGGCGTCCCCCGCCTCCGGCAGACCGCTGTTCTGCATCAGGACGGTGATCCGCAGATCGCTCTCATTGACCAGCCGGTGGATGGTCCCCGGCGTGAACCAGGCGACGGTACCGGCCTGAAGCGGAGTCACCTCGTACCCGGACGCGGTCAGCGTCTGCACGGCTCCGCGCCCACCGGTGACGACGTAACCCTCCGAACACGCCAGATGCATATGAGGGGTGCCGCCGCACACCCCGTCGGCGGCAGGCCAGTCGTACACCGACAGATGCGAGATGGCGACGCCACCGGGCAGCCCGGTGTGGGTTGTGCTCATGTTCCGTCAGCACTCCGTTTCAGGATGGCAAGCGCTTTCTACCTTCTCTCAATTTACGTCCGCATGGCTCAACGGGTCAATGCACGGACTAATATCGGGCCGGAAATGTCGAACCGCAGGGAGATTGACGTGGAGAACGGGCTGGCAGGCAAGAGTGTGTACGCCTTCGGTGACAGCATTGTGCACGGACACGTGTATCCCCGTAGTTTCGTGGACGTCGTCGCGGAGCGCGAGAACATGACCCTTGCCAAATTCGCCCGGAACGGCGCGACCATTGGCGTCGACCCGCAGGCTTCCGGTGGGCAGATTCTTGCCCAGATCGAGCAGGCGACGGACATCGCGCCGGACTTCGTCCTCTTCGACGGCGGCACCAACGACGCCCAGTCGATCTTCCGAGACCGACGCTACGACGTGCCCGCCTACGCGGAAGAGCTGGAGAAGACGCTGCACACGATGCAGCGGAAATGGCCGGCCGCCCGCATCGTGTACGTCGCCGCCCACAAACTGGGTTCGCGGGACTGGGACACCCAGACAGCCCTGCGCGAAGTGACATTGCGGGCCTGCCGGAAGTGGGATGTCGCGGTTGCCGATGTTTTCGGGGACACCACGTTCGACACCCGCGATGATGCCCAGCGGGCGAAATACACATTCGACGACCTGGTCAATGGTGTACCCGGCACGGAGGGAACGGGAACCCACCCCAACCTGGCGGGCATCACGGCATTCTATGTGCCGGTGGTCAGCGCCCGGCTGGCACGGATGTCAGCACGCTGACCAGTACGGAAATCAGCCCTGCCGGACCGATTTCGGCCCGGCAGAGCTGGTTCTCCTTTTCAGGTGTCAGCGGACTTCCAGGTGTCAGCGGACTTCCAGGTGTCAGCGGACCGGAACCGTCACTGGCCGAATCCGGTACCGCGCGCGATCCTGACGTCGTCCACGTGCACCGCCCCGCGCTCGCCGCCGTTCGAGTACCACGCGACCTTCGCGATCCCCGGCATCGAGGTGCGGAACGCGGCGTCGGTCAGCAGGCGCCGGCCGTCGAGGTCGAGGTCGAAGCGCTGGTTGACGGTGTCCACGGTGAGCGTGACCCGATACCACGTGCCAGGGGTGTACGTACCGAGCACACGGTCCGTGGTCCCCTCGTACGCGTGGACCTCGCCGCGGGCGAAGGCGACGCTGACGGCCTGGCTGCCGCCGGCGTTGTACAGGTAGGGAAGCCCGAACCAGCCTCCTTGCGTGTCGTTGCGCATCACCCGTGCCTCGATGGTCACCAAGCCCTGCAGCGGGGTGCTGAAGATCCGGGCGAGGTTGGTCCCGTCGGTGTCGCCGCCTTCGATGGTGCGGGTCAGCCGCACGCTCTTGTCGGTGGTGGACGGCGTCGCCACCACGGAGACGTCGTTGTTGGCCGAGATGACCCGCCATCCGTTCGTCCCGTTGGCGAGCGCGCCGGTGGCCAGGCCGTTGAACGTGTCCGAGAAGGCGATGCCGGGCGCGCCGCGTTCGAGGGCACCGATCTCCGGACCGTTCCCGGTCGGCACCAGAGCCCCGGCGTAGTCGAGGCCGCCGTTGCCGGTGACGGTGGCGCCGACGTCGACGAACGGCGATCCGGACTGGAGCGCGAAGTTCGCCGCCGTGCCGAGCCTCGGGCCGTTCACGTCACCGTAGGGCCCCGTGACGCCGGGGTTCACGAACATCGGACTGCCGATCACGGCCTTCGTGTCGGTCGTGGGCCGGCTCGGCCAGTCGGACGAGTAGCCGTTGTTGTTGTAGATGACGCTCGTCTGCTTGTTGAACTCGGGGTTGGAGTTTCCGGTGACGAACAGGTTGTTGGTCAGCGTGACCCTTCCTGAGACGCCGCCGCTCACCATGGTCGAGGAATTGGCATTGACGAAGGTGTTGTTGTAGACCTCCGCCACCGAGCCCGTTGTCTGCGACATGTGGAGGTTCCACCGCTCGCTGCCGGTCACCACGTTGTAGCGGACCACCGCGCTGCCGAACCTGACCGAGGAGTTGCACGCGCAGAGCAGGATGCCGTCGCCGTTGTCGTGCAGGTAGTTGTACTGGAACAGCTGGTTGGTGGTGCCGATGTCGGGGTCCAGGCCGTTCGCGTCGGCACTGCCGCCCATGTGGTGGGTGCCCATGATCTCGTTGTACTGGACGGTGACCCGGTCGGCCATGTTGGTCTCGACTCCGGAGACGCCGACCCGGTCGATCACGTTGCCCTCGACGAGTGCGCCTCGGGTGCCGGTGACATAGATGCCGTTGCCGCCGAAGTCGGTGTTCGCCTGCGTGATGTAGTTGCCGCGGATCGTGACGTCGGTGTGCGGGGTGAAGCGGGAGTCCGTGGCCGTGGCGCGCTTGCCCCAGCCCGTGAAGACGGCACCGGGGGCGTCACCGGCGTACTGCTTCGTCACGATTCCCGCGAACGAGGTGTTCTTGATGGTGGAGTTCTGCACCGTGATGTCGTCGAGCACGGTGGCGGCGCCGGGCGCGGTGATGTCCTGGACTGTGGTGAGGAAGGCGATGCCGCCGGTGTTCTTCGAGCGGTCCCAGCCGTTGTTGAAGGTGATGCCCGGCTTGTTGTTGGCGGTGTTGCCGCCGATCCACTTGACCTCGCCGGTCACGTCGTGGACGTCGACCGAGTCGATCACGAAGTGGTGCAGGGTCTGGCCGTTGTCGCCGTGCACGCCGATGCCGCGGAAGTCGCCGAGGTGCGCACCGGGTGTCGCCGTCGCGGGCGCCGTGTTCGACACGTCGAGGTTGCGGATCTCCCAGTACTGCTGGTTGTGCAGCCGCACGGCGTCGCCGACGGTGCCCTGACCCGCGATCTTCGGCTTGGCGCCCTCTCCGTAGCGGTCGATGGCGATCGGGGCGCCGGCGACGCCGGACCCCTTCGGCCACAGCTGCCCGACCCAACTGTCGCCGGACCTGAGACGAATGGTGTCGCCGGGCTGGAACGTCTTCGAGTTCACCTTGCTCAGCGAGCGCCAAGGCGCGCTGCTGCTGGTTCCGGCGTTGCTGTCGTTGCCGGTCGCGCTCACGTAGTACGTGGTGCCCGCGGCGTAGGCGCGCTGCGCGGGGATGAGCACGATCGACGCAAGCACGACGGCCAGCGCGCACAGTGCGGCGGCGGTCGCCCTTGACGCGACTCTTCGGGTGGCGGTCATTGTCTCCTCTTGTCATCCGGGTGGTGCGGTGGTGGCTCCTGTCGGGACCCCTCCGGCCGAGACGCCGCACAACGGCTCCGGGTGCTGGTTTTTCGCGTCCGGCTCCCGGTCGCGGTGGGGGTCGGTGGGCCCCGATACGGGCGGCGCCGCGGTCGGTCCGAGCCGCTGGAAGTCGCCGGGAGTGCTCATGCCTGTCCCTCAGGCCGATCCGGGAAAACGCATTCCGCGCAGTGTGCCCAGCGGTGATCGAGTGCGTCAAGGTTTCGAGCGGATGAACTCGTCGACCCCGCTGGAACACCGCGGCCGCGTGATCACGGCCCGCCGGTACCGAGCCGCGGGGGGGGGGGGTGGGTCAGCCCACGTGACGCGCCGTGCTGTCGCGCACCACGACCTGCCCGTGCATCATCAGGCGCGCGGCTTCCGCACGAGGTGCGAGGGCGAGGCGGACCGCCTCGGCACCTGCCTGCGCCAGAGGCAACGACACGGTGGTCAGCCGTGGTGTCACGTCGGTCGCGAGCTCGATGTCGTCGAAACCGGTCACCGAGACGTCCGCCGGCACCGCCACCCCGGCGGCCCGGAAGGCCGACATCGCTCCGATGGCGATGGTGTCGTTCGCGGCGAGCACGGCGTGGGGCGGCTCAAACCCCTTGGCGACCAGGCGTCGTGCCGCGTCGAACCCCCCTTGGCGGCTCACCGCACAGTGCGAGATCCGGATGTTCCGCCGCTCGATGCCGCCGTCGCGGAGCCCGGCCACGAACCCCGCGGTGCGGGCGGAGACGTTGCCCCGCCCGCGGACGCCGGCCAGGATCGTCACATGCCGGTGCCCCGACTCGGCGACACGGGTGGCGAGTTCCCTCGCGGAGCCGTGATTGTCGAAGCTGATGGAGTCGAACGGCATGTCGGTGTCGCCGACGATCACCACCCGGCCGCCCTCGCGTTCATAGCCGAGCAGCTCGTCGAGCAGCCGCCCGTCCAGGGCGTTCGCGTCGAGGCGGCTCGACGTCAGGATGAGCGCCCGCGGCCGGAGCGCACGCTGCAGCCGGACGGTGTCGAGCTGGCGCTCGGCGGTGCCGTGGGTCGACGAGACCGTCACGAACGCCCCGGCGTCGCGCGCCTGCCGTTCCATCGCCGCGGCGGCCAGGCCCATCGACGGAGTCGTGAGGTCGTCGGCGACGACCGCGATCGAGTCGTTCGCGCGCCGCATGGCCCGGGCCGAGGCGTCCGCGGTGTAGCGCAGCGCGGCCGCGGCGGTGAGGACCCGCTGATGGTATTCGGGCGCCACCGTCCGCGAGCTGCCGCCCAGGACGCGTGATGCGGTGGTGACCGACACTCCGGCGGCCGCCGCCACGTCGCGCAAGGTGACGGTCGGTCTGGCTGGATGGGGCATCGTGCCGTTCCCTCCCGCACCACGCATACGAGCCGTCGACGCTACCCGAGGATATCTGTGACCGGTCGCCCGCGGGACACGGAGGGCACCGGCGACCGACTCCGCGATGGCGCGGCTCTCCCTGGTGTGCACGGAGTGCACGGTGTCGACGGCCGGCGAGGGACCGCGTACACGACCGTACGCGACAGGATGCGGTGCCCGGCCGGAAGGTGGCCGCCTCGGCGCTGGTCGGGGCTTCACCCGCCAGGCGCGTCGTAGAGGCTGGACGACGTGTCGCCGTCAGAGCGTCGACCACGCGGTCGCCGGCCAGGACCCGGTCGCCCGGCCGAAGGGTGGCCGTGTCGGCCCTGGTCGGGGCTTCACCCGCCAGGCGCGTCGTCGAGGCTGGACGAACGTGTCGCCGTCAGAGCGTCGACCACGCGGTCGCCGGCCAGGACCCGGTCGCCCGGCCGAAGGGTGGCCGTGTCGGCCCTGGTCGGGGCTTCACCCGCCAGGCGCGTCGTCGAGGCTGGACGACGTGTCGCCGTCGGTGGCATCGGCCGAGGGGAGGGAAAACGCATTCCGGCGTGGGGGGGCGTCTTGTCTGGGGAGTGACCTTCCGTGAGCACCCACCCCTTCTCAGGCGGTGTGTGGGCCGGTGCACAATATGCGGCATGGAAGACGGGTCGGGGGCGCCTCTGCGCCGGCGTGGGGAGGCCGGGGCCGGGGAGCGCCAGGCGACCCTGCGTGATGTGGCGCGGGCGGCGGGCGTCTCGCAGGCGACGGCGTCGCGCGTGCTCAACGGCAGCATCCGCAACGTCCGGCAGGAGAATGTGGACCGGGTGCTCGCCGCGGCCGCGGACCTGGACTACGCGCCGCACCTGTCCGCCCAGGCGATCGCACGGGGCTCGACGAACACCGCCGCGCTGGTCGTCAGCGGTGTCGACGACCCGTACTTCTCCTCCATCGCGGGTGGTGTGACGCAGGCGGCGGAGGCGGCCGGGCTCATCGTGACCATGGCGGTCGCGGACCGCTCCCCCGAGCGGGAACTCCAGATCGTCAGGACACTGCGCGGGATGCGGCCCCGCGCCATCATCCTGACCGGCAGCCGTATCGACGACACCGACACCCGTGACGCTCTCGCCGACGAGCTCGACGCCTACCGGGCAGCGGGCGGCAGGGTCGTCCTGATCAGCCAGCACGACCTGCCGTTCCGCACTGTGAGCATCGACAACTACGGTGGAGCTCGGCAGCTCGCCCGAGCGCTCGTGGGCCTCGGATACCGACGCTTCGCGGTGGTGCGCGCGGGCGTCGGCCTCAGGACGTCCCGTGACCGGTGCAGTGGCTTCCTGGAGGGGCTGCGCGAGTTCGGCATCGACATCGACGAGCGGTTCCTGGTCGAGGCCGGGTTCAGCCGCCGAGGCGGATACGCGGCTGCACGCGAGCTCCTGCAGCGGGGCCTCGACGGCACCGAACTCGTCTTCGCCGTCAACGACGTCATGGCGATCGGTGTGATGACCGCCTTGCGCGACGCCGGGCTGGTCCCCGGCCAGGACGTCGCCGTCGCCGGCTTCGACGACATCGGCCCGGCGGTGGACGTCGTCCCGGCGCTGACCACCGTGTCCGTACCGCTGCGGCAGGTGGGGGTCCGCGCGATGGAACTCGCCCTCTCCGACGACGACGCCTCGCGGATCGTGCCGGTCTCCACGAACGTCGTCCTGCGAGGCAGCACACCCCGTCGATGACGGCGCCGAGTCGCCGGCGACGGCGGCACGGCTTGGGGTCGTACGACCCTCAGGGCTACGGCGGTGCTCCCGCCGGTACGGCCGTGCGCCGGTCGACGGGGCTCCGGCGGCTCACCGCAGGTTCCACCTCGGCACCGGCGCACACGGCCCCGTCACCCTCACGCCCGCGCGTCGTACAGCGTCGCCAGTTCGGCGGCGACGGTGGTGAGTTCGTCGCGGGCCTCGGGTGGGCGAGGACTCGACGCAGGCGCCGAGGGAGAGCAGTTCGCGTACGTCGGGGAGGTCGCGGAAGGCGGGGTCGGCGCGGGAGCAGTCGGCGTCCACCGGCTCCGGCGGGGCGACCAGGCGGGAGGCGAAGAGTCGCTGGAAGATCTCCAGCTGTGCGCGGCGGACCCGGCAGTGGACGCGCAGGGCGTCGGGCAGTCGCTCGAAGCGTTCGCGCAGCAGACCCCAGGCGGTGGCGAGGGCCTGGCCGGGACGGCGTCGCACCGGCTCGTCGATCACGGCGGTCGACAGGATACGGTCGGCATGGAACAGCCGCGGCTCGCCGTCGCAGCCGGCCGCCAGGTACCAGACGCCGGCCTTGCTGACCAGCCCGTACGGGTCGACGGTGTGGCCGCGCGGCTCGCGGGCGTCGGCACTGCGGTACGTCAGCCGCAGCCGGCGGTCGGTGAAGACGGTGTGCTGCAGCTCGGCGAGGTCCGCGTCGGTGGCTGTCCCGGTGCCGTGCATCCAGCGGGCGGGATCGACCAGGACGCACTGGCTGGTGCGCTCGGCGTCGCCGCGGTAGGGGATCGGGCGGCGCGGCCATGACCTTGCGCAGTGCGGAGCGTATCGCCTCGCCCAGTCCGAGCGCGTCATGGGTGCCCTCGGCGGCCAGCACGAACAGGGCCCGAGCCTCGTCGTTGGTCTGCCCGGTGACGTCGGTGCGGTAGCCGGGCAGCAGCCGGACACCGCCGCCGCGTCCGCGTTCCGTCCACACCGGGACGCCGGCGGCGGACAGCGTCTCGACGTCCCGGTAAATCCTGACGCCGGATGTCACGTATGGGGGGGGGAACGCTGTCCGCACCAGGTGACAGCGGCGTCAGGAGTAGGACGATCCGCGGCAAGCCGACTCACGAGAAGTGCCCGCAGGTTGCCTCAAACCACCGGGGATTGGCTCTGGCCAGCAGCGCGGCGGGCAACTGCCCGTCGAACGGGCCGGTTTCGTCGGTCGGCAGGAGGAACTCGGCCTGCTGCACCGAGCGTTCGAGGAGGCGCCGCTGGTGACCCTGGTGGGACCGGGCGGCGTGGGCGAGAGCCGCACGGCGCTGCGGGCGGCGGCCGGCCTGCGGGAACGTTTCCCGGACGGAATGTGAACTCCCTGGAAGCCGTACGCCCGTGAGTGAAGGGGCGTCACCGAGCTGACAGGCTGGGGCCGGTGAGTCCTCGAACGGCACCCGCGGCCTGCGGGGCCCGATACCGCCAGCCGTGATCACCGATCCGCTGCCACAGCTGGTGGCCCCAGCTGACGCCTCCACACAAAAACCAACGAGAAGCGACACAACCATTGACCTGCGGTCCCCTCACCTCTACTTTTTTGACCGCCTCACCGAACCTGGTCCGGTATTTCGGACACCGGTGGCAGTGGCTGCGCATGCGTGTACCTCAGCACTCTCTCACTGAGCGCCCTTTCTGCTTCCCGCACATCACCGCCAACCTGACCATCGACGCAGACGCCAGCTTCGTGCGGTCAGTGTTCCTTCCCACTTCCCCTCCCCTTGGAGAGCCGCATGTTCCACACCGCTGCAGGAAGATGGACCAGACGCATCACCGCCCCGCTCATCGCCGCCGGGCTCGCCGTCACCGGTCTGGCGGGCCTCGACCGGGAGGAGCCGTCGGCGCCCCTGTCCCCCGAACTGGCAGCCGTGAGCACGAATCAGATAGGCGTCACCCCGCCGCCCATGGGCTGGGCGTCCTGGAACAGCTTCTTCAGCAGTATCGACCACAACGTGATCAAGCAGCAGGCAGACGCCTTGGTCTCCTCCGGCATGGCCGCCGCCGGCTACAAGTACGTCAACCTCGACGACGGCTGGTGGCAGGGCCAGCGCGACGCGAACGGCAACATGGTGGTCGACGAGACCCTGTGGCCCGGCGGCATGAAGGCCATAGCCGACTACATTCACAGCAAGGGTCTGAAGGCCGGCATCTACACCGACGCCGGCAAGCAGGGCTGCGGCTACTACTACCCCACCACCCGCCCCGCCGCGCCCAACACCGGTATGGAGGGCCACTACCAGCAGGACCTGGAGACCTTCCAGCGCTGGGGCTTCGACTACGTCAAGATCGACTGGTGCGGCGGCCGTGTGGAGGGCCTGGACCAGGAGGCCACGTACAAGCAGATCGCCGCCGCCAACGAGGCCGCGTCCGCCGTCACCGGCCGCAAGCTGGTGCTGTCGTTCTGCGAGTGGGGCACCGGACTGCCGTGGAACTGGGCGTCCGGCTATGGGGACTTGTGGCGCACCAGCCATGACGTGCTCCTGTATAAGGAGACCCCGGGCCTGACGAAGATGTACCGCAACTTCGACGAGGCCCTGCAACCCGCCGCCCAGCACACCGGCTACTACAACGACCCCGACATGCTGATGGTCGGCCTGAACGGCATGACCGCCGCACGCAACCGGCTGCACATGAGCCTGTGGTCCATCGCCGGCGCCCCGCTGCTGGCCGGCAACAACGTGGCCACGATGACCACCGAGACCCGCGACATCCTCACCAATCCCGAGGTCCTCGCCATCAACCAGGACCCGCGTGGCCTGCAGGGCGTCAAGGTCGCCGAGGACGCCCGGAACCTGCAGGTGTACGGCAAGGTGCTCTCCGGTACGGGCAAGCGCGCGGTGATGCTGTTCAACCGCACCGGCTCCGCCGCGAACATCACCGTCCGCTGGGCCGACCTCGGCCTGACCACCGCCTCCGCCACCGTGCGCAACGCCTGGACCCGCACCCACACCGGATCCTTCGCCACCGGCTACACCACCTCCGTCCCCGCCAACGACGCGGTGCTTCTCACCGTCTCCGGCACCGAGGCCACCGGCTCGACGTACGAGGACACCACCACCGCCACCACGCCGACGTTCACCGGCGTCACCGCCTCGACGGCAGGCACCAAGCTGGTGGACGTCACCTACGCCAACGGCGGTACCACCGCTCGCAGGGCAACCGTCCAGGTGAACGGCCAGTACAAGTACGTCGTGTCCTTCCCGCCGACCGGCTCTGCCACGACCTACCGCACCGTGTCCGTGCTCGCGCATCTGGCCAAGGGCACGAACACCGTGAGGTTCGCCGCGGTCTCCGGCAGCACCGCGCCCGACATCGACGCCCTGCGCGTCCAGGGCATCCCCGGCACCGACGGCGCCGCCCTCGTCGGCTCCGCCTCCAACCGCTGCCTGGACATCGAGAAGAACACCTACGTCAACGCCACCCAGGCACAGATCTGGGACTGCTCCGGCGGGCGCAACCAGACCTTGGCCCACACGTCGCGCGGCGAACTCGTCGTCTACGGCAACAAGTGCCTCGACGCCGACAACAACGGCACCACCAACGGCACCAAGGTCATCATCTGGGACTGCAACAACGGCACCAACCAGAGATGGACCGCCAACTCCGACGGCACCCTCACCAACAACCTCTCCGGTCTCTGCCTGGACGCCTCCGGCGCGGCGACCGCCAACGGCACCAAGCTGATCCTTTGGACCTGCAACGGTCAGACCAACCAGAAGTGGACCCTCAGCTGATGTCCGCGGAAGGAGCATGACGCGCAACCGGCGAGGGCGCGGCAGCACCTTCGCCGGTCGGCGTACGCCAACCGCAGTGTCACGTCCCCGCTGCGTGCCGTCGCAGTCTCGTCATCTCGTCGCGTGCCCCGCTGCTGGCCGCGTAGGGCTTCGCACCGATGAGAGGTGGGCAAGCTGAAGTTGCTGGTCACGGGGCTGGTGTGCGTGGGCATCGGGATGCTCGTGCTGGTCGCTGGCAGGGGACTTTGGTGAAGATCGTCGGTCATCGGGCGACTTCGCGGTTCGTGAGGACCAGCAAGGCCCGGACCAGGGCGGTCGCCCAGGCGGGGTCGGTGCGTACCTTGCTCAGGACGCGCCAGTTCTTGAGGTGGGCGAAGCCGTGCTCGACGGGTGCCCGGACGGCCGCCAGTGCCGTGTTGGACGGCTTCTGGCCTCGCGTCAGGGGCCGGTTTCCGGGCGGCCTTGTAGCCGGTGATCACCGCCGGGTCGGCGTCGGGGCCGCCGTCGTCGAGGCCGGCGGACCCCAGGTCGGCAATGGCTCCGAGCCCGGCTTCCCGCAGTTTCCGGGTGAGCTTGTCGTGCCGGCAGGCGGTGATCTCCGAGGTGCGCCCGGGGCGGGCCGCCGAGATCCACAGCAGTCGGCCCCGGCCGTCGGTGAGCAGGCCCGGGCCGACGCCGCGGCTGTCGCTCCGGTATCGGCGAAGGTGGCCGGACCCCACGCTGGGCATCGACGTGGCGTGAGCGACGCGACTGCTCTCGACCTGCCCGGACGAGGCGCCAGCCGTACATTCGGACGCATGGACGAGATGCCACAGCGCATCGACCCCTCGATGGACCGCGCAGCCGCCGCGCTCCTGCTCGGGCTGCCTTCCGGCTGAGATCGGCTTCTGCCCGCGCTGCCAGGGGCTCACCCGCCGCTACGGACCCAAGGCCCCAGATCCCTTGCTCCGCCTGTCGGGCGGCCAATGCCGTGGCTGACAAGGACCCTTCCGGCTGATCGGCCGCGATCAGCCGGAGGCCGGAGCCGCGCCCTCACCGAAGGCCGCCACGTCGCCGGATGCCGTGTCTTCCCGGAGATGGACGAACCGCACCGGATGTCGCCAGGCTCCGCGGTCCTGTGCGGTGTCCACGGTGGGCTCCGCGACCATGTCCGGCTCGACGAGAGCTACGTCGAGCGGGGCGCGCGATCCCCACGACGTCGTGAACCGCACGCCCTCCCAGGGGTGCCCCGGACCTGGCACGGTGAGCTGGTCGGCGAGACGCCGGGCCGCCGCGGGGTGCAGTTGGGTGCTGCGGGCGACGAGCCGCAGCACCCCGTCCTGGCCGTAGCGGCCGGGGAGGACGGTCTGGGGACGGTGCAAAGTTCCGGTGATGGCGCCAACGATGCCCTCGGTGGTGTCCCGGCCGGCACTGGCGAAGTGTTGGTATTCGAGGGCTGCAGTATTCGCCTGGCTTCGTAAGCGAGAGCGGGATTCGAGGCGACTGCGGGAGTCACGTTCTGACCGAGTTTGCGATGTCGGTTTGTTTTGATGTCAGTTGGGGGCTTGCGGTGGGAGTGTCAGGTGTGCTTCTTCCGCTGGGGCCTGATGGGTAACTCGCAGTCGAAGGTCGACCTGTATGCCGGGACCATCACCGCCTGCACACCTGCCGGCGTCAGTTGAGGTGACCGGGGGTGTGCCGGTCAGGTGCGGGGTGAGATGCCCAGGAACCGGTGGAGGGAGGTTGTCATGCTGGCGACGAAGGTGTCACGGGTCGGGTCGTCGACATGGTCCAGGGACAGGTAGGGGTTGAGGTCTTCCAGCTCGACCAGGAGGAGGTCGCCCTCCTGGGTACGGCAGGCGTCCACGCGCTGGATACCGTGATCGAGGGTGTTCCAGTCGATGAAGCAGCGGGCGAAACCGAGATCGGCTTCCGTGGGCTGGTAGGGCTCAAGGACCCAACGACGGTCGGGATCGGGGGCGTGGAGGGCGTATTGGAAGGCGTCGTCGACGTAGTAGAACGACATCTCATAGCGGAAGTCGATGCGGGGCTGGACCAGGATGTCGCCGTAGGTGAGGCCGTCCAGCTGGTCCCGGGAGACGAAGTTGAGGCCGATGGAGTCCGCCCCTGCCTTCGGCTTGACCGCGTACTGGTCGGTCTCGGGCAGCACGCCGAGGTTCTGGGGCCGGTCGATGGTGGGGATGACCGGGTATCCGGCTGTCGTCAGGTCCAGCAGGTACTGTTTGCCAGCCATGTCGGCCCGGCCGGACAGCGGGTTGTAGACCCGGGTGCCGCGCGCTGCGGCCTGGTTCCGGAAGGCGTCGTACTCCTTCTGGTAGTGCAGCACGGGGCCGCTGTTGCGGACCACGACCCCGTCGAAGGCGTCCATGAGAGCGGCGGCATCCAGCGGGTGGCACAAAGCGATGTCGAAGTCGTGCCGCAGCCGCGACGACAGGAAGATGTCCTCGTCGCAGTAGCGCCGCCCCCGGGCCTGGTAGGCGAGATCGGTCACGAACAAAACGCTGGGGCGGCCGGGCACGAGGCATCTCCTGGGTCGGTGGCTACCAACCTACCCACGCCGCCGAGCACCGCCCTGCGCCGGGCCCGCCTCCACCGACGACCAGTTACTCTCAGTAGCCGAAGGGTGCGCTCGATCTCGTCTGACAGCGTCGGGGCAATCAAGGTGTGCGCGATCACCGGGTCGAGACATTCCACGTAGGGCCGGTCGAGAAAGTGGGACACGATGAACACCACCCGCGCCCTGTCCGGCGAGGACTTGTCCCGCAACTGCTTCGCGGCCTTGGCGATCAACGACTGGGCCGCCTCGACGACATCGTTCGCCGACACGAACGTCGACCAATGAGTGCCTGGCTCCTCACCTCGCTTCAGTGCCCGGGAGACCGCTGCGTCGTGCTCGCGGAAGTCACCAGGCATCGACTTCACCTCGAAGTCGGCGAACTCGACACCGTCGCGGCCGAGCAGCGACGACAGTGCGTCGCTGTCCGAGTCCGCCACGCGGTAGACGAGATCCACGCCGCCGTGGACGTCTACGGCGACCGACACGATGCCGAGATAGGCGGTCGTCAGCATCGCCGCGAGATGCTCGCCCGCGGCCAGCTTCAACTTCTTCAGGTCGTCCGCCGGTACGTGCGCCGGCAGTGCTTCCGTCGCCCAGTCCATCACTTCGTAGGTGATGGCGATGACGTGTGTGCCGATGCCTCCGTCGAGACTCTTGGCGCTGTCGTCGCTCATGGGCGCGAGTGTGGCAGCACCGTGACGCGGTCGCGACGGGTTTCGGGACTGACTGGTGGGCTCGCATGTTGAGGTGTCGTGTATTCGTAGCTGACGTTGACAACACCATGACGCTCAGGGTCGGTTGTTCATGCACGCGATGCCGTGTTCAACGACGCCCCCGTGTGCCGGTCACACCGCGCCGGTGGCGTCGCCGGGAGATAGATGGCCGGCCTGCCTGCGCGGCGAGTGCCACGGCGCCACCCCGCCTCGCCGCCGCATGAGCCTGAGTTACCCGATGATGTCCGGAGGCAGGCCCCTGAAGAAGTCGCCGACCGGCGACTCCTTCTTCACACCGTCCTTGTAGCTGTAGTCGCATACCCTGCCGTTCTTGAAGAAGAACAGCTCGTCGACGTCGTAGAAGTGGGCGCTCACGGCGTCCAGATCGGAATGGTACTCCTGCGGGAGATTCTCGAAGAACTCACCGATCTTGACCTCGCGCTTGACTCCGGACTCCCAGCTGTAGTCGCAGACCTGGTCTCCCTTGAAGAAGAACAGCTCGTCGGTGTTCCTGTAGAAGTGACGGCACACGGCGTCCAGGCTGGAACCGAAACTCTCGGGGAGACCTGCGAAAAATGCACCAATCCTTCCGGTGGACTTGACCCCGGACTTCCAGCTGTAGTCGCAAACCTGGTCTCCCTTGAAGAAGAACAGCTCGTCGGTGTTGCTGTAGAAGTGACTGCTCACAGCATCCAGGTTCTGGCGGAACTCTTCCGGCAGCCTCTGGAAGAAATCCACGATGGAGCTGTGGGCCTTCACCCCGGACTTCCAGCTGTAGTCGCAGACCTGGTTCCCCTTGAAGAAGAACAGCTCGTCGGTGTTCCTGTAGAAGTGCGCAGAGACTGCGTCCATTCTGCCTGCTCTCATTGGTCGGTTGTCACGCAGTCCAGTCCCAGGCGGCAACAGGAAGGGCGTGTACAAGAACTGACTCGGCTGCTCATTCATACCGGGAACAAAAGGAAAAATCACTTCCGTGTCTCCGCTTTCATACATATGGAGGGCGGTAGGGCGTTGAGCTGCGGAACCGAGGTTCAGAAACACGTACTCAGCTTGTTCTTTATGGTCTGACCTCGAACGATGTCCCGAACGTGATCGCTCGTACGAGGATTCCGGGGACGTGAACACGGCCTTCGTCTGATCCTGTGCTCCGACCAAGAGGTACTTGACCAGTACGAAGGCCGTAGGGGAATGAGTCTGCTGCAACCCGATGTCCGGCGGGAGGCGTTCGCAGTGGCGTCACGCTTCCGGGGCGACTTCTTCGACTCCCTGCCCGTGCGCGGGGACACGCTGTTCGAGCTGACCGACGCGCTGCTGTGCGCGGACGGTCCGGTGACGACACCGGTGAACCTCACGCTGACGGCCGAGCACCGGCGCGGGCATGGCGCGATGTACGACGCGCTGAACCGCGGGGACGTTGATGTGCCGCGGTTGCGGCAGGTGCTGGCCGGGCTGCCGCAGCCCGTGGCCGCCGACGGGCGCTTGGTCCTGGCCGTCGATGTCACCCACTGGCTCCGGCCGGACGCGCCGACGAGTCCGGACCGCTTGTTCTGTCATGTCTACGGCCGCAGCGGGCGCTCGTCGGACCAGTTCGTGCCCGGCTGGCCCTACTCGTTCGTTGCTGCGCT
The DNA here is from genome assembly GCF_019219825.1 of Streptomyces sp. TRM70350. Taxonomy (GTDB): domain Bacteria; phylum Actinomycetota; class Actinomycetes; order Streptomycetales; family Streptomycetaceae; genus Streptomyces. The sequence goes on along the minus strand of NZ_JAHUXH010000036.1, from coordinate 5,810 downwards.
GGAGTCGGGCCGGACTTCGTGGTGCCAGATCCTGGACGCGCTGCGGCTGGGACCGGCCGACGATGTTGCCGTGGTCACCGCGCCCCAAGTCCGCCGGGTGGTCACCGACCTCATCGATATGGGCCGCTGGAAGGCAGGTGACCCTGACATCCTGATCGTCTTCGACGCCGGCTACGACGCTCCGCGCATGGCCTACCTCCTCGACGGTCTGCCGGTGGAGGTCCTGGGGCGGATGCGCACGGACCGCGTCATGCGCAAGCCCGTCCCGGTGCCGTGGATCTCCCCGCCGCAGGGCGGGCGTCCGCCGAAACACGGCAAGGAGTTCCGCTTCGCCAAGCCGAGACCTGGGGCGAGCCCGATGCCGCGACTGTCCAGGCCACCGACCGCTACGGGACCGCTCGCGTAATGGCCTGGGACCGCGTCCACCCGAGGCTGACTACCCGCTCCGCGTGGATCGACCACACCGGCGAACTCCCCGTCATCGAGGGGACACTGATCCGCCTGGAGGTTGACCATCTGCCCGGTGGCCACGATCCGCTCCCGGTCTGGCTGTGGTCGTCGGCCACCGGGACGACCGGCGAGGACGTCGACCTGCGCTGGCAAGCATTCTTGCGCAGATTCGATCTTGAACACACTTTCAGAATGATCAAGCAGACCCTCGGCTGGACCCGTCCGAAGCTCCGTACACCCGAGGCGGCGGACCGGTGGACCTGGCTGATCGTCGCCGCCCACACTCAACTCCGCCTCGCCCGCCCGCTGGCCGCAGACCTCCGCCGCCCCTGGGAGAGGCCGGCCGAGCCCGGTCGACTCACCCCTGCACGCGTCTGCCGCGGGTTCAGGAACCTCCGCCCACATCTCGTCTGCCCGGCCCGTGCGCCGAAACCCAACCGGCCCGGCCCCGGACGCCCGCTCGGCTCGAAGAATCAACGCCCTGCCACCCGCTACGACGTGGGCAAGACGACCAGACGCCCCGGCACCATCGCCGAACGTGACCAGGTCAGACCATGAAGGACAAGCTCAGCCGGCGAGCAGGGCGTGCACCCACTGGTCTTCGCGTTGCTCGATGTATTCGGCGTCGTTTCGCCAGGCGTCACCGTGGCCTTCAGCCCACAGCCTTGCCCAGGGCTGGACACCTTGGGCTGCCTGAGTTCGCAGGAAGTCGTGCATGGAACGCGTACGGCGCCCCAACAGAGGGACCAACCGACGACGTTCGGACTCATCGAGACCGTACGCGTCGGCGAAGACTCGCAGTCGTTCCGCCGCGTCCGGGCGCTGCCAGTCTGGATGTGCGGACAGCGGGATGAACCCGTGAATGGCGTATGCGACATCCCACAGAAGGGAGCCGGGACCTGCTGCGTCCCAGTCGATGAGGGCCCACCGCGTCTCGTCTGCGACCACGAGGTTCCAGGGGGCCAGGTCGTTATGGGCGATGATGTCGCTGCCCTCGGGAGGGATCAGTGTCTGCCAGTGCGCGTCGGACGGGGGCGTGAAGTCCTGCACGGCATCGTGGAAGTCGCGGATGAGGCGTGCAACGCGAGCCAGTTGTCGAGCGGGTTCCATCAGCGAGAACCGGTCGGGCCAGACCACATGTCCCGGCATGAAGGTCAGGACCTCACGTCCTTGATCGTCAATGCCGAGTGGGCGAGGCGCCGCGCTGAATCCCACCTCGTTCAGGTGGGCAAGCAGGGCATGCACGGAGGGAGTCCACGGTCCGGCCGGACGGCGAACGGTGTCTCCGACGCGAACGACACCATCACTTACGTTGCCGCCAGGCAACGGCTGTTCATCATCGTGCTGCATCGAACCAGTGTGTCGGACCAGCTCGCCATGATCACCCCATTAACAGGGGAACGTCAGAGTGCGGACAGAGGTTAAAGAACAAGCTCAGTGAGCCGTCAGGGGCGGTCGATCGCAGTGGGATGATCGCGCGGTGAGTGATGCGAGTGTGTTGGCCGCGGAGGCCGTTGAGTCGCATGTCCGGGCGTTCTCCGAAGGGCACTCAGTGGAGGTCGTCGACTACGACCTCGGGCCGGAACGGCGAGAGGTGGCGCCCGATCTGCGAGTTCTCGTTGTGGGGCCCGGTCCCCGCAGCGACAGCTGGGCCTATGTGACCGCCGGGTGCTGGGCCGCGATGGAGAAGGACAGTCACGGCCTCGAGTTCGTCATGACCGCCCACGTCCGCGACCAGCGGTTCATCGAGCTCATGGCGATGATCGCCTACTACCACTGCGGAGGACATCAGCTCGACCTGGAGCACAGCATGCCGATCGGTGAACCGTGGGTGCCGGGGTCAACCTGCGACCACCTGCTGATCAGCCTGCCCTACCTCCACGGACCAGACCTTGAACACTGTCCCGTTCCCGACGGCCACGCCCGCATCCTGTGGACCCTGCCGTAACGACAGCCGAGATCGAGTTCCGCAGGCGTCACGGACACGAGGCGTTGGAGCAGCTCTTCGACGAGGTAGAGATCATCCCCACCGATCCTTTCAGGGCGTCGGTTGCCTGAGCTTCCGTCCTCCGGCGGTCACCGATGGTGGTCGCCAGGGCCGTATCGGCTCCAGGTTCGGGAACATCCGGATATCCGGCCGTAGTCGATCACCTGACCCGGCCGACGCTAGCAGGACCTGAAGGGGATGTTCCGGAGAGCGAGAGCCGCTCCGCCTGCCGTCTCAGTACTGTGACTTCGCATGACCGACACAGAGATCGATATCACCGCAGACCTGGTTCGCGACCTGCTGCAGGAGCAGCATCCAGACCTTGCAGGGCTGGCCATCCGCGAGGTTGCGGGCGGCTGGGGCAACCAGATGTGGCGCCTCGGGGACGAGTTGGCCGTGCGCATGCAGCGCATGGACCCCACCCCGGAACTCCAGCTCAAGGAGCGGCGGTGGCTACCCGTGCTGGCTCCGCGCCTGCCGCTGCCGGTGCCGACCCCGGTGCGGTGCGGTGAACCGTCCGAGCGCTTCCCCAAGCACTGGACCGTGATGACGTGGGTTCCCGGCGAGCCGCTGGATCACGGCTCGATCAGCCGCGGAGCCCACGCGGCCGACACGCTGGCGGTCTTCCTCCGGGCGCTCCATGTGGAGGCGCCCGCCGAGGCGCCGATCAGCTCGGACTTCGGCGCTCACCCCAAGAAGTGCACCGACGGCTTCGAGAACTTCTTCCAGGCCGTTGCTCCCGACGACATCGCTGCCGATGTCCGGGCCGTCTGGGACGATGCCGTCGCGGCCCCCGAGTGGGATGGTCCGCAGGTATGGGTGCATGGCGACCTCCATCCCGCGAACGTCGTCGTCTCGGACGGAACGCTCTCGGGCATCGTCGACTTCGGTGCCCTGTTCGCCGGCGATCCGGCGTGGGACCTCGCCGCCGCATGGGTGCTGCTCCCCGCGGGTACGGCCTCACGGTTCTTCGACACGTACGCCCATGCAGACGAGGCGACGATCCGGCGCGCCCGCGGGCTCGCCGCGATGAAGAGCCTCTTCCTGATGCTCATGGGACAGAACGGAGATCGGGGTCTTCCCGGCGGCAAGCCGCACTGGGGACCTGTAGGCCGGGCGGCACTTGATCGTGTTCTGAAGGGCGTTTGATGCGCGCTTCTTCGAACTTTTTCTCGATCTTGGTCGAGGGCCGTGCGGCACTCCACCTTCGTGGGTTCATCGATCACCACGCGCGGTGGGGATGCCGAGGTCCACGGCCGTGTGCTGCCCGGGGCTCTGATCGAGCTGGCCGAGCTTCTCCTCGGCGCCGGCCAGGCTGACCCGGAGACCTTCGACCTCGCCGAGCCAGCCTTCCCTCTCGGCTTCGGCGATTCGGGCGATCAGGTTGTCGCGGATCTCGGCAAGCCGTGCCCATTGGGCCGGGTCAGGTCGGAGGAGCGAGCATCTGACGCAAGCGTGCTCGTGGATGCAGGCGGTGCCGTAGGCGCGGGCGCAGGTGCCGACGGAGAGTTTGCGGCGTTCGAAGTGGCCGAGGAAGTCCTCCCACTCGGTTTCGGTGGGGGTGCGGTACTCCTCGGCGGGGCGCAGGGTGCGGCGGCGGGTGATGAAGGCGCGGTGGGCTTCGATGGTCTCGGTGGGGTAGACGGCGTGTAGCCCATGGTGGTGTTGATATTGGTGTGGCCGACGATGACCTGGGCGATGTGGGGTGGCAGGCCGGAGCGGATGGCGTCGGTAATGAACATGCGCCGGAAGTCGTGCGGGGCGAAGTCCATGGGCCGGCCGGTTGTGCCGGTGAGGCCGATGAAGGCGAGGATCTCGGCCAGGGCGCGGCGGATGAATTCGCCGGTCATGCGGGAGGGCTCTCCGGCGCGGTCCCACTGGAACAGCAGTGGTGCGGGTGGGTTCCAGATGCGTTCCTCGTAGTCGTAGGCGGCCAGCAGCGGAATGCCTCCCGTACGCGGGTCGCGGACCCGGCGGACGATGGCGGCCAGGACGTCGGCGAGCTCGGGGCTGACCAGCAGGACACGTTCTTGGTCGGTCTTGGAGGGGGCGATCTGGAGCAGGGGGACGATCTCGCCGGTCGTGGGCAGGCGGTACTGGACCAGGGCGTGGTGGCTGGTCTCCAGCATCTCCTCGATGCGGGCGCCGGTGTGGCGCAGGAACTCCACCGCTGCCCAGGCCCAGAAGGCGCGGTGTTCGGCGAGGTCGTAGTGCAGGAGCGTCCCGGCCGCGTCGCGGGCGCCGGCACCTCCGATCTTGGTGCGGACGAAGACGGCGCCGCCGACGATGAAGGTCGCGCCCGGCGGCACCGCGCGCAGAGCTTCCAGACCAGCCAGGCGGTGGCGATGGTGGTCGGCCGCGGCCCGGGCGAAGGTCTCCAGGGCAGGGAGACGTTCGCGGGTGCGCTGGTCCATTGTTGCTTTTGTTCGTGTTGTGGGGCGGCATCTGCAGCGCGGCGAGTACATCCTGTGCGGGCTTGCACGTCATCGGCCATCGCGTCCCGGCCTCGCGGGCGGGGAACCCCTCGCGGGCGGGGAACCGGGCGCGCGCCTGTTCCAGTGGCCCGCCTGCGGCCTGGGGCACCGGCAGCCGCTCGCCGGGACCGGCGGCGGGTGTGCTGGTCAGGTGCCGGATGCGGGCCTTCACCAGGATCCTCCGGACAGGTCGTTGAGAGCCTGGGCCCGGTAACCGGCTGCTGGCACCGCCGGGATCCGGGCCAGCCGCTCCTGGCGCACGTGGTGCGCTCGCACGGCCTCGACGATCTCGTCGCGGCCGGCCGGTAATGGTGGAGTCGGGTATTGGAACTGCCTGAATGCCTCTGGAACGAGAGGTTCTCCGAGCGGGACCTGACCACCCTGGAGTGAGCGTTCGGCAACGTCGAAGTGCCAGGTCACATGGCGTGTCGGGGTTGGCGAGTGGTCTGTACTTCGCACTCTGCGGCGTGATCGAATGGGGGATGACATCGTTCTGGACTGGCAATCGGATACGCCTGCGCGGTATCGAGCCTGACGACTGGACCGCGTTCATGCGGTTCGCCGTGGACGAAGAGCGGATGGGCGACCTGCTGAACCCGCCTCGTTCCGCCGAAGGATTTCGTGCCTGGGCGAAGGAACAGGCCGCTGCCAAGTCCGATGGCGACTGCTTCCAGTTGGCGATCGAGGACGTCGACGCGGGGGAAATAGTCGGTGCTGTCGGCTCGCACCAGGCTGATCCGCGTGCGGGCTGGTTCGAGTATGGCGTCACGATCGGCGCTGATCACCGACGCAAGGGCTATGCGGCGGAAGCCGTGGTGATGCTGCTGCATTTCATGTTCGCCGAGCGGCGTTATCACAAGTGCGAAGCACTGATCTTCGCGCACAACGAAGCGTCGCTA
>NZ_JAHUXH010000035.1 GCF_019219825.1 Streptomyces sp. TRM70350 | reverse complement strand
GGCCTGAGCCCGTCGATGGTGTCAGGACCGCGAAGAAGATGACGGGGGGGGGACCGACTGGCTACCTGTCGGACGGACAGTCCCGCTTCAGCCGTGGCGTGTCGTGCCGCTGAGGATTCGCTCGCGGAACATGTCGGCGTGGCCGCGGTGCTGGGCCGGCTGATGCCTTGGGATCGCCTGTGTGACACGGCGTCAGCAGGCTCCCGGGCTGTCGGCTGCCCGGCTGTGGAGAGCGCGGCATCAAAGGCACGTAAAGATTGCCGGAACCAGGCAATGTCCTGCCTGGTGTCCGCGTGTGACGATGCCTGCGACAACGGGGGAGGGCAAGGAGAGGCGGTGTGCGCGGATGGCCTGGTTTCTGGGGCTCGGCATTGCGGGGGTCGTCCTCCTTGCCCTGTCGCTCATCTTCGGTGATGTGCTTGAGGGGCTCTTCGACGGTGTCGATGCGCTGGACGGCCTGGCGGAGGGGCTGCTGTCGCTTCCGGTGATCGCCGGTTTCGTGTCCATGCTCGGCTTCTCCGGTGCGATCGTCCTGGGCACCACCGGGCTGGGTGCGGCTGCCGCCACCGCGGTCGGGGTACCGACCGGCGTCGCCACGGGCTGGCTGACGTACCGTCTCAGCCGCGCGCTGATGAGCGATCGCTCCGGAGCCGCCCCTCGCGACGACGACCTGATCGGTGCCTCGGGGTCCGTGGTGACCCCCATCCCGGCCGACGGCTACGGCGAAGTGCTGGTCCATGTGGCCGGGCAGCCGGTGAAGCTCTCCGCGAGGAGTGCCGTCCCCGTGGCTCGCGGTACCGAGGTGTGGGTGGATCAGGCGCTGTCACCCACGGCGGTGTCCGTGCGTCCGGTCGAACGCTGACCCCCGGCCCGCTGTCTTAGCTTCTGCACCGATACGCCGGTGCGGTTCCTTCATCCGACCCTTCTCGATTGGCCGTCCCCTGGGAGGGCCGAGGGGAATACTCATGAGTTCAGTCGTCATTGCCGTGGCGGGAGTTGTCGTACTCCTCGTCCTCCTGGCACTGGTCGTCATCAGCCGCTACAAGGTCGCGGGCCCCAGCGAGGCGTTCATCGTGACCGGGCGGCGCGGCAAGCAGGCCACCGACCCGGAGACCGGGCGGGTGTTCACCGACAACAGCGGGCAGAAGGTCGTGGTCGGCGGCGGTGTGTTCGTCGTGCCGTTCGTCCAGCAGAAGTTCACCCTCGACCTGTCCTCGCGGCACATCCCGGTCGCCGTGCGCGGGGCGGTCACCCTGCGCGGAGTGAAGGCCAACCTCGAAGGTGTCGCCATCGTCAAGGTCGGCGGCAGCGAGGACTCGATCCGCGCCGCCGCGCAGCGGTTCCTCATGCAGCAGGACGGCATCGTCGGCTTCACCCAGGAGGTGCTCTCCGGCGCGCTGCGCGCGATCGTGGGCCGGATGTCCGTCGAGGACATCATCCGCGACCGCGCGGCCTTCGCGGGCCAGGTCGCCGAGGAGGCGGAGGCCAGCCTGTCCGGGCAGGGCCTGGTGCTGGACGCCTTCCAGATCCAGGACATCACCACCGAGGGCTCCTACCTGGAGGACCTGGGGCGCCCGGAGGCGGCCCGCGCCAAGCAGGAGGCGGACATCGCCGAGGCCGTGGCCCGGCGGGCGGCCGAGCAGGCGCGGCTGAAGGCCGAGGAGGAGATCGCCGTCGCCCAGCGGACGTTCGCGCTGAAGCAGGCGGAGATCAAGGCCGAGACCGACGAGGCCGCGGCCCGTGCGGCGGCCGCGGGTCCGCTGGCCGAGGCCGCCCGGCAGCAGGAGATCCTGGCCGAGCAGGAGAAGGTCGCCGAGCGGCAGGCGGCGCTGACGGACCGGCAGCTCGACACCCAGGTGCGCAAGCCGGCCGATGCCCAGCGGTACGCCGCCGAGCAGGAGGCCGAGGCCAAGCGGGTGGCGCGGGTCAAGCAGGCCGAGGCCGAGCGGCTGGCCGGGATCGCGGCGGCGCAGGCGGAGGCCGAGCGGGCCCGGCTCGTCGGTGAGGGCGAGAAGCAGCGCCGCAGCGCGCTGGCCGACGCGGAGGCGATCGAGGGCCTGAAGCAGGGTGAGGCGGAGCGGTCCCGGCGTGCGGCGATCGCGGAGGCGGTCCGGCTGGAGGGTGAGGCCGAGGCGGCGGCGATCGGCGCGAGGGGCGCGGCCGAGGCCGAGGCGATGGAGAAGAAGGCCGACGCCTTCGAGCGGTACGGCGACGCGGCCGTGCTGCAGATGCTCGTCGAGGTGCTGCCGCAGGTTGTCGCCAAGGCGTCCGAGCCGCTGAGCGCCGTGGACAAGATGACGGTCATCTCCACCGACGGCGCGAGCCGACTGTCGCGCACCGTCGCGGACAACGTGGCCCAGGGCATGGAACTGCTCAGCTCCACCACGGGTGTCGACCTGGCCGAGCTGCTCAAGGGCATCACCCAGCGGGACGGCGCTGACCAGCCCGTGGCCGCGGCGGCCGCTGAGGGCAACGGGAAGATCGAGATCGGCTGAGTTCAACGCCTCCGACCGACACAAGGGGCCCGCGCGGCATCGAGTCGCCGGGCCCCGAGTCCGAGGCCAGTGCGGCCACCGCACGTACACGCACGAAGAGAAGACGGCCCCGTATGCCTGAAGTCCACCCTCGCACCCACACGACGGCACTCGCGCTCCCAGCGACCGTGCGCGCACTCGCCGACCATCGTCGGCGGGCCTGGCGGTGCGTCGGCATCGGGGCCACCGCCCTCGTCGTCGGGCTGGCCGTCGGACCGCGCGCGCACCAGTCCGGCATCGGCTGGCTGAGCGCGCTCGCCGTGTTCTGTGTCGGGTGCGGTCCCGTCGTCGCCGCTGTCGGAGTGGCGGCGCTCATGAACTCCCGCCGTATGCGGCGCACCGTGGCCACCCATACGTGGATCGCCTGCAACGCGGTCGCCATCCCGCCGGGCCAGGGGCCGCCCCGCGTGGTGCTGCGCCATCCGGTGACGGGCACCCTGATCCCGCTGTCCGTACGCACCGTGGCCCCGCGGTACCACCTGACCAATCCGGAACCCGGAGGTGTGCTGTGGTGGGCCGGAGACTCCCGGACCGGTGGGGTCATCGCCCCACCCGGCGGGGAGCACCTGCTCTGGGTGCGTCCCACGCAGACCGAGCGCGCGCGTCGCCGTGACGCGGAAGCCGCCGTACGGCGCGGGCTGCTGGACAGGCCCACACCACCACAGCCGCAAGCTCCCCGCACCTGAGGCAGCGGGCACGCCGGGCTTCGCTGCGACCACGGCCACCGAGGTGTTCGACGGCGCCGGAGTGTTCTCCGGCGAAGGGCGCTGCCGCTTCGGGGACGCCGACGCGGATGGTTTCGCAACCGACAGCGCCGGTCGGGTCACCCGCGGGAGTGGTCGTCCCCCGTACACCGCTCGGTCCGCGCATGTCCGGGCATCCCCCTGTCGATGATGCGGGCGTGACTGCTCCGATCTTTCCTACGGTGCCCCGGTCCGGCCGCCTCGCGGTGGCCGGGCTGGGCGCTGTGGCACTGCTGACGTCGTCCACCCTGCTCACCCCCGGACTTGCCGAACCGGCCTCCCCACCACGGCCCGTGACCGTGGGGGAGAGGGGTACGGCCGCCTACCTGGACGCCATCCGACACCAACCCGACCTGCTGAGTGGCTTCTTCCGGCGGCTGCCCAAGGGGGCGGATCTGCACAACCACCTCTCCGGGGCGGCCACCACGGAGTATCTGATCGAGCTGGCCGCCGAGGACGGACTGTGCGTCGAGACCGCGACGATGACCGCCGTCGCCCCGCCCTGCGGTCCGGGGACCCGGCCCGCCGCCGACGCCCGTACCGACCGCGCCTTCCACGACGCGATCCTCCGCGCCTGGTCCATGCAGGACTTCCCGCCGGACCAGAACGGCCACGACCACTTCTTCGCCACCTTCGGCAAGTTCGGGGCGGTGACCGAGCGGCACCGCGGCAAGCTGCTCGCCGAGGTCGCCGACGACGTGGCCGCCCAGAACCAGTTCTATCTGGAGACCATGGTCACCCCGGCCTCCGCCGGTGCGAAGCGGCTCGCCGCCGAGGTCGGCTGGGACAGCGACCTGGCGAAGCTGCACGGCAAACTGACGGCCGGGGGCAAGCTGGACAGGCTGGTGGCCGAGGCACGGAAGGAAGCGGACGACGCCGACGCCGAGTTCCGCGCGGCCGCCCGCTGTGACACCGGTCGACCGCGGCCCGCCTGCGACCTGCCGGTCCGCTTCATCTCCCAGGTGTCGCGCGGCAGTTCACCGGAGCGGGTCTTCACCCAGATCGCGCTCGGCATGCGCCTGGCCGAACGGGACTCCCGGTTCCTCGCGGTCAACCTCGTCCAGCCGGAGGACGGCGAGATCGCCCTGCGCGACTACCGCCTGCACATGCGCATGCTCGGCTACCTGTGCGGCCTCTACCCCCGCGCGCACCTCACCCTGCACGCGGGCGAACTGTGGCCCGGTCTGGTCAAGCCCGAGCACCTGACGTTCCACATCCAGCAGGCCGTGGACGTCGCCGGCGCCGAGCGCATCGGCCATGGTGTCGACCTGGTCCACGAGGACGACTGGCAGCGCACCGCCCGCACCATGGCCGACCGTGAGATCGCCGTCGAGGTGCCCTTCACCAGCAACGCCCAGATCCTCGGCGTACGCGGCGACGACCACCCCTTCACCACCTACCGCCGCTACGGCGTCCCGGTCGTGCTGTCCACCGACGACCCCGGCGTCAGCCGCACCGACATCAGCCGCGAGTACCGGTACGCCGCCGAGACCTACGACCTGTCGTACCCGGAGCTGAAGGACCTGGCCCGGGCGTCCCTGGAGTACGCCTTCCTGCCGGGCCGCAGCCTGTGGCGCGGCAGTCCGACGCGGGACGGGTACCACCTCACGGCCGCCTGCCGGGGCGCACGGCCCGGCGTCACCGAACCCGGCGCGGACTGCCGTCGTCTGCTCGATGCCAGTCCCAAGGCCGCGATCCAGTGGCGGCAGGAGGTCGCCTTCCACTCCTTCGAACGGACCTTCGGCAGCGCGACGAGAAACGGGAGGTGACCCGCCTCACCGCCCCCGCCGCGCAAGCGCCCGTCGCAGCGCCACGCGTACCCCCTCCGGCGGGGCCGGGCCGTCGTTCTCCACGCCGGAGGTGATGGCCTCGGCGACCGTGTGGAGCTTGGTGTTGGAGAGCTGGGAGGCCTCCCGGAGGACGTGCCAGGCCTCGTCGGAGGTGCAGGCGTGGGTGGCCATGAGGATGCCGCGGGCCTGGTCGATCACCGGTCGGGAGGCGATGGCCCGACGCAGGTGCTCGATCTCCTCGCGCAGTTCGTGGAGCTGTTCCGCGCGTTCCAGGGACACGGCGGAGGGGGGCGGGGTGGGGGACGGCACGGCCGGGGGGTTCGGGTCCCCGGGGCGCAGAGGGTCGGTGGTGTCCAAGCCGATCAGCTCCAGGATGCGGCGCGGCTGGCCGTGCCAGTTGATGGCGGAGACCGGGATCAGGTTCCGGCGCCCGTAGTCGCGCAGGGTGTCCAGGAACTGCCGTCCCGCCGTGTCCATGAAGATCACGCCGACCATGTCCAGCTCCACCCGGCTGGTACCGGCGGGCAGTGCGGCCAGCGCCCTGGCCAGAATGTCGTCGCACCCGTGGACGACCTCTCCCCGCGCGCACAACACGGCCCGGCCGGTGCCGTCGGTGCGGCAGTCGATGGTGAGTGGGTGCAACCGCTCCGCTGGAGAGGGTGGTGCCGCTGAGGTCATGTCACCGCCTTCGTGGTCCCCGAAAGTCGTAGGCAGTCAGTTGTGTGGAGCCCCCCGTCGCCCCGATGCTGAACGTGCGCCTTCCCGGGACACGGCGGCCTACACCCCGTGCCGGCCGGGTTCGGGGATTGACCGGTTCGCGTCGGGGTACGAGCGACGTGTCCAGGAGTATCGGGAGACGGCTGTGACCATCCAGCACCGGGTTCCGTCCGGGTCCGGCGGCACGGCGGGGCTGACCGTCGCACCCCTGGCCGAGCGGTTCGGCGTACGCGCGGTCGGAGAGGTGGGGTTCACCACGCGCGGGATCTGGGCACGCGCACTGGAGGAGGTCGTGCGGGACGGCAGGGCCGTGTGTCATCTGGAACTGTCCGCCGTGACGTTCGTGGACGTCGCGGGCGCCGGAGTGCTGGTGGACGCCGCGCGGCGGCTGCCCGCCGGCCGGCGGATCGTGTTGCACCGGCCGCCGCCCGCCCTGTGCCGGACACTGGAGTTGTTCTGGCCCGGCCTGTCGGCGATCGAGGTGTCGATGTCATGAGCGCGCCCTTCGTGCACCCCGCGCTGTTCTACGCCGACGAGCAGGAGTACCTCGACGGCACCGTCCCCTTCATCCGCGAGGGCCTCGCCGCCGGGGAGCCGGTGGCGGTGGCCGTGCCCGGCAAGAACCTGGCGCTGATCCGGGACGGGCTCGGCGACATCGCCGACGCGGTGCGGCTGCTCGACATGCGCGAGGCCGGACGCAACCCCGGCCGGATCATCCCCGGTGTGCTACGCGCGTTCGCCGACGCCCAGCCGCCCCACCGCCGGGTGCGCATCATCGGCGAGCCGATCTGGGCGGGCCGCACCCCCACCGAGTACCCGGCCTGCGCCCAGCACGAGGCCCTGATCAACGCGGCGTTCGCGGGCCGCCCGGTGACCATCCTGTGCCCGTACGACGTCCAGGCCCTGGACGAGAGGGTGCTCACCGACGCCCGCGCCACCCATCCCACGGTCATCGCCTCGGGCCGGGAGCAGGACAGTTCGGCGTACGACTGGGAAGGCGTCGTCAACCGCTACAACCAGCCCCTGCCCGCCGTACCGGACGCGCTGTCCTTCGCCTTCGCCGCCGAGACGCTGCCGACGGCCCGGCACACCGCCACCCGGGAGGCGGCGCGGTTCGGGCTGGCCGGTACGCGGCTGGAGGACCTGGCGCTGGTCACCGCCGAGCTGACCACCAACAGCGTGGTGCACGGCGGCGGTTCGGGCGTGCTGCGGGTGTGGGCCGAGCACGGGTACGTGGTGTGCGAGGTCCATGACACGGGCCGCCTGACGGACCCGCTGGCGGGCCGCCGCCCGGCCGCCCGGGACCAGCGCGGCGGCCGGGGGCTGCTGCTGGTGAACCTGGTCGCCGACCTCGTACGGGTGCACACCGGCGAGGAGGGGACGACGGTCCGCTGCTGGTTCGCCCGCTGAGCCGTCCCGGCTGCGGGGGCGGCTGCTGGAGGTCCTCGTGGCGGGGGCGCCGGTGGGCCGGTCGGCGCGGTCAGGCGGTCAGCGGCTGCAGTGGCTCGACCCGGCCCTCCAGCATGGTGCCGAGGCCCTGTACGGCGCACATGTCCGGCCGTTCGGCGATGTGCACGGGCATGCCGGTGGCCTGCCGCAGCATCTGGTCGAACCCGGGGAGCAGGGCGCTGCCCCCCACCATCACGATCCCCCGGTCGGCGAGGTCGGCCACCAGGTCGGGCGGGCAGTCCCGCAGCACCTTGCCGATACCGTCCAGCACGGCGGTCAGCGGCGTCTGGATGGCGTCGCGCACGGCGGCGGTGTCGACCCGCACGCTGCGGGCGAGGCCGGTGGCGACATCGCGCCCGTGGATCTCCGTGGAGGCCGGTCCGTGCGGGGTGAGCCCGTTGCCGGACAGGGCGAGCTGCAGTGGCCGTACCGACTGACTCGGCAGCATCAGCTCGTGCTCGTGCCGCAGATGCTGCACGATCGCGTGGTCCACGGCCTCACCGCCGACCGGAATCCGCTCGGCGGTGACGATCGAGCCGAGGGAGAGCACCGCGACCTGTGTGGCGGCCGCCCCGCACACCAGGACCATGGTCGCCTCGGGCTGCTCCACCGGCAGCCCGCAGCCGACGGCGGCGGCGATCAGCGTGTCGACCAGCTCGACCCGCCGGGCGCCCAGACCGACGAGGGTCTCGATGGTCGCGCGCTGGGCGAGGGGATCGGCGTCGTGCGGTGTACAGGCGGCGGCGCGCAGCCGCGGCTTGCGGCGCAGCGCACGGCGGATCTTGTCGCCGAGCAGATGGCGCAGCATCCGCTGGGCCATCTCGATGTCGACCACCGTGCCACCGGACACCGGCCGGACGACCCGGATGTAGTGCGGTGTGCGTCCCGTCATCTTCTCGGCGAACTCACCGACCGCGATCAGCGCTCCGGTACGGGTGTTCACGGCGGCCACCGACGGCTGGTCCACGACGATCCCCGTGCCCCTGACGTACACCCGCGTCCGCGCCGCCCCCAGGTCGACGGCGAAATGGCAGCGCCGCAGCTGCTCCAGACTGGCGGTCATGGCGGATCCTCCCGGGCAACGGACCGAGGTGCCGCCGGACGGCGGGCCTCTTTGGCATCGTGCGGGGGGTGGGGTGGGGGGCGCCTTCTGGAGGGGGCCGGGCGGGGCTCGGCCGTATGGGTGGTCTTGCGGTGCGCCGCGCCCGTCAGGCTTGACGCGGCCTGCTCGGAGGTGGCTGCGGGCGATCTCCACGGCTCGGGCACACGGGCGTCGTGTTGCTCCGCCCCTCAGGAAGGGAACAACCGCTCGTTTGATCGCGCTATCCCCAGTTCGATCAAGTCCTGTGGTCGGACCCGGAGTTGGTCGGCCGTCGACTCCACCTCCTTTGGCGGTCGTTTGAGTATCGCGGCGGCGAGTTCCGGGGCTATCACGGAGAAGTAGCTGTCCGGGGTGGCCCAGGTGTTGCCCGGCGCGGCCAGGGCGAGCGCGCCGCCGGAGCCGCCCTCGCCGATCACCAGCGTCGTGATCGGCGTGCGGGCCGAGGCCACCGCGCCGAACAGGTCGGCGATCGCCGCCCCCACGCCCTGCCGCTCCGCCTCCGCGTCGTTCGCGGCGCCCGGGGTGTCCACCAGGGTCAGCACCGGGATGCCCAGCCGGTCCGCGAGGCGGATCAGCCGGGCGGCGGTGCGGTAACCGGCGGGGCGGGTCGCCGTCCCGGCCTGGGCGGCGTACGCGACCGTACGGCCGTCATGGTCGCCGAAGCCGCACAGCATCCCGTCGTCGGTGCCGCCGCACCGGTCGCCGCTGATCGCCACCCGGTGGGTGAAGTAGGCGTCCAGGTAGCTCTGCGCGCGCGGGCGTTGCGGCGAGCGGGCGCGCCGGACCGCTTCCCAGCCGGAGGCGGGCAGGTCGGTCGCGCCGAGGGGGCGCGGCGGTGGCGCCGGTTCGGTGGACGGGGCGCTGAGCAGCCGGAGCCATCGCCCCAGCGTCGGCTGCAGTTCCTCCGGGCCGACGACCGCGTCGGCGGCGCCCGCCGCGACCTGGGCCTCGGCCGTGTACGCCGCCGGGTCCGCGTCCGCCGGGCGGACCCGGGAGCCCGCGAAGCCGACCTGGGCGCCGGGCAGCGCGAGGATCACGTCGGCGCCCGCGCCGAGGGTGGCCCAGCCGCCGCCCGTGGTGGGGTCGCGCAGCACGGCGAGCTGGGGCAGCCCGGCCTCCCGGGTGAGCGCCGACTGGCGGGCCACGCGCTGGAGTTGGGTCAGCGCGACCATGCCCTCCTGCATGCGGCTGCCTCCGGTGGCGATCAGCGCGACGACCGGCAGCCGGTGGTCGCGGGCGTGGGTGTGCGCCGCCTGAAGCCGGTCGCCGGTGCGTTCGCCGAGCGAGCCGCCGAGGAAGCCGAACTCGAAGGCGATCAGGACGGCCGGGGTGCCCTCGACGCGGGCGGTGCCGCAGACGACGGACTCGTCCTCGCCGGTGCGGTCGGCGGCGCGGGCGCGCAAGGCGTCGTACCCGTCCCAGGCGAGGGGTCCGCCGGGCTGGGACTGCCTTGGTGGCGAGGGGATTTCGACGAAGTCGTCGGTGACGAGGGCGATGGCCGCGCGGGCGGAGGGGCGCTCAGGCATGCAGCGCCCGCTTCATGATCTTCCCCATGTCGTTGCGGGGGAGGGCGTCGAGGTGGTGGACGACCCGCGGCCGCTTGTGCGGGGCGAGACGACGGGCCACGTGGTCGGCCAACTCGTCCACGCCGGGCGGTGATTGTGGGTCCGTCGGCACGATCCAGGCGACGATCCGCTCCCCGAGGTCGGGGTCGGGCTCGCCGGTGACGGCGGCCTCGCGGACCCCGGGGTGTTCCAGGAGCGCGTTCTCGATCTCACCGGCGCCGATCTTGTAACCGCCGCTCTTGATCAGGTCGGTGGCCTTGCGGCCGACGATCCGGACACAGCCGTCCGGGTCGCGGACCGCCATGTCGCCGGTGCGGAACCAGCCGTCGGCGGTGAAGGCGGCGGCGGTGGCGTCCGGCCGGTTGAGGTACTCGGTGAACAGATTGGGCCCGCGCACCTGGATCTCGCCGACGCTCTCACCGTCGTACGCCTCGATGGGCGTCCCGTCGTCCTCCACCAGCCGCAGCTCCACGCCGGGCAGCGGGACGCCGACGGTGCCGGGGCGGGCCTCGCCGTCCGCGCGGACGCTGGTGTTCATCAGCGTCTCGGTCATGCCGTACCGCTCGATGACCCGGCGGCCGGTGGCGGACGCGATCCGCTCGTGGTCGTGCACGGGGAGGGCGGCCGAGCCGGAGACCAGCAGGCGCGCCCCGGCCAGCGCCTTGACCAGCCCGGGGTCGGTGGGGAGGGCCTCGGCGATGCGGTGGTACATCGTCGGGACGCCGAACAGCACGGTCGCGCCTGCGCTCAGCTCCCGGGCGACGCCCTCGGGGCTGAACCGGCCGAGGTGCCGCACGGATCCGCCGCGCCGGAGCGGGCCGAGGATCCCGAGGACCAGCCCGTGCACATGGAACAGCGGCAGCCCGTGCACGAGCACGTCGTCGCCGGTCCACTGCCAGGCGTCGGCGAGCGCGTCGAGGGTCGCGGCGATCGCCCGGCGCGGGATGACGGCGCCCTTGGGCGGGCCGGTGGTGCCGGAGGTGTAGACGATCAGGGCGGGGGCGGCGTCGTCGGAGTGGTCCGCTTCGTCTGTCGGGACCGGGCCGGTCGCGTGGACGTCGACGTCGATGCGCGGCAAACCGGCGAGCGGGGCGGGGAGTTCGGCGCCGGGGGCGGTGAGTACGGCGTCCGGGGCGCTGTCGGCGAGGATGTGCCCGAGTTCCTTCTCGCCCGACTTCGGGTTGAGCGGTACGGCGGCCACTCCGGCGGCGAGGGCGCCGACGGTGGCGACGGCGGTCTCCAGGGTCGGGGTCGCCCAGACGGCGATCCGGTCGGCCGCGCGGATCCGGTCGGCCACGGAGCCCGCGGCGGCGGCGAGTTCCGTGTAGGTCATGGCCCGGTCACCGAAGCGCAGCGCGGGTCGGTCGCCCGCGTGGCCGGTCAGGGCCGGGAAGAGAGAGGACACGTGTCGTACTCCTTGGTCGTCGTCACCTGTTGCCATGGTGCCGGTGCGGGCCCCGGAGCGGGGAGCGCGGGCTCCGGTTCCGTTCACCGATACTGGGGCTTCACCGAAGAGGATGGAGAGAGCCGTGGCCCGTATAGCCCTCGTCACCTGTCGTCCCGGGGCCGAGGTCAGTGTTGACCGGGATCTTCCGGTGCTGGTCGAGGCGTTGAGGGAGGCCCGGGCCGACGCGGTCGCCGTGGAGTGGGATCGGGGCGGGGTCGACTGGGGTGGCTTCGACCTCGTCCTGATTCGGTCGACCTGGGACTACAGCTGGCGGGCGGCCGAGTTCGTGGAATGGGTGGAGGCCTGCGGGAAGGCCACGCGGCTGGCCAATCCGGCGGACGTGGTGCGGTGGAACGTCGACAAGCGGTATCTGGGCGAGTTGGCGGCGGCCGGGGTGCCGGTGGTGCCGACCCGGTATGTCGCGCCGGGCGAGGCGGTCGAGCTGCCCGGTGACCGGGAGTACGTCGTCAAGCCGACCTCGGGCGCGGGCGCGCGGTTCGCCGCTCGGTACACGCCCGACCAGCACGACATCGCCGTACGGCACCTTGAGCGGATGCACGCCGAGGGTTTCACCGCGATGGTGCAGCCGTATGTCACGGGCATCGACGTGGGCGGGGAGCGGGCGTTGCAGTTCTTCGGCGGCCGGTTGCTGCACGCCAGCCGTAAGGGGGCCGTGCTGGCGCGGGGGACGGCGTACGACGAGCGCAAGGTCGCCCACCCGGGGCTGGAGGTCTGGCAGCCGACGGACGCGGAACTGGCCGTCGCCGAGCGCGCGTTGGCCGCCGTGCCCGGGGCTCCCGAGCTGCTGTACGCGCGCGTCGATCTGGTCGACGGGGAGGGCGGGGAGCCGCGGGTGATGGAGCTGGAGCTGGTCGAGCCGAATCTGTTTCTGTCGTTGCACAGTGCTTCTGTGCCGCGGGTTGTGGAGGCGGTGCTGGCGGCTGCGCGGGGGTGATCGGGTGGGTGTGGTTCGGGTGGTCGGGTGGGCGTGCCGACGGTGGATTGGGGCGGGTGTGCTGCTCGGTGGTCCGGTCGGTGCGTCCGGGGCGGGCGGGCCAGCGGTGGCTCTGGGGCAGGCGTGCTGGTCGGTGGGTTCAGGTGGGCGTGCTGGTTGGCGGGTCGGGGCGGTGCGTGCAAGCGGTGGATCTGGGGCAGCGTGCTGGTCGGTGGTTTCGGGGCGGGGGTGCCGGTCGGTGCGTCCGGGGCGGGGCATGCAAGCGTGGCCTGGTGCAGGTGTGCTGGTCGGTGGTTTCGGGTCCGGCGTTCCGGTCGGAGGGCCCGGGGCGTGTGCGTGACAAGTGGTGGCGGGGCAGGCGTGCTGGTCGGTGGTCTCTGGACCGGCGTGCCGGTCGGTGGATCAGGCCCGCGTGGCGGGCGGTGGTTCGGGACCGGCGTAGCGCTCGGTGGGCCCCCGGCCGGGGTGCGCCGGGCGGTCGGGGCGGAGTGGACATGGCGGTCGGTGGGGCCGGGGCGGAGCGGTGGGGCCGGGCGGGGTGCGGTCGGTGGGGCGTGTCGGCCGCTCTTCGGTACGCCGGTACGCCCGTCACTCCGGCACCCCCGCACCCTCCGGGGTCACAGGATCCGGTGGCCGCCGATCATCGTGCGTTGCAGCAGGCCCCACGTGAACTCCGCCATCACCTCGTGGCGTTGGCCGTCGGCGTCGGGAGCGGTGAAGGAGAGGCCCCAGCGGCTGGGGGCCGTGCCCTCCAGGGGGCGGGCGGGGGCGAAGGCGCGGGCGGCGTCGTCGACCGTGCAGGACCAGGGGTAGAGGTCCTCGACCGTGTGCAGCTCGGCGGGCTTGGCGTCCGGCGCGCGGACCAGCCACTCGTTCCAGACCGTTCCGCCCGGGGCGAGCAGCACCTCGAAACGCAGGTCGGGCCAGAGGACGACCGGCCACTGCCAGGCCTCGCAGTCCAGCTCGCCGATACGGCGGGAGGTCGTCCACTCGGGTGCGCCGAGGATCGCCCGGTGCCGGCTCTGGGCGGCGCGGACGCGCGGTGAGCGGAGCAGCATCTGCCAGCGCCGGTTCACCTCCTGCATCCGCGTGATGGAGACGCCCAGTTCGCGGCGGGCGTCCTCGACCAGGTCGGGATTGTGGTCGGCCATGCGGCGCAGCAGGACCACCTGGAACTCGACAGGGCTGAAGGGGCTAGTGGGGTTCTCTGCGGAGGACGGCATGCGAACCATCGTCGCCCATTCGGCCCCTTCCCGGGCGCCGTCCGTCCGGAAGGAACAGCACGGAGTTGACGTATCGGGTCCGGTCGTGTAATGGGAGCACCCGCCTGAGCAGTCCGTGTGACGCGACGTGCGAAGTGGCTGCCTGATGGGCCTCCAGGGGGAAGTCGGCAAGGGGGATCCAGCGGTCACCGGGGAGCACCCAGCCGTCATATCCGAGCATCGCCAAATACGTCAGGACGGGCGAGATGGGTTGGATACGGGACTCCAGTTCGACGAACAGAGCCGGGCGGTCGCGGGTCAGCAGAGCCGTCCCGCCGCGCAGGACCGCCAGCTCGCTGCCGTCCACGTCGATCTTGATGAAACCGACGTCCCGCAGGCTCAGATCGTCCAGCGCGACGCAGCGGACGTCCACCGCGTGGGCGTGGATGTCCCTCCGGACGAGGGACGACACGCCCCGGTTGCCGGTGCCGTCGGGCGGCAGCCAGAGGCGCGCCCGTCCGGGGCGGTCCGCGGCGGCGGCCTGGATCACCCGGACGTTGGGCGGCGCGGTGGCGGAGAGCAGGTGGGCCAGGTGCGGGACCGGTTCGATGGTCACCACCTGGCGGGCGTGGCGGGACAGGCGGCGGGTCCAGGGCCCGTACCAGCCGCCGATGTCCACCGCCGTACCGCAGCCGGGCGGGCACAGCTCGGCGATCCTCGCCAGCTCCGGTTCGAAGCGGGGGTAGACCGCGCGGGCGGCCGCCGCGACGAGACGGGCCGGGAGGAAGGGGGCGAGGCGGGCGGCGAGCGTGGTCATGGGGCCTTCCGTTTCCGGTTCCGAGGCCTCGGGTCCGAGGCCGTCCGTCTTTGGGCCGTGCGTCTTGGACCGTCCGTCTCGGGCCGTCCGTCTTCGGGCTGTGCGTCTCGGGCTGTGCGTCTTGGGTCGAGCGTCTTGGACCGTCTTTGGGCCGTGCGCCTCGGGCTATGCGTCTGGGCTGTGCGTCTGGGCCGTCCGTCTTGGGCCGTCCGTCTTGCGCCGCTCGTCATGGACCGTGCGTCATGTGCCGTCCGTCTTTGGTCGAGCGTCTTGCGCCGTCCTGTTTTGGACCGTGCGCCATGGGCGGTCCGGTCAAGGGCCCATGCGCACGCCCATCGTCATGGGCCCATTCGTTTGAGGAAGTCCTCGTGCTCGTCCTCGGAGACCTGTTCGCCGGACGACGGCAGCAGTTGCGGGATGCCGTCGACGATCGGGTAGCGGCGGCGCAGGCGCGGGTTGTACAGCACCTGGGCCGACGTCCCGGGCTCGTCCGGCGGCAGCAGGTGCAGCGGGCCCTTGTCGAGGGGGCACGCCAGGATCTTCAGCAGTTGGTCGTCGATACCCGTGGAGGTGCTCGGGGAGGAACTCATGGTGGGGTCAACTCCTTGGGGGAGGCGGGGGCCTGGGGAGCGGTGTCGTGCTTCGGCATGGTCAGCAGCACGGTGACCGCGAGCGCCGTGCCCGCCAGCCGCAGGGCGAGCCGCAGCGGATCGTCCGGCAGCGCCTCGCCGAACGACAGCGTGCCGAGCACCGCCGTGTACAGGCAGGTCACCGTCGTACACACCGGCACGATCAGCGAGGCCCGGCAGCGTTGCAGCGCCGCCTGCGACATGACCAGGCCGAACGCGCCGGTGAAGAGCAGCAGGTACGGGTACGGGGAGCGCAGTACGGCGAGCAGCGCGCCGCCGATGTCACTGGCCGACCAGTAGCCGGAGAGGCCCTTGATGGCGAGCGAGCTGACCCCGTAGAGCAGGCCCACCGCCACCCCGTACTCCACGCCCGTCGTCGGCATCCGGTGCCGGCGCAGGGCGCGGCGCTCGGCGGCGCGGTACAGCCAGACGCCGCACGCGAGCGACGGCACGCACAGCAGCAGCACCAGCGGATAGGGGGCGCCGCGGCTGACGGTGTCCGTGCCCTCGTCCAGGGAGAGGACGACCATCAGCAGCGCGGCGAGGATCGCGGCGAGCGCGTACCGCTCCCGTCCGCTGGTCTCCTCGCCCAGCAGCCGCGCGGAGAGCAGGACGAGCAGCACGAGTCCGGAGACGAAGATGCCCTGCGCGGCCGCGATCGGCAGGGTGCGGTAGACGATGAGCTGGGCGGCGAAACCGGCCGCGAGGGCGAGCGAGCCGCCGATCCACAGCGGGCTGCCGAGCACCAGGCGCAGCAGGCGGCCCGGGCGGCGGACGGTGACCTCGGGCAGCGCGGCCAGCGCCCGTTTCTCCAGCACGAAGCCGCTGCTGTACAGGACGTTCGCGAGCAGGGCCGCGGCCACTCCCCACCACACGGCCTAGGTCCTTCGCGCGTGCAGCAGCAGGATCGAGGCGAGGGGTGGTCGGGCGCAGGCGAGCCGGTCCAGGGCGCGCAGCGGACGCGGTACGCCGTGGAAGGGGGCCCCTTCCAGTCGTACGACCTCGAAGCCCGCCGCCGCGACGAACTCCCGCAGCGCGCGGGCCGTGTACAGCCGCAGATGTCCTACGACCTCCCGGCCCGGACGCCCGTGGATGGCGCGCAGGCTCACCTCGGAGAAGACTGGCTGGACGCCGGCCAGGAGGAGGGCCCGGTTGTACCAGGCGGCGAGGTTGGGGGTGGAGAGCATCAGGTGGCCGCCCGGGCGCAGCACGCGGCGGATCTCGTCGAGGGCCGCGTCCGGGTCGGTCAGGTGCTCGATCACCTCGCTGAACAGGACGGCGTCGGCGGCGGCGGTACGGAACGGCAGGCCGCCGTCGGTGAGTTCGCCGCGGATCGCGCATGCGAGGCGGGGGCGGGCGCGGGTGAGGGCGTCCTGGGACCAGTCGACGCCGATGATGCGGTGGCCGGGGAGGAGCGGGGCGGCGGTGGCGGCGGCGGTGCCGTCGCCGCAGCCGATGTCGAGGATGAGGCCCGGTGCGGTGCTCGCGCCGAGGGCGGTGGCGAGCATGCGCGCCTGGCGGAGGCTGCGGGGGGTGCCGGAGGCGACCGGGACGGCCGGGTTCTCGTAGAAGTCGCGGAGGCCCCTTGGGGGTGCGGTGGTGGTCATCGGGGGACCTCCGTCGTGTGCAGGTAGTGCTC
Organism: Streptomyces sp. TRM70350; assembly: GCF_019219825.1. Classification (GTDB taxonomy): domain Bacteria; phylum Actinomycetota; class Actinomycetes; order Streptomycetales; family Streptomycetaceae; genus Streptomyces. The sequence goes on along the minus strand of NZ_JAHUXH010000035.1, from coordinate 53,404 downwards.
GAACAGGTCCCGTAGGTGGGCGCCGTCGCCGGGGCCGAGGAGGGTGCGGGACCAGCGCAGGGCCAGGTGGAGGCGGCCCGCAGTGGAGGCGGTCGTGACCGTGAGGCCGCGGGGCATGCGGGCGGGGGCCGAGAACCACACCGCGTGCGCGCGGCCCGCCTCCTCGCCGAAGTCCAGGGGATACGGGATGCGGCCGATGTTGCTGAGGAGCGTCGTGGAGGTCCACGGGGCGGCGGCCCGGCGGAGGGTGCGGGTGAGGGCGGCACGCCAGCGGACGGGGACGACGGGGGCGGTCAGGAGGGCGGCGCCGTGGCCCAGTTGGGGGCGGGGGAGGGACTTCAGGGCGCGGGTGCGGCGGGCCGTGCGGCGCAGCAGGGCGGGCATGTCCTGCGTGGTCAACTCGGCCGGTGAGAAGGGGACTTCCACCAGACGGGTGCCGTTGCCCATCGGCATCGTCGTGTCGCGGGGCCGGTCGTCCACGGGCATGGTGATGCGGAGCGGGCGGGGACGGGCGCCGTGTTCGCGGTTCCAGTGGGCGAGGGTGAGGGCGGTGGTGACCATGAGCTGGTCGTTGACCGTGTAGGGGGCGCCTTTGGGGCGGTGGGGGAGGGGGAGGTCGGTGACGAGCATGCCGTTGCCGGGGGAGGGGTCGGGGGTGCCGGGGGCCACGCGGGCGGGTGGGGTCCAGTGGGAGGGGGTGGCCTCGGCGGGCGGTACGGCTTCGGCCGCACGGGTGGGTGGGGCCGCGGGCGAGTTGTCGCGGCCGCCGTACAGCTCCGCCGCGGTGGCCAGGACGCGCAGGCAGGCCGGGCCGTCGAGGGCGGTGTGGTTGATGGTCAGGAAGAGGACAGTGCCGTTGGGGACGCTCACCGCCTCCAACCGGACCGGCGGGGACAGTGACAGCGGCGGGGCCTGGGTCAGGGCCCTCGTCCTGGCGTCCTCCAGCGCATCCCTGCCCGGCGCCGGAAAGCCCACCACCTCCACATCCGGTTCCTCCGTCAGCTCCCACTCGTAGCGGCGGCGGTACCACGGGCCCGGAGCCTCGCGCATCAGGATGCGGGGATGGCGCCGCAACGCCTCCGTGAAAGCCTTGCGAAGGCGCGGTGGGTCCAGGGGGCCCGGGAGGTGGACCTCGATGTGGACCGTCTCCGGTTCCTCGTCCTGGAGGCAGTGGCGGGCCACCTCGTCCACGACCGGGAACGGGATCCGCACCGCCGGGCGGGGCGTCGCGTTGTCCAGTGCGGTCATCGGATGCCGTCTCCCCCTTTGAGTTCCGGGCTGCCGGGACCGCGCGCCGAGACCGGTGGCCCGGCCTCCGCGCGCGGGAACGGGTCCTGCACGGCCCTCCTGCGGCGCGGCAGGGGCTGCGTCGGGTCCGCCACCGGCGGCAGGACCGCCGTGGTGTCTCCACCGCGCCGTTCCCGCACGCTCACCAGCGCCGCGAACAGGCCGATCAGCGCGAGCAGTTGGGCCGCGTGCGAGAAGGCGCCGCCGCCGTCCCCGGCCGGCTCACCCGCCCCCGTCGCCGCCACCACACCGGCTCCCGCGAGCGCCACGAACGCGACCGGCACCAGCAGCGCGTGCCGCCGGTACGCCAGCACGGCCAGCACCGGCACCAGCAGCGCGAACCACCCGGCGATCACCGCGCCGACCAGCGTCAGCGCCACCGTGCCCAGCCACAGGCCCGGCGTCGGGGGCACCGGCTGCGGCGCGTCGGGATTGGGTGCGCGCCGCCGCCACAGCACCAGGCCGACCAGCCCGGCCAGCCCCACCCCGGTGCCGACCAGCCCGGCCTCGTACGTCGTCGACGGCTCGTACGACAGCTTGACCGTGCCGCCCGCCCCGGCCGGGATCCGCCAGCCCTGCTGCCAGCCGTCCAGCCGGACCGGGGTCAGCTCCTCGCCGTTCAGCGTGGCTTCCCAGCCGTCGTTGAAGTTCTCGTACGTCGTCAGGTACGAGGCCGCGCCCGAGCCGACCGTCACCTCGCGGCGGTCGCCGAGCCAGTCGCGTATCCGCAGGTCACGGCCGGTGGACACCGGCTCGGTCACGGTGCCGCGCGTCAGGGTCACGTCCGTCAGGACCAGCGGACCGGCGTCGCCCGCCTCGACCCGGTGCGCGCCCTCGGACAGTTCCACACCGTCCGACGGGCACAGCGACACCTCCACCGGCCGGCGTTCCGTGAGGTCCCGTACCGTGCCCTTGACGCTGGTCCGGTACAGCTCCCCGTCCACCGCCAGCACCGGCCCCCGACCGCACGGCAGCGAGAACTCCCGGTCGGGACGGGGCTGCGGGGTGCGGTAGCTGTCGAGGGCCGGGAGGTAGGCCTCGGTGAGGCCCACCGGCAGGTGCAGGTCCTCGTCGACGACCGGGTTGTAGAGGGTGAGCGGGGCCGTCTCGGTGACCGTGATGTCCAGGCGGTCCGTCGTGATCGCCGGGAACCGCACCCAGCCGTTCTCGTCCACTCCGGCGCTCGCCGCCCCGTCGGGGGAGCTGATGCGCACCTCGGTGGGGCGGGTGGACAGGCCGCCCGCCGCCGCCAGCACCAGCTCGCTCACCGGCTGCTTGCCCTGCCAGCGCAGATGGATCGTGGGTTGGTCGCCCGCGATCCACGCCGTGGTCAGGTCGCCGTCGGTGAGGTTGCGCGCGGACAGCCCCGCGCCGAGCCGGGCCGTGGAGTCGGCGGTGGCGGTGATGCGGCTGCGCTGGTCGGGCGCGATCTCGTAGAGCAGCCGGTCCAGTTCCTCGCCCGGCACCGGCACCGCGCTCGCCTTCACCTCGTACGTCCCCGCCCCGGTCGTCGTGAAGCGCCGGTGCAGGCCCGCCTCGGTGCCGGTGGGGGAGATGCCGGTGGGGTCGGCCGGGCGGTGCAGGGAGACGATCTCCGAGGCCGCCGACGAGACGTCCGTCGGCAGCCGCAGCAGGCGCGTCACCTGCACGTCCGGCAGCCGGATCTCGGCGAAGCCCGCCCCGGTCAGCCCGGCCTTGCGGGCCACCGAGTCGACGATCGTCAGTTTCATCCAACGCGTCGCGCCCGCCGGGGCCCTGACGCTCTGCGTCATCCCGTTCGGCTGGAGGAAGCTGGTCACCGACCCTCGCTCGGTCTCCACCCGCACCCGTGTCGGAGCCGCCCGCACGCTCTCCTGCGGCAGCGGCGTCACCTCGAACGACGACGGCATGTCGTACTCGTCCGAGCCCGAGCCCGAGCCCGAGCCCGCGAACTCGATCCGCAGCCACTGCCCGTTCGGCGACCCGTCCGACCCTTCCGTCCACGCGGTGTCCGGGTTGCCGTCGAAGGCGTTGACCGGGTCGTACTGCGGCAGATGGAAGAGCCAGCTGCCGTACGAGGACGCCGTCACCGACCGCGCCCCGCGCAGCTCGGCCACCGTCTGGTGGTCGAGGCCGGTCACCGGCAGGATCTGGTGCGGTGGCTCACCGGCGTTTTGGTGGGCGTCGGGCGCGTTCCGCTCGTCCTTGGTGTACGTGTACGAGGTGTTGGCGTTGACCAGCCCGAACCGCGTGTCCGCGCGGCGCAGCCCGTCGCCGGTCACCTGCAGCGGCGGGGAGCCGAGGCCGGGGTGGTGGTCACCGGCCAGCACGGTCGCCCGGCCGCGCAGGTCGGAGGCGAGCGGCAGCAGGGACTCGGGGCCGCCGGAGACGACGGCCGTGTCGGCGATCGGGTACAACCCCGCCTGTCCCGGCCGCGGCACCCCCTCCCCCGGGGGCTGGTAGATCTCCACCGCCCGCTGCCGTGGGTAGAGGCCCTCGACCTGGAGCGGGGTGTCGTCCGCGATCCGCCCGCCCGTCATGACCGGGCCGAGCCCGGTCACCCGCTGGTAGCCGGACTGCTCCAGCGTGCGCTTGACGATCGTGGTCGGGACGGCACCGATCTGGTCGGGGTCGAGATCGTTGCGTACGACGACGTAGTGGATGCCCGCACGGCTCAGGTAGTCGGCCAGGCCCGGGACTTCGCCGCCGGTCAGCAGGGCCTGCTCCACGGCGTCCATCGCGCGGCGGTTGCCGGGCGTGCCGAACGGGACGTAGTCGCGCTGCGCCCAGCGGGACTCGGCGAGCACGTCGAGGGGCTGGTCGATGGGGGAGCCCCAGGTGTAGATGCCGTGCGCGGTCGCCGGGACGACGAGGGCCCGCGAGTCGGGGGAGTACTTCTCCAGCCAGTCGGCGGTGGCCTGCCAGTACCTGGGGAGCTCCTGGAAGGACCCCGGGTTGAGGATCGACCCGTTGAGGTACGGCCACACCAGCCCCGGCAGCACCAGCACCGCCGCGACCAGCGGGGCGAACCGGCGTCCGCGTACCCGCCGGGCCCCGCGCGGTTCCGCCGCCACGGCGACCAGGTGGGCGAGGCCCAGGACCAGGGCCAGCGCCAGGCCCGTCTGGAACTTGTAGATGTTCCGGAAGGGCGCCAGCCAGCCGTTCAGCCAGTCCTGCACGGTGTCGTGGAAGGGCGCCCCGAACGCGCCGCCGTACCCCGCGAGCAGGACCAGCCCGGTCACGAGCACGGTCAGCACCAGCCAGCGCCGCTCCGGCATGTCCCGCCGCGCCAGCCCGGCCAGCCCCAGTCCCGCGGCGAACGCCGAGCAGAGGATCACGATCACCGAGGAGGCCACGGTCCACCCGGCCGGCAGCCACGCCTCACCGAAGTGCAGATACGCCACCCAGTTCCCGGCGCCGCGCAGTGCCTCCGTGGCCGACATGGTGGCCGTGGTCGTGGCGGAACTCTCGATGTACGGAAGGAAGTTCTCCCCGTACACGCCCAGCAACAGCAGTGGAATCCACCACCAGGCGGTCGCCACGATCATGCCGGGCACCCACCAGGCGATCAGCTTCCGCTGCCGTGGACCCGGCGGGCGGGACAGCAGATACAGGCCCACCGGCAGCAGGGACGCCAGCGTCGAGGCCGCGTTCACCCCGCCCATGAAGGGGATGACCAGCGCCGACCGCAGCGCGGCCACGCGGGCGCTGTACCGCTCGTCGGTCAGCGGCAGCAGCACCCACGGCAGGAAGGCGCCGGGCAGCGCGGCGGCCGACGTCGAGCCGACGACGATCGTGAACACCGGCCACAGCGCGTACGCCACCGCCGCGAGCAGCCGGGACGCGCCACTGCCGATCCGCAGCCGCTCCGCCAGCCGCAGCGCGCCCCAGAAGGCGACGGACACCACGAGAGACATCCACAGGCGCTCCGCCAGCCACACCGGCAGGTCGACCGCCCGGCACAGCCAGTGGAAGGGAAGCATCGGCCACAGATAGCCGACGTACTGGTCCTGGATGCCGCCGAAGCCGCCCCGGTCGTGCCACAGCTGGCCGAGATCGGCGAGGAACTGGCCGGGGTCGACGGTCACCCCGAGCTTGGTGTCGAAGGTCTGCCGGCCCGGCCGCACCGCGAGGAACAGCACGAGGACCACGGCCCAGAACCCCAGCAGCCAGCGCCGCGACCGCGGGCCCTCCGGGGGGCCCGCGGTGGTCGCGGTGGTGGGGACGGCTGCCGGGGGAGGGGCCTGGACCGTGGTCGTCATGGGGGACACCGCCGGAGGATGAGGAGGAGATTCCAGGTGGCCACCTCACGGATGCCGGGTGCCTTGACGACGGCCTCCGGGAGGAAGGGCCAGTAGCGGGAGCGCGCCGTGACGAGCGTGACGTCGTCGCGGGCGCGGACCTGCCGCAGGGTGGGACCGATGTGCACGGCGAAGAGGTTCTCGCCGAGGGTGTGCTTGGCGGGCTTTCCGGTACGGCGCCGGTAGCGGGCGCGGGCCCGCTCGGCGCCGAAGTAGTGCCACGGGGCCCACTCGTGCCCGCCCCACGGCGACAGCCAGTTGGTGAACGACACGTAGATCAGCCCGCCGGGCCGGGTCACGCGCGCCAACTCGCTGAGGAAGGTCTGCGGGTCGGCCACGTGCTCCAGGACGTTGGAGGAGAAGGTGACGTCGGCGACCCCGTCGGACAGCGGCAGCAGATAGCCGTCGGCGATCACCGCCCCGTCGGGCGGCTTCTCGCCGAGCTCGCGCACGTCGGGCTCGAACAGGTAGGCGTGCGCACCCCGCCTCCGAAACTCCTCGGTGAAGTGCCCACTGCCCCCACCGACGTCCACGACGACCCGTCCGGCAACCGACCCGTCGTACGCCTCGACCTGATCGACGGCATCACGGGCGAGGAGGGAGTAGCAGGCGTCGGGGTCGTCCTGCTCGTGCCGGAAGGCGCGGAAGAGGGCAAGGGAGCGACGGAAAGACGGATCCTTGAAACCCCGGTGAGGTGACGCCGAGAAGGGACGCGGGGAACTGCGTGACCAGCCACGAACGACCCGCAGTCGCCGGACGGCCGTAGGCGCACGGCGAATAGGCGTCATCGCACCCAGCCCCGCAGGGCCTCCGCGGCCACCGCCCGGAACTGACGCACCGTCCGGTCCCACCGATACCGCGCCGCCCGATCCCGCGCCGCCTTCCCCATCAGCTCACGGCGATGCGGCGACAGCGCAAGCGTGCACCAGGCCGCCGCGAAGGAGGACTCACCCGCGGCCAGCAAACCGGTCTCACCGTCGACCACGGAGTCCCTGAGCCCCGGCACGTCGAACCCGACCGTCGGCGTCTCCCGCGCCGCCGCCTCCGTCACGACCAGCCCCCAGCCCTCCACCGCCGACGGATGCAGCAGCAGCCACGCCGCACACAGCAACCGGTGCTTCTCGGCCTCGGAAACATGCCCGGTGAACTCGACCCCCGGCCCGGCCAGCGCAGCGAGCCGCTCCCGTTCCGGCCCGTCGCCCACGATCACCAGTCGGCCACCGGTGACCGGGCGGACCCGCTCCCACAGCCGCAGCAGCAGGTCGATGCGCTTGTACTCGACGAGTCGGCCGACCGCCACGAACAGCGGCTCGGGCGAGCGGTCGGCGCGCGGGCCGGGTTCCTCGACGCCGTTGTGGACGACCCGGATGCGTTCGCGTTCCACGCCGAGCGCGCGCAGCGCATGGGCGGTGGAGGGAGAGACGGCGACCAGCAGACCGCGGGACTGCACCCCGGTCAGCGCCCAGTGTTCGAGTCTTCGGCCGATCCGGGCGGCGGGCGCCAGCGGGCCGCCGAAGCGCATCCGCCACAGGTCGGAGTGGACGTGGTTGACCAGGCACAGGGTGGGGCCGCGATGCCACAGGGGGGCGAGGTAGGGCATGCCGTTGCACACCTCGACCAGCAGGTCGCAGTCGCCGACCTGGCGGGCGAAGGCCGAGCGGGCGCGCAGATAGTGGCCGTAGGGGCCGCCCGCCGAGACGACCCGGTACTCACGGAAGGCCGCGGGGCCGCCGCACAGGAGGGTGACCTGGTGGCCGAGGCGGGTCAGGCCCTCGGCCAGCCGGTCGACGAGCAGCTCGGAGCCGCCCGCGGCCGGGTTGCCGAGGTCCCGGTGGGCGAGGAAAACGATGCGGCGCGGGATTGGGGGAAGCGCCGAGTGGTGCTGCTGCGGCCGGGGGAGCGCGGCGCGCAGCGGGGGCGGCACGTGCTGGGGCATGGGTGCTCCAACTCGTCTCGGGGTGCGGTACTCGATGTGGGGAAGGGGGGTACCTGTTGAGCCGGGGCTGTGGACAGGCTGTGCTCGGGGTGGGGTGGACAGTTTTCGCCCAGGCGTTCGTCGCGGCTACTCACCGGCATGACAATTTCGGCGCTTGTTGTACCTGACGTCACGTCACAACGTGAGCGTCGGTCCGATACCGGCCCTTGACGGCACTCGAACACGCGCCGAGACTGGGCCGACGGGCAGGGGCGGGCGCGCCGGGGTGGGACGACCTCCGGACTCCGGACCAGAGAGGCTGACCCCGCATGTCCAGACTGATCGCCGCCACCGTGACCGTCGTGGTCGCGGCCGCCCTCGCCGTGGCCGCCGCGCTCGGCGTCGTCGCGCTGCTCGAAGCCACCCCCGAGCAACCCAACAGTCCGCTGATCACCTACGAACAAGCAGGTCAGGGGAGCTGACCGGTGACCGCCCGCCCGGCAACCGTCACCCAGGCCGCCCCGGCCGCCCCCACCGGCACGGCCGGCGCGTCCCGTTCCGCCTGGCACGAGGTGCCCCGGCTCCAGGTGCGCCGGTTCGCGGCGATCGCCATGGCCGAGGCACCCGCGCTGGCCGAGGAGATCCTGCGCGAGATCCGCCGCGAGTACCCGCACCTGCCGCTCGTGCTGGACGAGAACGGCGAGCCGATGGCGCTGGTCGGCATCCGGCGGGCCATCGAGGTGTTCGTGCAGCACCTGGAGCACGCCGACTACTCGACGGGCCGCCCCACCGTGCCGCCCGGCGTCTTCCAGGACTTCGGCCGCGGCGAGGGCTACAACGGCCGCACCCTCGACTCCCTCCAGGCGATCTACCGGATGGGGGTACGGCTGGCCTGGCGCCGTTTCGCCGACATCGGCCAGCGCGTTCAGATCCCGCCGCCCGCGATGTACGAGCTGGTCGACGCGGGCTACGAGTACCTCGACGGCCTGGTCGACCAGTCCGTGCGCGGATACGCCGAGGCCGCCGCCCGCCAGGCCGGGGAACGCCTGCGCCTGCAGCGCCGCCTCATGGAGCTGCTGCTCACCGAACGTCACCGCGGCGACCCCGCCGACGCCCTCGCCGAACGCGCCGCCCGGATCGGCTGGCCGCTGCCCGAGAAGGTCGCCGTCGGGGTGCTGCTGCGCCCGGCGCGGGAGGCGGTCGCGCCCGCGGTCGGACAGGGCGTGCTGCTCGACCTGGAGTACGAGCAGCCCCGTATGGTCGTGCCCGAGCCGGACGCCGCCGGGCGCGTCGAGCTGCTGCAACGGGCGCTCGGCGGCTGGGCGGGCGCGATCGGGCCGCCGGTGCCGCTGGCCGACGCCGCGAAGTCGCTGCGCTGGGCCGAGGCCGCCGTACGCCTGATGGAGCGGCGGCTGCTGCCCGCCGGGGAGGTGCTGTTCTGCACCGAGCACACCGAGGCGCTGGTGCTGCTCCAGCCCGAGGAACTCCTCGACGACCTGGCGCTGCGCTGCCTCGCCCCGCTCGCGCACTGCGGGCCCGCCCACGCGCGGCGGCTCGCGGAGACGCTGCTGGCCTGGCTCGAGACGCGGGGCGGGGCGCCGGAGGTGGCGGCGCGGCTCGGGGTGCATCCTCAGACCGTCCGGTACCGGTTGCGGCAGATACGGGAGCTGTGGGGCGACGAGATCGACGACCCCGACCGGCGCTTCGAACTGGAACTGGTGCTGCGCGCCCGGCGGCTGCGCGGCGAGATCGGCCGGGGCGGCGCTCAGTCCGGGCGGGCGGCGGCGCCGACCGGCAGGCGGGTGAGGTCACGGCCGACGACCACGCGCCCGGAGTAGCCCCGGCTCGCCTTGGCGTGCCAGGTGGTGTCCGGGACGATGTTGGTGGCGCCGGGCACGAGGTGGCTCAGGACCAGCGTGGGCACACCGGCGCGTTCGGCGAGCGGGCCGACCCGGGTGGCGTCGGTGTGGCTGATCTCCATGTGCCGCTGCTGGGCCGGTTTCAGCCCGCCCAGGGCGAGGGTGTCCAGGTCCACCACCTCGTGCACGAGGATGTCCGCGCCGCGCGCCAGCCGGGCCACGTTCGCGCAGGGCGCGGTGTCGCCGCTGAACACGACCGACCCGTCGGCGGTGTCGAAGCGGTAGGCGAAGGACGGGTAGACCGGCGGGTGCTCCACCAGCACCGCCGTGACCCGCACCCGCTCGTCCCGCATCACCTCGAACGGCTCCATCGGCGGCGCCATCAGCTTCCGGGGCCCGGCGCCCCTGGGCGGGCGGAACCGGATGTCGTGCGGCACGATCAGCTCCCGGATGTCGGGCCAGCCCTCGCTGCGCATCCGGACGTTGATGTCGTAGGCGGTCGCGGCGATCTGGGCGGTGATCAGGTCCTTGGTGCCCGGGGTGGGATCGGCCGGGCTGACGGTCCGGACCCGGCGCCCGGCGGGATGGACGGCGGGGAGTGTCCCGGCGGAACCGGGGCCGTAGATGTGCACCGGCCCGCCCAGCGGCTGGAACCCGCCGAACCGCAGCCACAGCAGCGGGTACAGGTCCGACAGATGGTCGGAGTGCAGATGCGTGACGAACATGGCGGTGAGCTGCTCGGCCGTCAGCCAGGCCTCCGCGTACCGGCCGAACGTGCCCGGCCCGCAGTCCACGAGATAGGCCCGCCCGTCGACGACCAGCGCGGAAGAGATACCGGCCCGCCCGTGCATGGGGACGGGGCCGCCGCTGGTGCCGAGCAGCACGAGCTGGGTGCCCTTGTGCGGTACGGCGACCGCGGGGGCGGGGCGCAGGGGGAGCGCGGCGGCCGCGGTGATGCCGGACGCGACGGCGGCGGTGCGCAGGAGGGTGCGGCGGGTGGGTGCGGGGAAGGTGGGCATGGCGGATCCCGGGGGAGGCTGAGGGGGCGTACGGGGCTGCGGGTACGCGGTGCGGATGCGAAGTCGGGTGCTGTTGTTCTCCCGTTGCCCTGCCGGGCCCCGGAAGTTCGACCTCGTCAAGCAGTCAACGACCGTTGGGCGCCGCGGGCGTTGGTCCGACCGCCCAAACTCCGGCAGATATTTGGGACACGGGCTTCATGCAACGCCCTGAAGGGACGCGGGGCTGTATCGATATGCGGCTCCGCCGCGTGGGCGCGACCAGCCACATCGCTCACTGCCCCGGCCCCAGCAGCCGCACGATCTCCAGCGCCATCCGCAGCTCCAGCGCGTCCTGCTCCAGCGGCCGCCCCAACAGCCGCACCGCCCGCCGCACCCGGTACGTCACCGTGTTCCGCGCCACGAACAGCCGCTCCGCAGCCCCCTGCGGGCTGCGGCCCTCCGCCAGATACACCCGCAGCGTCTCCCGCAGTTCCCGCACCCGCGGATCATCGGCGCCCAGCCCCCCGAGCACCCGCGCGGCGAACCACCGGGCATGCTCCACATCGGCGGTGAGCAGGGCCGCCGTGCTCACGTCGGCGTAGTCGCACAGCCAGCCCGTGTGGCCGAAGCGGGCCACGCGCTGTGCCTCGCGGGCGCCGCGGTGGCTGCGCCGGAAGCCCTCCGCGCCGTACCCCACCGGCCCCAGAGCGGCCAGGAGTGGCCGGCGTTCGGGGACCAGCCTCGGCAGGCGGGCGAGCGCGTCGCGCGGCGGCTCGGCCGGCCAGCACGCCCACGCCCACAGCTCCGCGCTGCCCGCCGCCACGCTCAGCAGGCTCTCCGCCCCGGCCGCCCGGCTCAACTCACCGGCCAGCAGCCGCAGTTCCTCCACGGATGTGTCGGGCGCACCGGAGGTGACGATGAACGCCACGTGGTGGCGGGCCATTTCGTAGCCGAGCGTGCGGGCCGCGACCGCCCCGCCGACCAGCCGCCCGGCCAGCAGGTCGTCCACGATCCGGCGGCGGGCCGCCTCCCGGCCGCGCCGCCACCGGTCCCGCTCGGCGACGTACTCCTCGGCGAGCCGGCTGGCCTGCACGTCGGCGTAGACGAACAGCAGCTCGCTGACCCGGTGGCTCTCCTGGATCCGGACGTCGTCCGGTTCCTTGTCGAGCGCCTCCATCAGCCGCCCGTGCAGATAGGCGTGCCCGAGCCGCACCCCGCGCAGCACCCGCTCCAACGGAACGTTGCGGCGGGCCAGTTCGGCGTTGCTCGCCATCGCCTCGGGCACCACCAGCGAGCCCTTCGGCTCCGGTTCGGTGAGCAGCCCGCGCAGCGCCTGCAGCACCGTCGCCTCCACCGCCCGGTGGAACGGCGGATACGCGCCGGGCCCGCCGTGCTCCGGCACGTGCCGCACGATGTGCGCCGCCATGTCCCGGGCGACCTCGACGGCCCAGCCGACCGGCCCCGGCCCCAGCGGCCCGCGCGCCGCGGCCAGGGTCTCGGGGGAGCACACCGGCTCCGGCGGCGCCGCCGAGGGCGCCAGCCGCAGCAGCCACGACGACCCGCTCACCCGGCCAGTACAGCAGATACGACCCGCCCCGGCGCTACCGTCACCGGGCCCCCGCGAGACCTCGCGACCGGAGCATCCGCCGCTCCAGCGGGGCGAACAGCAGCAGGTCCACCGCGATGCCCACGACGAGGATCTCCCCGATGGTGGCGAGCACCAGCGCCATGTCCTGGTAGGAGCGGGCGTTCTCCAGGAGCTGGCCGAGGCCGAGTCCCAGCTCCGGGGAGCTGGCGATGAGTTCGGCCGCCATCAGGGACCGCCAGGAGAACGCCCAGCCCTGCTTGAGGCCTGCCAGGTAGCCGGGCAGCGCCGCCGGCAGCAGCACGTACCGCACCCGGGCGGCCCCGGTGGCGCCGAGCACCCGCCCGGCCCGCAGATACAGCGGCGGCACCTGGTCGACCCCGGTCAGCAGCCCGTTCGCGATGGACGGTACGGCGCCGAGCAGGATCACCGCGTAGATCGTGGCGTCGGTCAGCCCGAACCACACCACCGCGGCCGGCACCCACGCCACCGACGGCAGCGACTGCAACCCGGACAGCACCGGCCCGACGGCGACCCGCAGCGGCCGCAGCGCACTGAGCAGCAGCCCCGTCCCGGTCCCGATGAGCACGGCCACGGCGAAACCGAGCGCGCCGCGCTCCATGCTGGTCCACACCGTCGAGAACAGCGTCCCCTCGTACCACTGGTCGGACAGCGCCCGCCCCACGTCGGCCGGGGACGGCAGCAGATAGTCCGGCCTGAGCTCGGCCTCGTACGCGGCCTGCCAGGCGAGCAGGACCAGGACGACGGCCACCACGGGCGGCAGCAGCCGCTGTCGCAGCAGCCGTCCGACAGGCGTCCGGGCGGACCCGGCGGGCGCGCTGTCCAGCGCGTCCAGGCCCGCCTCGACGGCCGCGGTCTCCTGGACCTTGCGGGTCGTGACCGTCTCACCGGCGGCCATGGCGGCGTATCTCCTCCCGTAACGCGTCGGTGACCAGGGCCGTGAGGGCGGCCTCCGGGGTGCCGGTGGCGGCCCACTCGCGGGCGATCCGGCCCGGCCGGGAGGACAGCAGCACGACCCGCTGCCCGAGCCGGACCGCCTCGCGGACGTTGTGGGTGACGAACAGGACGGTGAGGTTGTTCTCGGCCCAGATCCGGGTGAGTTCCTCGTGCAGCACATCGCGGGTGATGGCGTCGAGCGCGGCGAACGGCTCGTCCATCAGCAGCACGTCGGCGTCCTGGGCCAGCGCGCGGGCCAGGGCGACGCGCTGGCGCATCCCGCCGGACAGCTCGTGGATCCGCTTGCCGTACGCGTCCTTCAGCCGGACCAGGTCGAGCAGCCGCCGCGCCTGTTCGGGCCGCTCGCGCCGGGGCACCCCGCGCAGCCGCAGGGCGAGTTCCACGTTCCGCCCGGCGGTGAGCCAGGGGAACAGGGCGTGGTCCTGGAACATCAGCGCGGGCCGCCGCCCGCCGGGCACGTCGATGGCGCCCGTGGACGGCCGGTCCAGGCCCGCGACCAGGTTGAGCAGCGTGGACTTGCCGCAGCCGGAGGCGCCCAGCACACAGACGAACTCGCCGCGGCCGACGGTCAGCCCGATGTCGTCGAGGACCGTCTGGCGGCGCCCGGCGGTGTCGAACCACTTGGAGACATGGGTGAGGCGTACGGCGGGTCGCTCCGCCTCGGCCACGAGGACGGGGCGGGCCGGTGCGCCGGCCCGCAGCACCGTTTCTGACATGGGATCAAATCCTTTGGTTCGGGGAGGTCTCAGAGGGCTGTCTCAGGGGGCTGTCCCAGAGGCCGCGGCACCGAGCCCGGCGTCGTCCACGGCCGCCTCGCCCCGCTGGGCGAGGACCCGGTTGAGGGGGCGCAGATCGAGGATTCCGTCCAGGGCGTCACGGCTGCCGCCGAGCAGGCCGAGCCGTTCGGCCCGGTCGGCCTCCTCGGCGAGGGTCGCGGCGAGCGGATCGGCGGTGAGGCGGACGTGCCGCCAGGCCGCGTCGAGGACCCGGTCCGGCAGCGGGCGGCCGGTCAGCGTCTCGATGGCCCGGTTGACGGCCGCCCGCCCTTCGGCGGGCCGGGTCCTCAGCCAGGCGTTGGTGCGCACCGCGCCGCGCAGCACGGCCTCGACGACGTCCGGATGGTCTTCGAGGAACGACGGGTCGACCACCACGAGCGCGGTGACGAACGCGCCGCCGTCCCACAGGTCCGCCTCGTCGACCAGCACCCGCCCACCGGACGCGACGAGCTGCGCCGCCACCGGCTCCGGCACCCACGCCCCGTCGATCGCGCCGCGCCGGAAGCTCGTCGGGATCTCCTTGACGGACTGCCGTACGACCGTCACGTCACCGCGTCCGGTGCGCGGGTCGACCTTCCAGCCCTGCTGCCGGATCCAGTGCAGCAGCGCCACGTCCTGCGTGCTGCCCGCCTCGGGCGTCGCGATCCGCAGCCCCCGGATGTCCGTGCCGCGCACCTTCGTGTCCGCGTCGACGACCAGCGCGACCCCGCCCGAGGCGGCACCCGAGACGATCCTGAGGCCACGGCCACCGGAGCGCAGGAAGCCGTTGATCGCGGGCGACGGGCCCATCCACGCGATGTCCACCGCACCGGCGTTGAGCGCCTCCAGCGCCGACGGGCCGCCGTTGAACACCTGCGTGCGCAGCCGGGTGCCGCCCAGCTCGCGGGTGAGGTAGCCCTCCTGGACGGCGGCCAGCGGCGTGGCGTGGGCAACGTTGGCGAAGTAGCCGACGGAGACCGACTCCGCCGACAGCGGCGGACCCGTGCCGACGGCCGGGGCCGCCGCCGCGCCCGGCGCCCGGGACCCGTAGCCGCAGCCCGCCACGCCGAGCAGGAGCAGCAGGAGCAGCGCCAGGGCCGCTCGGAGCGGACGCCGGGAGCGGCGGGACGTGCGGCGGCGCTCAGGCAGCCGCATCGGGGGTCCCCGGAGCGGTCGCGCCGACCATGCCCGCGGTCAGCGTGGCCCCGTCGGCCGGGTCGATCAGCACGAACGAGCCGGTGCGGCGGCTGTCCTCGTAGCGGTCGAACGCCAGCCGCTCGGCGGTGCGCAGTGCCACCTGCCCGATCTCGTTGAGGTCCAGCCGCCCGGCGCCCCGGATCTGCCGGACCACCGCGCGCACGGTCCGTGTGGTGTGCCGCAGCAGCACGTGGTCCCCGGGCCGCAGCGGGCGTTCGTGCAGATGGCACACGGCCGCCTCGACGTCCCGGGACACCTCCGGCAACGCC
Organism: Streptomyces sp. TRM70350; assembly: GCF_019219825.1. GTDB lineage: Bacteria > Actinomycetota > Actinomycetes > Streptomycetales > Streptomycetaceae > Streptomyces. The sequence continues at coordinate 38,281 of NZ_JAHUXH010000035.1, read as the reverse complement.
GCCACCGGGACGATCAGGTCCCCGCGGGAGACGTCCAGGTCGTCGGCGAGGCGCAGCGCGCCCGACTGCGGGGAGCGCACCAGCTCGGCCGGGGCGCCCAGGACGTCGACGCCGGTGACGGTGGTGGTCCGCCCGGACGGCAGCACGGTGACCCGGTCGCCGACGCGCAGGGCGCCGGTCGCGAGCTGACCGGCGTACAGGCGCCGGTCGCCGGAGCGGATGACGTACTGGACCGGGAAGCGGGCGGGCGCGTCCGCGGCCTCCTCGCTGACGGGCACGTTCTCCAGATGGGCCAGGACGGTCGGGCCGCCGTACCAGTCCATGCGCGTGGACGGCTCGACGACGTTGTCCCCGGCGAGCGCGGAGATCGGGATCGCGGTGACCTCGGGGATGCCGAGTCCGGTCGCGAGGCGCGTGAACTCCCCGGCGATGCGGGCGAAGGCGGACTCCTCGTAGCCGACGAGGTCCATCTTGTTGACGGCGAGCACCACGTGCGGCACCCGCAGCAGCGCCGCCACGGCCGCGTGCCGGCGGGTCTGCTCGACCACGCCCTTGCGGGCGTCGACGAGGATCACGGTGAGGGCGGCGGTGGAGGCGCCGGTGACCATGTTCCGGGTGTACTGCACATGGCCCGGGGTGTCGGCGAGGATGAACCGGCGGCGGGGCGTGGCGAAGTAGCGGTACGCCACGTCGATGGTGATGCCCTGCTCGCGCTCGGCGCGCAGCCCGTCGGTGAGCAGGGCCAGGTCGGGTCCCTCCCCGGAGGAGGCGCGGGCCACGGCCTCCAGCTGGTCGGCGAGGACCGACTTGGAGTCGTGCAGCAGCCGCCCCACGAGGGTGGACTTGCCGTCGTCCACCGAGCCCGCGGTGGCCCAGCGGAGCAGGTCCGCCTCGGCCGCCGGGGCCTCAAGAGGATGGGTGGGCATGGGGTTCACGTGTCCCTCCTGTGCGCCGGCCCCGACGGTCAGCCGGGACCGGGCCTCCTGGAAGATGCCGCGCATCATCAGGGCGGCGGTGACATGCGGGGGGTGGCCGAAAGCCGTCAGGTCGGCGGTCATGTCAGAAGTACCCCTCGCGTTTGCGGTCCTCCATCGCGGCCTCCGACAGCCGGTCGTCGGCACGCGTGGCGCCGCGCTCGGTGAGCCGGGAGGCGGTGATCTCGACGATCACCTCGTCGACGTCGGACGCCTCGGACAGGACCGCGCCGGTGCAGGACATGTCGCCGACGGTGCGGTAGCGCACCCGGCGCTTCTCCACCGGTTCGCCGTCCTTGGGGCCGCCCCAGTCGCCGGGGGCCAGCCACATGCCGGAGCGCAGGAACACCTCGCGCTCGTGCGCGAAGTAGATGGACGGCAGCTCGATCTCCTCACGGGCGATGTACTGCCACACGTCCAGCTCGGTCCAGTTGCTGAGCGGGAACACCCGCACGTGCTCGCCGGGCAGATGGCGGCCGTTGTACAGCTGCCACAGCTCGGGCCGCTGGCGGCGCGGGTCCCACGTACCGAACTCGTCGCGCAGCGAGAACACCCGCTCCTTCGCGCGGGCCTTCTCCTCGTCGCGCCGCCCGCCGCCGAACACCGCGTCGAAGCCGCCGCCGCTGATGGCCTCCAGCAGCGGAAGCGTCTGGAGCGGGTTGCGGGTGCCGTCGGGACGTTCGCGCAGCACACCCCGGTCGATGTAGTCCTGTACGGACGCCACATGGAGGGTGAGCCCATGGGTGGCCACCACACGGTCCCGGTAGGCGAGCACCTCCGGGAAGTTGTGCCCGGTGTCCACGTGCAGCAGCGGGAACGGCGGCGGCGCCGGCGCGAACGCCTTCAGCGCCAGATGCAGCATGACCACGGAGTCCTTGCCGCCGGAGAACAGCAGCACCGGCTTCTCGAACTCCCCGGCCACCTCGCGGAAGATGTACACCGCCTCCGACTCCAGCACGTCGGTGTGCGTGAGCCGGGCGGCCACGGCGGTCACAGCAGCCCCCGATCCGCCATCAGCGCGTGCACGACGTCCACCGACTCGGTGACGGACTGGAGCTGGGTCTCCACCTTGGCGTCCGGCGACTGCGGCGGCTCGTAGGGGTCGTCGATGCCGGTCAGCCCGGACAGCCGCCCGGCCCGGGCCTGCGCGTACAGGCCCTTCACATCGCGGACGGCGCACACCTGGAGCGGGGTGGCGACATGCACCTCCAGATACGGCGTCCCGCTCGCCTCGTGCCGCTTGCGGACCGCCTCGCGGCTGTCGGCGTACGGCGCGATGACCGGGACCAGCACGAGGATGCCGTTGCGGGCCAGCACCTCGGCGACCAGGCCGATGCGCTGCACGTTGGTGTCGCGGTCCTCACGGGTGAAGCCGAGGCCGGCGCTGAGGAAGGTGCGGATCTCGTCGCCGTCGAGCACCTCGACGCGGTGCCCTTCGCGGGTGAGGCGGCTGGCCAGCGCCTGCGCCAGGGTCGTCTTGCCGGAGCTGGGCAGCCCGGTCAGCCAGACCGTGGCGCCCTGGGTCGGCGGGGTCCTCATGCGCCGCTCCTCGCCGCCGGGGCCGCCGTACCGGCCAGGGGGACGACCCCGTGCGCGGCGAGCACCGAGAAGCCGGGGGCGCACGCCTGCTCCAGCTCCTCCCGCTCGGCGTCGGGCAGATCCCGCCAGGACGACGAGGGCGCGCCCACCTTGGCCGCGCAGCGGCGCTCCCAGTCGGCGTCCACGAACTCGGCGCCGAGGAACTCGCCGATGCGGTGCAGGGACTCCTCGGGCGCGGCGAGCAGGTCCTCGTACCACAGGTGCAGCACGTTCTCCTGCGGCAGTGCGGACAGCGCCGCCATGCCGCGCTGCATCTCGTCCGCCCAGTAGGTGCCGAACAGCGACACCGGGACCCGGTAGTCGCGCACGGCGGCGGCGTCGAAACGTTCCGGCAGGAACGGCAGCAGCTCCTCCGGTACGAAGCCCAGGTCCCGCTCGGCGTCGAGCGACGGCTGCTCGGCGTACGGGTCGTGGCCCAGCGTCAGGTGCAGCGCCATCACCACGGCGGCCATGCGGAAACCGGTGTGGCGGCTCATGGACAGGGCGGTGTCCCGGCCGTCGCGCACGATGTGCAGATAGCGGGCCTCGGGGAAGTGCTCGCGGAACTGCGAGGCGAGGATCAGCGAGCCGCCGCTGCGCTCGGCCCACAGGGCCTTGCCGAAGCGGGCGCACAGCCGGCCGAACAGGCGGTGGTAGTGCTCGCCGACACCGGCGTCCGGGAACTCGGCGACCGCGGCCTCGAGTTCGTCGTACAGCTCGTCCGGGGTCTCGGTGAGGTGGGGGAGCGTGGTGAGGAGGACGGCCGGGACGCCGGTGTCGGCCTGGAAGCGGGTGGTGGCCGAGGGGCGGTAGAGGACTTCCTTGGGGGCCAGTCCGTGGGCGGTCAGGAGCTTGTTGACGGTGTTGCGGGAGGACAGGATCCGCCAGAACTCCGCCGCGGTGAGCGGGCCTTCGGGAAAGACCCGGGCGGTGATCCGGTACATGTCGGTGAGGTGGTTGAAGAGCTCCGACAGGCTGAGGACCTGCGGGTGTTCGCGCAGCAGCTCGGAGACCAGGGTGGAGCCGCAGCGGCCGGTGCCGGTGACGAAGACCTGGCCCGGTGCCGGTGAGGTCGGGGTGGGCATGCGCAGCTGTTCCTTCCGTGCGTCCTTGGGGTGGTGTCCGTGGGTGGTGCGGGAAGGTGCCCGGCCGGTGTCAGGACCGGCGCAGCAGGGCCGCGTAGAGGGTGAGGCCGGGGCCGAAGGCCATGGCGACCACCGGGCCGTCGGTGCGGGGCAGCCGCTGAAGCACCATCAGGACGGTCGGCGAGGAGCAGTTGCCGCACTCGTCGAGGACGCCGTACGACGCGTCCAGCGCGCCGGCCGGCAGGCCGAGGCGCTCGCCGACGACCTCCAGGATCCGCTTGCCGCCCGGGTGCACGGCCCAGCCGGTGACCTCCTCGGGGCTGAGCCCGTGCGGGGCGAGCAGCTGGTCGCGGACCACCTCGCCGACGTGCTGCGCGAGCACGTCCGGGACCTTGGGCGACAGGCCCATCTTGAAGCCGAGGTCGGTGATCTGCCAGCTCATGTGGTCGGCGGTGGAGTGGTCGGTGACCGCGACGACGTCGATCACCTCGTAGCCGGAGTCCGCGTCGGGTTCGAGGACGACGGCGGCGGCCGCGTCGGCGAACAGGGCGTGCGCCACGATCTGTTCGATGTCGCGGGTGGGCGGCTGGACGTGCAGCGAGGTGAGTTCGAGGCACAGCAGCACGGCCGGGCGGCCGCGTGAGGCGACGAAGTCGGAGACCGCGCCCAGGGACGGGACGGCGGCGTAGCAGCCCATGTGGCCGATGAACAGCCGCTGGACCCTGCTGCTCATGCCCAGCTCGTCGGCGAGGCGTAAGTCCAGGCCGGGTGTGGTGTAGCCGGTGCAGGAGGCCACGGCCAGCAGGCCGACGTCCTGCGGGGCCAGGCCCGCCGACTCCAGGGCGCCCGCGACGGTGCGCTTGCCGAGCGGGACCGCCTCGTCGATGTAGCGGGCCATGCGCTGCCCGGTGCTCCAGCCGGACACCTCCTTCTCGGCACGCGGGTCCACGGCCGTGGAGCGGGAGCTGATGCCGGAATTCTCGAATATCCGGCGGGCCAGCGGAAAACCCTCGTAATGATCCAGGAAAAAGTCCTGCCACAGGTCGTCCTGGCTGCTCCGGGTGCCCGGAAAGGAATGCGAGGAGCCGGTGATGACAGGGCGCGCCGCGGTACGCAGTGCGCGGCGGGCAGGGGCGATTTTCTCTTCGAGGTGCATGCGTGATTCCTTTGTTTCGGGCAGCGGGAAACGACCGCTCGGGCGAAAGACGGCAGAGGGAATCGTGCGTGCCAAAGGAAATCCGGCCCGCGCCTCTTTGCGCAGGCCAGACCATTGGATGGCGCTGAGTGAAGATACGCCAGGTGGGCGTACGAAGGTTGACGAGAGAGTGGTCAGCTCTCCCCCCGTTCGAACCGGATGTCGATTCGATGCCTTCAGTCAAACACAAGGGCTTCGGTGGAATCAAATGTTCCGCTGTTAATTTCCGTGGCGGAAAAATTAACGGCAAAAGATGCCGGCCCGCCTCTCGGTGAACCCGAGAGGCGGGCCGGTGGAGTGTTTTCCCGGGGAATTTCAGCCAGAGCCCGCTTTGATTTCGGTCAGCGGCCGTACGGGCTCTTTGTGCGGGCCGTCGTGCAGCCGCGCCCCCTCGATGTCCAGGTCGGGCAGCAGCCGGTCCAGTCCCCGTGGCAGCCACCAGGCGCCGCGGCCCACCATGGCCAGCACCGCCGGCACCAGCGTCATCCGCACCACGAAGGCGTCCACCAGCACACCGAACGCCAGGGAGAACGCGATGGGTTTGACGATGGCGTCCTCGGTCGTCACGAAGCTGGCGAAGACGACGAACATGATGAGCGCCGCCGCCGTGACCACCCGTGAGGCGTGCCCGGCGCCGTCGACCACCGCGTCCCGGGCCCGCCCGGTGCGCACCCACTCCTCACGCATGCTCGACACCAGGAACACCTCGTAGTCCATCGCCAGCCCGAACAGCACCGCCATCAGCACGATGGGCAGGAAACTGACCACCGGTCCGGTCCGGGCCACGTCCAGCGCGTCGGCGAGCCAGCCCCACTGGAACACCGCCACGACCGCGCCGAAGGACGCCGCCACCGACAGCAGGAAGCCGATCGTCGCCTTGACCGGCACGACCAGGGACCGGAACACGAGCAGCAGCAGCACCAGGCACAGGCCCACCACCACGGCCGCGAACGGCAGCAGCGAGGCGCTCAGCCGGTCGGAGACGTCGATGCCGATCGCGGTGGTGCCGGTGACGGAGACGGCGGCGCCCGTCTCGCCCTCGATCGTGGCCGCGTCGTCGCGGATGGCGTCCACCAGATCCTGCGTGGACTCGTCCTGCGGGCCGCCCTCGGGCACCACCTGGATCACCGCCCGCCCGGAGTCCGGCGCGTACTGCGGCTGCCCCACCTTCACCACTCCCGGCAGCTGTTGCAACCGCCCGGCCACGGTGGTCACCTGCCGCTGCCCGTCCTGCCCCGGCGTGTCCGCCTCGGCGAGCACCAGCAACGGCCCGTTGAATCCGGGCCCGAAGGAGTCGGCGACGGTGTCGTAGGTCTCCCGCTGTGACGTCCCGTGCGCCGCCGTGCCGTTGTCGGGCAGCGCGAGGCGCAGATCGGCGGCGGGGAGGGCGAGGGTGACCAGGGCGGCGACGGTGGCGACGACGACGAGGAGGGGGCGGCGGGTGACCAGCCGGGCCCAGCGCTGGCCCATGACGGACGCGCGTGACTTGGCCGTGTCCTCGGTGTCCTCGGTGTCCTTGATGCCCGCGGTGTCATCGGTGTCTTCGGTGTCTTCGGTGTCCTTGGTGTCCCCGGTGTCCTTGGTGTGCCCCGCCACCACCCCCGCCCGCCGGGCCGCCCGCGACCCCGGACGCGGCGCGAGCCGTGCGCCCGCGAGGCCGAACAGCGCGGGCAGCAGTGTCACCGCGACCAGCACCGCGATCAGCACGGTCGCCGCCGCGCTCAGGCCCATGACGGTCAGGAACGGGATGCGGACGACCAGCAGACCCACCAGGGCGATGATGACCGTCGTCCCCGCGAACACCACCGCGCTGCCCGCCGTACCGACCGCCCGCCCGGCGGACTCACGCGGGTCCATCCCCTGGGCCAGCTGCGTGCGGTGCCGGGACAGCACGAACAGGGCGTAGTCGATGCCGACCGCCAGCCCCAGCATCAGCGCCAGGCTCAGCGCGGTCGACGACACCGTCACCCCCGACGACACCGCCAGCAGCCCCGCGAGCCCGGTGCCGACGCCGACGAACGCGGTCAGCAGCGGCATCCCGGCGGCGAGCAGCGAGCCGAAGGTGAGGGCGAGCACCGCCAACGCCACGACCACGCCGAGGAGTTCGAGCACGCTGGGGGTGAGCACACCGTTGCCGTACGCCTGCCCGCCGACGGACACCTCCAGCCCCGCCTCCTCGGCGGCCCGCGTGGTCTCCTCCAGCGCGTCGAGCGTGCCGTCGTCCAGGGCGGACCGGGTCACGTCGTAGTTGACCTGCGCCAGCGCGGTCCGCCCGTCCGGCGTCACGGTCCCGGCCCGGTCCGGCGGGATCACGGCGGCGACCTGCGGAGCGTCCTGCGCGGCGGCGAGCGTGCGCTGGATGCCCTGTGCCGCCTGCGGATCGCTCACCCTGCGTCCCTCGGGCGCGGTGAACACGATCTGCGCGCTGGTCCCGGCCGCCGCCGGGAAGTCCTCGGCCATCGTGTCCTGGGCCCGCTGGGACTCGGAGCCGGGAATCGTGAACTCGTTGTCGAGTTTGCCGCCCACGACGACCAGCGCACAGACGGCACCGGCCAGCACGGCCAGCCAGGCCGCCAGGACGAGCCGCCGGCGGCGGTATGCGCCGAGACCGAGCCGATAGAGCCAAGTCGCCACGGAGATGCTCCTCGTGCAGTAGTGGCAGTGCGAGGGGGGTCGTCTTCGAAAGGGGGCACGACGGTCGGCGTGGGCCGGGCTCAGGCCTGCACGGTCGTACTGCCCCCCGTCAGCTCCAGCCGCAGCCCGCTCGACGTCACGGCGAGCCGCCGCGGCGTCAGGTCGAGCGGCAGCCCGGACAGGTCCAGTTCCTGCGGGGTCTCGCCGAGCAGTTGCGCGGCGAGGGCGTCCGGAATCGTGCGGTCGCCCACCTGCACGGTGGTGCGTTCGAAGCGGATGCCCTGCTCCTGCAGCACCGGCCGGAAACCGACGGCGATCCGCCCGGCCGGCCCGGCGTGCACGACCAGTTCGCCCGTGCCCGGGTCGGTGGTGACGGCGGCGGCGCCCAGCGCGCCCCCGGTCATCGTGGCGACGGCGTCCGCGAGGGCGGCGTCGGCCAGCTCGGCGCTGACCCGGGAGTCGGCCACCGACAGCCCGTCGCCGGTGCGCACCACGTCGTCCAGTTCGGCGTGCAGATCCACCCCGGTGAACCGGCGGAAGGTCGCGCCCTCGCCGGAGACCTCCACGCGGGGGAAGGATCCGCGGGCCAGCTGCACCATCACGGGGGTCGGGCCGAAGCCGACGTCCAGCGCGGTGTGCAGCCGGCGCTCCATACGGTCCGCGAGCCGGTCGGCCGCCCGGTCGCGTGCCACCGCCTCGGCGACACCTCCGGCGGCCAGCACCGCGCCGGCCACGCCCAGGGCGACCAGCCGGGCCCGCCGGGAGATCGGCCTGCGGACCGTACGCCCCCTCCGAAAAAGTGTCATGACTGACAGCATAGCCAATCTGTCATGACTGACAGATTCTGTACCGTCGGTTTTCCGCCTGCGATACTCCTCACATGGCAACCCTCGACTCTCCCCCCGCCGCGCCCCGCGGTCGGCGCGAGGCGCACAAGGCGGCCACGCGCAAGGCGCTCCAGGAGGCGGCGCACCGCATGTTCGAGGAGCGCGGATACGCCCGGACCACCGTGCGCGACATCGCGGCGGCCGCCGGGGTCACCGAGCGGACGTTCTTCCGCTACTTCCCGTCCAAGGAGGACCTCGTCCTCGACGAGACCCTGGACCTCGTGCCCGTCATGCGGGCCCGGGTGATCGCCCGGCCCGCCGGTGAGGACCCGTACTCGGCGGTGCTGGGCGCGGCGCTCGACCTCGTCGCCGACGGCGGTGTCGGCCTGATGTTCAGCGGGCCGCCGCAGCGCTTCCCCGGCCAGCCGGTGCGTCAGTTCCTGCCGGTGCTCAGCCAGTTCGAGGACGAACTCGCGCAGGCCGTGCGCGAACGGCTCGCGCGGCACGACCCCGAGACGGCCACGCCCCTGCGTGCCGCGGTGCTCTCCCGGGCCGCCCTCGGCGCGATCCGCTCCGCGCTGTTCGCGTACGCGGCGCTGCCGGAGGAGGAGCGCACGCCGGCCGTCGCCGAGGAACTGCTCCGCACGGCCTTCGGGCATCTGCGCGCGGACTGAGCGCGCCCACCGCCTCACCTGGCCCGTGCAAGGCCATTGCCCAGGCAAACACTCCATGAGTAGCCTGTGTTCGCCATTCCGACCGCGTGTTGAAATTTCGAACACAGCGGCTCGGATCGACACTCCATCGTCAGACCGAAACTCAGACCACCGCAGACAACGCTCTAGCCAACAGACACACGTCTCAGAACGCAAGGGAGGGGGCCGGTCGTGGGACGCCTCGTACCTGCCGTGACCCGGGCTCTCGACATCCTGGAGCTCTTCCTCGACGGGGACGGCACGCTCTCCGCCCCCGACATCGTGCGCAAGCTGCAGCTGCCGCGCACCACCGTGCACGAGCTGGTCACCACGCTCGCCGCCCGGTCCTACATCGTCCAGGTCCCCGGCCAGCCGGGCCGCTACCGGCTCGGCGTACGCCCGTACCAGCTCGGCAGCCGCTACGCCGAGCAGCTCGACCTCGCCGCCGAGGGCCAGCAGGTCGCCCGGTCCGTCGCCGAGACCTGCGACGAGACGGTGCACGTGGCGATCCTGGAGGGCACGGACGTCATCTACATCGCCAAGGTCGACTCCACGCACGCCGTGCGCATGGTCTCCGCGGCCGGCCGCCGCCTGCCCGCCCACTGCACGTCGGTCGGCAAGATGCTGCTGGCCTCGCTGCCCGAGCAGGAGCTCGCCGCACGCGTCCCCGACAGCGTGAAGCTGGCCGCGATGACGCCGAACAGCATCACCGACCCGGCGGCCCTGCGCGAGGCACTGGCCGGGATCCGGCAGCGGGGCATCGCGGTGGAGAACCGCGAGTCCAACCCGGACGTCTCCTGCGTCGCCGCGCCGGTCCGGGACCGCACCGGCCGGGTGGTGGCCGCCCTGTCCATCTCCGTGCCGATGATCCGCTGGAGCGACGAGCGCCGCGCCGAGCTGGAGCAGCTCGCCGCGAAGGGCGCGGCCGAGCTGTCGGAGCGGCTGGGCCACCGGAGCGCCGCATGACGCCGTACGAGGTGGCCGTGCGCGCCGAGGCGACGCTGGGCGAGGGCCCGACATGGGACGCGGCGGCCGGACGGCTGATCTGGATCGACATCCTCGCCTCCCGCCTGCACACCTACGACCCCGCCACCGGCCGCCGCACCACCCGCACCACGCCCCAGCACGTCGGCGCGGCCAAACCCCGCGCGAACGGCGGCCTGGTCCTCAACCTCCGCGACGGAGTGGGCCTGCTGGACCCGGACGGCACCTTCCGCTGGCTGCACCACGACCCGGTCCCCGGCCGCCGCGCCAACGACGCCGCCGTGGCGCCGGACGGGGCGCTGTGGGCGGGCACCATGCGCTACGACGAGGCACCGGGCGGCGGCACGCTGTCCCGTGTCGCGCCCGACGGCTCGGTGGACGTCGTCCTCGACGACGTGACGGTGAGCAACGGCACGGGCTGGAGCCCCGACGGCCGCCTCATGTACTACGTCGACTCCCCGACCCGCCGTATCGACGTCTTCGACGCCGTGGACGGCCACGTGGCCAACCGCCGCGCCCTCGTGGAGATCGAGGAGGGCGCCGGCTTCCCCGACGGCCTCACGGTCGACGCCGACGGCTGTGTGTGGGTGGCGCTGTGGGACGGAGGCGCGGTACGCCGCTACACGCCTGAGGGCGAGCTGGACCGGGTTCTTCGGCTTCCGGTGCCCCGTCCGACGGCGTGCGCCTTCGGTGGGGCCGATCTGACGGACCTGTACATCACCACGGCCCGCGTCGGACTGGCGGCCCCGGCGCCGTTGTCCGGCTCGCTGCTGGTGGTTCGGGGAGCGGGGAAGGGGCTGGTCCAACCGGCGTTCGCGCTGTGAGCCGTGAAGGCGGTGCCGCGCTGTGCCGTCGTGTGTCTGCGGCGCCGTTGGGGCTGGTCGCGCCCGCGCGGCGGAGCCGCAAGTCAACGCAGCCCCGCGCCCCTTTGGGGCGTTGCCGGACTGTCGGCTAGGAAAGGCCCGCCGCCTTTCGCTCCTCTGTCGTCAGGGGTGGGCCGGGTAGTGGTGGTTTCAGGGGGCCGATCAGTGCCGCCAGGACCATCCCCGGCGCCAGCAGTGCCTCCGTGCCCCGCTCCAGGGACGTCACGTCGGTCACGCGGCGGGCGATGCGCCCGTTGCCGGTGGCCGTGTACATGAGGCGGTCGACGTACGCGGCCACGAGCCGGTCCCTGAGCGAGGGGCCGTTCGGCGTGGCGCCGGGGTAGAACACGTCCTGGCCGATGGCCATGTCCCAGGCGGCGCCGACCGGTCGGGCCACCGCTTTCTGGACCCGGCGGGACAGCCCTGGCGCCCCCCATCCGTGGCGCCGTGTCAGGTCGCGCAGGATCAGGGCGCTGCGCGCGGCGGCCGCCAGGCCGTGACCGTAGACCGGGTTGAAGGCGGCGAGGGCGTCGCCGAGGACGGTGAAGTTCTCGGGCCAGGCCGGCATCCGCTCGTAGAAGTACCGGCGGTTGACGGTGGTGCGGGTGCAGGAGACGCCGGACAGGGGCTCGGCCTGTTCCAGCAGGTGGCCGATCAGCGGGTGCCGGAGGTCCTCGCGGGCGTAGCGGACGAAGTCGTCGTCGGCGTCGGAGGGTTCGCCGCCGCGGGTGCCGCACAGGGTGACGATCCACCGGCCGTCCTCGATGGGCAGCAGGAAGCCCGCCCGGCCCGGTCCGCCGTCGCGCGGGTCGGGCTGCACGTTGACGACCGGGAAGCCGGACCAGGTGTCCTCGGGGGCGAGATAGAGGCGGCTGGCGTACGCCAGACCGGAGTCGACCTTCTGTTGCCGGGCCGCGGGCAGCCCGAGGTCCGTCAGCCACCGGGCCGCCCCCGAGCCCCGCCCGGTGGCGTCGACCACCATGCCCGCCCGGATGACGCGCTCGCCGCCGTCGGGCTCGCGCACACGGACCCCGTGGACGGCCGCCGCGGTGCCCTCCAGCCCCACCGCCCGGGTGCCCTGGAGGACCTCGACCCGGTCGTCCGCGAGGACCTGCGCGCGGATCGTCGCGTCCAGCAGGTCCCGCCCGGCCAGGAGCACGTGGTGGGACTCGGGCCAGCGGCGGAACCAGCCCTGTCGCGACAGGGCGACCACGTCCGTCGTGACGGGTGCCCGGCGCGCCCCGGCGTCCCGCAGGGCGTCGGTGACGCCCGGCAGCAGCGCCTCCACGGCCCGCGCACCGCCCGACCACAGCATGTGGGCGTGCCGCGCCTGCGGCAGCCCCTTGCGGGGGGCGGGTCCCTGGGGCAGCACGTCCCGCTCCACGACGACGATTCGGTCGGCGAACTCGGTCAGGGCGCGCGCCGCGAGCATGCCGGTGTGGGATCCCCCCAGGACGACGGCGGTTCTGGCGGGGACGGACGGTTCAGTCATGCGTGGGGACACTCTCTGCCGGGGCGGCGGCGCGGGCGCGGACCGCCTTGATCTCGTCGGGACTGCGAAGGGCCTGGGACACGGCGTGGATCTCCCGCAGGAGGTACGTGGTGTCGGGGTCGCCGGTGCTGTCGTTGTCCGGCGCCCGCCGCCTGCGCTCGACGGCGTCCTGGACGGCGATGGCGGAGGCCAGCGCCTGCGCCCGCGCCGGGGGACGGCCGAGGGCGAGCGCGGCCTCGTGGGAGCGCCGGAGCAGTTCCTCGTCGAGATGGCGGGAGAGCTGCAGGAGCGCGTCACGGATGAACGTCTCGCGGCGGATCAGGCGCAGTTCGGCGGGGGCGTGCGGGGCGAAGGGCTCGCGGACGCCGGTGACGGTCCGCAGCAGCAGGACCAGGGGGCGCAGCTGCCGGTGGCGGGCCCGGACCCGCCAGTGCTCCTGGAGGTACTGGCCGGCGTGCGGGACGATGAAGCCGATCGCGACGAGGGTGGCGGAGACGCAGGCGGCCAGCGGCGCCACATCGGTGCTCAGCCAGTCCAGGTCGTGGCCGGTCCAGCGGGCGACGATGGCGGTGAGCTTGGACGCGTCGAAGAACAGGTTCGTCGCGTAGCCGACGCCCAGCAGCCTGAGCCCCCAGCGCAGCCAGGCGTCGAGGCCGTCGGTGCGGATCCAGTTCCAGATCAGCCGGGCCGTGATCGCGCAGGCCACGGTGTGCGCGGTCAGGTAGAGCAGGATCTGCTCGCGCATGAACGGGGTGGTGGCGTAGTACGTGTCCAGGTCGCGCAGGCGTTCCACGGGCGCGTCCGCCAGCCAGAAGAGCACCCACAGGGCCACGATCACACCGGCGTAGACGGAGACGACCCAGCGGACCGCGAGGCGTGTGCGGTCCGCGCGGTCGGTGAGGCCGTTGCGCCAGGCGATGATCAGCAGCAGCCAGGACGCGCACAGGGCGGTGAGCAGGGAGTACACCCAGGGTGCCGAGATGTTGGGCACTCCGGTGACCCGGTTCGTCCAGGCGACGGTCCGCGGGGCCGCGAAGACGAACACGGCGCAGGCGAAGAGCAGCAGACCACCGACGGCCCGCAGCAGCGGGTCCCGCCACATCTTGATGATGCTGGGCAGTTTGATCGCCAGGGCCGCGGTCAGGACGGCGGTCGGCACCCAGAAGGTCAGGTGCACCTGGCTGAAGAGGCCGTCGGCGAGGGGAGGACCGCCCACGAGGCCGGAGGCGTTGGTCACCGCCGCACACCCTTTCGTCCGCGGTAGCCCATGGACCGGTGCACGGGGTCGAGCGAGGCGTCGGCGCTCCGGTCGCCGCAGAGGAGGGGCCGGAACAGTGCGGCGAGCCGGTGGCCGAAGTCGTCGGCCTCGGCCTCCTCCCGTCGGCGCGAGCCGTTGCGGGCGGCGACGGCGAGGGCGGCGCCCTTCCGGCCGGACGGGCCCGCGAGGGCGTGCGCCGCGGCCGTCCCGGTGAGGTGCTGATGGTCGTGTCCGGCGTGCATGTGCCACAACTCGTGTCCGAGGATGACCAGTTGCTGCTGGGCTTCGGCGCGTTCCTCGACGATGACGAGGTCGAAGTCCTGGAACTCCACCCACAGGCCGGTCACTTCGATCTCGTCGGGGAACCGTTCGAAAAGCAGCTCGACGGGCCGTCCGTCGCGTTGCGCGCTCATCGCCTCGCACAGCGCCCGGCACAGTTCGCGTACGTCGGCGGGGGGACGGGGGCGGGTCCGCAGGGCGGTGCCGAGCTCGGCGACCAGCGTGCGCATGGCCCGAGCGCGCCGCCACCGCCGTAGCGCCGCGAGATCCATCGCACCCCCTTCCACCGCCGTACGGCGGGCGGTTCGAGAGTACGCGGCCGGAACTGTCCGCGTCATGTGGTCCCGCGACCGTTGTTCAATCGAGAACGATCACTGGGCGCCGAAAGTCGTGCGCAACCCATTGACGCGCACGTCCTTCGACTTTACGGTCCCGTTCGAAGTTACGGGCGATGGTCGATATATCGAACGCGTCGCACGAGTCAGCTGACCGTCTCTCGAAGAGTAAGGGCAGGGAATGGGACAACCTGGCCTGAACCGCAGGCAACTGCTCACCGCACTGGGCGGCCTGACCGTGGCCGGCAGCCTCGGCTTCGCCGCCCTCGGCACGGGCGCCGACGCCCTCGCCTCCGACGCCCGCACCCGGGTCCGCTACTGGAACCTCTTCAGCGGCGGCGACGGCGTCAACATGATCGACATGCTGGACGCCTTCCGCGCCGCCACCCCCGGCGTCGACGTCAAGGACTCCACCCTGCGCTGGGGCAACCCGTACTACACCAAGCTCGCCATGGCGGCCTCGGGCAACCGCGCCCCCGACCTGGCCGTCCTCCACCTGGGCCGCCTCGCGGGCTTCGCCCCCGAACGCCAGCTGGACCCCTTCGACATCGACCTCCTGGCCGAACACGGCGTGCGGGAGGAGGACTTCAACCCCATCCTCTGGCAACGCTCACTCATCGACGGCCAGTTGTACGCCCTGCCCCTCGACATCCACCCCCAGCTGAACTTCTACCGCAAGGACATCTGCGCCCAGGCGGGCCTCATCGGCGACGACGGCAACCTGATCACCCTCACCTCCCCCGACGACTGGTTCGACGCCCTCAAGGAGGCCCGGAAGGTGGTGAAGAAGGGCCTGCAGACCATCGGCCTGCACGCCTTCGACCAGAACTTCGCCTGGTGGTTCTTCATGTCCTTCTACGCCCAGGCCGGCGGCACCTACTACGACGAGCACCTCACCGACGTCACCTTCGACACCGACAAGGCCACCGAGATCCTGGAGTTCCTCCGCCGCCACATCACCGACGGCTACAACATCGCGGGCAGCCCCGACGCCGAGCACTTCATGAACGGCGGCGCCTTCGTCTGGGAGGGCGGCTGGTCGGTGCCGGTCTACGACGCCCCGAAGATCCCGTACGGCGCGACCCCGCTGCCGCCGCTCTTCGGTGAGCCCGCCACGCAGGCCGAGTCGCACGCCTTCGTCCTGCCCCACCAGTCCGACCGGGGCGGCGCCGCCAACGAGGCCGCGCACCGACTCGCCGCGTACATCGTGCGGCACGCCGTGGACTGGGCGAAGGGCGGCCACATCCCGGCGTACACCCCCACCCTCACCGACCCCGCGTACCACAGGCTCACGCCGCAGTCCGAGTACGCCTCCGCCATGGACCACCTGGCCCTGGAACCCCCCGCCTGGTTCGCGGGCTCCTCCGGCACCCTCGCCCAGCGCATCGGCCCGGTCGTCGTCGCCGCCAACCTCGGCTCCATGACACCGGGCGCCGCGGCCCGCCGTATGCGCCAGGTCCTGACCCAACTCCTGGAGATGCCGAACCCCATGGGAGGCGGCACGGCATGACCACCCTCGACACCACGGCCGCGGTCGTACGCCCCGCAGCCACCGTCGGCACGACCGGCGCCCGCGCCCGACTCGGCCGCTCCCTCCAGCGCGGCGGCTGGTTCGTCGCCCCCTTCCTGTTCCTCTACGCCCTGTTCGTCCTCACCCCCGTCGCCCGCGGCCTCTGGCTGAGCCTGACGGACGCCAACATCACCGGCGAGGGCACGAGCTTCGTCGGCCTGGACAACTACACGGAGGCCCTGGGCGACCCCCTGGTCTGGAGTTCGCTCGGCCACAGTGCCTACTTCACGCTCCTGGTGGTCCCCTGCATCACGGTGCTGGCCTTCCTCCTGGCGATGCTGGCCCACCACATCCACCACGCGAAGTGGCTCTGGCGCCTCTGCTTCTTCGCGCCGTTCCTCCTCCCCTCCACGGTCGTCGGCAACATGTGGCGCTGGATGTTCAACCCCGACACCGGCCTGATCGACCACGTCTTCCACCTTGAGTCGGCCTGGCTCACCCAGAAGTCGACGGCCATGACGGCGGTCGTCATCGCCACCCTCTGGTGGACGGTCGGCTTCAGCTTCCTGCTCTACCTGGCCGCCCTCCAGAACATCCCGCCCCACCTCTACGAGGCCGCGGCCCTGGACGGCGCGAACGCCTGGCACCGCGCCCTCCACATCACGCTCCCCATGCTGCGCAACGTCACCGGACTGGTCGTGGCCCTCCAGATCCTGGCCTCACTCCAGGTCTTCGACCAGGTGGTGGTGATGTACGAGTTCGGCCCCGGACCGGAGGAATCGACCCGCACGCTCGTCCAGTACACCCTCGAACAGGGCTTCACCAGCTACCGCGTGGGCTACGCCTCCGCGATCTCCATCCTCTTCTTCCTGATCATCGCGGCCGTCGCCCTCGCCCGGATGTGGCTGCTGCGCAAGCGTGAGGAGGCCGTCCGATGAGTGCCGCCACCGGAATACGCCGCCGCTGGACCCCGAGCCAGATCGCCCTCACCACCCTCGGCGCCCTGGTCTCCGCGGTGATGACGGCCCCGATCCTCTGGACGCTCTTCACCTCCCTCAAGAGCGAGACCGAGGCGGTGGCCGTCCCCACCCACTGGCTCCCGGAGGACTGGACGCTCCAGGCCTGGCGGAACATCTTCGAGACCGGCAACATCACCAACTGGTTCGTCAACTCGGTCGTGGTCTCGGTCTGCGTCACCTTCATCGTGGTCCTGGTGAGCGCCCTGGCCGGGTACGGCTTCGCCCGCACGGAGTTCCGCGGCAAGAAGGCGCTGCTGGGCCTGGTGATGGCGGGCCTGATGATCTCCCCGGCAGTGCTGGGCGTACCGCTCTTCACGACCGTCCAGGCGATGGGGATGGTCGACACCTACTGGGGCATGATCCTCCCGCAGTGCGCGCCGGCGGCGATGGTGTACATCCTCTACAAGTTCTTCCAGGGCATCCCGAAGGAACTGGAGGAGGCCGCGTTCATCGACGGCGCGGGCCGCTGGCGGGTCTTCTTCACGATCGTTCTCCCCCTGTCCCGCCCGTCGTTGTCGGCGGTGGGCATCTTCACGTTCATCGCCTCGTGGAACAACTTCCTCTGGCCGTACATGGTGACGAACAATCCCGACCTGATGACGATGCCGAACGGTATTGCAACGGTGATGAACTCGTACGGCATCCAGTGGGCCCAGCTGATGGCGGGGGGATTGATGGCAGGCCTCCCGCTGGTGATCGTCTTCATCTTCTTCCAACGCCAGATAGTGGCGGGGGTGGCCCACACAGGCTTGGCAGGCCAATAAAACGCCCCAGGGACAGTTGGCCTCAGGGGCGCGGGGAACTGCGCGATCAGCCACGAGCAACCTGAACGCACCACAAGAGCAACCCACACGGCGAAAGGACCCCATGCCCACCGCCCGCTTCACCCTCGACCCCACCTTCACCATCGGCCAGGTAAACCCCCGCCTGTTCGGCTCCTTCGTGGAACACCTGGGCCGCTGCGTCTACACCGGCATCCACGAACCCACCCACCCCACAGCCGACCCCGAAGGCCTCCGCACAGACGTCCTGAACCTGATCCGCGAACTCGGCGTCACCACCATCCGCTACCCCGGCGGCAACTTCGTCTCGGGCTACAAGTGGGAGGACACGGTCGGCCCCGCAGGGACCCGCCCCCGCCGCCTGGACCTCGCCTGGCGCTCCACCGAAACCAACCAGTTCGGCCTCTCCGAATACATCCGCTTCCTCACCAAACTCGGCCCCGAAGCCGAACCCATGATGGCCGTCAACCTCGGCACCCGAGGCGTACAAGAAGCCCTCGAACTCCAGGAATACGCCAACCACCCCTCCGGAACCGCCCTCTCCGACCTCCGCGTCACCCACGGCGACAAGGACCCCTTCAACATCCGCCTGTGGTGCCTGGGCAACGAAATGGACGGCCCCTGGCAGACCGGCCACAAAACCGCCGAGGAATACGGCCGTATCGCCGCCGAGACCGCCCGCGCCATGCGCCAGATCGACCCCACCGTCGAACTCGTCGCCTGCGGCTCCTCCGGCCAGGGCATGCCCACCTTCGCCGAATGGGAGGCAACGGTCCTCAAGGAGACCTACGACCTGGTCGACTACATCTCACTCCACGCCTACTACGAACCCCACGACGGCGACATCGACTCCTTCCTCGCCTCCGCCGTCGACATGGAGTCCTTCATCGAGAACGTCGTCGCGACCTGCGACCACGTGGGCGCGAAACTCAAGTCGAAGAAGAAGATCAACCTCTCCTTCGACGAGTGGAACGTCTGGTACATGTCGACATTCCAGGAGCAGAACGAGGCCGACCCCCTCGACTGGCCGGAGGCCCCCCGCCTCCTGGAGGACAACTACAGCGTCACCGACGCCGTCGTCTTCGGCTCCCTCCTCATCGCGCTGCTCCGCCACGCCGACCGCGTCACCGTCGCCTGCCTGGCGCAGCTCGTCAACGTCATAGCCCCGATCATGACGGAGCCCGGTGGCCCGGCCTGGCGGCAGACGACGTTCTTCCCCTTCGCGCAGGCGTCGAAGTACGGCCGGGGCGAGGTCCTCGACGTCCGCGTGGACTCACCGACGTACATGACACAGAAGTACGGCGAGACCCCCCTGCTGCACGCCACCGCCGTACGCGCCGACGACGGCTCGGTCACGCTCTTCGCGGTGAACCGCGACCGCACGAACCCGCTGCCCCTCGAAGTCGCCGTCAGCGCCCTGGACGTGACCCGGGTCGTCGAGCACAGCGCGCTCGCGGACGCCGACCCCGACGCCCGCAACACGCTCACCGACCCCGACCGCGTCACCCCGCACGCCGTCGAGGGCACGACCCTGGAGGACGGCCGTCTGACGGCGGTCCTGGAGCCGCTGTCCTGGAACGTGATCCGGCTGGCGTAGAAACTGCGGCTTGGAAGCCGTCACCGCTCGATGCGCACCTGGGCGGGCGGATACGGCGAGGAGGACGTCGTACCCACCGCCCAGTACGCACCGGCCGAACCCGGCACGGACACAAGGGAGTTGATGACCACGGGCGTATCGGACGCGGCCCCCCGCTCGCTCACCCACGCGGCGCCGTCGTGGTCCCAGCGCAGGTGGTGCGCCCGGTTCTGGTCCCAGAAGTCCCAGCCGGAGATACGGTCGGGCCGTCCCCGTTCGTCGGCGACGATCCCGGTGAGCATGCCGACGGTGAAGGGCGCGGTGACGCTCTGCCAGGTTGAACCGTCGCCGTGGAGGAGGGTGACGCCGGGGGGTTTGCCGGGCGGGCCGCCGACTCCGTAGTCGTAGCCGGTGAGCCAGATGTCGTCGTGGGCGACCGGGAGCAGTCCGGTGACGGTGAGGCGGATGCCGGTGTAGGCGGGGAGTTCGGTCCAGGCAGTGCCGTTCCAGCGGGCAACGATGCCGGGGCCGTAGACCCAGACCTGCCCGTCGGGTGCCACGTGGACGCCTGAGGGGGTGGCGGTGCTCCCGCTGGGAAGCGGGGGCAGCCACGTCCGCGCGCCTCGCATCAGCACCGAGCCGTCGCTGGTGCGGCCGGAGCACCACACCTCCCCGTCGGGGGCGACCGCGACGCCGGTGAGAGTGGTGCCGGACTGGCCGCGCCCCGGGAACTCGGCCTCCTGCCAGGTGCGGCCGTCCCAGGCGAGCAGGTGGGCGCCGGTGCCGACGGCCCAGGCGGACCGGGCGCAGGTACCGGCGACGGAGTGCAGGGCCCCACCGAAGCCGAGGTGCGCGAGGCCGACCCGCGTCCACGCCCCGCCGGACCGGACCAGGGCGAGCGGCGTGCCCCGGGTGCTGCCGTTGCGCCCCTCCTCGCCGACGGCCCAGGCGAGGTCGGTCCCGGCGGCGGCCACGTCGATCAGTTGCGCGGCGGGCGTGCACTCGGGCGCACCGACGGCCTCCCACTCCCGGGGCGCGGCGCCGTCCCACGCGACAGCGGTGCCGGTGCCGGTTGCGATGCCGACCCCCGCGCCCACCAACGCCCCCACCCCACCCAGAAATCTCCGTCTCCGCACGGCGTTTCCCCCTCCTCGGCCGGACCTGCTGGACACCGTGAACCAGCGCGCGGAAGAAGGCAATGCCGGGGGACAGCCCGTTTTCGGTCAGCTCAGGTGACGTACAGGAAGGCGGGAATCATCAGGAGGGGAAGGGTGAAAGCCAGCTGCAGGATCCAGGGGGTGCCCGGGCCTTCACTCTCGGGTTTGCCGGGGTTCTCCGCCTTCCAGGTCATGAACGTGCGCATTGCCTTCCAGTGCCCGACGGCGCACAGGGCACCGCCCACGAGTACCGCGCAGTACACGGGGAGCCACTCGTTCAGGGACTCCTTGGAGGCGAGGGAGAAACCCACCAGCGCCAGGAAGTTCACTGCCGGGCCGCAGGAGACGAAGACCTTCTGCCGTCGGTTGACCATGCCCGGCAGCATCAGGGCGATGAAGAGCGCCGCGCTCAGGGCGGCGAAGAGCCACCACAACGGCGACGCCTTGTCCAGCATGCATCGAGCCTTTCGTGTGCGTGCGATGGTACGCGGTGATGTCGCTGTCGCCGCCCCGATCGCGGCGTGGCCCGGGCTCGGCTGACCCGGCAGTCAGCCGTTGGCGGCCTCCCGGATCAGTGGCTCGAACTCACGCCGTACGTAGGCGTCGAACGGCTCGGTCAGCGCGCCGTCGATCACCCGCCGCACCTGGTACTCCGTCGCGAGCTCCTTGATCGCTGCGCGGGAGTCGGGCTCCACACCCCCGCGTGGCCAACCGCTGCGTCAGCGGACTGAGATACGGGAGATGAAGCCGACCCAGGCCTTGGGGGAGAGGGTCAGTTGGGGGCCGCGCTTGTTCTTGGAGTCGCGGACGTGGATGGTGGTGGGGGAGGTGGCTACCTCGACGCAGTCGCCGTCACCGCCGCTGCTGTAGCTGGACTTGTGCCAGGAGAGGGCGACCTCGACACAGTCGTCGCCGTCACCGCCGCTGTAGCTGCTCTTGAACCAGGCCAGTTCGGTGGTGGTCATTAGGCTCCTCGCATCCGTTGCAGCAGGCTCACGGAGTCCTCCAGGGTGAGAGCCTGTGAACGCATCCTCGCATAGCGCATCTGGAGGACGCTGACCTCCTTCGGGTCAGAGATGAGCAGGCCGCCTCGCTGCCCTTCGCAATACGCGAACCACTTGTTGTTCGGCGTCTCAAGCAAGCGGATGGGACCGTCCAGACCCGCGTGCGTCTCCCGTACCAGTGGCATGATCTGGATCTCGACGTTCCTCAGCTCCGAGATCTCCAGTACGTGATCGATGAGCTCCCGCGTAACCTCCATCCCGCCCGTCCGCCGCAGGAACACGTGCTCTTCGATGAGGAAGCTGAACGCCGTGTTGGGCCGCTCCCTGAGTAACCGCTGCCGCTCCGCCCGTGCGAGCCACTGTGCCTCGATCTGTTCGTCGTCCAGCGGCGGCAGCTGGTTCCGGAACAGCGTCCGTGCGTACGCCTCCGTCTGCAACAAGCCCGGAACCAACCGGCATTCGTACGTGTACAGCGTGATCGCCGTGGCCTCCAGCTGCGCCCACCGCCGAAACCACGCCGCCAGTCCGGGCTGTCGAACCAGATGCTGCGCCGACCGCCTCAGGGCCCCTGTGTTGCCGAGCACCGGTTCCGCGCGATCCGGGAACTTCGGGTCCGGCATCCGTCGCCCCAACTCCACCGACGCCACCGTGTGTTTGGAGAGCCCTACCAGATCCCCGAACTCCTCCCGGCTCAGCCCCGCATGCTCCCGCAACGCCTGGACCACCGCCCCGAACGTCCGCAGACTGTCCGACGACTCCGGCTCGCCACCCGTACCCACCGCACCATCGACCACAGCCGGTCACCTCCCGGGCTCATGGTTACGGGATGTCACGAGTACTGTCCAGTCTGTCACCGCGTACGCTCGCGCAGCGTACGCGGCGCCGACCTGGAGAAGTACCCTTCCCCACCGCCACATTGGGCGCATGACAGCACCCTCGACCCCACAAGGCCCGCTTACCGTACGTGTGTTCACTCAGCGCCTGAGCGCAACGCCCCGAGGCGCCCGCCTCGCCCGGTACCTCGTTCTCGACCAACTCCGGGCCTGGGGCCTCCCGTACGACTCCGACACCGCACAGGCCACCGCGGTGATCGTCGCAGAACTCGCCGCCAACGCCGTCACCCACGGCCGCGTACCCGGCAGGGACTTCGAACTGCGCCTCTCCCTGGTCCCCGGCAGCGTCCGCATCGAGGTCACCGACACCCTTACGGAGCCACGCCCGCCGGAGCCGGGCGCCGTACGGACGCCGGAGCCGCTCGCGGAATCCGGGCGCGGCCTCGCACTCGTCGCCGCGCTGGCCGCCCGCTGGGAGGTACTGGACCGAGAGCCACCGCCGGGCAAGACGGTACGCGCGGAGATCGATGTGCCGGGTTGGCTGTCCCTGCCCGGACGATGACCGGGACTGGCACGTGACCGTCGGGGCCGCCCGCTTCTTGGCCACTGTCGTGCTTCCACGGCCCGCGTCAAGGGCGCGTCGCGTCGCCTGACGGCGATCGGCCTGCGACCGCCCCTTGACCCGGTCCGTTCCAGCACGGGGTGGCTTTCGGCCGGTGGGCGGACCTCCCGTGGAGCGGCAATTGGCCGATTTGGGCACCCGGAGAGGGCAGAACACCCCAGTCAGACAGGCGCGACCGCGCCCGCCGACGCCGGTTGGCCGCGCGGCCGACGCTGCCCGCAAACCGACCTGGGCCACCCGCCTTTCCGGGCCGCCCGCTCGCTTCTCACCCGTGCTGGAGCGCCCTGTACTCGGCCCGTGGAAGCACGACACCGGCAAAGAAGCGGGCGGCCCCGACGGTCACGTCACCAACAGGCGTAAACCCCTGCTGCCCCAGACGGCTCGGCTCCTTTCTGCGTAAACCATTGACGCGCAAGTGGTTCGATTCTACGTTCCGTTCGCAGTGGCGATCGTTGTTCGATATACAGAACAGGAGCGTTCACGTGAGCCGCAGAAGAATCACCTTCCTGGCCGCCCTCCCCGCAGCCGCCCTCCTCGCCCTCGTCCCGAGCACGGCGAGCGCCTACCCCAACCCCGGCCGGGTCACGGGGTCCGTCATCACCCATGACCCGACCATGATCCGCACCTCCTCCGGGCAGTACCTGCTCTACGCCACCGGCGGCGGCATCGCCAACAAGACTTCCACCGACCGCATCGCCTTCAGCGCGGGCGCCGACGCCTTCTCCTCCCGCCCGAGCTGGTGGTCCCGTTACTCCTCCGTGCCGGAGGCCTGGGCGCCGGACCTCTCCTACCAGGGCGGCCGGTACCTGCTGTACTACTCGGTCTCGTCCTTCGGTTCGAACACCTCGGCCATCGGCCTCGCCACCTCCACGACCGGCCGCCCCGGCAGCTGGACCGATCAGGGGATCGTCTACTCCTCCAGCTCCTCCAGCGACTACAACGCCATCGACCCCAACCTCTTCGTCGACTCCGACGGCAAGTGGTGGCTGTCCTTCGGCAGTTGGTGGACCGGGATCAAGATGATCCAGATCAACCCGTCCACCGGGAAGCAGCTCTCCTCCAACACCACCCGGTATGCGCTCGCCTCCCGCCCGACCGGCACCAAGGCCGTCGAAGCGCCCTTCATCGTCAAGCGCAACGGCTACTACTACCTCTTCGCCTCGTACGACACCTGCTGCGCCGGCACCAGCTCCACGTACAAGGTCAAGGTCGGACGGGCCACGCGCGTCACCGGGCCGTACTACGACAGGAACGGCGTCTCGATGATGAACAACGGAGGCACGCCCGTCCTCGAATCGCACGGCAGCGTCATCGGACCCGGCGGGCAGTCGATCATGAACGACGTCGACGGGGACCTGATCGTCTACCACTACTACGACGGCAACGCCAACGGCACCCCCAAGCTCGGCATCAACCTTCTGAACTGGAGCAGCGGATGGCCCGTCGCGTACTGATGATGCTCGCCGCGCTGGTCTTCCTGCTCGGGCTGGGACAGTCCCCGGCGAGCGCGGCCTCGTTCTCCAACCCGGTCAAGTCCGTCAAGGGCGCCGACCCCTGGATCTCGTACCACAACGGGAACTACTACCTGGTCAGTACGAGTTGGACCGACGTCATCACCATCCGCACGTCCCCCACCCTCGCCGGGCTCGCCACCGCGCCCAGCGTGCAGGTGTGGCAGGGCGACGCGGCGTCCCGGTGCTGCAACATCTGGGCGCCCGAGCTGCACTTCCTCAACGGGCGCTGGTATCTGTACTACGTCGCCGGTCAGAACGTCTCCGACTACATCCCGACCCAGCGCAGCCATGTGCTGGAGAGCGCCGGGTCCGACCCGATGGGCCCGTACACGTACCGGGGTCAGCTCAACTCCGCCTGGATGCTGGATCCGACGGTGGGGACCATCGGCGGCCAGCTGTATCTGTTCGGCAGCGCGAGCGGCGGGACGCAGAATCTCGTCGCCGCCCGGATGTCGAATCCGTACACCGTCAGCGGGTCCTTCTCGACCATCTCCACGCCCACTCACGACTGGGAGCGGCAGGGCGGCACGGTCAACGAGGGGCCGGAGATCCTCCAGCGCGGCGGGCGGACGTTTCTGATCTATTCGGCGAGCGGTTGCTGGACACCCGACTACAAGCTCGGGCAACTGGAGCTGACCGGCTCCGATCCGCTGTCCGCCTCCTCCTGGACGAAGAAGTCCACGCCCGTCTTCCAGCGCAGCGACGGAAACGGGGTGTACGGGCCCGGCCACAACGGTTTCTTCACCTCGCCGGACGGCAGCGAGAGCTGGATCGTCTACCACGCCAACGACAACGCGAGCGAGGGCTGCGACAACGGCCGTACCACCCGGGCGCAGAGGTTCACCTGGAACGCCGACGGCACCCCGAACCTCGGGACGCCGGTGCGGCTGGGCGCCTCGCTCGCGGGGCCGTCCGGGGAACCGGCGGCCGCCTCGACGACGTACACCGTGGTCAACCGGAACAGCGGCAAGTGCCTCGATGTCGCCGGGGGTTCCAGCGCCGACGGCGCCAATGTGCAGCAGTACGCCTGCCACGGTGGCAGCAATCAGCGGTGGCGGCTTGAGGACCTCGGGGACGACACCCACCGCTTGGTCAATGTCGCCACCGGCAAGGTCCTCGACACCGCGAACTGCTCCACCGCCGACGGCGCCGACCTGCGCCAGTGGTCCTGGCTGAACAACACCTGCCAGCGGTTCCGTTTCCTGGCCACGGACAGCGGTCACGTCCGCATCGTCAACCAGGCCACGGGCAAGGTGGCCGACGTGGCGAACTGCGGGACGGCGGACGGGACGGACGTACGCCAGTGGTCCTGGCTGAACAACACCTGCCAACAGTGGCGCCTGACGCCGGTGTAGACAGCCGACTCAGGGGCGCGGGGAACTGCGCGACCAGCCACAACGGACCCGCAGCCGCCCGCCTACCCGGCCTGCCCCATCCCCGCCGCGTTCGGCCAGCTGGTCGCCCCCGGCCACCCGGTCGCCGCTGCCGGGGTCAGGCCTGGGGCGCTCGGGCTGCCCGTGCCCGTGGTGCCGCGCACCTGCGCCGCGGTGAGGCCGCCGCGCGCGGGGACGCCGGGCGGGGTGGGAGCGGGGGCGGGCGCGGGGACGGGGGTCGGCTGGGGGACCGCCTGGGCCACGGCAGGCTGGGCCACGGCGGGCTGGGCCACGGCAGGCTGGGGCACGGGCTGGGGCATCGCGGGCTGGGGCATCGCCGGTTGCGGGATCTGCTGCGGCACCGGCGGCTGCGGGAACGTCTGAGCCGCCGGCGCCGGCATCGGCACACCGGCGCCGACCGCACCAACGGGACCGGCGGCAGCGACGGCCTGAGCGGCAAGGCCCTGCATGCCGGCCCCGTTGGTGGCACTGACCAGCCGGTCCACCGCCGCCGTACCCGAGCTGTAGCTGGTCCCGGTGCCCAGCTCGGGCACGGCGGCTCCCCTCCTGGTCCCGTAGAGCACCTGTTCCAGGCCGGACACCAGGCGACGCACATCCACCTGGGGGCGCACCACGAGTCGCAGGAAGCGGCTGGAGGATCCGATCTTGTTGCCGCACTCACGGACCAGGATCCGGTGCTCGGTGAGCAGCCGGTCCCGGACCACGGTGCCCTCGGCGCCCACGGGGAGGCGCACGAAGAGGAAGTTGCCCTGGGAGGGGTAGACCATGAGGCCGGGGAGCGCGGAGAGCTGGCTGGCCATCTCCAGGCGGTCGCGGCGCACCTGCTGGAGGGACTGGGCGTACTCCGTGCCGTGTTCCTTCAGCATGAACACCACGTGCTCGGCGAAGGAGTTGAGGTTCCACTTCGGGAGCATGGAGCGTACGCGGCCCGCGAGGGCCGGGTTGGCCACCAGGTAGCCGAAGCGGACGCCGTGCAGGCCGAAGTTCTTGCCGAGGCTGCGCAGGACGATGACGTTGGGGCGGAGCATGGCCTCTTGTACGACGCTGGGTTCGGCCTCGGCGTCCGCGAACTCCAGGAACGACTCGTCGATCACGACCAGGTCCCGGTCCGCCATCGCGTCCATGAACTGCACGACCGCGTGCTTGTGCAGAAAGCCGCCGTCGGGGTTGTTGGGGTTGCAGATCACGGCGACCCGGGTGCCGCGGGCGCGGATGAACTCGGCGTACTGCGCGAGGTCGAGGGCGAAGCCGCTGGACTCCTGGAGCGGGAACATGTCGACCCGCTTGCCGGTCTCCATGGGCTGGTCGGTCCAGCGGCCGAAGGTGGGGACGGGGATGGCGAGGGACTCCCGGACGAGCAGGTGGTCGATCCAGGTGATCAGCTCGGTGGAGCCGTTGCCCATCGCCACGCACTGCGGCGGAAGCTGGAGCAGGCTGCACAGTTCGGCGGTGATGGTGTCGGCGCTGGAGGGGTAGTACGTGATGATCTCGCGCAACCGGGCCGCCATCTCGTCGTACATGGCGGGAGTAGGGAAGTAGGGGTTGCACGGGATGCAGAAGTCCACCGGCCCGGCCCCGTCGCTCTCTCGCGTCAGCGCGGCCATCGACGGACTGTGCGCCGAGGTGCTGCGAAACAGCGAGGTGACGTTGTCAGCCAAGGGAACCTCCGTCCATGGGCGGCCCGCGCGGGGGAGCGCGGGCCGCCCATACATACGGAGGCCGGGGTGGCCCCGTTCAACACATGTGACGAAAGTATGAAGTCACGCGCTGAACGAGTGGACAGTCGTCGTGCGGTATGTCTGCCCCGGCCGCAGCACGGTCGACGGGAACGACGGCTTGTTCGGCGAGTCCGGGAAGTGCTGCGTCTCCAGGCACAGTCCGTCGCCCTGCCGGTAGACGGTGCCGCCGGTGCCGACGAGGGTGCCGTCGAGGAAGTTGCCGGAGTAGAACTGCAGGCCCGGCTCGGTGGTCGCGATCTTCAGGGTGCGGCCCGAGGACGGGTCGCGGAGCGTGGCGATGTGCTCCGGGCGGGCCGTGAGGCCCTTGTCGAGGACCCAGTTGTGGTCGATGCCCTTGCCGTACAGCAGCTGCTGGTGCGGTACGCGGATGTCCTCGCCGACGGTCTTCGTGCGGCGGAAGTCGAAGGGGGTGCCCGAGACCCGCGCCAGCTCGCCCGTGGGGATCAGCCCCGAGTCGACCGGCGTGTAGCGGGAGGCGGCGATGGACAGCTCGTGGTCGTAGATCGTGCCGCTCGACTCGCCGGCCAGGTTCCAGTAGACGTGGCTGGTGAGGTTGACGACGGTGGCCTTGTCGGTGGTGGCCTCGTAGTCGACGCGCCAGTCGCCGCGCCGGGTGAGGGTGTAGGTGACCTTGGTCCTCAGCGTGCCGGGGTAGCCCATCTCGCCGTCGACGCTGGTGTAGTACAGGTACAGGCCGACGTCCCGGCCCTTGGTGAACGGCTCGATGTCCCAGACGACCTTGTCGAAGCCCTTGGCGCCGCCGTGCAGGCTGTTCTCGCCGTCGTTGACGGAGAGCTGGTAGGCCTTGCCGTCCAGGGTGAAGCGGCCCTTGCCGATGCGGTTGCCGTACCGGCCGATCAGAGCGCCGAAGTACGGGCTCTTGGCGACGTAGTCCTCGATGTTGTCGAAGCCGAGGGAGACGTTGGCGTAGCGCCCGCGCCGGTCCGGGACTTCGAGGGACTGCACGATCCCGCCGTAGGAGAGGACCTTCAGCCGGGTGCCGCCGTTCTCCAGCGCCCAGCTGTACACCTTGGTGCCGTCGGCGAGCTTCCCGAAGAGCGACTTCACCGGCTTCCTGCCTCCCGTGGCGTGCGCGGTTCCGCCCAGCGTGGTGGCGGCCATGCCCGCCGCCGCGGCTCCTGCGATGACCGTTCGTCTGTTCAGTTCCATGTGCGGCTCCTCTGAATGGAGGGGCCCCGCTCTGGAGAGCGGGGCCCTGATGGACTTACGAACCGACCCTGCGCTTGTTCCACACGTCGAAGCCGACCGCCGCCAGCAGCACCAGGCCCTTGATGACCTGCTGCCAGTCGGTGCCGATGCCGACGAGGTTCATACCGTTGTTCAGCACGCCCAGGACCAGACCGCCGATGATCGCGCCGAGCACGGTGCCGACACCGCCGCTCATCGACGCGCCGCCGATGAACGAGGCCGCGATCGCCTCCAGCTCGAAGTTGAGGCCGGCCTTGGGCGAGGCCGCGTTGAAGCGGGCGGCGAAGACCAGACCCGCCAGGGCAGCGAGCATGCCCATGTTCAGGAAGACCAGGAAGGTGACCTTCTTGTCCTTCACGCCGGACAGCTTGGCGGCGGGCAGGTTGCCGCCGATGGCGTAGATGTGCCGCCCGATGATCGCGTTGCGCATGACGTAGCCGAAGCCGACGACCAGCACGCCGAGGATCAGCAGGACGATCGGGGTGCCCTTGTAGCTGGCGAGCAGCAGTGTGACGGTGAGGATGGCGGCGACCAGTGCGACCAGCTTGAGCAGGAAGAGCTGGGTGGGCGGCACTTCCAGGGCGAACTCCTGCTGCCGCCTGCGGTCCCGGACCTCCTGGAGCACCACGAACGCGATGACGACGAAGCCCAGCAGCAGTGTCAGGTTGTGGTAGTTGGTCTCCGGGCCGACCTCGGGCAGGAATCCGTTGGCGACCTTCTGCAGGCCCCGGGGGAACGGGCCGAGCGTCTGGCCCTCCAGGAAGATCTCGGTGAGACCGCGGAACAGCAGCATGCCCGCCAGCGTGACGATGAACGACGGTATGCCGAAATACGCGATGAGGAAGCCTTGCATGGCACCCGCGGCCGCGCCGACGGCCAGGCACAGCACCACGGCGAGGACCCAGGGTATGTCGTTCTTGACCATGAACACCGCGGCTATCGACCCGATGAACGCAGTCAGCGAGCCGACCGACAGGTCGATGTGTCCCGCGATGATGACGAGCATCATGCCGATCGCCAGGATCAGGATGTAGCTGTTCTGCAGCACCAGGTTGGAGACGTTGCGCGGCAGCAGCAGGTCGCCGTCGGTCCACACCGCGAACAGCGCCACGATCAGGCCGAGCGCGATCAGCATGCCGTACTGCCGCATGTTGCGGCGCATGCCGTCCAGCAGCAACTGGAGCAGTCCGGCGCCCGAGGTCGTACCGCCCTTGCCGGGCGGCGCGGGGGCCGGCGTCTTGGCGGTCACATCCGTGCTCATCGGGTTACCTCTTTGTCCTTCGTCATCTGACGCATCAGCGTTTCCTGTGAGGCCTCGGCCCGCGAGAACTCACCGGTCAGCCGGCCCGCGGCCATCGTGTAGATGCGGTCGCACATGCCGAGCAGCTCCGGCAGCTCGGAGGAGATGAAGACGACCGCCTTGCCCTGGGCGGCCAGTTGGTCGATGACCGTGTAGATCTCGTACTTGGCGCCGACGTCGATGCCGCGCGTCGGCTCGTCCAGGATCAGCACATCCGGACCCGCGAAGATCCACTTGCTGAGGACGACCTTCTGCTGGTTGCCGCCGGACAGCTTGCCCACCGGCTCGAAGACGGTCGGCGCCTTGATGTTCATGGACTTGCGGAAGCCCTCGGCGACCTGCCGTTCCTCGTGCTCGTCGACCACGCCACGCTTGGCGACCTTGCCCAGCGCGGTCAGTGAGATGTTCCGGTTGATGGTGTCGATGAGGTTGAGGCCGAAGTGCTTGCGGTCCTCGGTGACGTACGCGATGCCGTTCTTCACCGCCTCCGCCACGGTCTTCGTACGGATCTCGCGACCGTCCTTGACGACCGAACCGCCCGCGTACCGGCCGTAGGTGCGGCCGAAGACGCTCATCGCGAGTTCGGTGCGCCCGGCGCCCATGAGGCCCGCGATGCCGACGATCTCGCCACGCCGCACGTGGATCGACACATCGTCGACGACCTTGCGCTGCTGGTCGATCGGGTGGTGCACGGTCCAGTTGCGGATCTCCAGCGCGGGCGCGGCGTCCGCCTCCGCCTCGTGCGGGGTCCGTTCCGGGAAACGGTGTTCCAGGTCGCGGCCGACCATCCCGCTGATGATCCGGTCCTCGGTGGTCTCCGCGGCCTTCACGTCGAGCGTCTCGATGCTCCGGCCGTCGCGCAGGATCGTCACCGAGTCCGCGACCTTGCGGATCTCGTTGAGCTTGTGGCTGATGATGATCGAGGTGATGCCCTGCTTCTTCAACTCCAGGATGAGATCGAGGAGTTTGCCGCTGTCCTCGTCGTTCAGGGCGGCCGTCGGCTCGTCCAGGATGAGCAGCTTCACCTTCTTGGACAGCGCCTTGGCGATCTCGACGAGCTGCTGCTTGCCCACGCCGATGTCGGCGACCCGGGTGTCCGGGTGATCGCTGAGCCCGACCCGCCGCAGCAGCTCGGTGGCGTGCTTCAGCGTCTCGGTCCAGTTGATGATCCCGCGCGTGGCGTGCTCGTTGCCGAGGAAGATGTTCTCGGCGATGGAGAGGTACGGCACCAGTGCGAGTTCCTGGTGGATGATGACGATGCCGTGGTGCTCGCTCGCCCGGATGTCCTTGAATCGGCAGACCTCTCCCTCGAAGAGGATCTCCCCTTCGTACGTGCCGTGCGGGTGGACGCCGGAGAGGACCTTCATGAGGGTCGACTTACCGGCGCCGTTCTCCCCGCAGATGGCGTGGACCTCGCCCTGCCGGACGGTCAGCGTGACGTCCGACAGCGCCTTGACGCCGGGAAAGGTCTTGACGATCGAGCGCATTTCCAGGACGGGTCCCGCCATGGTCGTGCCTTCCAATCCCTAGGGTGCGGCGGTCAGTTGAGGTCGCTTTCCTTGATGTAGCCGGAGTCGACGACGGTTTCCTTGTAGTTGGCCTTGTCGACTGCCACCGGCTCCAGCAGGTAGGCCGGGACGACCTTGGCGCCGTTGTCGTACGTCTTGGTGTCGTTGACCTCGGGCTTCTTGTCGTTGAGCACCGCGTCGACCATGTTCGAGGCCACCTTGGCGAGCTCGCGGGTGTCCTTGTAGACGGTCATCGACTGCTGGTCCGCGATGATCGACTTCACCGAGGCGACCTCGGCGTCCTGACCGGTGACGATCGGCAGCGGCTTGCTCTTGGTGCCGTAGCCGTCCGACTTCAGCGCGGACAGGATGCCGATGGAGATGCCGTCGTACGGCGAGAGGACCGCGTCGACCCGCTCGCTCCGGTAGGCGGAGGTCAGGATGTCGTCCATGCGCTTCTGGGCGGTGCCGCCGTCCCAGCGCAGGGTGGTGACCTGGTTCAGGTCGGTCTGCTGGGAGCGGACGACGAGCTGCTTCTTGTCGATGTAGGGCTGCAGGACGTTCATCGCGCCCTGGAAGAAGTAGCGGGTGTTGTTGTCGTCGTTGGAGCCGGCGAACAGCTCGATGTTGAAGGGGCCCTTCTCGCTGCCGTCCTTCAGGCCGAGCTTCTCGACGATGTAGTTGCCCTGGAGCTCGCCGACCTTCTCGTTGTCGAAGGACGCGTAGTAGTCGACGTTCTCGGTGCCGAGGATCAGGCGGTCGTAGGAGATCACCGGGATGTTCGCGTCCTTGGCCTGCTGCAGGACGTTGTTCATCGACTTGTTGTCGATGGCCGCGATGATCAGGGCCTTCACGCCCTGCGTGATCAGGTTCTCGACCTGCGAGACCTGCTGGTCGGGGTCGTCCTCGCCGTAGACGAGCCTGGTCTTGTAGCCCTTGGACTCCAGGTCCTTCTTGACGTTGTTGCCGTCGGCGATCCAGCGCTCGGAGGACTTGGTCGGCATCGCGATGCCGATGGTGGCGCCCTCGGTGCTGCCCGGGTCCTCCTCGCTGCCGCCCTCGCTGTTCTGGCCGCAGGCGGTCAGGGTGAGGGCGAGGGAGGCGGCGGTGGCTATGGCGGCGAGTGCGGCTCTGCGGTTACGCATGATCGTCATCCTTGATGTGTGCGGTGTGGAACCGAGACGAGGTGTGTGGGATTGTGCGCGGCTGTGTCTTGTTTTGTAAGCCCGTTTTCCGGAACGTTATGACGAGGTTTCGAACCGGCGCAGTTCGCCCGGCAGCCGGGAGCCGAGCGGCGCCATGTCGCCGTCCGCTCCGTGGCGGGCCAGCAGATCGAGGGCGAGCCGGCCGCGCCGCACCCGCTCCTTGGCGGTGGCCAGGGTCAGCTCCCGCAGGTGGTGCCCGTAGGGATACATCCCGGGCGCCTTGGACAGGCCGAACTTCAGATAGAGCGGCGCGCCGCGCCGGATCAGCTCGGCGACCTCGTACATCCGCACATAGCCGCCGAGATCGTCGGGGGCCTCGATGTACATGTCCATGGGAGCGCCGGACACCCTGCGGATCTCGGTGAGGTGATCCAGCGTCAGATCGCTGGGCACGTTGACGGAGTCCGCGCCCAGGTGCTCGTACACCGCGTACGAGGCCGGGTTGACGGGCCCGATCAGCGCCGACACCTTGAGCGTGGTGTCGGCCGGGAGGATGCCCTGTGCGCGCGCCCGGTGCAGTGTCCACAGCACGCCCTCGTCCGCGACGAGCAGGCACTTCACGCCCAACTCCGTTGCCCGTACGGCGTCCTCGACGCATCCGGCGACGGCGTCGTGGCCGCGCGCCCGCAGCCCGGCGCCGCGGGAGTCGGTACGGGTCGACCCGCCGATGTCCCAGGTGCCGCGCGGGCCGGTGAACAGGCAGAGCTCGATGTCACGTTCACCGGTCGCCTCCACCATCTCGGTGATCTCGGCGTCGGTCAGCATCCACACCCCGCTGCCCTGGCTGATCCGGTGGATCGGCACATCGAGGCGCGAGGACTCCTTGAGGACGACCGCCAGCGCCTCGGGGCCCTCGCACGAGGGGATCTCGGTGCGCCAGCGGCCACCGCCCGGGAAGCTGTGCGGTGAGGCGTCGGCGGGGTCGAGGGCGGGCGCGCCCAGGCCGAGGGCGGTGAGCGCCTGCTCACCGGGCCTGCGGGCTGCCGTGGCGGAAGCGTCGGTCACAAGCTGTCCTTCGTGTTCGGTATTTCGGACGAGGTTCGCGGCACTGGGGATGCGAAGGCTGGGAGTACGCCGGTACGGCGGCCGTCAGGTTGTCCCCGTACCGGCGTACGACTAGGGGCGGAGCAGCACCTTGCCGACCTTCGGGTCGCCGGCTCCGACCAGCTCGATGGCCTGCGAGAACTCGGTCAGCGGCAGCTCGTGGGTGACCAGCGGCACCGGATCCAGCAGCCCGGCGCCGAACACCCGCACCGTGTGCGCCCAGGCGTCCGGCGGCGCCCCGAAGACGGTGTGCACCTCCAGCTGCCGTACGACGAGATCGGTGGGGTCGAGCCCCTGCGCACCCGGCGCAGGGATCCCCGTGAGAACCAGCCGCCCGCCGCGCCTGAGCAGGGCGGCGGAGGTGCGCGCGGCGTCGGCGGACCCGGCGGTCTCGATGACGACGTCGAAGTCGTCCGGGAGTTCCTGATCCTTGGTGCGGAAGTCGGTGGCGCCGTACTGCCGCGACAGCTGCTCCCGGTCGCGCCGGGTGCCCACGACGAGCAGTTCGGCCGGTGATCCCGCCTTCAGGAACTGCACGGCGAACATGCCCAGCGTCCCGGTCCCCACGACCGCCACCCGCTCGCCCGGCAGGGCGTTCGCCTTGATCGCCGCGGCCGCGATACAGGCGGCCGGTTCCAGCAGGGCGGCGGCGGTCAGGTCGCAGTCGTCCGGGAGGACGTGCAGCAGCCGGGCCGGGAGCGTGAGCGTGGCGGCCATGGCGCCGGGCTGGGTGAACCCGGTCTCCTCGTACCCCGCGCCGCACAACGTGGTCTCACCGGCGTGGCAGCGGTCGCACACCTGGCAGTTTCGAAAGCCCTCACCGACGACCTTGCGGCCGACCAGGGAGGCGGGGACCCCGGGGCCGACCTCGGTGACCGTCCCCGACCACTCGTGGCCGGGGGTGAGCGGGTAACGGACGTACCCCTCGGGCCGGTTGCCCTGGTAGACCTCGCGGTCGCTGCCGCAGATGCCGACGGCGTGCACCCGCACCTGCGCCTCACCGGGGCCCGGTGGGCGGGGCGTGTGCTCGACGAGCCGGTGCTCGCCGGGCGCCTCGACGAGGACGGCGGTGCTCATGGCTTCGTCGCCTTCGGCTTGCGCTGCTCCCAGCCCTCGGCCCACAGGTCGAATCGGGCCTGCTGCTGCGGGAACTCGGCGGCCGCGTCGGTGTCCAGCTCGACGCCGAGGCCGGGGGCGTCGGAGAGGTGGAAGCAGCCGTCCTCCGGGTTCACCTGGGGCGCGCCCTTGACGACCTTCTTGATCTCCGCGTCGGCGAAGTCGTTGAAGTGCTCCAGGATCTTGAAGTTGGGGGAGGTGAAGCCGACCTGGAGGGACGCGGCGGTCAGCACCGAGCCGCCCACGTTGTGCGGCGCGACCAGCATGTAGTGGGTCTCGGCGGTGGCGGCCAGCTTCCGGGTCTCCCAGATGCCGCCGATGTGGCCGACGTCCGGCTGGATGATGTCGACGGCCTGGCTCTCGAACAGCTCGCGGAACTCGATCCGGTCGTGGATCCGCTCACCGGTGGCCACCGGCATGTCCACCTTGGCGGCGACCTTCTCCAGGGCCTTGAGGTTCTCCGGCGGGACGGGCTCCTCCAGCCAGGCCGGCTTGAACGGCGCCAGCTCGTGGGCGAGCCGGACGGCGGTGGCGGGGGAGAAGCGGCCGTGCATCTCCAGCATCAGCTCGGCCTCGGGGCCGATGGCGTCGCGGACCGCCTCGATGAGGGAGACGGCGTAGAGGGTCTGCTGGTGGTCCAGCTCGAAGTGGCCGGTGCCGAAGGGGTCGATCTTCAGCGCCCGGTAGCCGCGCGCCATGACCTCCTGGGCGGCCTTGTGGTACGCCTCGGGGGTGCGCTCCGTGGTGTACCAGCCGTTGGCGTACGCCTTGACCTTGTCGGTGACCTTGCCGCCCAGCAGCTGCCACACCGGCACGCCGAGGGCCTTGCCCTTGATGTCCCAGCAGGCCATCTCGACCACGGCGATCCCGGACATCACGATCTCGCCGGCCCGCCCGTAGTCGCCGTACTTCATACGGCGTACCAGGTCTTCCACGGCGAACGGGTCGGAGCCGAGAATGTGGTTGGCCTCGGCCTCCTTCAGGTAGCCGAGGAGGGCGTCGGTGTGGCCCAGCATCCTGGTCTCCCCGACTCCAGTGATCCCCTCGTCGGTGTGCACCTGGACGTAGGTCAGGTTGCGCCACGGCGTCCCGACCACGTGTGTGCTGATTCCGGTGATGCGCACGGCAGTTGCCCCTCGTGAAGGTCGGCTCTGTTCGAAATTTCGTCACACGTTCGAAATGCTGGCGTGACAGTAAGGACGCGGCGGTGGGGGTGTCAATGGGTCTGGCGGATAACGGTTTCGACACTTTCGACGGCCGGTTTCGGGATGATGAGAGTGGCTTGCCCTCAAGTCGACGCGCCGGAAGCGATTGTTCCGCACAGAACATTCACAGCGGCGACTATGAACGTTACCGATCAAAAACTTAACCTTCCCGCGTCATGGACTACTGCCACTCGTGCCGACGGCACCTGAACGGCGCCCTGGCCTGCCCGGGGTGCGGCACGCCGGCCGAACAGCTTCCCGCGTACGCGGAGGAGACCGTCGTGCACACCGTCGTACGGACGGATGTGCGGACCGACGTGCGCACGGATGTCGTCACGGTGGTACGGGCGGCGCAGCCGGACGAGCCGGACGAGCCGGACGAGCCATACGAGCCATACGAGCCGGACGAGCCGGACGACGAGGACGCCGACGCCCTTGACGACGACCGCGCCGGGCGCCGGGAGTCCAGGCGCCGCCAGCCGGGCGTGAGTCGTCGCGACCGCAAGGCCGCGGCCCACCGCCGCCGACGCCGCCGCACCCTGCTGATCACGGCGGGCTTCGTGCTGGCCGCCGGTGCCCTCAGCCTCGCCGAACTCGGCCTGGACGCCCCCGGGTCGGCCCCGAACCCGGCGGCGGCCGGGGACACCTCGGCGGACGGCGGCGCGTCGAAGGAGGTGGACGAGACGACCGACCCGCTGACCGACGCCTCCACGGGCATCACCCCGGGCAGGAGCACGGCCTCCCCGGATGCCTCGACGTCCCCGTCCCCGTCGGAGTCGGAGTCGGACAAGGACGAGAAGGACGACAAGGAGTCGCCGAGCCCGACGGAGGAGGACGAGTCGACCCCGTCGGACACGGCCCCCGCCCCGTCGACCTCCACCCCGGCGGCCCCACCAGCCCCGGCCCCGGCCCCGACCCCGACGGCGGACCCGACGACGTCGGAACCGACTCCGGAGCCGTCGCCTTCGGAGACGTGCGATCGGTTTCTGTGGTGGTGCACCTGAGGTGTTCTCGCGGTGGCGGGCCTGACGCCTCGTGGACGCCTGACGACTGCCCTCCCGGCAGTCGGGACGAGGGCGTGGCCCGTTCGGTACAGGTGTAAGACGCCACTGCACGGCTCCGAGCCCCGCTGCGGATCGAGTGGTTGAGGCCGGGCTTGGCGGCGACGCGGTCGCCGCGGGTACGGGCGGCGTTGTTGGCGATCAGCGGTAGCCGCTTCAGCAGTTCGGGGCTTCACTGAAGGCGCAGGATGATGTCGGTGACCACTCGGCGTCGCGCCGGATCGCTAACGCGGTGCTTACCTCGCTACGGCACGCTCACCCGGGGCCCCGCGGATAGGGGAGCGATGCCGGCGAACAGGCCGAGCGGTGTGGGGCGGTGCCGCCACCGCAGGAGGCAGGAGGCGGCGGACAACGCGGTACGGCGGACCTGGCGGGGATCGCTCCGCCTGCCCTGGACCGAGGCCTTGACCGCTGCAGTCGGAACGGGGGGTGGCCAGCTCTATCGCGCTGCGGACCTCTTCGCGCCGCCAGATGCGGTTCAGCCACCCGCGGGTGACGCCCATGAGCGCGAGTTCGCTCGTCATCTGCGGCAGTTCGCCGCGTGAGGCGTCACCCGGCGGACTGCGGCGCGGACTCGTCGACGACCCACGCCAGATAGGCCTCGGAGCCCCCCGTCACCGGGAGGGTGATCCACTCAGGCACCTCGTAGCTGTGCTTCTCGGACACCCACGCCTCCAGCTCCGGCAGCCGGTCCGTGGTCGTCTTGTACGAGATCCGCCACTCCTGAGCCGTCTCGATAGCGTTCTTCCACCGGTACACCGCGGTGAACGGATGGTCGATGTGGGCGCACGCGGCCAACCGGTCCTCGACCGCGCCGCGGGCGAGGACCTTCGCCTGCTCCTCGTCGTCGATGGTCGTCTGCGCAATCACGATCTCGCTGGCCATGAAACTGCCCTCCCAGTTCGGTGTAACACGACGCTATCCAGCGGCCGTTGCGTTCTCGAAATCCGGCGCTAGCCGGGACCACGAGGTCAGGCGAGGCGCCAGGAGCGCAGCCGTTCAGCGATGCTGTACGAGTCCATCTCCAGAGCGCGGATGTCGTAGGCCCATGTTCAGTGCTGCCACGACCAGGTCCGCGCCATGGTGGGCACCCATCGCGTAGCCGAGCAGGCGCCGGGAGAACAGGTCGATGACCGTGGCGAGGCAGAGCTTGCCCTCCTCGGTGACGATCTCTGTCACGTCGCCCGCCCAGACGAGATCGGGTTCCTCGGCAGCGAAGTCCCGTTTGACGAAGTCCGGTGCAGCCGGACGCTTCCCGCCGATCGCATCAGCGGGGGCGCGGGTTAG
>NZ_JAHUXH010000034.1 GCF_019219825.1 Streptomyces sp. TRM70350 | reverse complement strand
ATGTGTCGGGGCGGGCCGTGATCCGGTACCGCCCCGACGACGGTGCCGTGGCATCGAGTCAGTCAACGACACCCTCAAGGGCCGGCTCGACCTGGAACAACACGGCGGCCGCACACCCGCAGGCAGGACCGCCCGGGGCACCGCAGCGCATCCTCACCCTCACCGCCGCAGTCTGGCACAACGACCAGACCGGACAACCGATCCACCGCTCACTGGTCGCCTACGCTCACTGATCCCTTGGGATCATTCATCCAGCGGCCTCGTCGTCGCGCAGGTCAGTCGGCCACACGCCCCGCGTGAGGACTGTCCCAGGGCCATTACAGTCAGTACTGCCTTGTAACCCGACTCGCGCCGGAGTACACCGTGGCCCGTGTGTTCAGCATCGACGAGATCTTCCCCGACGGGGTCGACGAATCGGTGCGGCTGCCACGCCGGCAGGCCGGGTCGCCCCAGGGGCTGGGGGTGACCCTGATCGCTGACTACACCTTGAGCGCCCGCGCCTGGTTGCCGTCCGCGGCAATCGTGGCTCTGCTCGGTGAGTTCGGGGTGACCAGCGGTGCCGCCCGCACGACCATCAGCAGGCTGGCCCGCAGGGGTGCGTTGGAGGGTAGGCGGCACGGGCGGCACAGCTCCTATCGCCTGACAGAACCCGCCGCTGTCAACCTGTCGATGGGCGGTCGCGGGATCGCGGCGTTCGCCGCAGGCCCCGAGTCCTGGGACGGGTCGTGGACGCTCGTCACGTTCTCCATACCGCAAGAAGAGGGCACGCAGCGGCGCGCGATTCGGGATCATCTGCGGTGGCGTGGGTACGCACCGCTCTACGACGGCGTCTGGGTGTCACCCCACCCGATGACGGCAGAGGAACGAACCAGCCTGGCAGGGATGGCACTCGGTGCGATGAGCGTGTTCCGTGCACAGCACCTGGCGCTGGAGACGGAGGCCAGCCGCAACCCGGTCGAGGCATGGGACATCGGGGGCATCGCCAGGGAGTACACGACGTTCATCCGGCGTTGGAGCCGTCTGCTGCCCCGTATCACCGCCGGCCGTATCACCGGCGCGGCGGCGGTACGGGCCCGCACCGAGGTGATGGACACCTATCGCCGCTTCCCTGTGCTCGACCCCATGCTCCCTGTCGAGCTGTTGCCGCCCGGCTGGCCACGCGCACACGCGCGTGAGGTCTTCGTCGCGGTCTATGACGGGCTGGCCGAACCGGCCCAGGAGCACGTGCGAACCGTCGTGGCCGATGTCGCCGACGGGCCACACCCTGAGATCCGGGCCCACACCGTCGCCGAAATGAGCTCGTCGCCGAATTGAGCGCCGGTGTCAGTGTCAGCAAGGTGGCCGTCCTCGGGCATGACGTCCTGACCTCGTAGGGCTGCACGGCGCGGAGATCGCTCTGGCCAGCACGCAGGCGTGCGGCGACGTCGCACGCTCACGCCCACCGGCGACGCACGGCGAACGCACTTGGCTACGTCGATTGACAGTTACCGGACCACCGGGCACTGTGTCTGTTACATGACAAGCAGGCTTTGGTCTGCTGACCCGACCGACTTCCCTCGCTCCGGGCGCTTGAGACCCCGCCCTCGCTCAGGGACCACCGGACCGTTCGAGCGCCGGGCAATGAGTCATGGGAGGTAAGGGCTCATGCGAAGGCATACTCTCGCGCCTTCGCCAGGCAGAACAGCCCTGCGCAGTGGCAACACGGCAAGCCAGGCACGAGACGGCGCGCACAGCACCTGCGGCACGTCCGTTCCCGGCATCCGGCATTTTCGTAGTCATCCGACCTACCCGTTGGAGGTCAGTCATGCCCTTACGCAGACCCCGCGCCGCGCTACTCTCCGCAGGCGTCGCCCTAACGGTGGCCGGCGCCGGTGTCGTCATGCCGACTGCGGCTTCCGCAGCGGCGACCCGCTACGAGGCGGAAAGCGCACCGTCCACGTGCGCCGGTGCCATCGAGTCCAACCACGCCGGCTACTCGGGCAGCGGGTTCTGCAACGGCGACAACGCGACCGGCGCGGCAGCACAGTTCACCGTGACCGCGTCCGTGGCCGGCACGGCCACCGTGACCATCCGGTACGCCAATGGCGCAACCGCCGACCGTCCCGCCGACGTGCTGGTCAACGGTGCGGTCGCCCACTCGGCCACGGCGTTCGGTCCCACCGGGGCGTGGACGGCGTGGGCCACCAAGACGCTGACCGTGCCGGTCAACGCCGGCAGCAACACGATCCGGTTGAGCCCGACCACCGCCAACGGCCTGCCCAACGTCGACTGTCTCGACTTCGAGGTCACCGGCACTCCGCCCACGCCGCCGCCGACTGGTTCGGGCAAGCAGATGGAAGACCTGAACCGCGGACTGGTCAGCGTGCGTTCCGGGTCGGGCAACCTGGTCTCGTGGCGGCTGCTCGGGTACGAGTCCGCCGCGACCGGGTTCAACGTGTACCGGGGCGCCACCAAGGTGAACGCTTCGCCGATCACCAACTCCACCAACCACCTGGACTCCGGAGCGCCGGCAGACGCCTCGTACACCGTCCGCGCGGTCGTGAACGGGGTGGAGCAAGCGCCGTCCGAGCCGTCGCTGCGCTTTGCCGGCGGCAACTACCTCGACGTGCCGATCTCCCGACCGGGAAGCACCTACACAACCGGCGATGCCGGCGTCGGCGACGTGGACGGTGACGGCCAGTACGAGATCTTCCTCAAGTGGGATCCGAGCAACCAGAAGGACAACTCGCAGTCCGGTGTCACCAGCAACGTCTACATCGACGCCTACCGGCTCAACGGACAGCGGCTGTGGCGCATCGATCTCGGCCGCAACATCCGCGCCGGCGCGCACTACACCCAGTTCCAGGTGTACGACTACGACGGCGACGGGCGGGCCGAAATGGCCGTCAAGACCGGCGACGGCACCGTCTCGGGCACCGGGCAGGTGATCGGCAACGCCGGCGCCGACCACCGCAACTCCTCCGGTTACATCATCACCGGACCCGAGTACCTGACCATGTTCAACGGGCTCACCGGCGCGGCCATGTCCACCGTGAACTTCGAGCCGGCCCGCGGCAACATCAACGACTGGGGCGACAACTACGGCAACCGGGGAGACCGGTTCCTGGCCGGCACCGCGTACCTCGACGGCCGGCGACCTTCGTTGATCATGGGCCGGGGCTACTACGCCAGGAGTGCGATCGCCGCGTACGACTTCCGCGACGGTGCGCTCACGCTGCGCTGGAAGTTCGACTCCAGGAACGCCGGCAGCCAGTGGCAGGGGCGGGGTACCCACTCCCTGTCCATCGCGGACGTCGATGCCAACGGCACCGACGAGATCATCTACGGCGGCATGACCATCAACGCCAACGGCACGGGCAGGTATACGACCAACTTCTACGCCCACGGCGACGCCCTGCACGTGGGAGACTTCGTGCCCAGCCGCTCCGGCCAGGAGATCTGGCAGATCCACGAGCAGAGCAGCGGGGCCGCCGCCACCCTGCGCGACGCCGACAACGGCACCATCATCATGCAGAAGAACAACACATGCGGCTGCGAGGGCCCCGCCCGCGGAGTCGCGGGTGACGTGTACGCCGGTAACGCCGGCGGTGAGTTCTGGGGGCGAGGCACCGGGCTGACCAACCTGTTCAACGCCTCCGGCGGCAGCGTCGGGCGCACGCCGGGCAGCGCCAACTTCCTCGCCTGGTGGGACGCCGACCCGGTACGGGAACTGCTGGACGGCAACCACGTCGACAAGTACGGCACCGGCGGCGACACCCGCCTGCTCACCGCCTCCGGCGCGCACTCCGTCAACGGCACGAAAGCCACCCCGTCGCTGTCCGGCGACCTGTTCGGCGACTGGCGAGAAGAGATCATCCTGCCCCGCGACGACAACGCCGCGCTGCGCATCTACGCCACCCCCGTCCAGACCGACCGGCGGATCCACACGCTGATGCACGACGCCCAGTACCGCGTGGCGATCGCCTGGCAGAACACCGCCTACAACCAGCCGCCCCACCCGAGCTTCTTCCTCGGCAACGGGATGAGCACCCCACCCCAACCCAACATCTACGTCCGCTGAACGCCGAACGGTCGGGCGCGCCGGCAACGCCGAGCCGGCGCGCCCGACCAGGCGCTCCAAGATGGCCGTTACAGCTGTCAACGACAACAGCACGTTCATGTACTCCACGTGCTACGGCCATGGCGACGCCCTGCACGTCGGTGACCTGATTCCCGCCCGTCGAGGAGGTCCACATCGACAGATACGGCACGGCCGGCGAAACCCGCCTGCTGACCGGCAGCGGGGTGGTAGCCAACAACGGTGGGACTGGCGAGGAAATCATCTGGCGCACGACGGAGGACACGCGGTTGTGGACCTGCGCGACGCCCGATCAGACCAACCGCCGCCTCTACACGCTGCTCAGTACCGGGTGGCGCTGGCCTGGCAGAACACCGCCTACAACCAGCCGCCCCACCGGAGCTGCTTCCTCGGTGACGGCGTGAGCAACCCCACCACCGCCGAATATCTACGTTCCCTGATCCACAACACCTCGCTGCCGCGGCCCGCACACGGGCCGCAACAGCAAAGTCGAGCACCCGCCCGAGGACCAGCGACCACGGAGAGCATCGATGAAACTCAGACCCGCCCTCATCGCCTGCGTCATCGCCTGCGTCACCCTGCTGGCCGGCACGGTCACGACGCTGGCAACCACCCCCGCGATGGCGGCGCCCACCCGGTACGAGGCCGAAACCGCGCCGGCGACCTGTGACGGCACCATCGACTCCAACCACCCGGGTTACTCCGGGACCGGGTTCTGCAACGGCACCAACGCCATCGACGCGGCGGTGCAGTTCACCGTCAGCGCCTCGACAGCGGGCACCGCGACGGTGGGAGTCCGCTTCGCCAACGGCACCACGTCCGCCCGGTCGGCGGACGTCATCGTCAATGGCTCCCGGATCACGACGGCGTCCTTCGGCGGCACCGGCGCCTGGCCGACATGGGTCACGCAGACGTTGACGGTGTCGGTGAACTCGGGCAGCAACACGATCCGGTTCAGCCCCACCACCGCCAACGGCCTGCCCAACATCGACTACCTCGACTTCGAGGTGATGGGTGGGACACCGACGGGCACCGGTCGGCCGAACGACCCGAACATCCAGTACTACGGCCGCTGGAACCAGTCGAACTCGTCGTACCACTCCATGGGCTGGGCCGGCGGTTACCTCGAGGCCCGCTTCACGGGAAGCTCCGTCGGGGTGCGCCAGCGAAACACCATCGACCTGTACTACTCCATCGACGGTGCGCCGCTGCAGTGGCGCCGCAACGTCTCCGGCAACGTCACTCTCGCCACCGGGCTGACGGGCACCTCGCACACCATCCGGATCGGCTATCGCGAGCGGGCCGGCTCGTACACCGGCGACCCGGTCTTCGGCGGCCTCATCCTCGCCGGCGGAGCGCGGACCGCACCGATCGCCAGGCCGCAGGACTTCGTCGAGTTCATCGGCGACTCGATCACGGTGGGGCAGCCCAACGCGAACCGTCCCTTCACCGCCTACCCGTGGCTCACCGCCGAGGCGCTCGGAGCCGGGCACACCCAGGTCGCCCAAGGCGGCGCCTGCCTGGTCAGCCAGAACTGCTACGGGATGACGGACTGGTTCCGCCGGTCGTCCGCGTGGGTCAGCTCCGACGACTGGGACTTCTCGACCTACCAGGCGACCGCGGTCGTGATCAACCTGGGCACCAACGACGTTGGTCACGGCGTGTCGACGACGCAGTTTCACCAGAACTACATCGTCATGCTCGAACGGGTCCGCCGCGCCTATCCCGACGCCCACATCTTTGCGATGGGGACCTTCCGGAACCGCTACGTGCCCGAGACACGCAATGCCGTCGCGGCGCGCAACGCGGCCGGCGACAGCAAGGTCCACTTTGTGGACACCGCAGGCTGGATCGCCCCGGCCACCGACACGCACGACAACGTCCATCCGACCGACGCCGGCCACGCAAAGATCGCGCAACGGCTGACCCCGATCCTCGGCCAGTACCTCCAGGAAGCCGCGCTCAAGTCGCACCGATCGCGGGTCTGACCAAGTGGAGATCGTCAGCGGGCGGGTTACACCGGGGCGTGACGACTGTCGTGGGCCGCGCTGTGCGGAAGAAGGAGGTATCCCGATGGCGGTGGAAGCACGGTTGCCGAACTCGGTGTTCGCGACCGGGCCTACTCGTCGTGATCGCTACCCGACCGGCTACGTCAGCCGCATGACCGGCCCCACGATGAGTTCCTGAGCCACTGGAAGGTCCCTCGCAAGGCGCTGCCGCAGGGTCACGTGTCCAGCTTTTCTGCCCCACGTGAGCGCCAAGCCAGGGTGGCGGGTGTGGACCTGATGGCCGCTGTCGCCGTGGTCCGGGCGCCGTTGATCGAGACC
This sequence comes from Streptomyces sp. TRM70350, assembly GCF_019219825.1. Lineage (GTDB taxonomy): Bacteria > Actinomycetota > Actinomycetes > Streptomycetales > Streptomycetaceae > Streptomyces. Next base: position 64,555 of record NZ_JAHUXH010000034.1, on the reverse strand, counting down.
CTGCCGCGCTGGTCCGCCGCCCTGGCCGAGGTGATTCCCCACCAGGGGCTGGCGGATCTGTCCGCCACGTGCCCGTATGCGCCGCTCAAGGTCTACGGTGAGTCCCCCGGCGAGCCGGGCTCTGCATCACTACGGCCGAAGCGGCCGCGCTGCGGCCGCTCGTGCCGACGAGAGGGAGCTGGCAGCGCAGGGCACGGATGGCGGGCGCCGATGTGCCGGTGCTGGCCCTGGCCAGCGACATCAGAGAGCAGGGCGCGCTGCTGGGTCCTGGTGCGGACCGAGGACACACCCGTACCGGAGGAGCACTTGGCGCCCGGCCAGGCGCTGTGGGACCTGGTGACCGCGCACCGGGAGGGCCTGCGGGCGGAGGCGATCCCCGGGACGCTGGCCGTGGGCAGGGCCGCGGCAGCCGCACGCGCCGTGGCCATCGCCGAACTCGGCGACGCGCACGGAGCCGCGCTGGGTGCTCTGCTCGGTGTCCTGCGCGACGAATCGTGACGTCGCCGACGAACGTCGTCAGCTGGAGGGGGCGGCCCTGGCGCGCGACGCCGACACCGCTGCCGACGTGCTGAACCGACACGTGACTCTGACGGCCGCCGTCCTGGCTCGGTCCGAGACCGGCACCCCCCAATAGGAGTCAGCCGCCGACCCACACCCGTGCCCGTCTACGAGCCGACCCGGCCGGTCAGCGATCCGCAGCCGGTCGCAGTGGCGGAAGTCTGGACTGCCGAGGACATGTCCGCCGCCGTGCATGTACACAGGCCTACTGCGGCGAGTCCCGGGCGTGCGCTCGATGCGGTAGCAGCCGCTTCCGCCGTGGCGCAGTGAGCGTGGAAGCGAAGCGCGCGACGGGGCGGCGGGCCGGGCTACTTCGCCAACGCGCCCATGGCCCGGTCGAGCAGCACGGCCAGCGCGACTGTACCGTCGCAGGCCACCCATCCCTTGGCGGCCACGTCCAGGCAGGCGAGGGCGGCGGCGGCCAGCGCACTCGCCCTGGGGTCCTCGGGCCGGTCAGGGCTCACCCCCAGGCGCCGGGCGACCTCCGGCACCAGCAGCTCCTGCCAGCTCAGTTGCTTCTCGTAGTGCCGGGCGCGCAGTGACGGGGTCTCCTGGAGCATCCGCAGATAGCTGAGTGCCTGCTCGGGTGCTGCCTCGTTCATCCGCGTCAGGACGTCGAACGCCCGGCGCAGTGCCTCCCACGGCTGCTCGTCGTCGGGGCGGGCGGCGAGCGCCTCCGCGATCTGGCGGCCGGATTCCTCCAGGCGTCCCAGGACGATGTCTTCCTTGGTGCCGAAGTACCGGAACAGGCTGGCGCGCGACAGGCCCACCTCGGCGGCGATCTGGTCGACGGTCGTCCGGTCGAACCCCTGCTCGGTGAAGAGGCGGTGCGCCACCTCGACCACCTCCGCCCGAACCGTCGCACGCATGCGCTCACGCAAGCCGGGCGGCTTGCCTGCGGACTGGGCGGCGGTACGGGAGGTCTCACTCATACCCAGTAGGGTACAGCAACGACTCAAATTGATACCGAGTATCAATCACTCTCCACCGTCCCGACCGACTCAACGCGTGACCACCCTCTTCGACGGCATCACCCGGCACTCGCCGGAGGGCCGCTGGTTCCAGCAGTTCGCCGCCACCCAAGGCTTCCACGAGGCGGTCAAGTGACGCGCCTTGGGCCGCTGGACCCGACGGCGGTGGCCCGGTCCGGTCCCCCTAGCGCGAGACCTGGAGGAGTGACGGCGCAAGAACCGCTGACCCGCTCGCACCGGCCCACCGCCACATACCGGCCGGTCCTCGGCCTCACCATCGGAGGCCACCACCCGGACCATCGAGCGCGACGGATGGCTGCACACTGGCGACCTGGGCGTCATGGACGAGCGCGGCTACGTCACCGTCCCCGGCCGTCTCAGGGACATGAAGATCAGTGACGGCCGCCTGAAGCCGTCTCCCTGAGCAACCGGACCGTACCGTCGTGGGAGTCCGTCGGCCCGGCCAGGGCGTGCCGGGTGGCGGCGGGGACGGTCGCCTCCTCGCTGCTCCCACACCACGGCCGGCGGGCGCGCGGTCTCCCGTCGCGGGATCGCGCATACCCGCCGGCCGTTGTCGTGGCTGCGGCGACGAGCGCCGGCTCCGGCCGGCGCCTGTGACATACGGTTACGCGGCGCTGCCCTGGGCCTCGGTGGCGACGTCGGCCCATTCCTCCCAGGTCTTCAGCCGTTCGGCGTAGACCTGCGGGACGAGCTGGAGCGGGGAGCTGCCGAAGAAGACCCGCAGGGGCGGGTTGTCGGCGTCGGCGATCTTCAGCAGGGCCGCGCCGGCGGCGGTCGGGTCGCCGGGCCGGGTGTTGCTCCAGTAGGCGGCGATGGCCGCGCGCAGGTCGTCGTAGACGGGCAGTTGCTCGGCGAAGGTGGCGGAGGGGCCGTACCAGTCGGTGGCGAAGCCGCCGGGCTCGACGAGGGTGACCTTGATGCCGAATGCGGCGACCTCCTGGGCGAGGGCCTCGCTCAGGGCCTCCAGGGCCCACTTGGAGGCGTTGTAGACACCGAGGTTGGGGAAGGCGGTGACGCCGCCGACGCTGGAGATCTGCACGATGTGGCCACTGCCCTGCGCCCGCAGGAGAGGCAGGGCGGCCTGGGTGACCCACAGGGCGCCGTAGAAGTTGGTCTCCATCTGGTCGCGAACCTGCTGTTCCGTCAGCTCCTCGACTGTACCGAACAGGCCGTAGCCGGCGTTGTTGACGACGACGTCCAGGCGGCCGAAGTGCTCGTGCGCCCGGCGCACGGCCTCGACGGCGGCGGCCTTGTCGGTGACATCCAAGGACAGGGGAAGGATCGCCTCGCCGTGGGCGGCCACCAGGTCCGCGAGGGAGTCGGTGTTGCGGGCGGTGGCCGCGACCTTGTCGCCGCGCTCCAGGGCCGCCTGGGCGAACTGGCGGCCGAAGCCGCGCGAGGAACCGGTGATGAACCAGATCTTGCTCACGAGAAACACTCCCGTCCGAAGTGAAGTCTTATAAGGAGACTCTACACCTGTCTGAGACTCAGTATCAAGGTGATTCGTGGAGTCGATGCTGTACGCTGCTCCGCACCAGCGAGGCACGTATGACAACTGGAGGACAGCGATGTCTTCACATGTGGCGCCCGGTGACCAAGCGACGTCCGGACTTGACCGGCGCACCGAGCTGAGGGAGTTCCTGCGCTCTCGCAGGGCCCGGCTCAGGCCCGAGGACGTGGGCCTGCCGTCGTACGGGCGGCGGCGGGTTCCCGGATTGCGGCGCGAGGAGCTGGCGCAGCTTGCGGGGGTGTCGTACGCGTACTACGCGCGCCTGGAGCAGGGATACGGCGAGACGATGTCGGCCGAGGTGCTGGACGCCGTCGCCCACGCCCTGCGCCTGAGCGAGGAGGAGCGTGACCATCTGGTCCGGCTGGCCCAGCCCGACCGTCAGAGCATGACGCAGGCCGCGCCTCCGCCGCAGCGGCTGCGGACCAGCGTCCAGCATCTGCTCGACACACTCGGCGTACCCGCCTACGTCGTCAGCCGGCGCCTGGACATCCTGGGATGGAACCGGCTCGCCACCGCCGTCTTCGGCAACTGGGCCCAGCTGCCGCCCGAGGAGCGCAACGTGGCCCGGCTGATCTTCCTCTCGCCCGAGGCACGCGACCGGTTCGCCGACCCGGGCCGCACGGCGCTGAGAACCGCCGGCGCTGTGCGCATGAACGCCGGCAAAAGCCCCGGGGATTCCTACCTCTCTTCCCTGATCGAGGAGTTGTCGCAGAAGAGCGAGGAGTTCCGGCAGCTGTGGGCACGGCACGAGGTGAGCTGTGGGGCCATCGGCGAGTCCGTGCGGATGCGGCACCCGCTGGTGGGGGAGTTCGACCTCATCCACGAGCCCATGGCGCTGCCCGGGGGCGCCCCTATGCGGCTGGTCACCTACCACGCCGAGCCGGGCTCCCGCTCGGAGGAAGCCCTGCGGATGCTGACCAGTTGGGAGCTGGAACCGCTGCGCTGAGACGTGAAGCCGGCCGGAGCCGACGACGGCGCTACGCGCCGACCCATTCATCTGTTCCGTCCGAGAACTTCTGGTGCTTCCAGATGGGCACTTCGTGCTTGAGGTCGTCGATCAGTTTCCTGCAGGCTGCGAAGGCATCTCCCCGGTGCGGACACGCGACGGCGACCACGACCGCCGGATCTCCCACCGCGAGTTCACCGACCCGGTGCACCGCGGCGAGGGCACGCACCGGGTAATGCGCCACGACCTTCTCCGCGATCCGCCGCATCTCGGCCTCGGCCGTCGGGTGGCACGAATACCCCAGGCCGTCCACGTCCGTGCCTGCGTCGTGGTTGCGCACCGTGCCGACGAACAGCGCGATCCCGCCCGCCGCCGCGTCGCCGACGGCCTGGAACACCTCGTCCAGGCAGAGCGGTGTCCGTCGTATCGCGATCAGCCTGATCGGCTGCGGGTGCGCCTGCTCACCGGGGTGCTCGTGGGCCGCCACCGGGTCAGCCCCCGATGGCCGACATCGGCCTCTCCGGACGTACGAACGAGGGATCGTCCAGGCCCGAAGCCGCCTTCTTGCCCCACATCGCCGCACGCCAGATCCGGGCGATCTCCTCGTCGGGGGCGCCCGAGCGGAGCGCGGCACGCAGATCGGTCTCCTCGCGGGCGAACAGGCAGGTGCGTATCTGGCCGTCGGCGGTCAGGCGGGTGCGGTCGCAGGCCGCGCAGAAGGGGCGGGTGACCGAGGCGATCACGCCGACGCGGTGCGGGCCGCCGTTCACGAGCCAGCGCTCGGCCGGGGCAGGGCCGCGCTCCTCGTCGCTTTCGGGGGTGAGGTCGAAGCGGGTGCGCAGGGAGGCGAGTATGTCGCCGGCGGTGATCAGGCCCTCGCGCTTCCAGCCGTGCTGGGCGTCCAGGGGCATCTGCTCGATGAAGCGCAGTTCGTAGTCGTGCTCCACCGCCCAGGCGAGGAGGTCCGGGGCCTCGTCCTCGTTCAGGCCCGGCATCAGGACCGAGTTGACCTTCACCGGGGTCAGGCCCGCCTCACGGGCGGCGTACAGACCCTCGATGACGTCCTTGTGGCGGTCCCGGCGGGTGAGGGTCTTGAAGACGTCCGGGCGGAGGGTGTCCAGGGAGACGTTGACCCGGTCCAGGCCCGCCGCCTTCAGGGCGGATGCCGTGCGCTTGAGGCCGATGCCGTTCGTCGTCAGGGACATCCGGGGGCGGGGTTCCAGCGCCGCGACGCGCCCGACTATGCCGACCAGGCCGGGGCGCAGCAGGGGCTCGCCGCCGGTGAAGCGGACTTCTCTGATGCCGAGGGAGGTGACGGCGATGTCGATCAGGCGGACGATCTCGTCGTCGGTGAGCAGGTCGGGCTTGGCCAGCCACTGCAGGCCCTCCTCGGGCATGCAGTAGGTGCAGCGCAGATTGCACCGGTCGGTCAGCGAGACCCTCAGGTCGGTGGCCACCCGGCCGTAGGTGTCGATGAGCACCTGGCCTCTCCTCCACGCATGTCGCGCCGTCATGCGGCCAGGACCGAGGCCGGTGACATCTGGGCCACCGGGACGGAACCGTGGATGGGACCGGGGACGCGGGACAAGGGCAGGCCGGTGCCGTTGTTGATGTGGGCGATGATCTCGGCGGTGATGGAGATCGCTGTCTCTTCGGGGGTGTGGGCGCCGAGGTCGAGTCCGATCGGTGAGTGCAGGCGGGCGAGGTGTTCCTCGGGCAGGCCGGCCTCGCGCAGACGTTCCAGGCGGTGTTCGTGGGTACGGCGGGAGCCCATCGCGCCGATGTAGCCGACGGGGAGGTCGAGGGCCGCGCGGAGCAGGGGAATGTCGAACTTGGCGTCGTGGGTGAGGACGCAGATCGCGGTGCGGGCGTCGACTTCCGTGGCCTCCAGGTAGCGGTGGGGCCAGTCGACGACGACCTCGTCGGCGTGTGGGAAGCGCTGAGTGGTGGCGAAGACGGGGCGGGCGTCGCAGACGGTGACCCGGTAGCCGAGGAAGCGCCCGGCCTGGCTGAGGGCGGCGGCGAAGTCGACGGCGCCGAAGATCAGCATGCGGGGTGGCGCTGCGTGGGTGTGGACCAGGAGCGTCAGCTTCTCCGGGCAGGTGTCGGCGTCCCCGCCGACTTCGACGCGGGCGGTTCGGCCTGCCCGCAGCAGCGCGCGGACCTGGGTGGCCACCGTACGGTCCTGTTGTCGGCCGCCCAGTGTCCCGTCGTACGCGCTGCCGCCCCCGAAAACGGACAGGGTGCGGCCGAGAAGGCGCTGCGGCCCGTCGATCACCTGGGCCACGGCGACGGGCACACCGGCCGACACCTGTTCCAGGGCGGTGGTGAGGTGGGGCTGGTCGGCGGGGTCGACCCGCTGCACCAGGACCTCCAGCTCACCGCCGCAGGTCAGGCCCACGGCGAAGGCGTCGTCGTCGGAGTAGCCGAACGAGGCCCGTATGGGGGGTTCGCCCGACTCCAGCACCTGTTGGCACAGGTCGTAGACGGCGCCTTCCACGCATCCCCCGGAGATGCTGCCGACCGCCTCGCCGTCGGTGTCCACGGCCAGTGCGGTGCCCGGTGGCAGGGGTGCGCTGCCGCTGACCTGAATGACGGTGGCGAGGGCGAAGGGGCGGTCCTCGCGGCACCAGCGGTACAGCGTGTCCGCGATGTTCAGCATGTGTGGCTCTCCTGGGGGAGGTTGGGAAGCCCGCCGCCGCGCCGGCATGGGGGATAGTGGGCGCGACGGCGGGCAGATCAGTGGGAGGGCTCTCCGGGCCCCGCCCGGGTGGCGGGAGGGGCCCCTGCCGCCACGGGTTCAGAGCAGGGCTTCGGCGGTGATGGGCAGGTCGCGGACGCGACGGCCGGTGGCGTTGAAGACCGCGTTCGCGATGGCCGGCGCGACCCCGACCTTCACGATCTCGCCGAGGCCCTTGACGCCGATGGGGTCGGCGTGGAGGTCCTCCCCGTCCAGATAGATCGCCTTGAGGTCGGGGACGTCGGCGTTGACGGGGACGAGGTAGTCGGCGAGGTTGGCGTTGACGATCCGGCCGTCGCGGTGGTCGGTGACCGTGTGTTCCAGTAGGGCCTGCCCGATGCCGCCCACCATGGCGCCGAGGGCCTGGCTGTCGGCGAGCTTGGGGCTGATGATCCGCCCGACGTCGTAGACGCCCAGCATCCTGCGCATCCGCACCAGGCCCAGCCGCCGGTCGACGGCCACCTCGGCGAACACCGCGCTGTAGGCGTTCATGGAGTACCGGTCGTCGCCGCTCGGGGTGAAGGTCCCGCGCGTCTCCAGGTGCGTACGGCTGTTACGGGCCAGCAGTTGCCGGTAGGTCTCCCCGCGCGCGCCGTTGCCCTTGACGTGCAGCCGGCCGCCGCGGACCACGACGTCGTCGGCGTCGACACCGTGCAGCGGTGACCGCTCGTCCTCGACGGCGAGCTTGATCGCCTCCTGCCGCAGCTTGTCGCAGCCGTCCTGGACGGCGGAGCCGACGCCGGCCATGGTCTGCGAGCCGCCGTGCGGCGGGGATGCCGGGAAGGTGGAGTCGCCGAGTTCGAAGCGGACCGTGCGCATGGTCAGGCCGAGGGCGTCGGCGGCGAGCTGGGTCATGGAGGTGTAGGTGCCGGGGCCCATGTCGCTGGTCGACGCCTGGACCAGGGCCGTGCCGTCGGCGTCCAGCCTGACCCGTGCCTCGGACCGCATGCGCAGGGTGTCGTAGATACCGCTGGCCATGCCCATGCCGATCAGCCAGTCGCCGTCCCGCCGGGAGCGCGGCCTGGGGTTGCGCCGGTGCCAGCCGAACGCGCGGGCTCCGGTCCGCAGGCACTCGCTCAGGCGCCGGGTGGACCAGGGCAGCCCGTTGGCAGGGTCCTCCTGCGGTTCGTTGCGCAGCCGCAGCTCGATCGGGTCGATGCCGGTCTTGTGGGCGAGTTCGTCCATGGCCGACTCGACGGCGAAGGCGGCGCTGGACCAGCCGGGGCCCCGCATGAACGTCGGTGTGTTCACGTCCAGCGGCACGGTCCGGTACGCCTGACGGACGTGGGGCGTGGCGTAGAGCATCTGCCCCGGGTTCATCACGCCCTCGGCGAAGTGCTCGTACGAGGACGTCTCGGCCCGTATCCGGTGGACCGCCGCGGTCAGGCGTCCGCCTCGGGTGCTGCCCAGACGCAGCCCGTACTCGTAGGCGGGCCGGTAGCCCACCCCGTAGTACAGCTGCTCGCGGGTCAGGACCAGTTTGACCGGGCGGCGGATCTGGCGGGCGGCGAGGGCCGCGATGGTGGTGTGCGGCCAGGTACGCAGCGCGTTGCCGAACGCGCCGCCGACGAACGGCGAGATGACGCGCACGTTCTCCGCCGACATGCCGAACACGGCGGCGAGTTCGTCCCGCGCGCCCACCGTCCACTGGGTCTTGTCCCACACGGTGAGCTTCTCGCCGTCCCAGCGGGCGATGGTGGCGTGCGGCTCCATCGCGTTGTGGTGGTTACGGGTGAGCCGGTAGGTGCCCTCCAGTTTGACCTCCGCCGACGCCAGTGCGTCTTCGGGGTTGCCGCGCACGTAGTTCTGCGGCGGCAGGGGGTCGTTCTCCCGGACTCCGGATGCCGCCATGTCGGTCGACGGCTTCTCGGCGTCGTAGGAGACCTTCACCAGGTCAGCGGCGTGCTGGGCGGCCTCCAGGGTGCGGGCGACGACCACGGCGACAGGCTGCCCGAAGAAGCGGACCTTGTCGTCCTGGAAGACGTGCAGCCGTTCGCCGTCGCGGGGGTCCAACCAGGCGCCCGGGTTGTCGCGGTAGGCCAGCGCGGGTTTGTCGAGGTGGCTGATGACGCCCAGGACGCCGGGCTGGGCGTCGGCGGCGCGGGTGTCGATGCCGGTGATCCGTCCGCGCGCGATGGTGCTGTCGACGACCACGGCGTGCACGACGCCGTCGATGTCGTGGTCGGCGGCGTACTTGGCCTGGCCGGTCACCTTCAGACGGCCGTCCACCCGGGACAGCGGCGCTCCGACGGCTGCCTGCGGCTGCGGGCTCACTTGCCACCTCCTACGGCGCGCAGTTGGCGCTCGACGGTCCGTTTGAGCAACTCGACCTTGAAACGGTTGTGCTGGAGGGGCCGGGCCCCGTCCGCCGCGTGCTCGGCGGCCTTGGTCCACAGCGCGTCGGACGGCCGCCGTCCGATCAGCTGCCGCTCGACGGCGGTGAGCTTCCAGGGGACGGTGCCCACGCCTCCGGCGGCCACCTTCGCCTGGTGGATCACCCCGCGGCGGATGTGCAGGGCGACGGCCGCCGAGGTGAGCGCGAACTCGTAGGACTGCCGGTCGCGCACCTTCAGATAGCCCGACTTCATCGGGCGCGGAAGGGCCGGAAGCTCGACAGCGGTGATCAACTCGCCCGGGCGCAGGGCCTGTTCGCGGTTGGGTGTGCTGCCCGGTTTGAGCAGGAAGTCGGCGAAGGGCACGGTGCGCTCGCCGTCCGGCCCCAGCAGGTGCACGGTCGCTTCCAGGGCGGCGAAGGCCACGGCGACGTCGGAGGGGTGGGTGGCCACGCAGTCGTCGGAGGTGCCGAGGATCGCGTGGGTGCGGTTGACGCCGTGCAGCGCCGCGCAGCCGGAGCCCGGCTCCCGCTTGTTGCAGGCGGCCGTCACATCACGGAAGTACGCGCACCGGGTGCGCTGCATGATGTTGCCGCCGATGGTCGCCATGTTCCGCAGCTGCGCCGACGCGCTCAGCTCCAGGGCCTGCGAGATGACCGGATACAGGGCGCGCACCCCCCGGTGGGCGGCGGCCTCGGACATCCGCGCCAGTGCGCCGATGCGCAGGCCCCCGCGCCGGGTGACCATGATCTCGCGCAGGGGCAGGGCGCTGATGTCGACCAGCCTGCTCGGGCGTTCGACGGTCTCGCGCATCAGGTCGACCAGTGTGGTGCCGCCGGCGATGTAGCGGCCGCCGTCGCGGCCCGCGTCGAGGGCCTGCCGGGTGCTGGCGGCCCTGGTGTAGGAGAAGGGATGCATGGGGAGCGTGCCTCATTTCCCGTGCGCGGTCTGCTCGACCGCCCGCACGATCTTCACGTAGCAGCCGCAGCGGCAGAGGTTGCCGCTCATGAACTCCCGGATTTCCTCCGCCGATCCGGTGTGCCCCTCGTCGATGCAGCCGACGCCGGACATGATCTGGCCGGAGGTGCAGTAGCCGCACTGGAAGGCGTCCTGGTCGATGAACGCCTGCTGCAACGGATGCAGTTGGTCGCCCTTGGCCAGGCCCTCGATGGTGGTGACCTCGGCGCCGTCCAGCCGGATGGCCAGCGTCAGGCAGGAGTTGACCCGGCGGCCGTCGACCAGCACGGTGCAGGCGCCGCAGGCACCGGCGTTGCAGCCCTTCTTCGAGCCGGTCAGCCCGAGGTGTTCGCGCAGCAGGTCCAGCAGCGAGGTCCGGTTGTCGACCGTGACGGTGCGGCGCTCGCCGTTGACGGTCAGGGCGACGCGGCTGCTGGGCGACGCCCCGGCGGCGGCCGCGGGCTCGGCGCCGAACACGGACGGCCCGCCTATCAGGCCACCCGCCACGACAGCACCGCCGACGGCCGTGGTCGCGATGAACGTGCGCCGGGACGGGGCGGAGGCAGATCCCTCGGGAGATCCCTCGGAATATCCTTCGGAGGGAGAAACAGTTGACTCGGGGGGTTCGGTGGACATGCTCACTCTCTCGGTCGGCGAAGACGGGTGACGGCACCGAGCACCGTCATGTGCACGAATCGGCGTAAGTACGAGGCGACACGGTTTTCCTCAGGCGGACGGGACAGCGCACCTGCGGGTGGTGGCATGGTGGCGCCGGAAGGCGGGCGGTCACGCGGCGGACTTGGCCTCGGCCCAGCAGGAGTGCGGCGGCCAGGGGCTAAACACGATCGGCAGCCGCCTCACCAGGGCGTCGGTGCGGCACGGCATCCACTGTGCGGCACGCGGCGCGATACAACGAGCGGACAGTTGTGGGACGACTCGGGTGTGTACCACTGCCGTTGGTACGTCTGGCAGTAGCAGCCAGAGCGATCCGACCGTCGGCGGTGGTCGTCATGCGTGGGGAGGGTGCCCGCATCCGAGAAGGTGGGCTCCGAGGGCACCGTACGGCTGAAGGGCTGCCCGGGCAGGAACAGCGCCTGGCGGCGAAGAACGAACGCGACACCGCCGTCGTCGCGGCCGAGCGGCTGCGCGCGGCCGGCCTGCCCGTGACCACCGTCAGCGTCGGCTCCACCCCCACCGCCCACGCCGCCGAAGATGAACGGTCCCCGCCGGCCCATGAGCTGCCCGGCGAAAGCGCCGAGCGGCACTCGGACGACATTGGCGAGCATGGCGCCGGAGCCCACGACACCCAGGGCACGGGAGCTCGCGGCGGGACCGGCGACGCGGGTGGCCAGCACGTTGGCCACGGCCCAGAACGCTCCGGTCGCCAGCGCGGTGAGGAACCGCGCCGCGAGCAGCAGCACGAAGCCGGAGCCGAGCGCGACGATCACATGTCCGGCCGCGAAGACGCCCAGGGCGAGCACCAGCGTCAGCCGCGCGGGCAGCCGCAGCGTGAGCATCGCCATCAGCGGCGCTCCGACGATCATTCCGACCGCGAAGACCGTGATCAACAGGCCCGCCTGGGCCACGCTCACCCACAGGTCGCCCGCGATCTCCGGCAGCAGGCCCGCCACCACGAACTCGGTCGTGCCCATCAGGAACGTGCCCAGTGCCAGCACGTGGATGACGACCGGAAGCCGGGCAGGCGGACGCGCGCGGTCTGCGACACGCACGCCTGGGGGGACCTGGAGGATTGCTCCTCGCATGATGGGTGCTCATCTCCCTCGGCGGGCGACTGCGGGGTGTGTAACCCAGGCAACCGTCTTCGTCTCAGGCGAAGAAGGTCGCGTTTATGGGGGGTACAAGCTCAACCTCCCTTTCCGGCGGCTCGCGCCTACCGTGAAGGGCATGGATCAGCGACCCGACAACCGCTCCGAGATCCGGGACTTCCTCGCCACCCGGCGCGCCAAGATCACCCCGGAGCAGGCAGGGCTGCCCACGAGTGGCCGATGCCGGGTCCCGGGGCTACGGCGGGAGGAAGTCGCCGTTCTCGCGGGCGTGAGCACCGAGTGGTACACGCGGCTGGAGAAGGGCCACATCAGCGGCGTGTCGGAAGACGTCCTCGACGCGGTCGCCCGGGCACTGCAACTGGACGAGGACGAACGCACCCACCTGTTCGACCCGGCCATGGCCGCGCAGCCGTCCAGTCGCACGCCTCGCCGCCGCAAGGCCGTCGACATCCCGCCCCGGGTCCAGTGGCTGCTCGACTCCAGCACGCTGTCCGCGGCGTTCGTCACCAACGGCCGCCTGGACATCGTGGCCACCAATCCACTCGCCCGCGCCCTTTTCGCGCCGCTGTTCGACAGTGGGGCTGCGGACGAACGCGGCCGTGCGAACTTCGCCCGGTACTGGTTGCTCGACCGTGGCGCGCCCGACTTCATCGACTACTGGGACGGCGCCGCAAACATCACCGCCGCCATGCTGCGCGCCGAAGCCGGGCGCTACCCGCATGACAAGGATCTGCGCGAGCTGATCGGTGAACTGTCCACCGTGAGCGCCGAGTTCCGCACCCGTTGGGCCGCCCACGAGGTGCGTATCAAGCTCCTCGCCAGCTGGGGAGCCACCCCTGCCGACCAGCAAAACCGCCCTGCCACTCACGTTGAGCCCAAGGAGAGGAGCACCGCCACCCCCGGCCCGTCCCAGTGAGGCCGGGCGTGCAGTCGTTCTCCGCCGGGTCAGGGGCTTGACCACAGCAAGGTCCAGCGTGTCCAGCGCGACGTCTGCCCGGCCCAGGCCCGCGACCTTCCGGGCGGCCGCGGAGTGCTGGGGCCGATGCCGTTGGTGGGCAGCGACAGCTGGGGCTCGGTGCCGGGGCGACGCAGCGCTCGACGACGCCGACCTGCGACGGTCGACGCCCATGGTCTTGCAGGCGTGCTCGAAGGTCTGGCGGTCCGGCTTGCGGGCCCCGGTCTGCTGGGCGGTGATGACGTGGCCGAACTCGACGCCGATGTGCTCGACGTTCCGCGTGATCAGGTTGTCGTCGGAGTCCCGTGGCAGGGGCGGCCCGCGTCGAGGGCGGCGTGGACGACGGCCTTCGTGCCGTCCTCGTCGAGGCGCTGCCGAAGTTGGTGCCGTCCACGCCGACCACCGATACGGGGCATCGGACGCCGACGAGGTCACCGCCGACAGTCCGCTGGACCAGTGGGAGGACTCGGGCGGGTGAGGATCAGTGTCCGGCGACGACGCCGGACAGTTCGTTCGTGCTCTTCGGCAGCGTCACGGACGTGACCTTCTCGCCCGATGCGATGTCGACGGCGTGCAGCTTGCGCTTGCCCGGTTCGGAGACGTACGCGATGTGGTCGCGGACGAAGAGGGTGGGCCGGGGCTGCTGCCAGTCCAGCGGTTCCTGCCACTCGTCCACGACGGGGATCTTCTTCTCCACCTTGCCCGTCTCCGGGTCGATGACGTGGAGTATGCCGTTCGTGCCCAGGACGAGTGCCTCGCCGTGGGGTCCGCGGCCGAGCGAGCGGAAGGAGTAGCTGGTGCCCAGGTCGACCAGGCGCAGCTTCGCGGTCTCGGTGTCGATGAGTGAGATGCGGGTCGGTCGCTCCAGTTCGGCCTCGGGGTCGGTCTTGTAGTCGCCCAGGAGGATCGGCGAGGCGTCGCTGCCCCGCTGGTTGCCGATGCGGCCGTAGTCGTCGGGGGCGTCGACCTTGGTGAACTCGCCGTCCTTGTAGATCAGGACACCGTCCTCGCAGCCGACGGCGACGGCTTCGCCCTGGGCGGCGGACTCGCCGTGGACGCCGGGGCAGTGCTCGTTGCGCTTGATCTCCTTGTTGTTCTTGTCCAGGACGAGGGCGCCGGTGCGCTTCTCCTCGGTGCCGAGGGTGCTGAGGAGTTCGCCGTTGCTCAGTTCGATGGCGACGCCGTGGTGCGGCTCGGCGGAGGTGTAGGTGCGGCCCTGCGGCTTCTTGCCGCCTTCGAGGTCGTCGGGGTCGAAGACGTTGACTTCGCCGGTGCCGTCGGTGAACAGGACCGTTTTGCCTGCGTGCTGGACGACGTGCCCGGGCTTGGCGCCCTTGTACTCGATGCCGGTGAAGGTCTGCTCGGCGGCGTTCAGGACGCGGAACCCGGAGTCGGTGGAGACGAGGACGTGGGAGTCGTCGCCGGCGGGGTTGACACGGTTGAAGCCGGGGAGGGCGATCGTCTTCGCCAGCTTCAGGCTCTCGCCGTCCAGGACGTACAGGCCGCCGTCGAACGTGGCGACCAGCGGGTCCTTGACCGCCACGGCCTTCGTGCGAGGCGCGTCCTTGGCCTTCGCCGTGGCGGACGAGGTGTCCTCTCCTCCGCAGGCGGTGAGGACCGCGGAGGCCGCCAGGGCGAGGGCCGTGCCCGTGCAGGCTCTGGTGCGTATCTGCTTGTTCACCGGTGTGTTCCTTTCCGTGCCGCGCGAACGCGGCGCGTGGTGGGGTGCTTGATGGCCGGTCGGCCGGTGTTCGCGTATGGGCCGGGGGTCAGGTGCCGGTCAGGCCCTCGGTCATGGCGGTGGTGTTGGCGCGCATCATCTGCAGGTAGGTTCCGGCGCCCTTGCCCTTCTCGGTCAGCGATTCGGAGTAGAGCTCGATGACGCGCACGCCACCGCCCAGCTCCGTGCGCAGCACCTCGGCCAGCCGCTTGGGCTGGGAGGAGTCGGCGAAGACGGTGCGCACTCCGGCCTCCCGCATGGCCTGGGTGAGTGAGCGCAGGTCGGAGGAGCTGGGAGAGGCCAGCGTCGTACCGCTCGGGATCACCGCGCCGATCACCCGGAAACCGAACCGGTCGGCGAGGTAACCGAAGACGTGGTGGTTGGTCACCAATGCCCGCTGCTTCTCGGGTATGCGGGCGAAGGAGCCCTCCATCCAGCGGGCGAGCTCGGCGAGTTGGCCGTCGTAGCGATCGGCGTTGGCGCGGATCACCTTCTCGTCCACGCCGTCCACGTGCGCGACGACCTGGTCGGCGATCAGCCCGGCGGCCTTGCGGACGCGGTCGGGGTCCGTCCAGAAGTGCGGGTCGGGCCGCCCGGCCTCCTCCTCCGGACCCCCGTCGTCGTGCGCCTGGAAGGTGAGGGGGTCGACCGCCTTGCCCGCCTCGAAGGTCGCCACCCCCGCCTCCCGGGCGGCTTCCACGTGCCGCAGGACGTTCTCCTCCAGGCCCAGCCCGTTGAAGACGACGAGGTCGGCGCGCTCCAACTCGGCGGCCTGCACGGCCGACAGTCCGAAGGAGTGCGGGTCGGCGTTCGGTTTCATCAGTACGGTGACGTCGGCTTCGTCGCCGACGATCTCCTGGGTGATGTCGCCCAGGATGTTGGTCGTCACCACGACCCGGGGCCGGTCGTCGCTGTGCCCGCAGGCGCTCACCGCGGCGGCGGAGGCGAGGGCGAGCAGGACGAACAGGAAGGTGCGCAGGCGCCGCGCACCGCGGGGCTGTCTCGTCATCGTCCGGTCTCCACCATGAGGGCCGGCTCGATGTCCAGGTCGAAGGTGCGCGCGATGCGCAGATTGTCGTTGTAGTCGATCTCGTACACGCGTTTGCCCTTGGGGTCGTTGAGGTAGGCGCGGCTGCGGTCGACCTCGATGACCGGTCCCGCGTTCCCGTCGGCGCCGGGCTCGGCGGCGCCCTTCACCAGCGGCTTCGTCCTGGAGACCTGCCGGCCGGTGGTGAGGTCGTAGCCATGGAGTGATCCGTCGGTCCGGAGGGTGATGATGACGGAGCCCTCGCCCGCGGTGTTCGCGGAGACGACGGGACCGGTCCGTATCCGTGTCCACGTGCGCTCGGTGACGTCCAGCACCCACACGGCCCGGTCACCGGCGGTCGCCGTGAGCGTGTCGCTGCCCGGCCGGTGCCGGAAGGCCGTGGCGCGTTCCTTCTCGGGTACGTCGCCGTCGTACGGGATCTTCTCGGCCGTGAAGGTGCCGTCGTTCGCACGGACGAGCAGGGCGCCGTCGGCGCATCCGAGGACGACTCCGCGTCGGGTGACGGCGTCCCCCCGGGGGTCCTCACAGGACGCGTCCGGCGAGGCGACCCGCCTGCCGTGGCGGTCGTACACGACGAGTTGTGCGGTTTCCTCGCCGCCGTCCGTGAAGGCGAGCAGATGCTCCGCGTACGGTACGACGGTTCCCGCATGTGTCCCGGGCAGCGGGCGAGGGGAGCCGACCTCGCCCTTCTCCAGTTCGGCCCGGCGGTAGGTGCCGGCCCGGCCGTCCTCGTCGGTCACCGCGGTCACGGCGGCGTCGCTGCGGATGCGCGCGGCCGGGCCTGCGGGCAGGGTGCCCACGTCACGTATCGGCGCGCGGTAGTAGTGCACGTGGTCGCCGTGGTCCACCATCCAGGCGCCGCTGTCGAGGACGTGTGTGCCGTCCGGGGTGTGGAAGTAGGCGAACCGGCCGTCCGTGGTGAGGTGTGTGGCGCCGGTCGTCCGGGGCACCTCGTGCACCTTGCCGGTGATCAGATCGAGTACTCGGGAGTGGCCGGTCCTCGGGTCGTTGAGCACCAGCCGGGACTGCTGCTCGGCCTTCTCCTGCGCGCCTTCGACGTATCCGTGCGCAGTGGAGGCGGCGGGAGTCGCCTCAGGGGCGGACGCGTCGGAGTCCTGTCCGGCGCAGCCGGTGGCGAGCAGCGCGAGGGCCACGAGGGCGGTCGACGCCCAGAGAGGGCGGTGTCTGCGGACGAACACAGGGATTGCCTCAAGTCTTCTTTCAGACGGTTGCCGCGGCGCGCGCCTGGACGAGGCGTGCGCGCCGCTGGTGACGGAGACCGGATGCCAGGTGGGAGAGGAAGAACAGGACCACGGCGAGGGCGGAGACCGTCGCGCCGGCCGCGGTGCTCAGGTGCCAGGACAACAGCAGGCCGCCGAAGGTCGCGGTGATGCCGAGCAGCGCCGCGAGGGCCATGACGCCGCGCACACTGCGGGCCCAGGGCAACGCGGCGGCCGGCGGGGCGATGAGCAGGCCCAGGACCAGCAGTGTCCCGACGATGTGGAAGGAGGCGACGATCGCCAGGGCGAGCAGGCCGAGCAGTACGGCATGAGCCAGGCGGGGACGCAGACCGAGCGTGCCGGCCTTGCGCGGGTCGAAGGCCAGGGCGAGGAAGGCGCGGTGGCCGAGGGCCGAGACGGCCAGTGCCAGCAGCAGCGCCCCGCCCAGCAACAGGAGGTCCTGTTCGCGGACGGCGAGGACGTCGCCGAAGAGGAACCCGGTCAGGTCGACCGCGAAGGACTGCGACCGCGACACGATGATCACGCCGAGGGACAGCATCCCCACGAAGAGCAGACCGATGCCGGTGTCCTGGGACAGTCTCGGGGTGCGGCCGAGGGCGGTGACTCCGGCGGTCATGACGGCCGCGCTCAGCAGGGCCCCCACCAGCAGGTTGCCGCCGAAGAGCGCGGCGAGGGCGACACCGGGCAGCAGCCCGTGGGACATGGCGTCGCCGAGGAAGGCCATCCCCCTGAGCACCACCCAGGTTCCGGCCAGGGCACAGATCGCCGACACCAACATCCCGCCCCACAGGGCCCTTTGCACAAAGGACACCTCGAAGGGACCCGTCAACCACTCCATGCCGAACACACTACAATGAAAATCATGTTCAAAACACCGGCGCCCTCCCCCGCTTCCACCCAGGACGGAGCGCCCCGAGTCCGCGTCCGCGTCACCGAACTCTGCGCCGGCTATCCGGGCCGCCCCGTCCTGCATCAACTGGACGCGGAGATACCGGCGTTGGCCACCACGGCGCTCGTCGGGCCGAACGGCAGCGGGAAGTCCACCCTGCTCGGTGTCCTGGCCGGAGTGATCCAACCCACGTCCGGCAGGCTGCACCACGCGGGCGACCGGCCACCGGCCTTCGTCCCGCAGCGCGGCGCCGTCGGGGACGCACTGCCGCTGACGGTCAGAGAGACGGTGGAGATGGGCCGTTGGGGCGCACGCGGGCCCTGGCGCCGACTGACCCGGCAGGACCGCGCCACCGTGGACGCGGCCATGGAGCGCCTGGGCATCGCCGACCTCGCCACACGCCAACTCGGGGAGCTGTCCGGTGGACAGCGTCAGCGCACGCTGATCGCCCAGGGCGTTGCCCAGGAGTCGGACCTGCTGCTGCTGGACGAGCCGACCACGGGGCTCGACCCCGAGGCAAGGGAGCGGATCGCGGCGCTGCTGACGGAGCTGGTCGCCGACGGAGTGACCGTCGTCCACGCCACGCACGACCTGGAAGCCGCCCGCTCGGCGGACGCCTGCCTCCTGCTCCGCGACGGCCGCCTCGCCGGACAGGGGCACCCCGAGCAGATCCTCACGACCGCGACGCTCGTCCGGATCTGGCAGCCGGCATGACGAGCGGCAGGCCATGACTCGCGGTCCGGGTGTTCGCGCAGCGCGTCACGCGCCTCGTTCAATTGAGATTTGAACTACGTGATCGAAGTTTGGTAATCCTTACCTCATATACTGGCGCGGCCCGCCGCCCGAAACCCGCACAGGCGTAGCCCTCCCCTCCCTTGCGACAGGATCAACCATGCGCACGTCCCCCTTCCGTGGCCTCGTCACCGTGTTCGCCCTCGCCCCACTGCTGGCCGGCTGTTTCGTTTCGGAGGACGGTGGATCAGACGCGGACGGCGCGCCCGGGGCCGGCGGCCGGTTGAGGGTCGCCCTCGCGGTACCGCCGGTGCAGGCCCTGTCCCCGTACAGCAACGACGCCACCGTGCTGAGCAAGCTCTCCGTCGCCGAGGGGCTCACCGCGCTGGACAAGGACGGCGCCGCCGCGCCCGCGCTGGCGAAGTCCTGGAAGCGGACGAACGACACCACCTGGACCTTCGAACTGCGCAAGGCGACCTTCCAGAACGGCACCGAGGTGACCGCCGAGTCGGTCGTCAACGCGCTCGGCCACGCGAACGCCGCCGAGACCAAGCCACGTGTCCTCAGCGACGTGACGCTGACGGCGAAGGCCGAGGACGCCGACACCGTCACGATCACCACGAAGACCGCAGACCCCGTGCTCCCGCTGCGGCTCGCCAGCCCCGCGCTGGGCATCCTCGCCCCCGAGGCGTACGCGAAGGACGGCACCGTCAGCCCCGTCGGAACCGGAACCGGCCCCTTCGCGATAGCGAAACTCACCGGGAAGAGCAAGGCCACGCTGAACCGCTACGACGGGTACTGGGGCGGCAAGGCCGAGTTGTCCGGCATCGACGTCACGTGGATCGCCGACGGCACCGCCCGCGCCAACGCCCTGCGCAGCGGCGACGTCGACGTGGCCGAGTGGATCCCCACCGCCCAGGCGAAGCTGCTGGACAAGAACACCCGTCACGAAGTGCCCTCCGTGCGCACCGACAGTCTGCTCCTCAACAACCGTGACGGCGGCATCTTCGCTGACGCGACGCTGCGGGCGGCCGCCCGTGAGGCCGTGGACGGCTCCGCCCTCATCGACTCGGTCTTCGGCGGGTACGCCGACCCCGCGCAGGGCCTGTTCGGGCCCGCCGTGCCCTGGGCGGCGGGCAAGCGCATCGAGGTCGTCAGCCGCGTCGAGGCCCCGACCACCGACGAGGTCAAGGCCAGGACGAAGGGCGAAACCCTGCGCCTGGCCACCTACACCAACCGCGCGGAACTGCCCGAAGCCGCGACCGTACTGCAGCAGCAGCTGGAGAAGGCCGGGTTCACCGTGCAGCAGGACGTGCGCGAGTACACGCAGATGGAGGGCGACCTCCTCGCCGGCAAGTACGACGCGCTCGTCTTCTCCCGCGTGACGCTCCTCGACACCGGTGACGCGGTCGCCTACCTCGCGAGCGACTTCACCGGCGACGGCGTCTACAACATCGCGGGCCTCAACGACGCCAAGGTCGACCGGGCCATCAAGGCCGCCGCCGAAGAGAGCGACACCTCGCGGCGGCAGCAGAAGATCATGCGGGCGGAGGCGGAGATCCTGAGCACGGACGCCGTCGTGCCGCTGGTCCACGAAAAGGTCGTGCAGGGCATCTCCCCCGACGTCGAGGGCGTGCTGCTCGACCCTCGCGAGCGGTCGCTGGTCGACATCAACACCCGTCTGAAGTAGATGAGCGTGACATCGGCCGGCGTCGATGCCCGCCGGACCGGGTGGTGGACGGGCCTCGGCCGGCTCCTCGCCGCGAGTGCGCTGCTGACGGCCGTGGCCCTGCTGCCCTGGCTGTCCGGGACCGACCCCGCGCGCACGGTCCTGCGGGCACGCTCCGCCGACCAGGACCCGACCCCCGCGCAGCTGTCCGCCGTACGCGCGCAACTCGGCCTCGACGAAGGTCCGTTCCGTCACCTCGTGCGGTGGCTGGCCGGGCTGCCGCGCGGCGACGCGGGCACGTCGTGGGTGTCGGGGGAACCGGTTCTGCCCCAGGTGTCCTCCGCTTTCGCGGTCTCCGTCACGTTGATGCTGGGCGCGTTGGTCGTCACGGTCGCGGTGGCCGCGCTGGTCAGCGCCCGCACGCTGTATCTCGGCTCCCGGCATCGGCTGCGGCGGGCCAGCTCCGGGACCGGGGCGGCGGTTCTCGCCGCGCTGCCCAAGTTCCTGCTCGCCTCCCTGCTCGCCACCGTCGGCGGGGTGTGGCTGGGCTGGTTCCCGTCCAGCGGCTGGGAGGGGCCGTCGTCGATGGTGCTGCCCTCCCTCGCACTGGGAGTGCCCTCCGGCGCGGTGATCGGCGGCCTGCTCGACCAGGCGCTGCCCGCCGCCTTCCAGGAGTCTTGGGCACGGACCTGGCGCGCCTACGGTTTCCCGGCCGGCGCCATCGGCCGCAACGCGCTGCGCCGCGTCCTGGCCGGTGTCCTTCCCCAACTCCTGCCGACCGTCATCGCCCTGGTGGGCGGCGCGGTCGCGGTGGAGAAGATCTTCAACATCCCCGGACTCGGCCGCCTCGCCCTGGACTCCGCCATCGCCCAGGACCTCCCGCCCCTGCAGACCGCGACGCTGACCCTCGTCCTGCTCGGCGTCGGCGCCGGCCTTCTCCTGCAGGCCCTGCGCCGTGCCGCCCTCGGCCCCGCCCTGCGCGACGGCGCGCTGCCCGCCCTGCCGCGGCCCGCCCTGGCACCACGGCGCTCCACCCGCTGGATCGCGGCACTGTCCGCCACCGCCCTGCTCGCCCTCGTCGTGGCCGGGCTGCTGCGCGACCCCCTGTACGTGGACACGACAGCCCGGCTGCTCGCGCCCTCGGCCGCGCACCCGCTGGGTACCGACTCACTCGGCCGCGACATGCTGGCCCGGCTGGGCCACGGGGCGCTGCGCACGGCCACGGTTGCCCTCGCGGTGACCGCGGTCGTCACCGTCACCGGACTTCTGCTCGGGATGACGGCCCGGGTCGGCGCGGGTCTGACAGAGGTGGTGGCCACGCTGCCGGCCGTCCTCGCCGGGCTGCTGACGACCGCCGTGACCGGGCCGTCCGCCTGGGGCGCCGCCTGCGCGGTGAGTCTGGTGGGCTGGACCCCGTACGCCGCGCAGACCGCCGCGCTGCTCGCGGAGGAACGGGCCAGCGGTCACCTGCTCGCCTCGCTCTCCTTCGGCGCGGGACCGTGGCACCTTCTGCGCCACCACTACCTCCCCGCCGTCCTGCCCGGAGTCGTGCGCAACGCCCTGCTGCGGCTGCCCACCACGGTCCTCGTCCTGGCCTCCCTCGGCTTCCTCGGGCTGGGCGAGCAGCCCCCCACCCCGGAATGGGGCCGCCTGCTGTCCGAGAACCAGCCGTACGCCGAACTGGCGCCCTGGACCCTCCTCGGCCCCGCCTGCGCCCTCGTGCTCCTGTCCGTGCTCGCCGTGACCGCGACGCCATCAGGGCCCTGGCGTCCGCGGCGAAAGGGCAACTGATGTTGCCGAGAACCGACGTCGCCACGGCGTCGTAGTCCCACCAGCCCCATGAGGCCGGCCGAGCCGACGACGGCACAGCCGATCGCGGATCGTCCCGCGATGCAGGCGGCCGCCTGATGCGTCGGCGACCAGCTTCCACATTCCGACGGTGATGTCGAGAACCCGTGACCGGCTCCGTCCCCGGGGTGGACGCGACCACAATGGGTCGCACCAGCAAGAGGCAAGAGGAGAAACACCATGGCCAAGTACTTGCTGCTCAAGCACTACCGCGGCGCCCCGGCTGCGGTCAACGACGTGCCGATGGACCAGTGGACGCCGGAGGAGATCTCGGCGCACGTGCAGTACATGCGCGACTTCGCGGCGCGGCTGGAGCGGACCGGCGAGTTCGTCGACGGTCAGGCGCTCGCCCCTGAGGGGACGTGGGTCCGGTACGACGGTGAGGGGCGCCCGCCGGTCACCGACGGCCCGTTCGCCGAGACCAAGGACCTCATCGCCGGATGGATGGTGATCGACGTCGACAGCCACGAACGTGCCGTCGAGCTGGCCGGGGAACTGTCGGCCGCACCGGGGGCGGGCGGGAAGCCGATCCACGAGTGGCTGGAGGTGCGCCCGTTCCTGGCCGCGCCGCCCACCATCACGGAGTGACCGCTCAGGTGTCTCAGATGGATGAGGCCCTGCTCCGCAGCCTCACGCCGAGCGTGCTCGCCATCCTCGTCCGCCGCGGGGCCGACTTCGCGGCGGCCGAGGACGCCGTTCAGGACGCGCTGGTCGAGGCGGTCCGTGTCTGGCCCGCCAGCCCGCCGCGGGACCCGAAGGGCTGGCTGGTCACCTCGGCCTGGCGCAAGTTCCTCGACGCGACCCGGGCGGACGCCGCCCGCCGCCGGCGTGAGGACCTCGTCGACGAGGAGCCGCCGCCCGGGCCCGCGCCCGCGGTGGACGACACGCTCCAGCTGTACTTCCTGTGCGCCCACCCGTCGCTGACACCGTCGTCCGCGGTCGCGCTGACGCTGCGCGCCGTGGGCGGGCTCACCACCCGCCAGATCGCCCAGGCCTACCTGGTGCCCGAAGCGACCATGGCGCAGCGCATCAGCCGGGCCAAGCGCACCGTCTCCGGCGTGCGGTTCGACCAGCCCGGCGACGTCGCGACCGTGCTGCGCGTCCTCTACCTGGTCTTCAACGAGGGCTACTCCGGCGACGTCGACCTCGCCGCCGAGGCCATCCGCCTGACCCGGCAGCTCGCGGCCGCGATCGACCACCCGGAGGTGGCGGGGCTGCTCGCCCTCATGCTGCTCCACCACGCCCGGCGCGCCGCCCGGACCGCGCCCGACGGCAGCCTGGTGCCGTTGGCCGAGCAGGACCGGAGCCGCTGGGACACCGCGTTGATCGCCGAGGGTGTCGGGATCCTGCAGGCGGCCCTCGCCCGCGACCGGCTGGGCGAGTTCCAGGCCCAGGCCGCCGTCGCGGCGCTCCACGCCGACGCGCCCACCGCCGGGGAGACGGACTGGGTGCAAATCGTCGAGTGGTACGACGAGCTCACGCGCCTGACCGACAGCCCGGTCGTGCGGCTCAACCGCGCGGTGGCCGTCGGCGAGGCCGACGGACCGCGCGCCGGCCTGGCGGCGCTCGCCGGGCTGGACGCCTCACTGCCCCGCCACGCCGCGGTGGCGGCGTACCTCCACGAGCGCGACGGCGACCTGGCGACGGCGGCACGGCTGTACGCCGAGGCGGCCCAGAAGGCGCCCGACCTCGCCGAACGCGACCACCTGACGCGCCAGGCCGCCCGGCTCAACGCCCGCCGGTGCGGCTGACGGGTCCCGCTCGGAAGTCGTGAGCGAGGTGACGTCGATGACGACTGACGCCGCTTCAGCACGACGCCGGACTGGACCGCGCCTCAACCGCCCTGTCCGGCGCACGCAGCCGAAAGGGGGTCAGAAGGTGAGTTTCCAGCTGTCGATGTAGCCCGTGTCCTGCGCGGCGACGTCCTGCACCCGTAGCCGCCAGGTTCCGTTCGCCGTCTCGTTGGAGGCGTCGACGGTGTAGGTGGTGATGACGTTGTCCGCGGAGTCCGAGCTGCTGGAGTTCTTCAGCCGGTAGGCGGTGCCGTCGGGTGCCAGCAGGTCGAGGACCAGGTCGCCGCGCCAGGTGTGCTTGATGTCCACGCCGACCCGAAGCGCCGCCGGCGCGTTTCCGGTGCGGCCGGAGACGGTCAGGGCCGAGGTCACCGCGGCCGCGTTGTCCGGGATGGCGACGTCGGTGGTGTTCTCGTACGACTCGCCGGGCGGCAGCGGCTCCGCCGTACCCAGCGTCCAGATGGCATGGGCGAGAGCGTCGCTGTTGCGGTCGAGCGCGGTGTCGTTGATGTTGGCGGTCGTGTCGCAGGAGGAATGGTAGCAGCGGTCGAACGCCTGGCCGGCGGTGCCGCCCCATGTGGCGGCCTGCGCCGCCGTCTTCGTACGGCTGGCGCCGGTGAACAGGCCGCCGACCGGTATGCCGACGTTCTTGAACGACGCGTGGTCGGAACGGCCGTCGCCCTCCGTCTCTATCTCGGTCGGCACGCCGATGCCCGCGTACCAGTCCTTGAAGACCTTCTCGATCGCCGGATCGTCGTCGTACACGAAGTAGCCCGGGTTCGGGGAACCGACCATGTCGAGGTTGATGTAGCCCGAGACTCTGGCGCGGTCGGCGGCCGTCAGGCTGTTCACGTAGTACCTGCTGCCGACCAGTCCCAGCTCCTCGGCGCCCCACCAGGCGAACCGCAGGTGCTTCGTGGGCTGGAGCTGGGCGCGGGAGACTGCGAGGGCCGTCTCGAGTACGGCCGCGGAGCCGGACGCGTTGTCGTTGATCCCGGCGCCGGAGGAGACCGAGTCGAGGTGCGCGCCGGCCATGAGGACCTGGTTCGCGTCCTCGCCGGGCCAGTCGGCGATCAGGTTGTACCCGGTTCTGCCGGAGTAGGTGAACTGCTGGACGGTGGTGGTGAATCCGGCCGCGTCGAGCTTGGCCTTCACATAGTCGAGCGAGGCCTTGTAGCCGGTACGGCCGTGGGCCCGGTTGCCGCCGTTGGCGGTGGCGATCGACTGGAACTGCGCCAGGTGTGCCTTGACGTTGCTGATGGGGATGTCGGGTGCCGCCAGGGCCCCGGCACCGGCGGCGGCTGCCCCGGACCGGTCGGGCGCCGCCGAGGCCGAGGGGGCGGGCGCGGCGAGCAGACCCGCCACGGCGACGAGGGCCACCGCGGCCGTACGTCTGGAGATGGTTCTGGGCAGGCTGGATCTCGGATGTGTCATGTGGGGAGCCGCACTTTCTCGTCGATGTGGGGAGTCGAGTGGTGCCCGGATCGGTGGAGCCAGAGCTGTGCGGGTGCTGTGTGCGCCTGATGCTGAGTCAGGTGGTGACATACCGTCAAGGGCCATATCCGGTCACACCCGTCCGCTCAGCGGACACGCGGCTACAGGAACGAATGCTGCCCGCACGCATGAGACCTTCCATGAGCCATCGAACTGACGGACGGTGACGTCGCGTCCTGCCGTGCCGAGCAACCCGGCCCGCACCTACGCAATCGAATATTCCCTGCTGTGCCGTCGGTGTACGTGCATACTCGCCCCATGGCGGACATGGCCACGTTTCGGGACGAGGTCAACGGCTGGGCAGCCGGTGGTCCCGGCGGCCCGGCGAGTGACCTGGCGGTGCGACTGGGAGTGCGGACGGCGGTGCTGCTGGAAGGGCTGAGTGACCTCGCGGCCGTCGAGGCGCTGGCCGCACGCCGTGGCCGGGACCTGGCCGCCGAGAGGGTGTGCGTCCTGTCGATGGGCGGGGCGATGAGCGTAGGCCGCTACGCCGACCTCCTCGGGCCGCCCGGACTTGGTCTGCGCCTGGCAGGGCTGTGCGACGAGGGCGAGCAGCGCTTCTACGACCGCGGCCTGCAGCGGGCACGGGCGCCGCGCCGGAGCTTCTTCGTGTGCGTGACGGACCTGGAGGACGAGCTCATCCGCGCGTTGGGCACGGCGAGCGTCGAGGACATCGTCCGGGCCGAGGGCGACCTCCGCGCCTGGCAGACCTTCCTGCGCCAGCCCGCACAGCAGGGTCGGCCCCGGCAGCAGCAGTTGCGGCGCTTCCTCGGCACGAAGAAGGGCCGCAAGATCCGCTACGGCCGCCTCCTCGTCGAAGCCCTCGGCCCCGAGCAGGTACCGGCCCCGCTCGACGACCTCCTGACGAGCCTGTGACCGGCGGTGGCGTTCGAGGGCAGCGGGCCTGAAGGGTCACCCCCTCGCCCCGGGGAGCTACGGCCTGTCCCGGGCCAGCGCGAGGACAGCCCGGTCGTCGTGGTCGGACGGGGCCGATCAGCGCTCCGCGTCGGTCCGCAGCTGGGCCGCGTGGTCGATGCTTCCCTCGGGCGGTGTCCGCGATTCGCGAGACGCGCCGCATCGGTTCTCACGCATAAGGCCACAAAACGGGTCTTATTCATTCATGCAGAAATATACGCGGCGCACCTTGCTCGGTGCCTCCATCGTGGCCGCCGGCTCGGGAGCCCTGACCGCCTGCTCCGGCTCCGACGCGCAGCCCAAGGCCGGGGCCACCGGCCACCGGGGCGGCAGGCACACCGGCGGCGGCTTCGTCCCCAAGGGACCCAAGGGATACGTCAACCCGTCCGATCCCGAGGTCATCACCGCCGAGAAGAAACGCGGGGCCGGTCCCGTCCGCAAGTTCACGCTCACCGCCACCGAGACGTCCCTCGACCTGGGCGGGCGGACCGTCAGGTCATGGGCGTACGGTGACACGTTGCCCGGCAAGGAGGTCCGGATCACCGCGGGCGACGTACTCGAACTCACGCTCGCCAACCATCTGCGCGAGTCGACGACGCTGCACTCGCACGGTGTGCGGATGCGCTGCGACATGGACGGCGTACCGGGCCTGACCCAGTACTCCATCAAGCCCGGCGCGGACTTCACCTACCGCTTCGCCGTGTCGCACCCGGGCACCTACTGGCTGCACTCGCACTCGGGCATGCAACTCGACCGCGGGCTGTACGCCCCGCTGATCGTCGAGGACCCCAAGGAGCCGTTGTCGTACGACAAGGAGTGGGTCGTCGTCCTGGACGACTGGCTGGACGGCGTGTCCGGCTCCACTCCGGACGGCGTGCTCGCGGAGTTGCGGGGCGGCAAGGCGCCGATGGACATGGGTGAGGGCACCGCGCACCACGGCCCGGCCCCCGACAAGTCCACCAGCGCGCACGCCTCGGCCTCCAGCAGATCCGCCGGCCCCTCCCGCATCCTGCGGGAGTCCCACAGCCGCATGCTGCACAGCGAGGGAGGCAACGTCGACTACCCGTACTACCTGGTCAACGGCCGCCTTCCGAAGGCCCCCTCGGTCTTCCGGGCCCGCCCCGGGGACCGCATCCGGCTGCGGATCATCAACGCCGGTGGCGACACGGCCTTCCGGGTGGCACTGGGCGATCACGAGATGACGGTGACGCACACGGACGGCTACCCGGTGGAGCCCACGAAGACGGACGCGCTGCTGATCGGCATGGCCGAGCGCTACGACGTGCTGATCACCGCCAAGGACGGGGTGTTCCCCCTGGTCGCGCTCGCCGAGGGCAAGGGAGCCAGAGCCCTGGCAGTCCTGCGTACCGCCAACGGGAAGAACCCCCCGCCCACCGCGCACCCGGACGAACTCGACGGCCGGACCGTGCCCGCCAGACGGCTCGTGCCGGACGAGTCCGTGGCCCTCAGCGACGACGAACCCGACCGCGAGATGCGCATCAAACTGACCGGCGGCATGAAGAACTTCGACTGGAGCTTCGACCACGAGCCGTACTCCATCGAGAAACGCGTCCCGATCCGGGAAGGAGAACGAGTCCGTCTGTCCCTCATCAACGCCACCGACATGTGGCACCCCGTGCACCTGCACGGCCACACGTTCGCCCTCACCGGCATCGACGCGGCCGGTGCCCGCAAGGACACCGCCCACGTACTGCCCCACCGCAAACTCGTCATCGACTTCTACGCCGACAACCCGGGTCTGTGGATGCTGCACTGCCACAACCAGTACCACTCGGAGTCCGGCATGATGACGATCCTCGGGTACCGGAAGTGACGGCCGCTCGCCGGGCGCCGATGGGTTCGGTGCCCGGCGAGGGGACGGGTCAGTAGTGGTCGTAACCGTCTGCGACGCGCCTCTGCCCGCTGGGGCACCCCGCGTACACGCCCCGCCTGTCGCCGTACCACCGGGTGTAGGTGCTGTGGTACTCGCCGCCCGAGCAGATCACGTAGGTTCCGTAGCGCTCCGGTCCCGTGCCGTCGCACCAGCCGGTGAAGGACGTGGATGTGCGGCTGATGGTGTAACACCGTCCGTTCCAGTCAGCGGGCGACGCGTCGCCCGCCGGGGCAGCCGTGGCGATACCGGCCGAACTCCCCAGGCAGAGGGCGAGAGCTGACACACCGACGGCAGCCAGCCGGGAGAAACGGGTCATGGAACATCCCCCTTCGGTCAGGAGACCCTGGCCGTACGCACAGTCGCCGGACGTGCCGCCAGGGCCGCGTGGCGCTGGTCCAGGTATGCGCTGCGCGCGCCGACCAGCGCCAGTGAGCCTGCTGGTGCCGTGCCTGCCAGGGCAACAGCGGGGGGCTGTCCCGGACAGCGCATCTCATGTCCGGCCTGGTCAACGATGACGTCGGACTCTGTCCGGGACAGTGTCCGACGGTGAAACCATGCCCGGCGGCGGACGGCTCAGCTCGTCCCGGGGCGGCGCACGGACGCCGCCGGAGGGCGTTCGCGCAGTGCGCCGTAGGCCAGGAAGTAGGCCGGCACCCGGTTCACCCAGCGCGAGGTGGTGACCAGCTCGGTCACGCGCTTGGCCCGTTTGGGGTCGCCGAGGGGCGGTCGGCCCAGCAGGAGAGGCTCGATGACGTGGCTGTGGGCGAAGCGCTGCAGGCCCTGGGTGAGGGCTGTGGTGGGCCAGCGGCGGCGCTGGACCCGGCGTACGGCCGCCGGCAGGCCGGCCGCTCCGTCGCTCAGCGGCCCGACGAGGTGGCGGGCGGCGGCCACGGCGTCCTGGACGGCGAGGTTGATGCCGATGCCGAAGACCGGCGACATGGCGTGTGCCGCGTCCCCGATGCACAGCAGCCCCGGCCGGTACCAGCGCCGGAGCCGGTCCAGCCGTACGTCGAGCAGCTTCACTTCGTCCCATGAGGCGAGGGTGTGCATCCGGTCCGCGACCCATGCGACGGCGGCGCCGTACGCCTCCCTGAACTGGTCGAGACCATCCGCGCGGAGCCGTGCGTCGCTGCCCTTGGGGATCAGCGCGGCGCACTGCCAGTAGTCGCCGCGGTCGATCATGGCGCTGAGGAACCGGTCGCCGACGCCGCCCACGAGCCCGTGCGGATCGCCTTCGTGCCGGGGCAGCCGGAACCACCAGGCGTCCATCGGGCAGCGGAACGTGCGCAGCTCCAGGTCGGGCAGCGAGCGGGCGAGCGAGCCCCGTCCGTCGCAGGCCACCGTGAGAGTGGCCCGCAGCTCGCCGGTGCGACCGTCGGACGTGCGGTACGACACCCCGGTGACGCGTCCCCGCTCGACGAGGAACGACGTGGCCTCGGTGTTCATGCGCAGGGAGAAGGCAGGCTCCCGCCCGGCCTCGTCGGCGAGGAGGTCGAGCAGGTCCCACTGGGGGACCATCGCGATGTAGTTGTACCGGCGGCGCAGCGCGGCGATGTTCCCCACGGTGACCAGCGACCGGTCGGGGCCGAGCGGCAGCTGGATCGTCGTGACCCGCCGCTGCGGCAGTCGGGCGAAACGCTCGCCGAGGCCGAGTTCGTCCAGGAGCGCGAGGGTGGTCGGATGGACGGTGTCGCCGCGGAAGTCGCGCAGGAAGTCGCCGTGCTTCTCCAGGACCGTCACCCGAACTCCGGCTCGGGCCAGGAGCAGGGCGAGGACCATGCCGGCGGGCCCGCCGCCCACCACACAGCACGTGGTGCGCTCCCCCGCCCCCATGGCGTCCCTCGCGTCCATCGCGCTCCGTCCCTTCGCAGGCGTCACCGGTCGGTCACACTGGTATGCATACCCACAAGTAGCAGCAAACCCTCGCGCAGGGTGCTACGTGCCCGGGAGGCACGATGAGCCAGCAGCCGGTCCTCCTCCCCTACTCCGATCCGGCCTTCGTGGCGGATCCCTTCCCGCTCTACCGACAGCTGCGCGAGGACGGCCCGGTCCGGCGCGCGATCATCGCGGGTGGCCTGGACGCCTGGCTGGTCACCCGCTACGAGGACGGTCTCGCGGCCCTGTCCGACCCGAGGCTGAGCAGCGATGTCCGCGACGCGTCGGACCCACGCCTCATGGAGCAGCTGCCCGAGTTCGAGCGCGAATCGATGATGAGCAACATGCTGCGCTCCGACCCGCCCGACCACACCCGGCTGCGCCGCCTGGTCTCGAAGGCGTGCACCGCGCGCAGGGTCGCCGAGCTGCGGCCCCGTATCCAGGAGATCGCCGACCGGCTGCTCGACGCGGTGGTGCCGGCGGGCCGGGCCGAACTCGTCGCGGACTTCGCGCTGCCCCTGCCGGTGACCGTGATCAGCGAACTGCTGGGCGTGCCGGTGGACGACCGGTACGACTTCCAGCGGTGGACCGACGACATGCTGCTGCGCGGGGAGAGGTTGCCGGACCCGGTGGTCGTGAACGAGGCGTGGCAGCGCATGCGCGCGTACCTCACGAAGCTTCTGGAGTCCAAGCGCGCCCGCCCCGCGGACGATCTCCTCAGTGCGCTGATCAGCGCCCGTGACGAGGAGCAGCGGCTGAACGAGGACGAGCTGATCTCCATGACGTTCCTGCTGCTGGTGGCGGGGTACGTCACGACGGTCAACCTGATCGGCGGCGGCATCGCCGCGCTCCTGGCCCACCCCGACCAGCTTCAGCTGCTGCGGGACGATCCTGAGCTGCTGCCCGGCGCGGTCGAGGAGTTCCTCCGCTACGACGGCCCGGTCAGCCCGGGCATCGCCCGGTTCGCACGCGAGGATGTCCAGATCGCGGGGGTGACCATTCCGCGCGGCGCGACCGTGCTGATCGCGTCCGCGATCGCCGATCGGGATCCGGCACGGTTCCCCGACCCCGACCGGCTGGACGTCACCCGGCAGGACAACGGCCATCTGGCCTTCGGGCACGGCATCCACTACTGCCTGGGCGCACCCCTCGCCCGGCTGGAGGGACAGATCGCCATCGGCACGGTGCTGCGCCGGCTTCCGGACCTGGCCCTGGCCGTGCCGCCGGCCGAGCTGAGCTGGCGGCCCGGCGGGCTTCGCGGCCCGGTGCGGCTTCCCGTCACGTTCAGCGGATCTTCTTCAGGGTGACCTTCCCGGCCTTCTTGGTGAACAGGGCACCACCGGCGCTCATGGAGACGAGCAGGCTGTACTTTCCAGCCGGAATGTCCGCGACGTCGACTCCTTCAGCCCCGGTGCTGAAATACCCGGAGTCGTAGGTTCCGAGGTCTCCGGGATGTTTGTGCGGCCGCACAGCGTCCGGGTTCTTCTGCACCCTCAGAGGAAAGGAGTGGCATCCGGACTTCCCCTGGAGTACGAGGTAGTAGGCGGCATGCGCGTCGCGGTCGGCATTCCTTCCGGGCAGGAAGAAGACACCTTCCGCGTGGATCCTCCGGTCGCGCACCTCCGCCTTCTCCACAGCGAAGCACACTCCGCCGGAATCGATCCCGATGATGCTCCTCTTGACCAGCCTGAGGCCGCCCTTGCCTCCTCGGAACAGCAGCTCCGAGTCACCGCGGGCCTGGCGTCGGTCAACCGCGTTCTGTGAGATCAGCCGGGTTCGCCGCTCGATCCCCTCGTCCTTGCTCGTGATGCAGACGGAAACGTCATAGGCGCCCCGGGGGAGTTCGGTGAAGGCCAGGTCTCCCTGAGTGGTGAACCCGCCCATGGCGTACTCGCAGAAGTACTCGTCGAAGTAGTCCCGGTAGAGCCGGATCTCCTTGGTCGTCTCCAGCGGGTACACCCAGGTTTCGCCGTCCTTCTCCAGGACAAGCCGCTTGGTCTCGGCAGTCGGGCCATCGGGCGACACACCCGGCAGGAAGGCGTGCCCCTTCAACTGGAGGTGCCCGTCCGTGAATTCGGCACGGTTGAGCGCAGCCAGGGCGGTGTTGCGCTTCCGAAGCTCGGTGAGGTACTCGGCGGCCGCCTCTGGGTCCTCGGAACCGGTCCCGGTCCGGACCTCTCCCCAGCGGGGTGCGGCGCCCTCCGTGAGGGAGTAGACGATGCTCAGAATCGACGGCAGCGCCTGCCGGACGACCTCGTCGTGCCGTCGCACGGTGGGAGATTCCACGAACAGGAAGTTGAAGTTCTCGTACTCCCGCAGCGCGGGGAGATAGTGCTTGACTTCCTGCTCGTACTGGTAGTCCCCGGGAGAGGACACCACGTATATGTTCCGCTTGAGGTCCGTGTCCTTTTCGAGGAGGTCCCTCATGACGGCGTCCATGACGGCCACGTTCTCGTCGGACTGGCCCTCGCCGAGGACGGCGTCTCCGAGCTGGCCGTGGCCCTTTGAGTAACTTCCGAGGAAGTACTGCGGCGTTGACGCCACGATGTTCTTGTAGTCGTACTTCAGGCCGTAGTAGAGCGCCGCGCTTCCGCCCTTGGAAGCTCCCAGGAGAGTCACCTCGTCCCGGGTCACCCGCAGCCGTCGCATGTAGTCCTCTATGAGGGCCTGTATGGAATCCGTGACGCTGAAGTCCATGTTCCTGGCCACGTAGTAGGAGGCCCCGCCGTCGAAGTGGTCACGAATCCTGAGGATGTTGCACTTGACGCTCTCCAGCGCGTTGCCGAATCCGTACTTGCTGCCCACGGACGAAAACACCACCAGCAGGTGCCGGTGGTCGCCCTGGGCCGGGCGGAACTGGAACTCGACCGGCCACTTCCCGTGCACCTCCACGCTTTCTTTGTAGGCGCGGACTCTTTCTGTTGCGTAGTTGGGTGACAGTGCGGGCAGGAAATTCTTCATGACGGCATGCGGACTCTCTGGCCGGGTGCTGGGACGGGGGTACTCGGGCGGAGTATACGGAGTGGTCATCTGCTGGTCATCCAGAGGTAGACGGTGCTCACCGGGGCGTGCTCGTCACCCGGAGTGGCGGTCCTTCAGCTGCGGTCTGGTGCGGGGCACGTGCGCCACACGGCGAGCCGCTGACTTCACGGCTCCGGCAAACATCCGTGATGCCCTCCGGCGCCGCGCCCTCCCGAGGATTGCGTCGCTTCAGATGTGACCTCTTCGGCCCGGTTCTGTGTGGAGAGTTTGCGAAGAACGCTGGTAATTTGAGAGCGCCGCGATGCCCCGCGAGGTCGGGGAGGGGGAGTCAGGGTTTGCGGCCGCTGCTGCGGCAACACCATCAAACCTCGTACGTCTGTACGGTCTGCCTGCGCGAGCAACACTGAGTGCGGAGGGAGGCACAGTGGGGGCCCAGGAAGGGCAGGGGGGACGCCGCCAGAGTGGCGAGGAGGTGCCACTGGAGCCGGACGCCACCATGCAGTTGAAGGTCCCGGCGCCGCCACCGGCGGCCGCGGACGAGACCATGCAGCTGCGCATACCCGAGGGCGGCATACCCGCCGGCTCCGACATATCCGCCGATTCCCACAACTCCGCTATATCCGAGGAGTCCGACACCGCCTCCACCGCATCCGACACATCCCGCACCCCCTCCCGTCGTCGCCGCAAAGCCCCCCGCCCCTCCCCCGCCGCCCGCCTCACCGCGGCCCTCGGCCCCCGGCTGGCCCCCGTGCTCGGCCCCTACGTCCGCCGACTGCGCCCGCAGTACCCCCGGCCGGGCCGCACCGGATGGCGCCGCTGGGTCCCCTCCTGGCGGCAGACCCTCGGCGGCTTCCTCGCCTCCCTCGGTCTGAGCACGCTCTTCCTGGTCGTCGCCTACGCCGCCACCGACATCCCGGACAACCTCAACACCTACGCCACCCAGCAGGACAACGTGTACTTCTGGGCCGACGGCACCCCGATGGCCCGCACCGGCTGGGTGCAGCGGCAGGCGATGCCGCTGGAAGACGTACCCGAGGACGTCCGCTGGGCGGTGCTCGCCGCCGAGAACGCGAGCTTCTACAGCGATCCCGGCGTCTCCTTCAAGGGCATCACCCGCGCGCTGTTCCGCACCCTCGGCGCGGGC
Source organism: Streptomyces sp. TRM70350 (assembly GCF_019219825.1). Lineage (GTDB taxonomy): Bacteria > Actinomycetota > Actinomycetes > Streptomycetales > Streptomycetaceae > Streptomyces. Next base: position 30,533 of record NZ_JAHUXH010000034.1, on the reverse strand, counting down.
GACACCCAGGGCGGCTCGACCATCACCCAGCAGTACGTCAAGAACGTCTACCTCAACCAGGACCAGACACTCAGCCGCAAGTTCACCGAGGCGATGATCGCCCTCAAGCTCGACAACAAAATGAGCAAGGACGAGATCCTGGAGAGCTATCTCAACACCAGCTGGTTCGGCCGCGGCACCTACGGCATCCAGCGCGCCGCCCAGGCCTACTACGGCAAGGACGTCAGCGAGCTCAACGTCAGCGAGGCCGCGTTCCTCGCCTCCCTGCTCAAGGGCGCCGGTCTGTACGATCCCACGCTCAGCAAGGCGAACCACGAGCGGGCGCTGGAGCGCTGGGAGTGGATCCTCGACCGGATGGTCGCGATCGGCAAGCTGTCGCCGCAGGAGCGCGCCAAGTACAGGACGTTCCCCGCGCCGCTGGAGAGCAACCCTCTGTACGACACCGGCGAGCAGAGCGACTACCTGGTGGAACTCGCCGCCCAGTACGCCAAGAAGAACGCGCACATCTCCGACAAGGAGTTCGACCTCGGCGGCTACCAGATCTACACGACCTTCGACAAGAACCGCGAGGCCCAGCTCACCGACGCCGTCACCAAGGCCCGCAAGCAGGCCGAGAAGGACCATCCGAAGGCCGCCAAGACCGCCCACTTCGGCGCCGCCTCCATCGCCACCGACGGCCGGATCCTCGCCGTCTACGGCGGCCCCGACCACCGTACGCAGGGCTACAACGAGTCCAACGCGACCACGGTGCCCGCCGGTTCGGCGTTCCTGCCGTTCGTCTACGCCGCCGGACTGGAGCACGGGGTGCGCAAGACCCGCGACGGCGACCGCACGCCGGTGACCGGGGAGACCCTCTACAACGGCGACGACGGCGTGCCCGTCACCACGCCCGAGGGCCCGTACTGGGACCGCAGCGGCCGCAAGGTCGCCGCACGCAACGACGGCGGCAGGTCCTACGGGCAGATCTCGCTGCACCGGGCGCTCGCCCTGTCCGTCAACACCCCCTTCATGCAGCTCGGGATGGACACCGGGCTGGAGAAGGTGCGCGCCACCGCCGAGGCGGCCGGGCTGCTGTCCTCCAGCATCGGCGCTCAGGTGCCCACCCTGTCCACCGGCAGCTCCACGCCCAGCGCCATCCGCATGGCCAGCGGCTACGCCACCTTCGCCGCCGACGGCGTGCACATCGAGCCGTACTCGGTGCGGCGCATCACCCACAACGGTCACAAGGTCGACCTCGACGCGCCGCCCACCCGCCGCGCGATGGGCGCCGACACCGCCCGCGAGGTCCAGTCCGCCCTCACCGACGCCTTCCGCGCCGCCCACCCGGACGCCGCGCCCGCCTCCGCGGAGGTCGCCGGGAAGGTGGGCACGACCGAGAACGACACGGCCGCCTGGTACGTCGGCACCGCCAAGAAGGTGGCCACCGCGGTCGTCGTCTACCGCATGGACCTGAACAAGAGCCTGGAACCCCTGCCGCTCCAGGGACTGGACGGCACGGGAACCGACAGCGTTGCGTACGGCATCTGGTCACGTGCCATGAGTCCGCTCGGCTGATCACCGGCGCTGACCGGCACCGCCCCAGCCTTTTGTCCCCAGGAGATTGAGCCGCAAGATGAAACAGCCGTCGGGCCGCCGCCGCAAGACCCGCGCACCCCGCCACCCCGCCACCCGTCCGGAGTTCCTCACCCTGGCGGCGTTCCTTGTCGTCACCTCCCTCGTCGCCGGCTATCTGGTGCTCTCCCGCACCGACAGCACCGCCTCGACCGGGTCCGCCAGGGACCGCTCAGGGCAGCATCCGTCCGCGCGGGCGACCGAGGAGCCGGAGTGGGACGGCAAGACCAAGGTGCTCGGCGACGGCTCGACGTCCTACACCGGCCCGCAGAAGAACCAGTTGAAGCCGGAGCCGCTCAAGCCCGGCGAGAAACCGCCCCAGTTCGTCGTCTTCTCCTGGGACGGCGCCCTCCAGGGCGACGACGAGCTCTTCTCCCACTACCGGGAGATGGCCAAGCGCTACAACGCCCATATGACCTTCTTCCTCACCGGCATCTACCTGCTGCCCAAGAGCAAGAGCGACCTCTACTCCCCACCGCAGCATCCCAAGGGCACCGCGGCGATCAGCTTCCCCACCGACGAGCACATACGCACCACCCTGGAGCAGCTCGCCGGAGCCTGGGAGGACGGCAACGAGATCGGCACCCACTTCAACGGCCACTTCTGCGGCGAGAAGGGCGGCGGCGACTGGAGCGTCGCGGAGTGGAAGAGCGAGATCGACCAGTTCTACGAGTTCGCGGAGAACTGGAAGACCAACACCGGCTACACCGACATCGACCCGCTGCCCTTCGACTTCAGGAGGGAGGTCACCGGCGGCCGCGCCCCCTGCCTGGAGGGCCAGGACAACCTGCTGAAGGCGGCCAAGAGCTACGGCTGGCGCTACGACGCCAGCTCCGCCGGCGACTTCCAGATCTGGCCGAGGAAGAAGAACGGCATCTGGGACTTCCCGCTCCAGATGCTCCCCTACGAGGGCGGCAAGTACCAGGGCCTGTCCATGGACTTCAACTTCCTCTACAACCAGTCCGACGGCAAGACCGACGGCGACCCGGCGATGTATCCGCAGTGGCAGCAGGAGACGATCGACACCTACATGGCCGGCTTCAACCGCGTGTACTACGGCAGCCGGGCCCCGATGTTCATCGGCAACCACTTCGAGGAGTGGAACGGCGGCATCTACATGAAGGCCGTCGACGAGGTCATCAAGACCGTGTGCACCAAGAAGGACGTCAAGTGCGTGTCGTTCAAGGAACTCGCCGACTGGATGGACGTCCAGAAACCGGCCACGCTGGAGCGGCTGCGCAGCCTGGACCCGGCGCAGTCCCCGGACTGGTCCACGGTCGTGCAGTGACCACGCGCCGCCCGGCGCGGCGGGCGTCGATGACGGTCCGATAACTCCCGCCCGGTTGGGGCCGCAACCCCCTTCACAACAGCCACACGCGGCATGCAAAGATTCCGCTTGCCTCGGCATTTCCTCCGCCGGGGAAAGAGGGGAACTTCAGTGAAGTCAAGGAAATTGAGCCGTACGCGGCGTCGCGCGACCATACTCACGGCAGCCGCCGCCTCGGTCGTCGCGGGCGCGGCGCTGCTGCCCAACTGGAGCGCGGGCGCCTCCACCACGGCCGAGCCCGAGGTGGACGCCAGGACCAAGGCCACGTTTCAACGACTGGCCGACGCGGTCTTCACCGACCGCACCAACGCCCTGGTCGACAAGCCGGGCAAGGGCAAGAAGCCCCTGATCGACGGCTTCTCCGGCAAGGTCGCGGTCTCCTCCGGGGCCGCCCGCACCGAGGACAGCGCCCTGGAGCAGCTCGGCGACCGCAAGGACGGTCTCGCGCGGCTCGGCGAGAAGTACAGCGCGGCGAGCACCTCCGTCACCCTGGACCGCACCAGCGTCAGGGGCCGCAAGGCCGTCGTCGCGGTCACCGAGACCACGACGCTGACGTACAAGAAAGTCCGCGGCGACGAGCCGAGGACAACCGGATTCCAGGCGCACCACAAGCTGACCTTCAAGGCCGACAAGCACGGCAACTGGCGGCTGACGGACATCCGCGAGACCGACGACGGCTATCTCGCGGTCAACCAGACCGCCAAGCCGAAGGCCGCCGCCACCACCGTCGACAACACCATGCCGTCGGCCCCGCGCGCCGCCATCACCCGGCCCGCGCCGTCCAACCGGAAGAACTTCACCGCCAGCGGCTACGACTACAAGGCGATGGCCGCCTATGCGGAGAAGTACTGGAGGAACTACAACCCGGAGTACCCGGACTTCAACGGGCACGGCGCGGGCGGCGACTGCACCAACTTCGTCAGCCAGGCCCTGAAGGCGGGCGGCTGGAAGCACGTGCCCGGCTATGTGTACGACTACACGCGGTGGTTCGGCAACGCCGACATCCAGTCGCACTCGTTCGTCGGCGTCAACGAGTGGTCGTGGTTCTCGCTGAACTCCAAGCGCGTCACGAGCCTCGCCAACGTCTACCAGATGGACGTCGGCGATGTGCTCCAGATCGACTTCGACAGGGACGGCTCCAAGGACCACACGATGATCGTCACGTACCGCAGCCCGCAGGGCGTGCCGTACCTGACGTACCACTCCACCAACACCTACCGCCGGTCGGTGGCGAGCATCATCGCGTCGTACCCGAACGCCGCGTACTACGCCTACCGCACCTGATCGGCCCCGCCCGGCCGATCCCGCCGCTCCGGCCCCGCCAGGCCGGGGCGGCGGCGGCCTTTGACCTGGCCAAGGCCCGTCAGAGGTCGAAGTCGATGTGTTCCACGTCGGTGAACTCCACGTCGAGGCCGTGCGCGCGTCGGTTGCGGTCGCGGAAGTAGATCTCGCCCAGGCCCTCGGCCGCGATGTGGCGCAGCTGCTGCTCGGTGGCCCCCTGCTGCTGTGCCTCGAACAGGCGCGCCGCGTACTCGGGTGGCAGCGCCACGGTGAGGTGGCGCAGTCGCGCGTCGTCGGTCGTGCCCGGTGCGGCGGTGTAGCCGAAGCGGGCACGGGTGTCGATGACGATGCCGCCGGTGGTGGCCGCCGTCTGCTTGGCCCGGGCGCGGATCTGCGGCTGCCACCGCCGCCTCACCTCACGCTCCAGCCGGTCCGCGAGGTCCCGGCGAGGGCGCTTGATCTGGTCCTTCACATACCGTTCGACGGTGCGCTGGGTGATGCCGAGCAGTTCGGCCACCCGCCGGGTGCCCTTCAGCTGCTTGACGAGGTACCGCATCTGTGCGCCCGCGCTCTTCGGGATGGGGCGGGTGAACGCCTTCTGCAGCGCGGCGTCGAGGCCGTCCCCGACCGTGTCCATCGGTCCTCGTCCCCTACTCTCCGTCGTCCTTGGCGGTGACCTCGCCCGTCTTGATGTACCGGGCGAGGTTGAGGAACTGCCCGTGCTTCTCGCGCACTTCCTCGGCCCACAGGGTGGTCTGGGTGCCCTCGTGCTTGACCATGCCGGGCGACACGCCGAGCCGGAAGCTGCCGGGCACGGTCCTGCCCCCGGCGTCGTACGGCAGCACGTGCAGCGGGCCGGGTCCGTCGGCGGCGTACACGGCGCAGTCCGACAGGACCGCCACCGGATAGCGGCCGGTGGCCGCGGCGAGGGCGACCATCTTGCGGTGCATGTTGACGCGGGCCCGGGAGATGACGGCGGCCCGAATGTCGGGACGCCACGTGGGCCGCGACAGAGCCGGCCACGCCTGGCCGGGCTTCCAGCCGCCGCCGCGCGCCCGCTCGCGGAGCTTGCCGATGCCGCCCTTCACCGTGGACTTGATCGCGTCCAGGACGATCGCCATCTGCGGGTCGCGCTGCTTGTAGCCGTCCATCGCCTCAAGGAACTCCCCCGGCGGCAGCTTCTCGCCGACGCCCAGGTCCGCCATGGTGTCGACGTAGGCGTTGCGGAGCCGCTTGTACCAGGCGTCCAGGTACTTGCCCTTCTCCCGCCGCACCCAGGCCTCGACCGGCGCGACGTCGTAGCCGAGCTCCACCGCGTACGCCACGGTCGGCGTCGCGTACCAGGCCGGGCCCGTCGGCCGCTCGCCGGTCGGCGTGAACGGGCTGGGCAGCAACTCGCCTTCCAGCCGCCGCCACTGCTTGCCGGCCAGGACACGGGAGAGGTCGACGTGGGAGAGGTCGACCAGCCACGCCCCGGGCAGCGTCGGGTCGAACTCGGGGTGGGTGACGTGCACCGGCGGCTGGGAGAGGCCGACCACCACGCCGTTCGCGGCGGCGCCGAAGGCGAGGTTGACGTCGATGCCGACCAGGTAGCGCCGCATGCACTCGGCGTCGGTGAGCTCACGCGCCCAGTCGTAGGCCTCCTCGAACAGCATCTCCGCCGGTCCCCGCTGGTGGAAGCGAGGCAGATCCGCGAGGAGCGGGTGACCGTCGGGTGCCTCGCACGGGGCGCAGTCGATCGGGTGCTCTCCCAGCGATCCGGGCCGGTGTTCCTTGTGCCGCTTGCCCGTGTCGTCCGGCTCGCTCGCGCGGGTCGGCGGGTTCAGGGCGGTCATCAGCTCCAGACCGGTGACGGCGGTGGAGCCGCGCGGTGTCATCACCCGCCGCGCGTACGTGCCGAGCAGCCGGGCGAGTTCGGCCGGCGGCAGCTGCGCGGCGTTGCCCCAGGTGCGTGTGTCGAGGGCGTTCCAGGACGGGATGCACAGCTGTACGCACTGCCGCCGGCGGCCCTGGGCCGGGCGGTAGATCCGCGCCCACGGGCCGAACCCACGCTTGGTCAGCTGCCAGTCCGCGCGCTGCAGTTGCTTGAGGACCTTGTGCCCGTCGGGGAGCCGCCCGGTAAGCCGCTCGCTCTCCGACAGCGTCACGGGCAGCCCGTACCGTCGGCAGGCGGCCTCGGTGAGCACCAGCAGAGGATCGGCGTCCTTGCCGCAGCCGTGCAGCTTCTCCGCCCCGAGCTGTGCGTCCGTCAGGGTCCACTCCAGCAGCGCGGGGAGCGACTTGGCGGGTACGTCGAGGACCAGTCCGCCGACGCAGTACGCCGTGACCTGCCGGTCGGTGTCGGCATCGAGGACGGCGAGCGGGCCGTGCGCGAACCGCGGCTCGGTGCCCGTCGGCGCGGCAGGGGCCTTCCTGGGGGCGGCCTTCTTCGTGCCCGGGCGCGGCGGCGGCGGTGACGGCTGCGTCGGGGTGACGTCGGGGGGCGGGGCAGGGGCGGTGCGGGTCGCCTGCGTGTCGGCCGTGTCCCGGGGAGGCGCGGTGGCGTCGGTGTCGGCGGGGTAGAGTTCCGCGAGCTGCTTCAGCAGGCGGGCGTAGGCTTCCCGCTCGGGCGGCCGGGGTTCCGTCCTGCCCGCCTCCCAGCCGCTCACCGTCGCCCGCCGCACCTGCAGCGCGGCGGCCACCTCGTCCAGGGTCAGCCCGTGCGCCTGGCGCAACCGCTTGCGCTCCGCGGGAGGCGGCAGCGGGGAGCGGGACGCGACCAGGGCGTCGACCGCGCTGAACAGCTCGGACATGGTGCACCTCCTGTGGTGCCACCCTAGCGTGAAGCGCATCTTTCGCGTACCGACCGCGTACGGATGGCGTTCCTCGCGTGGGCGCTTCGGGCGCGCTCGCGGATTTGCCCAAGCGGCAACGGGACTCGCGCGCGGTCGGCGCCACTGCAGGATCACTGCCGACACCCGCCGCCGGTCGCCGTCGACGTCCGCGGTGACGGGCGCTCCGCCCGGCCCGACGCGGTGGACGCGTACCGGATGCTCGACCGGGTGGAGGACAACGCCGCGGTCGTGCACGCCTTGGGCGACGAGAGCGCCGCGATCGTCGGGAAACGACTGGGGCGCGGCCACAGCCACGAACGCGGCGCTGGTCCGCCCGGACGTCTTCCGCGCCGTCGGGCTGCTCGGCGTGCCGTACACCCCGCGCGGCGGGCCGAAGCCCAGTGGGCTTCTACGCCGCCCTGTCCGCCGACACCATGCCCGCGCCCGGCGCGCCGGGGTCCCCACTTCGTCAGCCGCGGTGGACGCCCGCGCGACCGTCCCGGCGGACCGGCTGCCGTCCTGGCCGAGCGAGCGCGACCTCGACGTCCACGCCGAGGAGTTCGGACGGACCGGTATGACAGGGGCGCTGCCCAGGGCGGACGCGGTCCGCCCCGGGCGCCGTGGCACTACGGCCGGCTCCGCCGAGCCGGCGTCAGGGACCTCACGGATAGATGCGCGGCAGGAGCGCGAAGTCGTCCGCGTTCGGCACGGTGGTCGAGGTCCGCGAACTGTACATGCAGCTCGACGTGGAGGTGCCGTGGCCGAGGCCGAGCACGTGACCCGCCTCGTGGCAGGCGGTGTTGCGGCGCTGGGCGGCGGTTCCGCCGTAGTAGTCGTTCAGCTGCATCGAGACGCTGCCGTCGATGAAGTATCGGCTGGCGTTGTACCGGTAGTACGTGACGCCGGTCCAGCCGGTGTTGCCGTAGTTGCTGCTGTAGGCGTGCACGCAGTGCCGGCCGCCGCCCGGGCAACCCGCCGTGTACCACCGGTAGTAGGAGTCGATGCCCACCGACTCGTGCCACTTCGGGACCACGGCGGTCATCGGCCAGGCCGAGGACGTGTGGTCGAGGAAGTACACCTGCGGGTCGGCGTAGCCGTTGTGCGCCCAGCGGACGGGCGAGCATTCGAGCGTGCGGGCGGAGCCGTACGAGCAAGGCAGGGCAAGCGTCGTCACATCACCCGGCGCGGGCGCCTGCACCCCCTGCACGCCCGTGGCCTTGAGCTTCTTGGCCAGGGTGCCGGCGGTGACCCCCGGCGCCGGACGGTACACGGCGACGGACGTGGTGCCGTCGGCGTGCTGCTTGACCGCGTAGACGTCGCCGGTCGCGTCGGCCTGCCCGGCCGCGGGTGCGGCCTTGGAACTCGGTGTGGCGGCCTCGGCGGGTATCCCCAGGCTCACGGCGAGCACGGTGAGCACAGTCAGCACCCAGCCGGTGCTTCTGCCTCTCAACAGGCGCTTCATGGTGGAGTGTTCTCCCTTGCTCGGTGGTGGTCGTATGGCGCACTGAGCAGGGAAGGGAAAGTGAGGTGTGCTGGCAGGGCGGCGCCCGCCGCCCAGAAGGATCTGTTCCGGCCCCCGAATTCCCCCGCCCCCGAACCCCGGCACGGTCAATGCCGGACGCGTACACGACAAGCTAGCGGCGTGTCGATGCCATGACAATACGCGGGCGACCGGTGGCCGCCGGGAGGTGCACTCCCGCCGCTGCGGAGGACAGCGGGGTGGTCTGCGCCGGATGGCGTTTTCCGAATGGGGTCGGGTGGGAACTCGTGCGCTCGTCCGGACCCGTACGGAACACAGGAGGCCGACGTGACCGACGCGCAGCACACCCGCCAGAACCCGGTGGCCCAGCACCCGACGCCGGAGTTTCCGGCGCAGGACCAGCCCCACCCCGGCTGGACCGGTCCGATGGACCCCCCGCCGGACCACGGGGAGGAGTCCTACCGCGGCGCCGGTCGTCTGACGGACCGGAAGGCCGTCATCACAGGCGGGGACTCCGGCATCGGCCGGGCCGTGGCCCTCGCGTTCGCCCGTGAGGGCGCGGACGTGCTCTTCACCCACCTGCAGGAAGAGGAGGACGAAGCGCGCGAGACGTCCCGGCTCGTGGAGGACGCCGGCCGCAAGGCGGTCGCGGTGTCCTGCGACATCCGCGAGGAGGAGAACTGCCGGACGCTGATCGAGCGGGCGGTCGCCGAGTTCGGGCGTATCGACGTCCTGGTGAACAACGCCGCCTACCAGATGTCGCAGCCGGACGGTATCGAGGCGATCCCCACCGAGCAGTTCGACCGGGTGATGCGCACCAACCTCTACGGGATGTTCTGGCTGACGAAGTTCGCCCTGCCCCACATCCCGGCGGGCGGCAGCATCATCAACTCCACGTCGGTGCAGGCGTACAAGCCCAGTCCCCATCTGCTGGACTACGCGATGACCAAGGGCGCGATCGTGACCTTCACCCAGGGGCTGGCCCAGATGCTCGCGGAGCGCGGGATCCGCGTCAACGCGGTCGCGCCGGGGCCGGTGTGGACGCCCCTGATTCCCGCCACGCTGCCCGACACGGTGGAGTTCGGCAAGCAGAGCCCGTTGGGCCGCCCGGCACAGCCCGCCGAGCTGGCACCCGCGTACGTCTACCTGGCCTCCCAGGAGGCGAGCTTCATCACGGCGGAGATCCTCAACGCGACCGGCGGCACACCCCTGCCCTAGGGCCTGTGGGACGTGCGGCGGGATCCGGGGCGGGCTGCGGCAGGCGGTGGGGACAACCCAGCCGCTGAGAACGACCGAAGAGCACTGGACGAATCCCGGAGGAACACCGATGAGTGAGCAGACACCGTCCCAGGCCGAGGGCGAGCGGGACGACGACATGGGCATCGAAGCCCTGCTGCGCGACCCGGGCCGACGTGCCGCCGACCCGCCGCGGACCACTCCTTCCCAGGCAGAAGGGGAACGCGACGACGACGACGAGGAGCGATCGCTGCCCGGCGAAAGGGGGCCGGGGGCGCACTCCGGGGCCGAGAGTCGGCCCCGGGACCGGGTGGTGCCCGGCACGGCCAGTGCCACTGAGGGGTACGGGGACAAGGGCGGGACGGGGGAGGGCGCCCCGCTGGCCGGCGTCGAGAAGAGGGAGGAGGGGGGAGGGACGGGCGGCAACGGACCGGACACGACGTCGTGACAGAGACACGCCTCTCCGGCAAGGGCACGGAAAGGAACCAGGAACATGCGGCACGACGAAATGATCGGCAAGGTACAGGCCCTTGCTCACCTCCCGGATCGTGGGTCCACCGAACTCGCGACCCGCTCCGTGCTCCAGACGCTGGCGGAGAGGGTGCCGACCGGGCTCGCCGACCACATGGCCGCCCAGCTCCCCCGCGATCTGGCGGCCTGCATCCATGAGGTGACCGATTCGGCCACCTCGGACGGACGGCCGAGCGGTGCGGGAGAGCGGTTCGACCTGACGGCTTTCGCCGGCCGGGTCGCGGTCCGGGCAGGCACCACGGAGGACAGGGCGCTGCGGTACTGCGCCGCGGTTCTGGAGGTTCTCGACGCGGCTGTCTCACCCGAGGAGATGCGGAAGCTGACCGACGCCCTGCCCGCCGACATCCGCGAACTGCTGCCCACAGCGCGGGCCGACGAGCCCGGGGAGTAGTCACGCAGCACGCAAACGCTCGTCGCACCACCGCCGGGCGGTGTCGGCGACCTCCTCAAGTGCCCCGGGCTCTTCGAACAGGTGGGTCGCACCCGGCACCACGTGCAGTGAGTACGGGGCGCGCAGTCGTCGGGCCGCCTCCTCGTTGAGCCGCAGCACCTGCTGATCCTCGCCTCCGACGATCAGCAGCACCGGCGCCCGTACGGCGTCCAGGGCGTCCTCGGCCAGGTCGGGCCGTCCGCCCCGCGAGACGACGGTCAGCACCCGGTCCGGGCGTTCACCGGCGGCGACCAGGGCCGCGGCGGCACCGGTGCTGGCGCCGAAGACGACGATCGGGAGCCCTCGGGTGTCGGGCTGCGTGTCCAGCCAGTCGATCGCGGCGACCAGCCGGCGACCCAGGAACGGAATGTCGAAGCGGTGCTCGCCGGTCAGCGCGTCATCCCGCTCCTCGCGCTCGCTGAGCAGGTCCATCAGCAACGTGCCCAATCCGGCGGTGCGCAGCTCGGCGGCGACCATCCGGTTGCGCGGGCTGTGCCGGGAGCTGCCGCTGCCGTGTGCGAACAGCACCACCGCCCGCGCGGGCGTCGGCAGGACGAGATCGGCCGGGAGCGTCGCGTCGTCGGTGGGCACCTGAACCATCTGGGAAATCATCGACATCAACTTCTTCCCCTCGACCGCCAGGCCTTGACTCCCCGGCCCGTCGGCCTTACGAATCGACGCATCACACTTCTCCCCCGCGTACCCGTCCCGCCGTACCTTGGTCACCCCGGGCAGCCTTGGGGGATACGGACCCGCTCCTTCCGTTCACTTTGGGTAACATAATGGATATATTGAGTTACTACCATCTTGTGATCGAAAGCGGTTTGAGCATGGCGGTGGCGCAGAGGACCGGCATTTCGACGGCGGTGGGCAACGATGCGCCTACGCGGGTTCGGGGCTCATCCTGATGTCCGCGCCGTCGACCGTGGCGGTCAACGGCGGGGAGGAACCGCTCGTTTCGCCGGTGAACTCGCACAACGAGTGGGATCCGCTGGAGGAGATCATCGTCGGGCGTCTCGAAGGCGCGACGATCCCGTCCGGGCATCCGGTCGTGACCTGCAACATCCCGCCCTGGGCAGCGCGGTTGCAGAGGCTTGCCGCCGGGTTCAAGTACCCGGACGTCCTGATCGAGCGGGCGCAGCAGGAACTCGATCAGTTCATCACTCTCCTGGAGTCACTGGACGTCACGGTCAGGCGCCCGGACGCGGTCGACCACAAGCGGCGCTACGGCACCCCCGACTGGTCGTCGCGCGGTTTCTGCAACACCTGTCCGCGCGACAGCATGCTGGTGATCGGTGACGAGATCATCGAGACGCCGATGGCATGGCCGTGCCGGTATTTCGAGACCCACTCCTACCGCCCGATCCTCAAGGACTACTTCCGGCGCGGCGCGCGCTGGACGGCGGCGCCGAAGCCGCAGCTCACCGACGAGCTGTTCGAGCCGGATTTCCGCATCCCCAAGTCCGGCGAGCCCATGCGCTACATCCTCACCGAGTTCGAGCCCGTGTTTGACGCGGCGGATTTCGTACGCGCGGGACGCGACCTGTTCGTCACCCGGAGCAATGTCACCAACCGGATGGGCATCGACTGGTTGCGCCGCCATCTCGGGCCCGGCTATCGCATCCACGAGATAGAGAGCCGCTGCCGTACGCCCATGCACATCGACACGACGTTCGTCCTGCTCGCGCCCGGCAAGGCACTGGTCAATCCGGAGTACATCGATGCCGACCGGCTGCCCGACGTGCTCAGCTCATGGGACATCCTGGTTGCCCCCGAGCCCAGGCCGATCGACGAGCGCCTGCTGAACATCACGTCGATGTGCGGCAAATGGCTCAGCATGAACGTGCTGATGGTCGACGAGAAGCGGGTCATCGCGGAGCGGCATCACACCGACATGCTGCGGGCGCTTGAGAGATGGGGCTTCGAGCCGATCCCCTGCGACCTGCTGCACTACGCGCCGTTCGGCGGCTCGTTCCACTGCGCGACACTCGACGTCCGGCGTCGCGGCACACTTGAATCGTATTTCCCTTGAGGGGCCCGGCCGAGCTCACGGCGGTGAATCCAGCGGGCGTGTGGTCGTGAAGCGTCTGCGGTATTCGGTCGGGGTGGTGCCCAGGTGGCGGGCTAAGGGGTCCTTGCACTACGAGCGTCCGATCAGGTCGCGTGGTCTGGTGCCGTGCATCGCAAGGCGCCGGAGTGCCCTGGTAGCGGAGCTACCTGGGCGCTCCGGCAACGCGGCGAGGTGCGGTGCCAGGCCGCGCGACCCGGGCGGGCATAGTGCAAGGACCCCTAAGGCACGGCGGAGGGTCTCGTCGCTGCCGAGCCCGCTGTGGTGCGCCGCCGAGGTCACGCTGTGCCCGTCGAGTTGCTGCGCGCGGTCGAGGCGGACGCGCCCGACCCAGCGAGCGGGCGTGGTGTTCGGTCCGGTCCGGAGCAGCCGGGCGAGGTGCCGGGCGCCGACGGCGGCGGATGCGGCCATGGCGGGGAGGCTGTGGTCGGCTGCCGGGTCGGTGAGTACGGACGCGGTCAGCGAGCGCAGCAGGTCGCTGCGGGCCGGTGGGGTCGCCAGTGCCGCTGCCACTGCCCGCCCGGGCGCTGCATGAAGACGACCAGTTCGCAGACGGCCGCCCCGGCGTCGCGGATGTGGAGGGCGTCCGGCTCGACCCGCACCCGGGGGTAGCGGCGGGCCGGCGTCCTGGCATGCCGCCAGTGTGTGGTCGCCCTGCGCCCGTCGAGCAGGCCCAGCTCGGCGAGGACGAAGACGCCGCTGCAGAGAGACCCGGGCCGCCTCGCCGATCGCGCGCCACCGCCCGGCGGTCGCCGACGGCCCGGGGCCGCCTCCTCGTTCGCCCACCGCTCGGTCAAGTCGGCCTCCGAAGTATGCGGCGGCCGCAGGAGAGGCTTGGCGCGCGCCGCCAGCTGTGCGACGAGCAGGAAGCGGTGGTGACGGGCCGCCAGGTGCGCCCCCATTCGTGAGCGAACAGGGCTCGCCGTTCGGTGGCGTGCAGGCCGTGCAGCAGTGCCGTGGTGATCGGCCGTCTCCCGTACCCCTAAGCTTCTACAGTGCTGTAGATTGCGAGGCATGTTCGGACTGAGTGAACTCGCCGTCGTCCTCATCATCGTCATAGCGGTCCTCGCCGCCAAGAAGCTGCCCGAACTGGCCCGCTCGGCGGGCAAGTCGGCGCGCATCCTGAAGGCGGAGGCCAGGGCGATGAAGGAGCAGCAGACACCGGCCGCGGAGCAGGCTCCGCCTCGGGTGATCCAGGGCGAGACCGTCACGCGCACCGACCCGGAGGACTCGGCTCGGCCGCAGGGCTCCGGACCGCCACGGCCGCAGGACTGACGCGGGGTCCTGCAGCGGGCACGGCCCCGCTCACGGGCGGGCGGATCGCCTCCCGGACGCTCTGCGCGTCACCCATGGCAGGGGCACCTACGATGGTTTCCACAGGCCCGGACCGGGGTGCCCCGGCGCGTCCCGCGGTTGCCGCCGCAGGTGCCCCGCGAGAGAGGGGGTCGCCATGGGCGCTCCACGCCTGAGCAGTACGCCGCTGCCGGGGATCGGTGTCCGTTACGACCTGACCACTCACGAGCACCGGCACCTGTCGGTGGTCGCGCACCGCGACGGGGAGCGCACCCTGAGCGCGTACCGCAAGGACGACCCGGACGACTGCGCTCTGTCCGTGCAGCTGACCGCGGAGGAAGCGGCCACGCTCATCGACGCGCTGCTGCCCGCGCACCACACGCCGAACCTGCTGTCCACCACCGGCCTGGGACTGGTGGCCGAGCAGATCGAGCTGGCCGGGAGCTCCCACTGGAACGGGCGGCTGCTCGGCGAGACCCGGATGCGGACCACGACCGGTGCCTCGATCGTGGCCGTCCTGCGCCGGGCCGAGGCGATCCCCTCCCCCACACCGGACTTCCGGCTGGCCGGCGGCGACACGTTGATCGTGATCGGTACCCGCGAGGGCGTGGAGGCGGCCGCCGAGATACTCGGGCGGGAGTGAACCGCCGTGCACTCCTCAGCCCTGTTCCTGATCGAGTTCGGGGCGATCATCCTCGCCCTGGGACTGCTGGGCCGGTTCGCCGGCCGGCTGCGGATGTCGCCGATACCGCTGTACCTGCTGGCCGGGCTGGCCTTCGGCAAGGGCGGGCTGCTCCCGCTGGGCGCCAGCGAGGAGTTCGTCGCCGTCGGCGCCGAGTTCGGCGTCATTCTGCTGCTGCTCATGCTGGGCCTGGAGTACTCGGCGAGCGACCTGGTGTCCAACCTCAGGGCGCACTACCCCGCCGGGCTGGTCGACGCCGCCCTCAACGCCCTGCCGGGTGCCGCCCTGGCGCTGCTGCTCGGCTGGGGGCCGGTCGCAGCCGTCGTACTGGCGGGCGTCACCTGGATCTCGTCCTCCGGTGTGATCGCCAAGATCCTCGGCGACCTGGGACGGCTGGGCAACCGCGAGACGCCGGTCGTGCTGAGCATCCTGGTCCTGGAAGACCTCTCCATGGCGGTCTACCTGCCCATCCTCACCGCCCTGCTGGCCGGCATCGGCCTGGCGGCCGGAAGTGTCACCCTGGCCATCGCGCTCGGCGCCGCCGCCGCCGTGCTGGTCCTCGCGGTGCGGTACGGCCGCCACATCTCCCGTTTGGTCTCCAGCGACGACCCGGAGAAGCTGCTGCTGGTCGTCCTCGGGCTGACCCTGCTGGTTGCCGGACTGGCCCAGCAGGTGCAGGTGTCTGCGGCCGTGGGTGCCTTCCTGGTCGGCATCGCGCTGTCCGGCGAGGTCGCCGAAGGTGCGCACAGTCTGCTCGCCCCGCTGCGGGATCTGTTCGCCGCCGTCTTCTTCGTCTTCTTCGGCCTCAACACCGACCCGGCGAGCGTCCCGCCGGTCCTGCTGCCCGCCCTCGCCCTGGCCGCCGTCACCACGCTGACGAAGATCGCCACCGGCTACTGGGCCGCCGGCCGGGCGGGCGTCGCCCCGAAGGGCCGCTGGCGGGCGGGCGGCACGCTGGTGGCGCGCGGCGAGTTCTCCATCGTGATCGCCGGACTCGCGATCACCGCCGGGATCGAACCCTCCCTCGGTCCGCTGGCCACCGCGTACGTCCTGATCCTGGTGCTGCTCGGCCCGCTCACCGCCCGCTACACCGAACCCGTCGCCACCCGCCTTTC
Source organism: Streptomyces sp. TRM70350 (assembly GCF_019219825.1). Lineage (GTDB taxonomy): Bacteria > Actinomycetota > Actinomycetes > Streptomycetales > Streptomycetaceae > Streptomyces. Next base: position 14,666 of record NZ_JAHUXH010000034.1, on the reverse strand, counting down.
GCGCCGAAGCCGACGCCGCAAGCCGACGTCGACGGCCGGGGCCGGGGCCGGGGAGAACCCCGCCCCACGCACCGGAACGACCAGGACACCATCGGCCGGGCATGACTGACCGCGCCGTACGGCCGCGTGTCCTCGTCACGACCGTCAGATCATTTCTCACGGCCTTCAGGATTCCGCCGCCTGTGACACAGAACACATGCCAGAGGCCAAAATCTGACCAGAGCGATGATGGATCGGACCGGCTCATCCGTACCTCCTGACGTACAGCCCGCTCGCGTCAGGAGGCCCCATGCCCGTGTCACCCAGCAAGTTGGGAAGCATCTTCGTGTTCGGTGCGCTGGGTCTGACCCTCACCGCCCTCGCCTACCCGGCCATGCTCGGGATCGAGAACACCGCCACCTCGCAGGACCGCATCATCGCCAACACGCCCTACGGCCCGCTGACCGAGGCCGACCGCGACTTCGTCGTCAAGGTCCGTTCGGCGGGGCTGTGGGAGTACCCGCTCGGGGAGATGGCCATGGAGCGGGGCACGACGCCGGAGATGAAGGAGGCCGGCGCACACCTCATCGTCGGACACGCCGGACTCGACGCCACCTGCCGCAGGATCGCCCCCGAACTCGGCATCACCCTGCCCAACCAGGCGACGCCGCAACAGCAGCAGTTCGTGGCGACCGTGGACGCGGAGACGGGCAAGCAGTTCGACATCACGGCGGTCAACATCATGCGCGTGACCCACGGCCAGATCTTCCCGGCCATCGCCAAGATCCGCGCCAACACCAAGAACTCGCTGGTCCGTACGCTGGCCGACCAGGCCAACGACACGGTCCTCGACCACATCACCGTGCTGGAGAAGACCGGCATGGTCAACTACGAGCAGGTCCTCCTGCAGCAGACCACGCCGCCGAAGCTGCCCAAGGACCAGCTGACCCCGCCACCGCCCCAGCCGGGCTCCCCGGTGCTGGCCCTCAAGCCCCGCCCGGACCTCAACGTGAACACCACGTCGCCGACGCCCAGCCCGACGACCGCGGGGCAGGTGGGATGACCCGGCAGAGGCCAACGGCGTGACGCGGCGGCTCCAGGCGCCGTATCGCACAGCGGGCCCGCTCCTTCCAGCCGAGAGGATGCGGGCCCGGATCGCCCTGTGCCCGTGCGAGAGGCCCCGCGCCCGCCTCGTCGAAGGCGGTCAGCGCCTCGACGAGGGCCTTTCGCGTCGGGCCGCCGCGGGCTAGGGTTTCGGCGCAGGAGTCACACACGAGGAGCCAAGACATGGTCGGTTATCCGAGCGCGCGTTGACGTTGTGGGCCGTGACCGGCCTGTCATCGCGTGCTGCCCTTGATGTTGCGGCACAGCGAGCCTTTCCCTGCCTGAACCGTCGGTGCAGCTTTCCTCTGCTCGGTGGCGGGCCTCGTTGTCGGCAACCCAAGGGATTCCCGTGCCGTCCGGTTCCTCCGCTGTATCCGATTCCGGTCGACCTGTTCCGTCCAGCCTGTGGCGGGACGTCGACTTCCGCAGACTCTGGATGGGGCAGACAGCCTCCCAACTCGGTGAACACGCAAGTCTGGTGGTTCTGCCGCTCTTCGCCGTCCTGACGCTCCACGCCAGTGCCGGCGAACTGGGTGTCCTTCGCGCGGTGGGGCAGGCGCCGATCCTGTTGCTCTCGCTCTTCGTCGGCGCGTGGGTGGACAGGTGGCGGACCCGCACGACGATGGTGCTCACGGACGTCGGTCGGGCCCTGGCCCTGGGCACCGTCGCCATGGCAGGCCTCTTCGGCTGGCTCGGATTGCCCGCGCTGCTCGCGCTCGCCTTCGCCGTCGGGGCCCTGTCCGTGTTCTTCGACGTGGCATACCAGGCGTCTCTCGTACGACTGGTGGAACGCGACCAACTGGTGCGCGGCAACAGCGCGCTGGAGGGCAGCCGGTCCGCGGCGCAGATCGGCGGTCCCGCTCTCGGCGGTGCGTTGGTGTCGCTGCTGTCGGCGCCGATGGCCGCCGCCTCCAGCGCGCTGTTCTTCGCGCTGTCGTTCCTGTCGATCCGGCGGATCCGCCGATCCGAATCGGTCCCCGAGCGCCCGGCACACCCCCCTCGGGTCTGGCGGCGGATTCATGAGGGCCTGCGTTTCGTCGCCGGCGACACCGCGCTTCGGACCGTGTGCCTGGCTTCGGCCGCTTTCCAGTTCTCTTTCGCGGCCATGATGACCGTCTATCTGCTGTTCCTGCCCCGGGAACTGCACCTGTCGGGCACCGTCGTGGGGCTGGCGCTCGCGGCGGCGGGACCGGGTGCGCTTGTGGGCTCACTGCTGGCCGCGCGCCTGCCGAGCCGGTTCGGTCATGGTGCGGTGCTCGTGTGTGCGGCGGCACTGGGCGACGGCGTCTTCCTGTGTGTGCCCGCGCTGCACGGCTCCTCCGCGGTGACGGTTCCCGCGCTTCTCGCGGTCGGCTTCGTGTTCGGGCTCGGCGGCCAGTTGGTGAACGTCACGGTCATGGCCGTCCGGCAGGCCGTCACTCCGGACGGGATGCAGGGCCGCGCGGCCGCGACGATCACGTTCGTCGGCATGGGGCTGACCCCGCTCGGTTCTCTTGTCGGCGGATTTCTCGCGGCGGAGTGGGGGCTGCGCTCCAGCCTCCTGGTGACGGCCGCGGGCATGCTGCTGTCCCCAGTGATCATGGCGTTGTCCCCCCTCGCACACCTGGGACGGGAGCTTCCGGCCCCGCACGACGCGTAGCCGACGGCCGCCCCCTGAAGCCCACGAGACGCCGCCGCCCATATGGCGGGAACCCCGACCCCTACGAGTGACCGACGGGATTCGCGTCGACGTCCGCCAAGGCGCCTGTACGACCATCGCAGCCATGCTCATCCTGCTCATCGGCAGCGCCTACAACAGCCTCACCCAGCGCGTGCACGCCGAGTTGCGCGAGCGCGGGCACCGCGTCGCCGTCGAGGTGACACCGCGCGGCGACGACGTGCGGACGGCCGTCCGGCGGCACGCCCCCGACCTGGTCGTGGCGCCGATGCTGAAGGCCGTCGTACCGCGCGATGTGTGGTCGAGCCACACCTGCCTGATCGTCCACCCCGGCCCCGTCGGCGACCGGGGGCCCTCCTCGCTGGACTGGGCCATCCACGACGGCGTCGACGAGTGGGGCGTGACCGTGCTCCAGGCCGACGAGGAGATGGACGCCGGGCCGGTGTGGGCCACCGCCGCATGCCCCGTCCCCCGCGTGGGCAAGAGCGATCTGTATCGGAACGAGGTGTCCGACGCGGCCGTCCAGGCCGTGCTGCTGGCCGTGGAGCGGTTCGCCTCCGGCCGGTACGTGCCGTTGGAGCAGGGCACTCTGCCGACGGCGCCCGGCGCGCGGACCAGGCCCGTGATGCGCCAGGAGAACCGCCGTATCTCCTGGGCCGACGACTCCACCGACGCCGTGCTGCGCACCCTGCGGGCCGCCGACTCGCAGCCCGGCGTGCTCGACGAGTTGCTGGGCGGGGAGTGGTTCCTGCACGGCGGTCGTCCCGAGTTCCGGCTGCGGGGGCGGCCCGGGGAGCTGCTGGCCACCCGGGCGGGTGCCATCTGCCGGGCCACGACCGACGGCGCCGTGTGGATCCCCGAGCTGCGGGCGCGCACGGCGGCCGGTGCCCCGCGCGCGTGCAAGCTGCCCGCCGTGACCGCGCTCGCCGGGCGGCTGCCCCCGCTGCCGACCGCCAAGGACGCCACCTGGTCCGACATCCGGTACCGGGAGGACGGGCCGGTCGGTGTCCTGTCGTTCTCGTTCCCGGGCGGCGCGATGTCCACCGACCAGTGCCGACGCCTGCTGGCCGCCTACCGGGCGGCGTGCGAGCGGCCGACGTCCGTGCTGGTGCTGGGTGCCGCGCGGGACTTCTTCTCCAACGGGATCCATCTGGGCGTCATCGAGGCCGCCGCCGATGCGGCCGCGGAGTCCTGGGCCAACATCAACGCGATGAACGACCTCGTCGAGGCGGTGCTCACCACGACCGACCGCGTCGTCGTGAGCGCCGTCGGCGGCAACGCCGCGGCGGGGGGCGTGATGCTGGCGCTGGCCGCCGACGAGGTGTGGTGCCGTTCGGGCGCGGTGCTCAATCCGCACTACCGGCGCATGGGGCTGTACGGGTCCGAGTACTGGACGTACAGCCTGCCCCGCCGGGTCGGGACGGCCGGGGCGGAGCGGCTCACCCAGGACGCGCTGCCGGTCACCGCGGCCCGGGCCCGGGACATCGGGCTGATCGACCGGGTGGTCGAGTGCGCTCCGGAGCGGTTCACGGCCGAGGTCACCTTCCTGGCCCACCGGCTGGCGGCGTCCCCGCTCGCGCAGTCGCGCGTCGCCGCGAAGAAGGCCGAGTGCGAACGCCGGGAGGCCGTCACCCCGCTGGCGGCGGTCCGCGAGCGGGAGCTCGTCCGCATGCGCAGGATCTTCTCGGACCCCGGCGCGCCCTACCACGCGCTGCGCAGGGCCTTCGTACGCAAGGAGCCGGTGCCGCCGGGTGGCGGGACCTCCACGACAAGTGCGGCCGGATGATGTCTCAGGAGGTGCGCGCCGGACGCCCCAGGGCGTGGGAGAAGTTCGACATGCCTGACGAGTCGACCGGCGTCGGCTTCGCCGACGAGGCAGCCGCCGCCGAGATCCGGGAGGACGCATGAACGCCGCCACCGCCCCCAGCCCGCGCACCCTGGTCGCGGGGGCGGGCAACATCTTCCTCGGCGACGACGGCTTCGGCGTCGAGGCCGCACGTCTGCTGTCCGGGCAGGAACTGCCGCCCGGCGTGGAGGTCGCCGACATCGGCATCCGCGGGGTGCATCTGGCGTACCAACTGCTCGACGGGTACGACACCCTCGTCCTCCTCGACGCGACCGCGCGCGGCGGGAAGCCCGGGACGCTCTACGTGATCGACGCGGCGGAGCCGGGCAGTCGCCGGCCGCCGGAGGGCGTTTCCCTCGACGGCCACCGGATGTCGCCCGACGCCGTCCTGGCCCTGCTGGACACCCTGTGCGCGGGCACCGGTGCCGCACCGCCGCGGCGCACGCTGGTGGTGGGGTGCGAGCCCGCCACCGTCGGGGAAGGCATCGGCCTCAGCCCGCCCGTCGCCGCCGCGCTGCCGGAAGCGGTGCGCATGGTCGGCGAACTGGTCCGTCGTCAGTCGGCCGTGCGGGACCGCGCTGAAGGTGTCGTGGGGGAAGCCGCCGTATGACCCGTGGAACTGCGCATTCGCCGCATGTGACACCGACCGCGCGTGCGCGCCGACCGGGTGCACCGAACGGGCCAGGCATCCGTGTGACCCCGGCGCGCCGCCCGGTCCGCCGCCGGATCCCCGCCGTGTAATGGGCGCCCAGGACACATCCGCGGGCCCGGGACGGAGACCGATGCACGAGATGTCCGTCGCCCTGTCGGTCGTGGACCGGGCCGAGCGAGCGGCACGCTCCCGCGCGCATCCCCACGCCACCCATCTCAAGGAGAGCTGACCATGTGCCGCGCAGTCGACCTCCGGCAGGCGGTGCTCGCCAAGAACACGATGGCGGCCCGCATCCTGCGTACCGAACTGACCGCCCGGGGCACGACGGTGGTCAACCTCCTGTCCAGCCCGGGCAGCGGCAAGACGGCCCTGCTGGAGCGGGAGCTGCTGCTCGCCCGGGAGCGCGGCATCCCGACCGCCGCCCTCACCGCGGACCTGGCCACCGAGAACGATGCGGTACGGCTGGCGCGTTCGGGTGTGCCGGTCAAGCAGGTGCTCACTGACGGGCTGTGCCATCTGGAGGCGGACATGCTGGCCGGGCATCTGCACGAGTGGCTGCCCGACGACACCCGCCTGCTGTTCGTGGAGAACGTCGGCAACCTGGTGTGCCCCGCCTCGTACGACCTCGGCGAGTCGCTGCGGGTGGTGCTGGCGTCGGTGACGGAGGGCGAGGACAAGCCGCTGAAGTACCCGACGGCGTTCGGGCTGGCCCAGCTGGTGCTCGTCACCAAGTCCGACCTGGCCGGACCGGCCGAGTTCGACGAGGCCGCCTTCCGGGCGCATGTCCAGCAGGTCAACCCGGGCGTCGAGGTGGTGCTGACGTCCGTGCGGAGCGGCGAGGGCGCCGGTGTCCTGGTCGACCGGGCGCTGGCGGCCGCCGACGGGGCGTCCGTCCACGCACCGGTGATGGCCCGGGTCGAGGCGTGAGCACGACGCCGGAGGTCGACGCGGTCCCGGACGTCCGTACCGCCCCCGCCGCGCGGCGGGCCCGGGTCGTCGTCCGGGGTGTGGTGCAGGGCGTGGGTTTCCGGCCGTACGTGTACGGCCTCGCCACGGATCTCCGGCTCGCCGGCCATGTCACCAACACCGGCGACGGCGTGCTCGTCGAGGTCGAGGGCGCGCCGGAGGCCGTCGATCGGTTCTGTACGCGCATCGCGCCCGACGCCCCGCCGCTCGCGATGGTGGAGTCGGTGCAGGCCACCGACCTGCCCCCGGCCGGCGGCAGCGGCTTCACCATCATCCCCTCGCGCGCGACCGGTTCCGTCCGCACCCTGGTCGCCCCCGACACCGCGACCTGCGCCGACTGCCTCGCCGAACTCACGGACCCCGCCGACCGGCGCCACCGCCACCCCTTCATCACGTGCACGCACTGCGGGCCGCGCTTCACCATCGTGACCGGACTGCCCTACGACCGTGAGCACACGACGATGGCGGGCTTCCCGCTGTGCCCCGAGTGCACCCGCGAGTACCACGACCCCGCCGACCGGCGCTTCCACGCCCAGCCCGTCGCCTGCCCGGACTGCGGCCCGCGCCTGTGTCTCGAAGTGGCGCACGGCGACACCCCCGGCGGCGACCCCGTCGAGGCCGCGCGCGCCCTGCTCGCCGCGGGGGCCGTTCTCGCCGTCAAGGGCGTCGGCGGCTACCACCTCGCGTGCGACGCGACGCATCCGGGCGCGGTCGCCGGGCTGCGCCGCCGCAAGGCGCGGGGGGACAAGCCGTTCGCCCTCATGGCCGGGGATGTCACGGACGTCGAGCACCTGGTACATGTGGGGCCGGTCGAACGGGAGTTGCTCACCGGGCGGGTGCGGCCGATCGTCCTGATGCGGCGGCGCCCGGGCGTCCGGGACACACCGCCGGTGCCCGCCGACGCCGTGGCGCCCGGCAGCCCGGACCTCGGCGTCATGCTGCCGTACACGCCCGTGCACCACCTGCTGTTCGGGAGTGTGGGGGCTCCCCGGCTGCTGGTGATGACGAGCGGCAACCTCTCCGGCGAGCCCATCGTCACCGACGACGGTGAGGCCTTCGAACGGCTGGCGGGCCTGGCCGACGCCTGGCTCACCCACGACCGGCCCATTCACGTGCCGTGCGACGACTCCGTCGTGCGGGTGTGCGACGGCGAGCCCTTGGTGCTGCGCCGCTCGCGCGGGTACGCGCCGCTGCCGGTCACGCTGCCCGTGCCGGTGTCCCCCGCGCTCGCCGTCGGCGGCGACCTGAAGAACGTCTGCTGCCTCGGCCAGGGCGACAAGGCGTGGCTCTCCGCCCACGTCGGGGACATGGACGACCTCGCCACACAGCGGGCGTTCGACCGCGCGGAGCGGCAGCTGGAGTCCATCACGGGCGTTGGACCGGCCCTCCTCGTCACCGATACCCACCCGGCGTACCGGTCGGGCGCGTGGGCGCGGCGGCACGCGGGCGGGCGCCCTGTGGTGCGGGTCCAGCATCATCACGCGCATGTCGCCGCCGTCATGGCCGAGCACGGCCTTCAGGCGGGCAGCAGGGTGATCGGGGTCGCCTTCGACGGCACCGGGCACGGGGACGACGGGGCCGTGTGGGGCGGTGAGTTCCTGCTCGCGGGCTACGACGGTTTCCGCCGGTTCGCGCACCTGGCGTATGTGCCGCTGCCCGGTGGGGACGCGGCGGTGCGGCGGCCGTACCGCATGGCGCTGGCGCATCTGCACGCGGCGGGCCTCCCGCCCGGCCCGGACCTGCCGTGTGTCGCCGCCTGCCCGGACGAGGAACTTCCGCTGCTGCTCCGGCAGTTGGAGCGGGGGCTGAACTGCGTGCCCACGTCCAGCATGGGTCGGCTCTTCGACGCGGTGTCGTCCCTGGCGGGAGTCTGCCACCACGTCGGCTACGAGGCGCAGGCCGCGATCGAGCTGGAGGGGGCCGCCGTGTCCGCCGGTGTCGTCGAGGACGACGACCCGCGGTACAGCTTCCGCCTCGCGGGCGCGGAGCCGGTCACCGCCGATCCGGGGCCCTTGCTGGCGGCGGTCGCCGAGGACGTACGGGCGGGCGTTCCCGCGGGTGTGGTCGCGGCGCGTTTTCATCTGGCCGCAGCCCGGCTGGTGCGGGCGGTGTGTCGTGCGGCCCGCGAGGCGACGGGGCTGAAGACGGTGGCCCTGAGCGGGGGTGTGTTCGCCAACACGCTGCTGTCCTCGGCCTGTGCCCGCGGGCTGCGCGCGGACGGGTTCACCGTGCTGCGGCACCACCGGATCCCGCCGAACGACGGCGGGCTGGCCCTCGGCCAGCTCGTGGTGGCGGCCCGCGCGGCGGACCGACCCGCATGGAGTGAGTGAGGAGACACGTATGTGCCTGGCAGTACCCGGCAAAGTGCTGGGCATCGAGGAGCGGGACGGCACCCGCATGGCCAGCGTCGATTTCGGCGGTGTGGTCAAGGAGGTGTGCGTGGAGTACCTGCCGGACCTCCAGGTCGGCGAGTACGCCATCGTCCATGTCGGGTTCGCCCTGCAACGGCTGGACGAGGAGTCGGCCCGCCGGACGCTCGAGCTGTTCGAGACCCTCGGCATGCTCCAGGAGGAGTTCGGCGATCCGTGGGAGCAGGCCGCGCGGGCGGCGCAGCCCGAGGCCGGGGAGGTGCGGCAGTGAGGTACATCGACGAGTTCCAGGACCCGGAGCTGGCGGCGCGGCTGCTCGACGACATCCGGGCCACGGTGACCAGGCCATGGGCGCTGATGGAGGTGTGCGGCGGCCAGACCCACACCATCATCCGGCACGGCATCGACCAACTGCTGCCCGACGAGGTCGAGTTGATCCACGGACCGGGCTGTCCCGTGTGCGTGACGCCGCTGGAGGTGATCGACAAGGCGCTGGAGATCGCCTCGCGGCCCGGGGTGATCTTCTGTTCCTTCGGTGACATGCTGCGGGTTCCGGGGACCGGGCGTGACCTGTTCCAGGTGCGCGGGGAGGGCGGTGACGTACGTGTGGTGTACTCCCCGCTCGACGCGCTGCGGATCGCCGAGGAGAACCCGGACCGGCAGGTCGTGTTCTTCGGCATCGGCTTCGAGACGACCGCCCCGCCCAACGCGATGACGGTCCATCAGGCCCGCAGGCGCGGCATCCGCAACTTCAGCCTGCTCGTCTCGCACGTCCGGGTGCCGCCCGCGATCGAGGCGATCATGCAGTCGCCGAACTGCCGGGTGCAGGGATTTCTGGCGGCGGGCCATGTGTGCAGCGTGATGGGCGTCGAGGAGTACCCGGCGCTCGCGGAGCGGTTCCGGGTGCCGATCGTGGTGACCGGGTTCGAGCCGCTGGACATCCTGGAGGGCGTACGGCGGACCGTACGGCAGCTGGAGCGCGGCGAGCACACGGTCGACAACGCCTACCCGCGCGCGGTCCGGCCCGAGGGCAACCGGGCGGCCCGGGCGATGCTGGACGACGTCTTCGAGGTCACCGACCGGGCCTGGCGCGGCATCGGGGTCATCCCGGACAGCGGCTGGCGGCTGTCCGACCGCTACCGGGACTACGACGCCGAGCACCGCTTCCAGGTCGGGGACATCACGACGCGGGAGCCTGCGGAGTGCCGCAGCGGTGAGGTGCTGCAGGGGCTGCTGAAGCCGCACGAGTGCGAGGCGTTCGGCACGATGTGCACTCCGCGTACGCCGCTGGGGGCGACGATGGTGTCCAGCGAGGGGGCCTGTGCGGCGTACTACCTGTACCGGCGGCTGGACCTGCCGGACCGGGCGACGCCGGTGACCGTGACGACTCCGAGCCAGGAGGGCAGCTCCCTTGTCTGAGACCACCGCCGCGCCGGACATGCTCTCCTGGACCTGCCCGGCGCCCCTGCGGGACCGGCCGCGCGTGGTGATGGGCCACGGCGGGGGCGGGGCCCTGTCGGCCGAGCTCGTCGAGCAGGTCATCGTGCCCGCGCTCGGTGGGCGGGAACCGGCTCCGCCGACCGACTCCGCGACCGTCGAGCTGGGCGGTGCGCGGCTCGCCTTCTCCACGGACTCCTTCGTCGTGCGGCCGCTGTTCTTCCCCGGCGGCAGCATCGGTGACCTCGCCGTCAACGGCACGGTCAACGACCTGGCCATGAGCGGCGCCCGCCCGGCCTTCCTCTCGTGCGGGCTCATCCTGGAGGAGGGCGTCGGGATCGACACCGTCGCCAGGGTGGCCGAGGCGCTCGGTGCCGCCGCCCACGCGGCCGGAGTGCGGGTCGTGACGGGTGACACGAAGGTCGTCGAGGCCGGGCACGGCGACGGCGTCTACATCAACACCTCCGGCATCGGCCTGATCCAGTCCGGCGTCGACCTGCGCCCCGAGCGGGTCGTTCCCGGGGACGTCGTCATCGTCAGCGGGGCCGTCGGCGTGCACGGCGTGGCCATCATGAGCGAGCGGGAGAACCTGCGGTTCGAGGTCGAGATCGTCAGCGACTGCGCGCCGCTCGGCGGGCTGGTCGAGGCGATGCTCGCCGTCACCCCGGACCTGCGGGTGCTGCGTGACCCCACCCGCGGGGGCCTGGCCGCCTCCCTCAACGAGATCGCCACGGCCTCGGGGACCGGGATCGTCGTGCAGGAGCGTGCGGTGCCGGTACCGGCCCCTGTGGCCAGTGCCTGCGCCATGCTGGGCCTCGACCCGATGTATGTGGCGAACGAGGGCAAGCTCGTCGCCTTCGTCCCCCGCGAGCACGCCGACGCGGTCCTCGCCGCGATGCGGGCGCACGAGCGGGGGTCCGAGGCGGCGATCATCGGCGAGGTGGTCGCGGACCATCCGGGCATGGTCGTGGCCCGCACCGGGCTCGGCGGGACGCGGGTGGTGGACATGCCGCTGGGCGAGCAGCTGCCGCGGATCTGCTGACCGGCCCGCTCCGGGCGCTGCGTCAGCCGGTCGTGCCGCGTCGGCCGGGGCGGGTGTCGAGGGTCCAGGTGTAGGTGCAGCCGGGGCACTGGAGGTGGACGCGGGGACCGTCGTTGCCTATCAGGTAGCGCCAGTGCGTCGGGCAGGTGCGCCGCGCCGCGCAGGTCACGCAGTCGCGGGCGTCGTCGCAGCCGGGGCAGGGCACCCAGGCCCGGCGGGCCCGGTCGGCCTGTGGGTCAATGGGCAGCCGCATCGCCCGCGTCCCGCCCCGGCAGCACACCGGCCGCCACCAGCATGGCGTACGTCCGCTCCTGCTCCTCGCTGAGGCCGGAGTACAGCAGGGCGTGGGCAGCCTCCTCCGACCGCAGCGCGGCCACGGGGTCCCAGTCGGGCCCGAGCGCCGCCATCACCTCGGCCCGTCGACGGGCTTCCTCCCGCGTCAGGTCGATGGTGAAGGGCACGAGGTCGGGGGTGGGGCTGTCATCCATGGGGGCGGTGCTTTCACGGGGGAACATGCTGGCCCAGCCACGTCTACCAGGCGTGCTGTCCTGCGTGAAGCGGATGTGACGGATGCCATCGCAGGGGACGCGGGAGATCAGGCCGCCTGATCGTCCCGGTGTGCCGGTTCGTCGCGGTGCGGGCGGCCGGTCGGCCAGGAGCGTGCGGGTACGGCCGTACGACCCACCGCGGCCGCCAGCTTGCGCAGTCGGCGCCAGTCCAGGCGGGGCGGCAGGTCGGGGACGCCGGGCCGCTCGCGGGGGACGCGTACGCGCAGGGCACGGCGTTCGATGCGGCAGCGCACGGGGGTGCTCAGGGTGACCGCCTCGCCGTCGAGGCCGACCTCCAGCTGCGGCCCGTCGGCGTCGATGATCACCTCGTGGGCGGTGAGCGCCCCGAACCCCTGTGGGTCGAGCAGCAGCTCGGCCGCCTCGATGGCGCTGTCCACCTTCACGGAGAGCACCCCGAGCCTGCCGGAGTTCAGCCGCTGGCGCCGGCCGAAACCGAGGGGGTCGTCGATGCGGTAGGGGTTGTTGCTCACCAGCACGGCCTGTGGATCGGTGAACGTCGTGCCGTCGGCGTGGGCGGTCAGGCGCGGGCCGCGCTGCCGGGTGAGCAGGTCGGGCAGCAGCTCCAGCGCCGTACCGACCTTGTCGTCGCGGTAGCCGGGGCTCTGCACGACCGCGCCGTACACCCCGAAGGACGCGTTGTTGACGAACGGGCGGTCGTTCGCGAAGCACAGGTCCACACGGAGTTCGACGCCGTCCGTGAGCGCGTCGAGGCAGGCGGCGGGGTCGTCGCGGTCCAGGCCGAGGTCCATGGCGAAGTGGTTGCGGGTGCCGGCCGAGATCACCAGGAACGGCAGTCCGTGCTTCGCGGCCACCGCCGCGACCAGCGCCTGTGTACCGTCACCGCCCCCGACACCCAGGAGGTCGGCGCCGTCGGCCACGGCCTGCCGCGCGAGCGCGGCGACGTCCTGGTGGTGCTCGGGGTCGAGCAGCACGACCCGGGCACCGAGGCTCTCGGCCTTCTCGCGCAGCGCGAACTTCTCCACCTTGCCGCCGCCCGAGCGCGGATTGAGCAGGAGGAAGGGGCGCTTGGGGGGCGGGGTCCGGTACTCCTTGAGTCGCCCCTGCCGCAGGCCGGTGCTGCGCAGTGCGTATCGGCCGCTCCACACGGCCGCGCACCACAGCAGCCCGGAGACGGTGACCACCCACAGCAGGTTCGCCCGCTCGAAGAGCGCGACGACGCCGACGGGGGCGGCGACGGCCAGCAGGGCGGCGGCGACCCGCGCGGCCCCTCGGCGGGACAGGGCCCACCACAACGCGGCACAGGTGAGGCCGAGGCCCGCGAGGCCCACGACGAGCAGGACCAGGCCGCCCACACCGCCCTGCACCAGCGGCAGCAGCACTGCCACGGCCGCCGCCGCGAGGGCTCCCCTGGCGGCCCAGATCTGCCGGCTGTGCCGCCACTCCGCCGATGTCGATCCCACAGGTCCCCCTCCAGACGCGTCCGGCCGGGTCGCCGTCCGTGCGGTTCCAAGGTCTCATGCGGGGCAGGGCCGATGTAGAGGGGGCCGGGATCGCGGCGCAGCACCCGGCGCACCGAGGCCGGCCGCTCTGCTCCGTTCGAGTGGTGCGTTCCCCCACACGGTCGTAGCGTCGGAACGAGTCGACCCGGACAAGGCGGCGCACAGACGCGGCGCACAGGCAGCGCGGACGCAGGACGACGGCGGGGAGCAGACATGAAGAGGCACAGCATGCGGGCGGCCATCACGCTCTGCGCCGCGGCAGCGCTCACAGCGACCTTGGGCACCGCCTCCGGAGCTCCGTCGAACGCGCGCACGACGCAGCAGCAGGCGAAGGATCCCGTGCTGGTCGACTGCTTCTGGCGCCCCACGACGCGTCCCGCCGAGTTCATGCTGGCCTGCGGCGACGGCAACAGCCGTCTCGCCTCCCTGGAGTGGTCGCGCTGGGACGGGCACGCGGCGGTGGCCAAGGGCGTCAACTGGGTCAACGACTGCAAGCCGTACTGCGCGGCGGGCCGGTTCCACTCGTACGCCGTGACGGTGCGGCTGGACGACCCGAAGCCGTGGAAGAAGAACCCGGACCTGCGGCAGTACGGCAAGATCAGCCTGACTTACACGGACGGCAGGCCGGAGGGGTTCCCGAAGGTGGTCACGTACCCCTTGTGGAGCTGAGCCGAGGACGGCTCCGGGTAGGGGCGTCGCACGGGTCGCCGACCGGACACATCACACAAACAGGCGATCATGACCCTGTTACGTCTTGATGACGTATGGGACGAAGTCGTGGCACCGGCGAGGGCAACGAACGCCCGTCGAAGCGGGTCGTACGAAACGTAACGCCGCGAAAGCGCACGACACTCTGGGGGAAACATGAACGTCCGTGTCCGACTTGGCATCGCCGCCCTGGCGGCAGGGGCCGCTGTCGCCCTGACCGCTGTCCCGGCGACCGCCGGCCCGGCCGCCTCCGGCACACCCCGGTTCCTGGCGCCGGGCGAGCTGCCGCCGCACCCGACATCGCCCTGGTACGCCGGGCCCGTCACCGCCGGGCAGCCGGACCCGCTGCCCGTCTGCGTCGGTGAGGCGCTGCCGTCGATCGCCACGCACCGCTCGTACTGGACGGAGTTCGACACCAACGCCCTGCAGGTCACGGTGGTGGAGCGGAACGAGCGGCGGGCCAAGGAGTTCGCCGCGCTGCTGCGCAAGGATCTCGCCGACTGTGCCAAGAAGCTGATGGAGCAGTACCCGGACATGACCGCGGCCAAGAAGTACTACGGCCGACTGAACGTCGAGGAGGGCGCCCACGTCTACGGCATCCACACGCTGCAGGAATGGGGCGCCTCCGACATCGCCCTGTTCTCGGTCGGCCGGGACGGCAGGACCGTGACGGTCGTCAAGTGGGCGCAGATGGGCACGTTCCAGCACGCCCAGGTCGCCGACTTCAAGGCGACGGCCGTGAAGGCCGTCAAGAAGCTCTACTGACAGCGTGAGCGGTGCGGCTCCGGCTCGTAGGGCGCCGGAGCCGCGACGACCGACTGGAGGCCGCGACTGCTCGGGCCTGTCCGGCGGATCGGATCGCAGGGAAGCGGCCTAA
>NZ_JAHUXH010000033.1 GCF_019219825.1 Streptomyces sp. TRM70350 | reverse complement strand
AATTATTGAAGAAAACCCCCGTGCCAGTCGGCACGGGGGTTTTCTGCGTTTAGGGTCTAGAGCATGCGTTATGACCTGGTCATCTTCGACAACGACGGTGTTCTCGTCGACAGTGAGCCGATCTCCAACCGGCATCTGGCGGCCTATCTGACCGAGCTGGGGCATCCGACGACGTACGAGGACTCCATTCGGGACTTCATGGGGTCCGCAATGCATCGGATCCACGAACTGATCGAGGAACGTACGGGGCAGCGGTTGCCGACGGAGTTCGACGATGTCTTTCACGCGCGGGTCTTCGCCGCGTTCGAGCAGGAGTTGACGGCGGTGTGCGGGGCGGAGCAGGTGCTGGAGAAGCTGGCCGCGGACAGTGTGCCGTACTGTGTGGCCTCCTCGGGGAGCCATGAGCGGATTCGGGTGGGGCATCGGGCGACCGGGCTGGACCGCTGGTTCGACGACGGGCGGATCTTCAGCTCGCAGGATGTGGGACGGGGAAAGCCGGCCCCGGACCTGTTCCTGTACGCGGCCGAGCGGATGGGGGTCGCACCGGAGCGCTGTGTGGTTGTCGAGGACAGCCCGCTCGGGGTGCAGGCGGCCGTGGCGGCCGGGATGGATGTGTACGGGTTCACGGCCATGACGCCGGCCACGAAGCTGGTGGGAGCAACTGGACTTTTCGCCGAGATGGGGGAGTTGGCCGACCTGCTCAGGTGAAGCTGAGGGAAACTCATCTCTGGCTGGATATACCCAGGGGTACGCCGGGGCCCTACGCTCGCCGCCATGACTGGTGTGCTGCGGCGCGGTAGGGCCTCGCTGGCGTTCGGCTTCTTCGCCCAGGGGGTGGCCTTCGCCCTGCTGGTGACGCGGATTCCGGCCATCCAGGACCGGTACGGGGTCTCCGACGCGTTGCTGCCGGTGTTTCTGGCGGCGGTGCCGGTGCTGGCCGGGGTCGGGAGCGTGGTGACCGGGCGGTTGGTGAAGCGGATACCACCCAGCTCGGTGCTGCGCTGGTCCCAGCCCGTTGTGCTGCTGGCGCTGCTCGGGGTGGGCGCCGGCGAGCGGATGGTGGTGCTGGGGGTGTCGCTGGCCGCGTTCGGGCTCGCCGTGGGGGCGCTGGACGCCTCGATGAACATGCTCGGGGTGAGTCTGCAGCGGTCGTACGGGCGCAGCATCATGCTCGGGTTTCATGCCGCGTACAGCCTCGGCGGGATCGTGGGGGCCTCGCTGGCGTGGGTGGGCGCGTATGGGGAGCTGGCGCTGTTCGTGTCGTATCTGCCGGTGGTGGGCGTGTTGTTGCCGGCTGCGCTGGTGGGGAGTCGGTGGTACGTCGATGGCGGCGGCCAGGACTCGGGTGGCGGGGCCGGTGGCGGTGAGGCCGGGGGTGTCGCTTTCCGGGCGTTGCTGCCGTTGTGTCTGGTGATGACCTTCGCGTACATCGGGGACGCGACCGTTTCCAACTGGAGCGCGAAGTATCTGCAGGATGTGCTGGGGAGCTCGGAGCAGTTGGCGACGGTTCCGTACAACGTCTACATGATCACCACGCTGGTGGGGCGGGCTGTGGGGGACTTCGGGGTGCGGCGGTTCGGGGCCGTGAGGGTCGTACGGGGTGGGGCGGTGGTCGCCGCGGTGGGGTTCGCGGTGGTGGCGGGGGCGCCTGGGGCGTGGGTCGGGATGGTCGGGTTCACGTTGCTGGGGCTGGGGTTGTGTGTGTTGGTTCCGCAGACGTTCGCGGCAGGTGGGAGGTTGTTTCCGGGGGCTTCGGATGCGGCCGTGGCGCGGCTCAATGTCTTCAATTATGTGGGCTTTTTGATCGGTTCGCCGTTGGTGGGTGCGCTGGGGGATGCCTGGAGCTATCGGGGGGCGATGCTTGTGCCGATGGTGTTGGTGCTGGTGACCCTCGTGTATGCCCGGTCGTTCGACGCTCAACCGGACCGATACGGTGGCGGTCATGAGCGGCCGCGCACAGCTGATGTGGGACGAGGCAGTAACGGGCTATGACTTCGGGCCGGACCATCCGATGGATCCGGTTCGGCTGGCGTTGACCTGGAGACTGGTCGAGGCGTTCGGGCTCGATCGTGAGATGGATGTCGTGGCGGCGAAGGCGGCGGGGGAGTCGACGCTGCGGCTGGTGCATCGGGAGGACTACATCGCGGCGGTGAAGGCCGCGTCGGTGGATCCGGGGGCGGCCGACCAGTCGTACGGGCTGGGGACGTTGGATGATCCGGCGTTCGTCGGGATGCACGAGGTGTCGGCTCTTATCGCCGGGCAGTCGGTGGGGGCGGCGGAGGCTGTGTGGCGCGGGGAGGCGCTGCACGCGGTGAACTTCGCGGGTGGGCTGCATCATGCGATGCCGGCGGCGGCCTCGGGGTTCTGCATTTACAACGATGCCTCGCTGGCCATTGCGCGGTTGCTGGAGCTGGGGGCCGAGCGGGTCGCTTATGTGGATGTCGATGTGCATCACGGGGATGGGGTGCAGGCGGCGTTCTGGGAGGATCCGCGGGTTCTGACGATTTCGCTGCACGAGCATCCTCGGACGTTGTTTCCGCAGACGGGGTGGCCGGAGGAGACGGGGGCGGACGGGGCCGCGGCCGGGTCGGCGGTGAATGTGGCGTTGCCCGCGGGGACGGGGGATGCCGGGTGGTTGCGGGCGTTTCATGCGGTGGTGCCGGAGCTTGTCGCCGAGTTTCGGCCGCAGGTGTTGGTGACTCAGCATGGGGCCGATACGCATTTCGAGGATCCGCTGGCGCATTTGGCGGTTTCTCTGGATGCGCAGCGGGCTGTGCAGATGGCCTGTCATGAATTGGCGCATGAGTACGCCGGGGGGCGTTGGCTGGCGTTGGGTGGCGGTGGGTACGCGGTGGTGGATGTGGTGCCGCGGTCCTGGACGCATCTGGTGGGGATTGTGGCGGGGCGGGAGGTGGCGCCCGAGGCGATGATTCCCGAGGGGTGGCGGCGGGAGGTTTTTGCTCGGACTCGGCAGCTGGCGCCCGTGCGGATGACTGATGGGCGGTGGCCGGTGTCGTGGGGGGACTGGGAGGCGGGGTACGACCCTGCGGATCGGTTGGACCAGGCTGTGTTGGCTGCTCGGCGGGCTGTGTTTCCGTTGCGGGGGCTGTTGGCGTAGGTGGTTGCTGGGCCGGTTGAGCCCTGTGGGGCGTGGGCTGGCGGGGGTTGGGTCGCTCGCCCGCGCTGGCGGGGTGCCGCTGCGCCCACCCGTGCCGCCCCAGCGGCACGACTGCCCGCAGCTACGGCCGCTGCGGCGGCCGCGGCGGTTACGCAGCTGCGGCGACCCCGGCGACCCCGGCGACCCCGGCGGCCACGGCGCTGTGGTGGTCACGGCGGCCCCGGCGGCACGACTGCCCGCAGCTACGGCGCTGCGGCGACCCCGGCGGCCACGCAAGCTACGGCGCTGCGGCGGCCTCGGCGGCTCCGCAGCTGCTGCGGGCCACGGCGGCCACGGCGGCCACGCAAGCCACGGCGGCCACGCAGCCACGGCGCCGCGGCTACGCAGCTGGCCTCCCATTACGCCAACCGAGCCCCCTTCCCCCATTCCAGCCCCACCCCCCACCCCCATCCGTCACCATCCCCCCATGGCCACCCCCGCCACCCCCCTCCGAGCCCGCCTCAGGTCTCACCTCCTGGCCGCCCGGCTGGCCGGACCCGTCGCCACCTCCCGGGAAGAGAGCCTGCGCAGCTATCGGGCCTTCGCGGCCCGCGATCCACGGCTGCTGATCGGGATCGATCCCGAATTGGCGTGGACTGAGCGGGATTTGATCGGTCTGATGGCGGACAAGTGTGGGGTATCCGGCGATCCGAGGTGCGTAACTGGTCAGGACGTGATCGACCCGGAACTGACCCTGGCCGCGCTGGAAGCGTTCGCGGAACGGCTGGCCGTGGTCGCACAGCGTGGTGCGCCCGTGTTGCTCGGGACCGGTCACCCGCACCGGCTGCTCGGTTTCTACGGCGCCTTGGCGGACGCCTTGTCGGCGGCCGGATGTGCCGTCCTCACCCCGGCGAAGGGTCGCTCTGTCGACATAACGACTAGGTTCGGCCTACGCACGTACGACCTTGATTACGTACGAGGCGTCGCGCTGGTGCGGGAACCCGGCGCTCCCGGCTCCGGTTGTGCGACCGGCGCACACACCCATTCCCCCCTCCCGGTTCGGACCGTTCTGGCCGCGATCGCCGAGGTCGGCGGGACCCTCCCGGAGCTGGTCATCGGAGACCACGGATGGGTCTGCGGAGCAGGTCAGCTGGGGTTCGAGGCCATCGGCCTGGCCGACACGGACGACCCCGCGCTGTTCGTCGGCGAGGCCGAGGGGCGGGTGTCCGTGGTCGTTCCACTTGATGACGCTGTGCGGTCTGATTACTACCGGCCGCTTACCCGCTACGTACTCAATCGGGCGTGTCTGTCACAGTAGGCCGCCGATGGGTGCACCTCTTCCCCACTCGCATCACCCGCCCCTAGTCTGGGGAGTGAGCACGCAGCGACGAAGAGTCACCGGAAGGGGAAGCCGGTGGCCGTCGAGTCGAGTGCGGAAGGTTCAGGTGTGTCATGGCTGCAGCTGGAGATCAGAGGCCTCTGAGCGAGGTTCAGTTCCTTACCGTGGCGGAGGTCGCCTCGGTGATGCGAGTGTCGAAGATGACCGTGTACCGGTTGGTGCACAGCGGTCATCTGCCCGCGATCCGGGTGGGGCGGTCCTTCCGCGTCCCCGAGAACGCGGTTCACGAGTACCTCCGCGACAGCTATGTGGGGGTGGAAACCGCCTGACGGCGATCCGGGGAGATCGAGCACAGGGCACTTTCGATCTCCCCGTGCACCTCGATTACGACCTCAGCGCTCGGGCGGGTAGGCTAGCCCCTCGTAGGTCGTGTGGGCCCATGGCGCCCAAACACCGAGTGATGAGAAGTGAGCGAGGGTAGTCGTGGGCTCTGTTATCAAGAAGCGGCGCAAGCGGATGGCCAAGAAGAAGCACCGCAAGCTGCTCAAGCGCACGCGCGTTCAGCGTCGTAACAAGAAGTAAGGACCGACGCACCGCAACGCCGCGAAAGCGTGGCTGTGGCCCCCCACCCCGTCCGGTGGGGGGCCACACGCATACCCCGGTGGAATGTTTCCCGTCACTTGGTGCAGCGGGCGGTCATCACAGCGCAACAACAAAGCGCTAAGTTGGCCGCAGCCGGGGAACTCGGCGTTTCGGTACGAGGGCTGGTACGAGGGCTGGAAGGAAGGCGCGGATCTTGGGCAAGGTCGTGCTCGTGACCGGAGTGGCCCGTCAGCTGGGGGGCCGGTTCGTACGGCGGATCCAGCGGGACCCGGACGTCGATCGGGTCGTCGCCGTGGACGCGGTACCACCCGAGCATCATCTGGGCGGCGCGGACTTCATCCGGGCCGACATCCGGCAGCCCACCATCGCGCGCGTGCTGGCCGAGACGGCCGCCGACACGGTCGTCCACATGGACGTCACCGCCACCGCGCTGGGCAGCGGCAACCGGGCCACGGTCAAGGAGACCAACGTCATCGGCACGATGCAGCTGCTCGGCGCCTGCCAGAAGTCCCCGACCGTACGGCGGCTCGTGGTGAAGTCCAGCACCAACGTCTACGGCTCGGCACCCCGCGACCCGGCCGTGTTCAGCGAGACGACCCCGCCCAAGTCGCTGCCCAGCGGCGGCTTCGCCAAGGACACGGTGGAGGTCGAGGGGTACGTACGCGGGTTCGCGCGCCGCCGGCCGGACGTGGCGGTGTGCGTGCTGCGGTTCGCCAACATCCTGGGCCCGAGCGCCGACTCGCCGCTCGCCTCGTACTTCTCGCTGCCCGTCATGCCGACCGTCTTCGGCTACGACCCCCGGCTGCAGTTCGTGCACGAGGACGACGTGATCGAGGTGCTGCGGATCGCCTCGCACGAGCCGCGCCGCGGCACCCTCAACAGCGGCACCTTCAACATCGCCGGCGACGGTGTTCTGCTGCTCTCCCAGTGCTCCCGGCGGCTCGGCCGCCCCACCCTGCCGCTGCTGCTGCCCGCCGTCACGTGGGCCGGCTCGCTGGTGCGTACCCTGGGCATGACGGACTTCTCACCCGAGCAGATCCGACTGCTGACCCATGGCCGGGTGGTGGACACGACCCAGATGCGCGAGACGCTGGGATTCCAGCCGAAATACACCACCGCGGAGACGTTCGCGGACTTCGCGCGCAGCCGCGGACCCGGACTCCTGCCGCCCGAGGCCCTAGCGGGGGCCGTCGACCGGATCGCCGCGCTGACCGTCACGGGCGGCGGCCACCCCCCGACGCAGAGCGCCAACTGAGGAGCGCATCAACGATGGCGGACGCCAAGGTCATTCCGTTCGACGACGACCGGTCCCGAGGGAGCGCCGTACAGCGGCCGCCGCGGCGCGGCCGGAGCGGGGGGAGCCGGCGCCCCGGTGGGGAGCCCGCACGGGTCCGCGAGGTGGGCGAGGTCCAGCCCCTGCCCAGCCGGACGCATGCGCAGGATGATGTCCCCGTGCCCCACGAGGAACAGCGGCCGTACGAGCCGGAGCAGCAGCCCCTCCTGGACGAGGGGGGCCTGGAGAAACGCATCGCCGCCGGCCTCGCCTTCCTGCGCCGCCGCCTCACCGGCGACTACGAGGTCGACGACTTCGGCTACGACGCCGAACTCACCGACCAGGTCCTGATGTCCCTGCTGCGCCCGATGTACGAGAAGTACTTCCGGGTCGATGTGAAGGGCATCGAGAACATCCCCTCCGAGGGCGGCGCCCTGATCGTCGCCAACCACTCCGGCACGCTCCCGCTGGACGGCCTGATGATGCAGGTCGCCGTGCACGACCACCACCCGGCCGGCCGCCACCTCCGCCTCCTCGCCGCCGACCTGGTCTTCGTCCTCCCGGTCGTGAACGAGCTCGCCCGCAAGCTCGGCCACACCCTCGCCTGCGCGGAGGACGCCGAACGCCTCCTCGGCCAGGGCGAACTGGTCGGCGTCATGCCGGAGGGCTTCAAGGGCATCGGCAAGCCCTTCAGCGAGCGTTACAAGCTCCAGCGCTTCGGCCGCGGTGGCTTCGTCTCCACCGCGCTGCGCCAGGGCACCCCGATCATCCCGTGCTCGATCGTCGGCGCGGAGGAGATCTACCCGATGCTCGGCAACGCGAAGACCGTCGCGCGCCTCCTGGGCTTCCCGTACTTCCCGCTGACGCCCACCTTCCCGTGGCTGGGCCCGCTCGGCGCGATCCCGCTGCCCACCAAGTGGACGATCCAGTTCGGCGAGCCGATCCCCACGGACGGCTATCCGCCGGAGGCGGCCGAGGACCCGATGCTGATGTTCAACCTGACCGACCAGGTCAGGGAACAGATCCAGCACACCCTGTACAAGCTGCTGGTGCAGCGCCGCTCGGTGTTCTTCTGACCACAGCAGGGGTACGACGACGGGGGCGCCCCTTCGCAAGGGGCGCCCCCGTCGTCGTACTACCGGAAAAACTACTCGGCGTCCTCGGCATTGAGACCCAGCCCGGGCAGCAGTCCCGGGAGCAGCGGCGGAAGCGTGACGTCGGGCTCGGCCGTCGGTGGCTTGCTCTGCGACGGGGTGGCGCTGCCGGGGTCCTTCGGCGGGTCGAGCAGGCCGCCGGTGTTACCGCCGAGCAGGCCGTCGGTCTCGCCGCCGGAGTCGGCCGAGCGGCTCGGGCCGCCGCCGGTGTTTCCGCCGTCGGAGGAGCCGCTGCCGCTGCTGGGGGCCGTCGAGCCGCGCCCGGACTCGGTGGCATCCGTGGCCGGCCCGCTGCCGTGGCCGTGCCTCCTGCTGTCCTCGCTGTTGCCGTCCTGGGCCGGGGGCTGCGGGAGCAGGGACTGCAGCGGGGCGACTTCCTGGTCTATGGCGTCGAACACCGACGACACCTGCTGACTGACGTCCCCGAGCTGCACCGGCAGCCGCTCCCGCAGGGCTCCCCAGGCCTCGCGGTGGGAGCGGGAGAAGGCGGACAGGGCCTGGATGGGGCCCAGCGAGTCGGGGTCGCGCTCGTACGCCGCGGTCAGCAGCCGGTGGCCCTCGGAGGCGTCGTGCCTCATGCCGGACAGGGCACGGCGGATCTCGCCGAGTGACTCGTGGTCGAGGGGTCCGCTGCGGCCGCGCTCCATCAGCCGACGGGCCTCGTTCAGCCGGGTGGACGCCTGGTCGAGGTACATCTTCCCGCGCTCGTCGTCGCCGTCGGCGAGGCCGAGCTTGAAGTCCTCGATGCCGCGCTTGAGCCCGTACAGCGAGTCGCCGGGCAGGGCGTCCCCGCTGGCGGCGGCGACTCCGCCGAAGGCGCCGGCGGCGACACCCACGCTGAGCCCGCCGGCGGTGAGGCCCTTGGCCAGGCGCGTACGCGGGCGGAACTTGCCCAGCGGCGTGGCCCGGTGGGCGCCACGGCCCCGCGGGGAACGCTGGTCGGGTACGGCAGGATCGGACGCCGCCCCGCCGCCCTCCTGCAGCATGGCTTCGAACTGGGCCACCAGTTGCGCCCGCTGGACGACCTTGACCTCGGGATCCAGCTCGGGCTTGGGCAACGCGCCAAGACCGGCCGTGAGGGCCAACAGACGGCCCTGCTCGGTCGGTTGTTCCGCAGCAGCCGGGGCCGATTCCTCGGGCTGCTCGGCCGCCGTGCCCCGCTCGGACTGCTCCTCCAGGGCCTGGGCGAAGGCGTTCGCCCGCCGGTGCGCCGATACGTTCGCGATCACTGGCGGCACCTCCTCTCGTCATGACGGTCGACTCCCCAGGGGGTCCTGAGGGTTGCACGCCCCCGCCACAACCACACGATCGAGGGATCGGAGTCAGCCAGGGAGTGACCACAGGGAGCCTGCATCCCGCACAACGAGTGGCGCGGCACTTGGGTTACGGACCGAGGAGGAACGGACAGTGAAGTCAACGGTCTTTCACCCATGGTGAGTTGGTGATTGCTGAGTGTATTTCCTCGGGTACGTCGCTCAGCGTGCGTCGTCGGGAAGGAGGCGGGCGAGGGTGCGCACGGCGCGGTACTGGAGGGTCTTGATGGCGCCCTCGTTCTTGCCCATCACGCGGGCGGTCTCGGCGACCGAGAGGCCCTGGAGGAAGCGGAGCGTCACGCACTCCTGCTGCTGGGGGTTGAGCCGCCGGACCGCGTCCAGCAGGGCGGCGTTGGAGAGGGACTCCAGCACGGAGTCCTCGGGCGAGCGCTCCACCTCGTTGGCGTCGAGCATCTCGCCGGTGGTCACTTCCAGCCGGAAACGACTGGACTTGAAGTGATCGGCGACCAGATTCCGCGCGATGGTGACCAGCCATGCCCCGAAGTCGCGGCCCTGCCAGGTGAACGTGCCGATTCGTCTCAGCGCCCGCAGAAAGGTCTCGCTCGTCAGGTCCTCGGCGGTCGCCTTTCCTCCCACCCGGTAGTAGATGTACCGGTACACGGTGTCGCTGTACTGGTCGTAGAGCCGGCCGAACGCATCGGCCTCGCCGGCCTGGGCGCGCTCCACGAGGTCCATCATCCGGGCGCTGTCGCTGTCGGCGGCCGGACGGCGTGCGGTGGGCGCTCCGGCCGAACGGCTTCGTCTGCCGACCGCGGCGCTGCCGTCGGCCAGTGCGTAGCACGGGCCGACCGGCGCGGCGGTGGTGAATGCGGGGACGGCGTACGCGGTGGGGACGAAGCCGCGCAACAGGTCTTGGACCGTTGCGCGCAGCGTAGCCAGGCCCGAGGCGTCAACCCCGACGTGTGGGTACACGGGACTCCCAGAGGCAGAGCTTCCATCACGTGCAGTGCGGGACCTTTCACCCGTCGTAGCGACGAGAGGGGTACCGGTTTGCGTCTGAGGAGAATAACGCTTCGTGCAGGCACTGCTACGCCCAGTTGCTCAAATCATCGATTACGTCGCTTCTGTAGCCGATTGACGGCCGAGCAAGTGCCGCAGAGTGACAGCTTGTTGATCGATTGGGCTCGATTTCGCGGTCGGTACGGGGCGTGTTGTGGCCGGGTGCGGGGTGAGGGGACTGGATCGGGCGCTGTGTGGGTACGGGCTCTCAATTGGCCGACGTTTCGAATGTGCCCGCCGTTGCCACTGAGCCCCGGCGTGCTGGCCTGTTGCTCTCTGCACCCACCCGTGCCGCCCAAACGGCACGCATACCCGCAGCTGGGCGGGGTCGGGCTGAGGTGGGGCGTTGTGCGGACCGGCGTTGCGGGGGCCGCCCTGGGTGGCATGCGTGCCTGTGGCTGGGCGGCGCGTGGGGGCGGTCCGCAGCCGCGTGCGCATGCGATCGCGCATGTGGCAGCCGGCACGCCCGCCACGGGCCCGCCGCGGCTGCGCGCGTGCGGGCGGATTCACGTCCCGGCGAGTGGTGCAGCGAGGTGGTCTTCGTGTCGTCTCGGCGGGACACCATCTGCGGGCGGCCGCCGTGTGCGCTACGGCCTGCCCGCAACCACGCATGCTGCGGCAGTCGCCACTGTGAGGGCTGCACTCGCGTACGCATGGAAGGGGACGTGCCGGGGAGTGTCCGCCCGCAGCGGTTGGCGCGTCAACAGGGGTGAGTTGGTGAGTGACCGATTCCGCGCCGTTCCGAGGACGGACACCCCCCGGCGCGGCCCCGACCCGCCCACCGAAGCGCAGGCGCTACAGCAAGCCCCACGGACCCCAGCAGGCCGCCGCAGGCATGCGCGCTACCGTCGCCGCCGATGCAGCGCGATGGCCGCCGCGGTGCCGCCCGCCACCGCGCCCACCCCAGCCGCAGCCGGAATCCCCACCTTCGCGGCCTTGCGCCCGGTCCGGTAGTCCCGCAGGCGCCAGTCCTTCTCGCGGGCGTACTTGCGCAGCTTGCTGTCCGGATTGATCGCGTAGGGGTGGCCCACCAGAGACAGCATCGGAATGTCGTTGTGCGAGTCGCTGTACGCCGCGCAGCGCGCGAGGTCCAGCCCCTCCGCCGCGGCCAGCGCCCGCACCGCCTCCGCCTTCGCCGGACCGTGCAGCGGCTCGCCCACCAGCTTGCCCGTGTACACGCCGTTCACCGACTCCGCCACGGTCCCGAGCGCACCCGTCAGTCCCAGCCGCCGCGCGATGACCTGCGCGATCTCCACCGGCGCGGCCGTCACCAGCCACACCTTCTGCCCCGCGTCCAGATGCGCCTGCGCCAGCGCCCGAGTCCCCGGCCAGATCCGTTCGGCCATGTACTCGTCGTAGATCTCCTCGCCGATCGACTGGAGCTCGGCCACCCGATGCCCCTTCACGATCGACAGCGCCGACTCCCGCACGTCCTGCATGTGGTCCGGATCCTCGAACCCGGCCAGCCGGAACCACGCCTGCTGCCACGCGAACTTGGCGAGATCACGGGTCTCGAAGAACTTCCGCTTGTACAGGCCCCGCCCGTAGTGGAACAGCGCGGCACCCTGCATCACGGTGTTGTCGAGGTCGAAGAACGCGGCGGCCTTCTCGTCGCCGCGCACGGGAAACTCCGGCTCCTCGCCGACAGCGCCGACTGCGGCGACGGAGGTGTCCTGTGTCTTGCGCGCGGCCTCCGCCGCGGCCTCGCCTGCCAACACGCTCCGCGCCGTGGCGGAGCGCCTACGGGGAGTGAGCCATCCGAGAGCGGCCATGGCGTGAGCATAGCCATTGTGTTCGGAGGTTCCGGAGTCGAGAGGTTGGAACGCCGTGAACTCTCTGCGTCCGGGCCGTTAAACAACCGCGTGTCGCGGCGCGAGAATGACCCCCATGAGCCCGCTTTTCCGCCGCAAGGCCGCCACCCCGGTCCCCGCCCCGCGGGACCGCCTGGTCACCCTCATCCGCAAGCCCGGCTGCCACCTGTGTGATGACGCACAGCTCGTGATCGAGAAAGTCTGCACCGACCTCGGTGTGTCGTGGGAGCGGAAGGACATCACCCAGGACAAGGAACTCCACGACAGGTACTGGGAACAGATCCCCGTCGTCCTGGTGGACGGTGAGCAGCACACGTTCTGGCGGGTGAACGAGGACCGCCTCCGCAAGGCGCTGACCGAGTAGCCGAGTGTGCGTGACCCCGGTCACTTTGGCCGGACAAATCGGACACAATCTTTGTGCACGCGTTCACAAAGACATAGCCTGCATTCGACGGGGCGGTCCGGGGACGTATGGCCGCCTACAGCCCCGCTCTACCCGCAGGAGCACCGTGGCAACTGGCCGAACTCACCGACCGGCGACCCGTAGCCGAGGGATTCCCGAGGCCACCGTCGCCCGTCTTCCGCTGTATCTCCGAGCCCTGACGGCGCTGTCGGAGCGCTCGGTACCCACGGTCTCGTCCGAGGAACTGGCGGCCGCGGCCGGGGTCAACTCCGCGAAGCTCCGCAAGGACTTCTCCTACCTCGGCTCCTACGGCACTCGTGGTGTCGGTTACGACGTCGAGTATCTCGTCTACCAGATCTCCCGCGAACTCGGCCTCACCCAGGACTGGCCGGTTGTGATCGTCGGTATCGGTAACCTCGGCGCCGCGCTCGCCAACTACGGCGGTTTCGCCTCCCGCGGCTTCCGGGTCGCCGCGCTCATCGACGCCGACCCCGCGCTGACCGGCCGCGCGGTCGCCGGGATACCGGTGCAGCACACCGACGACCTGGAGAAGATCATCCAGGACAACGGCGTGTCGATCGGCGTGATCGCGACCCCCGCGGGCGCCGCCCAGCAGGTGTGCGACCGGCTGGTCGCCGCCGGTGTCACCTCCATCCTGAACTTCGCGCCGACCGTGCTGTCCGTGCCGGACGGCGTCGACGTGCGCAAGGTCGACCTCTCCATCGAGCTGCAGATCCTGGCCTTCCACGAGCAGCGCAAGGCCGGGGAGGAGGCCGCGAGCCCCGACGGTGGCGGCCCGGCCGCCGTCGCACGCAAGGAGTCCGCCGACCAGGGGCCCGACGGGGACGTACCCGCCGTGATGCCGGCATGAGTCTGCTCGTCGTCGGACTGAGTCACCGCAGCGCACCTGTCAGTGTGCTGGAGCGGGCCGCGCTGAGTGCGGACGCCCAGGTCAAGCTGGTGCAGGACACGGTCGCCGCCGAACCGGCCACCGAGGCCGCGGTGCTCGCCACCTGCAACCGCATCGAGCTGTACGCCGACGTGGACAAGTTCCACGCCGGTGTCGCCGAGCTGTCCACGCTGCTCGCCCAGCACAGCGGGGTCGGCCTGGACGAGCTCACGCCGTACCTCTACGTGCACTACGAGGACCGGGCCGTCCACCACCTGTTCTCGGTGGCGTGCGGGCTGGACTCGATGGTCGTCGGCGAGGGGCAGATCCTCGGCCAGATCAAGGACGCGCTGGCCCGCGCGCAGGAACTGCACACCGCCGGACGGCTGCTGAACGACCTGTTCCAGCAGGCGCTGCGGGTCGGCAAGCGCGCCCACACCGAGACCGGCATCGATCGCGCCGGGCAGTCCCTGGTCACCTTCGGCCTGGAGCAGCTGGCCTCCGGCGGGGCCGTGGAGAAGTGGGCGCGGGGCATGAAGGCGCTGGTCATCGGCGCCGGGTCGATGTCGTCGCTGGCCGCCGCGACGCTGGCGCGGGCCGGGGTCGGCGAGGTCGTCGTCGCCAACCGCACCTTCGACCGCGCCGAGCGCCTCGCGCAGATACTGAACGAGGCCGATGACACGGACGTGGTGGCCCGGGCGGTACCGATGGAGTCGGTACGGGCCGAGCTGACACGTGCCGACATCGCCGTCTCCTGCACCGGCGCCACCGGCCTGGTCCTGAACGCGGAGGACGTCGCCGGCGCGGTCGAGGGCCGCACCGGCCGGCCCGCGCAGGTCGGGGAAGCGGCCGGGGAGCGTCGTACGACGCCGACGACGGACGTAGGGCGGACGCCGCTGCCGCCCACCTCGGTGGGTGCCGACGAGAACTGCCCGCTGGACCTGACGGCGCCCGGCTTCTCCGTGATGGGCGAGGCCGCCGTGGCCGGGATGGACGCGGCGACGCTGGAGCAGCACGCCGCGTGGGCCGCCGGCAGCGCGGTCGAGCGGCGGGAGGCGACGCGCCGGGCGCCCGAGGTGGACCCCGAGCTGATCACGGCGCTGGCCGCGACCGTGGCCACCGTCGGCCGGATCCCCGAGCGCCGCAGGCCCGAGCCGGTCGCCGAGGTGCCGCGTCCCGAGCCGGTCCTCTTCCTGCTCGACCTCGCGATGCCGCGGGACATCGACGCGGCCGTGCACCGGCTGGCCGGGGTGCGGCTGGTGGACATCGAGTCGCTGGCCGAGGCGTCCGCGGACGCCCCGATGGCGGCCGACGTCGACCAGGTCCGCCGTATCGTTTCGGACGAGGTGGCGGCGTTCGGGGCCGCCCTGCGGGCCGCGCACATCACGCCGACCGTGGTGGCGCTGCGGACGATGGCCGCCGATGTCGTGGCGAGCGAGATCGCCCGGCTGGACGGGCGGCTGCCCGGTCTGGACGACAGGCAGCGCGGCGAGATCCGGCAGGCCGTGCACCGGGTCGTCGACAAGCTGCTGCACGCGCCGACCGTACGGGTCAAGCAGCTCGCGGCCGAGCCCGGCGGCGCCGGGTACGCGGACGCGCTGCGGACCCTGTTCGACCTCGACCCCGAGACGGTGGCCTCCGTCTCCCGCGCCGAGGACAGCACCGAGAAGAACCGAGGGTCACGATGAGTGAGAAGGCACTGAGGCTGGGGACCAGGCGGAGCAAGCTCGCCATGGCCCAGTCCGGGCAGGTGGCGCGAGCCGTGAGCCAGGTGACCGGACGGCGCGTCGAGCTCGTCGAGATCACCACGTACGGCGATGTCTCCCGTGAGCACCTCGCGCAGATCGGTGGCACCGGTGTGTTCGTGACCGCGCTGCGGGACGCGCTGCTCCGGGGCGAGGTCGACTTCGCGGTGCACTCGCTGAAGGACCTGCCGACCACGCAGCCCGAGGACCTGGTCCTGGCCGCCGTACCGCTGCGCGAGGACCCGCGGGACGTGATCGTCGCCCGGGACGCGCTGAAGTTCACCGACCTGCCGCGCGGGGCGCGCATCGGCACGGGTTCGCCGCGCCGGATGGCGCAGCTGAACGCCTTCGCGCGCGGGCACGGGCTGGACATCGAGACGGTCCCGATCCGCGGCAACGTCGACACCCGGATCGGGTACGTCCACAAGGGCGAGCTCGACGCCGTCGTGCTGGCCGCCGCCGGACTGTACCGGATCGGGCGGATCGACGAGGTGACCGACTTCCTGTCGGTCGACACGGTTTTGCCCGCCCCCGGCCAGGGGGCACTGGCGATCGAGTGCAGGGCGGGGAACACCGCCCAAGACGCTGACCTCATCGCCGCGCTCGGTGAACTCGACGACCCGTTCACCCGGGTCGCCGTGACCGCCGAGCGGTCACTGCTCGCCGCCCTGGAGGCCGGTTGCAGCGCCCCTGTGGGCGCGCTCGCCGACCTGCTGGCCGACGGGCAGACTGTCAAGGAAATGCGCCTGCGGGGCGTCGTCGGCACGACCGACGGCACCCGGACGGTGCAGCTGTCCACCACCGGTCCCGTGCCCGACACGCACGACCGGGCAGTGGCATTCGGCCGCGAACTCGCCGCCGACATGCTTGCCCAGGGCGCGGCCGGTCTGATGGGGGAGCGAGCACATTGAGCCCCACCACCCTTCCCGCCGCCGGTCCGGAACACGGGCACGTCACCTTCCTCGGTGCCGGACCCGGGGATCCGGGACTGCTGACTCTGCGCGCCGTCGAGGCGCTGGCGCACGCGGATGTACTCGTCGCCGAGCACGAGGTGCTCGACGTGGTACGCACGCACGCCAGGCCGGGCGTCGCCGTCGTGAACACGGACCCGGGTCCTTCTTCGGACCTCGGTCCGGGCACGGGCACGCCTCAGCTGACGGTTGTTGACGGTTCGTCAACAACCGCTGGGGTACCCGCAGTGCGGGATGCCGCACATCTTGTCATGGAGGCCGCGCGGGGCGGCAGGCGGGTCGTCCGTGCGGTGTCCGGGGACCCGGGACTTGATACGTACGCCGCCGAGGAAATGCTCGCCTGCGCCGCGGCGGGTGTTCCCTTCGAGGTCGTGCCCGGTGTCGCGGCCGCGGTCGGGGTGCCGGCGTATGCCGGTGTGCCGTTGCGGGACGCGCAGGGCGCGGATGTGCGGTTCGTCGATGCGCGGACCGCTTCCGATCGGTGCTGGACCGAGGTCGGGGCGTCGGACGGGACCGTGGTCGTCTCTACGACGCTGGATTCCGTGGCTTCGGCTGCGGGTGAGCTGGTGTCCGCCGGGCGCAAGCCCGATACGCCGATGACCGTGACGGTCGCGGGGACGACCACGCGGCAGCGGACGTGGACCGCGACGCTGGGGACCATCGCGCAGACGCTGAAGCAGGCGAAGGTGCTGCCGTCGCCCGAGGGCGGGCGGCCCGTGATAGCCGTGGTCGGGGAGCGATCCGCCGCGGCTCAGCGTGAGCGGTTGTCGTGGTTCGAGTCCAAGCCGTTGTTCGGCTGGAAGGTGCTCGTGCCGCGGACCAAGGAGCAGGCGGCTTCGCTGTCCGACCAGTTGCGGTCGTACGGGGCCGTGCCGCACGAGGTGCCGACGATCGCCGTCGAGCCGCCGCGGACGCCTCAGCAGATGGAGCGGGCGGTCAAGGGGCTGGTGACCGGGCGGTACGAGTGGATCGCCTTCACCTCGGTGAACGCGGTCAAGGCCGTGAGAGAGAAGTTCGAGGAGTACGGGCTCGATGCCCGGGCCTTCGCGGGGATCAAGGTCGCCGCGGTGGGGGAGCAGACGGCGAAGGCGCTCGTTGCGTTTGGTGTGAAGCCGGATCTGGTGCCGAGTGGGGAGCAGTCGGCGGCGGGGTTGCTGGAGGACTGGCCGCCGTACGACCCCGTGTTCGATCCGATTGATCGGGTGTTTCTGCCGCGGGCCGATATCGCCACCGAGACGCTGGTGGCGGGGCTGATCGAGCTGGGGTGGGAGGTCGACGACGTCACGGCGTACCGGACCGTGCGGGCGTCGCCGCCGCCTGCGGAGACTCGGGAGGCGATCAAGGGCGGTGGGTTCGACGCGGTGCTGTTCACGTCGTCCTCCACGGTGCGGAATCTGGTGGGGATTGCCGGGAAGCCGCACAACGTGACCGTGATCGCGTGTATCGGGCCCGCTACGGCGAAGACCGCCGAGGAGCACGGGCTTCGGGTGGATGTGATGGCTCCTGAGCCGTCCGTGCACAAGCTGGCGGAGGCGCTGGCCGACTTCGGGATGAAGCGGCGGGTTGCTGCGCTGGAGGCTGGGGATCCGGTGACGCGGCCGAGTGAGCGGCGGCCTGGGGCTCGGCGGAGACGGACCACGTAGTTGGCTGCGGCGCCGTGGTGGGTGCGGCGCCGTGCCTGCGGCGGCCTGTGGCTGTGGGTGCGTGGTTGCTGTCGCGCCTACGGGTGCGGGATGCGTCGGGGCCGCGCCGGGGGGTGTCCGTCCTCGGAACGGCGCGACTCGGTCTCTCGCATAGGTGCCCGTGTTGACGCGCCAACCGCTGCGGGCGGACACCCCCCGACACGGCCCCTTCCCGCCGTGGGCGAGTGCGGCTTCACGCTCAGCCGACGCCGTGTTGGTAAATGGCCGGTGGGGGCGGGCGTAGCTTAGGAGTATGTCGAAGTACGGTTCCTTTCCCGGTTCGCGTCCTCGTCGGCTGCGTACCACCCCTGTGATGCGGCGCATGGTCGCCGAGACGCGGCTGCATCCCGCCGACTTCATCCTTCCCGCGTTTGTGCGGGAGGGCGTGCGTGAGCCCGTGCCGATTGCCGCCATGCCGGGGGTCGTCCAGCACACGCGGGACAGCTTGAAGAAGGCCGCTGCTGAGGCGGTGGCCGCCGGGGTCTCCGGGATCATGCTGTTCGGGGTGCCGGAGGACGCGAAGAAGGATGTGGTAGGGACGCCGGGGACCGATCCGGACGGGATTCTTCAGGTCGCGATTCGGGATGTGCGGGCCGAGGTCGGCGATGAGCTGCTGGTGATGTCCGATCTGTGTCTGGATGAGACCACCGATCACGGGCATTGCGGGGTGCTGGACGCCGCGGGGCGTGTCGACAATGACGCGACCCTGGAGCGGTACGCCGAGATGGCGCAGGTGCAGGCTGACGCCGGGGCCCATGTCGTCGGCCCCAGCGGGATGATGGACGGGCAGGTCGGGGTCATCCGCGACGCCCTTGACCAGATCGGGCGGGAGGATGTGGCCATCCTCGCCTATACCGTGAAGTACGCGTCTGCTTTCTACGGGCCCTTCCGGGAGGCCGTCGCCTCGTCGTTGCAGGGGGACCGGAAGACGTATCAGCAGGATCCCGCCAACGTGCGGGAGTCGATGCGCGAGTTGGCCCTGGACTTGGAGGAAGGGGCCGACATGGTGATGGTGAAGCCCGCCGGGCCCTATTTGGACGTTCTCGCCCGGGTTGCCGATGTGGTGGATGTGCCGGTGGCCGCGTATCAGATTTCTGGTGAGTATTCGATGATCGAGGCCGCCGCCGAGAAGGGGTGGATCGATCGGGACCGGGCGATTCTGGAGACGCTGACCGGGATCAAGCGGGCCGGGGCGCAGAACATTCTTACCTACTGGGCCACCGAGGTGGCGCAGAAGCTGCGCTGAGCCGTCCACCGGGCGCCGGCAGCCCATGTCCGGCGGAGAAACGACTGCCCACAGTGGTGGCGGCGTGCCGTCAGGCCGGCACCCGCAGCTCCAGCACCGGCTCGCCCGTGGCATCCCCCTCGGGTGAGCCGATCAGCGCGGAGAACGCCTCGGTCGTGACGAGCAGGCCGGTGTCGGTGCGCTCGAAGACCGGCGCGAACGGCTCGTCGGCGTGGGCGGGCCCGTAGCGGACCGCGAAGACGGTCAGCCCGCCCGGGGCGACCGGCAAAGGGTCCGCCTCGAGCGCCGTGGTCGCGACCGTGTGGCGCCAGCCGGCATCCGGGTTGCCGTAGCCGCGCGGGTCGGCGGCCAGCCGGAAGGCCGCCTGCTCCTGGGTGAGACCGATGGTGTCGGGGGAGTTGAAGTAGGCGGAGGAGTCCGTGCCCGGCCAGTCGGGCGTGGTGACCGCGATCCCGGCGGCGCCGGTGACGGCCAGACCGCCCGCGTGGAGCGCGCCGTCGGTGGCGAGCCGCCCCGCCCGCTCGGACAGGTCCAGACCCGCCACCTCCAGCAGCTTCGCCAGCCGCCCGTCGGTCTCCGTCGCGTACGGCAGACCGGCCAGCAGGAACGGCTCGCCCTCCGCCGGGTCCAGGTCCAGGGCCACCGTCAGCCACAGCGACGTCCCGTCGGTCACGTACAGCGACTGGGTGTGGACGAGGACCTGCGCGGCGCTGACCACCGGCTTGGTGACCAGCTTCGCCATGAGCCCGGGGGCGGCTGCGTCGCGTACCCGCACCTCGCCCATCGGCCTGGTCAGCAGGAAGCTGCCCCCGCCGGCCAGCCGTACGGCCGGTCCGATGCCGTGCTGGCGGTCGGCGGCCGCGGGCAGCAGCAGCGTACCGGCGGCCTCGATCAGCGACGGCGTCAGCACGTTGTCGAAGGAGACGGAGACACGGGCGCTGCGCAGCTGATGGCGGACGGGAGAGGTACGCGGCGCCCGGTACCAGCGGGTCGTGTCCTGCGCCTGCCACACCAGCATGAAGGCGAAGTGGCCGTCCATGGCGCCGTCCGGACCGGCGGCGTGGTAGCCCCACCGGGTGTCACCGCGGTAGCGGCCGAGGTCGGCGCGGATACGGCGGCTGAAGAGCCGCAGTCCCAGGACCGCCTCGAAACCGGAGTGCTGCTCGCTGTAGCGCGGCCCGCCGACGTCGTAGCCGCAGGACGACAGCCGCGCGTCGATATAGCGGGCGATGTCGTCGCCGTCCTCGACGAACACCTGCTCGCCGCTGACCCGGTGGGCCTGGGCGAGGAAGGACAGCGAGATGGGGCCGTAGTTGTTGTCGTACGCGCCCCCGTGCTCGGCGGGCAGCAGCGCGCCCCGGTCGGGCAGCCGGCGGGAGCGGATCTCCTCGGTGTACAGGCGCATGGCCGTCTCGTGGACGCACTCCGCCTCCGTGCCTTGGAGGTGGCGGGCGAGCATGAGACCGCCGACCACACAGCCGATGGCCTGGTTGGTGGCGTCCTGCGGATTGAAGAAGGTGACCTCGGTGAGCCAGCGCCAGTAGCCGCAGGCCAGTTCCGTGAGCGCGCCGGACTGCTCGTCGGACAGCAGGCCCTGGCCGATGTCCAGCAGATTCACCGCCTGGAGCAGCGCCCAGACCGTGCTGGGCCAGTCGCCGATCGGGTGCGCGCCGTCGCCGAGTACGTAACGGGCGTACGGCTCACCGGAGTCGCGCAGGCGCAGGTTCGGGTAGCCGGGGTTGTCCGTACGGAAGACACGTTCGCGCAGGTGGAAGTCCACGCTGCGGGACACGGCTTCGGGGAGCCGGTCGTCGCCCGTGCGCCGCCACGCCAGCGCCAGCAGAGAGGAGATGCCGAGTGAGGTGTCGCCGATGTCGTCCGTGCAGCCGGGGCGTTCGAGGTTGCCGTCGGGGGTGATCCGGTCCAGGGCCTCGGCGGCGACGCGTGCCAGCACGGCGTCGTACGCCTCGGGGCTGTCGGGCTGGTCGTGCAGGGAGGTGCGCTGGTGCGGGAGCAGCACGGGTTCCACGGGTGTGGTCACGTGGGGCTCAGCCCTTCATTCCGGTGGTGGCGAGGCCCTCGACGAGGCGCTTCTGGAAGACGAGGAAGCAGATCAGGGTCGGTGCCAGTGCCAGCGTGGACATCGCGAACATCGCGCCGTACGACGAGCCGCTGGTCTGGTCCAGGAACAGAGTCAGGCCGAGGGGCACGGTGAACTTGTCGTTCTGCTGGAGGTAGACGAGCTGGTGGAGGAAGTCGTCGTACGTCCAGATGAAGGTGAAGATCGTGGTGGTGACCAGGGCCGGCTTCATCAGCGGCAGGATGATCTTCCAGTAGATCTGGAAAGGGTTGGCGCCGTCCACCATGGCCGCCTGGTCCAGCTCGCGCGGGATGGAGCGGATGAACTGGACCATCAGGAAGATGAAGAAGGCGTCCACCGCGAGGAACTTCGGCACGATCAGCGGCAGGAACGTGTTGATCCAGGTCAGGTTGTAGAAGATCGTGTACTGCGGGATCAGGACGGCCTGCGTGGGCAGCATCAGCGTGCCGAGCATCAGGCCGAACCAGATCTTCTTGCCGCGGAACTCGAAACGCGCGAAGGCGTAGGCGGCCAGCGAGCAGGAGATGACGTTACCGATCACCGCGCCGATCGTGACGATCAGCGAGTTGGTGATGTAGAGCGAGAAGGAGTTGCCCGAGCCGCTCCAGCCCTCGGAGTAGTTCTCCGGGCGCAGTGCGTTCGGGATGAGCCCGGGGTGGGTGAAGATCTCGGTGTCGGGCTTGAGGGAGCTGCTCAGCATCCACAGCAGCGGATACAGCATGACGACGGCCACGCCGATGAGCAGGGTGTGGACGAAGATGCGGCGGGGGCCGGTGAGCGAGCGGAGCTTCTGCAGCGGCGACGCGTTCGGCGTGATGGCGGACATGGGTGAAGGACTCCGGCTTCAGTCGTCGTAGTGGACCCAGTAGCGGCTGGCGATGAAGTTGACCGCCGTGAAGCCCGCGATGACCAGGAACAGCACCCAGGCCAGCGCCGAGGCGTACCCCATCTGAAGGTCCGTGAAGCCCTTCTTGTACAGGTAGAGGGAGTACAGCATGGTCGAGTTCAGCGGTCCGCCGGTGCCGTTGCTGACCACGAAGGCGGGGGTGAACGTCTTGAACGCGTCGATGATCTGCAGGACCACGTTGAAGAAGACGATCGGGGTCAGCAGCGGCAGGGTGATCCGGAAGAAGCGCGTGACGTTGCTCGCGCCGTCGATGGCGGCCGCCTCGTACACGTCCTTCGGCAACTGCTTCAGGCCCGCGAGGAAGATGACCATCGGGGTGCCGAACTGCCAGACGGCCAGCAGGACGAGCGTGTAGAGCGCGGTGTCCGGGCTGGAGATCCAGTCCTGGCCCTGGATGCCGAACCAACCGAGGAAGTCGTTGAACAGGCCCTCGCCGCCGAAAACCTGCCGCCACACGATGGCGATGGCCACCGCCCCGCCGAGCAGCGACGGCAGGTAGAAGGCGGCCCGGTACAGGCCGATGCCCCTCAGGTCGCGGTTGAGCAGCATCGCCACGGCGAGGGCGAGCGCCAGCTTCAGCGGTACGGAGACGACGACGTACAGGAGGGTGGCGTGCACCGAGTCCCAGAAGACCGGGTCGTCGGTGAACATCTTGCTGTAGTTGTCCAGTCCGACCCACTGCGCGGGCGTCAGCAGGTCGAACTTGGTGAAGGACAGGTACAGCGAGTCCAGCATCGGGTAGATCGTCAGGCCGAACAGGCCGACGAACCAGGGGGCCAGGAAGACGTACGGCCACCACCCGCCGCCCCGCCGTCTGGCGAGGCGGCGGCGCATACGGTCGCGTTCCCGCTGGTCGGACGGGGTCGCCGCAGCCGGCGGCTCCTTCACGACCTCGTCGGTCTGCGCGGAGGTCATACTCATCTCCCTGGCCCTCAGCCCATCTTTTTGCGGTTCGCCTGCGGGGCGCCTGAAGCCGGTCGGCTCTCTCGGTGTCCGGTTGCGCGGCGCGGGTTCATCACTGTGCTTCCAGCGGAGCGCTCAGGCGCTCAGGATCCCTGGCGCCTGGTCGAAGAACTCGCCGAGCTGCGCCTTGATCGACTTCTTGCCGAAGGCGACGGCGAGGTTCGACTGGAACAGCAGGTCCCAGATCTGGTCGGCGCCCTGCGGTGGGGGCACCGGCGCGGGCAGGGCGTTCGTCGCCTTCGAGACGCGCTGGGAGATGTAGTCGGCGTTCGCCATGTTCAGCTTGTCCGTCTCGGTCAGGCCCGAGGCGATCAGGTCGCGGGCCTTCTGCGTCGGCGGGATGCCCCGGTACAGCTGCATGTCCTTGATCGCCGTCTCGTCCTGGGCGAAGAAGCCCATGATCTTCACCGAGTCGGCCACCTTCTTGCTGGCCTTGGTGGCGCTCAGCAGCACACCGCCGTTGACGAAGTTGCCCTCGCGGGCGCCGGACCAGTCGCCCTGCGGGGTCGGCAGGAAGTCCAGCTGCGCGTCGGTGATGGAGCCGCCCGCGCCGTAGACGCCGGAGTCGAAGGTGAACAGGGCCTTGCCGATGACGACCGCGTTCTTGGTGAGGTCGTTGTGCGCGGCGGAGGTGATCGCCGGCGGCGGCGATGCGTGGGTCTTGCGCATCTCGGCCCAGTACTCCCACCACTCCTGGAGCGTGTCGGGGGTGAAGCCGAGCTTCTTGCCGTCGTCGGAGAAGAAGGTCTCGCCCTTCTCACGGGCGAAGATCTCGAAGCACTGGAGGGTGGAGCCGCCGCCGTCGTCGACGCCGTAGATCTTGCCGCTGCTCTTCTTGTAGACCTGCTGGGCGGTCTTCTTCAGATCGGCCCAGGTCCACTCGCGGTCCGGCAGCTTCAGGCCCAGCTTCTCCAGGCCGCTGCGGTTGACGGTGAGCTGGTTGACGCCGATGCCGGACGGGACGCCGTACAGCTTGCCGTCGACGGTGCCGGCGGCGAGGAGCGTCTTGGAAAAGCCGGTGAGGTCGAGGCTCTTGCCGACGTACGAGTCGAGCGGGGCGAGGACGCCCTTGCGGGCGTACTGGGCGACGAGCGCGGTGTCCATCTGGAGCAGGTCGGGGGCGCTGCCGCCGGCGACGTTGGTGTTGAACTTGTCGAAGTACCCCTCGTAGCCGGAGTAGGTCTCCCGGATCTTGATCTTCGGGTTCTTCTCCTGGAAGTACTTCAGCGCCTTCTTATAGGCGTTGTGGCGGTCGTCGCTGCCCCACCAGGTCATGGTCAGGTCGCTGCTGGTGCTGCCGGCGCCGGTTCCGCCGCTGCAGGCGCTGAGCGAGCTGCCGAGCGCACCGGCGACGGCGAGGCCGCTCGCGGTGCGGAAGAGGGTTCTGCGCGAGATCTGGTGACCCACCGGGTCCTCCCTGGATGTGCGTGACGGATCCCCCGGCCGGTCGCGCGGCTCGGGTCGTTCTGTGGAGTGCGCTTTCCGGCATGCGACCTCGCCCGGTCGCGCCGCCCTGGCGGGTGAGGATTCCTTGGCCGTCATCCCGGCCGTGACCGTACGAGCACGCCCTCGTACGCCGCTCCGCCGTAGGGCGGAGCCCCTCGCCCTGAGTCGGGTCCCGCCGACTTAGAAAGCGCTTGTCCGGACATTGGCAGACCTTCGGTTACCCGTCAATGCTTCGCCCGCGTGCCTTCCGGTCACGATTTGAATTCCATGGGCGACCGCGAGCCGGCTCGCGCCCGCCACGGTGCCGCTGTCGCCGAGGGTGCTGCTCACCACCTCGGTGGGCCAGCTCAGCCGTGCCAGTTCGGCCCGTACACCGGGCAGGAGCTGCGGGTCCGCGCCGGTGGCGCCGCCCAGCACGATCAGTCCCGGGTCCAGCACGGCGGCCACGGCGGTGGCGAGCCGGCCCACGTCGGCGGCATGGCGGCCGACCACCGCGCGGGCCGTGGCATGGCCCTCCTCGGCGAGGGCGAAGAGCCGCTCGACGGTTCGGGGGCGCGGGCCGTCGGCGTCCTGCCAGGCCTCACGGGCCCGACGCAACAGGGAGCGCGCGCCGATGTACTCCTCCAGGGCCTCGTGGCGCGGTTCGCGGCCCTCGTCCCATGGATAGGGCAGCCGGGCCACCTCTCCCGCGGCGCCGTTCGCTCCGCGCAGCACCTTGCCGCCGATGACGATGCCGAGGCCGATGCCCACGCCGATCCGCAGATAGCCGAAGGCGTGGCGGCCGCGGGCGGCGCCCTCGTGCAGCTCGGCGAGCGCGGCGCAGTTGACGTTGTTCTCGAGGTGGACGGGAACACCCGGCGGCAGCGCGACGGACATGGCGTCGAAAGCGGGGCCGGCCTTGGCAGTCGCGGGGCGCATACCGGTGCCCTCCGGGTCCTGCGTGGTGACGTCGCCCACGGCGACGACGATCGCGCGCAGTGGGCCCCCGGCGGGCAGCGAGGCGAGGGCCTTGCGTACGGCGTCGGCGGCATCCGCCCGGGAGCCGGTGGCCTGGGCGAGCAGGGTGCCGTCCAGGGCGCAGCCCCGAACCCGGGTGTGGGTGGGGCCGAGGTCGATGGCGAGCACGGCGCCGGCAGCCGGCCCGAGACCGTAGACGGCGGCGGACCGGCCGGTGCCACCGGAGGCGGTTCCGGAGCAGGCGGCGAGCTGGGCGGCCTCGAGCTCGGCCATGGCGGAGGAGACGGTCGGCTTGGACAGGCCCGCACCGGCCGCCAGCTGGGGACGGGTTGCGGTGCCCGCCCCGGCCAGCACGGCGAATACCGCGCGGGCACTCTCACTCAGGTGCATGTTCTCCCTCAGGTCGTGCCGCAGCGTCTGGTCGCGAGGCGTGTGGTCGCAAGGCGTCTGGTCGCAAGGTCGCAGGGCATCGGGATTCCGTGCCTCTTGACGCACCCTACTTGGTTAGTTAACTTCCTAACGAACTCGCGCGGTACTCGCCTGCCGCGCTCATCAGAAGCCCGTCCCGGGGCTTCCCGACCGCTCGACCGCTGCTCGCCTGGCGACGCCCACGCTCCTGATCCGCGGGGCCCGTTGCGAGGCAACGGCTCTCGCGCGCCCAGGCACGGTTCGCCCGCCGTTCGCTACGCATGGAATCACCGCGCAACGACGAAAGAGGATCCGTGCAGGAATCCGCGTCCATGGCCGTCGGTATCGACGTGGGCGGCACCAAGACCCATCTCCGCGCCTGCTCGGGTACGGACGTCGTCGTCGACACCGTCCGTCCGAGCAGTGGCTGGCGGCCGCACGATCCCGGTGAGGCCGCGCAGTGGCTCGCTGCGCTCGTCCGGGAGGCCCTGCCCGCGAGGGCCAGGCCCGCATCCGTCGCCGTCGGGGCGCACGGCTGCGAATCCCCGCGCCAGGGCGCCCTCCTGCACCAGGCGCTCGGTGCCCATCTCGATGTGCCCCGGCGCATCGTCAACGACGCCGAACTCCTCGTCCCCGCCCTCGGCCTCAAGCAGGGCGTCGGTCTGGTGGCCGGCACCGGCTCCGTCGCGGTCGGGCACCTCGCCGACGGGACGCAGATCCGTGTCGGGGGCTGGGGCGCCGTCCTCGGTGACGAGGGCAGCGCCGCCGGACTCGTACGCGAGGCAGCACGTGCCGTCTGCGCCGCGCACGACCGGGGCGATCCTCCCGATCCGCTCACCCGCGGGCTGCTCGCCGCCCTCGGGATCGTCGAAGTCCCGGCGCTCGGCGGGGTGCTGGAAGCCGCGGCCGACGTGTCAGCGGAGTGGGGTCGGCACGCCGATGCCGTCTTCGGCGCCGCCGCAGCCGGGTCCGACCTCGCCCGCGACGTGATCGCCGCGGGAGGACGGGCCCTGTCCGCGCTCGTGAAGCGACTCGCCGACCGCGGCGCCGTCGTGGACGACGTCGTCCTGGCCGGCGGGGTCGTCCTCAGCCAGGCCGCCCTCTACAGCGCGCTCGACGACGCGCTCGGCAGGGACCTCCCCGGCACCCGACTGCACCCGCTGCGGGTACCGCCCGTCGAGGGTGCCGTCGAACTGGCCCGCGCTCTGCTGTAGACCGCTGCCCGGACGTACCGCCCCTGGACGTGGCCCTGATGGACGTACCAGCCGCAGGGCGCACCGCCCGGGACGCGCGACCGGTGCCCAACCGCTTGCGACCAGCCCATACAGCCACCGCCTCTACAGTCGCCGCCCATCCAGCCGCCGCCCAACCAGCCACCTCCCGTACAGCCACCGAAAGGCCCACGCCAGCATGCGGATCCGCGACGTCCGGTCCACCGACCTCTTCGTCGGTACGCAGCAGTCCCCCCGCCAGGTCGTACGTGTGACCCTGCAGGGCGGGACCGGCCGCGTACGGGTCCGGGTCGAAGGGCCGACGGTCAGCACGCCGGAACCGGCGCTGATCGCCGCACCCGGGCCGGGACGGGAGGCCGTCGCCGAGGTCGGGGTCGTCTTCTCGGCCCCGGCCCCCGCCGGATCGCTGCACCGGGTCACCGCGATCGCCGAGACCGCCGAGGACTGCGAAGCCGCCCGCCTCACCGCCGTCGGCTCCAGCGCCTCGTGCCCCGCCGCCGTCGACTCCGGAGCCGCCCGCACCACCACGGAGGACTCCGGCGCCCACCGCTGCACCGCCGAGGCGACCGTCACGGCCGAGGCCACCGGCTGGACCATGTGGATGGTCTCCCACTTCCACTACGACCCGGTCTGGTGGAACACCCAGGCAGGCTTCACCGAAGTCCGCCACGAACTCCCCGATCTGCCCTGGGTGGACCGGCTCCGCCCGCCCCATGTGCGCAGCGCCTTCGACCTCGTACGTGCCCACCTCGACTCGGCCCGGCACGACGACGACTACCGCTTCGTGCTCGCGGAGATCGACTATCTCAAGCCGCACTGGGACGCCTTCCCACGCGACCGGGCCGACCTGCGCCGCTTCCTGCGCGACGACCGGATCGAACTGGTCGGCGGCAGCTACAACGAGCCCAACACCAACCTCACCCACCCCGAGTCGACGATCCGCAACACCGTCTACGGCATCGGCTACCAGCGGGACGTACTCGGCGGTGATCCGCGTTCCGGGTGGCTGCTCGACGTGTTCGGTCACGACCCGGCGCACCCCGGGATCATGGCCGACGCCGGACTCGACTCCAGCGCCTGGGCGCGCGGCCCCTTCCACAACTCCGGGCCCATCGGGCATACCGGGGACATCGCGCGGATGCAGTTCCCCAGCGAGTTCGAGTGGATCGCGCCCAGCGGTCGCGGCGTCCTCACCCACTACATGGGCGCGCACTACACCGCCGGCTGGGCCATCCACCGGACCGACTCGCTCGAGGCCGCGATGGTGGCCGCGTATGACCAGTACGCGCAGCTGAAGAAGGTCGCCGCCACGCGCAATGTGATGCTGCCGGTGGGCCACGACCACAACGTGCCGTCGCGCTGGTGCACCGAGATCCACCGGGAGTGGGCCAAGCGCTATGTCTGGCCACGCTTCACGATGGGCCTGCCGCGGGACTTCTTCGCGGCCGTGCGGCGTGAGGCGCAGTCCCCGTCCCGCTCGCGTACGACGAGCGTGATCACGCCGCAGACCCGTGACATGAACCCGGTCTTCACCGGCAAGGACGTCTCGTACATCGACACGAAGCAGGCGCAGCGGGCCGCCGAGACGGCCGTACTCGACGGGGAACGGCTAGCCGCCCTCGCAAGCCTCTTCGGCGAGCGCTTTCCCAGCGAGGCACTCGACAAGGCGTGGCGCCTCCTCGCCTATGGTGCGCACCACGACGCCGTCACGGGCACCGAGTCCGACCAGGTCTATCTCGATCTCGCCGACAACTGGCGTGAGGCGTACGAACTCGGCGACAGGGTGCGGACGGACGCGCTGGGGCAGCTCGCCGCCCGAACCGACACCCGCGGCAGCGCGCACACGCCGGGGCGGCCCCTGCTGGTCGCGAACACCCTCTCCTGGGAACGGGACGGCCTCGTCACCGTGGACGGTGCGGCAGGCGCAGAGGTCCGGGACGAGGCCGGGCGGCCTGTGCCCTCGGTCACCGAAGGCTCCGCTCTCTCCTTCCTCGCCCGGGGCGTACCCTCGCTCGGCCACCGCGTCTACCAGCTCGTCGAACCCGGGGCGTCCACCGAGCCCGGACAGGACACCGAGTCCGGACCGGGCACCGCACCCCGACCGGACACCGAACCCGAACCGGCTACCACCGGCTGGGCCCTCGTCGCGGACGCCACCACCATCGAGAACGAGATCTTCCGGATCGAGGCCGACCCCGACCGCGGCGGTGCGCTGAGCCGCATCTCCGATCTGCGCACCGGCCGCGAACTCCTCCGCCCGGGCGGCCTCGGCGGCGAACTGACCCTGCAGGACGAGTACACGACCCACCCCGTCTGGGGCGAGGGCCCCTGGCATCTGCTCCCCAAGGGGCCCGGCACGGGCACCGGCGCCCGGCCCGCCACCTCCGTACGCGTCGAGCGCTCCGCCGTCGGCGCGCGGATCACCACCGAAGTGCGCCTGGACACCCTGCGGTTCACACAGACGGCCACCCTCCTCCACGGCAGCTCCCGCATCGACTTCCGCACCCGCGTGGACGGCTCCATCGGTGAGGACAGGCTGCTGCGGGTCCGCTTCGACCTCGACCTGCCCGGCACCCTGCCGGTCTCCGAGGTCGGATTCGCCGCGATCGGGCGGCCTTTCGGCTTCCCGGAGACCGACACCGCCGAGCACCTGTGGACGCTGGACAACCCCGCACACACCTGGGCCGGGCTCTCCACGACCGCCCGCATCGCCCTGCATCCGGCCGACTCGGCCGACTCCGGCACCGGTGACGGCAGCGGGCGCAGCGCGCTGTCGCACGCCATCGGCGTCGCCGAAGTGATCGCCCCCGAAGACCATGATGTACGCCCCCTCCTCGCCGCTCTCGTCGCCCAGGGCGTGACCGCAACCTGCACACGCCCGGACGGCCCGCGCCACGGCTCTCTCGACGCGGACTCCAACCTCCCCGACATCAGAGTGGCACCCGGCACTGACAACGCCTTCACCGAACGCGTCCTGGCCGCCACCGGAGCGGACGAAGCCGCCTACCGCGCGGCCCTCGCCACACACGGCCGCGTCTTCGTGCCCGCAGCCCGTACCCGCCGCGAAGCCTGGGTGCCCGGCGCCGACCTGCGCGGCCCGCGCGATCTCCCGGTACTGATCGTCAGCGACACCGACGCCCTCACCGCCGACCTCTCCGACGCGGTGATCGACGTCCCCGTACCCGACTGCCTGCCCACCACGGCCGAACCCGCCGACGACTATTCCGCCGCCCTGGTCAATCACGGCACCCCCGGTTCCGTCGCCACCACCGACGGCACCCTCTACCTCTCCCTCATGCGTTCCTGCACCGACTGGCCCAGCGGCGTCTGGCTCGACGGGCCGCGCCGCACCGCCCCCGACGGCAGCAGCTTCGCCCTCCAGCACTGGACGCACGACTTCCACTACAGCCTCGTCGCCGGACC
This sequence comes from Streptomyces sp. TRM70350, assembly GCF_019219825.1. Lineage (GTDB taxonomy): Bacteria > Actinomycetota > Actinomycetes > Streptomycetales > Streptomycetaceae > Streptomyces. Next base: position 46,877 of record NZ_JAHUXH010000033.1, on the reverse strand, counting down.
GGGCGGCTGGCGCCAGGCAGGCTTCGTACGCGCCGGACGCGAGGCGAACCATCCCCTGCTCGCCCTGCCCACCACTCCCTCCGACGGCGAACTCCCGCCCCGCACCTCCCTCCTGACCGTCGAACCGGCGAACGTCGTGCTCTCCGCGCTCAAGCCGCGCGGCAACCCCATGGCCTCCGGCCTCCCCGGCGACACCGACCCCGCCTCCGACGGCCTGGTCATGCGCCTGTACGAGTCGGAGGGCCGGCCGGTGACCGCGCGGGTCCGCCTGCACGGCGGACACGGCGGGTTCACGGCCGGTGAGGCCACGGACCTGCTGGAACAGCGCACGGTACGACCGCTGACCGCCGACGCGGACGGTTCGCTGAGCATCGGCCTGGCGGCGGCGGACGTCGCGACGATCGCGGCCCGCCCCGGCCTGTCCGGCCGCTCGGGCCTGTCCGCCTCCGACCCGGCCCCGTCCCGGTCGGACCGGCCCACATCGGAACCCGCTGGCAGCGGCCCGGCCCGCGAACCCGTCCAGCCCGTCTTCACCCGCTACTGGCTGCACAACACAGGCCCGGCCCCCCTCGGTCATCTCCCGGTCAGCCTCCGCCTGGAGCGCACCGAACGGCTCGGCGAGGGCGCTGAGGCGGGGGAGGCCGGCGAGCCCGCGGGCAGCACGAAGAGCGAGGCGTCTTCAGCGGGAGTCACGGAAACCATACGCATCACCGTCGCGACCTCCGTCCTCCCGGCCAGGGGCACTGTCTCCCTGTGCGTCCCGGCGGGCCTCACCGTGGCAGCGCACGCGCCACTCCGGTACGACCTGGCTCCGGGCGAGTTCGCGGAGTTCGACATCACCGTGCGGCCGGAGAAGGGTGCGGCACCGGGCACGTACTTCGTGGCGGCCCGCATCCTCGACGGTATCGGCCAGATCCTGGAGGACGCGCTGCCCGTCGCCGTCGGGGGAGGCTCAGAGGTCGCTCCCTTCGGCATCGACCTCTCCCACCCCGCGCCCGATCGCCTCGTCCTGCGCCTGACCGGCCAGGCGCTGAGCGAAGTCCGCGGTGAGGCCCGCATCATCAGCCCGTACGGCACGTGGGGCGCCCCCGGCGACGCCGTCGCGATCACGCCCCGGATCCAGGGATTCACCGTGTCCCCGAGAGCCGTGACGGAACTCCACTACGCCGTGACGCACCGACCCGGCGACACGAGCGACAGCGGCGAGAGCGGCGGCGACTGGTGGGCGCTGGCCAAGGTCTCCGCCTTCGGCACCGTCCAGTACTCGGCCACCGTGCCCGTGACGGCATCTCCCTGACGGCCGCGGCGCTGCGCGGTTGGTCTGTCGGCTCCAGGGCCCGGATCTGAGGTTCCGGGCTCCCGTCAGTCGACCGGCCAGGTGTGGGCCGGGGCGTTGAGGTGCATGTAGTCGATGTAGAGCTGCGTCATGCGGCGCAGGGCCTCGTGGCGGCCGGGCGCGTGGGTGGCGGCTCGGTGGAACATCTCCTTCTGCCAGACCGCTCCGTTGCGGGCCGTGACGCAGCGCTGCTCGATGATGCCGAGCAGGGGTTCTCGCCAGGCCTCGTCCATGCCGGAGTGTTCCAGGCCCCGGTGGGCGAGGGGGAGTAGGCGCCGCAGGACCAGTTCGGGGGCCGGGACCTCGCCCATGCCGGGCCAGTACAGCAGCGCGTCCATGCCGTGGCGGGCCGCCGTGTGCAGGTTGTCCTCGGCGGCCGCGAAGGACATCCGGGACCACACCGGGCGTTCCTCCTCCACCAGGGCGCGGGTGAGGCCGTAGTAGAAGGCGCCGTTGGCGAGGGTGTCGGCGACGGTCGGGCCGGCGGGCAGTACCCGGTTCTCGACCCTGACGTGCGGTTTGTCGTGGGCGATGGCGTAGACCGGGCGGTTCCAGCGGTAGACGGTGCCGTTGTGGAGGGTCAGCTCGCCGAGTTCCGGGATGTCGCCCCGCTCCAGTGTCTCCAGGGGGTCCTGTTCGTCGCACAGGGGGAGGAGAGCCGGGAAGTAGCGGAGGTTCTCCTCGAAGAGGTCGAAGACGCTGTTGATCCAGCGTTCCCCGAACCAGACCCGGGGCCGCACCCCCTGCACCTTGATCTCCTGCGGGCGGGTGTCGGTTGCCTGTTCGAAGAGGGGGATACGGGTCTCGTGCCACAGTTCCTTGCCGAACAGGAACGGCGCGTTGGCCGCCAGCGCGACCTGGATCCCGGCGATGGCCTGGGCCGCGTTCCAGTAGCCGGGGAACTCCTCCGGGGAGACCTGGAGGTGGAACTGGGTGCTGGTGCAGGCGGCTTCCGGGGTGATCGTGTCGGCGTAGGTCCGCAGCCGGTCGACGCCGTCCACCTCGATGCGCAGGTCCTCGCCCCGGGCGGCGAAGACCTGGTCGTTGAGCAGCCGGTAGCGCGGGTTCTCGGACAGCGCGCACTCACCGACGTCCTCCTGGCGGAGTGTGGGGAGGATACCGATCATGATCAGGTGCGCGCCGACCGACCTGGCTCGTTCGTCGGCGTGGTTGAGCGCGGCGCGGATCTCGGACTCCCAGGAGTCGGGGCCGCCCTCGGTCAGCCGGCGGGGCGGGACGTTGATCTCCAGGTTGAACCGGCCCAGCTCCGTGGACCACGCCGGGTCCGCGATCGCCTCCAGTACGTCGCTGTTGCGCATGGCGGGCTCGGCGGCGTCGTCGACCAGGTTCAGCTCGATCTCCAGCCCCACCTGCGGTCGCTCGGACTCGAACCGCGCCTCGCGCAGCATCTGGGCGAACGCGTCGAGGCACCTCTGCACCTTGATCCGGTACCGGCGGCGGTCCTCGCGGGTGAAGACCACCTCCGGGACATCGCGTCCCATCGGGCCTCCCGGGCTCGCACTCCTCACTCCAGCGTCGCACCAGGTGGGCGGAATGTCAGCGCCAGCCGAAACGGCGGTCCACCACCGCCGAGAACTCCTCCAGGGTCAGTACGGCGTCCCCGTTCTGGTCGGCCGCGTCGAACAGTGCGGAGGAGGCGTCGGCGTCTCCCACGCCCCAGAACGGCAGAACGCCGGAGGCGGCGAGGGTGGGGCCCTTCGTGCGCAGGGCGGTGATCACCTCTTCGCGGGTCAGGGTCCCGTTCTTGTCCAGGTCAAGCGCCTCGAACAGCTTCCGCGCCTTGTCGCTCATGGTGTTGTCCTCATTCCCGCTTCCGGCTTCCGGCTCAGTCCCACCAGAAAGACCAGATTTCCTGGTCGATCAGTTGCTCGGCGTAGGCGTCGAGGGACGGGGTGCTGCTCTGGTTGATGGTGTCGGGGCAGAACGCGAAGTGTTCGACCGCCACCGCCTGCGCTTCGGCGGGGGTGGTGGGCGGTGCCGCGACCGAGAGGATCAGCTGGTCGAAGGTGAGGGCGACGACGCGTACGCCGAAGCGGTCCTCCCAGGAGCGGAGTACCGCGCACAGGCGCGCCACGTCGTTCTCGTGGTTCACGGGGCCCGACCAGCCGATCGCCGCCGGGATGTCGGCGCTGCGGCGGGCGGGGACGAGGGCGAGGCGGGGTTCCTTGAGCCAGGTTCCGTCCGTGAGGAGGTGGTCGGCTATGTCCGTGGCCAGGGTGTCGGGGTCGGGGGAGGCGGAATCCGGCCGGGGTTCGGGTGCCAGGCCCGGCCAGTCGTCGTCCTCGGTGTCCTCCCAGTACTCGGCCAGTACCTCGTCGGGGTCGTGATCCCCGGGGTACGAGGTGTCGCCGGGCATCAGTTCCCAGCCCTCGGGCCCGCCCTGGCTGCCGCCGACGTCTATGAGCAGCGGGAGCAGGCCCGCGGTGCGGCGGGCCGGTGCCAACGCCGTCCAGTCACCGGGGGTCGCGGGCTGCACGGCGTGCCACAACAGCGGCTCGTGCCAGCGGCCTTCGTCCGTGACATCGATCAGTGTCCCGGGCTGCAGCGTGAGACCGAGGGAACGGCCGCTCGGGTCGGTCGCCAGCGTGGGCAGCGGGTTCGGAAGAGTCGCCATGCCAGTGACTGTAGAGGCGGCCACTGACAACGGGCCCGGAGCGGAGGGCCGGGGCGGGCGGCGAGGCAACGGTTCGAGATCGTTCCAGCCTCGAAGCGGCGTAGGAGCGGCAACGGATCGCACACGGTTCGGCGGCTCCTGGGTGTCGTGGTCGGTGATCTTGGCGGGATGTGTCCGGAAAACGACGGCTGTTCGTCGTCGGGAGTGCACGGTCCGGGGTCGGTCGGAGGGATGAGCAGGGCGTATCTATCGCGTTGACGGGACCGCGTCAGCTACGTACGGTCTGCGCTTGGCCGGATCCGATCGGTGAGGCTTCCGTACATCGATCCCTGGGGGGATGCAATGAACTGGTTCGTCGAAGTCGTCAAGAAGTACGCGGTGTTCAGCGGGCGTGCGCGTCGCAAGGAATACTGGATGTTCGCGCTGGTCTACACGATCATTGCCGTCGTGCTGGCGATCGTCGACGCCGCCGTCCTCGGCTCGCAGATCCTCACCGCCATTCTGACCATCGGGCTCCTGCTGCCCGGTCTGGGCGTCACGGTACGGCGGCTCCACGACGCCGGTCGTACGGGCTGGTGGATCCTCATCGGGATCATTCCGCTCGTCGGCTCCATCGTGATGCTGGTCTTCCTCTGCCTCGACGGCGAGGCGGGCGCCAACAAGTACGGCGAGAACCCGAAGTTCGCTCCGGCCCAGGCCTGACGTACGGACGCACAAGCCCTGGCCGCCCGGTTCCTCCGGGCGGCTTTCGGCGTTCAGCGGGCGGCGAACTTCGTGAACGCCGTCCAGGTGGCGGGGGTGACGTGGAGGGTGGGGCTGTCGTCTGCCGGGTTCTTGGAGTCGCGGATGTGGATGGTGTGGGGGCAGAACGCGACTTCCAAGCATTCGCCGCCCTCGTCGCCGCTGTAGCTGGACTTGCGCCAGGTGTAGGCGACTTCCAGGCATTGCCCGCCTTCGCTGCTGCTGTAGGACGACTTGAACCACTGAAGGGCGTCGGCGCTCATTGCTCTCCTAGCAGGCGATCCAGCAGGCCCATGGAGTCTTGTGTGGTCAGGGCCTGGGTTCGCAGCATCGCATACTTGCGCGACAGGATGGACACCTCATCCGGGTCAGAAACCCACTGGCTGCCGCGCTGGCCTTCGATGTAGGCGAGGTGCTGGTGGTCCGGGGTCTCCAACAGTACGAACGGGCCGTTGAGACCGGCGTGCGACGGGCTGGACAGTGGCAGGAACTGCACGGAGAGTCCGGGGAGTTCGGCGCACGCGCGCAGGTGGCGAAGCTGCTCGGCGTGGACCTCGGGTCCCCCGACGGCCAGGTTGAGCACCGGCTCCCAGATGACGAAACTGACGGTCGGCGGGACCCTGCGGCGCAGGATGTCCTGGCGGCCGATTCGAGCCGCCGTCTTGGTTTCGATCTCGTCCTCGGCGTACGCGGGGACGCGTTCGCGGAGGACGGCGCGGGCATACGCCTCCGTCTGAAGCAGGCCGGGCAGGACCTGGTTGGCGTACAGGGACAGCGCAATGGCCTCCTGCTCATGCTGGATGTACAGCTCCGCCCACATCGGGAACTGGTCGATCTCCGGGAGGTTGTCGACGCCCGCCTCCAACAACCCCTTGAGATCCAGCACTTGGTCCAGGCGGACGGCGAGGTCCGGTGTGAGTCGGCGTCTGCCCTGTTCGATCGAGGCGATGGTCTCCTCGTCGACGTTGACGATCTCGGCCAGTGAGCGCTGGGTGAAACCAGCCGCGCGGCGACCGGCGCTGAGCTGTGCGCCGAGCATCTTCATGGCCGTCAGGTTCTTCTTCCGCGGCGGCTTCTTGGCGTTCAAGATGGTTCAACTCCCCACGCGTGCCCGTGCGCGACCCTGTGTGAAGCCGTACAAAAAATCCGTACGCTCTCACACACTGATCAACGCTAGTGACTCTGCGCGACATTCGTCCCGTGAATGCCGAAGTTGAACTCCCCTATCAGCGCGACCAGTTCTACGCCCGCCACCGCCGGTCCGTGTCCGCGGCCCGGCACTTCACGTGCTGGTCCCTCAGGTACTGGGGGCTCGGAGAGTGGGAGCGGGCCGAGGACGTGGCCGTGTGTGTCAGTGAGCTGGCCACCAACGCCCTGCTGCACGGCGTACCGCCGGGGCGGGGTTTCCTGCTGCGCGTGCGGTACGACGGGGACGTACTGCGGGTGGAAGTGCACGACAGCGGGGGTGGTGTGCCGCGGGTTGCCGACGAGGCCGACGAGGGCGGGCGGGGGCTGCTGCTCGTGGCCGCGCTCAGTGACAAGTGGGGCGTGGGGGAGCGTGAACCCGGCAAGGTGGTGTGGTGCGAGTTCGTCATCAGTCGTAGCCCTGCGATTTGATGCGGATCCCCCCTGCGGCGGCCGGGCTCGCCTGCGCGGCGGGTGCAGGGTCCTCCGGTGTGGCCGGTTCCGGGTCGGGGGCGGCGTTGAGTATCGCGTGTGCCTCGTTGAGCAGGGCCGCCAGGTCGCGGACCAGGCCGAGTTGCAGGGCGTGCCAGGCGTCGGCGTCGTCCTCCAGTGGGGCGTAACTGCCCGTGTGCTTGTGGATGATGCCGCCCGCGATGCGGTTCCGCTCGGCGCGTTCCTCCATGTCGCGGTCGTGGTGGTAGAAGTTGCGCAGTTCGTGCAGCTGCGACATGCGGCCGTCCCAGAAGGGGGCCGCGAGCTGAGGCAGGTCCAGTACCTTCGCGGGATCCTTCTTGGGGATGCGCAGGGGTCCGTGCAGGCGCTCGTTGAAGACCTGGTACGCCACCGACAGCCAGGCCGTGAAGTCGGCGCGATCGGCGCACTGGCGGCGCAGGCGGGCGAAGTCGTCGGGCGGTGAGGAGCGGAGCAGCTGGTAGCCGAGGCGGGCTCGGGACGCCTCGCAGACCCTGCTGTAGGCGACCAGGGCGTCTTCCACCGATGCCTCCCAGGTGCGCCGCTGCCGGGGGTCGGTGGTGGCGCGGCGCTGGGGCTCGGCGGCCAGTTGTCCGGGGGTGAGCTGGAGCGCGGGCAGGCGGGGGCGGGCCGGGCGGCCCACGGCTCGTACGACTCCGCTGCCCAGCTCGGCGAAGTACTTCTCCAGGACGTCCAGGCCGCCGATGCGCTGCCGGTCGCCGCCCGCGACCGTCACCAGCTCGCCCAGCATGCGGTGGTTGGGCACCATGCTCTCGTGGGCCTGCGGGGTCCAGCCGGGGCGGTGCCGCTGGGACTGCCACCAGCGGTCGAACAGGGCCTCGTCGCTGATGCCGACCGCGTGCAGGCGGATGCCCAGGCCCGCGTGCAGGTCCTCCATGAGCGACACCGGGTCCTGGGTGCCGGAGACGGACTCGCCGCTGCGTTCGTCGGGGAGCGGCGCGAAGTGCGCGCCGTCGCTGACCAGGACGACGAGGCGCTCGTTGCCGGGGACGCCGTAGCGGTGGAGGAGTTCACCGGCCTTGTGCAGCGCCTTGCCGATGTCCGTACCGGACTGGCGGTAGTTGAGGAGGGACACGGCCTCGCGCAGTCGCTGGACGGAATGGGGGTCCGAGACCTCCTCCATGCCCCAGCGGCTGGGGAACATCGGTTCGTGGTCGTGGTCGAAGCGGACCAGGGCGAAACGGGTGCCCACGCCGTCGTAGCGCATCCGGGCGTCGATCATGGCGCCGAGCGCGTCCTTGAGGGCGTGCATCCGGGAGATCGTGGTGCGGCTGGTGCTGGTGCGCAGACGGCTGAGCCAGTTGCCCTCGTCGCCGACCGTGGCGGGAATGTCCTCGATGCTCATGGAGCCGCTGCAGTCGGCCAGCACGACGATGTCCACGCCGCTGCGCTCACCCGGCGCGAAGAGGGTCAGCCGGGTCTCCGGGCCGACGCGCAGGAGGCCGCGCAGCGGCCGGCCACCGTGGTCGAGGGCCTGGCGTACCAGGAAGAGGGTGCCGGAGGCGTCGATCCAGACGTCGGGGGACGCCTCGAAGCCGTGGGCGAAGACGTGGCCGCAGAGGAGCGGGGCGCCGCGCAGCAGGGTCGCGGCGTCGTCGAGGGACGGGCCCGGGGGGAGTTCGAGTTCCAGCATGGCGGGGACGACGGCGTCCGCCGATGCGAGCTCCCAGCCCTCCTCGGGCGTGACGCGGTGCTCCTGGACCAGGGCTGCGGGGGCCACGATCACGTCGGCGGGGACGCCGGGTGCGGGCAGGAGTCGTACCGCCACCGAGCGGGTGCCGCCGGTGTCGTGCACCTGGAGGACGGCCGCCGACTCGTCCGTCAGCCGGGACGGGGAGACGGCGAGCCGGTTGTCGGCGACCAGGCCGGGGCCCGTCGCCGTGACGAGCCGGGTGTCGGCCGCCGAGAGCTTGAAGGCAGTCATCCGCGCTCCACTTGAATGTTCACGCCCACACGTTGCCCCAGTTGCTTGATGTTCGACCCGCCCTTTCCCTTGAAGAGGCCCTGGAGATGATCCGGCACCCGGACGAACAGGATCTGGCTGCGCGGCCGGAAGTCGGAGAACCGCACGGCGTCGGCGAGTTCGTGCCGGCCGCCGCGGCGCAGCTCCTGCACCAGGCGGTCGAAGTGACCGCGGCCTTCGACGTGTTGCTCCCGGAACCGCGCGATGTCCTCGCGTCGTGAGGCGCGGTGCCCGGCGAGCAGCTCCAGGGCGGTCGAGAGGTTCGTGTCACGCGGTGTGCGGCCGCGCAGCCCCTGTTCGACGGTGGTGAAGAGGCGGTCGACGGCCTCCATGTCGAGCACGGTCCCGCGGGTGTTGATCAGGATGTGCCGCACGGTGCTGATGCGCGGCAGCGGAACCCGGCGACGGGTCGCCGATCTGCCGCGGCCGCTGCGGGCCACGGTACCGGCCAGGATCACGTCGATCAGGCCCTCGGGCGGGGTCGAGGAGAGCTGCTGGTGGTGCCGGGTGCACAGGGCCAGGCCGCGGTTGTACGGGCCGTAGACCTGCCAGCGCCGGGCGTGCTCGGCGCAGATGCGGCGGCCGCACGGTTTCATCGCCGACAGCGTGCGGTGTTCGCATCGGATGTAGCCGCTGCCGGTGCAGCGCTCCTGCTCGCACGCAGGGAAGCGCTCGGCGTGACAGTCCTCGCAGTAGGCGGCGGTGGGGTCGCCTGGGTGGCGGCGCAGATGCGTCTCGCACCACGCCTTGCGGGTACGGCAGTGCGGGCCGCCGCAGTAGGCGACGGCCTTCGTGCCGCACCGGCACGCGGGCGTGTGGCTCGGGCAGGTGGCGCGCAGGCTGCCGTCCAGGAAGACGGCGTGCGCCTCGCAGGCGCGGCCCACGCGCTGGCCGTCGTCGCAGCCGGGGCACTTGTACGGGGCGTAGGTGGTGGTGCCCGCCGCTCGGCAGGTGGTGCAGGCGTGCCGGATCTCGGGGGGCTCCAGGACGCCCCGGACGGCGAAGTGCGTGGCGGGGCCGAGCGGCCGCGGCGCGGTGGCCGGGGCGAGGAACCAGACCCCGACCTCGCCTTCGTCGCCGAGATCGAACCGGACCCGGGGCCCGGCCATCGGGTCGAGCGTGAGCACCGCCGGTTCGAGGCGCTCCCACAGCGCCACGCACTCGTCCGTGGAGCGGGGGACGCGCCGGAACGCGCGCAGATCCAGGGTCACCGGTACGACCGGAGCGTGCTGGGTCATCGGTCGGCCTCCTCACGCGGAGCCACGAGCAGCACCTCGACCGTGCCGCGCTTCTCGTCCTCGCGGGCGGTGTAGGTCGTGTCGGTCAGCAGGATGTGCCGTACGCCGCCGGGTGCCCGGCCCATCCTGCGCAGGGAGTCGCGCACCTTGGCGCGGTCCTGCGCGGGCAGGTCCCAGTGCAGCAGCGCCACCCCCTGCTCGCCCGCGGCGCGTACGGCACGGGTCGCCGCGCCGTCCTCCCACGACGACAGCGGCTCCTCGCACCGCACCCGCTGCCCGGCCTGCGGCCGCAGCACCCGGCGCAACGCCCGCGCCTCGTCGCGGCCCCGGGAGCGCAGCGGGCGGGTGAGGTCGAGGGCGCCGCCGGTGCGGCAGTAGGAGCGGAGGGCGTCCAGGACCTCGGGGGCGGGGATGTCGGGTTTGGCGAGCCGGTCCAGGAGCTGATCCGCGGTGAGGGGCGCCGGGCGGTCGGGCTTCCGGCGTGACTCCGGCTTCCGGTTCTGCTGAGGCCGTCGGTCCTGGTCGGGTTTCCGGTCCGGCTGCGGCGTGGGCTCCGTTATGCGGTCCGTGAGCCAGATGCGGGCCGCCGCCCAACTACCGGGAGCGAGAGCCCTGTTGGTCGCGCTGAGGTGGTCCGTGGTCAGCCAGTCGGGGGTGGCCAGGCCCTGGGAGAGGCGTTCGGGGGCGAGGGCGGTCCGATCGTCCGTGTGCCAGCGGGTCAGCAGGTCGTTCTCGTTGCGTACGAAGGCGGAGGTGCCCGCCGACTCGGCCAGCTCCACGCCGATGAACAGCGGGGCCAGTTCATCGACGGTGGCGTCCAGCTGGCGTAAGTACGGAAGCAGCTCGGACAGCAGCGCGCGCACCGCACGGCCCGCGGGCTGTGTCCTCGGCGGTCCCTCGACGCGCCTGCCCTGATCGACGCGGAGTTCGGCGGCGAGGCCGTGCGCGACGGCCCGGGCGCGGTTCTGCTCGATCAGGGACTGCGGCACCTGACGTACCCGCCGTCCCGTGCGCTCCAGGTCGCGGGACCACATGGCCAGGGCCTGCACGAGCAGCGCGTGCGCCAGCGTGGCACCGACGGTGACCTGGGCGTCGAACAGCCGCACCGTGACCTCGCCGTCGGCGCCCGCCTCCGGCACGCCGAGCGGGCTGACGTCCATGGCCTCCAGGCGGCCGACCCGCTCCTCCTGGCGCAGCCGGGTGCGCACCCGCTCCAGGTGCTCCGGCGAGCACGAGTCGAGGTAGCGGGTGCTGACCTGGTCGAAGGAGCGGGAGAGACGTGCCGAGCCGCCCGGTGCGACGCCGCCGGGGCCGTACAGCTGGCGGCCGGTCAGGGCGATGAGGGGTGCGGTGTGCTCGCGTAAGAGATTGGTGAGCAGCTCGCGCTGGACCGGGCCCAGCACCTCGGCGGAGTGCAGGTCGGCGCAGAGCCCGGCGGTCGGGTCGGCCTGCTGCTGCCAGCCGGTGGGAAGCAGCAGGCCGCCGCGGCGGTGGACCTCGGCGGCCACCTGGGCGACGGACGCCGCCAGTGCTCCGGCCACGTGCGCGCGGGACGCCGGGTCGTGCAGCGAGACGCGGCCGGTGTCGATCCACAGCGCGGCGCGGGTGCGTGCGCCGCCCCGCAGGGCGTACGGCTGACCGGACGGGCTCGTGGGAAGCAGCGGCGGGTTGGCCAGCAGCGCGGCGACCAGCTCCGCGGCGCCTCGGCCGGGGCCGGGATCGGGGACGTACACGCTGTATCCCTTGGCGATCCGCTGCCTGAGCGGACCGGAACGGTAGAGCGCCACCAGGGCCATGTTCAGTCCTCCGCCCTGTCCCACACCGTGTCGGACACCAGGCCCCGCAGCGACGGGAGCAGTACGAACGCCGTGATCGTGAGCAGCAGCGCGACGACGGTCGTGACGAGCAGCGTCCAGGGCCCCGGCGTGCCCCACAGCGCCCCCGCCGCGTACGCCACGCCGAACGGCAGGCCCACCGCCGACAGCAGGCCCAGCGCGACCGAGGTCCGGCGGGAGCGGGCCGCCTCCACGTAGCGGGCCGTCTCGGCGAGGCCGGTTCCGGTGTGTGCCAGCAACTGGTCCAGGCGGTGCTGTTCCTGGAAGCGTTCGAGCAGCTCGTTGGCCTTGCCGCGGGAGGTGATGTGGGACGACCACAGGGCGCGGCGCAGCTCGATCAGGCGGCCTTCGAGACGGAGCAGGCGCTTCGCGTCGGACTCACGCACGGTCAGCGCGGAGCCGGTGTTGGCGAGGGAGTTGGCGCCCAGGTGCTGGAGCCGCCCCAGCAGGAACACGTCGAGGTAGATGGTGTGAACAAGGTGGGCGGCGGTGGCGTGGAACGTCTCCTCGCCGCCGGGGTCCGGGGAGAGACCGACGAACGCGGCCCCGTCCCGCAGCACCAGCGCCTGCCAGTCGGCGGAGAACCGCACCCGGCCCGCCAACAGGTCGGTGTCCTCGGGGTCGGGGGCGAAGCGCTCCAGAGGGCTTCGGGAGGCCAGCAGCCACAGCCACTGGTCGGGCGTGCTCCAGGAGGCGTACGCGGCGGGCATCACCGTGGGCGGCGGGCCCTGCGGGAACGTCACGTGCGCCAGGGTCCAGGCGCGGCTCGCGCCGTCGGCGACCCGTACGCCCCTCGGCAGGAGCTTCGCCAGCCGGGCGTGGTCGGTGGGGAGGGCGGCGAGGGCGGCCAGCTCGGCCAGCGGGTCGTCGCCAAGCCGGACGTGCAGGACGCAGAGGCCCGCGTCGCGGTCCGGCAGACCGGCGGCGGCGGGCACGCGAAGTAACTCCATGGCCTCCACAGCGGGTTCGTCCGCGTCGGCCGGGCGGCGCAGGTGCCAGCGGGCCGGGCGGGCCGGGGTGCCGAACAGGGACGCGCCGACGCGGGGTTCGAAGTACGTCAGACGCCGGTCACGGTCGGCGGCCGACCCGTCGGCGAGCAGCGCGGGCAGCGGCCCTTCGGCCCACTCCGCGGGCAGGTGCTCCGCCGCCAACCCGACATCGAACACGACGCATGACGAACTCCGCCGCGTCGTCCGTCCCCCGGACATCCGCAGTCCCCCTCGATGACCAACGGTCTCAAAAGGTAACAGGACAAGCGCCGTTGGAGGGTCGAGCGGGGAAACCGGCTGTCAGAGACGCTCGGGGGTCCTGATGCCGAGGAGGGCCATGCCCTGGTGCAGGGTGCGGGCCGTGATGTCGCACAGGAACAGGCGGTTCTCGATCCGCTCCGGGGTCTCGGCCTTCAGCACCGGGCACTTGTCGTAGAACGACGTGTACAGCGACGCCAGCTGGTACAGGTACGCCGCCAGCTTGTGCGGGGCGTACTCCGTCGCCGCCTCCGCGACCGTCTCCGCGAACGCGTCCACGTGCAGGCCCAGCGCGCGCTCCGCCTCGTGCAGGTCCAGCTCCGGGTGGGCCTGCGGGCGGGACTCGCCGGCCTTGCGGAGGATCGACTGGATACGGGCGTAGGCGTACTGGAGGTAGACCGAGGTGTCGCCGTTCAGCGAGACCATCTGGTCCAGGTCGAACTTGTAGTCCCGGTTCGCCGACGTGGACAGGTCGGCGTACTTCACCGCGCCGATGCCCACCTGGGCGCCGCGCTCGGCGATCTCCTCCTCGGACAGGTCCTGGGCCTTCTCCCGTACGACCGCGGAGGCGCGGTCGATCGCCTCGTCGAGGAGGTCGACCAGGCGGACCGTCTCGCCCTCACGCGTCTTGAACGGCTTGCCGTCCTTGCCGAGGACCGTGCCGAAGGCCAGCTGGTACGCCTTCACGTCGTCGTTCAGCCAGCCCGCCCGGCGGGCCGTCTCGAAGACCATCCTGAAGTGGAGGGACTGGCGGGCGTCCACCACGTAGATCAGGCTGTTCGCCTTCAGGTTGAAGACGCGGTCGCGGATCGCGGACAGGTCCGTCGCCGCGTAGCCGTAGCCGCCGTCCGACTTCTGCACGATCAGCGGGACCGGCTTGCCGTCCGGGCCCTTGATGTCGTCGAAGAAGACGCACAGCGCGCCCTCCGAGCGGACGGCCACTCCTGATTCCTCCAGGAGGCGGCAGGTCTCGGCGAGCATGTCGTTGTAGCCGGACTCGCCGACGATGTCGGGGTCGCGGACCTCCATGTCCAGCTTCTCGAAGACGGAGAAGAAGTAGATCTTCGACTCGTCGACGAACTTCTGCCACATGGCGAGGGTGTGCGGGTCGCCGGCCTGGAGGTCGACGACGCGGCGGCGCGCCCTGGTCTTGAACTCCTCGTCGGAGTCGAACAGCTTGCGGGCGGCCTTGTAGAGGCGGTCGAGGTTCGACATCGCCTCCTCGCCGGAGACCGCGGTGTCCTCGATGCCGGCCTTGTGGTCCAGCTCGTGCGGGTGCTCGTCGAGATACTGGATGAGCATGCCGAACTGGGTGCCCCAGTCGCCGATGTGGTGCCGGCGGATGACGTTCTCGCCGGTGAACTCCAGGAGCTGGACGACCGAGTCGCCGATCACCGCGGAGCGGAGGTGGCCGACGTGCATCTCCTTCGCCACGTTGGGCTGGGCGTAGTCGATGACCGTCGTGCCGGGACGCTCCGCTCGGGGTACACCGAGACGGTCGGTGTCGGCGTACCGGGCCGCGAGGTTCTCGATGATCGACCTGTCGGTGAGCGTGACGTTCAGGAAGCCGGGGCCCGAGACTTCGATGTCCTTGATCACGTCACCGGTGACCACCTGGGCGACGACCTGCGTCGCCAGGTCACGAGGGTTCGCCTTCGCCTTCTTGGCGAGTGCCAGAATGCCGTTCGCCTGGAAGTCGGCCCGGTCGCTACGTCGCAGCAGCGGGTCCGCGGTGGTCTCCGGCAGGGCTGCGGAGATGGCGGAGGCGAGCTGCTGGTTGACGGAGTCGCTGAGGGACGTGACCGGGGCCATAGAAGTGGGTGCCGTTCTCCTCGTGGGTTCAGATAGACACGGTCAGTATCCCATGGGGGGTAAAGCGGTTTTCCCGGGCGCGATGCGGTCTGGGAGAATGGAGAATCTCCACCACAGCTCTCAGGAAAAAGAGGACGTGCCGATCGTGGCTCTGAGCACCGAGACCACCGACTGGGTCTCCCGTTTCGCGGATGAGGTCATCGAGGAGTCGGAGCGTCGGGCCCCGGGCAAACCCGTCGTCGTCGCGTCCGGGCTCTCGCCCTCCGGGCCCATTCACCTGGGGAACCTGCGGGAGGTCATGACCCCGCACCTCGTCGCCGACGAGATCCGGCGGCGGGGCCGTGAGGTGCGGCATCTGATCTCGTGGGACGACTACGACCGGTACCGCAAGGTGCCCGCCGGTGTCGCCGGGGCCGACGAGTCCTGGAGTGAGCACATCGGCAAGCCGCTGACCTCCGTGCCGGCGCCCGCCGGGTCGCCGTACCCGAACTGGGCCGAGCACTTCAAGGCGGCCATGATCGAGTCGCTGGGCGAGCTGGGCGTCGAGTTCGACGGGATCAGCCAGACCGCGCAGTACACCTCCGGGGCGTACCGCGAGCAGATCCTGCACGCGATGCGGCACCGGGGCGACATCGACGCCGTGCTCGCGCAGTACCGGACCAAGCCGAAGGCTCAGGCCAAGAAGTCGCAGCAGAAGCCCGTCGACGAGGCCGAGATCGAGGCCGCTGAGGGCTCCGGGGCGGCGAGCGAGGACGACGGCAGCTCCGGCTCCGCCGGGTACTTCCCGTACAAGCCCTACTGCGGCAACTGCGAGAAGGACTTCACCACCGTCACCTCCTACGCCGACAACACCACCGAGCTGACGTACGCCTGCACGGCCTGCGGCTTCTCCGAGACCGTCCGGCTGAACGAGTTCAACCGCGGCAAGCTGGTCTGGAAGGTCGACTGGCCGATGCGGTGGGCGTACGAGGGGGTGATCTTCGAGCCCAGTGGTGTCGATCACTCGTCCCCGGGGTCCAGCTTCCAGGTGGGCGGCCAGATCGTCGGGATCTTCGGCGGCAAGCAGCCGATCGGGCCCATGTACGCGTTCGTGGGGATCTCCGGGATGGCGAAGATGTCGTCGTCGCGGGGCGGGGTGCCCACCCCGGCCGACGCGCTGAAGATCATGGAGCCGCAGCTGCTGCGCTGGCTGTACGCCCGGCGCAGGCCCAACCAGTCGTTCAAGATCGCCTTCGACCAGGAGATCCAGCGGCTCTACGACGAGTGGGACAAGCTCGACGCCAAGGTGGCCGACGGCTCCGCGCTGCCCGCGGACGTGGCCGCGCACTCCCGTGCGGTGCGCACGGCCGCCGGTGAGCTGCCGAAGACCCCGCGGCCGATGCCGTACCGGACCCTCGCGTCCGTCGCCGACATCACCGCCGGGCACGAGGACCAGGCGCTGCGGATCCTCAGCGAGCTGGACCCCGACAAGCCGCTCGGCTCGCTCGACGAGGTGCGGCCCCGGTACGCCAAGGCCGAGGCGTGGATCAACACGCACGTGCCCGCCGACCAGCGGACCATCGTGCGCGAGGAGCCCGACGTCGAGCTGCTGAAGTCGCTCGACGAGGCGTCCCAGCAGTCGATCCGGCTGCTGCTCGACGGGCTGGCGGAGCACTGGTCGCTGGACGGCCTGACCCACCTCGTGTACGGGGTGCCCAAGGTCCAGGCGGGCTTCCCCGCCGACGCCACGCCGAAGGAACTGCCGCCGGAGATCAAGACGGCCCAGCGGGCGTTCTTCGCGCAGCTGTACCACCTGCTGGTGGGCCGGGACACCGGGCCGCGGCTGCCCACGCTGCTGCTGGCGGTGGGGCAGGAGCGGGTACGGAGGCTGCTCGGGGAGTAGGACAGAGAGGGGCCCTCAAGCGAGGGCCCCTTCGTCTTGCTTTGTCTTACTTCCTCTTGCCTTCACTTCGTCTTACGCGATGTGGTCTTCTTCCAGTTCCGTGTAATGGCGGTTCGTGAAGTCGTTGACCAGGCGTTTGGCCTCCGAACCGTCGAGGCGGATGCCGAACTCCGCCTCGATGTTGTCCATGAGCTGGTTCGGGGTCGGGTAGCTGCCGTTGATCGACTGCTTGAAGACCTGGTAGAACGACTCGTCGTCCGGTACGGGGGGCAGGGATCCGACGCCTTCGCCCAGTTCCCGGGTGCGGCCCGGGCCCACCGGGATGGGGAACGTGCCGGTGTCCTCCGGTGAGGGCTCGGGGACCGGCGGGGGTTCCTCGTACTGCTGCTGGTACTGCTGGGACTGCTCCGCCCGGCGCTGCTCCTCGTACCACTCGGCGTACGCGGCTTCCGGGTCGTAGTCGGGGTCGTAGCCGCCGTGGTACTCGATGGTCTGCGGGTCGCGGGCGTGGAGCCAGGGGTTCTGGTGCTCCGGCTGGTCGAGGTGCGCGGAGTCCTGGTCGCCGTCGCGTTGGGGGCGCTGCTCGCTGGGAGGTGCCGCAGCCGACTCCAAGGCGTGCTGCTGCGGTGCCGGTGGTATCAGTGTCGGCTCGATGCCCGCCGCCGCCAGTCCCGCCGGGGCCGTGTCCGCGAGGGGGACGCCGTACTTGGCCAGGCGCAGCGGCATCAGGGCCTCCACCGGGGCCTTGCGGCGCCAGGCACGGCCGTAGCGGGAGCGGAGGCGGGCCTGGTAGACGAGACGTTCCTGCTCCAGCTTGATGACCTGGTCGTAGGAGCGCAGCTCCCACAGCTTCATCCGGCGCCAGAGCAGGAACGTGGGGACCGGGGAGAGCAGCCAGCGGGTGAGGCGGACGCCCTCCATGTGCTTGTCGGCCGTGATGTCCGCGATGCGGCCGATCGCGTGCCGGGCCGCCTCCACGGCGACCACGAACAGGATCGGGATGACGCCGTGCATCCCGACGCCCAGCGGGTCCGGCCAGGCCGCCGCGCCGTTGAAGGCGATCGTCGCCGCCGTCAGCAGCCACGCCGTCTGGCGCAGGAGCGGGAAGGGGATGCGGATCCAGGTGAGCAGGAGGTCGAGGGCGAGCAGGACGCAGATGCCCGCGTCGATGCCGATGGGGAAGACGTAACTGAAGTCCCCAAAGCCCTTCTTGAGGGCGAGCTCGCGTACGGCCGCGTACGACCCCGCGAAGCCGATGCCCGCGATGATCACGGCACCGAACACGACCACGCCGATGAGAACGCGGTGCATCCGTGTCAGCTGAAGTGGCGCGGCCACCCGTATTCCCCTCCCACTGCGTGTTGTTGCGCGCCCAACAGAGTGGCACATGTGTACGGGGAGCGGGTGGCCGGATCGTGTACGTCAGCCCTTCCGTGACACTTCCGGTGGCTGCCGGTGATCCCCCGGGTCCCCGGGGTCAGCTCTTCTTCGCCGGGGTCGCGGACGAAGTGGCGGAGCCGGAGGGGGAGTTGGTGCCGCCCGGAGTCGCCGAGGCGTCCGTCTCGTTCGCCTTCGTGACCGCGGTCACCGCCTCCTTGGCCGCCTTCTTCGCCGCCTTCATCAGGTCGTCGGCGTCCGGTGTCTCGTCGCCCGCCAGGCCCGCGCCGTTGTAGTCGAGGGTGACGACGACGTTCTCGACGCGCGCCACGATCGTCTGCTGCTTGAAGGCGCCTTCCTTCTTCTTCAGGTCGTAGCGCACGGCCGTCGCCTGGTCACCCGTGCCGGTGAGCTGCTCGGCCTTGGTGTTCTTGGCGCCCTCGGCCGACTGGACGTCGGTGACCTGCTTGTCGTAGTAATCCCGCGCCCGCTGCTCGCCCGAGCCGCGCGTGACGTCGGACTCGAAGCGCAGCAGGGAGACGTTCAGCCAGCGGAACTGGGAGCCCTTGACGCCGTTGTTGTCGAGGCTGTCCCAGGAGCAGCCGGCCCGGGCCGACACATCGTCCGAGCTGCCCTCCTTGCCCGACTTGCCCGCCTCCGGGACCAGTTCCTCCAGCGTCTTCTTCGACAGCACCTTGCACGGCTCGGGCAGCTTGGCGTACGCCGCCGCCTCAACGGTCGGCGAGGGGCTCGCGGAGGCGCCCGCCGGGCTCTCGGACACCTGCTTGGCGTCGGCGCCGGAGCCGGAGTCCGAGGAGCAGCCGGCGGCGATCAGCATCACGGGGACGGCCGCCGCGCCGACAAGGACGCGGCTGAGGCGGCGGCTGGCTCGCTGGTAAGGCTGGTCGGCTCGCTGTGCTCGTCGCTGCATGGTTCCTTCACTCATGACACTCGGGTTACGGGTCCGAGGGGTCACGGTACGCGGTGAGGGAACTGTGCGGACTCGGTTCGGTCCCTTCACGCGGGGGCCCGAAGCAGCGCTACTCCGCGAGCGAATCGGCCAGCTGCGCGGCCAGCTTCCGGGCCCTGTCCTGCATTTCCTTGCTGTCCGGGACGACTCCGACGGTCGCCGGCTGCTCCTCGTACTCGATGGTCACGATGACGTTGGACGTGCGGAACGCCACAGTCACCGTGCGCCGTTTGGCCGTCGAACCGGAGCTGCTCAGCTCGTCGTCGACGAAGGCCTCGTCGGCGAGGTCGTCGAGGACGCGGGGCTGGAGGGCGGTGGGGGTGGCGGTGGCGGTGGCGCTCGATGTGCCGCTGGGGGTGCCCGAGGGGGTGCCGGGGGAGACGGTGGCGGACGGGGAGGTCGCCCCGGTCGGGGACTCCGACTCCGTCGCGGTCCCCGTCTCCGTCTGCGTCGCCGTGGGCTCCGGCAGGTCCGCCGCCTCCTGCTCGGCCGCGAACAGCTCCTGCGCCTGGTTGTCGTCGCTGACCGCGTTGTCGTACGACACCACGCGCTCGAAGTCGACGAACAGGTGGTTCGTGGCGGAGGTGGACTCGACCTTCCAGCGGCAGCCGACCTTGCGGTCGTTGTCGTAGGTGAGCGTGGGCTTGCCCTGGTAGGCCTGCTCGCGCTGTTCCTCGTCGGCGATCTGCCGGAGGCCGGGCAGGAGGGAGTCGAGGGTGTCCTCGCGGACCGCGCGGCAGGGTTCGGGGAGGGTGCGGTAGCGGCCGGGCTGGGCGGCCGCCGGTGCCGTACCGGCGTTGTCGGAGTTGGCGCTGTCCGTGGTGTCGCCGTCGTCGGAGCCGCCGGTGCAGCCGGCCAGCAGGGCCGCGAGGAGCGCCGCGACGCCGGTTACGTACGCCTTCCGCTGCACGGTCAGGCTCCTCTCGCTGGTTAATCGCTTGCTGTCCCGGGGCTCACCCTGGAGACAATGTGTATCGCACGCGCTGCCGTGAACGCCGGTCCGTTGTCCTTTACGTCGACCTTGGCGCCGGTTTTGCGTTGTGAGGCTTTGATTTTCTTCCGGGGGAAATGAGGACGATATGTCGTATGTCGAGATGCCGGGCGCGAAGGTGCCGATCCGTCTGTGGACGGACCCCGCGACGGTCGAGGACGTGGCGCTCCAGCAGCTGCGGAACGTCGCGACGCTGCCGTGGATCAAGGGGCTCGCGGTCATGCCGGACGTGCACTACGGCAAGGGGGCGACGGTCGGGTCGGTGATCGCGATGCGGGGCGCGGTGTGCCCTGCGGCGGTGGGGGTGGACATCGGGTGCGGGATGTCGGCGGTGAGGACGTCGCTGACGGAGAACGATCTTCCCGGGGATCTGTCGCGGCTGCGGTCGAAGATCGAGGCGGCGATTCCGGTGGGGCGGGGCATGCACGACAGCCCCGTCGACCCGGGGCGGCTGCACGGGTTCGCGACCGGGGGGTGGGACGACTTCTGGGCGCGGTTCGACCGGGTTGCTGAGGCGGTCCGGTTCCGCAAGGAACGGGCGGCTGCGCAAATGGGGACCCTTGGCCACGGAAATCATTTTGTCGAGATTTGTGTAGATTCATCCAGTTCGGTGTGGCTTATGCTCCACTCCGGTTCCCGGAACATCGGCAAGGAACTCGCCGAGCACCACATCGGCGTGGCCCAGAAGCTCCCGCACAACCAGGGCCTGATCGACCGCGACCTCGCCGTCTTCGTCGCGGACACCCCGCAGATGGCGGCGTACCGCAACGACCTGTTCTGGGCGCAGGAGTACGCCAAGTACAACCGAATGATCATGATGGCGCTCCTGAAGGACGTGATCCGCAAGGAGTTCAAGAAGGCCAAGCCGGTCTTCGAGCAGGAGATCTCCTGCCACCACAACTACGTGGCGGAGGAGCGGTACGAGGGGATGGACCTGCTCGTCACCCGCAAGGGCGCGATCCGGGCCGGCTCCGGGGAGTACGGGATCATCCCGGGCTCCATGGGCACGGGCTCGTACATCGTGAAGGGTCTGGGCAATGAGAAGTCCTTCAACTCCGCCTCGCACGGCGCAGGCCGGCGGATGAGCCGTAACGCCGCAAAGCGGCGCTTCTCCACGAAGGACCTGGAGGAGCAGACGCGGGGCGTGGAGTGCCGCAAGGACTCTGGTGTGGTGGACGAGATCCCGGGCGCCTACAAGCCGATCGAGCAGGTCATCGACCAGCAGCGGGACCTGGTGGAGGTCGTGGCGAAGCTGCGGCAGGTTGTCTGTGTGAAGGGCTGATGCGCTGAGGTCCCCGGTGAGCCGGGGGTCTCGCCGGGTTGAAGCCTGTGCTGGTGGCCGCGCTTGCGTTGCGACCCGCATGGACGTGTCGCTGACCGGCATCGAGAAGTGCGGCGGCGAGCACGCCAGGAACCACGCGGGCGCGCCCCGGGCAAGGCTCGACTTGCGCATGATGGGCGGGAGCCCGGGGAGTTACTTCGCGCGGTGGACCTTCGTGTTGGACGCCTGGGCTCGGGGGCGGACCACCAGGAGGTCGATGTTGACGTGGCTGGGGCGGGTGACCGCCCAGGTGATGGTGTCGGCGACGTCGTCGGCGGTGAGGGGGTCGGGGACGCCCTCGTAGACCTTCGCCGCCTTCTCCTCGTCGCCGCCGAAGCGGGTCAGGGCGAACTCGTCGGTCCTGACCATGCCGGGGGCGATCTCGATGACCCGGACCGGCCGGCCGACGATCTCCAGGCGGAGCGTTTCGGCCAGGACGTGGGCGCCGTGCTTGGCGGCCACATAGCCCGCGCCGCCCTCGTACGTCGCGTGGCCCGCGGTGGAGGAGACGACCACCACCGTGCCGTCACCGCTCGCCTCCAGCTTGGGGAGCAGGGCCTGGGTGAGGTTGAGGGTGCCGATGACGTTCGTCTCGTACATCTGGCGCCAGTCCGCCGGGTCGCCGGTGGCCACGGGGTCGGCGCCCAGTGCGCCGCCCGCGTTGTTCACGAGCACGCCGACCGTCTTGAAGGCGGTCGCGAACTCGTCCACCGCCGCGCGGTCGGTGACGTCCAGGGGGTACGAGGTCGCCTGGCCGCCGGCCGCGTTGATCTCCTCGGCCAGCGCCTCGATGCGGTCCTTGCGGCGGGCGGTGAGGACGACGCGGTAGCCCGCGGCCGCCAGCTGCCGTGCCGTCGCGGCGCCGATTCCGCTGCTGGCGCCGGTGACGACGGCGATACGGGAGGCTGCGGTGGGGGTCATACGGCTGCTCCTCGGTGGAGATCGGGGGCCTGGTCGCCAGGATAGGCAAGGGGTGGGTGGCGGAGTGGGGTTGGGGGAGTGGGGTGGGTGATCCCACGGTGCGTTTCCTGGCTTCGGTGCCGGTCGGTCGTCGTGCGGGTCAGTCGCCGCGCGGCGCGTACATGATCACCGCCATGCCGACGAGGCAGATCAGCGCGCCCGTGATGTCCCAGCGGTCCGGGCGGTAGCCGTCCGCGATCATGCCCCAGCCGATGGAACCGGCGACGAAGATCCCGCCGTACGCGGCGAGGACGCGGCCGAAGTGGGCGTCCGGCTGGAAGGTGGCGACGAAGCCGTAGGCGCCGAGGGCGAGGACGCCGCCGGTGATCCAGAGCAGGCCGCGCTGCTCCCGGTACCCCTGCCAGACCAGCCAGGCGCCGCCGATCTCGAAGATCGCGGCGATGACGAAGAGGGCGGCGGAGCGGAGGACGAGCATGGGGTCAGCCTGGCATGCCGGGTTCGCGGAATACGGGGAGCGGGGTGCCGGTTTCCCGGTATGGTTGAACGGTCAACAACTTGGAGGTTGAGCGACCATGCAGTTCGGGATCTTCAGCGTCGGCGATGTCACGCCGGACCCGACCACGGGCCGTACGCCGACCGAGCGCGAGCGGATCAAGGCCATGGTCGCCATCGCGCTGAAGGCGGAGGAGGTGGGGCTCGATGTGTTCGCCACCGGTGAGCACCACAACCCGCCCTTCGTGCCGTCCTCGCCCACGACCATGCTCGGCTACGTCGCCGCCCGCACGGAGCGGCTGATCCTCTCCACCTCCACCACCCTGATCACCACCAACGACCCGGTGAAGATCGCCGAGGACTTCGCGATGCTCCAGCACCTCGCCGACGGCCGGGTGGACCTGATGATGGGGCGCGGGAACACCGGGCCGGTCTACCCGTGGTTCGGGCAGGACATCCGGCAGGGCATCAACCTCGCCATCGAGAACTACGCCCTGCTGCACCGGCTGTGGCGCGAGGACGTGGTCGATTGGGAGGGGAAGTTCCGCACGCCGTTGCAGGGGTTCACCTCGACGCCTCGGCCGCTGGACGACGTACCGCCGTTCGTCTGGCACGGGTCGATCCGCTCGCCGGAGATAGCCGAGCAGGCCGCGTACTACGGCGACGGGTTCTTCCACAACAACATCTTCTGGCCCGCCGATCACACCAAGCGGATGGTCGAGCTGTACCGGGCCCGGTACGCCCACTACGGGCACGGCACGCCCGAGCAGGCGATCGTCGGGCTCGGCGGGCAGGTGTTCATGCGGAAGAACTCGCAGGACGCGGTGCGCGAGTTCCGGCCGTACTTCGACGTGGCGCCGGTGTACGGGCACGGGCCGTCCCTGGAGGACTTCATGGAGCAGACGCCACTGACCGTGGGGTCGCCGCAGCAGGTGATCGAGAAGACGCTGGGCTTCCGTGAGTACGCCGGTGACTACCAGCGCCAGCTGTTCCTGATGGACCACGCCGGGCTGCCGCTGAAGACCGTGCTGGAGCAGATCGACATGCTGGGCGAGGAGGTCGTGCCGGTGCTGCGCAAGGAGTTCGCGGTCGGGCGGCCGGCGAACGTGCCGGAGGCGCCGACCCACCAGTCCCTGCTGGCCGCCGCTTCGGAAGGGGTGAGGGTCGAATGAGGCTCGTCGTGGTGTCCGCGGGGCTGAGTGTGCCGTCGTCCACACGGCTGCTGGGCGACCGGCTGGCCAAGGCCACCGCTGGTCGTGTCGCGGCGGACGTGGAGGTCGTCGAGCTGCGTGAACTCGCCGTGGAGATCGCGCACAACTTCACCAACGGGTTCCCCGGGCGGGCCCTGTCCGCCGCGATCGACGCGGTCACCGGGGCGGACGGGCTGATCGTCGTCACGCCGGTGTTCTCGGCGTCGTACAGCGGGCTGTTCAAGTCCTTCTTCGACGTGATCGACCCGGAGGCGCTGGTGGGCAAGCCGGTGCTGATCGCCGCGACCGGCGGCAGCGCCCGGCACTCCCTCGTTCTGGAGCACGCGCTGCGCCCCCTCTTCTCCTATCTGCGGGCCGTGGTCGTCCCGACCGCCGTGTACGCCGCCTCGGAGGACTGGGGCGCGCCGGGCCTGGACGGGCGGATCGAGCGGGCGGCGGGGGAACTGGCGGGGCTGATGACGGGGTTGCCCGGAGCGAAACCCGCCGTTGAGGAGGGCTTCCAGGTGGTCCCGTTCGAGGAGCAGCTCGCCGCCCTGCGTTCCGACAGGTGAGAGGCCAGTAAGAGGATCGGTGGCGGCTCGCTCGTCAGGTCGTACGACCGCCGCGCTTTGCCACACTGGACAGGTGCCCCAGACTGTTCTGCTCGCCGAGGACGACCGCGCGATCCGGCACGCCCTGGAACGGGCCCTGACCCTGGAGGGCTACCGGGTCACCGCGGTCGCCGACGGTGTCGAGGCGCTGGCGCAGGCCCACCGCACGCCGCCGGACGTGCTGGTCCTGGATGTGATGATGCCGGGGATCGACGGCCTCCAGGTGTGCCGGGTGCTGCGGGCCGAGGGGGACCGGACGCCGATCCTGATGCTGACGGCGCTCGTGGAGACGGCCGACCGGATCGCGGGGCTGGACGCGGGCGCCGACGACTATGTCGTGAAGCCGTTCGACGTGGAGGAGGTCTTCGCGCGGTTGCGGGCCCTGCTGCGGCGTACGGCTCCGCCGGAGGCGACCGGGGCCGCCGCCGTCGGCGCACCGGAGAAGGCGGCGCCGCCCGGGCGGCGGATCGAGGCGGCCGGGCTGCGGATGGACCCGCAGGCGCGGCGGGCCTGGCGCGGGGAGCGGGAGCTGGAGCTGACGCGCACCGAGTTCGAGCTGCTGGAGCTGCTGGTGCGCAATGAGGGGATCGTGCTCGACCACTCCACGATCTACGACCGGATCTGGGGGTACGACTTCGGGCCGGGGTCGAAGAATCTCGCCGTGTACGTCGGTTATCTGCGCCGGAAGCTGGACGAGCCGGGGGCGCCGCAGCTGATTCACACCGTGCGTGGGGTGGGTTACGTGCTGCGGGAGGACTGAGTGGGGCTCCTGCGGAGGGCCGGATCCGGTGCCGGTGCCGGTGCCGGGTCCGGTGGGTGGTGGCGGCCGCGACTGGTGTCGTTGCGGACGACGTTCGCCGTGTCCTTCGCGACGGTGACCGCCGTCGTCACCGTGCTCGTCGGGATCCTGTCCTACAGCGCCGCCGCCCGGCTGGTGCGGGTCGACCAGCAAACGGTGTTCGACGAGGTCGTGCAGGATCTGCGGGTCGAGGTGGGCGAGCGCCGGATGGTCCCGGAGGACTTCTCCTCCGCGCCGGGGCACGACTTCGTCCGGCCCGCCCGTACGGATGTGCAGGTGCTCGGCCCGGACGGCGGTGTCGTCGACCCGGGCAGTCCCGGGCTGCCGGTCACCGACGCCGACCGGGAGATCGCGGGGGCGGCACGGGCGGGGAAGCTGGCCCAGGACGAGGACGTCGATGTCGGGGACGACGTCTACCGGGTCGCGACCGTCGCGCTGGGCGGCGGGCGGGGCGCGGTGCAGGTGGCGCAGGAGTTCAGCGACACCGAGGATCTGCTGCGGGCGCTGCAGCAGCGGACGGTGCTGCTGATGGCGGCGGTGGTGGTCGGGGCGGGGCTGTTCGGCTGGTGGCTGGCACGGCGGATCACCCGTCGGCTGGTGCTCCTGACGTCGGCGGCGGAGGCGGTGGCCCGTACCCGGCGGCTGGGCATCGACGTACCCGTGACCGGCAGCGACGAGGTGGGGCGGCTCGGGCGGGCGTTCGACCGGATGCTGGGGCGGCTCGCGCAGTCGGAGGAGGATCAGCGGCGGCTGGTGCAGGACGCGGGGCACGAGCTGCGTACGCCGTTGACCTCGCTGCGTACGAACATCTCGCTGCTGCGCCGGATGGACGAGCTGCCGCCCCGGACGCGGGACGAGCTGGTCGCCGACCTGGGGCAGGAGGCACGGGAACTGACCGACCTGGTCAACGAGTTGGTGGACCTGGCGGCCGGGCAGTCGGACGCCGAGCCACCGCAGCGGGTCGACGTCGCCGACCTCGCGGAGGATGTCGCGGGCCTGGCACGACGGCGTACCGGGCGGCGGATCGAGGTGCGGGCGAGCGGTGACACGACGACGGAGGGGCGGCCGGGGATGCTGACCCGGGCGCTGTCGAACCTGGTCGAGAACGCGGCGAAGTTCGACGCCGACGGCACCGCCCCGATCGAGATCGTGGTGTCCGGGCCGGCCCGGCCGGGGGCGATCCGGGTGGAGGTCCACGACCGGGGGCCGGGCATCGCGGACGCCGACCTGGTGCGTGTCTTCGACCGCTTCTACCGGGCGGCGGATGCTCGGTCCCTGCCGGGGTCGGGGCTGGGGTTGTCGATCGTGCGGGAGGTGGCGCTGGCGCATGGGGGTGCGCCGTTCGCGTATGGGCGGGAGGGGGGCGGGGCGGTGATCGGGTTCACGGTGGGCGGGAATTCGGCATAGGGCGAAAACGCCGGTGCCTCCCCATGAGAGATCTCATCGGGAGGCACCGGCACTGGCTTCGTTCAGGCGGTCATTCAGACGGTTTCATTCAGGCGGTTTCCTTCAGGCGGTTTCCTCCGTAGGGAAAGCGCGGTCCAGAACCGCTCGCACTTCCCCGATCCCCTGCTTCCAGCCATCGCTCGCCAAGGTCGCGTGATCCCAGGCGACGACAGGGTCTTCCCCTGTCACGCAATAGCCGTAGATCTGGTCCGCGATGTCGTCCGTGAAGAGATGGTCGAAATGGAAGGCTCCCTCGAACGCCAACCATGCGATGCCCTCGGCGTGCGCAGCCGCTTTCCGCAGGCACTGCCGCAGGTAGGGGGCGGCGACCTGGTCGACGTCGTGGAAGGTGAGGTCGTACTCCCGGACGACCGCCTTCCTCCCCCCTGGCTCGGGGGAGATCGGAAAGATTTCGACCTCGTCCGGGCGCGTACCCGCCACGTCGAACTCCTCCTGTCCCAGGGAGGATTCGGCCCGCCCCAGTGTGAAGAGGATGACGACCGCGGGGCCGCTCCAGGTGATGGCCTCTTTGAGGGAACTCACAACAGGCCCCACTTCGCCAGGTTCTTGGCCGGGGGCACCATGGCCGTGATGACCTTGCCCTGATACGGCCCTTCCTTCGCCACCATGATCACCACCACCTTGCCGTTGACCCTCTTGGCGAATCCCTTGGCCTGGGTGTCACCGACCTTCCAGTCGAAGGTCTTGTCCGGCGACGTCAGAATCTGCGAGAAGTTGTCCTGGAAGTACTTGACCTGGGAGGCGACGCTTCCCTTGTTGGGGATCACCCCATCCTTGATCAGGTGCCGGATGGCGTGCCCGCCACCCTTGTTCATACCCGTGAAGGCATCCCCGACCGTGTCCTGCGTGAAGCCGATCGGGCAACTCGCGTTGTGGACCAGAACAGGAGCGGCACCGGCCAGCACATAGTACGTGTGGAAGTCGGCGACACTCAGGTTGTGGACCCGCTGCTCGGACGTGCTCCACGCCTTGGCCGCACTGACCCGCGCGGAGGCACCGGCCGCGGTCCGCAGCCGGTCGCCGGGCGTGAGGCGCGCGGCGTCGAGCCAGGCCTTCTTCTCACCGGCCACCCAGAAGGGGTGGTTGTCCGTGGCGACCACCGTGCCGGTGGTCCGGGCGCCGGGACCGGTGACGGTGAGGTCCACGAGGTTCTTCGGACCGTCGCTGGTGATGGTCGCCTTGACGCTCTTCGCTTCGGTGCGGCCGGACCGCGGGTCCGTGGCCATGACCTGGTCGCCGACCCGGACGTCCTCGATCGCCTTGGTCCGGTTACCGGCCATCAGCACGCGGGTGCCCGGCAGGAAGCTGCTCTTCCCGCAGGTCGTCTTCTTCAGGATCTTCAGCTTCAGAGCGCTGAGGGCGAGGCCCTTGAGACAGGAGGGCTTCTTGTCCCGAAGGCACGCCTCGATCTCCTCGGCGCCCACGTACCAGGCGATCAGGCGGTCGAGATAGGTGCTGGTGATGCATCCCATGCCACCGGCGCCGTCACCGCCGCAGATGAGCATGACGTCGCCGGACTTCCAGTCCTCGTTGCCCATGACGTATTCGCTGCGGTACTCGACCAACCGCTTCTCAAGAGCCTTACGAAGCTCTTCGTCGGACAGCGGCTTGCTGGGCTCCTGCGCCTCCTGCTGGATCTGCGCCTTCAGTTCCGCGACCAGCTTGTCGGCCGCGGTCTTCAGCGCTTCGCTCTCGGCCTTGGCCGCGGCGGCGGCGTCCTGGTCCGCGTTCTCGGCGGAGACACCGGCGTTGTAGGCGGCGGTGTTGGCCTCCAGGGAGTAGGTGAAGGCGACACTGGCGGAGTGCTGGGCGCGTTCCGCGGAGCGGGCCGCCGACTGCGCGTCCTGCTGGGCCGCCGCGGCCGCTGCCCTGGCCGTCCTCGCGGACTCGGCGGCGCGGTCCGCGGACTCGGCCGCCTCGTCGGCGGACGCGTCGGCCTGCCGGGAGTACTCCTTCGCCTGGTCGGCGGACGCCTTGGCCTTGTTCGCCCACTCGGTGGCCTTCGCGGCGTCCTTGCGGGCCTCCGCGGCCACCTTCTGGGCTTCGGCGGCGTCCTTGTGGGCGAGCGAAGCCGACTTGTAGGCGGCCTGCAGCAACGTGTTGATCCCGGCGATGTGCGCGGCGGCGTTGGCGTCCCGCTGCCGGGCCTTGTGCAGGCCGATCTCCAGGAAGCCGCGCAGGCCGTCCGGGGGACCGGACAGCGCGGCCTGGGCCGCGGCCCGGACCTCGGGGCCGCCGGTGGCGAGGGCCTGGGTGACCGCCACCCGGTCGTCGTCCTCGCGGGCCTTGTGCTGCCCGACCTGAAGGAACTCCGCCACGTCGGCCGCGGTACCGTCCAGCGCCTTGCTGGCGGCGGCCTTCACACCCGGTCCGCCCACGGCCGCGATCCTGGCGACGGCGACCCGGTCGTCGTCCTCCTTGCCCGGGTAGGCGCGGGTGCGCAGGAACTCCCGCACCTGGTCGATCGGCTTGTCCAGCACGTCCAGGGCGGCCTGCCGCTGCGCGGGGATCTCGCTGGTCGTGGCGATGTGCGCCACGCTGGCCCGGTCGTCCTGTTCCAGCGCCACCGCCAGCCTGGTGCGCACGAACTCGGCCACGTCCGCGTCGGTGCCCGCCAAAGCGGCCTCGGCGGCGTCCTTCACCCAGGTTCCGCCGTTGTTGAGCATGTTGACCGCGGCCTGTCGGCCCTTGGCGGCGGTGACCGCCGGGTCGGTCGCCGCGGCGGCCTCCTGCAGCAACTGCTGCGTCTGCGCGTTGAGTTCCTGCAGGCGGCCGACCTCCCACTGGGCGGCGGTCCGGCGGGCCTCGTGGGCCCGGTTGGCCTCCTCTGCCGCGCGGACCGCCTCGTCCTGCTGCTGGGCCAGCCGCTCGGCGTCGGCCTCGCGCGCCAGCTTCGCCACGTTCGAGGCCTGCGTGGCCGCCTTCAGCGCGTTGTTGGCGGCCACGGTGGCCGCGTTCGCGGCAGCGGTGGACTCCTTGGCGGCGTCCACCGCCTTGCCCGCGTCGTCGGCCGCCTTGTTCGCCGCGATCGCCGCGGCCTCGGCGTGCGCGGCGGCGTCGTTGGCCGCGTCCCGCGACTGTCGTGCGGCCGTGGCGGCCTGGTTCGCGTTGGTCTGCGCGGCGCCCGCCGCCCGCGTGGCCTGGTCGGCGAGCCGCTTGGCCCGGGCCGCCGCCGCCTGTGCCTCGTCGGACTTGGCACCCGCCTCACCGGCCCAGCGGCCGGCGTCGGCGGCGGCCGCTGCCGCCGCGGCGGCGTTGGCGCCCGCGCTGGCCGCGGCTCCGGCGGCCTTCGCGGCGTTGTCGGCGGCGATGCCGGCCTGGTGGGCGGCGTCGGCCGCCTTCCGCGCTCCGGACGCGGCGGCGTTCGCCTTCTGCGCGGCCACCCGCGCCTGCTGGGCCCGGGCGGCGTCGCCCGCCGCGGCGGCGGCTGCGGACCTGGCCGTGGATGCCGCGTTTCCGGCCTGGCTCGCGGCGTAGGCCGCCTGTGCCGCGGCGGTGGCGGCCACCCGTGCCGTCGCGTTCGCGGCCGCGGCCGCGGACACCGCCGTACGGGCCGACTGGGCCGCCCGGTCCGCGGCTGCCGCCGCCCGGGACGCGGCCGCCGCCGCCTTGCCGGCCGAGCCCTTGGCCGCGAGTGCCTCCTGCGCCGCGACCTGCGCCGCCTCCTTGGCGGCCTTCGTGGCGGCCTCCGCCTTGGCCGCCTCCTCCTTGGCGGTCTCGGTCAGCTCCTGCGCCTGCTTCTGCGCGTTGTCGGCGAGTTGGGCCAGCTGCGTGACGGTGAGCGTTTCCTGGTCGCGGGCGGCGGCGACCTCCCAGCCGTGGTCCAGGAACTCCTGGACGTCCTCGGCCGTGCCGTCCAGGGCCTGTCCCGCCAGCAGCTTCACGTTCGGGCCGCCCGTGGCCAGCAGGCGGGCGACCTGGACGCGGTTGTCGTCGTCGCGCGCCCGGTACTGGCCCTCTTGGAGGAACGCGGCCCAGTCGTCGGCCGTGCCGTCCAGCGCCGCACTGCCCGCCGCCTTCACGCCCGGACCGCCGAACGCCATCACCTGCGCCACCTGAACGCGCAGATCGTCCTCGTACGGCCGGGTGAAACCGCCGTCCAGGAAGGCCTGGAGCTCCGCCTCCCCGCCGCTCAGGGCGACATTGGCCGCCTCCCGCACACCGGGACCGCCCACGGCCATGATCTGCGCCACCTGGACCCGCATGTCCTCCACTTGGAGGGTCGGCAGGTCCTGATCGATGAACGTCTCGATGTCGGCGTCCGAGCCCAGCAGGGCCGCCTCGGCCGCCCGCCGTACGCCCGGGCCGCCGTATTCCCATTCCAGCAGGACGTCGGCTCTCTGGTACTCCGGTGGGCCGTCGGCGGCCGCGGCAGGGCGCAGATCCATCCCCAGCACCATCACCAGGGCTGTCAGCGCCGCCGCGACGCCGTGCCATCCCGGCACGGCTCGCAATCTGGCATTCAACGCGTTGCTCCCCTAATTGATTGTCATTCAGCGGGGCACGCGGCGAAGGAGCCCGGAGCACGGCGCGTATGGGGCATTTCTGGTATCGGCGCACGTTTTCCCCCGTAGGTCCCGTCGGGCGTGCCCGACGCCCGCACCGACACGTCACGTCCGTGCGACCGACTTGATCTTTACTATAGCCTTACGACTTTCACCATCGACGGGTGGTCAACTCCGGTCGACTTCCAGGTGGCTGAACGGGGTGTTCCGGTTTAATCGCGCGTTCACCTTGTGGGTCTAACGGCGAACTGCCTCAAAAACGTGTGTCCCGAGTCACTGTTGTGTGCGGAAGTGCGCGGGTGTCAGGATGCGGATTCGGCCCGACTCACTGATCATCAACTCGATCCGATGCGCGACGAGTTGGTGGTTCCGTCTGTTGGGTCGTCTGTTTGCCCGCGTGCGTTGCGCATTTCACGAACTCAAGGCAAGGGACACTGATGAGATTGCTTTCTCGGGTGGTGGCCGCCAGTGCCGCCGTCGGCCTCGCGGTGCTGGCTCACACGGCTGGTGCACCCGGTGATACGGACACCGCCGCCGTGCGCACGGTGGCCGGCGAAGCCCCGGGATTCGCGGTGGAGGATTTCGCGTATCCGCAGGCCGACAAAATCCAGCAGGAACGCGGAATCATCCTCAAGCGCGGCGACGGGCACATCGTCCTCGCCGACTGCGGTCCGGACGGACTGCTGGAGGTGTCGGCGCGGGGCCGGCAAAAGTTCTGTTTCCGGGTCACCGGAAACCAGGGCTATCTGAGTCTGGAGCTGCCCGCCGTCTACGCGATCAAGGGAAATGACTACCAGACCGAGGTCAACATGACCGTCGGCAGCGAGGAGAAGACCTTCCAGGTCGACGAGAACATCTGGACGCCGGTCGGGGAGGGCCTGGATCCGGACGGGCGCCAGCACATGCTCGTGGAGATCGTCACCTCCAAGTAGCCCTTCGACCAGGCCTCTTCACGGACCGGCGTTCTGTATTGCGAGCCGCCAGGTCCGTCCGTACCCCCCTCAAGGAAATGGACATGCCCAGACCCCGCAGCACCCGCCTCACCGCGCTGGCCGCGTTCAGCGCGGCTCTCACAGCGGCCCCGATGATGGTGTCCGCCGCCCCGGCCCAGGCCGTGACCGGCGCGCCCGCGTCCGACAACGCCCACGCCTTCACCGCCCGCCTGGACATCGGCGACGGCCAACGCGCCTGCTCCGGCACGCTGGTGTACGCGCAGTGGCTGCTCACCGCCGCCAGCTGCTTCGTAGACAACCCCGCCGCCGGCCTGGACGTGCCCGCGGGCGCGCC
Source organism: Streptomyces sp. TRM70350 (assembly GCF_019219825.1). Classification (GTDB taxonomy): domain Bacteria; phylum Actinomycetota; class Actinomycetes; order Streptomycetales; family Streptomycetaceae; genus Streptomyces. Next base: position 14,580 of record NZ_JAHUXH010000033.1, on the reverse strand, counting down.
CGCGCTGCCGACGACCGCCACCATCGGCCGCACCGACCTGACCACCACGACCGGGCAGGTGCGCAACGTCGTCCAGCTTCTCCCCCACCCGGACCAGGACCTCGTACTGGCGAAGCTCGCCGGCCCGGTCACCGGCATCACGCCCGTCGCCCTGAGCGCTACCGCCCCCGCAGCCGGGGAGGAGCTGCGGGTCGCCGGATACGGTCGCACCAAGGACGAATGGGCCCCGCTGCGCCTGCACACCGGCACCTTCACCGTGGACTCGGTGAGCGCCACCGAGGTCGGCATCACCGGCAAGGACGGGGCCGCCGTCTGCAAGGGCGACACCGGCGGCCCCGCCTTCCGTGAGGCCGGTGGAACCGTGCAGCTCGTCGGCGTCAACAGCCGCTCCTGGCAGGGCGGTTGCTTCGGCACCGACGAGTCCGAGACCCGCACCGGCGCGATCGGCGTCCGCATCGACAAGGTGCGCACCTGGATCAACGCCAACGTCGGTCCGGCCTGCGCCTCCACCGGCGCCCTCTACTCCGTCACCACCGCCGGCAGCCTTCTGCGCCGTAACGTGGGCGACCCGGCCAACGGCACGGCCACCGTCCCCGAGGCCTCCACCATCGACTCCGGCTGGGACCAGTACCCCCGCGTCCTGGCCGGACCCCACGCCAGCTTCTACGGCATCAAGGCCGACGGGCTCCACTTCAGCCACCGCGTCGCCTCCACCGGCGCGTGGGACATCCACCACCGGAAGATCAGCACCGGGTTCACGACGTACCGACTGCCCGAGAACCGCAACAAGATCAGCATCGACCGCGGCGGCCACATCTGGCACGTCGACGGCGGCGGTGACCTGCGGTGGGTCCAGTACACCAGTGCCACGAACAGCTGGAACCCGGCCGGCAACAAGAAGATCGACTCGGGCTGGGGCCGCTACAGCCACATCGTCGCCACCGACGACGGCGTGCTGTACGGGATCGACTCGGCGACCGGCCATCTGCTGCGCTCGCGCTACGACTTCGAGAGCGAGCGCTGGCTCCAGCGCCACGTCACGGTCAGCTGGGCCGACTGGCGGGACTCCAAGAACATCACGTCCTTCGGCGGCGACGTGATCATGCGGGTCAAGGCCAACGGCGATGTGCGCCACTACCGCTACCACGAGCCGTCCGGGGACTTCGGCGGCGTCTACAACCTCCTCATCGGTTCGGGCGCCCACTGGGCCGGCTACACCAGCGTGAGCGGCGCCCCGGACTCCTGCGGCCTGCGGGCCGACCACACGCCCGAGTCCCCCGCCGTCGACGCCGACCGCACCGGCCCCGCCAGTGTGCTGCAGACGTCCACCGGTGAGATCGAGTACGCCTACACCGACAACGCGGGCCGCATCGTCCACGGACGGCAGACCGACCCGGCCGACTTCGGCTCCGTCCAGTGGACGACCGGCCCGGACACCGAGACGTTCTCCGGCCGGACGCAGCTCGCCGAGCAGCCCGACGGGGCGGTGGCGCTGACCGCGCAGAACGTCAACAGCGAGACCTGGTGGCGCCGGCACAGCGCGGGCGGCTCGTCCTGGGGCAACTGGGTCAACCTGGCCGGTGCGATGAAGGAGCCCCCGGTCACCGCCAAGCGGCCCGACGACGTGCTGGTGCAGTTCGCCGTCGACGCCGACGGCACGCCCTGGTACCGCGCCCAGCAGCGGCCCAACGTGGACTTCATGGGCTGGATCAGGCTCGACGGCGAGGGCTTCGCCGGACCGCTGACGGCCGTGACCGTCCGCGACGGCATCCAGCTCTTCGGCACCGACACCACCGGGCAGCTGCGCACCGCCACCTTCAAGGACGGCGCGGTCGGCTCCTGGACCGATCTCGGCGACCAGAAGACCACCCACGTTCCCTCGGTGGTGGTCTACCCCGGGTACCGGCTCGGTGTCTTCGCCCGCACCACCGACGGCAAGGTCGTCAACCTCGTCCAGGCGGGCGAAGGGGCGGCCTTCCCCGCCACCTGGACCCAGGCCGGCGACCTCACCGCGGCCGGCGCACCGTCCGCCGTCATCAACCCCGTCTCCGGCTTCACCGAGGTCGTCGCGCGGGCAGCGGACGGGACGATCCACAACACCCGCGAAACCCGGCAGGGCGCCTTCGGCACGTGGGGCGCCTGGCAGCAGACCGGCACCGAACGGTCGGCCACCGACCCGGCGGCCTTCACGTACACCACGGACGCGGGCTCGGCGTGGGCGTACGTGTTCCGCACCGAGGGCGGCGAGGCCCGTATCCAGCAGGGGCAGTCGGGCGCCTGAGCGACGCCCGGCAGGCCCTGGGGCGTGTTTCGAAAGGAGCGCCGTCCGCCCGGGGGGGGGGCGGGGCCCGCGGCGTCCGGTGCTGGGGGTACCTCCCACGCCGTTCAGGCAGTGGGCGAGCATCGCGAGGCGGAGGATCGCCCGCGTACGTGGGCGTACGCGGGCGATCCCGACAACGCAGCGAGGCGCCCTGCCACGCGTCGCGGGCCGGACGGGACTTTCGAAACCCGCCGCCCTGAGGCCCGCGGCGGGCGCTGGGCGTCGGGAGTCGCGCAGCGCCCGCTATCGTCGCTCCGATCAGCCGACGCGCGGAGCATGCATGCGGAAGACGGAACAACTCGCCACGCAAGAGGCAGTGGAAGCGAGAGCGGGAGCGGATCCGGGAGCGGGAGCGGATCCGGGAACGGGAGCGGATCCGCAAGGAGCGGGAGCGGAAAGGGACGGCGTGGCGCGGGACGGTGCCGCCGCCGCGTCCGTCGGCACCTGGCCGCGTTCCTGGCCGCTCCTCCTGTTGGCGGCCGCCGTCCTCCCCGGCGTGCTGCTCTTCGCCGTCGGCCGGTGGGCGGACGAACCGGCCGTGCAGGCGTGGCGGACGGTGTGCCTCGCCGTCACCGTGCAGGCGCTGCCGTTCCTGCTGCTCGGTACCGCCCTGTCGGGCGCGATCAACGCGTTCGTACCGGCGCGGGTGTTCAACCGGCTGCTGCCGAAACGGCCCGCGCTCGCCGTCCCGGTCGCCGGGGCCGCGGGGGTCGTCCTGCCCGGCTGCGAGTGCGCCTCGGTGCCGGTCGCGAACAGCCTGATCGGACGGGGCGTCACCCCGGCCGCCGCCTTCGCGTTCCTGCTGTCGGCGCCCGCCGTCAACCCGATCGTCCTGACCGCCACGGCGGTCGCGTTCCCCGGCAGCCCGGAGATGGTGCTGGCCCGCCTGCTCGCCTCGCTCGTCACGGCGGTGGCGATGGGCTGGCTGTGGCTGGCACTGGGCCGGACGGAATGGCTGCGCCCCGCTGTCCGGCACACCGGTCACCACCCGGGCCACAGCCGCTGGAGCGAGTTCCGGCGCGGTTTCCAGCACGACTTCCTGCACGCGGGCGGCTTCCTCGTCGTCGGCGCCATGGCGGCGGCCACCTTCAACGTGGCGGTCCCGCCCTCCGTACTGGAGACGTTCTCCGGCTCACCGTGGCTGTCCGTGCTCTTCCTGGCCGCGCTCGCCATCCTGCTGGCGGTGTGCTCGGAGGCCGACGCGTTCGTCGCGGCCTCGCTCACCGGTTTCTCGCCGGTCGCCCGGCTGACCTTCATGGTGGTCGGGCCGATGGTCGACGTGAAGCTGATCGCGCTGCAGGCGGGCACGTTCGGCCGGGCCTTCGCGATCCGCTTCTCCGCCGCCACGACGGTCGTGGCGATCGTGTCCAGCGCACTGATCGGAGCGGTACTCCTGTGAAGCGCCTCCTCCAGATCACCCTGCTCGCCCTCAGCGGCCTGGGCGTCCTGCACGCCTCCCTCTTCAGCGACCTCTACCTGCGCTACGTCAAGGAGGGCATGCGCCCGCTGCTGATCGGATCCGGCGTGCTGCTGCTGGCCCTGGCGGCCGCGGAGGCCTGGTGGGGACGAAAGGAGGACGTGGGGGCCCACGATGAGGGCGCCCACGATGAGGGCGCCCGCGATGAGGGCGCCCACGATGAGGGCGCCCACGATGAGGGCGCCCACGATGAGGGCGCCCGCGATAAGGGTGCCCATGACCACTCCGGCACTCCCAAGGTCGCCTGGCTGCTGCTCCTCCCCGCCCTCAGCCTGCTCTTCTACGCCCCACCGGCCCTCGGCGCCTTCACCGCCTCCCGCGAGGCGCCCAAGGCCATCGCGGAGGAGGACCACTTCGACCCGCTGCCCGCGACCTCGCCGCTGCCGATGACCCTCACCGACTTCACGCAACGCGTCCAGCAGGACCGCGAGCAGGCAATCAAGGGCCGCACGGTCCAGCTGACGGGTTTCGTCACCCCGGCCGGGGACGGTGGCTGGTATCTGACGCGGCTCATCCTGAGCTGCTGTGCGGCGGACGCCCAGTCGGTGAAGGTCCGTATCCACGGCGTCCAGGCGCCGCCCGCCGACACCTGGGTGACCCTGACCGGCACCTGGCACGCGTCCGGCACCCTGGGCACGAAGTCGGCCTCGGCGGCACTCGACGCCCACACCGTCAGGAAGATCCCCAAGCCGACGAACGGCTATACGGACGCCCTGCCGCTCACGCCGCCATGACGGCCTACAGGAAGAAGGCGGGGCTCGAAAGCCCCGCCCACACACCACGGGCCCTCAGCTCAGGGCCACACCAAGCAATACGGCTGATGCCCCGCCTCGTGAAGCCGCTTCGAGAAGTCCTGCCACTCGTGCAGCGATTGGGGGCGGGAGGGCGCTGACCTGGGGCTTCGCAAGGGAATGAGCGTTGACCTGGGAAAACTCCTCTCGGTAGTTCTCACGGGTCAACGCCGTTTCCCAGGCTCATGTGCCCTGGATGTGCCCTGGCCGCCTACAAGGCGAGCGGCTTGGAGAGCAGGATCGGCGTCTGACGCAGGCCCTCCAGTACCAGGTGGGGAATCACTTCGAGCGCGGTGTCCAGGGCGTACTCCAGGGCTGCGGCGTCGGGGGACTTGTCGATGTCCAGGGCGTTGGTCCATTGGCGGGGCTGGTAGCGGGCCAGCATGGAGAAGCTGTAGAGGAGCAGCCACCAGGACATCAGCGGTGTCGGTGGTGCCTTGCTGGGTTCGAACGCCGGCCGCAGGTGGCGGTCCTCGTTGAAGCGGTAGACAGGGGCCCGGACGTCGAAGAACTCCGCGATCTCTCCTGTCTGCATGCCCTTTTTCGGGGCCGGCCAGCAGAGCTCGACGGAGAAGCGGCGGGCGCGCGCCTCTCTGAATGCCTCCTCCTCGCCACCCCACGGCTCTGAGCCCTCCAGGCCCGGGTACTTGGTGATGAAGTCCTGCAGCCACGCTTTGCGGTTTGGCAGTGAGGGCATTTCCTCGTTTACCCAGACAGTCGCGCAAAGGAATTCAGCGGACTCAGCGATATGGTCGGCCGACCAGACGTCTGTGGCTTCGGTAGATGTGCGGCTGTCCGCCAAGAGCTCGACCGCAAGGATGTCGTTCGTTCCTTCGAGAGGGATCTCCGCAAGCTCAGGGAGCGAGTTCCACAAGGCCCCGAGAGTGATGGCGTCCGTCGTGCGCTCGGATCCTGTGGCGTCGGACACCGCCTGGAAGGCCCCCACGCCCTCGGGCCGGACGGCGATGTCAGGAACGCCGCGCTTCATGTCTGGGATCTTCAGGCCGTGCTTGTCGAAGGTCCATGTTCCTTCTGCATGGGCAGCCGTTATTGCCAGCCCGGCCTGGACGAGGCCGTAGTACAGGTTGATGGGGCGAGTGGCGGGTGAGACGACCTCCGCCGCCTTCATCTGTTCCTCGAACTGTTGCAGTGCGGCGGAGAAGGTCTTCCTCCTGGAGGCCGAATCCTGGAGCTTGGTTTTCTCAGTCAGGCTTGTGCGGCAGTGCCGCAGCCCGAGGCGTATGGCTGTTGTCCCGTCCATGTGCTCCCGCTTTCTTCTCTGCGGGACAGTGTGCCTGGCTGTGGGTGCGGATGTGAGGGCAAGACGGAATTGGGCTAGCAGATCTGATGCTATGGGCAGAGACCAGTTGGTCTGCGATTCCATCAAGCCAGGTACTCCGCAGCAGCACTGTCGCCCTTCAGCCTTGCGGCGCCGTAGCGAGCGCCTGCCGTGCGGCGCATGGTTCGATGCGGAGCGCCTGCCCAGCAGCGAGTTGGAGAGCTGGATCGTCAGCCTGAAAGTGCCCGAGCGACGTGATGCCGAACCCCGCGCCAGCGAGTGCGGAGAGTGCCCTCCTAGACAAGGTGTGGCGTTCGGCCTCCTCAGCGACGGCCGCGGAGTCGAGGGAGAGCCACACACGTCCGTCGAGCGCTGCGGAGACTTGGACCGGCCCCGCCGGTGCGCAAGGGACTTCGGCGTCGGTGAGGACCTGGGCGGCGGCATCACGATGGTCGGCGGTGTTCTTCATGTCGACAGCGCGCGCGGCCATGTAGATCGCATGAGCCAGTTCGGCGGCAGCCTCCTCGGCGGCAGTGACGTTGATTCGGTAGGGCCCCATGGAGACAGTGTCGGTAGTGATGTCGTAGCCGAAACCCCAGAAGGCGCGAGCCACGTCGCGCGGTTCGTCACCAGCCTTGACCCGCTGGCTCTGCGGACCGTGGCCCAGGCCACGCGACCAGTTTTCGAAGTGGATGAGTCCGTTTCGGATTTGTGTGATGTCCGGCAGCGACAGTTCGAATCGCTTGCGTGCCTGTTCCAGCGCCTGTCCGACTTCCGGGTCCATGCCGAGATCGGCCAGCGCGGCCTGCTCCAAGGTCTCCGCCGTCAGCAACTGCCGCAGCGCGATACACAAGTGCCTCGCGTCGATCTGTCGGGAGTCGAACCCGCTGACTACTTCATCGCCAGCATGGATGCGCCGGACGCACAGTGCGACATCACGCCGTGCCCACTGAGCCTCCGATACGGCGATTGCGTAGGGGTTGTCTGCCGGTGACCAGCCGTCGACTGCACTCTCGTCCATGATGAGCATCCTCGCCCCCAAGACCCTGCCACGCCCGGCATTTTCTACAGAGCTTGGCAGCCAGCTGAGCTGGCCTGGGGTCGGCGCCGTCTCCCATGCTCATAGGCCCTGTCGAATAGGGCTGGCTCAGAGCCACGTGCCCCAAAGAGCGACCGCAACGGCGGCTACGAGGGCGACCAAGACAGCCCACACGCCCACTGCCCGTGGGAAGGTGCGATGTGCCGTTCCTCCAACCTCTGCGCGCGCTGATCCGTGTCGGTGCGCGACCGCGACAGGCGCGGTGACAGTCACTGAGGAATTGTCGCCGGTGACGATGTTGATGTTCTGGAGGGCTTGAGCAATCTGGTCCGGTGTCGGGTCCTGCTGGCCATGCGGCATCGCTGCCCGCAGCTCCCCGACCAACTGAAGGAGCCGCGTACGGACCTGGTCGAGGACTCCCTCCAGGGCTGACACGTGCACCGACCAGTACACCCTGAGCACCTGCCTGGGGGAGTTCTGGCTCATCACGACAGCCAGCTCGGCAGCCATGGCCGGACCGAGCTGCACGGTCTGGCCTGGATGCCTGGCGACCAGCGACTCGATCTGGCCCACACCGACTCCGAGGCGGAGTTCGTCGCCCAGGCTGTCACGGGCGAAGTCCGGTAGGTCGAACATGCTGACCGGCTGTTCCCGGAACTGGAACCTTCCGCTGTGGCCGTCCATTACCAGGGGCGCCGGAATCTTCCGGTAGTCGGGGACCGGCACATCCGTACCCTCATAGCCCTGGAGTTCATGCAGGGCCCAGGTGCGCAGCGCTGCGGAGTGGGCGTCTCCGCCGAGGGCAATCACCTGCCGCAGGATCGGGGCGAGCGAGCGGCTCTCGTTGAGGACATGACGCTCCAGCCGGTCGAGGCGGCTTCGGCCGAGTCTCATTTCGTCAAGACCACGGTGGCGATGACGCTGGCGGTCGCCGCTACCGCTCCGATGGCGGTCCAGACGACTGAGCTGCGGTGCCACCAGGGCTGCGGAGGCGCGGGCGTGGGTTCGTTGACGTTGGCGCTCGCGGTGCCGCCCCGGTCCGCCTTCGCGTTCGACGCGGTGATGTTGAAGGTGGAGCCGTCGCCTCCCGTGATGTTGAGGGCCTGCTGTGCGGCCGAGTCGATCTGGTCGGGGTTGGGGTTCTGCTGGCCGGCGGGCATGGCTGCTCTCACTTCCGCGACGAACTGGGTCAGACGAGTTCTGATGTGATCGAGGACGCCTTCGATGCTGGCAACGGAGACGTCCCAGTGCAGAGACGTAATGTGGGAGCCTTCGTTTCCCAACTGGTGCTGTTCCTGTGTCATCAGCAGGACGTATTCAGCCGAGCCGGGCGGGCTCAGACGTACCACCCTGTCCCCGCGAGTGACGACGGCTTCGAGTTCCCGGACTCCTTGCCGGATCGGTGCGCTCTCTCCGATGCCACGATCCTGAGCGGGCTCGGGTAGCTGCCCAGGGCTGATCCGCTGGGTGTTGCCCCGGATGATCTGGCCCGGTAGATAGAGGTCCACCACGACTTCGAGCGCGGCTGGCACCTTCCGGTACGAGGGCAGCTCATCAGCCGCCGCGTACCCTTCCAGCTCCTTCAGCGCCCAGGCGCGCAGTTGCCCGTGGTGGGCGTAGCCAGCCAGCATGATGCACCGCCGGAGGGCGGTAGCGAGAGAGGCGGTGTCATCCAGGACGGCGCGCTCAAGCTGCTCCAGCCCCCGGATGTCGGGTGTCGTCACGGTGTCCAGTCTGCCCTGCCCCACTGACAGCACTGGTCGATTTCGTCGTCCTGGCACCTCGCCTTGCCATCAGCGCCAAGGGAGTCATGGGCTCCAGTTCCTGACTCAGTCCCGAAGGTCTTTGACCATGACCGCGTACACCGGTGAGTCGGCGAACGGTTGCTGCTCGCCGACTCTGGCGTATCCCCATGTCTCGTAGAGCGCTTGGACCTTGGGGTGTGTGACGTCGACCAGCAGCACGGCGAGGTCTTCCGTACGTTCCTTGAGTAGCGCCTCGTGCAGGCGGTCGGCAATTCCCTGCTTACGCCAGCTTGGGCGCACCATCACTTCGGAGACCGCGTAGGTGGAGGAATAGCCGTTGTTCGGCTCGTACGCGGTGGAGCGCCACCATTCGCGGCCGGGGGCGAGCGGGGCGCCGTAGGCGAAGCCGGTGGGTTCCTCGTCGTCGTAGGCCACGACACAGGAGAAGCCGTCCATGCCGGTCCAGTGGTCGACGAACCAGGCGAAGCGCTGGTGGAAGGGGTCGTCCATCTGGTCGGCGTAGGCGTCGGCGTGGACGTCGATGAGCATCTGCCGGAAGCCTTCGGGAAGGTTTCCGTGCTGGAAGTGACGCAGGTCGGTCACGCTCGGCTCCATTCGGTTCGCATGCGGTCTGCCCAGTCTCGTACGTAGGAGGCGGAGGGGGCCATGACGAACAGGCCCCGGTGGAAGTCGCCCATGAGCGTGCGCATACGGCCGGGCAATGGGTCGCCATCCATGATGGTGAAGACGTCGGTGGCTGAGGCCGTGGCCTGTTCGGCCTCTCCCTGGTGGAGCTGTGCGAGAGCGAGCTGGGCCGTCGCGAGGGCCTTGTTGCGCCGGAAGGCGGTCGGGATCCTGGCCAGCGCGCGGTGAGCCATGGCTTCGGCATGAGGGTGGCGTCCGCTGTTGAACTGGACGATTGCGGCGAGGTGGTCAAGTTCGGCCTGCCCGTAGAAGGCGGTCCAGCGCGGACGCTCTCGGTCGGCCACCCTGGTGAAGGTGTCCTGGGCTGATCCCAGTGAACGCAGGCCCGCACGGCCGTCACCGAGAGCCGCGTACGCGAGGGCGACGCGGACTCGGCCCAGCGAGTCGAAGAACGGGTCTCGGCGAGCCGCTGAGGAGGCTTGCGCGGCCTGCGCCGCTGCGAGGGCTTCGGGCCAGTTCTGCCGCTGGTAGGCGAGCATCGAGAGGTTGACCCAGACCCGCATTTCGGTGGGGCCGTCCTGGGAGAGGCCGGCGTACGTCGCTGATTCGTTCAGGTAGCTCTGGGCCTGGTCGAGATTGCGGGCGTCGATGCAGGACCAGGCGGCGATGGTGGTGTACTCGGCGGCCAGTGCGTACAGGGCTCGGCGGACGCGTTCGCCGGCGTTGCGCTGCTGTAGTTCCAGCACCCTGGTGCGGCCCTGGGCGGCGGCCTTCTCCAGTGCCGTGTGTCCGCCCTGGCGGTCGTCGGCTTCGACAAGGGCGTTCATCCCGGCAGCGACCCGGGCCACGTCCGACATGCCGACGGTCCGGCGTTGCGCCACCAAGGGAACGGCGGCAGCTGCGCTTCCGGTCGCTGAGGTGAGGAAAGTGCGACGCCGCACGGGGTCCTCCTGCGGGTGTTGCATGGTGCGTGGTGCGCTGAACCCTAAGTCCTCGACGGGACAACCGAACACCCGCTCCAGGGCTGCACACGTGCGTCCGATGGGGCGGCGGGAGGTCCCGTTGAGGAGGTTGCGGATTGTACGGTCGGAGACGTCACCGGGCCTGCCGGTGATCTCTGCCAGCGCAGCGTTCATCCGACCAGCCAATTCTTCCTGGGTGAGCCCGAGTTCCTCCATCCGACTCTTGAGGATGGCGTTCGCTCCCATGGACCGACCGTAGCCCTGTGGTCACTGGCCGAACCAGACCCGAGGTCACCGGAGCGTAAAGTCTTCCGGTTCGCGGAGGCACGGCGGGGCGCGACATTTCCTGTTCGCCGTCGGCCAAGGGCCGTTGACTCGGTACCAGCCGTTGAGCGGGCGAGTTTCCCCTTCCTGCCTCTCGATGGCGTGGAGGAAGGCCCGCCCCTGCGCACCCGTCGCGGGGCGGGCGTCCCAGCCTCGGAGGGATGACCCCGTGACGATGACCGCCGCCAAACCAACCACGACCGGTGTTCCGGGCTACACCGAGACGGTGCCGTGCGAGCCGGAATCCGCGCGCCGCGCACGTCTGCTTGTCTCCGCGGCTCTGGACACCTGGGGCATAGGCGAGTTGGCCGAGGTGGGCACTCTGATCGTTTCGGAGCTGATCAGCAATGCCGTCAGCCACACGCCCTGTCGCGTGGTTCGTGTGATGATTCGGCGCGAGACGGCCGAAGTGATTCGGATCGGCGTTGCCGACAAGTGCCGAGACACCCCGGAACCGGGCTGTCCTGAAGGTGACTCGGAGGGCGGCCGTGGTCTGCTCCTGGTCGAGTCGCTGAGCTGGCGGTGGGGCTACGACCTGCATCGTTGGGGCAAGCTCGTCTGGGCAGAGCTGCGGGTGCCGGCCGCATGCTGATCTCGCGTATCTCCTTACGACTCCTGCCCTCGGAGGAACTGGTCGGCGACCCGTTCCCGGACGCGTGCGTGCAGCTGGCCTTCGGCCCGACGCGTCCGTCTGACGAGGCCGGCGCGGTTGCTGTCCCAGAGTCGGTCCGGATAACTCCCGCCGACCTTGTGCGGCTGCGCGTCGAGTCGGGACTGGCTCTCGGCGAGATCCGCGCGGAGATGCAACGTGCCGAGATCGCGTGGCGGCAGCAGCTCAGCCGCTGGTACGGCGACGGCCGACTGGCAGTCGAGGCCCGCGCACCGGACATCAGCCTCCTTCAACGGGTCCTGGACGGGTTGCGGAATCCCGGTCCGGTTTCGAGGTAGGCCCCGGCGCCTCTTCTTCCCGGCGCCCCTGAGACTCCCGCACAAGCAGGATCGTGTTCCTCGATGCCGTGCGGGTGAGCAAGTCAGGCGAAGGACAGAACTTCTGACAGGAAGGAAGACCGTGTTCAACCACATGGATCGATTCCCAACGGGCAGCCCGCTGCCGCAGGGGCATCTGACGGCGGCCCCGTGGGGTCTCCGTCGCATCGCCCCGTACCCGCCCGTCGAGGGCCCCGTCTACGCGACGGTGACGCTGGATCCGGAGACGCAGACCGCCCGGTACTTCGACACTTCCGGGGCGCCCACCATGTCCCCGGGCCACGGCACATCCTCCGGTACGAATCCCGCGACCGGCACCACGGGCCAGGGCGACCGCAACAGCGACTCCCCGGACAGCGACACGGGGAACGACACCGACCAGTGACTCTGGTGACGAACGACGATCGTCCGGTCCTGGTCGTCACCAACCTCGACGACCCGACCGCGGACTTCGTGATCGCCGAGCTGCACGACCGGGGCGTCCCGGTCGTGCGGTTCGACTCCGGTGACTTCCCCGCCACCCTGTCGTGCTCGGCCGCCATCGGCGGCACCCACAGCTGGCGGGGAAGCGTGCAGACCCCGAGCCGACGTGCCGACCTGGGCGCGGTGCGTTCCGTGTACTACCGGCGCCCCTCCGGGTTTGCCTTCCCCCACCTCGACAAGCAGGACGAACGGTTCGCCGTCGCCCAGGCGCGCTACGGGCTCGGAGGCATCCTGACCTCGCTGCCCGGCTGCCTTTACGTCAACCACCCCAATCGCATCGGCGACGCGAGTACAAGCCAGCCGGGCTCGCGGCAGCGGCGGCGGCCGGCTTCACGCTTCCGCCGACGTTGATCACCAACGTTCCCGACGACGCGCGGGCCTTCATCAAGGCGCAAGGTGCCGTCATCTTCAAGCCGATCTCGGTTCCGCTCTACCTGGTCGACGGCGAGGCCCAGACCGTCCCCGTGACCGAGGTGACCGCCGACGAGATCGACGATTCCGTGTCCGGCACCATGCACCTCTTCCAGAAGCGGGTGCGCAAGGTTGCCGATATCCGGGTGACTGTGATCGGCGAGCAGATCTTCGCCGTGCGGATCGACTCCGGTCTCCTCGACTGGCGTACGGACTACGGCACTCACACATACACGCCGCTTGCCGCGCCACCCGCGGTGGAGCGGTCGATGCGTGCCTATCTGAAGCACTTCGGGCTCGCCTTCGGGGCGTTCGACTTCGCTCTGACCGACCGCGGCGAGTGGATCTTCATCGAGTGCAATCCTTCCGGGCAGTGGGCATGGATGGAGCCGCCGACCGGTCTGCCGATGACTGCCGCACTCACCGATCTCCTGGAAGGAGGACTCCGTGGCCAGTGAAACCGACATCGAGACGGCCGCAGCCGATCTCCGGCGCTGGCTCGCCCGACAACTGGAGAAGGACGGCTGGCTGCGCTCGCCGCAGTGGCGGGCCGCCGTGGAGGCCGTGCCCCGCCACAGATTCATCCCGCGTTTCTACCGGGAGAGCCGCGCTCCGGGCGTCACCACCTGGGAGCCGGTCACACCGGAGACGGTCGGTAAGGAGGAGTGGCTCCGGCTCGTCTACACCGACGAGACATGGATGACCCAGTTCGACGGCCGGGACATCGACTGGGCCGACCCGAAGCCGATCAGCAATGCGATCCCGACCTCGTCATCGACGTTGCCGAGCCTCGTGGTCCGGATGCTCGAAGACCTGGATGTGCAGGACGGCATGAAGGTGCTGGAGATCGGCACCGGAACCGGTTACTCGACAGCACTGATGTGCCACCGGCTTGGCAGCGAGAGCGTGACCTCGATCGAGACGGACGAGGGCGTGGCCCGACGAGCCGGCCACGCCCTCACGGGATCCGGTCATACCCCCCACCTGCTGGTGGGGGACGGCCGCGTCGGCCACCCCGACGGAGCCCCGTACGACCGGCTGATCGCCACGTGCGGCTTCCGCAGCATCCCGCCCGCCTGGCTGGAGCAGGTCCGCCCTGGCGGCCTCATCCTCACCACCCTTCGCGGCTGGATGCGCTCCCTCGGCCTGGTCAAACTCATTGTCACCGGTGACAGCGCGAGCGGGTGGTTCAGCGAGGACGACCCGAGCTTCATGATCGCCCGCCAGCAGGACGCACCGGAGAGCCTCGGCATGGTGCCGGCCCCCGACGACGGAACGGTACGGAAAGCCGTACGCGGGCCAGAGCTTCTCACCAGCTCCGGGTCGGGGTTCATGGCGCAGCTCGCGGCGCCGGACGCCCGTTTCTTCTCGATGGCGGTCGATGGCGGCCCGGTCAGCACGTTTCTGCTGGACAGCGTTACCGATTCCTTCGCCGTCCTCGCTCCCACGGACGGCGGCTGGCAGGTCAGGCAGGGCGGCCCCCGCCGCCTGTGGGACGCGATCGAGTCGGCGGTGGCCACCTGGGAGGAGTACGGCTCACCGAACACCGCGGCGTTCGGCGTGAACGTCTCCCGCGACCAGCAGGCCGTCTGGCTCGGGAACCCGAACGGCCCGCAGTGGCCGCTACCCTCCTGAGACAGGCCGCCACCGACGCGAGGAACACGAGGATGGACGACGAGCCGCTGAAGGACTGGGCGGAACGCCGTGACGCGAAGATCGGCCGACTGCGCGCCGTGCTTGTCATGCCCGGCGACGGGCCCAGGGCATCACATCTGAATCCGGATGCGCCCCGCGCCATCGAGCGCTGGAACGGGCACACATGGGAGCTGTACGGATTCGCAGCCAGCCTGGTCGAGGCCCAAGCCATCCTGTACCCGGAGGCCAACAAGCCCTCACCCTCAGGGCCGGTGCCGAAGCCGCTCGGCTCCGGCACCGGCAAGCACCGCAAACCCCAGGCGCCCAGGCCGGACGGTGGCGGCCGGGCAGAGAGGTGATCAACGCCGCCGCGCCTGAGGCTGCGGCGGGCGCGGAGCGGCGGGGTGGCCCTCGACGTAGTGCGCGTTGGCTGCCTGGGCTCGTGGGCCGGGTGCGTGTCTTTCGCCGAGGCTCCGGCACTA
>NZ_JAHUXH010000032.1 GCF_019219825.1 Streptomyces sp. TRM70350 | reverse complement strand
GGTCACGCCGCGGATCTCGGACGCCAGCTGGGTCCACTTCTGCGGGCTCTCGCTCACGGTGCGGGTGAGGAGTTCAAGGATGACGCGGTGCTCCTCGGACTCGGCGGTGTCGGGCGAGGGGACCTTGCCGTCCTTCTCGTACTCGACGCCCTTGTGCACCAGGAGGGTGGCGTCACCGCCGTCGTCCAGGATCATGTTCGGGCCACCGGTGGGGGTGTTCGGCCAGGTCAGGGCCTGTTCCGTGCACCACCAGTACTCCTGCAGGGTCTCGCCCTTCCAGGCGAAGACCGGGACGCCCTGCGGGTTGTCGGGCGTGCCGTTCGGGCCGACGGCGATCGCGGCGGCGGCGTGGTCCTGGGTGGAGAAGATGTTGCAGGACGCCCAGCGGACCTGCGCGCCCAGGGCGACCAGGGTCTCGATGAGCACGGCGGTCTGCACGGTCATGTGCAGGGAGCCGGTGATGCGGGCGCCCTTGAGGGGCTGCGCCTCGGCGTACTCCTTGCGGATCGCCATCAGGCCCGGCATCTCGTGCTCGGCGAGGGTGATCTCCTTGCGGCCGAACTCGGCCAGGGAGATGTCGGCGACCTTGAAGTCCTGTCGGTTCTCGACAGTCGTCATTGCGTGCTGCTCCTCGGTGGTTGGGTCGAGGTGGGTACGGCTGATCTGCGCGGCGGCGGACACAAGGGTGCCCGAAGAGCACACAGGCATGCCCGCGTGCGCGCAGCGCAGTCCGTCGGAGGCCCTCTCTCCCTCGGCCGGTCCGCTGTGGACCGCCCGACCGCCATCAGCAGCGACGTCTGACTCCGTCCCAAGCTACACCGGGCGACCCGGCCGTCCCCAGCCCGCCTACGAACAATTCACGCCGATCACGGCAACCGGTCACTGTCGGCAACGGATCACCGTTGCGGCTGCGACAGGACAGAGGTGAAGGAAGAGGCATGTGCCATGCATATCTGGATGACCAGGGCTTTTCGCTCGGCAGAGGGGCCTTGGAGTGGTGGGGCGGGTGTTGCAGGGTGCGGGGTGATCGGGGCATCCGGTCGAACGTGCGGGCGTCCGGGACGGCGTTCCCGTGTGATGCCCGGCCGGGATGGCGCACACGTACAACGGACGGCGCTGCGGCGGGAGGAGCAGGGCACGACCGGGCTCGGCGGGGAGATCGCGATTCCGCATGCCAAGACGGATGCGGTGACCGCGCCGGTCGTCGGTTTCGCGCGGTCGGACCAGGGCGTGGAGTGGGGCTCGCCAGACGGTACGAAGGCGAGGCCCGTGTTCATGATCGCCGTACCGGAAGCGGCCGCGGGCGACGAGCATCTGCGGTTTCTGGCGCTGTTGTCGCGGAAGCTGATGGATGCCGGGTTGCGGTGCTCAGCGTTCTGAGAGACGTCGAGTAGCCGCGGTGCTCACCGGGGTTGAGCGCCGGGTCCCGTACGACCGACCGGGCGCCCCCACAGCCGACCGGGGGAAACGCGGATGAGGTCAGTGGACGGTGGTGTGGCTCGGGCCGCCCGGCGACGCCTCCGGGTCCGCGCCCTTGGCCGCTTCGGCCTCGCTGTAGATGTCCGGCTCCAGGTAGATGACGCGGGCGATCGGGACCGACTCGCGGATGCGGGCCTCGGCGGCGTCTATGGCGGAGGCGATCTCCGTGGCCGTGCCGTCGTGGCGGACGGCGATCTTGGCGGCCACCAGGAGCTCCTCGGGGCCGAGGTGCAGCGTGCGCATGTGGATGATGCCGGTCACGGCGTCGCCGCCGACGACCGCGGCCTCGATCTTCTTGACCTCCTCGACGCCGGCCGCCTCGCCGAGCAGCAGCGACTTGGTCTCGACGGCCAGGACGAGCGCGATCAGGATGAGCAGGACGCCGATGCACAGGGTGCCGATGCCGTCCCAGACGCCGTCGCCGGTGAGCAGGGCCAGGCCGACGCCGCCGAGGGCGAGGATCAGGCCGACGAGCGCGCCGAGGTCCTCCAGGAGGACGACCGGCAGCTCGGGCGCCTTGGCGTGGCGGACGAACTCCTTCCACGACTTCCGGCCGCGCAGGACGTTGGACTCCTTGATGGCCATCCGGAAGGAGAACGTCTCGGCGATGATCGCGAAGACCAGGACGCCGACCGGCCAGTACCAGTGTTCGATCTCGTGCGGGTGCTTGATCTTCTCGTAGCCCTCGTAGATGGCGAACATGCCACCGACCGAGAACAGGACGATCGAGACGAGGAAGGCGTAGATGTAGCGCTCGCGGCCGTAACCGAACGGGTGCTGCGGAGTCGCCTCGCGCTGGGCCTTCTTGCCGCCGAGGAGCAGCAGGCCCTGGTTGCCGGAGTCGGCCACCGAGTGCACCGACTCGGCCAGCATCGAGGAAGAGCCACTGAAGAGGAACGCCACGAACTTCGCTACCGCGATCGACAGATTGGCGAGCAGTGCCGCCACGATCGCTTTGGTGCCGCCTGACGCGCTCATGTGTTCGCGTTGTCCCTTCAGCTTTGCCGGTCCGTTGCCGGTGGGCCATTGTTGCAGTCCGGTCCGACAGCGGTGGGCCAGATCACCACACCCGCTGCATCAGGCCACGACGGTCGCGCGGAAGAGCGTGCCCGGACCGGACACTTCGGCCTTTTCACCTGCCGATACGAAGACGGACTGGCCGGGCCTCAGCTCGTGCTCGCCCGTCCGGACCGAGCCCGCCGTGCAGAGCAGGATCTGCGGGGTCGCGCGGGTGAGGTCGTGGGGGGTGCCGCCCTCGGGGAGGACGTAACGGGACAGCCGGAACTCGTCGATGGGGGTCTCGTAGACCTCCTCGCCGTCCGGGGACGCCTCCGGGCGCAGTACGCCGGGGTCGCTCGGCTCGAAGCGGACGATGCGCAGGAGTTCGGGGACGTCGATGTGCTTGGGCGTCAGGCCGCAGCGCAGGACGTTGTCGGAGTTGGCCATGATCTCCACGCCGAGGCCGTCGAGGTAGGCGTGCGGGATGCCGGCGCCGAGGTACAGGGCCTCGCCGGGCTGCAGGCGGACGTGGTTGAGCAGCATCGCGGCGATCACGCCGGGGTCGCCCGGGTAGTGGTGGGCGACGTCGGCGTACGGGGCGTAGGCGCCGCCGAGACGCGAGCAGGCGGCCGTGGCCTCGGCGACCGTACGGGCCATCTCCTCGGGGTCCGCGGTGAGGACGGCGGTGAGGACCTCGCGCAGCGCCGCGTCCTCGGGGTGGGCGCGCAGCAGATCGACGTACGGCTTGAGGGAGTCGACGCCGAGGCCGTCGAGCAGGTCGGCCGTCTGGCGCGGGTCGCGGAAGCCGCAGAGGCCGTCGAACTCGGTGAGCGCGCAGATCAGTTCCGGCTTGTGGTTGGCGTCCTTGTAGTTGCGGTGCGGGGCGTCCACGGGGACGCCGCGGCGCTCCTCCTCCTCGTACCCCTCCTTGGCCTGCTCCAGGTCGGGGTGCACCTGGAGGGAGAGCGGGGCGCCCGCGGCGAGGATCTTCAGGAGGAAGGGGAGGCGGGGGCCGAACTTGGCCACGGCTACGGCGCCGAGTTCCTTCTCGGGGGCGGCCGCGATGACGTCGACGAGCGTGCCGCGGTCGGTGCGCGAGGGTGCGCCCGGGTGGGCGCCCATCCACATCTCCGCCTGCGGTTCGCCGGTCGGCTCGACGCCGAGCAGCTGCGGGATCGCGGTGGTGGAACCCCAGGCGTAGGGGCGGACGGTGTTGTCGAGGCGGTCCATGCGGTTCTCTCTGCCGGTTCTCTGTGCGGACGGGCGCCGGTTCTCCTCACGCACGAAGGTCGGGGCGTCCTGGGCCAGATCAGGCCCTTGATGCGAGCGCCAGGTAAACGGCGGCGAAATCCGTGATGGCGATCAGTTCCGAGAGGGTCTCCAGTTCGCCGCCGGGTTCGGGTTCCAGTTCGCTGATCGGCGTGTCGTGGCTGAGGGCCAGGTCACGGGCGGCGGGGGCGGCGGTCAGGCCGCCGATCGGGCGGTCGCGAAGCAGCACCACGCGCGCGTGCAGGGCGGGCGGCTCCTCCACGCGGTCGCGGAAGAAGTCGTCGGGGTTGGCCCTGGCGGCGAGCGGCCCGGCGAGCAGGGCGCTGTGCGCGGCGAGCGCCTCGGGGAGTTCGGCCACGACGGCGGGCTGACCGGACAGTTCGGCGAGCGCTGCGGCGAAACGGCGGCCCGCCGGCCCGGCCGAGATGCCCTCCGTCCAGATCACCGGGAGCGCGTCGGCGAGTTCGGCGGCGAGGGTCTTGGCGGGATTGCTGTACGTCGCGATGGCCGGCCCGCAGCGTTCGGCGATGTGGTCGAGGCGGTCGGCGACCTTCTCCAGCGCGTCCGGCGGGGCGGCGAGCTGGCCGATGCGGTCCAGCAGCGCGAGCAGCGGGGTGAGCAGCGCCCACAGGACGCCGGGTGCGGAGGCGGCGAGGGGTTCGTCCTGCTCGTACGGGGCGGTCGCCATCGGTACGAAGAGGCCGTGGGCGGCGCCCGCGACGGCCTCGGCGAGCGGGGTGCGGGCCGGGGCGACGGCGGCGACGGTGCAGCCGCGGCGGTAGGCCTGCTCGGCGAGCAGGGACAGGCCGGGTTCGGTGCCGTCCGGGGTGGCGATCAGCAGCAGGTCGACCGAGCCGGCCCAGCCGGGGAGTTCCCAGCGCAGGGCGCCCGCGGCGGGGGCGACGCCGGAGGGGGCGAGGCGGGTGACCGGGCTGCCGGGGCCGGCCAGCGTGCCGAGGAGGTCGGCGGCATGGGTGGCGGCGGCGCCGGGGCCTGCGATGAGGACGGCGCGGGGGCGGCCGTCGGGTTTCAGTTCACTGACTCCGGCCTCGATGGCGTGCCGGGCGGCGGTGCGGACGCGGGCACCGGCCTCGGCGGCGCCGCGCAGCAGGCCGCGCTGGTCGGCCTGGGCGAGGCCCTCTGGGGAGTCGAGCAGCGATTCGTCGAGCATGGGCGGCAGCCTCCGAACGCCGGGTCGTCGGTTGTGCGGGCGGCGGGTCCCGTCCTGGCGGGCCCTGATCCGCGCGGGCTTCTGCGGGGCTGTTACGCCGGGCGGCGGGCCTCGTCGACGAGGAGGACGGGGATGCCGTCGCGGATGGGGTACGCCAGACCGCAGTCCTGGCCGGTGCAGATCAGCTCGGTGTCCTGCTCTTTGAGGGGGGCGTGGCAGGCCGGGCAGGCGAGGATCTCCAGGAGGCCGGCTTCGAGCGGCATGGGGGGTCCCTTCGGGCGGTGTGGGTACCGGTGCGGGTACGTGTGGTGGTGTGGATGTGCCTGGTCAGCGTACCGCCGTGGGGGCGGGGTGTGCGGGGGTTGTGGTGGCACGCGTGGCCCGGATCGACGGGGTGGCTGAGGGCCCGACCGTCGGCGGGCCCCCAGCTCTCAACTCGGTCCACTCACCCCTGGGCAGGCCCCCTCACCCGCGAATAATCGCCAGCGCCTCGTCCCGCACCTTCGTCATCGTCGCCTCGTCGCGCGCCTCCGCATTCAGGCGCAGCAGCGGCTCCGTGTTGGACGGGCGGACGTTGAACCACCAGTCGTCGGCCGTCACGGTGAGGCCGTCGAGTTCGTCCAGGGTGACGCCCTCGCGGCCCTCGAACGCCGACTTGAGGGCGGCGAGGCGGGCCTGCTGGTCGTCGACGGTGGAGTTGATCTCGCCGGAGCCGGCGTAGCGGTCGTACTGGGCGACCAGGGAGGAGAGCGGGCCGTCCTGGCCGCCGAGGGCCGCCAGGACGTGGAGGGCGGCCAGCATGCCCGTGTCGGCGTTCCAGAAGTCGCGGAAGTAGTAGTGGGCGGAGTGCTCGCCGCCGAAGATCGCGCCGGTGCGGGCCATCTCGGCCTTGATGAAGGAGTGGCCGACCCGGGTGCGGACCGGCGTGCCGCCGCTCTCCTTCACGACCTCCGGGACCGTCCACGAGGTGATCAGGTTGTGGATGACGACGCCCTCGCCGCCGTGCTTGGCCAGCTCGCGGGCGGCGACCAGGGCGGTGATCGCGGACGGCGAGACCGGGTCGCCGTTCTCGTCGACGACGAAGCAGCGGTCGGCGTCGCCGTCGAAGGCGATGCCGAGGTCGGCGCCCTCGGTGCGGACGCGCTCCTGGAGGTCGACGATGTTGGCCGGGTCCAGCGGGTTCGCCTCGTGGTTGGGGAATGTGCCGTCCAGCTCGAAGTACATCGGCACGAGGTCCAGGGGCAGGCCCGCGAAGACCGTGGGGACCGTGTGGCCGCCCATGCCGTTGCCCGCGTCGACGACGACCTTCAGGTGGCGGATGGAGGTCAGGTCGACGAGCGAGCGCAGGTGGGCCGCGTAGTCCTCCAACGTGTCACGCTGCGTGATCGTTCCCTGCTTCGCCGCCGGCTCGGGAGTGCCCGACTCGCTCCACCGCTCGACGAGTTCGCGGATCTCGGCGAGGCCGGTGTCCTGGCCGACCGGGGCGGCGCCCGCGCGGCACATCTTGATGCCGTTGTACTTGGCCGGGTTGTGCGAGGCCGTGAACATGGCGCCCGGCAGGTTCAGCGCGCCCGAGGCGTAGTACAGCTGGTCGGTGGAGCAGAGGCCGATCTCGGTGACGTCGACGCCGCGGGCCGCCGCCCCGCGCGCGAAGGCACGCGACAGTCCGGGGGACGAGGGCCGCATGTCGTGCCCGATCACGATCGCGTCGGCGCCGGTCACCTGGGCGAAGGCCGCCCCGAAGAGCTCGGCCAGCGGCTCGTCCCACTGGTCGGGGACGACTCCGCGGACGTCGTACGCCTTCACGATCTGCGACAGATCAGCAGCCACGGCCAACCCTCCTGAAAGTCCTATCGGTGCCCCCAAACTACCCGCCCCCGCCGACAACGACCTGCGCTGACCGAAACTGGACTCCCAGCCGTAACCCTCAGGTCAGGGCAGCATCCAGGCGAGCACCGGTGAACTCTGGCCGACCACGATCAGACAATGGCGGCCGCCTGCCCGGAGAGGTTCATGACGTAGGCGAGGGCCGGCACGGAGGTCACGGGGTAGATCGGCGACCATGGCGCCCGCGCCGCCAGGGCGGCGGCGATGTCGGCATCAGCTGTCGGGCGAACGCAGAACCCGCAGGTGGCCGCGGCGCGCGACCTCCATCGGGTCCGCCGCGCGGCCGCCGCCACCGGCCTGCGCCGCGCGCTCCTGGGGCCGGGCGGCCTCGCGCACCGCGTTGGCAAGCGCTTCCAGGTCGTCTCCGCTGGGGCGGGCCGGAGCGGAGCCGTCGAGGAGCCGGACGACCTCCCAGCCGCGGGGGGCGGTGAGGCGCTCGGAGTGCTCGGCGCACAGGTCGTAGCAGTGGGGTTCCGCGTAGGTGGCGAGCGGGCCGAGGACCGCGGTGGAGTCGGCGTAGACGTACGTCAGCGTCGCTACGGCGGGACGGCCGCAAGCGGTGCGCGAACAGCGACGTACAGGGCTCACGACGTTGGACGGTACCGCACTCTTGAGCGGGCCGCGACGACTCTCCACCAGGTCACTCCACCGTGTCGTGCCGTGAACCGTCCCACAGGTCTCTTTCGACACACCCGGCTGACCTGCGCGGACATGTCTGTCCGGTGTCTCGTACGACCACGAAACCGGTCAACACCGCACACAAACGCCATCAATTGCCTCGTGATCGCCGGTCTCGGAGAGATACGGAATCGAGCCCAACCTTGGCTGGAATGGTCATCCTGCGACATGCCGTGCGGCGGCGGGTGCAGGTCCGCAATGCCGCGTGGAGGCCGGGCACGCGCCTCGCGCGAGGACTACGCTTCACCAGTGATGGACAACCGAGTACCGCCCCGCGCCGCAGGCCCCGGGCCCCGCCGCCGTGATCGTCACGGCCGGGGCATGCGCGGCCCGATCGCGCCCCCTCAGGTGCCGCTCGCGGCGAGCCGTGCCGAGGCGTTCGCGGATCTGGTGCAGGACTCCGTGGAGCGCCTGGAGCGGCGGTGGCCGCAGCTTGCCGACATCGATTTCCTCGTCCTCGAAGTACCGAGGCTGGACGGGCCCGGGCGGGCGTGGAACGACGAGGCGGTACCGCTGGGCGGCACGATTCCGGCACGTGAGGGGCGTCCCGCGCGGGTGGTCGTCTACCGGCGTCCGGTCGAGATCCGCACCAAGGGCCGCGACGAGCGGGCGGCACTGGTGCACGAGGTCGTCGTCGAACAGGTCGCCGAACTGCTCGGTCTGACGCCGGAGACGGTGGATCCGCGGTACGGCGAGGACTGAGGGGGCATCGCCCGGTGACGTGCCTACCGCCTACTTCTGCAGTACCGACAGATCCTGCTTCGCCTCCGGCACGGCCACCTTCCCCCGGTCGTCGGGCAGGGTCTGGACCGTGAAGGCCGGGACGCCGTCCTGCGTCGCCGTCAGGGTGCGGGACGCGTAGACCGGGCCGCCCGACACCGGCTCCACCGTGAGCGCGTACGTGCCCTTGAGGCCGCTCGGCACTGGCACCTCGACGTCCTGTGTCGTGCCCGCCTTGACCGAGTACGTCCTCGACACCGCCGTGCCTCCCTCGCTGCCCGCCGACGCCGTGACCTTGACCTGCGCCGACTCCCCCGGGGCGGCCAGCGACAGGGCCACGCCCTTCGCGGTGTTGCCGGCCGACGACGCGCGCGTGCCCACCGCTCGCGTCGCCGGGATGAACGCCGTCTCCTGGGAGTCGCCCTTCCCGCGCACCACCTGCACGGCGGCCACCACCGGCGCCGCCCGGTCCGTGGGCGTCAGCACCAGTGATCCGGCCTCGCCGTGCGTGACGTCCCCGAGGTCGACGGCGGTCGTCATGCCCGGCTTGACGTGCAGCGTCTCGTGCCCGGCCGGCGTGATCAGCCCGCTCGGCGAGGCCAGCCGCACCTTGAGGTCGGCGTCGGCGTCGCCCGGCGTGAACGCGACCAGGCGCACCGCCGTCGCGTCCTTGGGGATGCCCGGCACCACCAGGCTCCCGGCCGGCTCCGCGGCCGGCGCCAGCCAGTCGCCGCCCACCTTGTCGTCCAGCGCCTGCACCGCGGCACCGACCCGCCCGCTGCGGACGTTCACGTGGACCGTGAGGTCGGTCTCCTTTGCGTCGGTCAGCGTCGACAGCAGGATCGGCTCGCTGGACTGGGGCGCGACCGTGATGCCCTCCCCCACCGGGGACTCCAGCGCCCCGTCCTTGCCGTACAGCTCGATGTCCACCACGGCGGCGGAGTCGTCCGGGTTGGTCAGGTGCACGTAGTCGGTCCGCCCGTCGGCCGTGCTGGCCCCCGGGAACCAGAACTCGGTGTCCGGGGCCTGGCAGTTGACCCCCAGCAGCCCGCGCCCGGCACCGGCGGCGACCTCGGTCGTCTGCTGCACGGTCCACCCGGGCGCGAACTTCCCCTCCGCCGTGCCGATCAGCGCGGGCGCGTCACCCCCCGAACTCTCCCCGGACACCGGCGAGCCGGGCTCGTTGGGCTCCAGCACGGGCTTGCCGGCCTTGCCGCCCTTGACCGACTTCAGCTCGCCCTTCCCCTCGCTGCCCGTGCCCTCGGTGACCGGGGTGAAGGAGGTGTACGTCGTCTCGGCGAGGTCGGACGTGCTGGGCGCGGGGCAGGCCAGGCTCGTGCGCTCCACCGGCAACCGGGCGGCCGCCTTGGCGGTGCCCGTGCCGGTCGCGTCCGGGGCGGACACCACGGCGAACCCGGTGACGGCGGCGAGCGCGCCGACGCCGGCGATCAGGGACAGGGTGGTGCGGTTCACTGCTGACTCCCGTCGGGGCGCTCACTGCCATGCGGGCGTTGCTGCTGCGCCGGGTCGTACGTCGCGTCATAGCCCTGCGGGTACTGGTCGTACGTCTGCTCGTACGCCCCCTGCTGCGCCGAACCTCCGTACGCGTACGGGTCGTACTGCCCGCCCTGGTAGGGGTCCGCCTGGTACTGGTCGTTCTGGTACGGCTGCCCGTACGCGCCCGCCGCGTACTGCTGATCGGCGCCCTGGTACTGCTCCGCGCCGTACGTGCCGTACTCGGCGCCCGCGTGGCTCGCGGTGTCCCAGTCGTCGTAGGACTGCTGGTGCGGCACCGGCACCGGGATCTCCTCCTGCGCCGGAGACGGGAACGCCTCGTCCCGGCCGGCCTCTTCGGCCTCGGCCTGTGCGCGCAGGCGGCGGGCGCGGCGGCCCTCGCCGGCGACGGCCTGGGCGGGGATCACGGGCTCCTCGGGGAGGTCGTCGTCGACGTCACGGCGGCGCCCGGGCAGGGCGAGCACGACGAGGACGACGGCGAGGAAGCCCTGCGCCCACAGCCAGGCGGTGTGGGCGATCGGGTCGTCGTAGGTGACGTCCAGCGTGCCGCCGCCGGAGGGGAGTTCGAAGCCCTGGGCCCAGCCGTCGACAGTGGTGCGGGTGAGCGGCTTGCCGTCGAGGGTGGCGGTCCAGCCGTCGGAGGCGGTGTCCGCGAGGCGCAGGATCCGGCCGTCGGCGCCGTCGGGGACCTTGGTGTGGATCTCGACGGGTCCGGCGGCGACCGGCTGCGGGTCGCCGGAGCCGGAGGCCCGGACGATGACCGCGCGCGCGACCTGGCGGTCGACCCGCCACAGGGCGCTGCCGTCCTGCTGGCTGAGCCGGCTCAGGCCGGGAGTGGCGTCCAGGACGCGGCCGACCTCGCGGGGCGCGCCCTTGTGCACGAGGACGTAGCGCACGGCGAAGTCGCCGAGCTGGTCGGCCTGGTCGGCGCCGGAGCCGGCGACGAGGTTGGCGACGACCTTGTCGAGCGCGGCGTTGCCGCCGTCGGCCGCGGCGAGTTCGGCGTCGCCGAGGCGGGCGCCGGAGCCGCGGACCAGGGTGTAGCCGACGTGGGCGGGCGAGTCGCTGTCGAGGACGAGGGTGCGGGCCTGGTCGCGGGTGCCGCTCTCCTCGGCGACGAACGCGGGCACCTGCACCGGATCGCGCCGCTCCACTGGTCCGTCGGCGCCGCGGAGCATCCAGCCGGCGGCGACGAGCAGCGGGCCCGCGGCCGAGGCGAAGGCGATCAGCGCGGCGACCGGCTGGCGCCAGCCGAAGCTCTGCTCGGCCACGCGCGCGCGTGCCCCCTCGGCGCCCATCACGGCGGCCGTGAGGAGCGCGATGCCGTAGACGAGGGTCGCGGGACCGGCCCAGGCGGAGCTGTTGGACAGCACCGCGAAGACGAGGCCCACCAGGGCGGCCGCCCAGGCCGTCCAGATGCCCCGCTGGCGCTCGTGCCTCATCAGGGCGGCCAGCGCGGCCAGCACGATGCCGATCAGCATCAGGCCGCTGACCGTGCCGGGCCCGCCCGGGCTGGCGCCGAGCAGGTCGAGGGCGGAGGCGGCCGAGTCGCCGTACTCCAGACCGGCTTCGCGGAAGAAGCCGAACGGCAGCAGGGACAGCGACCAGGGGGCGAGGAGCAGCAGGGGTGTGCCCAGCTGGGTCAGAAAGCGCAGGCCGTAGGCGGTGATGTCGCCGTGGCGCACGGCGAGCAGGCCGATGCCGAGCACCAGCGCGACGGGCCACACGATCGGCGTGAACGCGGTGGTGACCGTCAGCAGCAGGGCGTACGCCCAGGTGGCGCGCCAAGTGCCGCGCGCGCCTGAGGCATTCGCGAGGCCGCTGGCCGCGATGGCCGCGCGCGCGAGGAGCGGCAGCAGCACGGCGAGGACAGCGGTGCCGAGCCGGCCGCCGGCGAGGGCGCCGGTGGCGGCGGGCAGGAAGGCGTAGACGACGGCCGCCCAGGCGCGCAGCAGCCGGGACTCGACGAGCGCGCGGGAGGCGAAGTACGCGGTGAACCCGGCCAGCGGCACCGAGCAGATCAGCAGCACCGTGACCGCGAGGCCCGTGGAGCCGAACAGCACCGAGGCCAGCATCGCCACCAGCGCGAGATACGGCGGCGCGGGCGCGTCTCCGCCGGCGCCCACCGGGTGCCAGGAGTCGAGGTAACGCGACCACAGCTCACCGGAGTCGGCGGGGGCGGGCAGCAGGGCGCCGCCCGCGAGGGAGCCGCCGCCGAGGAGTTCGCGGCAGGCGACCAGTGAGGCGAACAGCAGCACCACGAAGAGCATGGGGCCGGGGTTGCGGGCGATGCGCTTCAGGCGGGCGAACTGTTCGATCTCCAGGAACTCGGCGTCGTCGCCGCCGGGCCCGGACTCCACCGCGCCGCCGTGCCGTCCGGCGCCGGAGGTGACCTCCGTGTCGGAGCGGCCGACGACGTTGCCCGCCACTTGTTCGACGGTGGCCCGCACGGTCGCGCCGGGCGGCGGGAACAGCGGCCGCAGCTCGCCCTTGTCGACCACCGGCCGGCCTCGCCGTCGGCGGCCCGCGATGATCCGCTCGGGCCGCAGCAGCACGCTCAGCAGGCCCCGGATCTCGTCGACCGCCTGGCCCGGCACCTTGCCGACCAGATAGGCGACGGTCCGCAGCAGCGTGCCGAGGACGAGCCGCAGCAGCACCCAGGGCAGCGTGGCCGTGCGGGCGTTGACGAGGAGGGTGTAGACGGCGCCGGCCTTGTCGACCTTGTGCGGGGAGGCGGCGGTGCGGCCCGCGCAGTCGACGGTGCGGCGCTCGCGGGAGGCCGCCTCGGCGTGTCGTACGACCGCCTCCGGTGCGACGAGGACGCGGTGCCCGGCGGCGTGGGCGCGCCAGCACAGGTCGACGTCGTCGCGCATCAGGGGCAGGCGCCGGTCGAATCCGCCGAGCTGTTCGAAGACATCGCGGCGGATCAGCATGCCGGCGGTGGACACGGACAGCACCGGCCGGACGTGGTCGTGCTGGCCCTGGTCCTGTTCGCGGCGGTCCAGGCCGGTCCAACGGCGGCCGGAGTTGGCGATGGTGACGCCGACTTCGAGCAGCTGCCTGCGGTCGTACCAGCCGCGCAGCTTGGGGCCGACGACGGCCACGTCGTCGCGGCCCAGTTCGAGTTCGTTCTCCACCACCCGCAGCAGCTCGGCCAGCGCGTCGGGTTCGGGCGCGCAGTCGTCGTGCAGCAGCCACAGCCACTGCACCGGCTCCCCGTACGGCAGCTCGGGCAGGTCGTAGGCGTCGTCGCGCCAGGTGCGCGTGACGGGGTCCCAGCCGCTCGGCCGCCGCAGGTACGGCAGGTCGTCCGGGGTGAGGACGGGCGCGGTGCGGTT
Source organism: Streptomyces sp. TRM70350 (assembly GCF_019219825.1). Classification (GTDB taxonomy): domain Bacteria; phylum Actinomycetota; class Actinomycetes; order Streptomycetales; family Streptomycetaceae; genus Streptomyces. The sequence goes on along the minus strand of NZ_JAHUXH010000032.1, from coordinate 67,090 downwards.
GACCTCCTCGACGGCCTGGCCGAAGCCGGTGCGCCGGGCGAGGTGCAGCACGCGGTCGGGGCCGAGCGCCTCGGTGACGAGCTGGGCGGAGTCGTCGGCGCTGCCGGTGTCGGCGGCCATGACGTACTGAACCGGCCGCTCCTGGCCGAGCAGCCCGGCGAGCGCGTCGGGCAGCCAGCGGGCGCCGTCGTGGGAGACGAGGACCGCGGTCACCACATGACGCGGGAACTCTGGTGTGGCAGCGGCATCGTGCTGGGCTGCCGTGTGGCTGTGCACGGACATCGAGGTACGGGCCCCGGTTCGGTGGACTGCGGTGGACACCTGTGCCGTACGGGGACGGCGGGGTGTCTCGGACGAGCGACCACACTATCGGCTGCCCATGACGACGGCCCGCCGCCTGTGGATAACCCACCCGCGACGGGCCGTTCGCCCCGTAGGTGCGAAGACGATGTGTGCCGTTCGGTTCAGACGGCCGCCTTCTTCAGGCGGCGGCGCTCACGCTCGGACAGACCGCCCCAGATGCCGAATCTCTCGTCGTTGGCCAGGGCGTACTCAAGACATTCGGAGCGGACCTCGCAGGCGAGACAGACCTTCTTGGCCTCGCGGGTCGAGCCGCCCTTCTCGGGGAAGAAGGACTCGGGGTCGGTCTGGGCGCACAGCGCGCGCTCCTGCCAGCCGAGTTCCTCGTCCGCGTCGTCGACCAGCAGTTGCTGCACCAGCTCGGTCATGTGCGCCCCTCGTCTGTCTTTCACGTCCCCGTGATGTTGCCGTTACCGATTTCGGCTGAACGACACGAGTGAAATTACAAGTGTGCTGCTCCGGGCGAGTCAAGCCGAGATCTGCTATTGAGCCCCTTATTCACTCTGCGGAACCAAGGCCGTGCGGAAAGTGTTCAAATCGCCATAAACCTTGACACGCTGTCGGGGTCCAGGAGGCCACCGGCCTCACGCAGACCCTGTACGGAGAAGGACGCCCACTGGCTCGATCTCGTTCCGACGCGCGCGCCGATGCGAACCGGATCACAGTCGGATCACGGGATCGCAACGAGGCTTGCGCGCCCGGTTGTGCGCCATGTGTCCCGGTGACGGCCTGAGCAAACCTTTCACCTGAGCGATGAACCGGAAGAGGTGAAACATGTCCCACATATCGGGCGCCGAGTTGACAGTGCGAGTGTGAGCCGGTGTCCTTGTGGGCATGCTCGCGAACTTGGCGCCCACCTCGACCCGCTCCGCCGGGTCCCTCGGTGCTGCCCACGCTCGCTGTAGCTGTTGTTGCTGTTCCAGCTGTTGAGCCCCACGCGCTCCGGCTGCACCCCGAGTCGCCCCGACTCGGCTGTCTTCTCGTTCTTTCCGCGTCTCCGCTCTCCCGCCGAGGAACCACACCACCCCATGAACAGCGACAGCGACCTCCAGATCGCCGGCGACATCCTCGAAGTCCCGCACCTGCTCCAGGCCCCGCGCGAGCACCCGGCCACCGTCGCCGAGTTCGTCGGCCTGGCCCGCTCCATCGCCGCCGACCGCTCCCAGTGGGAGCACCTTGTCGAGTACGACGCCACCAGCCGCTGGTACCACCGGCTGCGCACCGGCCCCGGCTACGAGGTCTGGCTGCTGTCCTGGGTGCCCGGCCAGGGCAGCGGCCCGCACGACCACGGCCCCTCCTCCGGTGTTCTCACCGTCCTGGACGGCACCCTCACCGAGCGGACACGGCGGGGCACGCGCGCGTTGGGGCCGGGGGCGCAGCGGGTGTTCGCGCCGGGCTATGTGCACGAGGTGGTGAACGACGCCCTCGAACCGGCGGTGAGCCTGCACATCTACTACCCGGGCCTCACGGAGATGCCCATGCACACCACCGCCCGCTGCGAGGCGCGTGCCGTGACCGCCTGACGCGTTGTCGCAGCCGCCTGCAACACGTGCTGTCGTAGCCGCCTGCAACACTGGCTCCCATGCGCATTGTGGTTCTGGCAGGCGGCATCGGTGGTGCCCGGTTCCTGCGCGGTCTGAAGCGGGCCGTGCCGGACGCGGACATCACCGTCATCGGCAACACCGGTGACGACATCCACCTCTTCGGGCTGAAGGTCTGCCCGGACCTCGACACGGTGATGTACACGCTCGGCGGCGGCATCAACGAGGAGCAGGGCTGGGGAAGGGCCGACGAGACCTTCCACCTCAAGGAGGAACTCGCGGCGTACGGCGTGGGGCCGGAGTGGTTCGGCCTCGGCGACCGGGACTTCGCCACGCACATCGTGCGGACCCAGATGATCGGCGCGGGCTACCCGCTGAGCGCGGTCACCGAGGCGCTGTGCGACCGCTGGCAGCCCGGCGTCCGCCTCATCCCCATGACGGACGACCGCGTCGAGACGCACGTGGCCGTCGAACTGGACGGCGAGCGCAAGGCGATCCACTTCCAGGAGTACTGGGTACGGCTGCGGGCCTCGGTCCCCGCCGAGGCGGTCGTGCCGGTCGGCGCCGAGCAGGCCAAGCCCGCACCCGGTGTGCTGGAGGCGCTCGCGCAGGCCGACGTCATCCTCTTCCCGCCGTCCAACCCGGTCGTCTCGGTCGGCACGATCCTCGCCGTGCCCGGCATCCGGGAGGCGATCGCCGAGGCCGGGGTGCCGGTGGTCGGCCTCTCCCCCATCGTCGGGGACGCGCCGGTGCGCGGGATGGCCGACAAGGTGCTCGCGGCGGTCGGCGTGGAGGCCACGGCCGCGGCGGTCGCCGAGTACTACGGCTCGGGGCTGCTCGACGGCTGGCTCGTGGACACCGTGGACGCGAGCGCGGTGGAGCGGGTCGAGGCGGCGGGCATCCGCTGCCGGGCCGTACCCCTGCTGATGACCGACGACGAGGCCGCCGCGCGGATGGCCCGCGACGCGCTGGCGCTGGCCGAGGAGGTGCGGGACGCATGACCGGCTACCGCGTCTGGGCGGTCCCCGGCCTCCCCGAGGTGGCGCCCGGGGACGACCTCGCCAAGCTGATCGCCGCCGCCGAACCGGGGCTGGCCGACGGGGACGTACTCCTCGTCACCTCGAAGATCGTCTCCAAGGCGGAGGGCCGGATCGTCCAGGCGGACGACCGGGAGGCCGCGATCGACGCCGAGACGGTACGGGTGGTGGCCCGGCGCGGGCCCCTGCGCATCGTCGAGAACCGCCAGGGCCTGATCATGGCGGCCGCAGGCGTCGACGCCTCCAACACGCCCACCGGGACGGTGCTGTTGCTGCCCAAGGACCCGGACGCGTCCGCGCGCGCGATCCGGAGCGGACTGCGCGACACCCTGGGCGTCAACGTCGGCGTGATCGTCACCGACACCTTCGGGCGCCCCTGGCGCTCGGGGCTCACCGATGTGGCGATCGGCGCCGCCGGCGTGCGCGTACTCGACGATCTGCGCGGGGGCACGGACGCGTACGGCAATCCGCTCAGCGCCACCGTCGTCGCCACCGCCGACGAGCTCGCCGCGGCGGGCGACCTGGTCAAGGGCAAGGCGGCCGGGCTGCCGGTCGCGGTCGTACGCGGTCTGCCGCACGCGGTGGCCGAGGGGGACGGGGAAGGAGCGCGGGCATTGGTACGGGGCGCACGTGACGACATGTTCCGGCTCGGCACGTCGGAGGCGGTGCGCGAGGCGGTGACCCAGCGGCGTACGGTCCGGTCCTTCACGGACGAGCCCGTGGACCCCGGCGCGGTACGCCGAGCCGTGGCCGCGGCCGTGACGGCACCGGCGCCGCACCACACGACGCCGTGGCGTTTCGTCCTGCTGGAGTCTCCCGCGTCGCGGACCGGGCTGCTGGACGCCATGCGGGACGCCTGGATCGCGGACCTGCGGCGGGACGGCAAGACGGAGGAGTCCATCGCCAAGCGGGTACGCCGCGGGGACGTGCTGCGCAACGCGCCGTACCTGGTGGTCCCCTGCCTGGTCATGGACGGCTCCCACACCTACGGGGACGCGCGGCGGGACGGGGCCGAGCGGGAGATGTTCGTGGTCGCCGCCGGGGCGGGCGTACAGAACTTCCTGGTGGCGCTGGCCGGGGAGCGGCTGGGCTCGGCGTGGGTGTCGTCGACGATGTTCTGCCGGGACGTGGTGCGCGAGGTACTGCGGCTGCCCGCGGACTGGGATCCCATGGGCGCGGTGGCGGTCGGCCACCCGGCGGAGGAACCGCGGCCGCGACCGGAGCGGGACGCGGGGACGTTCATCGAGGTGCGGTGACCATGCCGCTCCGACGCCTACTCTCATAGGGCAGCCCCTCTACCCCTGGGATCACCTTCGTGGCCGGACGTTTCGCTCCCCGCCCCACCCGCACGACGGTGCGCGGTGGGGAGGTCGTCGTGCCCGCGGGCGTGCCGCGGCAGATGGCGCGGACGGCGGGGCGGGTCCGGACCTGGGTGCCGGACGGGCCGCTGGACCTCGGGCTGGTGCTGGGTCCGTTGCGGCGGGGCCCCGGGGATCCGACCTTCCGGACAACGCCGGACGGGTCGGTGTGGCGCGCGTGCCTCACACCGGCCGGGCCGGGAACGTTGCGGGTGTCGGCGCATGGCACGCAGGTGCGGGGCGAGGCATGGGGCCCCGGCGCGGACTGGCTCCTCGACCAGCTTCCCGACCTGCTCGGGGCCTCGGACGACCCCTCCCTCTTCGCGCCCCGGCATCGCATCGTCGCGCTGGCCCGGCATCGGCGGCCCGGCCTGCGGCTGACGCGGAGCGGGCTGGTCCTTGAGTCCCTGATTCCCTCGGTCCTGGAGCAGAAGGTCACGACCGACGAGGCGTATCGGGCGTGGCGGTTGCTCGTACGGAAGTTCGGGGAACCGGCGCCGGGGCCGGTGCCCGGGCGGATGTGGGTCATGCCACCGCCGCGGACCTGGGCGCTGATCCCCTCCTGGGAATGGCACCGGGCCGGGGTCGACGACAAGCGGGCGTCCACGATCCTGCGGGCGGTACGGGTCGCCGCGCGGCTGGAGCAGGCGGCGGGGATGGAGCCCGGGGCCGCGCGGGCTCGGTTGGAGCTGGTGCCGGGGGTGGGGCCGTGGACGTCGGCGGAGACCGTGCAGCGCAGCCATGGGGCGCCGGACGAGGTGACCGTGGGGGATCTGCATCTGCCGGGGATCGTGGGGTGGGCGCTGGCCGGGGACCGGGACGCGGACGACTCCGTGATGCTGTCCCTGCTGGAGCCCTACGCCGGGCAACGCCATCGCGCGGCTCGCCTGATCCTGCTGAGCGGGAGGGTACCGCCGAGGAGGGCACCGAAGATGCCTCGGGGGGACATCGGGCGCTGGTAGGCGCCCTGCGCTGCGCGGGCTGCGCAGGGGCGTTGCGCAACCCGGCGCGACAGGTGCCATTGGCTGACGCAGGCGCGTTGCGCAACCCGGCGCGACGGGGTGCCGCTGCGCCCTACCCGTGCCGCCCCAGCGGCACGACTGCCCGCAGCTGCGCGCGCTGCGGCCGCCACCACGGCGACAGCCGCAGGCACCCGGCCCAACCCCAGCCCTACTGATCCGACGAGAACCGCACCGCACCCCCCGGAATCCGGGCATCGCACCACACCCGCGCCCCCTCCCGGAGTTCGTTGTCCGGACCGACCACCGCGCCATCACCGATGACCGCCCCGGTCAGGACGGAGCGTTGCCCGACGCGCGCCCGGGTGCCGATGAGGGAGTCGGTGATGACGGCGCCCGGCTCGATCACCGCGCCCGGCAGGATCGTGCTCCCGAACACCCGCGCGCCCTCCGCCACGAACGCCCCCTCGCCCACCACCGTGCCGCCGGCGAGTTTCGCGTCCGGCGCCACCCTCGCCGTAGGAAGGACAAGGCGGTCACCACAGCGTCCCGGCACCGCCGGAGACGGCGCCCGGCCCAGCACCAGGTCCGCCGAGCCCCGTACGAACGCCGCCGGCGTGCCCAGGTCCAGCCAGTACGTGGAGTCGACCATCCCCTGCAAGTGCGCCCCCGCCGACAGCAGATCCGGGAAGGTCTCGCGTTCCACGGACACCGGCCTGCCCACCGGAATCGTGTCGATCACCGAGCGCCGGAAGACGTACGCCCCCGCGTTGATCTGGTCGGTGACGATCTCCTCCGGCGTCTGCGGCTTCTCCAGGAACGCCGTCACCCGCCCCGTCTCGTCCGTGGGCACCAGCCCGTACGCCCGAGGGTCCGTCACCTGCGTCAGATGCAGGGAGACATCCGCCCCCGTCGTCTCGTGCGTCCGCACCAACGCCCTGATGTCCAGCCCCGTCAGAATGTCCCCGTTGAAGACGAGTACCGGATCCTCAGGACCGGAGTGCAGCCGCGACGCCACGTTCCGGATCGCCCCGCCCGTGCCGAGTGGCTCCTCCTCCGTGACGTACTCGATGTGCAGTCCCAGCGAGGCGCCGTCCCCGAAGTACGGCTCGAAGACCTCCGCCAGATAGGACGTGGCGAGCACGATGTGCTCCACCCCCGCCGCCCTCGCCCGCGCCAGCTGATGCGTGAGGAACGGCACCCCCGCCGCCCTGACCATCGGCTTGGGCGTGTGCACCGTGAGCGGGCGCAGCCGGGTGCCCTTGCCGCCGACCAGGAGGATCGCTTCTGTCACCTGTCGTCTCTGCTTCCTGCCGGGACCGGCCGAACTGTCTTTCGGCCGGCCAGTGTATGCAGACCGTTGTCCGGTGCCCTCGACGGCCGTACGCCCTCACCGAAAGCCCCCCACTGAACACTTCGCCTTCGCCCCCGTCGTACGCCACAGGCCCCCGCCCCACACCCTCCGGCCCCTCAGGGCCGCCCCTGGAGGCTTGACGCCTGCGACCGGATGGATCCGAGCTTGCCGTACAGGAGCTCTCCTGGGCAGTCCGTCAGGAAACCGTCCTTGTGGCCGGAGATCACGTTCAGTCGTACGTTCGTACCTTTTTTGTAGAGGTTGCCACCCCCGGACTTGAGATATGTCTTGCCCCCCGGATCGCCCCCGAAGAGGCCCAGCTTCCAGGCCGTCAACTGCCCGATGGCCTCCACCGTCGCCGTGGGCGGTGAGGTGGAGTTGAACGTGCCGAGGACGGCGATCCCCATGCTGTCGTGGTTGAAACCGAGGGTGTGCGCCCCCATGACCGGCTCCGCCACGCCCCCGGCACGCCCCTCGTAGATGTTTCCGCACTTGTCGACGAGGAAGTTGTAGCCGATGTCCCGCCAGCCCATGCTCACCACGTGGTAGCGGTAAATACTGCGGATGACGGACGGCGCCTGTGCGCAGGTGTAGTTGTTCCCGGTGGCGGTGTGGTGCACGAAGGCCACCTTGACCTGCTTCGTGTACAGGAACTCCTTCTCGCGCAGACTCTCGTCGGCGCCCCAGCCGCGCCGGGTGGTGATGCCCGGGCGCGGGCCGATGTACGGCTCGGCCAGCTGTTCCGCCGTCAACTCGGGGGCCCGCAGCACGAACATCTCGTCCTCGGTGTCCGCCCGGTCCAGGGCCGGGATCTTGGTGGCGCCGAGCGGCGCGAGCAGGGCGTTGGCCTCCGAGGCCGCGGTCGTCTCGGCGCTGAGGGGACCGGTCAGCGGGGGATCGTCATCGGCACCGCGGGCGGTGTCCGCCCGGCCGGGGTCCACGAGTTCGAGGCGGAGGCCTGAGGGGAGCGGGGCGGCCGTACGCGAGGAGGTCTCGGGCAGGACCCGTACCTCCACGCCGTCGGAGTCCCCCACCCACAACGGCGCGGTGGCGCCACGGAGCCGGCCGGAGGAGTGTTCGCTGGTGCCCGGGTCGGGGCCGTGGTCGGCGTTGTGGGTCTCGACGTCCTGCCAGCCGGACCAGGCGCCGGTGCCCACCGCACGCGTACGGACCTGGACGCGGCCGTGGAGTTCGGTGTCCGGGTCGTCCCAGGCGACGCCGACGAGCGAGAAACGCCGTACGTCCCGGCGGGGCAGGCCCTGCGCGCCGGGCGCGCCCTCGGCACGCTCACCGGCCAGAGGAACCAGCGGCAGCGACTGGGTACTGCCGGGGATGCCGGGCTGGACGGACGGGTCGGCGGCCCTCGTCCCGGCCGCCGCGCTCGGCGCCGGGAACGCGGTCGCCGTGGTCACGGGCAGGGTCAGCGGCAGGGCGAGGGCGGCGGCACAGGTCACGCCGATGGAGGAAGCAAGAAATCCACGCATGCCCCTGATACTGGGCATAGTCATATAAATCTGTCCATCGGGGAATTGACGTGCCGTCGGGGCGGATTCGCCCGAACCGGTGGCCCCGCCACTCGATGCGCGCCCGGCCGCGCGCGTACGCTTGCGCAGGTGAACGCCACCGATCGCACCCCTGCCGACCTGCTGCGTTCCGCGCTCGCCGCGGACCCCGCGCGCCCCCTGGTCACGTTCTACGACGACGCCACCGGAGAACGGGTCGAACTGTCCGTGGCCACCTTCGCCAATTGGGTGGCCAAGACGGCGAACCTGATCCAGGACGGACTGTCGGCCGAGCCCGGCGACCGGGTGGCGCTGCTGCTGCCCGCGCATTGGCAGACGGCGGTGTGGCTGCTGGCGTGTTCGTCGGTCGGCGTGCTCGCGGACATGGACGGCGATCCGGCCTGGGCGGACTTCGTGGTGGCCGGGCCCGGCCGGTTCGAGGACGGGCTCGCCTGCCGCGGCGAGCGGTACGCGCTGTCGCTGGCACCGCTGGGGCGGCGCTTCCCGTCGCCGCCGGAGGGGTACGCCGACTACGCCGTGGACGTGCCGAGTCACGGCGACCGGTTCACGCCGTACGCGCCGGTGGACCCGGAGGCGCCCGCGCTGATCGTGGCCGGGGCGGAGTACACCGCGGCGGAGGTCGTGGAGCGGGCGGCGGGCGACGCGCCCGGGCTGGATCTGACGGGGCCCGGATCGCGGATCCTGTCCGCACTGCCGTACGACACCTGGGAGGGCCTCAGCGCCGGGCTGTACGCGCCGCTCGCCATCGGCGGGTCCGTGGTGCTGTGCCGGAACCTGGACCGGCTGGACGGCGAGTCCCTGGCCAAGCGGATCGAGGCCGAGCGCGTCACGGCGACGGCCCGCTGAGCGCTCCGCTGGAGGGCCGCGATGTGCCGTCGGTGGTCCGCGGCGCCGTTGCGGCCGGTCGCCTCACCCGTTCAGCCCACCCCCACCCGCGCCCCCACCCCGTCCGGGTCATGGTCGTAGGAGCAGTGTCACAAGACTCCATGAGGGGTGGATTCCGTCGTGAGGGACACCGCAGGCATGCCATCCGGGGGTCCGGACGACGACACGCCGGCGGTGGTTCTCGGGCCGGGCGCCGGGGTGTCGGCGACCGGCGACGGGCTCATACGCCGACGCCGGCGGCGCTGGATACGGGGCGGCACGGCGGGGGTCGCGGCGGTCGTCGCGGGCGCGCTGGCCGCCGGGTGGATCGTGTACGCCAAGCTCGACGGGAACATCACGCCCGACGAGGCCGCGGCCGCCGAGCTCGCGCGCTACGAGCGGGAGCGGCCCACCGCGCTGGTGCGGGGCGCGCAGAACATCCTGCTCGTCGGGTCGGACTCACGGGCCGGGGCGGGCAACCGCACGTACGGGCGGGACACCGGGACCGAGCGGTCCGACACCACCATCCTGTTGCATCTGTCGGCCGGGCGCCGCAGCGCCACCGCCGTCTCGATCCCCCGCGACCTGATGGTGGACGTCCCGAGCTGCCGGCGCCCGGACGGCAGCCGCACCGACCCGGTGTTCGCGATGTTCAACCACGCCTTCGAGACGGGCGGTTCGGCCTGCACGATCCGTACCGTCGAGCGGATGACGGACATCCGGATCGACCATCACGCGGTCGTCGACTTCAGCGGGTTCAAGAAGCTGGTCGACGCCGTCGGCGGCGTACGGATCTGCCTGGCCGAGCCGATCGTCGACAAGGAGGCCAAGCTCCGGCTGCCCGCGGGCACCGTGACGCTCGACGGCGAGCAGGCCCTCGGCTACGTCCGCGCCCGCAAGTCCCTCGGCGACGGCAGCGACACCGACCGGATGGAGCGCCAGCAGCGATTCCTCGCGGCGCTGGTGCAGAAGCTGCGCGGCAGTGACGTACTGCTGAATCCCGTGAAGCTGTACCCCGTGCTGGACGCGGCCACCTCGTCGCTCACCACGGACCCGGGGCTGGCAAGTCTGCGCGGTTTGTACGACCTTGTCCGTGGGCTGCGCGACATTCCCACGGAACGCGTGCAGTTCCTGACAGTGCCGCGGGAGTCCTATGCCCGCAATGCCAATCGCGACCAGTTGAGGGAACCCGAAGCCGAGCGGCTCTTCGAGCGGTTGCGCACCGACGCCCCGGTGCGGGTCTCGGGGAAGGCCGTGCTGGATTTCCGCGAAAGCTCCTCGGAGGGGAGCGGGGGTGCGGATTCGCAGTCGGACGGTTACGGGGAGTACGCCGATTCCCTCCTGGCCCCGGTTTCCCCGGCGCCCACGTTCAGCGGGAAGACCGCCGCCGAGGACGGCTGCCGGTAAAGCGGGCACCAAGTCGGCGAACTTTCGTTCCAGGAAATGGGCGGATTGCCCAGTTGTAGGGACGTGGAATTGGTCACCGCCGTCGCTCGGCGCTGAACTGGCCGGATAGTGTGAGCGCTTCGGTGCACCCGACCCCCGGCCACGCAGTCCATTTCCGGGGTCGCGCACTGTGTACGTGGTTTGTACGAGACCGAGCGCCTCAAGGGGGAAGGCGCCGCGTGGCCCCGACGGAGGATTCAGACAACCGTGGACGCGCAAGGCCGTGGGCGGGCGGAGAACATCGACCCCGCAGACCAGTGGGTACTCAATCCGAACACCGGCGAATACGAACTGCGACTGAGTCCTTCCGCACCGCAGTCGACGGTTCCCGGCCCGCGCAGAGCAGGCTCCCGCGGCACCGGCGGATCCCCCCGCGCCCGTACGCCGGTCCCCGGCCGTCAGCAGCAGAACGCCCCGGGCCATGAGATCCCGGGCCCGCGCAGGCGCCGCGGCGCACCCGCCGAACCCCCGTCGGCACGACGTGGCCGCCGACCCGCGAAGAAGGCGAACGGGAAGAAGGCCGTGCTGTGGACCGGCGGCACCATGGCCTTCATCCTCCTCGCGGTGGCGGGCGCCGGATACATCTACATCGAGCACCTCAACGACAACATCACCTCCGTCGCCGACGACGGCGCCAGCACCGGTGGCTTCCAGAAGGACAAGGCCATCAACATCCTGCTGATCGGCACCGACAAGCGCACCGGCGCGGGCAACGAGTCCTACGGCGACGCGGGCAGCCCCGGCCACGCGGACACCACCATCCTGCTGCACGTGTCCAAGGACCGCTCCAACGCGACCGCGCTCAGCATCCCCCGCGACCTGATCGTGGACGTCCCGGACTGCCCGACCACGCAGGCGGACGGCTCCACCAAGGTGATCCCGGGCTCGACGAACGTCCGCTTCAACACCAGCCTCGGCCAGAGCGGACGGACCCCCTCCTGCACCATGCGCACGGTCACCGAGCTGACCGGGATCACGCCGGACAACTTCATGGTCGCCGACTTCAACGCGGTCAAGACGCTGACCACGGCGGTCGGCGGCGTCGAGGTGTGTCTGGCCAAGGACATCAACGACCGGGACTCCAAGCTGAACCTGCCGGCCGGCACGCACACCATCGAGGGCGAGCAGGCGCTGGCGTACGTCCGCACCCGGCACTCCGTGGGCACCGGCGGCGACCTGAGCCGGATCAACCTCCAGCAGCAGTTCCTCAGCGCGCTGATGCGCAAGCTGAAGTCCAACGACACGCTCACCAACCCGTCGAAGATGCTGAAGCTGGCCGAGGCGGGCACCAAGGCGCTGACCGTCGACTCCCAGCTGGACAGCATCGGCAAGCTCAAGGACCTCGGTCTGGAGCTGGGCAAGCTCAACACCAAGAACCTGACGTTCACCACCGTGCCGGTCGTCGACAACCCGGCCGAGACGGTGAAGGCGACCGTCGTGGTCGACCAGACGAAGGCACCCGAGGTCTTCGAGGCCATCAAGAACGACGTCTCCTTCACCGAGGTCAAACAGCAGAAGGCGCAGGAGAAGGCCTCGGTGGCCGCCCGGCTCAAGGGCAGCAAGGCCGACCCCTCCGAGGTGCGGGTGCGGATCCTCAACGGCGGCGCCCCGGCGGGCAGCGCCCAGGAGACCCTCAACTGGCTGCAGAACGACGAGGGCGTGACGAAGTCCGAGAACGCGGGCAACGCGGACGAGGAACTGAGCAAGACCACCCTGGAGTACGCGCCCGAGCAGGCGGACCAGGCACGCAGGCTGGCCGCCATCATGGGCCTGGCCGGGTCCGCGATGAAGCCCGGCGAGAGCGTGGAGAACTCCCAGGGCCTGCCCACGATGACGCTGACGCTGGGCAAGGACTTCAAGGGTGCGGGCGTCTCCCTCACCGCTCCGACGAAGGCGCCGGACGTCGAGAAGTCCACGGCAGACAAGGTCGAGTGCGCCCAATAGTGAATTGGGGGGTAACCCAACGGGTCCGTCGCGCGTCTGACTTGGCGCGGGGCGGACCCGTGTGGGCAGGCGCAGGGGTGGGAGGGCAGGCAAGTGGCGCAGACGGGTGTGCGCAAAGAGGTGCCCGTGGTGGAGGACGAGGGCACGGGGTTCCCCACCACGCGGGACGAGGGATCCACGGACGCGGCGGACGGCCGCGGGCGGCACGGCGGCGGGCGGCACGGCGGCGGCGGGCGGCGCGGGGGGCGCCGCGGCACCGCGCGGAGCCCGCGCAGACGGCGTGCGCTGCGCTGGTCGGCGACGGTGCTGTCGGTGGTCATACTCGGCACCGCCGGCGCGGGCTACCTCTACTACCAGAACCTCAACGACAACCTGGAGACCGGCCGGCGCAGCGGCGGTGACTCCAAGGCCGAGAAGCCTCAGCCGAACGCGGCCGGGCAGACGCCGCTGAACATCCTGCTGATCGGCTCCGACAGCCGGAACACGGCGGAGAACCTGGAACTCGGCGGCTCCAGGAGCAGCGTCGGCAGCAAGCCGCTCGCGGACGTGCAGATGCTGGTCCACCTCTCGGCGGACCGCAAGAGCGCCTCCGTGGTGAGCATCCCGCGTGACACCCGGGTGGACATACCCGCGTGCACGGACCCGGAGACCGGCGAGACCTACCCGGCGACCAACCGGATCATCAACGAGTCCCTCGCCCGGGGCGGCGCCGGCTGCACGCTGACCACCTGGGAGAACCTCACCGGGGTCTACATCGACCACTGGATGACGATCGACTTCGCGGGTGTGGTCAGCATCGCCGACGCGGTCGGCGGCGTCGAGGTCTGTGTGCGGCAGAACGTGTGGGACCGCCCGCTGCCCGGCGTGCCCGGCGGCTCCGGGCTGAAGCTGAAGGCCGGCAAGCAGAAGGTGCAGGGCAAGCAGGCGTTGCAGTGGCTGCGCACCCGGCACGCCTTCTACAGCGACGTGGGCCGGGCCAAGGCCCAGCACATGTACATGAACTCGATGATCCGCACCCTGAAGCAGCAGAACGTCTTCACGGACACCGGCCGGCTGATGAACCTCGCCGAGACGGCCACGAAGGCGCTGAAGGTCTCGGAGGAGATCGGCAGGGTGGAGCAGCTGTACGACCTCGCCATGCAGTTGAAGACGGTGCCGACGAACCGCATCACCATGACGACCCTGCCGACGGTCACCGACCCGCAGAACGCCAACCATCTGGTGCCGGCCGGGGCGGACGCCGAGAAGATCTGGGCGATGATCCGGGACGACGTGGCCTTCGACAAGAACGGCAAGGCGTCGTCGGAGAAGACCGGGAGCACTCAGGAGAGCTTGCAGAAGGAGTCCGGCGACCCCGCAGCCGACGACGCCGAGATCGGGGTCCTGGTGCAGAACGCCACCCGGTCCGACTCCGAGGGCGCGGTCGACGGTCGGGCGGGTGCGCTCGCCGCGGCGCTCGTGGAGAAGGGCTTCACGCGGGCCGCGGCGGACACGACCGGCGGGCTGTCCGTGGAGAAGACGGTCGTCCGCTACCCGAGCGCCGAACTGGAGGGCGACGCCCAGCGGGTCGCCAAGTCCCTCGGGATACCGCTGAGTTCGGTGCAGAAGTCGACCGATGTCAGCGGGGTCACGCTGGTCGTGGGCGCCGACTGGCGCAGCGGGACGACGTACCCGAAGCAGACGGCCCCGGAGGCCGGGGACGTGCCGGAGTCGGCGGGCGCGATCAACGGGTCGGACCGCGGCCAGTGCATGGACGTGTACGCGCCCTACCGCTGGTAGAGCGCGCCGGGGGCGTGCCCGGTGGCACGCCCCCGAGGGACGCTCACGCGGAGGCGGAGTCCCGCACGGCCGGCCGCCGGGACGCGATGACCCGCCTCGCCAGCGACCTGGGGCTGGTCAGGAAGCCGTACCCCCACGACATGTGCATCGTGGCGAGGGCGACGGGGATCTGCAGCCGGGCCTTCAGGGGCAGGCCCTTGCCCGCCGGTACGGAGCCGAGGGCGATCGCCGCCAGGTAGCCGCCGGGGATCACGAACCCCCACGGCGTCAGCGCGGCGCCCACGACCAGACCGGCCGCGATCGCGCACACGGCGGTCGGCGGGGCGAGGTAGCGCAGGTTGATGGAACCGGCGTGGTAGCGGGCGACGACGTGCCGCCAACGGCCGTAGTCCTTGTACTGCTTGGCCAGCGCCCTCACGCTGGGCCGCGGCCGGTACGACACCTTCAGCTCCGGCGAGAACCAGATCAGCCCGCCCGCCTCGCGGATCCGGAAGTTCAGCTCCCAGTCCTGGGCGCGGATGAACTCCTCGTTGTACCCGCCCTGTTGTTCGAGAGCCGCGCGGCGGAAGACGCCGAGGTAGACGGTCTCCGCGGGCCCCGCCTGGCCGCCGGTGTGGAACGCGGCGTTCCCGACGCCGATCTTCGACGTCATCGCGGCGGCGACGGCGTGCTCCCAGTCGTTCTCGCCCTCGGCGTGCATGATGCCGCCGACGTTCTGCGCGCCGGTCTCCTCCAGGAGCCGTACGGCGGTCGCGATGTAGTTCGGGGACAGCATGCCGTGGCCGTCGACGCGGACCACGATCGGGTGCCGGGAGGCCTTGATCGCGGCGTTCAGCGCGGCGGGCGTCCGGCCGGTCGGGTTGGGGACCGTGTGCACCCGGGGGTCCTCGGCGACCAGCTCGGCCGCGATCTCGTCCGTGCGGTCCGTGGACGGGCCGAGGGCGATCACGACCTCCATCTCGCCGGCGTACTCCTGGGCGAGGATCGCGTGGACGGCGCCGCGCAGATGCCGCTCCTCGTTGAGGACGGGCATGATCACGGACACGGCGGGGAGCTGCACGTCGGGATTGGCGTTCATAGGGGGCTCACGTTACCGCGAACGGGGGACAGCGAGACGCCCCGCCCGTGGCGGTGCACCGGGCCACAGATCGTATGGGCCTACGGTGCTCATGATCCCACGTACGACCGCAGCGCCCGCTCCAGCGGAGGTTTTCCCATGCCCGCCTCGCCGCCTCGGTCCCCTGCCCGGCCGCAGCGCCGCCCGCAACCCCGCCCCGCGGTGCGTCCGCCCGTACGGCGGAAGAAGCCGCGTTGGGCCATGCGGGCGATCACCACGCTGTCCGTGGTGATCCTCGCCTCGGCCGGGATCGGGCACGCGGTGGTCAGCAGCCTGGACGCGGGCATCACCCGGGTCGACCCGTTCCGGGACATGAAGAACCGGCCGCGGGCCGGGCACGGCATGAACGTGCTGCTGGTCGGCACCGACGGCCGGGACAAGATCTCCCAGGCCGAGCGGCGCAAGTACCGCCTCGGCGGGGCGCCCTGCCACTGCACCGACACGATCATGATCGTGCACATCTCGGAGGACCGGAAGCGGGCCAGCGTGGTGAGCCTGCCGCGCGACTCCTACGCCGAGCTGCCCGCGCACATCGACCACACCACCGGCAAGCGGCACGCGGCGCATCCGGTCAGGCTGAACGCGGCGTACTCGGAGGGCGGGCCCCAGCTCACCGTGCGCACGGTCGAGCGCATGACGCGCGTGAAGATCGACCACTATCTGGAGATCGACTTCACCAGCTTCATGCGGACGGTGGACGTGCTCGGCGGCGTGAAGATCTGCACCGCGCGCCCGCTGAAGGACTCCCACACCGGCCTGAACCTCCCCGCCGGCACACACCGGCTCTCGGGCGGCCAGGCCCTGCAGTACGTCCGCGCCCGCTACGTCGACGGGGCGTCCGACCTCGGCCGGATGCAGCGCCAGCAGCACTTCCTGGCCGCGCTGATCGACCAGTCGACGTCGTCCGGGGTGCTGCTGAACCCGATGAAGTTCCGGGACGTGATGCGGGCGGTGCTGGGCTCCGTCCGCGCGGACAAGAGCTTCGGCACGGAGGAACTGCTGGACCTCGGCCGGGCGATGCGCAGCTTCTCCCCGTCCTCCTCGGAGTTCGCGACGGTCCCCATCGGCCGGATGGGATACCCCGTGAAGGGCATCGGTTCGACCCTGAAGTGGGACCCCGTGAGGTCCGGCCGCCTCTTCCGGGCCCTGCGCGACGACAAGCCACTGGCCGCGGGCCGCCCCAAGGACACGTCGGTACGCGTGGAGGTGGCACCCCAGCAGATCCGCGTCCAGGTGGAGAACGGCACGAAGACCCCCGGCCTCGGCCGCCGCGCGGACGCCGCCCTGGCGGCCACGGGCTTCAGCACCACCCGCCGGCCGACGAACGCCGCGACCCAGTCCGTCCGCCGGACGATCATCGCCTACGACCCCCGTTGGGACCGCTCCGCGAGGTCCCTCGCGGCGGCCCTGCCCGGCAGCGAGCTGCGACCGGTCAAGGGACAGGGCGCGACGCTCAAGGTGATCGTCGGGACGGACTACCGGCAGGTACGGAAGGTGAAGGCGACGGATGTGCGGGAGGGGGAGTTCGGGGTGGTGCGGGGGGACGAGGTGAAGTGCTCGTAGCGCCACGCCAGTCGACGACCCCGTCCGCGCTCGCAAGCAAGCGTCGGCTCTCGAAGCGCTCCACGCCCGTTGGGGGTCCTTGCACTATGAGCGTCCGATCAGGTCGCGTGGTCTGGTGCCGTGCATCGCAAGGCGCCGGAGCGCCCTGGTAGCGCCGCTACCTGGGCGTTTCGGCAACGCGGCGAGGTGCGGTGCCAGGCCGCGCGACCCGGGCGGGCAGAGTGCAAGGACCCCTTAGTAAGCGTCGGCTCTCGACGCCCTCCGCCCTCATGGGGCTTTGTCAGTCCTCGAACCCCTCCGCCGCCCGCTTCTCCCGCAGCTCCATGATCGCCCGGCGGCGTGCCAGCCGGTGGGTGCGGCGGATCTGGGCCTCCTGGTAGCGGCGCTTGTCGCGCTCCGTCTCCGGTATGACCGGTGGGACCCGGCGGGGCTTGCCGTCGGCGTCGACCGCGGCGAAGACGAGGTAGGCGGAGCCGACCTGGGTGGGCGGGGTGGACTCGTTCCAGCGTTCGGCCAGGACCCGGACGCCGACCTCCATCGAGGTCCGGCCGGTCCAGTTGACCTGGGCCTTGACGTGGACCAGGTCACCGACGCGGACCGGCTCCAGGAACGCCATCTCGTCCATGGACGCGGTGACGGCGGGGCCGCCGCTGTGCCGGCCGGCGACCGCGCCCGCCGCGTCGTCGACCAGCTTCATGATCACGCCGCCGTGCACGGTGCCCAGCAGGTTCGTGTCGCTGTGGGTCATGATGTGGCTGAGAGTGGTCCGGGAGGCGGAGGTGGGCTTACCCGGGATGTCCGGAGTGTCCGGGGTCTCCGGCTCCGGGGCGCTGGCCTGGTCTGTCATGGCCTCCACCTTATGCCGAGGTGAAGGCCGTGGATTTTGTGTCAGCTTCGCAACAGCCGCGCTGTGATTTTCCGCCGAACCTTGTAAGGCACACATCCACGCCCTGCACACTGGGGCGCATGAATGACTGGCCCCAGGGATGGTCCGACGACAACCGCGGCACCCGGTACGGACGCGGCAGCGCAGGCGCGCAGCCCGAAGGCGCCCGCGTGATGCGCCAGGTGCGGCGCGGCCCGACGGCACCGCCCGGCGGCGGCCAGGCGACACCGCCGTACGTCCCGCAGCAGCCGTCGTACGTCGACGGACGGGGATACGACGGTTACGACAGCGGTTATAACACCGGCCAGGTGTACGGCACCCCGGGCGGCCGGGGCCCCGGCGGACCCGGCGGACCCGGCGACGGCTACGGCGGGCCTGCGCCGCGGCCCGCGCCGAACTGGCGGCGCCGTATCAAGGTGACGTCGATCACGGTGGTGACCGTGCTGGTCGTCACGCTCGTCGGCACGTACTTCTGGGCCGACTCCAAGCTCAACCGCGAGGTCGACCTGTCGAAGGTGATCGACCGGCCGGAAGCGGGCGAGGGCACGAACTACCTCATCGTCGGCTCCGACAGCCGTGAGGGCATGACCGACGAGCAGAAGAAGGAACTGCACACCGGGTCCGCCGAGGGCAAGCGCACGGACTCGATGATGATCCTGCACACCGGCAGCAACGGCTCGACCCTGATCTCGCTGCCGCGCGACTCGGACGTGGAGATACCGACGTTCGTCGGCTCCGAGTCCGGCAAGACGTACCAGGGCACGGGCCGGCATGTGAAGCTCAACGCGGCCTACGCCGAGGACGGGCCCGAACTGCTGGTCCGCACCGTCGAGTTCAACACCGGACTGCACATCGACCACTACGTCGAGATCGGTTTCGCCGGTTTCGCGAACATCGTGGACGCGGTCGGCGGTGTCGAGATGGACATCCCGCAGAACATCAAGGACTCCAAGTCCGGCGCGGACCTGAAGAAGGGCAAGCAGGTCCTCAACGGCGAGCAGGCCCTCGCCTTCGTCCGCACCCGGTACGCGCTGGCCGGCTCCGACCTGGACCGCACGAAGAACCAGCAGAAGTTCCTCTCCGCGCTCGCCAACCAGGTGGCCACGCCGAGCACGGTCCTCAACCCGTTCAAGCTGTACCCGACCATGGGCGCCGGCCTGGACTCCCTCGTCGTCGACAAGGACATGGGCCTGTTCGACCTCGCCGACATGTTCTGGGCGATGAAGGGCGTCAGCGGCGGCGACGGCACGTCGATGAACATGCCCCTCGCGGGCAACGCCCCCAACGGCAACCTCCAGTGGGACACGGCCAAGGTGAAGACGCTGGTCGAGCAGCTGAAGAACGACGAGAAGGTCACGGTCTCGGGTGGCTGACCCAAGTTTGAACAGCGCGGGACAGCCGCACCCCCCAAGGGGCGCGGGGAACTGCGCGACCAGCCACGACTACCCGCACCCGGCGCAGCGGACCGACCAACCGGGAGCGGGCCCCGGCGCCGCTGGTCCTGGTCGGCAGCGCCCGCGTCGGGCTGGTCAAGCCGGATCCGCGGATCTACCGCATCGCCGCCGACCTGGCGGGCGTACCGCTCGACCGGTGCCTGTTCGTGGACGGCACCCTGGAGAACGTTCAGGCGGCGGCCGCGCTCGGCATGGCCACCGTCCACTTCCGTGCACCGGCCGACCTGGAACGGGCCCTGGCGCCGCTGCTCTGAACGACGCCGGGGCCCGTCGGCGGGGCTCAGGCCACCGCGCGGCACATCTCGGCGCAGCGGCGACAGGCCTCGGCGCAGCGCATCATCTGCTCGTCGTCCGGCATGGACATACACGCCTCGGCGCACATGTCACACGCCTTGGCGCACATCGCGCACATCTCGGCCGACATCGGCGAGCGGCGCATCATCATGTCCGCGCACATGCGGGTCATCTCGGAACAGTCCATCAGCGCCCGCATGATCTGCATCTGGGCCTGCCCGCCCATCTGCATGCAGGAGCTCATGGTCTCCTCGCACACGGAGTGGCAGGACATGCAGGCCTGGACGCAGTCCTGCATCGCCTTGCTCATCGCGGTCATGGTTCCGGGCTGGGTCATGGCTCCTCCTGGGGTGGGAAAGGGGTCCGTGGTCGGGCCCCGTGCCCTTCCGTCGTACGCCTCTCCGCCACCACGCGCCATCGGGCGGACGTGAACAATTCCTCGCGAATGCCGCATCGGCAAAGCCCGTGAAGCGTCCACTAGGCGACAAAAGCCCCCGGATTCGCTCCGGGGGCTGATGTGCCGATCCGCCGAATGGCCACGGACCCGGGACTACGGCAGGTTCCGCGCCATCACGATGCGCTGGACCTGGTTCGTGCCTTCATAAATCTGCGTGATCTTGGCGTCCCGCATCATCCGCTCCACCGGATAGTCACGCGTATAGCCGTAACCGCCGAGGAGCTGGACCGCGTCCGTCGTCACCTCCATCGCCACGTCCGACGCGAAGCACTTGGCCGCGGCGCCCTGGTAGGTGAGGTCGGTGTCGCCGCGTTCGGAGGCGGCGGCGGCCTGGTAGGTCAGGGCGCGGGCGGCCGAGATCTTCATGGCCATGTCGGCGAGCATGAACTGGATGCCCTGGAAGTCGGCGATCGGCTTGCCGAACTGCTTGCGCTCCTGGACGTAGCCCTTGGCGTAGTCCAGGGCGCCCTGGGCGATGCCGAGGGCCTGGGCGGCGATGGTGATGCGGGTGTGGTCCAGGGTCTTCATCGCCGTGGCGAAGCCGGTGCCCTCCTCGCCGATCACGCGGTCGGCGGGGATACGGACGTTGTCGAGGTAGACCTCGCGGGTCGGGGAGCCCTTGATGCCGAGCTTCTTCTCGGGGGCGCCGAAGGAGACGCCCTCGTCCGACTTCTCGACGACGAAGGCGGAGATGCCCTTCGAGCGCTGGGACGGGTCCGTTACGGCCATCACCGTGTAGTACTCGGAGACGCCCGCGTTGGTGATCCAGCGCTTCACGCCGTTGAGGACGTAGTGGTCGCCGTCGCGGACCGCGCGCGTCTTCATGCCGACCGCGTCGGAGCCCGCCTCGGGCTCGGAGAGGCAGTACGAGAACATCGCGTCGCCCTTGGCGAGCGGTGTCATGTACTTCTTCTTCAGCTCTTCGGAGCCGGAGAGGAGCACCGGCAGCGAGCCCAGCTTGTTCACCGCCGGGATGAGGGAGGACGAGGCGCAGACGCGCGCCACCTCCTCGATGACGATCACCGTGGCCAGCGCGTCCGCGCCCGCTCCGCCGTACGACTCGGGTACGTGCACCGCGTGCAGGTCGTTGGCCACCAGCGCGTCCAGCGCCTCCTGCGGGAAGCGGGCCTCCTCGTCCACCGCGGCGGCATACGGCGCGATCTTCGCCTCGGCCAGCGCGCGAACGGTGTCGCGGAGCAGTTCGTGCTCCTCGGACGGGCGGTACAGGTCGAAGTCAGCCGATCCGGCCAAGGTCTCTCACGCTCCAAGGAAGACGCTGTGATGCTGCTGGCGCTAATTACCGTTAAGTAACCCAAATTTTAGGGGTCCGCCCACGGCACGGGTACGTGAGCTTGACGACAGCGGGAAAGTTGCCCGCCAGGGCCGACGGCTATGCTCGGCCCCGCACTACAGACGCTACCCAGTGGGAGTCCCCATGGCCCTCAAGATCACCGTGATCGGTACCGGTTACCTCGGCGCCACCCACGCCGCGGCCATGGCCGAACTCGGCTTCGAGGTCCTGGGGCTCGACGTCGTCCCGGAGAAGATCGAGATGCTCCGGCGGGGCGAGGTCCCCATGTACGAGCCGGGGCTTGAGGAGCTGCTGCGCAAGCATGTCGCCGGGATCGAGGGGTCCAGCGGGCGGCTGCGGTTCACCACGGACTACGCCGAGGTGGCGGCGTTCGGCGATGTGCACTTCGTCTGTGTGAACACCCCGCAGAGGCACGGCGAGTACGCCTGCGACATGAACTACGTCGACTCCGCCTTCGCCTCCCTCGCCCCGCATCTGACCGGCCCGGCCCTGGTCGTCGGCAAGTCGACGGTGCCCGTCGGCTCCGCCGACCGCCTCGCCGCCTACCTCGCCGAGCACGCGCCCGCCGGCGCGGACGCCGAACTGGCGTGGAACCCGGAGTTCCTGCGCGAGGGCTTCGCCGTGCAGGACACCCTGCACCCCGACCGGATCGTGGTCGGCGTGCGCAGCGACCGGGCCGAGAAGCTGCTGCGCGAGGTGTACGCGACGCCGGTCGCCGAGGGCTCCCCGTTCGTGGTGACCGACTTCCCGACCGCCGAGCTGGTGAAGACCTCGGCGAACTCCTTCCTCGCCACCAAGATCTCCTTCATCAACGCGATGGCGGAGGTGTGCGAGGCCGCGGGCGGCGATGTGGTGAAGCTGGCGGAGGCGATCGGGTACGACGACCGGATCGGCAAGAAGTTCCTGCGGGCCGGGATCGGCTTCGGCGGCGGCTGTCTGCCGAAGGACATCCGGGCGTTCATGGCGCGCGCCGGTGAGCTGGGGGCCGACCAGGCGCTGACCTTCCTGCGCGAGATCGACTCGATCAACATGCGCCGGCGCGGGCAGATGGTGGAGATGGCGCGGGAGGCGCTCGGCGGCGGGTCCTTCCTGGGCAAGCGGGTGGCCGTGCTCGGCGCCGCGTTCAAGCCCGACTCCGACGACGTCCGTGACTCGCCCGCGCTGAACGTCGCCGGGCAGATCCACCTCCAGGGCGGCCAGGTGACGGTGTACGACCCGAAGGGCATGGCCAACGCCCGGCGGATCTTCCCGACGCTGGGGTACGCCGACTCCGCGCGAGCGGCGGCGCGGGGGGCCGACGTCGTACTGCACCTGACGGAGTGGCGGGAGTTCCGCGAGCTGGATCCGGCCGCGCTGGGCGAGGTCGTGCAGTCCCGCGTCCTGCTGGACGGCCGCAACGCCCTCGACCCGGAGCTGTGGCGGCGGGCCGGGTGGACGTATCGCGCGATGGGCCGTCCCACCGCATAACTGTCACGGCACAGCTGTCACGGCGACGCCGGTTCGGCCGAGGCTCAGTCGGCCGAACCGGCGTCTTCCCGCATTCTGCACCACGAGCCCGCCCCTCTGGCGCCGTTCGCCCGGTACCGCCGCGTCTCCCGTCCGGACCGGCCTCACGTTCGAGGACCTGGACGCGGCCGAGGCGGGCGTGCCGGTGCGGGGCGCCCGGGCGTCGGCCGCCGAGGACCGCTCACGCAGTCGGCGTGTGTACGCGGGCCCGGCGGGGCACCCGTTCCGCCTGTGCGCCTGCTGAGCCGGGAGGTATCGCCATGGCACCCGTGGCACGTTTCCGTTCCGTCGTCCTCGACTGCCCCGACCCCCGTGCGCTCGCCCGCTTCTACGCCGAGATCGTGGGCGGCACCCCGGACGACACGGACGTCGACTGGGTCGTCCTGCAGGTCCCCGGCGGCCCGCGCCTGTCCTTCCAGCGCGTGGACGGCTACACGCCGCCGGAGTGGCCGCGCGCCGACCGCAACGCGCAGCAGTTCCACATCGACCTCGACGCCGGGTCCACCTGGGAGCAGGTGGACATGGCGGAGAAGCGGGTGCTGGGGCTGGGTGCGCGGGTGCTGGACGCGGAGGACTACGAGCGCAAGGACTTCCGGGTGTACGCGGACCCGGCGGGCCACCCGTTCTGCCTCTGCCGGATCGAGCACGACTGACACCGAAGACCTCCCTTCCGCCCGCTCAGCCGTCCAGCTCCGCGATCCGTGCCGTGGACGGCTCGCGTCGCTCCTGGGCCGCCCGGGCGGTGGAGTCCGCCGTGCGCAGCACGCGCTGCACGTTTCCCCAGGTCAGCATCGCCAGGTCGGTCTCCGGCCAGCCCCGTCGCAGCAGCTCGGCGACGAGGTGCGGGTAGCAGGAGGCGTCGGTCAGCTCCTGCGGATGGGCGCAGCCGGCGTCGTACGTGCCGGACAGGCCCACGCAGCCGGGCCCGGCGACGGTGCGGACGTGGTCGAGGTGGTCGGCGACGTCCCGGACCGTCGGCCCGGTCTGCTCCGCCGTCAGCGGTACCAGGCACAGCCCCTTCGCCGCGCCCAGCCCGGCCAGCAGGTCGTCGGGGAGGTTGGCGGGGTGGGGGCGCAGGGCGCGGGCGCCGGAGCGGGTGCACAGGACGGGCGCCTTGGAGGCGGCGAGGACGCGTTCCACGGTCGGTTGGGAGGCGCCGGAGAGGTCGGCGAGCACTCCGAGGCGGTTCATCTCGCGCACGACCTCCTCGCCGAACCGGGTCAGCCCGGCCTCGCTGGCCCAGGAGGTGCCGACGAGGGTGAGGATGCGCAGGCCGAGGGTGTGCAGGACCCGCAGCAGGCTCATGGAGTCGTCGAGCGCGGCGGCGGTGGCCGGGCCGAGGAGCACGGCGGTACGGCCGCAGTTGCGGGCGTCGACGACCTGCCCGGCGGTGCGGGCCAGGCGCAGGCCCTCGGGGTGGTTGCCGATCACCGTGCGGACCAGGTCGAGCTGCTCCAGGGTCGCGGCGACGGCCCGGTCGGCGGCCAGCCCCTCGGGCAGGTGCAGCGAGCAGAACAGCGCGCCGACATGGCCCTGCCGCAGCCGCGGGACGTCCGTGTCGACGGCGATCTCCCCCAGCTCCAGGTCGTACCAGGGCAGATGTCGCAGCGCCCACGGCAGCCCGCTGTAGCCGTCGGCGACGGGGTGGGCGGCGAGCAGGGCGCGCGCCCGGTCCAGCAGGTCGGCGTCCGGATCGTCCGGGAGGGCGTACGGACCGGCCGGGAAGGAGGCATCCAGGGACAGGGCGTCGAGCTCGCCGACCTCCGTGGGGCTGTGCAGGTCGTTGTGGAGATCGGCCATGGCGGGCTCCGTACGTGCGCGGGCGATCGCTGTACGGTCACCGTCGCACGGGCCACCGAGGGGCTCCTGGTGAGCGGGGCGTTCGGGGTAGGGCCGGGGCCTGCCCCGCCCTCGCCGGTCACCCGTCGAGGGACTCGATGGTGGCGTTGGACGGTGCGCGCGTGGCCTGAAGGTCGCGGGCCACGTCCTCCGCCGCGCCCAGCACGCGCACCGCGTTCTGCCAGGTCAGCTTGGCGAGGTCGGACCTGGACCAGCCGCGGTCGATCAGTTCCGCGATCAGGTTCGGGTAGCCGGACACGTCGTTCAGGCCCTCGGGGGTGAACGCGGTGCCGTCGTAGTCGCCGCCGATGCCGAGGTGGTCGTTGCCGGCCACCTCGCGCATGTGGTCGAGGTGGTCGGCGACGGTCGCCACCGTCGCGACCGGGCGCGGGTTGCGCTCCTCGAAGGCCCGGTGCACCTTCATCGCCTCGGCGGTGGTGTCGAGGTGGTGGAAGCCGTGCGCGCGCATGTTGTCGTCGGCCTCGGCCGTCCAGTCGACGGCGGCCTGGAGCACGAACTTCGGTACGAACGTCACCATGGCGACGCCCCCGTTGGCGGGCAGGCGTTCCAGGACGTCGTCGGGGATGTTGCGCGGGTGGTCGCAGATCGCGCGGGCGGAGGAGTGCGAGAAGATCACCGGCGCGGAGGTGGTGTCCAGCGCGTCCCGCATCGTCGTCGCCGCCACGTGCGAGAGGTCGACCAGCATGCCCTCGCGGTTCATCTCCCGCACCACCTCACGGCCGAACGCCGACAGGCCGCCGACGTTCGGTTCGTCCGTCGCCGAGTCCGCCCACGCGATGTTGTCGTTGTGGGTGAGGGTCATGTAGCGGACGCCGAGCGCGTACAACGCCCGTAGTGTGGCGAGGGAGTTGGCGATGGAGTGGCCGCCTTCGGCGCCCATGAGGGAGGCGATACGGCCCTCCGCGCGCGCCGCCTCCATGTCGGCGGCCGTCCGGGCGGGCGCCAGGTCGTCGGGGTACCGGGCGAGCAACTGCCGTACGCAGTCGATCTGTTCCAGCGTCGCGGGCACCGCGTCGGGCAGGTCCGAGCGGACGTACACCGACCAGTACTGCGCACCGACCCCGCCCGCGCGCAGCCGCGGCAGGTCGGTGTGCAGGTGGGCGGCCTGGGAAGCGGCGATGTCCCGGGCGTCGAGGTCGTAGCGGACCTGCTCGCGCAGCGCCCAGGGCAGGTCGTTGTGGCCGTCGACCACCGGGAACTCGCGCAGGAGTTCCCGGGCCGCCTCCCGTGAGGTCACCGCGGTCACTTCCCGAAGCCGAAGCCGTTGCCCGCGCCCTCGGCCTTGGCGCGCAGGCGCTTGCCCTTCTCGGTGGCCTGGTCGTTCAGGTCCTGCTGGAAGTCCCGCATCCGGCCGAGGAGTTCCTCGTCGTGGGCGGCGAGGATACGGGCCGCGAGCAGTCCGGCGTTGCGGGCACCCGCGACCGAGACCGTGGCGACCGGCACACCGGCCGGCATCTGCACGATGGACAGCAGCGAGTCCATGCCGTCGAGATACTTCAGCGGCACCGGGACGCCGATCACCGGCAGCGGGGTCACGGACGCGAGCATGCCGGGGAGGTGGGCCGCTCCGCCCGCGCCCGCGATGATCACCTTCAGTCCCCGGTCCGCGGCCTGCTCGCCGTACGTGATCATCTCGCGCGGCATCCGGTGCGCGGAGACGACGTCGACCTCGTAGCCGATCTCGAACTCGTCGAGCGCCTTGGCGGCGGCCTCCATGACGGGCCAGTCGGAGTCCGACCCCATGACGATGCCAACAACGGGGCTCATTCGGTGATCGTGCCTCTCAGGTAGCCGGCAGCGTGACGGGCGCGCTCCAGCACGTCGTCGAGGTCGTCGCCGTAGGTGTTGACGTGGCCGACCTTGCGGCCGGGCTTCACGTCCTTGCCGTACATGTGGATCTTCAGCTGGGGGTCGCGGGCCATGCAGTGCAGGTACGCGGAGTACATGTCGGGGTAGTCGCCGCCGAGGACGTTGACCATGACCGTCCACTTGGCGCGCGGGCGCGGGTCGCCGAGCGGGAGGTCGAGGACGGCCCGGACGTGGTTGGCGAACTGGGAGGTGATCGCGCCGTCCTGGGTCCAGTGGCCCGAGTTGTGCGGGCGCATCGCCAGCTCGTTGACCAGGATGCGGCCGTCGCGGGTCTGGAACAGCTCGACGGCGAGGTGGCCGACGACGCCGAGTTCCTTGGCGATGTTCAGCGCCATCTCCTCGGCCTGGAGGGCGAGGGTCTCGTCCAGGCCGGGGGCGGGCGCGACGACCGTGTCGCAGACGCCGTTCACCTGGCGGGACTCGACCACCGGGTACGCGACCGCCTGGCCGTGCGGGGAGCGGACGACGTTCGCCGCCAGCTCCCGTACGAAGTCGACCTTCTCCTCGGCGAGCACGGGCACTCCGGCGCGGAACGGCTCGGCGGCCTCCTCGACCGACGTCACCACCCACACGCCCTTGCCGTCGTAGCCACCGCGGACGGTCTTGAGGACGACGGGGAAGCCTCCCTCGCCCTCGGCCGCGAACGCGGCGACGTCCTGCGGGTCGCTCACGATGCGGTGGCGCGGGCAGGGCACGCCGATCGCGTCGAGCCTCGCGCGCATCACGCCCTTGTCCTGGGCGTGCACCAGCGCGTCGGGCCCCGGGCGCACGGGGATGCCGTCCGCCTCCAGGGCGCGTAGGTGCTCGGTGGGTACGTGCTCGTGATCGAAGGTGATCACGTCACAGCCGCGTGCGAAGGCGCGCAGCGTGTCCAGGTCGCGATAGTCGCCGATCACGACATCGCTGACCACCTGCGCCGCGGAATCCTGCGGGGTGTCACTGAGAAGCTTGAACCTGATGCCCAACGGGATGCCCGCCTCGTGCGTCATACGCGCGAGCTGACCCCCGCCGACCATGCCGACTACCGGGAACGTCACGCTCCCAGGGTATCGGCCGCGCCAGGTCGGCCGGTTTCCGCCTCTTGTGGCAGCCATGACGGCAGCCGTGACCTCATACACGGGCGATCACAGAAGCGGGGTGGTTAGCATGGCCGGGTTGACGAAACCGACCGACGGGGGCCTCCACCACCATGAAACCGGGTTCCTCGGGTCTACGACGGCTCGTCGATGAGGTCGCCAAGTTCGGTGCCGTGGGGGGAGCCGGGCTGCTGGTCAACCTCGGCGTGTTCAACCTGGTACGGCATGTCACCGATCTCCAGGTCGTGCGGGCCAGCGTCATCGCGACCGTCGTCGCGATCGTCTTCAACTACATGGGCTTCCGGTACTTCACGTACCGCGACCGCGACAAGAGCGGCCGTACGAAGGAGCTGACGCTGTTCCTGCTGTTCAGCGCGGCCGGTCTGGTGATCGAGAACGGTGTGCTGTACGCGGCGACGTACGGCTTCGGCTGGGACAGCCCGCTGCAGAGCAACATCTTCAAGTTCCTCGGCATCGGTGTCGCGACGCTGTTCCGGTTCTGGTCCTACCGGACCTGGGTGTTCAGGGCGCTGCCCGGCCGGGGGGCGGCGGTCGGCGCGGAAGCGTTCCCGGACCCCTCGGAGCCGGTACGGCCGCCGCAGCGGGCCCGGGTGTGACACCGGGGCCGTAGGGCCTGTCAGGTCCGATGTCAGGTCCGTGTCCCTACCGGACCGTCCGTTCCTCCTCCGACGACTTCTTCACCGGCGTACGGGACAGGAACAGCGCGAAGACCGGCGGCTTGGCCTGGAGCATCTCCAGGCGGCCCCCGTCGGCCTCCGCCAGGTCGCGGGCGACGGCCAGGCCGATGCCCGTGGAGTTGCGGCCGCTGATCGCGCGCTCGAAGATGCGCGCGCCGAGGTCGGCCGGGACGCCGGGGCCCTCGTCGGTGACCTCGATGACCGCCTGGTTGCCGGTGACGCGGGTGCGCAGGGCGACCGTGCCGCCGCCGTGCATCAGGGAGTTCTCGATCAGCGCCGCCAGCACCTGCGCGACCGCGCCCGGCGTGCCCACCGCCTTCAGATGCCGTTTGCCGGAGCTGACGATCGCGCGGCCGGCCTGGCGGTAGGCCGGGCGCCACTCGGCGAGCTGCTGCTGGATGACCTCGTCGAGGTCGAAGGTGACCGCGGAGCCGGTGCGCGGGTCGCGGCTGTTGGTCAGCAGACGTTCGACGACGTCCGTGAGGCGTTCCACCTGGGCGAGCGCGATGGTCGCCTCCTCCTTCACGGTCGCCGGGTCGTCGGTGAGGGTGATCTCCTCCAGCCGCATGGACAGCGCGGTGAGCGGGGTGCGCAGCTGGTGGGAGGCGTCGGCGGCGAGGCGGCGCTCGGCGGTGAGCATGCGGGCGATGCGTTCGGCGGAGCCGTCCAGGACGTCGGCGACGCGGTCCAGCTCGGGGACGCCGTACCGCTTGTGGCGGGGCCGGGGGTCGCCGGAGCCGAGGCGTTCGGCGGTCTCCGCGAGGTCGGTGAGCGGTGAGGCGAGACGGTTGGCCTGCCGCAGGGCGAGCAGCACCGCGGCGACGACCGCCATCAGCGCCACCACGCCGATGATCAGCAGCGTGCGGCCGACCTCCCGGGTCACCGCGGAGCGCGGCTCCTGGACGGTGACCGTCTCGCCCTGCTCCCCCCGCCGGGTCGACTCGATGACGTCGCCGGACGGCTTCTGGCCGATCTCGATCGGCGGCCGGCCGGGGATGTGGACCACGGCGTACCGGTCGTCGCCGACCTGGTCGACGAGGATCTCGGGGGTGATCTCCTCGTCGCCGAGGATCCGGCTGTCGACGATGCCGGCCAGCCGTACCGCCTCGGACTTCACCCGCTCCTGGGCGCTGCTGCTGATCGTCCGGGTCTCCACCACGACCAGGGAGACGCCGAAGACGGCGATCACCACGAGCACCACGGCGAGCGTGGACTGGATCAGTCGGCGGCGCATGTCCTCTTACCCGTGTATTACCCGCGTCTCACCCGGCGGCGGCCCGGTGCGACTAGTTCTTCTCGAAGCGGAAGCCCACGCCGCGCACGGTCGCGATGTACCGGGGGTTGGCCGCGTCGTCGCCGAGCTTCTTGCGCAGCCAGGAGATGTGCATGTCGAGGGTCTTGGTGGACGACCACCAGGTGGTGTCCCAGACCTCGCGCATCAACTGGTCGCGGGTGACGACCCGCCCGGCGTCCCGTACCAGGACCCGCAGCAGGTCGAACTCCTTGGCGGTGAGCTGCAGCTCCTCCTCGCCCATCCAGGCGCGGTGCGACTCCACGTCGATCCGCACCCCGTGCGTGGCGGGCGGCTGCTGGGGCTCGGCGGCACCGCGCCGCAGCAGGGCCCGGACCCGGGCGAGCAGCTCGGCGAGCCGGAAGGGCTTGGTGACGTAGTCGTCGGCGCCGGCGTCCAGACCGACGACGGTGTCCACCTCGTCGGCGCGCGCGGTCAGGATCAGGATGGGCACGGTGTGGCCTTCGGCGCGCAGTCGGCGGGCCACCTCCAGGCCGTCCATACCGGGCAGCCCGAGGTCCAGCACGACCAGGTCGACGCCGCCCTGGATGCCCGCGTCGAGCGCGGTGGGGCCGTCCTCGCGCACCTCGACCTCGTAGCCCTCCCGGCGCAGTGCGCGCGCCAGCGGCTCCGAGATGGAGGCGTCGTCCTCGGCGAGCAGTACACGGGTCATGAGGTGATGGTAGTCCGCCCGTGGCCAGAGCCGGAGGGCTATGGCCAGGCCGGGATTCTTACCCTGCGGCGCATTGGTACGAACCTGGATCTGTGGCATGCGATCCTGCAGACGACCTTCGAAAGGGCGGCAGCGGTTCCCGCGACACCTGTGATCCCGGTCTCAAGTGCTTCCATTTCGGGCTGTGTCCTGCCGTATGGTGATTGGACGCCTGTAGCAACCAAGGGGACCTTTGGCGGTTGTCCTGAGCCGAAGGTCGCTTTTGTGCGCGGGTCGGCTCCGGCCGGCCTTGAGAGGAATGACCTGTGGCCGGGCCGCGCGCCGTGAAGCACGCGAGGCGTGGATCCCGGTGGGCGTCGTCCACCGCTCCGTGATCCGGAGCGGACTCCCCGTGGGCGTGGGGGGTGGGCGACCGATCCGCCGGTGCCGGCCGTCCCCCACCGGGCGCGCATCGCTTCTTGGGATCGCGTCCCGACCCAGCAAGGATCGACCATGGCGTCCAGCCTGACGAAGGACTCGGCCTCTCCGGGCACCCCCGGTTCCGGGAAGACCTTCTTCGGCCACCCCCGCGGACTGGCCACTCTCTTCATGACCGAGATGTGGGAGCGTTTCTCCTACTACGGCATGAGGGCACTGCTCCCCCTCTACCTGGTCGCCCCCGCCGGGCTCGGCCTGGACGCCGGTACGGCGATCGCCATCTACTCCGTCTACGTCTCGACGGTGTACCTGCTCGCCATGCCGGGCGGCTGGTTCGGTGACCGCGTCTGGGGTCCCCGGAAGACGGTCGCCGTCGCGGGCGCGATCATCATGACCGGCCACCTCGTGCTGGCGCTGCCCAGCGCGGGCACGTTCTACTTCGGTCTGCTGCTGGTGGCCATCGGCTCCGGCCTGCTGAAGTCCAACATCTCGACGATGGTCGGCCACCTCTACGACGGGCCGAACGACCCGCGGCGCGACGGCGGCTTCACGGTCTTCTACATGGGCATCAACCTGGGTGCCTTCGCCGCGCCGCTGGCCATCGGCACCGTCGGCCAGCAGGTGAACTGGCACCTCGGCTTCGCGCTCGCCGCGCTCGGCATGGCGCTGGGCCTCGCCCAGTTCCTGCTCGGCAGCCGCCACCTGTCCGACCGCTCCAGCGTCGTCCCGAAGCCGCTGAGCAGGGAGGAGCGCAACACCACGCTGCGCAAGGCGATGATCTGGCTGCTGATCGCGGTGGTCTTCTACGCCATCGTCGTCGGCACCGGAAGCTACACCCTGAACTGGGTGATGGTTCCGCTGATGATCATCGGTCTGGTCGTTCCGATCACCGTCCTGGCGCGTATCAAGCGCGACAAGGAGCTGACAGGCGCCGAGCAGTCACGGGTGTCCGGCTACATCTGGTTCTTCATCGCCGCGGCTCTGTTCTGGATGATCTACGACCAGGGCGGCTCGACCCTGTCGATCTTCGCGAAGGACCACGTCGACACGCAGGTCTTCGGCTGGGAGTTCCCGGTCTCCTGGTTCCAGTCGGTCAACCCGGTCATGGTGATGGCGTTGGCCCCGGTCTTCGCCACGGTGTGGCTGGCTCTGGCCCGCAGCCGCAAGGAGCCGAGCACGATCGCCAAGTTCGCGGGCGGTCTGGTCCTCGTCGGCATCTCGTTCTTCGTCTTCCTGCTGCCCCTGGTGGCGTCCGACGGCGGCAAGGTCTCGCCGTGGTGGATCGTGCTGATCTACTTCTGCCAGACGACCGGTGAGCTGATGCTGTCCCCGGTGGGTCTGTCGGTGACCACGAAGATGGCCCCGGCGAAGTACGCCTCGCAGATGATGGGTGTCTGGTTCCTCGCGGTCACCGCGGGCGACGCCGTCACCGGTCTGCTCTCCACCTACGGCGTCGACCTGAACAAGACCGGCGTCGTGGCCGCGGAGGCCGGCCTCGCGGTCCTCGCCGGCGTGGCGGTCTTCCTGTACCGCAAGCGCGTCAAGGAACTCATGGGCGACGTTCACTAGCGTTGGCTTGAGCCCGACGGGCCGCTGGGATCCAGGTGGGTTCCGGCGGCCCCGTCGCGTTCTGTGATCGCCCCGAGGTGGGTTACCTGGCCCTCCTTCCAGGAAGGAACGTGAAGACCGCTGCGCCGAGCAGGACCGCCGTGCCTGCCACCAGGCCCAGGGCCTGCAGGGTGCCCTGGTCGTCGGCGCCGGTTTCGGCGAGGCCGCCGTCCGGGGTCGTACCGCCGGAGGAGGACGAGCCGCCGGACGCCGAGCCGCCCGAGGCGCCGCCCGGCTGTCCGGTGGTGTCCAGGGTGAGGGAGACCTCGGTCTTCGCCGGTGTGCACGTCGTGGTCGTGCCGAGGGCCTCGATCGTCAGCACACCCGGCGACAGGGTCGACTCACCGCTCGCGCCCGGCTTGTAGGTGCCGGTCAGGTCGGGGATCTCGATCGGGTCGCCCGCCTTGATGGGCTCCGCGTTGGTGGGACCCTCGACGTGGACCGTGCCGGTGTCGGCACCGCCCAGCACCACCTCCATCGACGGCTTGACCGAGTCCTTCGGGATCTCGGCGGGGCTGTCCATCACCGACTTCTTGAACTGCACGGTGAGATCGAAACTCCCGCCGTTGTTCCGGGCGTTGATCTGCACCGGCGAGGTGGCGTTCTTGTCCCCGATGGGCGTCTTGCACTCGTAGGGGACCTGGACCTCCTTGCCGGTGAAGTCGGTCTGCCCGGTCCCGGTCGCGGTCGGTGTCGGGCTGGGGGTGCCTGGAGGTGTGGCCGTCGGTGTCGGGGTCGCAGACCCGCTCTGCGTGGGATCGGGCGTCGGACTCCCCGTACCCGAACCCCCGTCCTCCGGCGTGACGTTGATGGTCGCCGCCGACTTCACCGCCTCCTGCGGAGCGCACTGCGTGTCCGTCGACATGGCGTTGATGGTGTACGCGTCGGGCGTGAGCGTCACCGCGCCGGGTGTCGTCAGTTTCAGCGTGCCCTTCATGTCGGACAGCACCATGGCGGCGCCCTTGGGAATCGGCGGGTTCTCCCGCGGCCCCTGCATCGCGATGTCCGCGACCTGGGCGCCGGCCGCCTTCAGCGTGCCGCTCGGCTGCACCGAGTTCGCGGGCAGATCGACGATGTCGGGGTTCTTCGAGGCCGCCTGCACGAACGTCCAGACCACCTCCACCTCGTCGCCCACCTTCGCGGTCGCCGGTGCGCTGATGTCCACCGTGGTGGTGCCCTGCACCGGCGGCAGCCCGGAGATGGCGGGCGGTACGCACTCGGTCCGGTACGACACCTCGGCGGCCTGCGCGGGCACCGCGGCCAGGCCGAGCAGCATCCCGGCGCCGCCCACCAGCATCACGAGGCCGGCCGGTGTGACTCTCCTTCGCGTTCTCACGTGGGTCCCTTTCTGAGCGGAGTCGTACGACTCGGCGGGCTGTCGTCGTGCGGTGCGGAGAGCCGACCGGCCGTGCCCGGATCGGCGTCCGGGGTGAACCACGGCAGGGTCGAGTTCGAGGGGGCGGGCTCCGGCTGACGGGGGCTCACCCAGCGGACGGGCAGGCGCCGGTGGCGGACGCCGCCCGGCCGCGGCGGCCGTACCCGGTCCACCACGGCCATCCCGGCGCGGAACACCGCCGCCGGCACCACCAGGCACACCAGGACCCAGAACAGCGTCACGCCCCAGGGCCGCCCCACGGCCCACGGCTGCTCGGCGAGGACCTTCCCGCCGTACTTCAGGGAGACGCTGTAGTCACCGTGCGCCCCCGCCGCCAGCTCGACGGGCAGCCGGATCTGCGCCCTGCGGCCCGGTTCGACCGTGCCGCGCCACTGCCGTTCCTCCCACTCGGGCGCGAACACGCCGTGCGAGGTGCCGATCTGGAAGACCGGGTTCCTGATCGCCGAGGTGCCGACGTTGCCGACGGTGAAGACGAGGGTGCGGGCGGGCGGTGCCCCGAACCAGGTCAGCAGGCCACTGGAGCCGTCCAGCCGGGTGTCGTCGAGCACCGACAGGCGTCCGCCGGCCGGCTCGGCGGGCAGCGGTTCGACGGCGTGCCCGGCCACCTGGAAGACGGCGTCGGCCTGCGCCTTCGGGCCGGTGACGGTGGCGACGTGCACGACACACGGGCACGGCACGGGCGGCTCGGCGACCGGCAGTTCCCTGCGGAACCGGCCCTCGGCGTCGGTGGTGACGGCCCGGCCGTCCGCGTTGGCACAGGAGTTGGTGCCACCGATCACGCCCCGGGACGGCACGGACTGCCCGCAGATCAGGATCATCAGCAGCGCCCGCTCCCGCCACCCGCTCCCGGTCACGGTGATCGAACCGCCGGTACCCGCCTGCGCCTTGGACAGCTTCACACTCGGCCCGTCGGCGGCGACGGCGGCGGCCGGGGGCACGAGCAGCAGCAGCGCCGCGAACGCCGCGGCCACACACCGCGTCCTCACGTCGCCGCTCCCGTCAACTCGGCCTGTTCCCGCGCGCGTTCGGGCGCGGGTCCGGGGGTCGTGGGGCGCCTTCGTCGTCGTACGGCCGCCAGGGCCGCCGCCGTGACGACGGCCAGGGTGCCGCCCGCCGCCACCCCGCCCCACGGCACGAACCGCGCCGACGCCCGCGCGGTGTCCCGCGCCCCGCCCGCCGCGGTCACCGTCAGCCGTACCTCGGCCGCGTCCAGCGCGGGCCGGTCGGGCCAGGGCTCGGTGAGGTGCAGGCGGCGGCCCGGGGCGAGTTCGACGGGGAGGGTGCGCGGGGCGCGGTCGAGGAGGGTGCCGAAGACACCGTCGACGTGCACGGAGAGAGTGGGGACGAGGTCGGTGGTGCCGCGGTTGACGAGGTCGTACGTGATGTGGTCACCGCGTACGGCGACCTTCTCGACGGTGAGTGCGGACAGCTCGGGACCGCCGATCCTGAGCCGCAGGGGCACGGTCTGGGACCTGCCGTCGCCGTCCCGTACGACGATCGTTCCCGGGCGGTCGCCGGGCGCGGCCCGCTCCGGCACGGTCACGGTGAACGGGATGTCGGCGCGGGTGCGGGCGGGGACGCGTATCCCGGCGTCGGCGAAGGTGACGGGGACGCCGGTGCCGGTCAGGCGGAGGGTGAGCGGGTGCCGTGTGCGGTTCGTCACGGAGACCGTGTCCCTAAGGGCCGTGCCGGGCGCGCCCTCGGCGTAGAAGGCGGGGCGGCCGCCCCCGGTGGGCGCGACGGACCAGCCCTCGCCCGCCGCCGTCGCCACCGGCGCGGCGCACAGCAGGGCGAGGAGCGAGAGGCATACGGCACGGGCGGCACGGGTGGGATACGACATCGGCGGCTCCAGCGGTCGTACTCCGGGGTGGTCGGCGGCGTACCGCCTGCGTGCGGCGGCTCAGCGGCGTACCCGCACCGCCTGGTTGCGTCGCGTCAGCCACAGTGCGCCCGCCGCGCCCGCCAGCAGGATCGTTCCGCCGAGGGTGCCGAGGGCGATCGCGGAGTCCTCGGGGCCGGTCTGCGGGAGCTCCGCCCCGGAGTCGCCGCCGCCCTGGGGCGCTCCCCCGCCGGCCGACGCGGTGACGTCCAGCGTGAGGGACGGCCCTGGGTCGTTGCTCGGGGTGCAGGTCGTCGTCGTACCGAGGGCCTTGATGGTCAGCACACCCGCCGTGAAGGTGACCTTGCCGGTCTTCTTCGGGGTGTAGGTGCCCGACAGGTCGTTGATCTTGATGGGCGTGTCGGCGGGGATGGCGGCCTGGTTGGCGGGGCCGGTCACGGTCATCGTGCCGCTGTCGGCGCCGCCCAGCTGGATCGTGGCGCTCGGGTTCATCGCGCCCTTGCCGAGTTCGACCGGGCTGGAGGAGACGCCCTTCTGCCAGGACATCGTGATCTTGTAGCCGGAGCCGCTCTTGACGCCCTTGATGTCGATCGGCGAGACGGCGCTCTTGTCACCGATCGGCGTCCTGCACTGGTAGTTGACGTCGACGACCTCGGCGTGGGCCGTGGGGGCGGCCATCAGTACAGCCGCGCCGGCCAGGGCGGCGGCCGACGTGAGCGCGACGGTTCGCTTCTGGTACGACACGGTCCCCTCATTCCTGACGGCACATCAGATGGGCCGTCAAGGTACGCCCGGGGAGATGAGAGGGGAAGACGCGGGGCGTGCTGGAAAAGTGCGGATGAGCAACGCCGGGAAAGGGGCGCGGGGAACTGCGCGAGAAACCACGAACTGCCCGCACCCACCCAACAACAGCACCCCGTACGGCGCTACGCGGGCGCCCCCAACTCCGCCCACACCTTCTTACCGGCGACACCAGGGGTTCGTACAACCCCCCAATCCAGACAGAGCCGCTGCACGATGAACATCCCGTGCCCCCCGGGCCGCCCCGCCCGATGCGGCGTCCGCGGCGCCGGCTGCCCCGTCCCCCGGTCGGAGACCTCGATCCGGATCACCTTGTTGTCGCAGGTGATGAACATCTCGTCCGGCCCCTCCGCATGGAGGCACGCGTTGGTGACCAACTCGGACACGACGAGCAGCACATCCTCGGCGGCGGCCCGCTGATCCGCGGTCGCGGCCGGCAGCCAGCCCCACGCGTACAGCGCCTGGCGGGCGAAGTCGCGGGCCAGCGGCACGACACCGCTCTCGCCGGCGAAGGCCAGCCTGCGGACCTGACGTGCCCCCGACGACACGGCCGCGCCCCCTTCGGACGCCCCGGTCCCTGGAACGCCCCCCTCGGACGCCCCGGAAGCGCCGCTGGGCTCCGGGCCGCGGTCGCCCGGCGAGTAGGGCCGGGTGGTGCTCATCAGCGCTTCACCTCACCGATTCACCAGTTCATGATTCAAGAGTTCAGTTACGAATAGGTCGGTGCTCAGTACTCAGTGTCCGCGCGCTCGGTCACGACGGCCGCCGACATGTTCAGGATGTCTCCTGCCCGACCGATCCGGGGGAACACCCCCTACTTCGGGACGGCCCGGCACTTCGGAGGCCCCGGCGCGCTCAGTCGGCCTCACCCTCGCCGGACAGGGCCGCCTCGACCGTGTCGTGCACGGTGAAGACCGCATCCGCCCCTGTGATCTCGAACACACGAGCCACGACGGGCCGCATTCCCGCCAGATGCACTCCGCCCCCGGCGTCCTCCGCCTTCAGGCGGGCGCCGAGCAGCACGTTGAGCCCCGTGGAGTCGCAGAACTCCAGCCGTGAGCAGTCCACAACCAGGCGGCTGAAGCCCTTGGCGAGGCATGCGTCGAGTGGTTCGCGCAACAGATCGGCGGTGTGGTGATCCAGCTCACCTGCCGGAGTCACGACGGCACTAGAGCCCTCTTCCCGCACCTCCACCAGAAGCCGGCCCGACTGTGCGCTGCCGACCGTCCCGTGGTCCATGCCGTCTCTCTCTCCCGAGGTCGTGGCTGCTGTCTGTCGCCCTCGAACACTACGCCTTCCCCACACTCTTCGACAGCCGAACATCCGCCCAGAAACGGACATATGCCCACAGAGCGCACTTGCGATCGACTTGCGAAAGCGGGTAGGGCTAGTAGAGACACGTAACCAACACGGCCGGCTTTGGAGGCGCCGCACACCGCAGTGCACGTACTGGCTTCGGCAGCCTTATGCCGAGAACGATGGAGGACATCATGTCACCCCGGCTCGACGCATCGCATACCCGGACGGCGACGTCGACACCCCCTTCGGAACATCTGGATCCCATCGCGCAGGACAGCGAGACGTTCGCGGCCCAGGAGGACGCCTTCGGCGTCCAGGACGACGTACTGGCCGGACTTCCGGAGATCCCCCCGTACGACGAGGTCGGTCCCGTCGATGCACGGGCCCTGTCCAAGACCCTCTTCGAGCGACTGGAAGCGCTTGAGGAAGGCACGCACGAATACTCCTACGTGCGCAACACGCTCGTCGAACTCAACCTGGCCCTGGTCAAGTTCGCCGCCTCCCGGTTCCGCTCCCGCAGCGAGCCGATGGAGGACATCATCCAGGTCGGCACCATCGGCCTCATCAAGGCGATCGACCGTTTCGAGCTCAGCCGTGGCGTCGAGTTCCCCACCTTCGCCATGCCAACCATCATCGGCGAGATCAAGCGTTTCTTCCGCGACACCTCGTGGTCCGTGCGCGTCCCGCGCCGACTGCAGGAGCTCCGGCTCGACCTGGCCAAGGCCGGCGACGAGCTGGCCCAGCAGCTCGACCGCGCGCCCACGGTGGCGGAACTGGCGGAGCGGCTCGGGCTGTCCCACGACGAGGTCGTCGAGGGCATGGCCGCGTCCAACGCCTACACCGCCTCCTCGCTGGACGCGCAGCCCGAGGAGGACGACAGCGAGGGCGCCCTCGCGGACCGGATCGGCTACGAGGACCACGGGCTCGAAGGCATCGAGTACGTCGAGTCCCTCAAGCCCCTGATCGCCGAACTCCCGCACCGGGACCGGAAGATCCTCTCCCTGCGTTTCGTCGCCAACATGACCCAGTCGGAGATCGGCGAGGAGCTGGGCATCTCGCAGATGCATGTGTCGCGGCTGCTGTCGCGGACGCTGGGGCGGTTGCGCAAGGGGTTGACGGTCGAGGAGTGACACCGGCCCACGCGGGCTTTCCGGGCTGACGTCGAGAAGTGACACCGGCCCCCACGGCTTTCCGCCCGGCGCCCTGTGGGCGCCGGGCGAGCCATGCGCGCGCCGAGCCATTTCCGCGCCGAGCCGCGTCCGCCCGCGGCCGCGCCCCGCTTTACCCTCGGTAACCTCTTTCCCCGCAAGCCCCTCTCCACCACTATGGTCACCCTCCAAACTGGCCGGTACGTCAGGGACTTGGCCGGTCCCAGCGGACACGCGAGGAGGCGGGCGGATGGCTCGGCCGGAGGGGACCGACAACGACGCGGTGGACGGCGTGCACTCCGGCACGTCCGACGCACGGCTGACCGAACTGCTGCGCGCCGACACCGCCGTCGCCTACCCGGCGCTCCAGGAACTGCGCGCCCGCCACCGCGCGTCGGTGCTCGCCTACGCCCGGCTGTGCACGACCGGCGACTCGGCGGCCCGCCAGCTGGCGGCGCAGGCGTTCACACGGGCGGCCCGGGAGACGGCACGCGGCACCGATCCGGCCGTCCCGTGGCGGCACCAACTCCTGCTGCTGGCCGGGCGGGTGGCCGCGAGCTGGGCGGAGGACGACCGTTCCGCGGCGCTCGACGCGGGCCTGCTCCTGGTCCTCAGCACGGCCGGCCCCGACGGACCCGTGCCGCCCATGCTCGCCGCGTACCGGACGCTCCCGGCCCGCACCTGTGGCCTGATCTGGTACGGCGTCCTGGAGCAGGAAAGCGCCGAGCGGACCGCCGTACTGCTGGGCATCACCCGCGAGGACGTGACCTACGGAATCGAGCCGGCGCTGGGCGCGCTCGGCCGGTCCCTGCTGCGCGCCCGGCTGGCCGCCTCCGACGACCCCGGCTGCCAGGACTTTTGGCGATTGATCGAGGAGTCGCTACGACCGGACTCGCCCCGGCACAGCCCCGACCTGGTCGCGCACATGGCGCACTGCCCGCACTGCACCACCGCGTACGAGGAGCAGACCGCCCTGCGCGACACCCCGCGCACCGCGCTGGCCGAGGGCCTGATGCCGTGGGCCGGTGCGGCGTACGCGGCGCGGATCACCGGCGGACCGGGCGTGGGCGGCCATGCGGCGCGGGGGCGGGCAGTCGGCGGAGCGGGCGCGGACGGGGGTGTCGCGTGGGAGCGGGGCGGCGGAGCAGGTGCGGACGGCCGTATCGGGTGGGAGCGGGGCGGCGGACCGGGCCCGGAAGGCCGTAGCGCGCGGGAGCGGGGCGGCGGAACAGGCGCGGACGGCCGTAGCGCGCGGGAGCGGGTACGGCCGCCGTCCCGGCGGGTCGCGCTGGCCTCGGCGGGACTGGGTGTGGCGCTCACTCCGCTGCTGTTCTTCCTGCTGTCCCCGGGCGACTCGCCCACCGAGAACGCCTCGAGCCGGATCAGCGCCACGCCACCGCCCGCGGTGACGGTGACCGCGACGGTACCGGCGTCCCCGGCATCCCCGTCACCATCGCCCTCCGGGATCTCCGAGTCCCCCTCCCCGACGGCGAGCCCGTCCCCGTCGCGCACCACCCGCCCGCCGAAGCCGTCCCCGCCGCCGCCTCCGGCCACGTACCCGCCGGGCAGCGCCTACGCGCAGGTCGTGAACGTCGCCTCGGGGCTGTGCCTGGACATCCGGGACGGGGTCCTGGACAAGGGCGTGGACGTGATCACGGCGCCCTGTTCGCGGGCCGCCACGCAGCGCTGGCGGGTCGACGCCGGGCGGGGCGTGCTCCAGTCGGCCGCCGACCCGGACTACTGCCTGGACAGCCGCGGCTCGACAGACCGGGGCGTGGGCATCTGGACCTGCTCGTCGGTGGCGGGGAGGAACGCGCAGAACCTGAAGTTCGTGGTCGACGACGCCGGGCTGATCCGGCCCGCCATCGCCGTGGAGACCGCGGTGACGCCGGACGGCGGGGACGGGCTGGTGTTCCGGTCACTGGACGACTCGAACGGGGACCCGGACCAGCGGTGGCGGGCGGGGGCCGCCTGACCGGCGGTCAGGCGACGCGCAGGCCGCGCCGCCACGCCTCGGTCACCAGCGGCACGCCCGGCCGGTAGGCGAGATGGACGTGGCTGGGGGCGTCGAGGAGGGCAAGGTCGGCGTGGGCGCCGGGGCTCAGGCGGCCGATGTCGTCGCGGCGCAGGGCGCGGGCGCCGCCCGCCGTGGCGGACCAGAGGGCCTCGTCGGGGGTCATGCGCATGTCCCGTACCGCCAGGGCGATGCAGAACGGCACGGACGACGTGAAGGACGAGCCCGGGTTGCAGTCCGTCGACAGGGCCACGGTCACGCCCGCGTCGAGGAGGCGGCGGGCGTCCGGCCACTCGGCGCGGGTGGAGAACTCGGCGCCGGGCAGGAGCGTGGCGACGGTGGCGCTGTTGGCCAGCGCGTCGATGTCCTCGTCCGTGAGGTGGGTGCAGTGGTCGGCGGAGGCCGCGTCCAGCTCGACGGCGAGCTGGACTCCGGGGCCGTACGACAGCTGGTTGGCGTGGATGCGGGGATGCAGGCCCTTCGCCCTGCCCGCGGTGAGGATCGCGCGCGCCTGGTCGCCGTCGAAGGCGCCCTTCTCGCAGAAGACGTCGATCCAACGGGCGTACGGCGCGCAGGCGTCGAGCATCTCGCCGGTGACGAGGGCGACGTACCCCGCCGGGTCCTCGGCGTAGTCGGGGGAGACGATGTGGGCGCCGAGGTAGGTGACCTCGTCGGTGTGGGCGGCGGCGATGCGCAGGGCGCGGGCCTCGTCCTCGACGGTGAGGCCGTAGCCGGACTTGGTCTCGAAGGTCGTGGTGCCCTGGCGGAGGGCTTCGGCGAGGTAACGGGTGAGGTTGGCTTCGAGTTGGGCGTCCGTCGCGGCGCGGGTGGCGGCGACCGTGGTCCGGATGCCGCCCGCGCTGTAGGCCCGGCCGGACATCCGGGCGTTGAACTCCTCGGTGCGGTCGCCCCCGAAGACGAGGTGGGAGTGGGAGTCCACGAAGCCGGGGATCACCGCACGGCCGCCGGCGTCGACCCGATTGTCAGTGGCGGGTGCTTTGCTTGATTCACCGGTCCACGCGACGCGGTCGCCGTCGATGACGACGGCCGCGTCCCGGATCAGGCCCAGGGGGGATCCGTCACCGAGGGAGGGGTCGTTGGTGACCAGCGTGGCGATGTTGGTGATGACGGTGCTCGTGCCGGGGGTCGTGCGGGTGGTGCTGCTCATGGCGTCCTCGTGGGGGCTCGGGTCGGCGGTCGTCAGGCGCGCAGGGCGTCGACGGCTTGCGCGAGTGCCTGCGGCACATCGGGTACGAGGGTGTGCGCCCCGTCGCGTACGACATGCCGCCCGCCGACGACCGTATGGCGTACGTCCGCTGCCGTCGCGGCGAATACGGCCGTCTCGGCGCCGAGCCTGGGCAGTGGCCCCGCTGTTCTGACCGAGTCGAGCGCGATCGTCGTGAGGTCGGCGAGCGCGCCTGGCTCCAGCGTGCCCGCGTCCGCCCAGCCGAGCGCGGCGTGCCCGTCCGCCGTGGCGGCCCGCAGCAGCGCGGCGGCCGTCCAGTGGCCGCGGGTGCGGCTGCGCAGCCGCTCGTTCAGCTCCATCGCGCGGGCCTCTTCGAGCAGGTCGATGACGGCGTGGCTGTCGGAGCCGAGGGAGAGGGGGGAGCCTTCGTTCTGGAGGGCGACGGCGGGTCCGATGCCGTCGGCGAGGTCCCGCTCGGTCGTCGGGCACATGCAGGTGCCGGTTCCGCTGCCGCCGATGAGAGAGATGTCCTCGGCGGTGAGGTGGGTGTTGTGGACGCCGGTGGTGCGCGGTCCGAGCACGCCGTGCAGGGCGAGGAGCTGCGTCGGGGTGCAGCCGTGGACTTCCCGGCAGGCGTCGTTCTCGGCGGTCTGCTCGGACAGGTGCACATGCAGCGGGGCCCGCCGCTCCTCGGCCCACCGCGCCACGGTCGCCAACTGGTCGGCGGGCACGGCCCGTACGGAGTGGATGGCCGCCCCGATCCGTGCGTGATCCCGTTCCTTGAGAACTGAACAGCGTTCGGCCCATTTCTCGGCGGTCCGGTCGGAGAAGCGGAGCTGGTGGGCGCCCGGCGGCTGTCCGAAGCCGGAGGAGAGATAGCAGGTGTCGAGGAGGGTGATGCGGATCCCGGCTTCGGCGGCGGCCGCGATGAGGGCCTCGCCCATGGCGTTGGGGTCGGCGTAGGGGGTGCCGCCGGGGGCGTGGTGGACGTAGTGGAACTCGCCGACGGCGGTGATGCCGGCGAGGGCCATCTCGGCGTAGACCGCTCTGGCCAGGGCGTGGTACGTGTCCGGGGTGAGCCGGTCGGCGGTGGCGTACATGACCTCGCGCCAGGTCCAGAAGGTGCCGGAGCCGACCTGCACGGTGCCGCGCAGGGCCCGGTGGAAGGCGTGGCTGTGGGCGTTGGCGAGGCCGGGCAGG
Source organism: Streptomyces sp. TRM70350 (assembly GCF_019219825.1). Lineage (GTDB taxonomy): Bacteria > Actinomycetota > Actinomycetes > Streptomycetales > Streptomycetaceae > Streptomyces. The sequence continues at coordinate 23,960 of NZ_JAHUXH010000032.1, read as the reverse complement.
GTGAGGCCCCGGAGGGTCTCGGCGCCCGGCGGCGGGGCATCGGTTTTCTGGTGAACGGCGGTGATCCGGCCGTCCTTGGTGTCGACGGCGACTCCCGGCTCGACGTGGGTGCCGAGCCAGGCGTGCTCCAGCCAGTACGTCCGTGTCACGCGCAGGCCAGCCCTTCCAGTACGTCGGCGAGTGCGGTCACTCCGGCCACGCAGTCGTCCTCGGCCGCGAACTCGGCCGGGGAGTGCGAGACGCCGGTGGGATTGCGCACGAACAGCATGGCGGTCGGGACCGTCCCGGACAGGATCCCGGCGTCGTGTCCGGCGCCGGTGCCCAGGACGGGGACCTTGAGGTCGGTGTCCTTGCCCAGGATGCGGGCCAGTTCGTCACGCAGGGCGTGGTCGAACTCGACGACCGGCGTGAACGACTCCCGCACGACGTCGAGGTCGACGCCGTGCGCCTCGGCGTATTCGCGGGCCGCCTGCTGGATCCCGGTGACGACGGTGTCGAGGGTCCGCTGGTCGGCGGCACGGGAGTCGAGCCAGCCGCGCACCAGGGAGGGGATGGCGTTGACGCCGTTGGGCTCGACGGCGATCTTGCCGAAGGTGGCGACGGCGCCGGCGAGCCGGGCCTCGCGGCGGGCGGCGAGGACGGTCTCGGCGTACGGCAGCATGGGGTCGCGCCGGTCGGCGAGCCGGGTGGTGCCGGCGTGGTTGGCCTCGCCCCGGAAGTCGAACCGCCACCGTCCGTGCGGCCAGATGGCGCTGGCGATGCCCACCTGGTCGCCGGACAGGTCCAGGGCGCGGCCCTGTTCGACATGCAGCTCGACGAAGGCCCCGATGCGGGCGAGCCGCTCGGGGTCGGGCCCGATGGCGTCGGGGTCGTACCCGGCGGCCGCCATGGCCTGCGGCAGCGTGGTCCCGTCGCCGTCGGTCAGCCGGTGCGCCTGCTCGACGGTGAGCCGCCCGGCGGCGAGCCGGGAGCCGACGCAGGCGAGCCCGAAGCGGGCGCCCTCCTCGTCGCCGAAGTTGACGATGCCGAGGGGCTTGGTGAAGCGCACGTCGCGGCCGCGCAGTTCGTCGAGCGCAGCGAAGGAGGACACGACCCCGAGGGGGCCGTCGAAGGCCCCGCCATCGGGCACGGAGTCGAGGTGGGACCCCGTGACGACGGCGTCCCCCTGGGCGGGATCCCCGAGCCAGGCCCACTGGTTGCCGTTGCGGTCGACCTCGTGGGCGAGCCCGCGCGTCTCGGCCTGCGCCCGGAACCAGTCCCGGCACTCGGCGTCGGCGCCGGTCCAGGCGTAGCGGCGGTAGCCGCGGGTGTCGGGATGCCGGCCGATGGGGAGCAGCTCGCGCCACATCTCGTGGAAGGAAGCGCCACCCGGGCCCGGCCCCGGCGAGGACGCCGCACCCGGCGGCGAAGCCGCGGCCCCTGCCGGACGGTTGCCGCCGTCGTGCCGGGTCACGCCTGCTCACCCTCACGCATCGGCACCCGCACACCCCGCTCCGACGCCACCGACTCCGCGATGTCGTAGCCCGCGTCCACGTGCCGGATGACGCCCATCCCGGGGTCGTTCGTCAGCACCCGCCGGATCTTCTCCCCGGCCAGGGCCGTGCCGTCGGCCACCGTCACCTGACCGGCGTGGATGGACCGTCCCATGCCGACGCCGCCGCCGTGGTGGATGGACACCCAGGAGGCGCCCGAGGCCACGTTCACCATGGCGTTCAGCAGGGGCCAGTCGGCGATCGCGTCGGAGCCGTCGAGCATGGCCTCGGTCTCCCGGTAGGGGGAGGCCACGGAGCCGCAGTCGAGGTGGTCGCGCCCGATGACGATCGGCGCGGCCAGCTCCCCGCTCGCGACCATGTCGTTGAACCGCTCACCGGCCTTGTCGCGCTCGCCGTACCCGAGCCAGCAGATCCGGGCGGGCAGGCCCTGGAAGTGCACCCGCTCCCCGGCCATGCGGATCCATCGGGCGAGGGACTCGTTCTCGGGGAACAGGTCGAGGATGGCCCGGTCCGTCTTGGCGATGTCGGCGGGGTCGCCGGACAGGGCCGCCCAGCGGAAGGGGCCCTTGCCCTCGCAGAACAGTGGGCGGATGTAGGCGGGGACGAAGCCGGGGAAGGCGAACGCCCGGTCGTAGCCCGCGAGTTGTGCCTCACCGCGGATGGAGTTGCCGTAGTCGAAGACCTCGGCACCGGCGTCCATGAAGCCCACCATCGCCTCGACATGCCGGGCCATCGACTCACGCGCCCGCGTGGTGAAGCCCGCCGGGTCCTTCGCCGCGTACGAGGCCATCTCGTCGAAGTCGACGCCGAGCGGCAGGTACGCCAGCGGGTCGTGCGCCGAGGTCTGGTCGGTGACGATGTCGATGGGGGCGCCCATGGCGAGGAGCTGCGGGACGAGTTCGGCGGCGTTGCCGAGGACGCCGATGGACAGCGGGCGGCGCGCGTCGCGGGCCTCAACCGCCAGCTGGAGGGCGTGGTCGAGGGAGTCGGCCTTGATGTCGAGGTAGCGGTGCTCGATGCGCCGCTCGATCGCCCTCGGGTCGCAGTCGATGCAGATCGCCACGCCGTCGTTCATGGTGACGGCGAGCGGCTGGGCGCCGCCCATCCCGCCGAGCCCGGCCGTCAGGGTGATCGTCCCGGCCAGCGAACCGCCGAACTTCTTCGCGGCGACGGCGGCGAAGGTCTCGTAGGTGCCCTGGAGGATGCCCTGGGTGCCGATGTAGATCCAGGAACCGGCGGTCATCTGCCCGTACATGGTCAGGCCGAGGGCCTCCAGGCGGCGGAACTCCTCCCAGTTGGCCCAGTCGCCGACGAGGTTGGAGTTGGCGATGAGGACCCGCGGCGCCCACTCGTGGGTCTGCATCACGCCGACCGGGCGGCCGGACTGGACGAGCATCGTCTCGTCCTGCTTCAGCCCCTTCAGGGTCCGCACCATCGCGTCGAAGGACCGCCAGTCCCGCGCCGCCTTGCCCGTGCCGCCGTAGACGACGAGCTTGTCGGGGTGCTCGGCGACCTCGGGGTCGAGGTTGTTCTGCAGCATCCGCAGGGCAGCCTCCTGCTGCCAGCCCAGGGCGCTCGGTTCCGTGCCGCGCGGCGCTCGGACGGGGCGGGGTCCTGACATGGTCTGCCTCCTGGTTGCTGCTCTCGCGGAGCTCCCTGCGGAATGTTGCTGCGGTTATTCACATCCTGGCGAGATGAATAGAGCTAGTCAATAGCGGGGTCCCCCGACACGGCACCGCGGGGGGTGTTTGGCTGGATGTATGGACTCAGGCATCGGTGTCAGGCATCGACAGGACGGGGGACGACGTGCACGACGTTCATGAAGGCCGGGCGGGCGGCGGCGAGCGGTCGGTGCGGCGGGACGAGGCGGTGCGGGCCGCCGTGGAGCAGGGGCTGCTGGGGCCGGACACCCCCATCGCCGGCCTGCTCGACGTCACCGGCATCCGGGAGTCGGCGGCGGAGCTGCGCGCGGCGTTCGACGCGGTGGTGGCACCCGGCACGCCCGTGCTGCACGCCTTCGCGGTGAAGGCCAACCCGCTGGTCCCGGTGCTGCGGCTGCTGCGCGACGAGGGCATCGGCGCGGAGGTGGCCAGCCCCGGCGAGCTGGCGCTGGCCCGGGCGGCCGGGGTGGCGCCGGAGCGGACGGTGCTGGACTCGCCCGCGAAGACACCGGCGGAGCTGCGGGAGGCGCTGGCGCTGGGGATCGCCGTCAACGCGGACAACCCGCAGGAGCTGGCCCGCATCGACGCCCTCATGCTCCCCCACAGCCCGAGAGGCGTGGGAGGTACCCCCATGGCACCGAGCCGCTCCGCCCTCGGGATCCGGGTGAATCCACAGATCGGCGGCGGCTCCATCGAGGCGCTGTCCACCGCCACGGCGACCTCGAAGTTCGGGGTGGCGCTGCGCGACGAGGGCGCGCGCGAGTGGGTGGTGCGGGCGTACGCCGAGCGCCCGTGGCTGACGCGGCTGCACGCGCACACCGGGTCGCAGGGCATCCCGCTGTCGCGGATGATCGAGGGCGTGGCGGCGACGTACGCGCTGGCGGAGGAGATCAACCGGCGGATCGGGCGGCCGCAGGTCGACACGGTCGACATCGGCGGCGGACTGCCGGTGAACTTCGCCTCGGAGGCGACGACACCGACGTACGCGCAGTACGCGCGGATGCTGAGGGAGGCGGTGCCGGGGCTGTTCGACGGGCGGTACGGGCTGGTGACCGAGTTCGGGCGGTCGCTGCTGGCCAAGCACGGGACGGTGGTGGCGCGGGTGGAGTACGCCAAGAGCGCGGGCGGGCGACCGGTGGCGGTGACGCACGCGGGCGTGCAGGTGGCGACGCGGACGGTGTACGCGCCGGGGTCGTGGCCGCTGCGGATCGCCGCGTACGACGGCAAGGGGCGGCCGAAGGAGGGGCCCGCTGTGGTGCAGGACGTGGCGGGACCGGCGTGCTTCGCGGGCGACCTGCTGGCCGAGGGGCGCGAACTGCCGCTGCTGGAGCAGGGGGACTACGCGGCGGCGCTGGACACGGGCGCGTACTACTTCGCCCACCACTACGCGTACAACTCCCTCGCGCGGCCCGGGATCTACGGCTTCGCCCCGGACGGCGCGGGAGGCATGACCTTCGCGACCGTACGCACCGCGCAGACGCTCGACGAGATCGTGGCCGAATCGGGCGGGGCGCACGCGGCCGCGCTCACCGCCCTTCCCGAGGGCTGATCAACTCGCTCGCAAACGACGTCAGTTGACTGACCCTAGTCACTCGGCGCATGTTCCGCTGGAAAATGCCAGAACGCTCACCCGTCGCACACACGTTGCGTAGTCTCTGGGTCACTCAGCCGAACCCCGGCAGGAGGGGAGTCCAGGGTGCCCGGAATCGACGAGTGCTTACTGGAGGCCATGCGGCTGCCCGGAGCCCGGGGAGCCGCGCTGGTCGACTGGACGAGCGGACTGGCTCTGGGCACCGTCGGCGAACCGCCGGGCGGCGATCACGAGGCGGCGGCCGCCGAGGCCGCGGAACTGGCCCGGCTGGCCGCCGAGCAGCGGGCGTTCGCACCGGGGGACGCCGAGGCGGAGGACGCCGATCCGCCGGTCGAGGACCTGATCCTCAGCAACCGGGACAGCTACCACGTCCTGCGGTTCGTGCGGACCTCGTTCGACAGCAGCGTCTTCCTGCACCTGTGGCTGGCCCGGGCGGACGGCAATCTCGCGCTGGCCCGGATCCGGCTGGGCGAGATGGCCGGACGGCTGGTGCTGGGATGAGCGTGGTCGGCACCACCCCGCCGCCCAGACTGCCGGTACGGGACAAGGCGGCCCGGTACCGGACCGGCGGCGTCTCCCCGATGCTCACCCGCCTCGCCGCCGAGCGCGCCACCGGCGTCCTGGTCCGCGCGACCGGCACCCTGTATCTCGCCGAGGGCCGGGTGGTGCACGCCGAGAGTCCCCTCGCGCCCGGCCTCGACATACTGCTCACGGCGCACGGCACCCTCGACGCCCGGGCCTGGCAGGACGCCGTCGACCGGGCAGGCGAGCCGGACAGCGCCGGCCGTCTTTTCCTCGACGGCGGGCGGATCGCCCCGGGCGCACTGGAGTTGTGCCACCTCAGCGCGCTGTACGACGCGGCGTACTTCGCGCTCGCGCCCAGCAGCATCCCGGGCCGCTTCCGGTACGGCACCACGCACTGGCTCGGTTCCGTGCACCCGGTCCCGGTCGGCGCCGTCGAACACGAGACGCTCCGCCGCCGGGCCCTGCTGCACCGCATCTGGCCGGACCCGGCGACCGACAGCGCGCCCCTGGAACGCCTCGGCACCGCCGCCGCCCCGACGGTCCCACCCCGGCAGAGCGCGGTCCTGGCCCGCGTGGACGGCCTGCGCACGGCGACGGACATCGCCCGCGACCTGGGCAGACCGGCCTTCCACACCCTGGTGGCCATACGCCGCCTGGCGGCAGCGGGCCTGGTGGCCCCCCGCCCGGCACACCGGGGTACGGGCGTCTCCTGGCCCGAACACATGGACCCGGGCACGGGCACCTCCTGGCCCGAGCACACGGGCCCGGGCACGGGCACCTCCCGGCCCGAACACACAGCCCCGGCCACAGGCCACTCCCAGCCCCAACACACGAACCCGGGCCACGGTGCCCCCACCGCCGCCGGACACCCCGCGCCCACCACGCCCGGACACCCCGCCCCCACCGCTCCCGAACGCCCCTCCTCCGTCGACGCCCTCGACCGACGCACCGCCGCCTCCACACCCCCGCCCGGCATCACGCCCGTCGGTCCCCGCATCGCCCAACACCCCGACATCGCACTGCTGAAAAGGGTCAGGGATGCGCTGGAGGCCCTTTGAGCGGCAGCGACCGCGGCAGCCCGCACCGCGCCAACCGATGCCACCGCAACCCACATCGCCACCACCCACGCCAGCACTCCCCAGGCCACCGCACCCCACGCCACCACAACCCAGGCCACCAGAACCCACGCGACCACCCCCCACCCCGCGACACCCGCCTCGACCACCCGCCGAAAGGAGAGCCCTGATGGCGGTGGAACCGCCGATCCTCGACGAGCTCCACCGGCTGAGAGCCCGCGTCCCCCAGCTGACCGGCGCCCTCGCCGCCGGCGTGGACGGCCTGGTCATCGCCCACGACACCCCCGGCGTCGAGCCGGAGGGCCTCGCCGCGCTCACCGCCGCCGCACTCGGCGTCGCGGTACGGGTCACGGACGCGACCGGCCGGGGCGACCTGCGCGAACTGCTGGTCCGCGGCGCCCGCGGCTATGTGGCGACGTACGCCGCGGGCCGCACCGCCGTCCTGACGCTACTCGCCGAGGACCGCGTCAACGTCGGCCGACTGCACCTGGAGGGCCGCCGCGCCGGCGCCCGCATCGGCGAGCTGGTCGACAACCTGCCCCCGGTCCCACCCACCGTCCCCCCGCAGCCCGCGGCGGCCCCCACCCGCCAGAGGCAGCCCGTCCGCCGAACCCCCCGCACCCCCACGAACACACCCACCACCACGGAAAGCTGAGAGGAACCCCGCCACCATGGCCAACACCGAGACCGCCCTCAAGGAAGCCCTCGCCTCCATCGAGGGCGCCACCGGAGTCGCCCTCGTCGACTACACCAGCGGCATGGCCCTGGGCACGATGGGCGGCAGCAAGAGCTTCGACCTCAACGTCGCCGCCGCCGGCAACACCGACGTGGTCCGCGCCAAGATGCGCACGATGGAGCACCTCGGGCTCAAGGGCCAGATCGAGGACATCCTGATCACGCTGACGGACCAGTACCACCTGATCCGCCTGCTCAGCGGCCGCGGCGGCAACGGACTCTTCCTCTACCTCGTCCTGGACGCCAAGCGCGCCAACCTCGCGATGGCCCGCCACCAGCTGCGCCGGATCGAGGAAGTGCTCGAGGTCTGACCGGCGGTCAGACCAGCGCGGCGGTGCGGCGACGGGAACCGCCCGGCGCCGCGTCGCCCGCCGCGATGCCCGTGCTGCGGAAGGCCTTCACGGCCTTGCCGACCGGACGGCCCGCGCCCCCGCTCAGCCAGTCGACGCGCACCCACAGCAGCGCTTCCTCGGCCCGCTCGCGCCGCCCGAGCCACGCCGCCTTCAGCCACAGGCCCGCACCGCACCCGGCGAGCAGCAGCCCGCCCGCCGCGGGCACGGCGTAGGAGCTGCCGAGCGCGGCGAGGAAGGCGAGCAGCAGCCACCAGCGGTGCCCGCGCCGCCAGTTCCGTACGGTCACCGCGCGGTCCTGGAGCACGTCCTGCTTGGCGGCGCGGGCGGCGCCGCGGGCAAGGGCGGCGTACCGTCTGCGGCGCGCGTACGTCACGACGGCCGCCGCCAGGATGAACAGCGCGGCCCCGGCCATGACGCCGATCCGGCGTCCCGTCAGTCCCGGCACCAGCACGCCGATGCCGGCCGCGAACACGCCCAGCCACCACAGTGGTGCGGCCCCGGCCCGTACGACGCAGGCCACCCGAGCCAGCCCCTGTCCTCCGCGCGCCACGTTCAGCCTCCCGTCTCACGTGTCCAACGTTGCCTCAGTCCTAAGACTCAGGTCATAGAACACGCACGCTAGCGAGGCAAGGTGAGACGAGTCTGAGAAGGCACGGGCCGCCCGCTCACTCCACGAACAGTCCCCGCGCCGCCGCCCGCGCGTCGAACTCCTCCAGCCGCGCCTGCGCGTCCGGCAGGTCGTCGCACATCGCCTCCAGCAGCACCCGCCCCAGCAGCATCGGCGCGCACGCCGTGTCGAAGGCGAGCCCGGTGCCGACGGCGGCGGGCAGCAGCAGGTCGGACACCTTGGCGACCGGCGCGAAGGCCGAGTCGGCGACGGTCACCACCGTCAGCCCGGCCTCCTTCGCGTAGGCCAGGGTGTCCACGACCTCCCGGGGATGCCGGGGCAGCGCGAAGCACAGCAGCGCCGAGGCGCCCGCCCGGACGGCCCCGTCGATCCGGTCGTGGATCATCGTGCCGCCCTCGTTGAGCAGCCGTACGTCCGGATGGACCTTGGCGGCGAAGTACGCGAAGCCGTACGCCTGGGAGGCGGCCGCCCTGAGGCCCAGCACCGGCAGCGGGCGGGAGGCGGCCAGCAGCCGTCCGGCCTCCTGCACGGGCCGTGGATCGGCGAGCAGTTCGGCGAGGTGCTTGAGGTTCTCGATCTCGGCCTCGACGGCCTGCTGGTACTCGTTGTACGACGCCGTGTCCGCCGGCTGCTCGGCGGGCGCGACCTCGCGCAGGTGCCTGCGCAGGGCGGGGTAGCCGTCGAAGCCGAGGGCGACCGCGAAGCGGGTGACGGACGGCTGGCTGACCCCGGCCAGTTCGGCCAGCTCGACGCTGGACAGGAAGGGCACGTCGGCGGCCCGCCGCACCATGCTGTGCGCGATGCGCCGCTGGGTCGGTGTGAGCCGGTGCCCCTCGAAGAGCGCCTGCAGCCGGGCGGCAGGGCTGTCCGGCACACCCGTGTTGGTGTCCGCGCTCATGACGTGCTCCCCCTCCAGATGTCCGTGAAGCCATCGAGCAGCTCGGCCGCCACCGTCACGTCGTGCGTGAGCGGCCGGTCGGCCGGGTCCGCGTCCAGCACCGACTCGGCGAGCTCCAGCGCCCGGCCCGCCGGCAGGTCCGGTGCGGGGCGGAGGTCGCGCCGGCGCAACGCCCGTACGGCGGCGACGAGTTCGCAGCCGACGACGAGACGGTACGCGCCGCACGCGCGCAGTGTCTGACGTGCGGCGAGCGAGGCGAAGCCGGCCTGTTCCTCGACGCCTCGGGAGAGTACAGCGTGGCCGAGCGACGCGGGCGCGGAGAAGGCGCGCAGATCACCGAGGGCGGCCCCGGCGGCGTACTCCAGGATCATCACCCCGGAGGACGCGGGCTCGTGGTCGGCGAGGAAGGGGCGCAGGCGGGTGAAGGCGGGCTCGTTCAACGTCGACAGCCGGGACGTCGACAGCCTGGCCACCTGCGTTGTGGCGAGCCTGAAGTGGTCCAGGGCGAGGGCGAGTTGGGCCTGGTAGAAGCCGCCGTGATGGTAGGCGGCCATGTCCTCGGGGGAGATCAGCGGGTTCTCGGCGGCCGCGTTGATCTCGACGGTGAGGACGTCCTCCAGGGCGTCGGCGGCGTCGTGCGCGGGGCCGTGGATCTGAGGCAGGCAGCGGAAGCCGTACGGGTCCTGGATCCGGCCGAGCGGCGGGTGCGGCCGGTCGGCGGCGCCGATCAGCCGCCGCATCCGGCGGGCGACATCGGCCGTGCCCCGGTGCGGGCGGGCGGCGTGCACGGGGGCGGCGTACGCCTCGTGCGAGCCGTCGACGGCCAGCAGCGACAGCGCGGCGACGACCTGGGTGGCGGCGAGCAGGCCGCGCAGTTCGTGCAGGGCGAGCGCGGACTGGGCCAGGGTGAGGGCGTTGCTGCTGATCAGCGCCGGCGCGTCGTTGTTGTCCAGCGGCTGCGCCTCGGGCGCGCCCGCTCCCCGCCAGGGATGCTCCCCCGCCAGCGCCAGCCCCACCTGGGCGAGTGCGGCGATGTCCCCGGTGCCGACCGACCCGAACTCGTTCACCACCGGGTACGCCCCGCTCTCCAGCGCCTCGCACAGCGCGGTCACGACGGACGGCCTGAGCCCGGCGCCGCCCGCCAGCAGCTGGTTGGCGCGTACGGCGAGCATCGCCCGCACCTGCCGCGCGGGCAGCTCCTCGCCGATGGCCCCGGCGTGACTGCGCAGCAGCCGCAGCCCGTGCGCGGCGGCGTCCTCGGTGGGCACGGGCTCGTTCCGGTTGGCGCCGACGCCGGTGGAGCGGCCGTACACGCGTCCGGTCGCGGCGATCATGCGGGCGGAGTCCCAGGACTCCTCGGCGCGTTTCATGGCCTCGGTCCCCGGCACCGGCCGCGCGTGGCCGTCGGCCAGGCGGACGACGTCCGCGACGCCCATTCCGCGCCCGTCCAGGACCACGGGGCCCGTCGCGGCACCCTCCGGGGTGTCCACGATCCGAGACGACATAACGCGCGAACCCTCCTCAATCAGAACACCGGATCTTGCCCACCGGTCATCCGTAACCACGGATCAACGCCCGAGCATTGCCAACCTATTCAGACACCAAGAACTCTGCATGACGTTATACAGGCCGGGCAAGGGACATCTCATGATCCGGTTCGATTTGAGAGCGGAGGCTTGAAATGAGAGTGTGAACCTCAAAGTGATAGTGCACTTGATAGCGTGAACCCTGATAGTGACGTAGATCACTTTCGGAGAGTGAATGGGTGCTGCCCCGCCGATTAGCGCTGGTCACGGCTCCGCGAGCGGGTGAGACATTCGGGTCATGGGTGGACCGGATGGCGCGAGTGAACCGGTGTCCGCCGGCGGAGGTCGCCAACCTGATGGGACTTCGCCCGCGGGGGTCTCGGGGGAGGTCCGGACTCCCGTGTTCGGGGTGCGGTCCGATGAGGCGGCCCGGCAGACCGTCTACGCGGCGACGGGTGTACCTGGCGGCCTGGCGGACGGGATGCACCTGTCCGTTTTCGAGGGCGGGCCGTTGAGCGTGGCGGCGGTGCTCTCGGCGGGCAAGGCGCACCTGCCATCGGAGGGACGGGAGTGGGTGACGGTGTACGGCAGCCGTGCGTGCCCGTGCTGTCTGCTCGTGTCGGGTGGGGTGTGGCAACTGTGGTGGAAGCTGTCGTGCGCGGCAGTGTGCCCCGAACACCAGGTGATGCTGATGGACCGCTGTCCGTCGTGCGGTTGGGTTCTGCGGTGGGGTGGGAACCGGCCTCGGGTGGTGCCGGCGCAGTGGGTCAGAGCACCGACTTGTTGCGCGAACTCCGTGAGCGGGAAGCCATGTTCACAGATGAAGGACGGCGCCACAGCCCCGGCACGTCGAGATCAGGTAGCGCCCATGCTCCACGCATGCGAAGGACCAGGCCAGCGGCCACTTCAGGAGCCATCGGGCACGGTTCTCCCGCAGGCATGCCGGGCAGGCGTTCGAGCACTGGCGCAGCACCATCCGCTGCCGGTATCTCCACCTGGCGAGGAGGTCTTGTCCTTCCGGCTCGTGTTGCGGCAGCGGGTCCGGTGCCCTTCCCGCGTAGTGAGCGAGCGTCATGCCTCGCACCTGTTCCTCCGTCACCCCGGTGGTGTGCCGTACCGCTCGAACGAAGGCGTCGCTGACGTGGTAACCGAATATGTCCGACACTGAACTGGAGTCAGCCATACCCGCCATCCGCAGTGCGACGGTCCGGGAGACCTGGTTGAGTCGCGCGAGCGCGTCCGCCCAGCTCAACAGCGACTCCCCGGGATAGGGATCGGGCACAGAGCGAGTCGACGCAAGGGGCCTGGCACGTCCGTGGTCTCCTTCCAGCAGTTCCTCCCCAGCGCGTCAAGAACTCGACGGCAACTACCGCACGGTGCTTTCTCCCCCGAAACACCGCCATGACGCTCGCCATCCCGCGTGCAATAGGCGCCAGGGGGTACGTTCACAGCGCGCCAGCGGACCTGGGCGGACTCGACCAGCTTGAACACGATGGCAGCCTGGTGGGCCGACTGCCGGCTCTCTTGGTCACCCGCACGGCAGACAGGTGACCCGCACGGAAGAGCCGTGCGGGTCACCTGTCGAGCGAGGGAATGTGATCAGGCCCAGGGGCTGACCGCCCTGAAGGAACTGTCGGCGCGGAAGGTCGCGTTGTCCTGGTAGGGGTCGACGCGCAGCTCGTAGTTGTAGTGGCGGAGGTAGCGGCCGGGGTAGTTGTACGACTCCAGGCTGACCGAGCCAGTGGCCGAACCCGGCCGGGCGCAGTAGGTGGCGTCCTTGTTGAAGAGTGTCGTGCCGTTGCTCGCGTCGAAGCGGACCCGGAAGTCCATGTGGCGCAGGTAGCGGCCGGACGAGTCACGGAACGAGTAGCACTTGGAGTCGGTCAGGCCGGGGACGACGGTGAAGGTGGCGCTCTGCTCGACCGCCGTGGTGCTGGAGGACGTCACCGGGTCGAGGTAGCCGCGGCTGTCCGACCGCACGACGGCGTAGCGGCCGCTGAAGTTGGCCGACTCGAGCGAGCGGGTGGTGTTTGTCGGCAGGGTGGTGCCGCCGGAGACCGGGTCGATGCTGCTCAGGGTGGGGACGACCTTCTTGATCAGGCCGCTGGAGTCGAACTCCATCCTGTCGATGGTGGTTTCGCGGTGGGTGCCGTCACCGCCGGGGATGGCGAAACGGTGGTACGCGACGTACCAGTCGTCGGTGTTCGGCACCTGCACCACGGAGTGGTGGCCGGGCCCCTTGATGCCCAGGTCGAGGCGCTTCTCCAGGATCACGCCTCGCTTGGTCCAGGGACCGGTGGGCGAGGCCCCGGTGGCGTAGGCGACGCGGTAGTTCTCGTCCCGGGTGTCGTTCTCCGACCACATGAAGTAGTAGGTGCCCTTGCGCTTGACGACGAAGGCACCCTCTCTGTAGCCGCTGGGGGTGATGTCGGTGACCTTGGAGGCGTCGAAGGACACCATGTCGTCGTTCAGCGGGACGACGTACGCCCTGCCGTTGCCCCAGTAGAAGTACGACTGGCCGTCGTCGTCGGTGAAGACCGCCGGGTCGATCATCTGGCCCGTGTAGTCACCGGCCTTCAGCAGCGGCTTGCCCAAGGCGTCCTTGAACGGGCCGGTGGGCGAGTCGGAGACCGCGACACCGATGTTCGCGTCGGCGCAGAAGTAGAAGTAGTACTTGCCGTTCTTCGCCTCGATCGCCGGGGCCCAGGCTCTGCTGTCGGCCCAGCTGACGTCTGGTCCGAGGTCGAGGATGACGCCGTGGTCCTGCCAGTGGACCAGGTCCTTGGAGGAGTACGCCTTGAACTGCGTACCGCTCCAGCCCGCGAAGCCGTCGGTGGTCGGGTAGATGTAGTAGGTGTCGCCGAACCTGACGATGTTCGGGTCGGCGTTGAGCCCCGGCAGGACCGGACTCCTCATGACCAGCGCCTCGACCGTCCAGGTGCGCTTCGCACCGTCCGAGCCGGTCACCTCGTACGTCACGGGCGCGGTGAAGTCGCGCAGGGTGCCGGAGGTCGGGCTGATGGACGCGCCGTTGGCGAGGGTGAACTGCGGGGCGAGCGCGGTGAGGTCGGTGCCCTCGGTCAGCGGGAGGGTGATCCTGCTGTTGGCGTCGTCGATGACGGCGTCGATCTTCAGCGCGGGGTGGGTGGCCTTGGCGATGCCCGTGGTGTTCCCGCTGAGTTCGAGAACCTCGCCGGGCGCCAGCGCGCGGTTGTAGACCCGGAAGTCGCGCATCTTGCCCTTGAAGAGCTTGTCACCGGTGTAGAGCGACTTGCCTATGTAGTTGGCCGTGGTGGTGCCGGACCCGATGGAACCGGGGGTGATGGTGACCGACGTGTTGCGGGCCACCTCCACGCCGTCCTGGTAGAGGACGCCCGTGTTGCCGGTCTGGGTGTAGGTGACATGCTTCCAGACCGAGCGCTGCAGCGTGGCGGACGCCTGAGTGTTCTGCTCGGTGGTGTAGCTCCCGGAGGCGATGGCGGTCCGGAACGAGTTGCCGGTGGTGAACAGGTACCCGTTGCCGGTGCCGTTGGCGGTGTTGCCGAAGCCGTAGAGGAAGTACGGCGTGGCCTGGGCGGCGTCGATCTGCACGTCCAACGAGACGGTGATCGCGTTCATGCCGCTCATGATGTTGTCCGGCACCTTGATGTAGGTGTCGGAGCCGTTGAACGTGAGCCCTTCCCCGGCGCCCGACCAGCCCGCGGTGCCGTTGACGGTTCCGTCCCGGCCGTTGCCCGAGGCGTCCGCCGCCACGGTGCCCGAGGTGGCGTCGAGTTTGTACCAGAGAGCCAGGCCGTCGGTGATCTCCGCCGCCTGGGCGGGAGCCGCCGGGCCGACGACGCCCACCAGAAGCGAGACGGCGGCGGCCACTGCGGCCAGAGCGCTCTGCCCGAATCTTCGGCGGCGCTGAGGTCTCACGCTGTGCATGGGTTCACATCCCCTGAAGAAGACATGGGTGAGGCAGGGTGCGCGAGGCCTCGACCGACGTGCTGATGTCCGCCCGTCTGACATCGCGTTGGCGAGTGTGAATTGGGACACGATCAACGTCAATAGTTTTCGAACAGCGTCCGACAGGTCGGACACTTTTCTCCAGGCTCGGCAACTCTTCGCCGCCCGCGGACTCCTGATACGTCCGACCGACCGCCAGGCAACCGCGGAGCTGCGACGTCCCTGACAAGGCCTCCCACGTGCACCTGCCCCCGCTGGAGGGCGGGGGCAGGTGGGGGCGCGGTGAGGGCGCCGGTATCCCTGTCGGCGCGGGTCAGCTCGTCACGCGGAAGGTTGCGTCGCCGCGCCCCGTCGCGTTGGTGATCGGGTCGAGCCGCAGTTGGTAGGCGTAGTGGCGGATGTACCGGTCCGGGTAGTTGTACGACTGGAACGACGACCACGCCGCGTCGGCCAGCCCGGCGACCTGGCGGAAGGTGGCGTCCGCGGCGAAGGCGGTGGTGCCGTCGTTGTAGGCCAGCTGGAAGTCGAAGCCGGAGTGCCGCAGGAAGTAGCCGGGGAAGTTCACCGACTCGAAGGAGACGGTGCCGGAGCCCGCCAGGCCGGTCCTCAGCCGGAACTGGGCGTCCGGACCGGTGATGTTCGGGTCGATGCGCACGTCGAAGTTGGTGTGCCGGACGTACCGGTCCTGGAAGTTGTACGACTGGAGCCGGTTGATCGCGGTGTTGGGCCAGCGTGCGAGCACGCGGCTCTCCTCGGCGGCCGTCAGGTTCAGGATCCAGCCGTGGCGCTTCTTCGTGCCGCCCATGTTGTAGCTTCCCGACGTCTGCTTCTGGTAAGCGGCGGGATTGGAGGGGTCGGTCGTCGTGACCGGCATGTATCCGCCTCCGGTGGCGTACTGGTCGAGGTAGAGGCCCCACTCGTTGCGACCGTTGAACTTCATCCACATCGGGCCTTCGACCTGTGAGCCGGTGAGGCCGATGCCGGAGAGGTTGCCGAGGTTGGTCCACGTCCCGAGGATCGAGTTGCTGCCTTCGAGCGTGATCTGACCGTCGCCGGAGGCGCGCACGTAGCGGTAGTTGCCGACGCCTGTCGGCACCTCGATGATCTGGGTGTCGATGATTTCCTGGCTGCCGGGGCGCTCGATGTAGGTCTGCGGGGTGGTGATGGAGCGGAAGTCGCTGGTGTGGGCGTAGTAGATGCGGTGCTTCGTCGCGCCGTTGAGGGGCTTGTTCGTCGCCCAGTACAGGACGTAGTCGTTGCTGGCCGGGTCCCAGATCGCCTCCGGCGCCCACGCGTTGCGCCCGTCAGGGATCGCGCCGGCGACGTTGAGCAGCCACGGCTGCGACCAGGTGACCAGGTCCGTCGACTCCCACACCACGAGACTGCGGCTGCCGTCGTTGATGGCGTCGCCCCACGACTGCCCGCAGTCGATGCACAGGTCGGTCGCGATGATCCAGTACTTGTCACCGCCCGGGGCGCGGACCAGGGCGGGGTCGCGCACCCCCTTCGTGCCGACCGTGGAGCGCAGGACCATGCCTCCACCGTTGAGGTCGTTCCAGTTCAGGCCGTCCGTGCTGTGCGAGAGGTACATCTGCTGGTTGGTCGACCCCTCCCCGGTGAAGTGCACCATCAGGTAGCCCGGGTCGGCGGCGGCGGCCCGCTCGGGGATGATCAGGCCTTGGCATGTGAAGAGCAGGCAGGCGGCGGACAGTATCGCCACCAGCCGGGCGAGAAACGCGGACATGTGTATTCCCTGTCTTTCTACGGGTGCCTCAATCAGGAGGGAGTGGGATCGGGGTTGTAGTGCCGCCTGTTTGGTCGTCAGTTACGTGACCAGTGGAAGCTGGCGGCTGTGCCGCAGGTTCGTTGTTCGAGCAGGGCGAGGTTCTCGGTCGTGGCGCCGACGACGTTGACGCACTTGCCGCTGTGGCGGGCCCTGAGCTGGTGGTACCCGTCGGTGGCGACCCACTGGAACTGCTGGTTCCTGCCGGAGTGGCAGGGGTACTGGATGATGCCGGCACCGTCGGCGGTGGACACGCCGCTCACATCCAGGCACTTGCCGCTGTTGAGGCTCTCGATCTGGAAGTAGCCGTCGCCCACGTCAACGAAGCGCCACTGCTGCCAGGCCTTGCCGTTCCAGGTGTACTGCCCGACCTTTACCCCGTTGTCGGTGTTGGGTGCCTGGACGTCCATGACCTTTCCGCTGTTGCGGTTGGTCAGCCGGTAGTACGTCACCGAAGGCTCGCCGGACGGAACGGTCAGCGCGGTGCCGGTCGCCACCGGGACGCCGAGGTTCGGGGATCCGTCCGCGTTCCAGGTGATCTTCTGGATCCGGGTGGTGCGGGTGGTGCCGCAGCTCTGGGAGGACGAGGAGTTGGCGTGGTAGACGATCCAGTCCTCGGTGCCGTCCGGGGACCGGAAGAAGCCGTTGTGGCCCGGGCCGTACACGCTGTTCGCGTCATTGCGCTGGAAGGCCGGCTCCGGGCTCTTCACCCAGGAACTCGCGTTCAGCGGGTCGCCGCCGGTGTGGGTAAGCAGGCCCAGCTTGTAGTCGGGCCCCTGGCAGGCGCTCGCCGAATAGGTGATGAACGTCTTCCCGTCGTGCTGCAACGCGACCGGGCCCTCGTTCATCGGGGTGTCCTGCTTCTCCCAGGAGTAGGTCGGGGTGGAGATCTGCGCACGGGACCCGGTCACGGTCCACGGATTGCTCAACTCGACGATGTAGATGCTCGGGTCGGATCCGGCCCACTGCGGCGTCGGCACCCCCGACCAGGTGAAGTACAGCCGGCCGTCGATGGTGACCACGCTGCCGTCGATGCCCCACCAGTCGTTCGCGCCGAAGATCATGCCCTTGTACGTGTACGGGCCGAGCGGGTCGGTGCCGGCGCTCTCCAGCACGTGCACGCGCTGGTCCTCGATGTCACCCGTACCGGCGGAGTAGTAGATGTACCAGCGTTTGCCGTTGGGGCCGTCGAGCAGGTGCATCTCCGGAGCCCAGATGTAGCGGTCACGGCCGGTCGCGTGGGCGCTGAACACCGGTACCGGTGCGGCTGCCTTCAACGCCTCGATGGTGGGCGCCTTCCGCATCGTCAGCTGCCCGCTGTACGGCGTCGTCATCAGATAGTAGCTGCCGTTGTAGTAGGTCATGTACGGGTCCGCGCCGGAGCTGTTGAGCGGGTTCGTGAACGTCGTCGTGGCCGCCTGCGCGGCGGGCGCGGCCACCACCGTCCCGACCGTCACACCGCCGATGACGACGGTGAGCGCCGTCGCGGTGGCACACAGCCGGCGGACGAGAGCAGAGCTACTGCCTGAAATGCCCATGACGGATGCGGCTCCTTGACGCGGAAGAGGACAACGGGACAGGGCGGGCCATGGCGTCACGGTGGAGCTTGTCAACGGCTCGCGACGCCTGGGCGGGAAGGTCGGGTCATGCGGCTCACGTCGTGTCATGGCCCTTCGGCGGCACGGGAGGCACCCGAGGACCAACTACCCATTTTGTTCGGTATTTTGAACAGTGTCCGAGAATTCGGCCAGACGTTAGAAGGATCGCAAGAAGGTGTCAAGAGGGTAGGAGAAAAGACGGCTGGTGCCTGGCCGGGCTCACGGCCGTCAGGCGGTCAGTCGGCATCACCCATGCTCACGAAGGTTCCACAGGCGTCGTCTCCAGCAGCTCGGCGGCCACCCGGCGGCCAGGCTCTTCCGTCTGTTCCGCGATGCGCCGGCAGGTCTCCTCCGCCGATCGGGCGGGCCAGTCAGGTGGCAGATACCGGACGGGCAGCCGGGGATCCGTGCGGATGGCGCCCAGCCACTGGGCGACCAGGCGCAGGTGGGTGGCCAGCGGGTCGACGGACGGATCGCCGACGTGGGTGATCCATCGGTTTTCGAAAGCGGTGTAGCGGGCGGCGATGGTCTCCAGATCCCAGGTGTCGCGGATCATCACGTCGACGTCGGTGGCGGCGTCGGCGCGCACGTGGAAGATCTTGACATGGGCTGCGATGCCGAGCTCGGCGACGATCTCGGAGACCTCGACACCACCCGGCGCGATCCACAGCCCGCTGTAGAGAGGACCGAATCCGGACCAGGTGAGCCGCGAGCGCAGGTCGTGGCGCTGACGCTGCCAGCTTCGGGCAGCGGGAAGCCCAGCAGGGTCCAGGTTCCGTCCCAGTCGTCGTTGACCGCGCTGGTCCCCCAGACGCGTTTCCGGCCGTCGTGGAGGATCTGGGCCGCGTGCGGGGTCAGGCCGAAGTACATGCGGCGCCCTTGCCGCTGACGCTGCAGCAGGCCGCGGCCCACCATGCGGGTAAGGGTGGAGCGGACGGCCTGCTCCCCGACTCCCACGCGACCGAGGACGTCGATGATGCTGCCCGAGTACACGCACGGCGGGCCCTCTTCGAGGACGTGGTCACCGAAGAAGGCGAGCAACAACGACTGGGGGCGCCAGTTGCGGTCCGCCAGGCGAGTCCGGGGCAATGCCGTTGTGCCCGTCGCCCACGTCGGAGTTCACCTCGGAGAGCGTCACGTCGGCAAGGGTACGGTCGCCCGCCGCGGGCACGGCGGGCGGCGTGGCGTGGCGTGGCGTCAGGGCCGGTACCGGTCGGCGGGGTGGGACAGGTCATAGGGGCGCGGGTACGGCGCGGGCTGGTAGGACACATAACGCGCCCGCCCGCACGGATCGGCCTCCGTAGCACGGGTGTTGAACGTGGCAGGGTCGGTGCCCTGCCAGTGGCCCGTGGCGATGCGGGTCTCAGGGTGTGCAGAGCGGCGCCCCCCTTCGCCTGTGCTGAACGTGCAGTGGCCCGCGTTCTCGACGAAGGCCTGGCGTAGCAAGGGCGCGGAGCCTGCCGCGGTGACCGCTGCGGCCGAGCGCACGTCTTCAGGGAACCGTACGCGCCGACGTCGGCCACACGCCGCCGGCGGATGCGCGAGTGACGCTGATGAACGCCGCCGGGGACGCGGTGGCCGACGCGATCACCGGGGCGGACGGCGGTTACGACTTCACCGGCCTGGACGCCTGCGAGTACACGGTCATCGCCGCCGGCTATCCGCCCGGCGAGCGTGCACTTGACGGTCGGCGGGGGGCACCACCTGGAGGTCAGGACCTCGAACTGGTCCACTGCGAAACCTGACCGACGCGCCCTCACAGACGTACCGGCCCGGGGTTGCTTGAGCGGAGCGGCCCTGCCGGTAGGGGCTCCTTCCGCAGGGACAGGACGGCGCCCCGCGCGAGGCCAGGACCACGTACTCCCCCCTCGGGTCCCGGGTCTCGCCGCGACAGACAGGCATCGGGCCACGAACGCCTCGACGCGCTCGACCTCCGACTGCCAGCGAGTGGATTATTCCTTTCCGTCAAAGCGAGCATCGCACTGACCAGGTTTTCCATGTTTCGTCAAGGCACTGAAATTGCTGAAGCATCACCTGTCGCACGGGCGCCACCGAAGCCCCGTGGCGGAACAGAATGAATCGGCGCGATCACACACGACACCAGCCGTAATGCCGAGATCTCCCTCTTGGGTACCTCGACCAAATTTCGCACCAAGGAAAGGATGATGCAGATGACCGCTTTCGTGGAATACCGGTGGATATTCCCATGCAGGACGGCAGCACGGACGCCTACCTGGCGCATCCGGACGGCACCCGCCCGTTCCCCGCCGTCCTGCTCTACATGGACGCCTTCGGGCTGCGCCCGCGCCTGAAGAAGATGGCCGACCGCCTGGCCTCGGCCGGGTACACCGTCCTGGTACCCAACGTCTTCTACCGCCACGGACGGGCGCCGGTGATCGACCTGCCCGACTTCGTCGGTCCCTGACGCCGGAGTCGGCAATGCGGGACGCCGACGCCTACCTGCGCTGGCTGGCCGAATGCCCGATGGTCGGGGGCGGGCCGGTCGGCGTCACCGGCTACTGCATGGGCGCCGGGCTGGCGTTGCGCACGGCCGGGACGTACCCGGACCGAGTGGCCGCCGCGGCCGGTTTCCACGGCGCGAACCTCGCCTCCACTTCCACGGCGCGAACCTCGCCTCCACCGCGCCGGACAGCCCGCACCTGCTCGCCGACCGCATCACCGCGGAGCTGTACTTCGGCCACGCCGACCAGGACCGCGCACTGCCGCCCGAGCAGATGGAGCGCCTGAACAAGGCCCTGGCCGAGGCGGGCGTACGCCACCGCTGCGAGGTGCACGCGGGGCGCATCACGGCTTCACGCGGGCCGATGCCGCGCCTACGACCAGGAAGCCACGGAACGCCACTGGGCGGCACTGCTGGACCTTCTCTCGCGCACGATCTGACCTGCTGAACCAAAAGAAGTGCTGTACGTCACAAAACCGGTCCGCCCCTCACCGGCGGAATGCAGGTGTAGAATTCTGTAGCGCACGAATTCTGCAGCACACGAAATTGCATCCCGGTTGGTAATCCGGGGCGCAGGCCACTGGCGATTACGTCTGGCCGCGTCAATCGTCCTCTCCCTGGGAGAGGCCCGGTGTGCTCCCGAGTACGAGACTATTTGCACTGGGAGTACTTTTGTCTGGGATGCGTATCGTCATCGTCGGCGGCGGCCTCGCCGGGGTGACGCTGGCCCACTACCTGAACCGACACGGCCTGAACGTGGCCGTCTACGAGCGCGACACGAGCATTGGCGCCCGCGAGGCCGGCTACCGGATCCACATCAACTCCACCGGCACCTCCGCCCTCTACGCCGCCCTGGAGCCGCGGCTGTGGGAGCTGTTCCTCGCCACCTCCGGCATGCCCAACGACGACATGCTGCTGTTCGACCAGCAGCTCAACCTCCGCCCGGGCCGCGACAAGTCCGCCACCGAAGGCATCGGGGTGCCCACCGACATCCCCGAGCACCTGGTGGTGTGCCGCTCGACACTGCGCCGGATCCTCTACCTCGGCCTGGAGAAGGCCGTCCACTTCGGCGCCAAGGTCGCCGGATACCACTCCAACCCGGATGCGACCGTCTCCGTGCTCCTCGACACCGGGGAGACCGTCGAGGCCGACGTGCTGATCGCCGCGGACGGCATCAACTCCGCCGTGCGAGCCCAGAGGCTGCCGCAGGTGAAGGTCGCCGACCTGGCCGCGCGGCACATCGCCGCGAAGGTCCCGATCACCGAGGAGACCAAGGCCAAGCTGCCGGCGCAGCTGTTCAACACCTTCTCGCTGGCCTACGACTCCGACTACACCGGACTCACCCTGGGCCCGCTGGAGCGCAGCAATCCCGACTCGGCACTGGTCAAGGAACAGGACCAGGACTTCCAGGACGAAGCCACCAAGAACTACGCGCTGAGCATCTTCAACTCCCGCGTCGAACTCATGATGCCCGACGCCGAGCTGTTCGCCGCCACACCCGAGCAGCTGAAGACGTACGCGCTGGAACGCGTGGCCTCCTGGCATCCCGCCCTGGTGGAGACCGTGCGGCTGTGGGACACCGCCACGGTGCAGCCACTGACCCTGCGCAGCTGTGTGCCGGTGACCGCCTGGGATCCCTCGAACGTGACCGTCATGGGCGACTCCATCCACGCCATGAGCCCGGCGTTGGGCATCGGCGCCAACACCGCGCTGCGCGACGCGCACGTCCTCGGAGGGGAACTGCTCGCCGTCGCGCGGGGCGACAAGGCACTCCTGGACGGCATCAGCGCCTACGAAGAAGCCATGCGCAGCTACGGCTACCAGGCTCTCCGGATGTCCGCGGCCGTTGGCGAGAAGGTGATCGGTCACCTCCCGCTGCCCGAGTAAGCGCACACGTCAGCGTCCACGAACCCGGGTGTCCCGGTTCCGGCCGGAACCGGGACCGGGACACCAGCCGTGGAAGGTGCCGATCTCCACCACCGTCTCCGGTCGGGTCTCGCGCAGCAAGAGGTAGGTGATCTCCGCTTCGATGTCGTCGAGTTGGGCCTTCAGCGAGGTCGGCGACGCGAGCAGTCTCCGCTGCTTCTCGCGGGCCCGGTCGAGGTCGTCGGCGTAGGCACGGTAGAGCAGGATGATGTGGTTGACGTCAATGGTCTGCCGTATGAGCGCCCGTGCGAACCGGTCTGGTTGATCAGGGCGCGGTGACGCTAGGGCGTGGGGACGAGTCGGCATGTCATACCCAGGTGCAACTCCGGTGTCACACCTGGGTATGGGGTGACGGAGCCCCGGGGGCCGGGGTGTACCGATGCCCGGATCGCGATGATGCGCCGGGATTGTCCGCCAGTGATGACCGCAGTCAGCCGCGCCGGGCATGGCTCAGCCGACGTTCCCGGAGCGACCAGCCCCGACTCGTAGGCCATGACGACGAGTTGGGCCCGGTCGCGGGCGCCGAGCTTGGCGAGCAGGCGGGTCATGTGGGTCTTGACGGTCTGTTCCGCCACCACCAGCGTCGCGGGCTATCTCCCTATTCGACAGGCCCCGCGACCAGCAGCAGGACCTCCGACTCCCGTGGCGTGAGGCCGTTGAGCCGCAGGCGGGTGTTCGGGCGTGGGACGGGGCGGCGCCGAGCCACGTCCTCGATGAGGCGACGGGTGATGGACGGGGCGAGCAGCGCATCACCTGCCGCGATCACCCGCACCGCCTGCACGAGTTCGGCGACCGGGGCGTCCTTGAGCAGGAAGCCGCTGGCCCCCGCGTGCAGGGCCTCGTAGACGTAGTCGTCGATGTCGAAAGTGGTCAGCATCAGCACCTTGGAGCGGTGCGCGACGCCGGGCGGCGGATCGAGCAGCCGCCGAGCCGCCTCCAGCCCGTCCATCTCGGGCATGCGTACGTCCATCAGCACCACGTCAGGGTGCGTGTTGCGGCTGGCCTCGACGCCGAGTCGGCCGTTGGGCGCCTCCCCCACCACGTCGATGTCGCTCTGCGCGGACAGCAGCGCGGCGAACCCCGAGCGCACCATGTCCTGGTCGTCCACGACGACCACCCGGATAGTCATGCCCATCTCTCCTGTCCTGGTCACCTGACGAACCCGTGCGGCCCTGCCACATGGCGGCGGAGGCGTGGCTGCGGCGGTTTCGCCGTACCACCGCGGTCGGGGCGGAGACCGGGCTCCAACTCTCCCCTCTCGGCAGGGACCACTGCCTCGGCCGAACAGGCATGAACAACCAGCCCGCACACGCGGGATCCCGGCCGAACGGCCGATTGAGGGGCACAGAGCTGACAGGCAGAGTCCGGCGGGTCCTCAACCGACGCCCGCGTCCAACGGCTCACGGCCCACGGCCTCATCTCGACAGCCGGCTCGTCGGCGTCGCCACGGCGCGCGGAGCCCCCAACTGATTCTGCCGCACAAAATCCAACGAGAAACGACAAAACCGTTGACCTGCGGTTTGTCGCAGCCCTACCTTCTGACCGGTTAACCGATCTCAGTCCGGTATTTCGGACAAGAACGGCGGTAGCCGCAAAGGCGTGTGCCCCAGAGCCCTCTCTCACGACGCCCCGGGTCCACCGTCCCGCCAAGATCACGTTCTTTCCCCCGTCCCTCCCCCTGGAGAGCCGCGTGTCCCACACCGCTGCACGAAGATGGGCCAGACGAGTCACCGCCCGGGTCCTCGCGGTCGGGCTCGT
>NZ_JAHUXH010000031.1 GCF_019219825.1 Streptomyces sp. TRM70350 | reverse complement strand
GGTCTGGTTTCCGCTGCGTGCCGCGTGCTTCCGTTGGTCTGGTTTCCGCTGCGTGCCGCGTGCTCCCGCTGGCCTGGTTCCCACCCCGCGCCGCACCCCCCGCCGGGCCCGGCGTTCACCCCGCCCACCCCCTCTTGCCGGACCCGGCGCTCACCCCGCCCGCCCGGCGCCCACTCGCGCCGCCCCCCCCTCCCGCCAGTCCTGACCCCGCCCCGCGTCGGCCCACGCAGGCCCAGGTCCGCGTCGCTGTGGAGTGGCGGGGGCGTTGGTGGCGTGAGCTGTCTCACCCCGGCGCCCCGCAAACATCCCCATTCGCCCCAAACCTCCCTAGCCTGGAGTGATGGGTGAGGAGAGCCGGCTCGCGGCTGTGGTGGCGTTGGCGCAGGGGATGGCTGCGGCGCAGTCGGTGCGGGAGTCGTGGCGGGCCGCCGCGCTCGGGGCGTGTCGGGCGTTGGACGGGAGTTTTGCCGCGCTGTCGGTGTGGGAGCGGGACCTCGGGCGGTTGCGGGTGCTCGTCAACGTGGGGGAGCGGGCGGACGGCGAGGAGGAGTTCCCGGAGGACGAGGCCTACCCGGTGCACCAGTTCGCCGAGATCACCGAGTTCCTGCACGAGCAGTGGGCCGGTGGCGGCGAACCCGACGCCTGGGTGGAGACCGCCGACGGGCCCACCGCCGGGCGTGCCGGATTCTGTCATCAGAGGGTCGCCGCGCTGCGGCGGAGAGGGCGGGGGTGCTGCGTCGTCGCTCCTGTCGTCCTGCACGGCCGCGCCTGGGGCGAGCTGTATGTCGCCCGGCCTCTCGGCGCTCCCGTCTTCGACCGCGCCGACGCCGACTTCGCCACCGTCCTGGCCGCCGTCGTCGCCGCCGGGATCGCGCAGACCGAGCGGCTGGAGGAGGCCCGGCGGCTCGCCTTCACCGACTCCCTCACCGGCCTCGCCAACCGCCGCGCCGTGGACATGCGCCTGGACGAGGCCATCGAACGGCATCGCAGGGACGGCGTCGTGGTCAGTCTTGTCGTCTGTGATCTCAACGGACTCAAGCGCGTCAACGACACCCGCGGGCACGCCTTCGGCGACCGGCTCCTCGAACGGTTCGGCTCCGTGCTCTCCCTCTGCGGCGCCATGCTGCCCGGCGCCCTCGCCGCCCGCCTCGGCGGCGACGAGTTCTGCCTGCTCGCCGTCGGTCCGCCCGCCGACGACGTCGTCAAGGTCGCCGACGAACTGTGCCGCCGCGCCGCCGAGCTGGAACTCGGCGACGGAGTCGCCTGCGGCGTCGCGTCCACCGAGCACCCGATCGGTCCCGTCCGCTCCGCCCGCCGCCTCTTCCGGCTCGCGGACGCCGCCCAGTACCAGGCCAAGGGCGTCCGCGCCGCGAAGGCGGTCGTGGCCGGGCGCGAGGGACCCGACGACCCCGTCGTACGCCTCGCCGACGCACCCCCCGAGGGCCCCACGCCCGAACGCCGCCGCTTCCGCGGCCGCCGCTGAGCGACACTCACCCCGGCGGCGCCCGCCGAGCATCCGGGCGGTAAGGGTCACATCCGGCCCCCACTCGTGACATCTTCGAATTCACTGCGTACGCTCCTGAATATGGATATGCACACTGTGGTGGTGGGGACGTCCGGGGTCACCGCGTCCGACGTCCTCGCCGTGGCGCGCGCCGGCGCCCGCGTCGAGCTCTCCGGCGAGGCGGTGGCCGCCCTCACCGCGGCCCGCGAGATCGTGGACGCCCTGGCGGCCAAGCCCGACCCGGTCTACGGCGTCTCCACCGGCTTCGGCGCCCTCGCGACCCGGCACATCGGCCAGGAACTGCGCACCCGGCTCCAGCGCAACATCGTCCGCTCGCACGCCGCTGGCATGGGGCCGAAGGTCGAGCGGGAGGTCGTACGGGCGCTGATGTTCCTGCGGCTGAAGACCGTCTGCTCCGGACACACCGGCGTACGCCCCGATGTCGCGCAGACCATGGCCGACGTACTGAACGCCGGCATCACCCCCGTCGTGCACGAGTACGGCTCCCTCGGCTGCTCCGGCGATCTCGCGCCCCTGTCCCACTGCGCCCTCACCCTGATGGGCGAAGGGGACGCCGAGGGCCCGGACGGGGCCGTCCGCCCCGCCGCCGAGCTGCTCGCCGCGCACGGCATCGAGCCCGTCGAACTGCGCGAGAAGGAGGGCCTCGCCCTGCTCAACGGCACCGACGGCATGCTCGGCATGCTGCTCATGGCCCTCGCCGACCTCGACACCCTCTACAAGTCCGCCGACGTCACCGCGGCCCTGTC
The DNA here is from genome assembly GCF_019219825.1 of Streptomyces sp. TRM70350. Classification (GTDB taxonomy): domain Bacteria; phylum Actinomycetota; class Actinomycetes; order Streptomycetales; family Streptomycetaceae; genus Streptomyces. The sequence continues at coordinate 87,809 of NZ_JAHUXH010000031.1, read as the reverse complement.
CCTGGAAGCCCTCCTCGGCACCGACCGGGTCCTCGCCCCCGACCTGCACGCCATCCGCCCGCACCCCGGCCAGGCCGCCAGCGCCGCCAACATGCTGGCCGTGCTGAAGGGTTCCGGCCTGACGGGCCATCACCAGGACGACGCGCCCCGCGTCCAGGACGCCTACTCCGTCCGCTGCGCCCCGCAGGTGGCCGGCGCCGGACGCGACACCCTCGCCCACGCCCGCCTCGTCGCCGACCGCGAACTGGCATCGGCGGTGGACAACCCGGTCGTCCTGCCCGACGGCCGTGTCGAGTCCAACGGCAACTTCCACGGCGCCCCGGTCGCCTATGTGCTCGACTTCCTCGCCATCGCCGCCGCCGACCTCGCGTCCGTCGCCGAGCGGCGCACCGACCGGCTGCTGGACAAGAACCGCAGCCACGGGCTGCCGCCGTTCCTCGCCGACGACGCCGGGGTGGACAGCGGGCTGATGATCGCCCAGTACACGCAGGCCGCGCTGGTGAGCGAGATGAAGCGGCTCGCCGTACCGGCGTCCGCGGACTCCATCCCGTCCTCCGCGATGCAGGAGGACCATGTGTCGATGGGCTGGTCGGCGGCGCGCAAGCTGCGCACGGCCGTCGACGACCTCACCCGGGTCATCGCGGTCGAGCTGTACGCCGCCACGCGCGCGATCGAGCTGCGCGAGGGGCTGACCCCGGCCCCCGCCACGCGGGCCGTCATCGACGCCGTACGGGCCGCCGGGGTGGCCGGTCCCGGGCCGGATCGTTTCCTCGCCCCCGACCTGGCCGCCGCCGACGCGTTCGTGCGGGACGGGCGGCTGGTCGCGGCGGTGGAGACCGTCACCGGGCCGCTGCAGTAGGACGGTTGAGGGGCCCTGCCGGACGACCGGCAGGGCCCCGGGGATCACTTGAGCTTGGCGACCTGCGCCTCGACCACGGCCGCCGGGACCTCGGCCGCCTCACCGGTACCGAGCGCGGCGAAGTTCACGGTGTAGAACGTGGCGATGGTGCTGCCCTTGCGGACCACCTCCGTGTGGAAGGTGGCCGTGCCCTCGCCGTCCATGTCGACGCCCTGGGCGAACGCCACCGACTCGTCACCCAGCCCGGAGCCCTTCACCGAGGCGACCTTGGTGACCTTCGAGTTCTCGCCTCCGGCGGTGAGTCCGTACCCGCCCGAGCAGGCCGAGACGCCGTCGGACACGGCCTTCATGGCCTTCTCGGCGCCGTCACCTTCGTACGAGGAGAGGCCGACGAACGTCATGTTGACGTTGAAGGCGTCCGCGACGTCCTCCGGCTGCGCGGTGGCGGACGACGCCTTGTCCTCCGCGACGGTGTTGCCGGCGTTCGCGTCCGTGTCACCCGGGGCGAGAGCGGCGGTGGCCCAGGCCAGCGGGTCGCACTCCGCCTTGTCGGTCTTCACCTCGGTCTTGGACTTCGGGAGGGTGGCGTCCCCCGAGTCGACCTTGTAGCCCTTGACCTCGCCCTGAGCGAGGAGCAGCTTCTCCAGTTCGGCCGTGCCGAGCGCCTTGGCGGCCTGAGTCGGCGAGGAGGAGGACTCCGTGTCCTTGGAGTCGCCGGAGTTGTCCGACGCCCCGCCACAACCGGTGATGAGGGCGAGCGACAGCGCGCTCACGGCAGCCGCGGCGCTCAGTCGCGCACCCGATGATCTGTTCATGATCGGACTATGCGGTGCAGGTCAAGGACACGTCAAGTGATCTTTGTCAGAGCCCGAGACGCTCGCGGCGCACGGAGTACGCGACGAATCCGGCACCGAGCGTGAGACAGAGTGCGCCACCGAGGACGTAGGGCGTGCTGTCGAAGCTGCCGGTGTCGGCGAGGCGGGTGCCGTCGGCCGCCGAGTCGGCGGTGTCCGTGGGCATGGCCCGGGCCTGCGTCGTCGGCGTCGCCGTGGACTGCTCTCTCGCCGTGCCGTCCGCCGTGGCGTTCGCGGACGGGACGAACCACAGGGCCCCCAGCAGGGTGCCCGCGGCGGTGGCGGTCAGCAACGGACGGCGAGCGGATGACACGGAATATCGATCCCCTTGTGACGCTGGCGAATTGGCCGTGTGGGGCGATGCTAGTGAAAGCCGCGGGTCGGGGGAAAGTCGCGGGGGTTCCGGGCCGTACCCTCCGAGCATGAGCACTACAGAGACATCAGGTTTTGTACGGCTTCGGGTGGAACTCGTCCTCCAGGTCGACGACCCGGAGGCCTTGACCCGGGCGGCGCGGCGGCGGATCTCCGAGGACGCCGATATGCAGGGCGAGGAACGGTCGCACGCCGAGAGCGCTGTGACGGAAGACACCGCGGAGGCACTGGCGTATCTCGTGGATCCGTTCGACCTGGTCAGCGAGGTGCCCGGGGTCGAACTCCAGCAGGCCTCCTGGAGCAGCGAGCAGGTGGACTACGACCCTGATTCGCCGGACTGGGACCTCGACGACGATGATGTGGACGACGAGGAAGAGGAAAAGCGGGTCGGCTGACGCGGCTTGGGAAAATCGTGACCCCGGGCGGCAACCGCCGTCCGGGGCTTTGTCGTCTCAAGGGGCGCATGGACCGCACCCGCACTCCCCGCGACCGGCCGCGGGGGACGTGGTGAGCCCCACACATCAAGGGAATGTGGAACGGGATGAACCGGTCGTAGCGTTGAGATCTCCTGAACGGGGACTCTCGGGGTTGTGGGGAATCGGCAACGATGGAGAAGCGTGTGATGACGAACAGTAAGCGGCGCAAGGGCCTCACGGTCGCGTCCGCTCTGCTCGGCGGCGTTCTGGTGCTCTCGGCATGTTCCGGTGGCGAGGAGGCCTCCGGCGGCGACGGCGGCAACGACACCTCGCAGGCCAAGGTCGACGAGGCGGCGGCGCAGAAGACCTCCGAGGCCCAGATCGAGATCACCCCCAAGGACGGCTCGACCAACGCCTCCATCAACAACTCCGCCGCCGTCACCGTGAGCAAGGGCACGCTCACCGAGGTGACGATGACGGCGGCCGACGGCACGGCCGTCGAGGGCGAGATCTCGGCCGACAGGACCAGCTGGAAGCCCAGCGTCCAGCTGGAGCGCTCCACGCGCTACAAGGTCGCGGTGACCGCGAAGGACGCCAAGGGCCTGGAGGCCCACGAGAACGCCTCCTTCACCACGGTCTCCCCGGCCAACAGCTTCATAGGCACCTTCACACCGGACGACGGCACCACCGTCGGCGTCGGCATGCCGGTCTCGATCAACTTCGACAAGGCGATCACCAACAAGGCGGACGTCCAGAAGGGCGTCACCGTCACCTCCAGCAGCGGCCAGGAGGTCGCCTGCCACTGGTTCAACGCCAACCGCATGGACTGCCGCCCCCAGGACTACTGGAAGGAAGGCTCCACCGTCACGCTGAAGCTGGCGCTCGACGGCGTCGAGGGCGCCGAGGGTGTGTATGGCGTCCAGCAGAAGACGGTCTCCTTCACCATCGGCCGCAACCAGGTCTCCTACGTCGACGCGCAGACCAAGCAGATGAAGGTCACGCAGGACGGCAAGGTCGTCAAGACCATCCCGATCTCCGCCGGTTCGCCCGAGAACAAGACGTACGAGGGCCAGATGGTGATCTCCGAGAAGTTCAAGGAGACCCGGATGAACGGCGCGACGGTCGGCTTCACCGACGACGACGGCGAGGGCGAGTACGACATCAAGGACGTCCCGCACGCCATGCGCCTGACCACGTCCGGCACGTTCATCCACGGCAACTACTGGGGCGCCGACTCCATCTTCGGCAACGTCAACACCAGCCACGGCTGCATCGGCCTGAACGACACCAAGGGCGCCGACGACCCCAACACCGAGGGCGCGTGGTTCTACGACAACTCGATGATCGGTGACGTCGTGGTCGTCGAGAACACCGGCGACAAGACGGTCGCGCCGGAGAACGGACTCAACGGCTGGAACATGAGCTGGGCGCAGTGGAAGGCCGGTTCCGCCCTCTGACGCAGGCTCACAGCGGAGGCCGCCCGTGCCCGGGCGGCCTCTCGTCTTTCCCTGATCCTTCTCATCCTCCTCTTATCCCCGCCTTATTCCGTCATCACGGTGCGTCCCTGGCTTGCGGCGCATGTTCTTCACCTACCTGAGGCGCGAACTGCGCCGCCGCAGAAAGGCGGCCCTCGTCGTCGCCTCCGGCCTCGCGCTGGGTATCGCGCTGGTCATCGTCGTCAACTCCGTGTCCTCCGGCATGGGGCAGGCACAGGACAAGGTCCTGCAGTCGCTGTACGGCCTCGGCACCGACATGACCGTCACCAAGGCCGCCGACTCCCAGGAGGAGGGGCAGGCGCAGGGGCCGCAGTTCCGGTTCGGCGCGCGGGACAGCGGCTCCGACGAGGAACAGAGCAGCGACCGGGTGATGGTCCAGGGCTTTGAGACCCTGGCGAGCTCGACCGTGGCGGAGGTCGGCGCGCAGGACGGCGTCTCGAACGCGGTGGGCGGGCTGAGCCTGCAGGTCATCAAGGTCAGCGGCCAGTTCACCCGCGGCCAGTTCCAGCAAGGGGGCGGCGGTGACGCCGACGGCGGCCAGCCGTCCGGCCGGCCGGACGAGGGCCGGGTCCAGGGCGGCGGCGCGGACTCCGCCGATCTCGCGGACACCGTCTCCGGCTCCCTGTCCACCGCCTCCGACCTCGCCACCAGCGTCGGCAAGTGGCTGTCGATCGTGGTACTGGCGGCCGCGTTCCTGGTCGCCGGGCTGCTCACGTCCGCCGCGGTGTCCCGGCGGGTGCGGGAGTTCGGCACGCTGAAGGCGCTGGGCTGGCGGTCGGGGCGGGTGACCCGGCAGGTGGTCGGGGAGGCCGTCGTCAACGGGCTGGTCGGCGGTGTGCTCGGGATCGCGCTGGGGCTGGCGGGGGCGTACGTCGTCACCGCGATCAGCCCCACGTTGCAGGCCGAACTCGGCGGCGGTGGCGGGACGAACGGTCCCGGCGGCGGTGGGTTCGGCGGCGGTGGGTTCGGCGGCGGTCCCGGCCGGCAGGCCGCGGCCCGCACGCTCGACGTCGCCCTCACGGCCCCGGTCAGCGTGACGACCATCGCCCTCGCGGTCGGGCCGGCCGTGACCGGTGGGCTCGTCGCGGGCGCCTTCGGCGGGTGGCGGGCGTCGCGCCTGCGGCCCGCGGACGCGTTGCGGCGCGTGGAGTAGTCCCGCTCCTGCACATCGGCCAACACCCCAACGCATCCCAGGAGTCGCACCACCATGTACGAACTCACAGGCGTCACCAAGCACTACAGCCGAGGCAAGGACACCGTGCACGCGCTGGACGGCGTCGACCTCACCATCGCCGACGGCGACCGGCTGGTCATCCAGGGCCCCACCGGCGGCGGCAAGTCGACGCTGCTGCAGATGCTCGGCGGACTCGACCGGCCCACCTCCGGTGAGGTCGTCCTCGACGGGACCGACCTGGCCCGGCTGCCCGAGGCCCGGCTCACCCGGGTGCGCAGCGAGAACATCGGCTTCGTCTTCCAGAGCTTCAACCTCATCCCGACGCTCACCGCCCAGGAGAACGTCGAGACCGCCCTCGTACCCCTCGGCATCAAGGCCGGGGAACGGCGTGAACGGGCCGCCGAGGCGCTGCGGTCGGTCGGGCTCGGTGAGCGGCTCCGGCATCTGCCCGGGGAGATGTCCGGCGGTCAGCAGCAGCGGGTCGCCATCGCACGGGCGCTGGTGAAGCAGCCGAAGGTGCTGCTGGCCGACGAACCCACCGGAAACCTCGACGAGTCGATGCGCGACGAGATCATGGACGTACTCGAACGCATGTGGAAGGAGCTGGGGTTGACCTTCGTCATGGTCACCCATGACTCCGCCGTCGCGAGGCGGGCCCCGCGGCTGGCGACGATCCGCAAGGGGCGGATCTCGGTGAAGGAGAACGCCAACTCATAGGGCCCTCCGCCTTCTTGGCCAACTCCTGTTCACGGACATATCGTCTTTCTGGCCAACTCGTGACGGACCGATCTATTGAGGTCGCTGATCACCCCCCGGCATACTGCGTGATTCCGGGGGGTGCACGCGCATGTGTGCGGAACCGCCCCCGGCCGGGTGAACGGGGAATTCGCCCGGTTCCTCAACTCCAGGGGGAGTTTTGCGCACACAAGTGAAGAGAGCCGGCGCCGCGGCGGTCGCCACCGCGGCCGCCGTCGCCCTCGCCGCGGGACTGACCAGCCCGGCGAGCGCGAAGCCGGAACAGAGCCCGAACGGCCCTGCCAAGCTCACGTCTCACCACCGCATCACCCTGATCACCGGAGACCGGGTCTCCGTGGACGCCAAGGGGCGGGTCGTCGGCGTGGACCGGGCCGAGGGCCGCGAGCACATACCCGTACAGATCCGCAAGGCCCACGGCCACACGCTCGTGATACCCGCCGACGCGGCCCGCCTGGTCGCCACCGGCAAGCTGGACCAGCGGCTGTTCGACATCACCGAACTGAACAAGTCCGCGACCCGCAAGGCCCAGAAGAACGGCCTGAAGGTCATCGTCGGCTACAAAGGCGCCGCCACCGCCGCCAAGGCCGACGTCCGCGACGCGGGCACCCTGCGCCGCAGCCTGAAGACCCTGAACGCGGACGCCGTGCAGACCACGCCCAAGGACACGCCCGAGCTGTGGGACGCGGTCACCAACGGCGACAAGACCGTCTCCGGCATCGCGCACGTCTGGCTCGACGGGGTCCGCAAGGCCACCCTCGACAAGTCCGTGCCGCAGATCGGCGCCCCCAAGGCCTGGGCCGCCGGCTACAACGGCAAGGGCGTGAAGATCGCCGTCCTCGACACCGGCGTGGACGCCACGCACCCCGACCTCAAGTCGCAGGTGAAGGCGTCGAAGAACTTCACCACCGCGGCCGACGCCACCGACAAGCAGGGCCACGGCACCCACGTCGCCTCCATCGCGGCCGGCACCGGCGCGAAGTCCGGCGGCAAGTTCAAGGGCGTGGCGCCCGGCGCCGAGATCCTCAACGGCAAGGTCCTCGACGACAGCGGCTTCGGCGACGACTCCGGCATCCTGGCCGGCATGGAGTGGGCGGCCGAACAGGGCGCCGACGTCGTCAACCTCAGCCTCGGCGGCATGGACACCCCGGAGATCGACCCGCTGGAGGCGGCCGTCAACCGGCTCTCCGCCGACAAGGGCATCCTCTTCGCCATCGCGGCCGGCAACTCCGGCCCGGAGTCCATCGGTTCGCCGGGCAGCGCGGAGGCCGCGCTCACCGTCGGCGCCGTGGACGACAAGGACACGCTGGCCGACTTCTCCAGCACCGGCCCGCGCATCGGCGACGGCGCCATCAAGCCGGACGTCACCGCACCCGGCGTCGACTCCACCGCGGCCGCCGCCAAGGGCAGCGCCATCGCCCAGGAGGTCGGCGAGAGCCCGGCCGGGTACCTGACCATCTCGGGTACGTCGATGGCGACGCCGCATGTCGCGGGCGCCGCGGCGATCCTCAAGCAGCAGCACCCGGACTGGACGTACGCCGAACTCAAGGGCGCGCTGACGGCGTCCACCAAGGGCGGCGCCTACACGCCGTTCCAGCAGGGCTCGGGCCGCATCCAGGTCGACAAGGCCATCAAGCAGACCGTGATCGCCGACCCGGTCTCGGTGAGCTTCGGCGTCCAGCAGTGGCCGCACACCGACGACACCCCGGTCACCAAGCAGCTGACGTACCGCAACCTCGGCACCACCGACGTCACGCTGGACCTGAAGATCACCGCCACCAACCCCAAGGGCCAGGCGGCCCCGGCGGGCTTCTTCAAGCTCGGCGCGACCAAGGTGACCGTCCCGGCGGGCGGCAGGGCCTCCGTCGACATGACCGTCAACACCAGGCTGGGCGGCACCGTCGACGGCGCGTACTCCGCGTACGTGACCGCGACGGGCGGCGGGCAGAGCGTCCGTACGGCCGCCGCGGTGCAGCGCGAGGTGGAGTCGTACGACGTCACGGTCAAGCACATCGGCCGGGACGGGAAGGGTACGGACGACTACAACACCGCGCTGCTCGGCTACTTGGGCCTGGGCAACGGCCGCGCCTACCAGGTGCCGGTCGCCGCGTCCGGCACCACCACCCTGCGCGTGCCGAAGGGCACCTACCTGCTGGACGCCTGGATCGCCAAGGACTTCGTCGACCTGAAGGGCGGCCTCGACTGGCTGGTCCAGCCGCGGCTGACCGTCACCAAGAACACCTCGGTGACGATCGACGCCCGTAGGACCAAGTCCGCCACCATCACCGTCCCGGACGCCGCGGCCAAGCCGCGGTCCGCGATGATCTCCTACTTCCTGGAGAGCACGGGCTTCGGCTTCGGCTTCGCCGCCGGTTCCTTCGCCGACCTGCGGATGGCCCACCTGGGCGGCGAGATCGCGAGCGGCCTCAGCCAGACCTGGGGCGGCCAGTGGACGAAGGGCGCCGCCACCGAGTACGACGTGGCGACCACCGCCAACGTCAAGAAGATCCAGGGCGACAAGGTCCGGCGGTTCGGCAAGAGCGAACTCGCCACGGTGAAGGGCAACCTCGGGGCCTCCTCCTCCGGCAAGACCGGCGCCCTCGTCCCCGTCGGCCTCTTCCCCGCCGACTTCTACGTCGGCGAGCCCGTCGAGCAGAAGCTGCCCGGCAGCCGCACGGTGTACCTGTCGACGTCCCAGGGCATCGAGTGGCTGTTCGACTTCGAGCAGTACGGCGGCAAGGACGCCCAGGGCAACCCGATCCCGGAGGCCTACTACACGCTCGGCAACCCGCTGACGCTCAAGGCAGGCAAGTCGTACACGCAGACCTTCAACAAGGCGGTCTTCGGTCCGACGCTGAACAGCGAGTTCGGTCTGTACCGCGAGGGCAACGACATCTACGGCTATCTGCCGCTGGTCGCCGACGGCTCCAGGCACCCGGGCTCGTCGCTGTTCACCTCGGTGAACACGACCCTGTACCGCAACGGCACCAAGGTCGGCTCCCACGACGACCCGCTGTTCGGCGAGAAGGCGTTCAGGGTGCCGTCCGGCGACGCCGAGTACCGGCTGACCACCTCGGTGAAGCGGAGCGTCAAGGTCGCGGCGGCGGCCACGCGGATCGACGCGAGCTGGACGTTCCGCTCCAAGAAGCCGACCACCGACATGGCCAAGCTCCCCGCGTCCACCGTGCGGTTCAACGCGCTGACCAGCCTGGACAGCCGCGTCACGGCCGGCCGCACGGCCACCTTCCCGGTCGTCGTCGAGGGCGCGGCCAAGGGCAGCAACCTCAAGTCGCTGGGTGTGTGGGTGTCGTACGACTACGGCCAGACCTGGAAGAAGGTCACCGTCAAGAAGGGCAAGATCACCGTCAAGAACCCGGCCAAGGGCAAGGGGATCTCGTTCCACGCGAAGATCACCGACAAGAAGAACAACAAGTCGACGATCTCGATCTACAACGCGTACTACGGCAAGTGATCGATTGTCGCGTGTGTTCGGCGGCGTGCTGCTGAACCCGTGCACGAAAGCCCGCCGGAAGCTCTGCTTCCGGCGGGCTTTTCCCTGCTCGGCTGCCTCCTGCCGCTGGGCCGCCGTACAGCGAGTGAACGATCAGATCGTGGCCGTGTCGATCACGAACCGGTACCGGACGTCACTCGCCAGCACCCGCTCGTACGCCTCGTTGATCTGGTCCGCGCGGATCAACTCGATCTCGGCGCCGAAACGGTGCTCGGCGCAGAAGTCCAGCATCTCCTGGGTCTCGGCGATGCCGCCGATGGCGGAACCGGCGAGCGTCTTGCGGCCCATGATCAGGGGGAAGAGGTTCAGCGAGATCGGCTCCTCGGGCGCGCCCACGTTCACCAGCGCGCCGTCGGTCTTCAGCAGGCCCAGGTAGGCGCCGAAGTCCAGCGCCGCCGAGACCGTCGACACGATGAGGTCGAAAGTGCCCGCCAGTTCCTCGAAGGTCTTCGGGTCGCTGGTGGCGTAGTAGTGGTCGGCGCCCAGCTTCAGCCCGTCCTCCTTCTTGCGCAGGGACTGGGAGAGGACGGTGACCTCGGCACCCAGGTGGTGCGCGATCTTCACGGCCATGTGGCCGAGACCGCCCATGCCGAGGACGGCGACCTTCTTGCCGGGGCCGACCTTCCAGTGCTTCAGCGGGGAGTACGTGGTGATACCGGCGCACAGCAGCGGCGCGGCCTCGTCCAGGGACAGGCCCTCGGGGATGCGCACGACGTAGTTCTCGTCGACGACGATCTTCTGCGAGTAACCGCCGTAGGTCGGCTCACCGTTCTTGTCCAGCGCGTTGTACGTGCCGACCATGCCGGTGCCGGTGCAGTACTGCTCCTGACCGGCCTTGCAGTTGTCGCACTCACGGCAGGAGTCGACCATGCAGCCGACGCCCACCCGGTCCCCGACGGCGAACTGGGTGACGCCGGACCCGACCTCGGCGACGACACCGGCGATCTCATGGCCGGGCACCATCGGGAAGATGGCCTCGCCCCAGCCCTCCCGGGCCTGGTGAATGTCGGAGTGACAGATTCCGGCGTACTTGATGTCGATCAGGACATCGAACTCACCGACCTCCCGCCGCTCGATCGTGGTCCGCTCCAGCGGAGCCTTGGCGGCGGGGGCGGCGTATGCGGTGACAGTGGTCATGCCGGGGGTCTCCTAGCGATGTGATCGCGCCCGGCTGCCTTCGTGACCGGGCACATCATCCAGGCTGCCGCCGGATCGCCCATCCACCCAGGTCACGGCTTTGCGTACGTCTGCTGTGCCTACCACTGGCGGGGACAGGTTGAGGGGCGTACGACCATGAACAGCCATGAATACTGGACGTATGGATGAACAGCCCATGTCCGTGCCGGAGCCCGGCGGCGGACAGGCCGTGCCCGTGCCGGAGCCCGGCGGCGGCCTGGACCGGCGCGCCGAGCTGAGCGAGTTCCTGCGCAGCCGGAGGGCCCGGCTGAAGCCGGAGGACGTGGGGCTGCCCGACTACGGGCGGCACCGCAGGGTTCCGGGGCTGCGTCGCGAGGAGCTGGCACAGCTGGCCGGGGTGTCGGTGGCGTACTACACGCGGCTGGAGCAGGGCAACGGGCGGAACGTGTCGGCGGAGGTGCTGGACGCGATCGCGCGGGCGCTACGGCTGACCGACGCCGAGCACGCCCACCTCACGCACCTGGCCAAGCCCAAGCAGCACAAGAAGAAGCCCGCGGCACGCAACCAGCCGGTGCGGGGCGCGCTGCGGCAGCTGCTGGACATGTTCGACGGCGTCCCCGCGTACCTCGTGGGCCGTCGTTCGGACATCCTGGCCTGGAACCGCATGGCCGCGGCCGTCTTCGGCGACTGGGCGGAGCTGCCGACGGAGCAGCGGAACTGGGCGCGGCTGGTGTTCCTGAAGCCGGAGTACCGCGAGCTGTTCGTGGACTGGGACCAGAAGGCGTCCGACATCGTCGCCTTTCTGCGCATGGACGCCGGCTGCCACCCGGACGACCCGCGCCTGTCGGCCCTGGTGGGGGAACTCTCCGTCAAGAGTGCGGAGTTCCGGCGGCTGTGGGCCACCCACGACGTGAAGGAGAAGAGCCACGGCGTCAAGCGGTTCCAGCACCCGCTCGTCGGTGAACTGTCCCTGTCCTTCGAGACGTTCCGCCTGGTCGACGACGCCGAGCAGTCCCTGATCACGTACCACGCGGAGCCGGGCTCCCCGTCCGCGGAGGCACTGCGCCTGCTGGCCAGCTGGGGCCGGGACGCGACCCGGGCCGGGACGGGGTCTTCGACGTCGTCGAACTGAGCCGGCGGCAGCCGGCCGAGGGCTGGCAGCAGCCGGCCAAGGGCTAGAAGACGCCGTTCAGGCCCCACCACTCGCCGTCGGTCCGTTCGCCGGGCAGCAGGCCGCCACCGGTGTCCCGGCCCCGGTAGGTGACCAGCCAGCCCGGGTGGCCCCGGTAGCCGTCGATCACGTACTTCTCGTTGGTCACCGTGGCGAGGTCGGGGCGTCCGTCGCCGGAGAAGTCTCCCACCGCGATGAGGTTCGCCATGGCGTTCCAGCCGCCCGAGCCGATGAGCTTGCGGGCGCCGAGCCTGGCGGTGGAGGTGCCCGGGTAGAGCCACAGCTTGCCGGTGGACGCCTCCCGCGCGTACAGGTCGGGACGGCCGTCACCGGTCGCGTCGCCGATGCCGACGAGGGCGTTCATGCTGTTCCAGCCGCCCGAGCCGATGAGCTTGCGGGCGCCGAGCCTGGCGGTGGAGGTGCCCGGGTAGAGCCACAGCTTGCCCGTGGCCTTCTCGACCGCGATCAGGTCGGAGCGGCTGTCGCCGGTGAGGTCGCCGAAGGCGGTGATCTTGGTCATGGCGTTCCAGCCGCTCGCACCGAGCAGCTTGCGGGCGCCGAGGGAGCCGGTGCCGGTTCCGGGGTAGAGCCACAGCTTGCCGGTGGACGCCTCGCGGGCGAGGAGGTCCTCCCGGCCGTCACGGCTGAAGTCGCCGTGCCGGGTGAGGGCGTTCATGCTGTTCCAGCCGCCCGTGCCGATGAGCTTGCCGGTGCCGTTGCCCGGCGCGAGCCAGAGCCGTCCGGCCTCGTCCCGGGCGATCACGTCGGCCTTGCGGTCGCCGTTCATGTCCCCGAACCCCTGCGCCTTCGGGGAGGTCTCGGAGTACCAGCGCGGGTAGGCGGTCTGGCTGCACTCCCGCTCGGTACGGACGAACTTGATCGAGCTGGTGGTCGCGACCGGATACCCACTGTACTCGCCGGGCGTGTTCGGCTCCTGGGCCCAGTAGCCGCCCCACGGCTCGTAGTTCTTGTCCTCGTAGACGCAGGCGATCGACTTCGTACGGTTGACGTACGAGCGGATCTTGTTGTCCCAGCTGCCCAGGTCCGCGACGCTCTTGTTCGTCTTCCACATCGTGCCGTTGGCGCTTCCGCCGGTCCACCCGCAGAAGTAGCCCGCCGGGCAGTCGTACGAACTCGCGGCGGCCGGAACGGCGTTCACGGCGGCCAGGCCGGTGCCGGCGAGCGCGATGCCGACGAGTGTGGCCACGCTCCGGTTGAAACGGTTCTGCATATGCGGTTTTCCCTCCCATTGACGCGCGCCGGAGTCTTGTCCCGAGGGGCCGCCGGTCTCCCGGCCGGGTGCCCTGGGGTGGCGGCGGCGCAGCCAGGTGATCGTAAGGCAGCGACGTGCTGCACCGCACCGAGGATGCGGCAGAGCTGTTGCCGCACCGGGACGGGGCTGACGGGTCCGGCGCCGGTACGCGGGGCCCATCGTGGTCGCGGTGTCAGGCAACTCCGGGCTGACGGACGGGCAGCGGGCTACAGCGAGTCGAACCGGGGCACGATACGGACAACGCTGATCAGCGGGTCACGTGGTGTACCAGGGAGTGGGACAGAAGCGGGACCAGCCGCCAGTTGCGTCCATACGGGGCAGACCGCCCGGTCGGGGGCGCCGTTGCCGAGGTCGCTGACATCGATGCCGGTGCTGGCGAGGTCGACGAGTTGGTCGGCCAGACGTTCCCTGTCCGCCACCACGCGGACGGGGATGCCGCCGATGCCGCCTGCCACGTGGGCGTGGTCGGGATCGTACTCCCAGCCCGAGTCCGTACTCACCGGGCCGGGAGGCCGACGGCTGCGTGGGCTTGGCCCAGGATCCACCCGATCTCAGAGGCGGCCTGTCGTGCTTGGGCGGCATCGCCGGACTCGGCGGCGTCTTCCCAGCGGCGGGGGGCTGCTGCCAGGTCCGGCCGGCGCTGGATGTGGACATGGACGGCCCACTGGGCCATGAGCCCGAACCTGGCGTCGTGGCTTGAGAGTTCGGTCGAGGCACCACTTCAATGGCGTCGTGACCATGGCATCAATGCACGACTCAGAGACCATTGCCGGACGGACCTCACTTCGCGAGGTCATGGCGCAGCTGCGTCGGCACAGGCGGGTCTTCCACTCCGAGGCCGACCTTCAGCACAGTTTCGCGCGGGTGCTCTGGGAGTTGGTGCCGGAGGTGGAGTCCAGGCTCGAGGTCCCGCAGCGGCTGTCGGGCAAGGCCGAGTACCTGGACCTCCTGTGCATCGGGCCGGAAGCTCGCACTGCCATCGAGTTCAAGTACTTCACCCGGAGTTGGACGGGCACGGTCGGCAGTCCAGGCGAGGACTACGCCTTGAAGGCACATGCCGCCACAGACCTCGCTCGCCTGCACTTCGTTCGGGACATAGCCAGGCTGGAGCGCTTCTGCCGTCAGTCCCAGCAGAACGGCCTCGCGCTCATGCTGACCAATGAGGCGTCCTTGTGGACTCCGCCGGGCCCCGGCCGCCGACCTACTCGGGATCACGACTTCAGGATTCACGACGGGCGCGAGCTCGCCGGGACGCTGCTCTGGGCCGAGGGGACATACCAGCCGAACACCTGCAGGCTGCGAGGTGCCTATCCCCTCGTTTGGGAGCAGTACTCCAGGCAGGATGGACCAGGCGGAGAGTTCCGCTATCTGGCGGTGTTTGTCAGCCCGTCGGCCACCGGAGACGGCGACCGAGCCGCACCTGCGTAGTCCTAGGACGGGGCGGCGGCGCAGGTGTCCGACTCGTCGATCCCCGGTTCCTGTGACGGCTCGCGGAGCTGCTCGCGCACATAGTTCCAGATCACCGCGATCAGTGCGGCGATCGGTACTGCGAGCAGACTGCCTACGATGCCGACCAGACTGGCGCCCAACGTCACCGCCAGCAGGACCACGGCCGCATGGAGGCCAAGCCCACGACTTTGGATCATGGGCTGGAACACGTTGCCCTCGAGCTGCTGCACCACGACGATGATGGCCAGCACGATCAGCGCGTCCGTCAGACCGTTGGAGACCAGCGCGATAAGAACCGCGACGAAACCGGCGAACAGGGCGCCAATGATCGGCACGAACGCTGAGACAAAGGTCAGCACCGCCAGCGGGAGCACCAGCGGTACCCCCAGAATCCACAGGCCCAGGCCGATCAGGACGGCGTCGAGCAGGCCGACAGCCGCCTGGGAACGCACGAACGCGCCCAGAGTGTCCCAGCCTCGCGCAGCCACAGCCGGGACGTCGGTGGCGAGCCGACCGGGCAGCTGACGAGCAAGCCACGGCAGGAACCGCGGGCCGTCCTTGAGGAAGAAGAACATCAGGAAGAGGGCCAGGACGGCAGTGACCAAGCCGTTCACCACGGTGCTCACTCCCGTGACGACAGCGCCGACCATGCTGCCGAGGCCCTCTTGGGCGCGGGCGACCGCGGTGTCGAAGGCCTTGGCGATCTGGGCGTCACCGATGTTCAACGGCGGCCCGGCGGCCCACTCGCGCAACCTCTGGATGCCTTCGACTACGCCGTCGGTCAGCTCGTCGGACTGGGATGCCACCGGTACTGCGATCAGCGCCACGACGCCCATGGCGACCAGGAGGAACAGCACGGTTACGACCGACGCGGCGAGCGCGGGTTTCCACCCGTGACGACGCAGGAAACGAGTCAGCGGCCAGGTCAGTGTGGTCAGAAGGAGGCCGACCACGAGAGGCCAGACGACCGACCACATCCGGCCCAAGATCCACAAAGTCACCGCGAGCATCAGGAATATGAGCAGCAATTCCGCGGAGACGCGCGCCGATGTGCGGAGTGCGGCGCGGGCTCTCGTGGAACTCAACGTGGCAGTCACGGAGGCACCCTATTGGTACTCAAGTCACACAGGACACCCGCTGATTTCTCCCTCTCTGCGGGCCGATGGCTACAGCGCGTCGAACGGCGGCACGATGCGGACGGTGATGATCAACGGGTCACGCGGTGCCACCAGAAAGTAGAACCAGCCGCCGGCAGCGTCCATGCGGCGCAGGCCGCCTGGTCGGGGACCGTTGCCGAGGTCGCTGACATCGATGCCCGTACTGGCGAGGTCGACGAGCTGGTCGGCCAGACGTTCCACTTCCGCCACTACATGAGCGGGATGCCGCCCGCCACATGGTCGTGGTCGGGATCGTACTCCCAGCGCCAGCCGGCGCTCACCGGGCCGGAAGACCGATGGCCGCGTGGGCCGCGTCCAGGATCCGCCCGATCTCGGAGGCGGCCTGTCGTGCCTGGGCGGCATCGCCCGACTCGGCGGTGTCTTCCCAGCGGCGGAGGTCTGCTGCCAGGTCCGGCCGGCGCTGGACGTGGACATAGACGGCCCACCGGGCCACGAACCGCTGGAGAGGCGCTAGATCAGAGCCCTGCCGGGACTGGTCGGCCGCCTGGGCCAGCTCCCGAGTGAAAGCAGGTAGTGCGGCGGGCGCGATCTGCCTGATGGCCTGCCGCAGCGCGGCAACCGTGGCTGGGGGCTGAGGGATGAGCGGTTGCCCAGGGCGGCGGAGGTGGTCATGGATGCCCCCATGGGCGCGACTCCGATCCCGTGCGTCAGCGTATCGGGCAGGATCACTTTT
Organism: Streptomyces sp. TRM70350; assembly: GCF_019219825.1. Classification (GTDB taxonomy): domain Bacteria; phylum Actinomycetota; class Actinomycetes; order Streptomycetales; family Streptomycetaceae; genus Streptomyces. The sequence continues at coordinate 71,493 of NZ_JAHUXH010000031.1, read as the reverse complement.
TCACCGCTCGAACGGGTGAGGGAGAAGCGAAGAAACAGCTACTCGCTTGCAACGACACATGACTCGTGCCCTGCCCTGATGGCCACCCCTGCGATCGCAACGGCGCAGCCGCCCGGTGTTCGGGGGTCTACTCGGCCGTGGACTGTGGGGCGGGCGCCACGCCGATCGGGCACGACACCCCCGTGCCACCGATTCCGCAGTACCCCGCCGGGTTCTTGTCCAGGTACTGCTGGTGGTACCCCTCCGCCGGATAGAACGGCCGGCCCTCCGCCGGGAGGATCTCCGTCGTGATCCTGCCGTAGCCCGAGCCGGTCAGGACCTTCTGGTACGCCTCGCGGGCGGTCTCCGCGGTCGCGGCCTGCTCCGGGGTGTGGGTGTAGATCGCCGAGCGGTACTGCGTGCCGACGTCGTTGCCCTGGCGGAAGCCCTGCGTCGGGTCGTGGGCCTCCCAGAAGGTCTTCAGGAGGCGGTCGTACGAGATCACCTTCGGGTCGTAGACCACGCGGACGACCTCCGTGTGGCCGGTCAGGCCCGAGCAGACCTCCTCATACGTCGGGTTCTCGGTGTGGCCGCCCTGGTAGCCGACGAGGGTCGTCCACACGCCCGCCGGGAGCTGCCAGAACTTGCGCTCGGCCCCCCAGAAACAGCCGAGGCCGAAGTCGGCGATCTCCAGGCCCTCGGGGTAGGGGCCGAGCAGCGGATTGCCGAGGACGGTGTGGCGGTCGGGGACCGTGAAGGCGGGCTCCGGGCGGCCCTTCAGCGCCTGCTCGGGGGTGGGCAGGGTGGGCGTGCGGCCGAACAGCATGTCGGGGCTCCTTCTTCCCGGGCTTACAACGGGCCTTCCCGGTCTTCACGGGGCAGCACCTGAGGAACGTCCGAGCGCCGCCCCGCATTCCAGCCGTACGTCGGCCGTGGTGCCGGCCACCTGCGCGGACGCGCCGAGCGTGTGGACGCGGCGCGTGTGCGTCCGCAGCAGCCATCCGCGCGGAGGGGCCGAGTGTGCGCACGCAGCGGCCGCCCGCGCGGACGGGCCGCGTGTACGGCAGTGCGGTGGGCGACCAGCCACCGGCGCCTTTAAAGGGTCCTTGCACTATGAGCGTCCGGTCAGGTCGCGTGGTCTGGTGCCGTGCATCGCAAGGCGCCGGAGCGCCCTGGTAGCGGAGCTGCCTGGGCGTTTCGGCAACGCGGCGAGGTGCGGTGCCAGGCCGCGCGACCCGGGCGGGCATAGTGCAAGGACCCCTAAGCCCTCAGCGCGGCAGCGTCGCCGGGCTGCCGCCGTTCGCCTCGTAGCCCGCCACCGCCAGCGCCCGGTAGACCGCGAACTCCGCTGCCGGGTCCGGGGACAGCGTCCAGGGCAGGGCCCCCACATGGCCGTCGATGTGTATCAGCTGGCTCATGGCCTCCGCCCAGCGCTCGGAACGGACCAGGAAGAACACCAGCAGATGACGCACATGCGCCAGCATCGGGTCGTCGGAGCGGGCCGAGTGCACCGCGTGGAGGGCGCCGTGGACCGCCTTGGTCACGACCTCGCTCTGGTAGAAACCGGCGACCAGGTTGACCTCGGGCAGGTGCTCGAACACCGCGAACAGCGGCATCGCCGCCAGCAGCGAGCCCTGCGGCGCGCGGGCCGCCGCGGCCTCCGCGAACTGGGTCGCCAGCTCACGCGAACCGTGCCACTTCTCGCACCAGTAGTGCAGCGCAGCCAGGTGCGCGCCCATGTGGTTCGGCGCGCGGTCCAGGATCTTCAGCCAGAGCTGCTCGAACTCCGCGCGCGGGTAGGCCAGGCCACGGGCCACCGACAGCTCGATGATGTACGGGATCGGGTCACCGGGGGCGAGCAGCGCCGCCTCGCCGCACGCCGCCTTCGCCTCCTCCATGATGATCCGGAACTCGTCCGTGCCGGGCGTCGCCGTCCGCCACGCCTGCTGTACCAGGAACTCGGCGTGCACCGCCGCGCCCCCCGCGTCCTTGGGCGCCTCCGCCCGCCACACGCGCAGCCACTGGCCGCCCGGCGTGTCGCTGACGCCACCCGGCCGCTGCTGCAGCTCCAGCGCCGCGGCACCGGCGAAGGCCTGCACCCGCTGCCAGCGCCGCTCGCCCTCCGACTCCGTACCCGCGAGGAGCTGCGCGGCGGCCCGGTGGTCCTGCGTGCGCTGCACCAGGTCCAGGACGTCCAGCAGGTCCTGGTCGGGACCGGGCATGCGGACGTCGAGCTCCTCCTGCCGTACGAAGCCGTAGTTCGCGGGGTCCGCGGCGTCCGGGTGGCCCGGCTTGACCAGCTCTATCCCCCTGCGCCGCCGCATCACGAACGGACCCAGCACGAAGCCGATCATGAGCAGGCCCATCAGGACCCAGAGAATTTCCATGCCTCAAGCGAACCAGACGCCGCCGACAATTGGCCAACTCCCTCAGCCGGGCCTGTGGACAACTTCGCCGGGCCTGTGGGCAACCGCGACGGAGGTGCGGTGCGTGCCCGCCTCGCGGGGGTGCGAGGAAGCGGGTGACCAGCGACGAACGACCCGCCGACTCCGGAAATACCCCGCCGGGCCCTGCGGCACACCCAGCGGAGCGCTTACGCTCGGTTCCCATGAGCGACAGGCACATCAGTCAGCACTTCGAGACGCTCGCCATCCACGCGGGCAACACGGCCGACCCCCTCACCGGCGCGGTCGTCCCGCCGATCTACCAGGTGTCCACCTACAAGCAGGACGGGGTAGGCGGTCTGCGCGGCGGCTACGAGTACAGCCGCAGCGCCAACCCGACCAGGACCGCCCTGGAGGAGAACCTCGCCGCCCTGGAAGGCGGCCGCCGCGGCCTCGCGTTCGCGTCCGGACTGGCGGCCGAGGACTGCCTGTTGCGTACGCTGCTCAGCCCCGGCGACCACGTGGTCATCCCCAACGACGCGTACGGCGGCACGTTCCGGCTGTTCGCGAAGGTCGTGGCCCGGTGGGGCGTGGAATGGTCGGTCGCCGACACCGGCGACCCCGCGGCCGTACGGGCAGTCATCACCCCGAAGACCAAGGTCGTGTGGGTGGAGACCCCCTCCAACCCGCTGCTCGGCATCACCGACATCGCCGCCGTCGCCCAGGTCGCCCGGGACGCCGGAGCCCGGCTCGTCGTCGACAACACCTTCGCCACGCCGTACCTCCAGCAGCCCCTGTCGCTCGGCGCGGACGTCGTGGTGCACTCCCTGACCAAGTACATGGGCGGCCACTCGGACGTCGTCGGCGGCGCGCTGATCGTCGGCGACGCGGAACTCGGCGAGGAGCTGGCCTTCCACCAGAACGCCATGGGCGCGGTCGCCGGGCCCTTCGACTCCTGGCTGGTGCTGCGGGGCACCAAGACCCTCTCCGTGCGCATGGACCGGCACAGCGAGAACGCCGTCAAGATCGCCGACATGCTCACCCGGCACGCGCGCGTGACGCGTGTGCTGTACCCGGGGCTGCCGGACCACCCCGGCCACGAGGTCGCCGCCAAGCAGATGCGCGCGTTCGGCGGCATGGTCTCCTTCCAGGTCGCGGGCGGCGAGGAGGCGGCCGTCGAGGTCTGCAACCGCGCCCGGGTGTTCACCCTGGGCGAGTCGCTGGGCGGCGTCGAGTCGCTGATCGAGCACCCGGGCCGGATGACGCACGCCTCCGCGGCCGGCTCGGCCCTGGAGGTCCCCGGCGACCTGGTGCGCCTGTCCGTGGGCATCGAGAACGCCGACGACCTGTTGGAGGACCTCCAGCAGGCGCTCGGCTAGCCCGCGGCTACCAGCCGCTGAGCGGTGGAGTCGTCTGCGACGGCGGCTCCACCCACGGCCGCACGGTCAGCGCCCAGACGGTGAACGCCACGGCCGCCGCGCACAGCAGCAGCCAGCCCAGACGCAGAGCGAGGGCCCGGCGCCGCAGCAGACGGTCGCCGAGGCGTACGGCGTCGGCACAGAGGTCCGGCGGCACCCGTGGTGGCGTCTGCTCCATGATCCGCCGTGCGGCGGCCTCCCGGTCGACCCGGCTCACCGCGACCCCCCGATCATGACGCCGCCACCTTCGCGCCCGTCACCGCCGGTGCGGGCGGCCGGGGCGGGTGCAACAGGGTCGCCGTGGCGCGGTCGCAGATCGCGCGGACGCGTTCCGCGGGCAGTCCGAGCAGCGCCGCCGTCTGCTCCTCGGCGACCCCCTCGTACAGCCTGAGCACCAGGACCAGACGCTCCTGCGGGGCGAGGTGCGCGAGCGTGCTGCCGCGGTGCGGGCGGGCCCGGCCGAGTGTGCCGTACTGGTGCCAGGCGCGGTGCGCGAAGCGGACGGCGAGGTACGCGCGCGTGCGGACGTACGGGTCCTCGCCGCGCAGCCGGTCCCAGGAGGCGTACGTGTGGGCCAGGGCCAGCGTCAGCAGGCGCCGCGCGCGCGGGTTGGCGTTCGGGGCCTCGGCGGTGAGCAGCGTGGCCGTGTGCAGCAGCCGCCCCGCCGCCCCGGCGACGAACGCCTCGAACTCCCGGCCCCGGCGGGCACGTTGGGCCGCTTGCCGTTCTCGCACCGCGCCTCCCGCCTGAGGCCGACCTGACGAAGCGGATCCCGTCGACGCACCGGGCGCATCCGGCGTACCGGCTGCGAACCCGCGTACGAGGACCCGGTCTCATATGAGGGCAGGCGCGCCCTTTCGGTCAAGAGCCGCGCATGGTGGGGATGCCCGATTGCAGGGCACGTATTCCGGGGCGCGCCGTCAGGGGCACGCATTCGTCACAGGGGCACGCGTTCAGAGGGCACGCGTTCAGAGGTCACGCAGAGAAACACGCCACCTGGTAGGGCACCCGCCCCGGCCCGGGCACCACGCGCGCGTACACGCCCTGACGCGCGGCACCCCCCGTCTCAGTGAGCCACAGCCCTCAGTAAGCCACAGCCCTCAGTGAGCCAACGCCTCTCAAGAACCCGACGGCGCTTCCGCCCCCGGCATCCCCTGGGCCGCCATCCGGGCCGAGAGAGCGTGATTGAAGCGGGTGAGGAGCGTGCAGAACGCCTCGCGCTCCTCCGGCGCCCAGTCGTGTGTCAGCTCGGCCATCAACTGACGCCTCGACGAGCGCACTTCCTCCAGCCGCGCCGACCCGCGCGGGGACAGCTGCAGCACCACGGCCCGCCCGTCCTCGGGATGCGAGGTCCGCTTGACCAGGCCCGTGTCGACGAGCGGAGCCACCTGCCGGGTGACCGTCGAGGAGTCGATGCCCATGCTCGCGGCGAGCGCCTTGACGCCCATCGGCCCCTCCTTGTCGAGCCGGTTGAGCAGCAGGTACGCGGCGCGGTCCATGGAGTTGCGCACCTGCCCGACCCCGCCGAGCCGGGTCTGTTCGGCACGCCGGGCGAACACCGCCACCTCGTGCTGCAGCGCGTCGAGAAGGCCGGGGTCACCGACGGTCGTCATGTCCATCGACATTTCAGGTGTTGTGGGCATGGCCGGGGGCTCACTTCATGCTGGGTGCTGGGTTGGGGGACAGGGTACGCGGATGGGCGGCAGGGCGTACCGGCGCTGCGCAAACCCGTCTCGGACGTTGGTCACAGCGGCTGTCGCGGCGTGTGAACTGCGAGACTTGAGTCATGAACTACCGCAAGGCCGACCCCTTGCCTCCGGTCACCCTCGACGATGTACGCGGCGCGCAGAAGATGCTCACCGGGGTCGCACGTGTCACCGCGATGGAAGGCAGCAGGTATCTGACCCAGCTGGTGGGTGCCCCGGTCCACCTCAAGTGCGAGAACCTCCAGCGGACCGGCTCCTTCAAGCTGCGCGGCGCCTACGTCCGGATCGCCGGGCTGCTGCCGGAGGAGCGCGCGGCCGGCGTCGTCGCCGCGAGCGCCGGGAACCACGCGCAGGGCGTCGCCCTGGCGTCCTCACTGCTCGGCGTCCACTCCACCGTGTTCATGCCGAAGGGCGCTCCACTGCCGAAGATCAGTGCGACGCGTGACTACGGCGCCGAGGTGCGCCTGCACGGGCAGGTGGTCGACGAGACCCTGGCCGCCGCGCAGCAGTACGCCGCCGAGACCGGCGCCGTGTTCATCCACCCCTTCGACCACCCGGACATCATCGCCGGTCAGGGCACCGTCGGCCTGGAGATCCTGGAGCAGTGCCCGGAGGTGCGCACGATCGTCGTCGGCATCGGCGGCGGCGGACTCGCGGCCGGTATCGCGATCGCGGTGAAGGCGCTGCGGCCCGATGTGCGGATCGTCGGCGTGCAGGCGGCGGGCTCGGCGGCGTACCCGCCGTCGCTGGCGGCGGGCCGACCGGTGTCGATCGAGAACCCGGCGACGATGGCCGACGGGATCAAGGTCGGGCGGCCCGGCGACGTGCCGTTCGCGATCATCGAAAACCTGGTGGACGAGGTCCGTACGGTCAGCGAGGATGAGCTGTCCACCGCGCTGCTGCTCTGCCTGGAGCGGGCGAAGCTGGTCGTGGAGCCGGCCGGGGCGAGTCCGGTGGCGGCGCTGCTGAGCGATCCGGGGGCCTTCGAGGGTCCGGTCGTGGCGGTGCTGTCCGGCGGCAACGTGGATCCGGTGCTGATGCAGCGCGTGCTGCGGCACGGCATGGCGGCGCAGGGCCGCTACCTGGCCGTACGGCTGCGGCTGACGGACCGGCCGGGTGCGCTCGCGACGCTGCTGGGGGTGTTGTCAGTGGTGGACGCTAACGTCCTCGACGTGAGCCATGTGCGGACCGACCCACGGCTCGGGCTCACGGAGGCGGAGGTCGAGCTGCACCTGGAGACGAAGGGCCCGGCGCACTGCGTCGAGGTCGGCGAGGCCCTGCGCAAGGCGGGGTACACCGTCATCGACTGAGCCGCCGGGGCGGCATACGACCGGCAAAGGCCGGGGTCAGGCTCAGGTCAGGTCAAGATCGCGAACCCTTCGTCGCTCGTTCTGGTAAACCCGTTGAGAGACGCGATACATCGCGTTATGGTGTGTCTCGTGGCACCATCCATCAGGCGGAACACATCCCGTAAACCTGATCTTTTGGAAGCATCCCCGACGACGTGGAGACTCATATGCCAGGCGCCATCTATGCCGAAGGCCTGGTCAAGACCTTCGGTGACGTAAGGGCGCTGGACGGCGTCGACCTCGATGTCCCCGAGGGCACGGTCCTCGGCCTGCTCGGGCCGAACGGCGCGGGCAAGACGACGACGGTCCGCTGTCTGACGACCCTGTTGCGCCCCGACAGCGGCCGCGCCGTCGTCGCGGGCATCGACGTAGCCGAACATCCGGACCGGGTGCGGCGCTCCATCGGCCTGTCCGGCCAGTTCGCCGCAGTCGACGAATACCTCACCGGCCGGGAAAACCTTCAGATGGTCGGCCGGCTCTACCAGATGAGCGCGAAGGCCGCGAAGGCCCGCGCGGGCGAGCTGCTCGACCAGTTCAACCTCGCGGACGCCGCAGACCGGCCCGCCAAGACCTACTCCGGAGGCATGCGCCGCCGGCTCGACCTGGCCGCGGCGCTGGTGGTCTCACCGCCCGTGATGTTCATGGACGAGCCGACGACCGGCCTCGACCCGCGCAACCGCCAGCAACTGTGGGACGTCATCAAGCAGCTCGTCTCCAGCGGTACGACGCTGCTGCTCACCACGCAGTATCTGGAAGAGGCCGACCACCTCGCGCACGACATCGCGGTGGTCGACCACGGCCGGGTGATCGCCCGCGGCACCTCCGACCAGCTCAAGGCCCGCACCGGCGGCGAGCGCGTCGAGGTCGTGGTGCACGAGCGCGAGCACATGACGACCGCCGCCGAGGTGCTGGCCGGCTTCGGCAAGGGCGACACCACCGTCGAGGAGCACACCCGCAAGCTCACCGTGCCCGTCACCGGCGGCGCCAAGCTCCTCGCCGAGGTGATCCGCGAGCTGGACACCCGAGGCATCGAGATAGACGACATCGGCCTGCGCCGCCCGACCCTCGACGACGTGTTCCTGTCCCTCACGGGACATGCGGCCGAGGCCAAGGACGAGCAGGACGAGAGCGGCACGCTCGCCGACGCCAGAGGCCGCAAGCGCAAGAAGGAGACCGCCAAGTGAGTGCCGTCACCGACACCGCCCCCCGGGCCGCCCGCCCGCATCCACTCGGCCAGTCCGCCCGGGACTCCCTGGTCGTCGCCAAGCGGAACCTGATCCGAATGTCCCGGATCCCCGAGATGATCATTTTTGGGCTGTTCCAGCCCATCATGTTCGTGGTGCTGTTCAGTTATGTGTTCGGCGGCTCCATGAACATCGGCGGCACCACGGACCCCGCCGTCTACCGCGAGTTCCTGATGGCGGGCATCTTCGCCCAGACCGTGACCTTCGCCACGGCCGGCGCGGGCGCGGGCATCGCCGAGGACATGCACAAGGGGCTGGTCGACCGTTTCCGCTCGCTGCCCATGGCCCGCGGGGCGGTGCTGACCGGGCGCACCCTCGCCGACCTGGTGCAGACGGCGCTCACCCTGCTGGTGCTCGCGATAGTCGCCCTGCTGGTCGGCTGGCGCACCCACACCAACGTCGGCGAGGTGCTCGGCGCGTTCGGGCTGCTGCTTCTGATGGGGTACGCGTTCACCTGGATCGGCGCGTTGATCGGGCTGTCCGTGCGGACGCCCGAGGCGGCCACGTCCGGCGGGCTGGTCTGGCTCTTCCCGGTCACCTTCGTGTCGAACGCGTTCGTGGACTCCAGCCAGATGACGCCCTGGCTGCGGCACATCGCCGAGTGGAACCCGTTCAGCGCCACGGTCCAGGCCTGCCGAGAGCTCTTCGGCAACCCCGGGGTCTCCAACTCAGGGGCCTGGCCCATGGAGCACCCCGTCTGGGCATCACTGATCTACTCGGCGCTGATCATCCTCATATTCCGGACCCTGGCGGTGCGGAAGTACCGCTCGGCGACGGCGTGAGGCACCCGTGCCCGTGCCCGGCGTGGTGACCTGAGCATGGCGAAGCCCCCGGCGTCGCGTGGACGCCGGGGGCTGTCGACAACGGGCGGGCCGAGGTCGGTGCCGCAGCGGCTCATCGCCGCGCCCGCGGGGTCAGCCGCTGTACGGCTCGGCCTTCAGGATCTTCACCGAGGCCTTCTTGCCGTTCGGCAGCTCGTACTCCGCCTCCTCGCCGACCTTGTGTCCGATCACGCCGGTCCCCAGCGGGGACTGCGGCGAGTAGGTCTCGATGTCGGCGCTCGCGTACTCGCGCGAGGCGAGCAGGAACGTCAGCGTGTCGTCCTCGTCACCGTCGAAGGCGATCGTCACGACCATGCCGGGCGCCACCTCGCCCTCCGCCGATGCCGGCGCCTCGCCGACCTTGGCGTTCTCCAGGAGCTGGGTCAGCTGGCGCACGCGAAGCTCCTGCTTGCCCTGCTCCTCCTTGGCCGCGTGGTACCCGCCGTTCTCGCGCAGGTCGCCCTCCTCGCGCGCGGCCGCGATCTTGGCGGCGATCTCCGTGCGCGCAGGACCAGTAAGGTACTCAAGCTCGTCCTTGAGCTTGTTGTACGCCTCCTGGGTCAGCCAGGTGACGTTCTCGCTGGTCTGGGTCACAGGTGCTCCTCGTCGGTACTGGGAATACAAAGCATCGCCCTACCCAGAAGAATGTTCCTTCACGAGTGGGCGAAACCACGAGCCTAACAATTCAGCGGCGGAAGGGGGAGGACATTAGTGCCCAAAATCACGTCAATGCAGGTCAGGGGCTACGGAGAATGGGTGACGTCAGTCGGCGTGACAGCCCAGTAGCTCCGCCGTGGTGGCCGGCGCCGTCGTGCGCAGCGTGACCACCTCGGTGATCCGGGTGGCGTCCCCGTCGAAGCGGAAGTCGGCCCGGCCGACCTCGGCACCGTCGGCCGCCTGGGAGCGGACCGTGCAGTAGCCGGAGGCGCCCGCGTCCTTGTCGACCGCCAGCTTCACCTTCACCGCATCGTCCGAGAGATCGAAGCCGATCACTTCGGCGCTGATCTTGTTCTGGGCGATGTAGTGATGGGCGAAATAGCCGATCACCGCGATGAGCAGCGCGCCGAGGACCGTCCCGACGACCTTGAGGGTGCGGTCGGCGCGCTCGTCCGAGGACCGGCCATACCGCCCCTCGGGCAGTCGCGTGCTCGCCGTGCTCATGATCGTCCTCTCGGCCGGGGCGGGATGAAGGTCCCGAAGGGGGCTTCCGGGCCCTGCCCCGGAATTATTCGCCCCCCGATTCGGTCACTATAGAAGCCGCCGTTCGCACCCGGTCACACCGGGCGCCGACCAAACGAGGATTGAGTCTTGACTGACCAGTTGCGACTGATGGCCGTCCACGCGCACCCCGACGACGAGTCGAGCAAAGGCGCGGCCACCATGGCGAAGTACGTGTCCGAGGGGGTGGACGTGCTGGTGGTGACCTGCACGGGCGGGGAGCGCGGCTCCATCCTCAATCCCAAGCTGCAGGGCGACAAGTACATCGAGGAGCACATCCACGAGGTACGCAAGCGAGAGATGGACGAGGCGCGCGAGATCCTCGGCGTCAAGCAGGAGTGGCTCGGCTTCGTCGACTCCGGGCTGCCCGAGGGCGACCCGCTGCCGCCGCTGCCGGAGGGCTGCTTCGCCCTGGAGGACGTCGACAAGGCGGCCGGTGAGCTGGTGAAGAAGATCCGCTCCTTCCGTCCGCAGGTGATCACCACCTACGACGAGAACGGCGGTTACCCGCACCCCGACCACATCATGACCCACAAGATCACGATGGTGGCGTTCGAGGGGGCGGCGGACACCGAGAAGTACCCGGAGAGCGAGTACGGACCGGCGTACCAGCCGCTGAAGGTGTACTACAACCAGGGCTTCAACCGGCCGCGCACCGAGGCGCTGCACCAGGCGATGCTCGACCGCGGCCTGGAGTCCCCCTACGGGGAGTGGCTCAAGCGCTGGGACGACTCCGGTCACAAGGACCGTACGCTCACCACGCACGTCCCGTGCGCCGACTTCTTCGAGGTCCGCGACAAGGCGCTGATCGCGCACGCCACGCAGATCGACCCCGACGGGGGCTGGTTCCGGGTGCCGATGGAGCTCCAGAAGGAGGTCTGGCCGACCGAGGAGTACGAGCTCGCGAAGTCCCTCGTGGATACGTCCCTCCCCGAGGACGACCTCTTTGCGGGCATCCGCGACAATGCCTGACATGAGCGCAAGCGCGAGCCTGGCAATGACCCACCTCGTCACCCTCGCCAAGGAGGTCGACGAGGACAAGGTGACCCCCGGCGTCCTCGGCTTCATCGTCTTCGCGGTGATGGCCCTGGCCGTCTGGGGCCTGATGAAGTCCATGAACCGGCACATGGGCCGAGTCGACTTCAAGGAGGCCCCGGAACCGGCGGCGGCCCCCGGCAAGGACACCGCGGAGACGGGCATCCCGGGGAAGACGTCACAGGGCTGAGCCGCCCCGGGCGGTCTGCGGGCGCAGCTGATCGGAGCGTGCGCCCGCCGACCTGCCGGTCATCGTGGGGCGCGGACCCTGCGGACCTGCGGACCCTGCGGACCTGCGGACCCTGCGGACCCTGCGGACCCTGCGGACCCTGCGGACCCTGCGGACCCGCCCGTCACCGTGGCCCGGCGGCCGGTCCGTGTGGCGTTCGTCCTCACGACACCGCCGCCACCGCCACCCCCATGACCTCCCGGGCATGCCTGCTGGGCACCATCCCCAGGCGCCAGGCCTGCCACCCGGCCTCCAGTTCCACGCCCCGTTCCAGGAGCAGCTGGTACGCCTCCACGTAGTCGTCCAGCTTCTGGTCGCGCGTCGGATGCCCGGCCCGGGCCAGCTGCGCCAGCTCCTCCTGGGCCACCGCCGTACCGACCTCCGCGCCCCCCGGGGAGGCGTACGGCAGCAGCGTGCAGCGCAGGAAGCGGGCCCAGTCCTCGCCGCGGCGGTCGCCGTACGACGCGAAGAGGCCGATCGCCTCGTCGCACAGCGCAAGTGCGGCCGCCGTACGGGCGTTGCCCGCGTCCACCACCGCCAGCTCCAGGCACGTCCACGCCTCCCCGTGCGCCACCCCGATGCGGTGGAAGTCGGCGCGGGCGTCGACCAGCAACTGGCGGGCGAAACCGGAGTTCCGCAGGGAGCCCGTCTGGGCCGCCCGCTGATCTCTCGTCGCCCGCGCAGAGTGGTGGCGGGCGCAGGCCAGGCCGTACACGTCCCGCATCCGGGAGAACATCGTCCGTGAGCGCTCCAGCTCCCTGACCGCCTGGTCCAGGTTGCCGGACTCCTCCAGCGCCTGTCCCAGGTAGTACAGCGTCCACGCCTCGCCCCGCGCGTCCTCGTTGTCGCGGTGCCGGGCCGCGGCCTGGCGCAGCTCCTCCACCGCCGGGAGCGCGTCGCCCGCGACCAGCCGGGCCCGGGCCAGCTGGGTCAGGGCCCACGCCTGGCCACGGGCGTCGCGCGTACGGCCGTACAGCTCCAGAGCCCGCCGCAGCTCGGTCTCCGCGCGGGGTACGTCGCCGAGGCGCAGGTACAGCTGGCCGAGCTGGAAGTGGGCCCAGGCCTCGCCGTGCAGGGACTCGCCGGCGCGGTGCAGTTCCAGGGAGCGGTTCAGCAGGTCCAGGGCCTCGGCGAGGTGGGCGCGGTCGCGTTCCACCGCCGCCAGGGCGTGCATCGTCCAGGCGCGGTCCGTGGCCAGCGACGGCGCGGCCTGCAGGTCCAGCGCCTCGCGCAACCGAGCCGCCGCCTCCGTCAGATTGCCCTGGTGGTGCAAGGTGATGCCGAGCGAGCACAGGGCCCGCGCCGCGCCCGCGTCGTGGTGCGCCTCCCGGTACAGATCCACTACGGACGTCAGGGTCGTCCGTGCCTTGTCCAGCTCGCCCAGCTGCCTCGCCGCGATGCCCGTGCGCCACTGGACCGAGCGGATCAGCAGGCCCTGGTCGACGGCCTGGGCGAGTTCGCTGATCTCGCCCAGGCGGTAGAGGTCGCCGCGCAGCAGGCAGTAGTCGCACAGCGCGCCGAGCAGGTTCAGCACCGCCGACTGGTTCACACCCTCGGCGTGCCGCAGCGCCGCCGTGATGAAGCTGGACTCGTCGTCCAGCCAGCGCAGCGCCTCGTCCAGGGACGTGAAGCCGTGCGGGCCGAAGCGGTCCGAGCGGGTCGACATGTTGCCGTCGACCAGGCGCAGCACCGAGTCGGCGAGGTCGGCGTAGTTCACGATCAGCCGCTCCTGCGCCGCCGCCCGCTCACCGGGCTCCTCCTCGTCCACCAGCCGGGCGTGCGCGAAGGCGCGGACGAGGTCGTGCAGCCGGTAGCGGTCGCCGCGGACGCGGTCGATCAGACCGGCGCGGGACAGCGCGACGAGATGCCGGGTCGCCTCGGCCTGGTCGGTGGCGAGCAGGGACGCGGCCGCTGCGACACCGAGCGAGGCCCGCCCGGCCAGCGCGAGACGCCGCAGCAGCCGCCGGGCCGGTTCCCCCTGGTCGGTGTAGCGCAGCCACAGGGCGCGTTCGACCGGCTCCACCGGGCCGTACGCGCCCAGGTCCGAGGCCAGTCGCCGGGGCGAGCGCGGGCCCAGGGAGGAGCCCGCGATGCGCAGCGCCAGCGGCAGGCCGCCGCACAACTGCCGGATCCGGTCGGCGGATTCGGCGTCGTACGGCCCCGTCTCGCCCTGCGCCGCCGCGCCCATCAGCTCCTCCGCGCCGACCGCGTCGAGCGGCTCCACGGGCAGCTGGTGCACCCAGGCCGGAAGATCGCCGGGCAGGTCGAGCGGCGCCCGGGCGGTGACCAGGACCAGGCTCTCGGACCGCTCGGGGATCAGTGCGCGCACCTGTTCGGGGTCGGAGGCGTCGTCGAGGACGACGGTGACGGGCACGCCGGTCAGATGCTGGTGGTACAGCTCGCTCAGCCGCTTGACCTGCTGGTCCGCCGACGAACGCTCCCGGAAGAGAAGTTGCTCACGTGGTGCGCCGAGGCGGTTCAGCAGGTGCAGCAGCGCTTCGCGGGTGGACAGGGGCGGCTCGTCCCGGCTGTCGCCGCGCAGATCGACCACGCACGCGCCGCGGAACTGGTCCTTCAGGTCGTGGGTGGCGCGCACCGCGAGGGTGGTACGACCGCTGCCGGGCGCCCCGTGCAGGACGACCACCGTCGGCCGGGTCCGCGTGCTCGCGCGCGCCGCCTGCACCCACTGCCGGATCCGCGCCATCTCCTGCCGACGCCCCGCGAACGGTCCGACCTGCTCCGGGAGTTGACCGAACGACTGTTCCAGCACGCTCCGCCCGCGCGCCGCCCCGCTCTTGTCGGCACCCAGCAGCTTGGGCCCCGGCTTCTTCGGCCCGGTCGACGCGGCCAGCACCCGCTGCTGATCGAGGAACGGGCGGATACCCCGTACCTCCAGCGCCGTCAGCCACTGCAACCGCAGCTGTTCCGGCCCGCCGGGCTGTCCCACCGCTCCGGCGCGCTGGTGCGCGGCGGGCAGATGGGAACCGGCCACCTTCACCACGGTCGTCGCCGCGCCGACCACGCCGACGGTCACGCCCGCGCCGAGCGCGGTCGTCGTGTCCGTGCCGAGCGCGAGATCGGCGACCACGGCAGCCACAGCGGCCACACCCGCAACGACCAGCGGCGTCCCGGCGCCCTCGCGCGCATACCGCTGCGCGAAGGTCAGTCGGCCCGCCTCCGTCTCGTCCAGAGCCCGCGTGTAGGCCTCGTACTCCTCGGCGGCCGTCTGCGCCATCGCGTCCAGCGCGCCGCGCGCCCGGGCCAGGAGCACCTTGCCGTCGGTACGGCCACCGGACCGCCGCACCTCCTCCTCCACCGCCCGCATCAACAGCCGCTCGGCCTCCGCCCGATGACTGTCCCGCATGTCCCGTCCCCCTCCGGCGACAACTGATTCGCCTATGAGTGTCCTTCCGCGGGCGTGTGATGGCGAGAGGGCGGCGATCAACGCTTCCGAGCCATGTGACGTTGCGCCGGGGTCAGCCGAGGTCGGACGTGCCATGGCCCAGGCCGTTCAGCCTCTTCTCCAGCTCGGCCGCAGCAGGTCATCGGCCTTCAGCTCCGCAGGGATTCGTCCCGTCGGCGGCATCGCCTTCGCCACGGCGAGGAAGTCCTGCCGCATCGCACGGAACCGGTCGGCGTGGCGCAGGTCGACGTCCCGGTGGGTGTCCCGGCCGAGGGAGACGGATTGCGCCCACCGTCACGCCGCGACGACGGTCAGCGTCAGCAGCAGATGCCATGGCCGGACCATGGAGCAGGACGGCAGTGCCGTCGGGCCGGGAGGGGTCCCGTGCGGCAGGATGGAGGTATGCCGAACCGACTGGCCCATGAGACGTCCCCGTACCTGCTGCAGCACGCCGACAACCCCGTCGACTGGTGGCCCTGGTCGGAGGAGGCGTTCGAGGAGGCGCGCAGGAGTGACAAACCGGTCCTGCTCAGCGTCGGCTACAGCAGTTGCCACTGGTGTCACGTCATGGCGCACGAGTCCTTCGAGGACCAAGCGACCGCCGACTACCTGAACGAGCACTTCGTCAACATCAAGGTCGACCGCGAGGAGCGCCCCGACGTCGACGCCGTCTACATGGAGGCCGTGCAGGCGGCCACCGGGCAGGGCGGCTGGCCCATGACGGTCTTCCTCACGCCGGAGGCCGAGCCCTTCTACTTCGGCACCTACTTCCCGCCGGCGCCCCGGCACGGCATGCCCTCCTTCCGGCAGGTCCTGGAGGGCGTCAGCCACGCCTGGCGGGACCGCCGCGAGGAGGTCACCGACGTGGCCGGGAAGATCGCGCGGGATCTGGCGGGGCGGGAGATCGGCTTCGGCGGGACCGAGGCGCCCGGCGAGCAGGAGCTGGCGCAGGCGCTGCTCGGGCTGACCCGGGAGTACGACGCGCAGCGCGGCGGCTTCGGCGGGGCGCCGAAGTTCCCGCCGTCCATGGTCATCGAGTTCCTGCTGCGCCACCACGCCCGGACGGGCGCCGAGGGCGCGTTGCAGATGGCGCAGGACACGTGCGAGCGGATGGCCCGGGGCGGGATCTACGACCAGCTCGGCGGCGGCTTCGCGCGCTACTCCGTCGACCGGGACTGGATCGTGCCGCACTTCGAGAAGATGCTGTACGACAACGCCCTGCTGTGCCGGGTGTACGCCCACCTCTGGCGCGCCACCGGCTCCGAGCTCGCGCGGCGGGTCGCGCTGGAGACCGCCGACTTCATGATCGCCGAACTCCGCACCGAGCAGGGCGGTTTCGCCTCCGCGCTGGACGCCGACAGCGACGACGGCACCGGCAGGCACGTCGAGGGCGCGTACTACGTCTGGACCCCCGCGCAGCTGCGCGAGGTCCTCGGCGACGACGCCGAACTCGCCGCCCAGTACTTCGGGGTGACCGAGGAGGGCACCTTCGAGGAGGGCGCCTCCGTCCTGCAGCTCCCGCAGTCCGACGGCGTGTTCGACGCCGAGAAGGCCGAGTCCGTCAAGCGGCGGCTGCGGGCGGCGCGCGCCGAGCGGCCCGCGCCCGGACGGGACGACAAGATCGTCGCCGCCTGGAACGGCCTCGCGATCGCCGCCCTGGCCGAAACCGGCGCCTACTTCGACCGCCCCGACCTGGTGGAGGCTGCCGTCGCCGCCGCCGACCTGCTGGTCCGCGTCCACCTCGACGACCACGCCCGGCTGGCCCGGACCAGCAAGGACGGCCGGGTCGGCGGCAACGCGGGCGTCCTGGAGGACTACGCCGACGTCGCCGAGGGCTTCCTCGCGCTGACGTCCGTGACCGGCGAGGGCGTCTGGCTGGAATTCGCCGGGCTGCTGCTCGACCACGTCCTCGTCCGGTTCACGGACGAGAAGACGGGCGCGCTGTTCGACACCGCCGCCGACGCCGAGCAGCTGATCCGCCGCCCGCAGGACCCGACCGACAACGCGACCCCGTCCGGCTGGACCGCCGCCGCGGGCGCCCTGCTGAGCTATGCCGCCCACACCGGCGCCGAGCCCCATCGCACCGCCGCGGAGCGGGCGCTGGGCGTGGTGAAGGCGCTCGGGCCGCGCGTGCCGCGCTTCATCGGCTGGGGCCTCGCGGTCGCCGAGGCCCGGCTGGACGGGCCGCGCGAGGTCGCCGTCGTCGGGCCCGCGCTCGATGACGAGGCGGCACAGTCCCTGCACCACACGGCACTTCTGGGTACCGCGCCGGGCGCGGTGGTGGCGTACGGCGTCCCGGGGAGTGACGAGTTCCCGCTCCTCGCCGACCGTCCGCTGGCCGGCGGTGAACCGACGGCGTACGTCTGCCGTAACTTCACCTGTGACGCCCCGACGACCGACCCGGAGCGGCTGCGGGCGGCACTGAACGCCTGACCGTATGCCGAACATCGCTGCGCAATTGCGCACGTGTTCGGACACGTCCCCCTAGGCGCCGGACCGTTCCGAAACAAGCTATTTATCGGAACAGCTACCGCGCTTCACCGTTCCCCCCTAGTCTCTCCACAGTGCCGGGCGGGCGGCTCAAGCCGTCCCGGCTGGGGGGAATTTGAAGATCTGGGGGGATCTTTTGCTGACGTCTGTCTTCATTGCCGCCGTTTCGCTTGCCTTGTTCTGGATGGCGGCTTTCACCCTGTGGTGGCAGATGCACGCGTGGCGTACGCCCGAAGTGCTGGCCTCCACCCGTTTCAGCCGGCCGGACGGCGCCGAGCACCTGTCGTTCTCACTGCTGCTTCCGGCGCGGCACGAGCAGGCCGTGCTGGACCACACCATCCAGCGGCTGCTCCAGTCCACGCACACCGACTTCGAGATCATCGTCATCGTCGGGCACGACGACCCGGAGACCACCGAGGTGGCCCGGCGGGCGGCGGCCCGTGACCCGCGCGTGCGGGTCGTCGTCGACACCCACGAGAAGAAGAACAAGCCGAAGGCCATGAACACGGCGCTGCCGCACTGCCGCGGCGACGTCGTCGGGGTCTTCGACGCCGAGGACCAGGTACACCCCGAGCTGCTCGCCCATGTCGACCACGCGTTCCGGTCCACCGGCGCGGACGTCGTCCAGGGTGGTGTGCAGCTGATCAACTTCCACTCCAGCTGGTACAGCCTGCGCAACTGCCTGGAGTACTTCTTCTGGTTCCGCTCCCGACTCCATCTGCACGCGCAGAAGGGGTTCATCCCGCTCGGCGGCAACACCGTCTTCGTGCGGACGGACGTCCTCAAAGAAGCGAACGGCTGGGACCCCAACTGCCTCGCCGAGGACTGCGACCTGGGCGTGCGGCTGTCCAGCGTCGGCAAGAAGGTCGTCGTCGCCTACGACTCCGACATGGTCACCCGCGAGGAGACCCCGGGCAGCCTGATGTCCCTGCTCAAGCAGCGCACCCGCTGGAACCAGGGCTTCCTTCAGGTCTACCGGAAGCGGGACTGGAAACAGCTGCCGGGCTTCCGCCAGCGGCTGCTGGCCCGCTACACCCTGATGACGCCGTACCTCCAGGCCGTCTCCGGCGTCGTCATCCCGCTCAACGTGGCCATCGCCCTCTTCCTCGACGTGCCGGTCGGCGTCGCCTTCATCACCTTCCTGCCGGCCGTCACCGCGCTCGTCACCTTCGTCTTCGAGCTCGTCGGACTGCACGACTTCGGCAAGCAGTACGGACTCCGGGTCCGCTTCGTGCACTACCTGAAGCTGATCATCGGCGGCCCCTTCTACCAGGTGCTCCTCGCCGGAGCCGCCGTCCGCGCAGTGTGGCGCGAGCAACGCGGCCGCAACGACTGGGAGTTGACCAGCCACGTCGGCGCACATCTCGCGCACGTGAACCGAGAGGACGTTCCTGCGTGACCTCCACCCTTCCCGCGGCGACCGGAGTCAAGGTCCCCGTGCAGCGGACAGCTGCGCCCAGAACCGGGTCCACACACCGGACAACGCCGCCCAAGAGACTGCGTTCCTCCCGTCCCGACCTCATCCTGTGCGGCCTGCTGCTCGTGGCGATCCTCGTCGTGCAGGGCTGGAACATCGCCGCCTACCCCACCTTCAGCGACGACGAGGGCACCTACCTCGCCCAGGCCTGGGCCGTGCAGGAGGGCCGGGGCCTGGCCCACTACACCTACTGGTACGACCACCCGCCGCTCGGCTGGATCCAGCTCGCCCTGCTGACCTGGATCCCGGCGTACGTCGCGCCCGAGTCGATGACCGTCGGCTCGATGCGGGCCGTGATGCTGCTGATCAGCGCGATCAGCGCGGTCCTCATCTACGTCCTGGCGCGCCGGCTGTCGCTGCCCCGCTGGGCGGCCGGGCTCGCCATGGCCCTGTTCGGGCTGTCCCCGCTGTCGGTGGTCCTGCAGCGCGAGATCTTCCTGGACAACATCGCGGTGATGTGGACGCTGCTCGCGTTCACCCTCGCCGCCTCCCCGAGCCGCCACCTCTGGCACCACTTCGGGGCGGGCATGGCAGCCGCGGCCGCGGTGCTCACCAAGGAGACGATGCTGCTCGTGCTGCCGGCCGTGCTGGTGACCATGTGGCGCCACAGCCACCGGGACACCCGCAAGTTCGCCATCACCGGCGCCATCACGGCCTGCGCGCTCATCGGCATCTCCTACCCGCTCTTCGCCCTGCTCAAGGGCGAGTTGCTGCCCGGCGCCGGGCACGTCTCGCTGTGGGACGGCATCGTCTACCAGATGAGCCGCCCCGGCTCCGGCTTCATCCTCGAACCCGGCACCGGCTCGTACGGCGTGCTCCAGTCCTGGCTGTACTACGACCGTGTGCTGCCCCTCGGCGGACTCGCCGGCGCCCTGCTGCTCGTGGTGACCTGGCGCTGGTCGGTGACCGCGCGGGCGCTCGCCGGGCCCGCGCTCGCCGTGGCGATCCTCGCCGGAATGGCCCTGCGGCCCGGCTACCTGCCCGCCATGTACATCATCCAGGCGCTGCCGTTCCTCGCCCTGGTGCTCGCCGGGGGCACGGCCTCCGTCGCCCACGCCGTGCTGCGGCGGTGGCGCCGGGCGGGCGAGAAGAGATACGTGACCGGCGGCCGGTACGCGCTCGCCGCCGTCCTCGCGCTCGCCGCGGGCGCGTACGTCGTACCGCGCTGGTACGACGGCGACCGCACCGCCATGACCGCCGACGCCAACGCCCCCTACCGGGCGGCCACGCAGTGGATGGCCACCGAGGTCGAGGACCCGGAGGCCACCCGGGTGCTGGTCGACGACGCCATGTGGCTGGACCTCGTGCACCAGGGCTACCGGCCCGGCCTCGGCGTCATCTGGTTCTACAAGGCCGACCTCGACCCGGCCGTGACGAAGACCATGCCGAACGGCTGGCGGGACCTGGACTACGTGGTCGCCTCGCCGACGGTACGACGGGACGCGGTCGACCTGCCGAACGTCAAGGCCGCGATGGAGCACTCGACGCCGGTCGCCGTGTTCGGCACCGGCGAGGACCGGATCGAGATCCGGCAGATTCAGAGCGCCGGGACGGGAGGCGACCGATGAGCCAGGAGTCCGTGGTCCCCGGCGAGCTGGGCGATCCGGCGGCGTACGCCGCGGACGTGCCCGAGCCGGGCGCCGTCACCATCGTCGTACCGACCTTCAACGAGTCCGCCAACATCCGTCAGCTGCTGCACCAGATCACCGAGTCGGTGCCGTCCCGGCTGCCCTGCGAGGTCGTCTTCGTCGACGACTCCACCGACGACACCCCGGAGGTGATCCAGAAGGCCGCCCAGGACTGCCCCTTTCCGGTGACCGTCCTGCACCGCGAGGAGCCCGTCGGCGGGCTCGGCGGCGCGGTCGTCGAGGGCATGAAGGCGGCCGGGTCGGACTGGATCGTCGTCATGGACGGCGACTGCCAGCATCCGCCCTCCCTGGTGCCGGAGCTGGTCGCCACGGGGGAGCGGGCGAACGCCGGACTGGTCGTCGCCTCCCGCTACATCAAGGGCGGCAGCCGCGCCGGACTCGCCGGCAGCTACCGCGTGGCCGTCTCCCGCGGGGCGACCTGGCTGACCAAGTCGCTGTTCCCGCGCAAGCTGCACGGCATCAGCGACCCGATGAGCGGCTTCTTCGCCATCCGCCGCAGCGCGGTCACCGCCGAGATCCTCCAGCCGCTCGGCTACAAGATCCTCCTCGAACTCGCCGTGCGCAGCCGCCCCCGCGAGGTCACCGAGGTCCCGTTCGTCTTCCAGGACCGGTTCGCCGGGGAGTCCAAGTCGACCGCGCAGGAGGGGATGCGCTTCCTGCGCCACCTGGTCGGGCTGCGCACCGCCTCACCGGTCGCCCGCATGATCGTCTTCGGGCTGATCGGTGTGACCGGCTTCCTTCCCAACCTGCTCGGCCTGTGGGCCCTCACCAGCCTCGGCATGCACTACCTGCCCGCTGAGATCCTCGCCAACCAGCTCGGTGTCGCCTGGAACTTCCTGCTCATCGAGCGGCTGCTGTTCCGCGACCGGCGCCGGCACCGGGCCTGGTGGGACCGGCTGGGGCGGTTCGCGCTGCTCGCCAACGCCGATCTGGTGCTGCGGATCCCGCTGATCGCGCTGCTGGTCGGTGTGTTCGGGATGGCCGTGCTGCCCGCCACCGCGCTGGCGCTCGTCATCACCTTCGTCCTGCGCTTCGTAGGGACCGAAGCGCTGGTGTACCTGCCTCGCAGGAGCCGCACAGCAAGGAGCACCGTATGAGATCAAGACGCCGAACCGCACTGCTGGCCGTGGCAGGCCTCACCGGCGGCCTGCTGCTGACCGCACCCCAGCCCGCCTCCGCCGCCAACCTGATCCAGAACCCCGGCTTCGAGACGGCCGGCACCGGCGACATGCCGTACTGCTGGTCGAAGTCCGGCTGGGGCGACAACGACTTCACGTTCGAGACGGTCGCCGACGCCCACTCCGGCAGCAAGGCGATGAAGGTCGAGCTGACCCGCCGCGTCGACGGCGACCGCAAGGCCCTGATCACCGAGTCCGCCGAGTGCGCGCCGGTGGTCACGGTCGGCAAGCAGTACGACCTGTCCCTCTGGTACAAGACGACCACGCCGGACGCCAACATCACCCTGTTCCGGCACGACACCACGGCCGGCTGGCAGTACTGGACCGACCTGAAGACGCTGGAGATGGCGGACACCTGGACCGAGGCCACGGTCCGCACCCCGGAGGTCCCGGCCGGCACCGACCGCGTCTCCTGGGGCGTCTCCGTCTACGGCACCGGCTCCGCCACCACCGACGACTACACGATGGAACAGGTCGCCGACCCGGTCCCGGAGCCCGAGTGCACGGGCACGGCGGAGGAGTGCGCCAACGGCACGTGGGAGGTGCTGCCCGCGCAGAACCCGGTGCGCTCGATGCACTCCGTCGTGCTGCACAACGGCAAGGTGCTGCTGATCGCGGGCTCCGGCAACGACCCGGAGCTGTTCGAGGCGGGCACGTTCACCTCCGCGGTCTACGACCCGGAGAACGGCACGTACAAGGTCATCCCCACCCCGGACGACATGTTCTGCGCCGGGCACGTCCAGCTCCAGGACGGCCGGGTGCTGATCATGAGCGGCAACAAGGGCTATCCGTCGGCGGACGGCACGATCGGCTACCAGGGGTACAAGGACTCGTACATCTTCGACCCGGCGACCGAGACGTACCTCAAGACGAACGACATGAACGACGGGCACTGGTACCCGTCGGCGACCATCCTCGGCAACGGTGACGTGATCTCCTTCGGCGGGCTGAAGGAGGACTCCACCGGGTCGGTGACCGCCGAGCTGTTCTCCGAGGCCGAGCAGCAGTGGCAGCCGCTGTGGAAGGTCAACCAGACCTGGTCGTACTGGGGCCTGTACCCGTCGATGATCCTCATGCAGGACGGCCGCCTCTTCTACTCCGGCAGCCATGTCTTCGGCAACAACATCCCCGGCACCGGCTCGGCGATCTACGACTACGACGCCAACACCATCACCGAGGTGCCCGGCCTGCAGAACAAGGACGAGCGGGACCAGTCGGCCAGCGTGCTGCTGCCCCCGGCGCAGGACCAGAAGGTCCTCACCCTCGGCGGCGGCAACATCGACTCCAACCCGGAGGCGAACCGCCTCACCGACGTCATCGACCTCAAGGAGCCCAACCCGACCTACGTCGCCGGGCCGCCGATCCCGCAGGGCACGGTCGACCTCGGCAACGGGCCCGTCCCGCAGACCGGCGACCAGGGCAAGATGTACGTCTCCGCCGTGCTGCTCCCGGACGGCAAGGTCCTGGAGACCGGCGGCGCCCTGCACAACCGCGCCAACCCGGTCTACGAGACGTCGATCTACGACCCGGCCACCAACACCTTCGACCCGGTGGCCCCCGACCCCGAGGCCCGCGGCTACCACTCCTCGGCGTTCCTGCTGCCCGACGGCCGGGTGATGACCACCGGCGACAACCCGGGCAACGGCTCGTGGAACCACAACGTGTCCATCTACACCCCGCCCTATCTGCTCAAGGGTCCGCGCCCGACGATCACCTCGGTGATCGACACCGAGTGGAACTACGGCGACACCCAGCGCATCACGGTCGACCGGCCCATCGCGAAGGCCGAGCTGATCCGCCCGGCGGCGGTGACGCACTCCTCCGACCCGAACCAGCGGTTCGTGGACCTGCCGCTGAGCGTGGACGGCAACAACATCGACCTCAACGTCACGAGCAACCCCAACCTGGCCCCGCCCGGCTGGTACATGCTCTTCGCGGTCGACGCCAACGGCGTGCCGTCGGTGGCCGAGTGGGTGCACCTGTCGGGCCCGCAGGCCCTGAAGACCACCGACGCCTCCGCGCACGTCCACTCCTTCGCCGACGACCTGTCCGGCAAGGTCACCAAGCCGGGCAAGAAGCGGACGTCGCAGCAGGTCCCCACGACCATCTCCGGCTGCGACCGCCACTACGGCTCCGCCAACGTCTGCGTGCCGACCACCTTCCCGGCGGACGTGAAGAGGACGACGGCGGCCCGCTGCACCTGGCTGAAACAGCACGACTACGGCCGCCTGAAGGTCAACGGCAAGGACGACCCGCTCCGCCTCGACCCGAACAAGGACGGCGTGGCCTGCGGAAAGGGTGATGTGCGCCGGCGTTAGCCCCGGCTCGGGAACTCGGTGAGGGCGCGCTCCACGATGGCCACCAGCTGTTCGTGGTGCGCGCCCTTCCAGTACGCCCGGCCGCACTCCCGGCACTGTGCGAAGACGTCGTACGACCGCTGTGTCCCGCCCTTCAGCTGCTCGGCCACCTCCTCCTTGGTGGCGTCGCGCAGCAGGCCGTTGCAGGCGGTGCACCGGGTCCAGGGGCGCAGCTCGGGGGAGAAGCGGTCGAGGACGTCGCGGAGTTGGTCGTCGGGGCGGGTGCTGTAGACGTAGGCGCCGGCCCACAGTTCGCGGCGGCGCAGCAGCCCCCGGTCGCGGCTGAGCATGACGCGCCGCTCGGCGGCCGAGCGGGCGGCGAGCGCCGGGTCGCCGATGTCCGTCGACTCGTAGGCCGTGTCCACGCCGAGCAGACGCAGTCGGCGCGCGAGGGTGCCGAGGTGGACGTCGAGGAGGAAGCGCAGGGGAGCGCCGGGGACGCGCTGCGGGCGCTCGATCGCGTGGACGGTGACCGTCTCGCCGTCCTTCGGGATGTGGGCCGGCGGGACCTGGCGGCCGTCCACGACGAGCGCGCCGACCTCGGTGAGCGGGACGCCGAGGGACTCGACGACATGGCCGAGCGTGGAGATGCCGTCGGTGCCGAGCGCGGTGGCACCGCGCCGCCGGCCGTGCGGGACGAACAGGTGGAGTTCGGCGGCGAACTGGACGTGGATCTCGGGTCGGTTCACCGGATCAGGATGTCAGGCCGTGCTCGTAAACGGTCAGGGCCCGGTCGACGAGGTCCGTGAGGTCCTCCCGGAAGCCGGTGCGGGCCCAGTACTGGGACACCTCCATCAGCCCTCCGATCAGGGACATCGTGAGCACCCGCACCTCCAGGCCCTGCGGGTCCCGGCCGGTGCGCTCGCCGATGGCCTCGGCCAGCGAGTTCCCGGTCTGCGACATGCTCTCCATCATCCGGGACCGCACCGCCGGGACCTCCGCCAGCAGTCGGCAGCGCAGCCGGGTGACCTCGGGTGCCTCGCCGACGCCGATGGCCTTGCGCATGACGTGCCGCATGGACCGAAGCCAGGGCTCGTCCGCCGGACGGGCCCGGAGCTCCTCCGACAGCAGCGGGTCGTGCTCGTCCGTGAGGACGATGTCCTCTTTGGCCGGGAAGTAGCGGAAGACGGTCGACGGCGAGACCTCGGCGCGGTCGGCGATCTGCTCGATCGTCGTGGCGTCGTACCCCTGCTCCTCGATCAGCGCGTAGGCGGCGGTGCGGATCGCCGCCCGCGTCTTGGTCTTCTTCCGCTCGCGGAGCCCCGGCCGGGAGCGGTCGGCGGGGGTGGGGGAGTGCGCTGCCGTCATGACAACGAGAGTAGCTCTCCATACTGGGAGTGGCTCTCAAATGATGCCGACTGTTACGCGTGCTGGTACGCCACCATCGAGATCCCCACGTAGTGCACGACGAACGCCGCCAGCGTGAACGAGTGGAACACCTCGTGGAAGCCGAACCAGCGCGGTGACGGGTTGGGTCGCTGGATGCCGTAGACGACTCCGCCCGCGCTGTAGAGCACCCCGCCGACGATCACCAGGACCAGTACGGCGATACCGCCGGTGCGCAGGAAGTCGGGCAGGAAGAAGACCGCCGCCCAGCCCATCGCGATGTAGCAGGGCGTGTACAGCCAGCGCGGGGCGCCCACCCAGAAGACGCGGAAGACGATGCCCGCCAGCGCCGCGGCCCAGATGCCCCCCAGCAGCCAGCGGCCCTTGCTGCCCGGCAGGAGCAGCAGGGTGAGCGGGGTGTAGGTACCGGCGATGATCAGGAAGATGTTGGAGTGGTCCAGGCGGCGCAGGATGCCGTCCATCCGCGGGCTCCACGTGCCCCGGTGGTAGAGCGCGCTCACGCCGAACAGCAGACAGGCGGTGAAGGCGTAGATCCCGCAGGCTATGCGGCCGCGCGGCGAGTCCGCGAGGGCGGTCAGCGTCAGGCCCGCGACCAGCACCGCCGGGAACATCCCGAGGTGCAGCCAGCCGCGGAGTTTGGGCTTGATCGGTTGCGGCAGGGAGAGCGCGCTGGAGATCCGGTCGGCGACCGGCGTGTCCGTGGGCGCGTCGGAGGCGGACGTAGTCATGCGCCGCATCGTACCTACGCAACCGTAAGTAACGGGTCAGCGGGCCGAGGGTAGTGGTCATCGTCTCACGGCGGTTGGGGCCCGTGAGACGGCGTCCGTGTCCCGCAAAGAGTCGGTCATCCAAATCCAACGTGCATGTAAAGAAACAAATGGGAACACAGAGGTGGTGGCCTTCCTCACGCCGCTCAGGTGGGCGGCCCTCTGGACAAATGGGCAGTCACCTCGGATGATCAAATGAGTGCGGTCGGCACCGGATGAGCGCCAAAGGGAGTAAGCGAAGCATCCGGGTCGCGGCCCCCACGGGGCAGACAGTCAAAAATCCCTCATTTAGGAGCGATCGTGGCGCGCGACATCGCGGCTCCCCCCAGTACCGTCCCGACCAACCACCAGGAGCTCGTCTCCTGGGTCAACGAGATCGCCGAACTGACCCAGCCGGACAACGTGGTCTGGTGCGACGGATCCGAGGCCGAGTACGAGCGTCTGTGCGGAGAGCTCGTCGAGAAGGGCACCTTCCGGAAACTCGACCCGATCAAGCGCCCCAACTCCTACTACGCGGCGTCCGACCCGACGGACGTCGCCCGCGTCGAGGACCGGACCTTCATCTGCTCCGAGAAGGAGGAGGACGCCGGCCCGACCAACCACTGGAAGGACCCCGCCGAGATGCGGGAGATCTTCACCGGCGACAAGGGCCTGTTCCGCGGCTCGATGCGCGGCCGCACGATGTACGTCGTGCCCTTCTGCATGGGCCCGCTCGGCTCGCCGCTGTCCGCGATCGGCGTCGAGATCACCGACTCGGCGTACGTCGCCGTGTCCATGCGCACCATGACGCGCATGGGTCAGCAGGTCCTCGACGAGCTCGGCTCCGAGGGCTTCTTCGTGCGAGCCGTGCACTCGCTCGGAGCCCCGCTGGAGCCCGGCCGGCAGGACGTCCCCTGGCCCTGCAACAGCACCAAGTACATCTCCCACTTCCCGGAGACCCGCGAGATCTGGTCCTACGGCTCCGGCTACGGCGGCAACGCCCTGCTCGGCAAGAAGTGCTACGCCCTGCGCATCGCCTCCGTGATGGCCCGCGACGAGGGCTGGCTGGCCGAGCACATGCTGGTCCTCAAGCTCACCCCGCCGCAGGGCGAGCCCAAGTACGTCGCCGCCGCCTTCCCGTCCGCCTGCGGCAAGACCAACCTCGCCATGCTGGAGCCCACGATCTCCGGCTGGACGGTCGAGACGATCGGCGACGACATCGCCTGGATGCGCTTCGGCGAGGACGGCCGCCTGTACGCCATCAACCCCGAGGCCGGTTTCTTCGGCGTCGCGCCCGGCACCGGTGAGCACACCAACGCCAACGCGATGAAGACGCTGTGGGGCAACTCGGTCTTCACCAACGTGGCGCTCACCGACGACAACGACGTCTGGTGGGAGGGCATGACGGAGGAGACCCCGGCCCACCTGACCGACTGGAAGGGCAACGACTGGACGCCCGAGTCGGAGACCCCGGCCGCCCACCCCAACGCCCGCTTCACCGTCCCGGCCGCGCAGTGCCCGATCATCGCGCCCGAGTGGGAGGACCCCAAGGGCGTGCCGATCTCCGCGATCCTCTTCGGCGGGCGGCGCGCCACCGCCGTACCGCTGGTGACGGAGTCCTTCGACTGGAACCACGGCGTGTTCCTCGGCGCCAACGTGGCGTCCGAGAAGACCGCCGCCGCCGAGGGCAAGGTCGGCGAGCTGCGCCGCGACCCGTTCGCGATGCTGCCGTTCTGTGGCTACAACATGGGCGACTACATGGGCCACTGGGTCGACGTCGCCAAGGGCAAGGACCCGGCGAAGCTCCCGAAGATCTACTACGTCAACTGGTTCCGCAAGGACGACGAGGACAAGTTCGTCTGGCCCGGCTTCGGCGAGAACAGCCGCGTCCTGAAGTGGATCGTGGAGCGGCTGGAGGGCAGGGCGGAGGGCGTCGAGACCCCGATCGGCATCGTGCCGACGCCTGCGGCGCTCGACACCGACGGGCTCGAACTGGGCGACGCCGAGCTGGAGTTCCTGCTCACCGTCGACAAGGACGTCTGGCGCGAGGAGGCCGCGCTGGTTCCCGAGCACCTGAACACCTTCGGTGAGCACACGCCGAAGGAGCTGTGGGACGAGTACCGGGCGCTGGTGGAGCGGCTGGGCTGAGTCGTCCCGTCACTGAGACTCCGCGGCCGGCTGAACCGACTGTGCCCTGACCAGCTACATCGTCACGGTCGGCCGCGGTTCACTCCGTGCGGCGGGGGTGCCGCCCAATAGCTCGGGTGGCTGTTGTGCGTCGGCGGGTGCGGGTTGTGCCTGGTTGTTCGCGCAGTTCCCCGCGCCCCTTCAGGTCAGCTACTGAGAGCGGTCCTCCAAGTAGCGGGTGTGGGACTCCTGCCGTCTGGCCTCCGTCTCCCTGAGGTCCGCCGCCAGGCGTTCCGCCTCCTCGTGCAGCAGCGCCAGCTGCCGCTCCAGATGCCGCTCCGGTGGCTCCTGCCCCGGCGTCATCCGGTGCCACCACCGGGTGCGTACGAAGGCGTCGACGGCCTCGGGTATGTCCTGCCGCACCGCCCGCGACAGCGCGTGCACGCCCTCGGGGTCCCGGGCCAGCACCTCGGCGACCCAGCCCGGCTGCAGCAGCGCGGCCAGCAGCTCGGTGAGTTCGGCGAGGCGCCCGGAGGCGGCGGGCGGCAGCTCGACGTCCGCGAGGTAGGCGCCGAGCCGCTCGAAGTCGCCCCGCAGTTCGTCCAGTTGGGCGGACGGATCCGGGAAGTCGGGCAGCGTCGGCCGTTCCGGCGGTGCGATCAGCGCGCCCGCCCCGTACAGACCGGCGACGACGACCGGCCAGTACGGGCCCGCCACCCCGGTGAACGTCAGCACGAGCCCGAGCAGCCCGCAGACGCAGCCGGTGAGGTTCTTGCGGGACTCCAGGTACGTCAGTGCCCTACTGGTAGCCACGGATCTCCTCGAAGGCGCCGTCCAGGGAGCCCTGCTGGGCGTCGAAGAGACGGCCGCCGGTCAGCTCGGCGATGCGTTCCAGCTCGGAGCGGTCGGAGTCGCCGAACAGGATCGGGAAGACGGGGATGTCGCGCTGCTCGCCGGTGAGCGAGTCGTGGAACGCCTCGAAGGTCCAGGGGCTCGCGCCGACGGTGTTCTCGCCGTCCGTCATCAGCACGATCGACGTGAACGTCTCCTCGTCGGCGCCCAGATGCTCGTACGCCTTCTGCAGCGAGGTGTAGATCGCCGTGTCGCCCTCGGCCTTCAGCGCCCGGGTGTCGCGGCGGATGCCGTCGAGGCCGGTCTTCGGGTCCGCGGGGTCCACGACATGGGTGCGCACGCTCTTCACGTCCGACCCGAACGGCATCAGCGTGACCTCCTCACGGTCCCGGAAGTCCCCGGTCAGTCCGGTGAGCGCCGACTTCAGCCGGGCCAGCCGGTCGCCCTCCATGGAGCCGGAGGTGTCCAGGACGTACACCGTGCGCGAGGGGCGGCGCAGTTCGTTCTCGTACGAGTCGAGCAGCCCGTCGGCGACGGAACGGCTGCCCGGGAAGGGCAGTTCGCGTCGCCGGGTGGTCTCCAGGCCCGGTGCGGGGGTGACGGAGGCGACGACCGGGCGGCGGTGCGTGCGGTCGGTGATCGCGCGCTGGATCTCCGGGCCGCGCAGGGCCTCGGCGAGGCGGCGCACGTCCTCGCGGGCGGTGGCACTGGCGGAGGCGAGGGAGGAGAGCGGGTAGTCGGCGGTGACCACACCGTCCTTGGGGCGGATCACCGTCAGGTCCGGGATGCTCTTCAGCACCGACTCGTAGTTGAGCAGCGCGTCGACGTTGCCGCGCCGGGTGTACGCGCTCGCCAGCCAGCCCGACGAGCCCGAGGTCAGCTTCTGCCCCTGGAAGAACTCCCGCAGCCGCGGAGTCGCCTTGCGCACATCCGCGTCGGTGAGCGCGGCCTGGGCGCCGGAGAGGGCCGAGGCGACGGAGACCAGGGTGGAGTAGCCGGAGTTGGAGCGGGTCGGGTCGGTCATGCCGTACGTCAGCTCGCCGTCCCGGACGGCCTTTTCGATCTGGGACCAGGTGACGTCCTCGGGGGTCCAGCCGAGGGCCCGGACGGTGGCCGGCTTGACGCCGATCGCGACCGGGCTCGACATGATCGGCGTCTCCGAGACGACCTTCTCGCGGGCCTCGGGACGCAGCCGCAGATAGTCGTTGGAGGCCAGCCACACCGCGTCGTACGCCTGGTCCGCCTTGCCCCCCGCCAGCAGGTCGACGGCGTCGAGGGTGCCCATGTAGGTGGGCCGGACGGTGATGCCGGTCTGCTCGCGGACCTGGTCCAGGACCGGCGACATGTCGCTGAGCTCGCTGGAGGCGAGGACGCGCAGGGTGCCGGGAGTGTAGGCGGTGGGATCGTCGTCGGGGGTGTCCTGCCCGGTGGTGCAGGCGGTGAGCAGGGTGAGGGCGGCGAGGGTGAGGGCGGCGATCCGGCGTCTCATGTCCGGCCTCCTTCCAGGGTGCCCTGCGAGCGACTGCGCTCCAGGTAGGCACTGGCGTTGTGGAGTTCGTTCGTCAGCGACTCGACGGTGGCGGCCATCGCCTCGGTGGCCTGCGCCTTGTAGGTGTCGATGGTGTCGAGCGTGCGGTAGATCTGCTGGAAGGCGGCCCGCAGGGTCTCCGCGCCGACCGCCGGGTCCGCGGCGATTCGCTGGATCTCGCCGGACTGCGTCGCCAGCATCTCCGCGTTGCCCCGGATCAGGTCCTCGGTGGTGCCGCGCAGGGCGTTGACCTGGTCGACGACCTTCTTCTGGTGGTCCAGGGCGGAGGCCAGCATGACGGAGATGCGCAGCGCCGAGACGGTGGTCGTGGCGGCCCGGTCGACGCCCTTGATCAGCTCCTCGTTGTTGCGGCGTACGACATCCATGGCGAGGTAGCCCTGGGCGCACACCGCGAGCTGGGTGAGCAGGTCCTGGTGCTTCTGCCGGACGGGGAAGAGCACGTCGGCGCGCAGGGTGTCGGCCTGCTGAGGGTCGGTGACCCCGCGGATGTGCTCCTCGACAGACCGGTCCAGGGCCTCGGCCAGCACCACGTACTCCTGGAGCTTGCCCATGGTCTCCCACAGCCGGACCCGCTCGGTCTGCAACGCGGCGTTGTCGCGGCGCAGTTCGTCCTGCCCGCCGCGCAGCGACCCCACGATCCTGTTCAACGTGCCCTGCGCGGAGGCGTACTTGGCGACGTGGTCACGCAGCTTGTTCCCGCCGGGCAGCCGGGACAGGAACCGGCGTCCCTTGGCGGCGGGCAGGTCGCGCGGGTCGAGGTCCTCGACGACCCGCCGCAGCTCCACCAGCGACCCGGCGACCCGCGCCTGGGCGTCACCGCCCTTGCTGGGCAGGCTGCGCACGGTCCGCTCCAGCATGCGGTTGGACTGCGCGGCCGCGGTGCGCATCTCCCCGGCGCCCAGCGCGGTGATCTCGCCGACCTTGCCGGCGAACTCGGGGGAGCGGGCGTCGAGGGCGGCGAGTCCGGCGACGTACTCGGCGGCCTTGCGGGCCATGTCCGTCCGGACGCCTTCGTCGACGGGGACGAGTCCGCCCGCCTTCTCGCGCGGCACCGGGGAGACGGGCTCGGGCGGGGTGAGGGTGAAGGAGTCGTCGCGGCCGGCGCTGGTGTTCTGGTCGGCGCTGTGGCCGAGGTCGTAGTCGCTCATCGGGCTGATCCCCCCTGTCCGCGCGCCCGGCGCGCCATCTCGTGCAGCACCTCGTAGGTGGGCACGGGCGCCTGCCGTACGCCGGTCAGCTTCTGGTTGAGGTAGTCGGTGCGGTCGGCGGTGGCCGCGGTGAACTCGGCGGTGGCGCCCTGCGGGCGGAACCCGTGCCGGACGGCCAGCTCGCGCAATGCCGGGTCGGTGGCCAGCAGGTGGCCGAGTTCGCGGCCCTCGTCGGTCAGCGGCACGACGGTGTGGTCGCTGGTGGCGGTGGTGTCCGGGTAGAGGACGGTGAGGTCGTCGATGCCCTGCCCCTGGGCGAGCAGGGCGGCGACCTGCGACTCGTAGACGAGGACCAGCGGGTTGCCGGCGCCGCTGATGAAGTCCCGGAAGGGACCGTCCGAGCTGGACTGCTGGGCGCCCTGCACCGTGACCAGCTTGCGCAGCAGCGGCGCGGTGCGCTCGACGTCGGCGTCGCCCGCCACGACCTTGCCGCCGTTGTGGACGTAGGAGGCGGCGGCCAGGTAGAGGGCGCCGGAGTTGGAGGTGAGGGGATCGGTACTGGCGATGTAGAGCGTCCCGCTCAGCTCCCCGTACTTCTCGGCACCCTCGAGCTGCTGCCAGCTGCGGTCGTCCCGGGCGGCGTCGAGATAGGCGCTCATCTTCAGGGTGCCGCGGTGGGGCGCGTCCAGCGTGGCGAGTCCGTTCGCCTCCAGCACCTCGGCGGCGTTGCGGTGGGCGACGACGACGAGGGGCGAGTAGAAGGGGCGCGGCAGCGGCTGCTGTGCCCGGTGCTTCGCGGCGAGCGCGTCGGCGGGCGCCTTGCTGGACGGGAAGGCGAAGTCGTGGCCCTTCAGGTCCAGCTCCTCCATGGCCCACGACCCGGACGACTCCGCCCGCACGGTGTAGCCCTGGGCGGCAAGGGCGTCCACCACCTGTGGATCGGCGAAGAACTCCGCCTTCTCCGACCCGACCACGCCACGCACGGTCTTCGTTGCCGCGCTCTGCTCCCCGTTGTCCCGGCCCACCACGACGGCCGCCACCACGCCGCCGATCAGCAACACCGCGAGGACAATACCTGTGATTCGTCTCACGCCCGGAGCGTGCTCCCGGAACCCGACGTTCCCCGTGTCCTGGGGTGAACGGGAGGTGGCGGACGGATCCCGGTATGCAACAGGAGCCAGGGATTCCGCTACGTCGTGCGTGGCGGTACGTACAGCTGTTTGATGGGCCTGTCCTTTCTGCTCGCGAGGGCACCGTCCTGGCGCCGGGCGGCTTCCACCGTCTCGCGTGCACGACGCTCCGCGTCCTTCACGAGCGTCTGGGCCTCCAGGCGCAGCTGCTCGGCGCGGTCCTCGATCTCGGCGAGGTGTTTCTCGGCCCTGGCCTGACGGGCCAGCAGGTCACGTTCGGTCTGTTCGCGGCGCTTGGCGAAGCTGGTCTCGAAGTCGGCGGCGGCCTGGGCGGCCTTGGCGCGGGTCTCCTCGTAGACGGCGTCGGCCCGCTCCAGCTTGGCCTGTGCCTCACGAGTCGCCTGGTCGCGCAGGATTTCCGCCTCCCGGGCCGCGCGCTGGAGTTCCAGGAGGCGCTCCTGCGCGATCCCGGCGGCGCCGGCCATCTCCTGCCGTACCTCCTCGACCCTTTCCTCCAGCTCCTCGCGCTCCGCGTCCTCCTCGGTACTGGCCAGCTTCCGCTCCAGCTTCGCGCAGCGGGCCCGCGCGTCGTCACGGTCACGCTCGGCCTGCTCGAGTTCCGCTTCCAGCCGGTCGATCTCCCCGCGCAGCTCATGGCACTGAGCCTCCAGGTCCCGTTGCCGACCGCGATAGACCTCGATCTGCGCGGCCGTACGCCCCCGCTCCTCGGCCGCACTGCGCGCGATCTCGCGCTGCTGCCGCTCCAATCGGTTCAGTTCGCGTTTCTGGTCGGAAACACTGAGCGTCAGGTCCCGGATCTGGAGTTCGGCCTGCTCCCTCGCGAGAATCGCCTCCTCCAGTTTGTCGCTGGCCATCTGCAGCCGGTAGCGGCCCGGCTGCTGGGCGAGCAGCGCCTCACGGTGCAGGCGGTAGGCGTAGGCCTGCACATCGGGGCTGATGTCGACGCCGTGCGCCTTGCAGGCGGACTTCAGCAGGGCGTCGATGAAGTTCTTGTCCGGGAGGCGCTTGCCGCTGAGATACCGGGAGACGGACGGCGGGCTGATGTGGTGGTACGCGGCGAACTGCCGGAGGGATTTCCCCGTCGCTTTGAACAGGCCGCGCAACGCGCGGACGAAGTCACGGACTTCGGGCTGGAGACCGTCCGGGAGGGGACCGAGCCCGGCGACGTCCTCCACGTCCTCGAACGGCGTTTCCCGGCCCCCGTCGCCGCCCGCCCAGCGATCGTCACCGCGCACATGCCCTCCTCGCGCCAGCGTTTACTCGTACCTCCAACTGTGGCCGCTCACAGGGGGCGCCGACCTCGATTCGGCGAAGACTTGTGTTGCCGATCGCGGGAAACGGTGACCGTTTCCGTTCCGCAACACCGTGCGTCACCGCGAGGGTGAAGGCGGAGGAACGGCGTGACGCACGCTGTTGTCGACGGCCGAAGGAGCCGGAGTGAAAAGTCCGTTGCTGTCCCTGCGCGCGGCGCTGGTCCTGCTGATGGGAGTACTGGTCGGGGTCGGCGCGGGAGTGCTCGGCGCTCTCGGCGGAGCCGCTCCGGCCCAGGCGGTCCTCACGGGGGCCGCCGCCTTCGGTGTCGCGGTGCCGTTCTTCGACCACCTCGTCGGATGAGCCGGGAGTCGCCCAGGGCTCCGTGGTGATCAGGGAGGTGGTGTGTGGCACCCGGTCCGCGCGTCGCTGCGGGTGCGCGCGGACCGGGGCCGTCGGAGGGAGCCCGGCAGGGCTCAGTGCGTGGCGAGTTCGTGCGGTTCGAGCAGCGCCGCGTGGGCGTCCATCCGCTCGGCCGCCAGGATCGCCGCCGCCGTGTCCGCCCGGGACGCGGCGACGACCAGCGCGCGCCCGGCGAGGGCATGGGCCCGCCGGTGCAGCGCGGCGAGGTGTGGTGCGGCGGTCGCGGTCGCCGAGGTGCGGGCCGGCGTACGGCCTCCCCGCAGCCGGGCCACCTGCTCCGCGAGCCGTGCGGCGGCGGTGTCCAGGTCGTCGGACGGGGCCAGCGCGCGCAGCTCGTCGGTGACGGCGAGCAGTGCCGCGAGGTGCCCCGCGAGCTGGATGTCCAGCTCTTCCTCACGTGACCGGTGGGGGAAGTCGGAAGAGGTGCCGGCCATCGTGTGGACCGACTTGGCGCGGATCGGCTCGTACATGGGATGGCCTCCTGTGCTTGGCAGAAGCCATCCTAGCTTGGATTTCGTCTAAAGTTGAGCCGTTCACAAATAAGGCGGAGGTGCCCACGCAGCGTGAGCGTCAGTGCTGGCTGTAGCCGTCCAGGAAGCTGCCGATCCGGCCGATCGCGTCCCGCAGATCGGCGACCGTCGGCAGCGTGACGACCCGGAAGTGGTCCGGCTCCGTCCAGTTGAAGCCGGTGCCGTGCACGACCATGATCTTCTCGCGCCGGAGCAGGTCGAGGACCAGCCGCCGGTCGTCCTTGATCTTGAAGACGTTGGGGTCCAGGCGGGGGAAGAGGTACAGGGCGCCCTTCGGGCGGACGCACGTCACGCCCGGGATCCGCGTCAGCATCTCGTAGGCGACATCCATCTGCTCCCGCAGGCGGCCGCCCGGCAGCACCAGGTCGTTGATCGACTGGCGTCCGCTGAGTGCCGCGACCACGCCGTGCTGGCCCGGCATGTTGGCGCACAGGCGCATGTTCGCCAGGATGGTCAGGCCCTCGATGTAGGAGTCGGCGTGCGCGCGGGGGCCGGAGATCGACATCCACCCGACCCGGTATCCGGCCACCCGGTACGCCTTCGACATGCCGTTGAAAGTGAGGGTGAGCAGATCGGGGGCGACGGCCGCGGTCGGGATGTGTTCGGCGCCGTCGTACAGGATCTTGTCGTAGATCTCGTCCGAGCAGACCAGCAGGTTGTGGCGGCGGGCGATGTCGGTCAGGCCCTTGAGCATCGCCTCGTCGTAGACCGCGCCGGTCGGGTTGTTCGGGTTGATGATCACGATCGCCTTGGTGCGGTCGGTGACCTTGCGTTCGACGTCGGCCAGGTCCGGCATCCAGTCGGACTGCTCGTCGCAGCGGTAGTGCACGGCCGTACCGCCGGACAGGGACACGGCGGCCGTCCACAGCGGGTAGTCCGGCGCCGGTACGAGGACCTCGTCGCCGTCGTCCAGCAGGCCCTGCATCGCCATGGTGATCAGCTCGGAGACACCGTTGCCGATGAAGACGTGCTCGACGTCCGTCTCGATGCCGAGGGTCTGGTTGTGCATGACGACCGCCCGGCGCGCGGCCAGCAGGCCCTTGGCGTCGCCGTAGCCGTGGGCCGTCGAGACGTTGCGGAGGATGTCCTCCAGGATCTCCGGCGGGCACTCGAAGCCGAAGGCGGCCGGGTTGCCGGTGTTCAGCTTCAGGATGCGGTGACCGGCCGCTTCCAGGCGCATCGCCTCTTCGAGTACCGGGCCCCGGATCTCGTAACAGACGTTGGCGAGCTTGGTCGACTGGATCACCTGCATGTCTGGGAGCTTACGGCCGCGTAACGCATCACGGCTCGTGCTTTCCGCCACATGAGACGCGGGTTCGGGTGGGCACATGCCGCCGCTGTCCCTCCGAAGCCGCTGCTGTCCCTGTCGTCACGCCAGTCCCTAGAATGCGTGGCCATGTCAGAGCCCCCCAGAACGGGTGAACCTCAGGGTCCGCCGAAGGTGTACCTGCCGCAGCCGCAGCCGGAGCGGATACCCGCCTACGAGGAGTACGCCGACCCGGCGGCCGCGCACGGCTGGCAGAACGCCTACGACGAGACGCGCGAGCTGCCGACGGTACCGGCCCCGGCGCGGCACCGGGGCTCCCGCCGCAAGCCCAGCCCCTGGCGGCAGCGGCGGGTGGCGGTGGCCGCCGGTGCGGTGGGCGCGGCGTCCGTGGCGGCGCTGATCGCCGGGTTCTCCTTCTCGGGGTCGTCCTCCGGCGGCGGCACGCAGGGCAAGCAGGACCGGACGAACTCGACGTCGGACGACCCGGAGGAGGCGGCGACGCCGTCCCGTACGGAAGCGGGCGGCGGCGACGGCACGCCCTCCGCGCCCGCCTCGGAGAGCGCCCGCGTTCCCGTCTCGGCTCCGACCCCGGACTCCTCGAAAGGCGGCGACGGCGTCTCCCAGGCCCCCGTCACTGCCCCCGCCACCGAGGCGCCCACGACCGCGCCCGCCTCGGCTCCGACTCCGACCCCCACGGCGACGCCCCTCGACGACCGTCCGGGGAACGCCAACGGCAACCCGGGGCAGGGTCAGGGCGGCACCAAACGGCCCAAGTAGCCCCCGTCGCACGCGCGAAGACACGCGAAGACACGCGAAGACACGTCCCCGAGGGCCTGTACGCCTTCTTGTCCCCTCGCATCTCTGCACCAACAATGTGCATGACAAGACAGCGGGCGACCGGACGACCTCCGGTCGCTCCCGTCATGAAGAGGGGACCCCCACATGAACAAACCTCTCCTGGCCGCACTCGCCGCCCTCTTGATAACCGGGGCAGGTGCGGCCCCCGCGGTCGCCGCCACCCCGGACACGGAGGCCGCGCCCGCGATCCAGGCCGTCGACTTCGCCGGTACCGTCGCGCTCAGCAACTGCTCCGGCTCCGTGATCCGGATGCCGGACTCCGCCGACGACGACCCCGCGCTCGTGCTGAGCAACGGGCACTGCCTGGAGAGCGGCTTCCCGGAGCCCGGCGAGGTCATCGTCGACCAGCCCTCCACCCGCTCCTTCGGGCTGCTGAACTCCGCCGGGACCCGCGTCGCCACTCTGCGCGCCAGCAAGATCGCGTACTCCACGATGACCGACACGGACGTCGCGGTCTACCAGCTCACCCGCACCTACGCGCAGATCCGCGGCTCCTACGGCATCGACGCGCTCACCCTCAACGACACCCGCCCGACGGCGGGCACCGCCATCAGTGTCGTCTCCGGGTACTGGAAGCGGATCTACACCTGCTCGATCGACGGCTTCGCCCACCGGCTGAAGGAGGGCGACTGGACCTGGAAGGACTCCGTCCGGTACACCTCCGCCTGCAACACCATCGGCGGCACCTCGGGCTCCCCGGTCGTCGACCGGTCCACCGGCCGCGTCGTCGCCGTCAACAACACCGGCAACGAGGACGGGCAGCGCTGCACGCTGAACAATCCTTGCGAGGTCGACGCCAACGGCAACGTCACCGTCCGCCAGGGCATCAACTACGCCCAGCAGACGTATCAGCTCGCCGCCTGTTTCGGCCTCGACAACAAGCTCGACCTGTACGCGAGCGGGTGCACCCTGCCCAAGCCGTGACTCAGCCGCGGCGGGCGATCACATCGGCGCCCTGCGGACCGCCCGCCCCGCCAGGACGTCCGTCCGGCGGCCGTCCTCGATCACGAACCGGCCGTCGATCAGCACATACGGGATGCCCGTCGGGAGCGTGCGCGGCTGGTCGAAGGTGGCGCCCGCCGCGACCGTGGCCGGGTCGAAGAGCACCAGGTCGGCCCGGTACCCCTCGCGGACCACGCCCCGGTCCGGCAGTCGCAGCCGGGCCGCCGGGCGCCCGGTCAGACGGGCCACGCACTCCTCCAGCGACAGCACCCCCAGCTCCCGCACGTACCGGCCGAGATAGTGCGGGAACGTGCCGTACGCGCGCGGGTGCGGCTTGGCGCCCTGGAGGATGCCGTCCGAGCCGCCGGTGTGCACCCGGTGCCGCATGATCGCCCGGACGTTCTCCTCGTGGCCGACGTGCTGGAGGATCGTCGGCCCGAGCCGGTCCTCGACCAGCAGACGGCGGGCGGTGACCCAGGGCGCCTCGCCGCGCAGGGCCGCCGAGTCCTCGACCGTCCGGCCGACATACGCCTGAAGGGCCGGTTCGGTCACGCCGGAGATCTCGATCGTGTCCCACTCGACCGGTACGCCGTGACAGCCGTCCGCGCCGACCACCTCCAGGTCGTGGCGGATCCGCTCGGCGGTCCCGTCGTCCGTCAGCCGCCGCAGGGTCTCCTCCGGGCCGCCCTCGTTCGCCCAGCTCGGCAGCAGCGCCACCAGGGTCGTACAGCCGGGCGTGTAGGGGTACGTGTCCAGGCTGATGTCCGCCCCGGCCGCGAGGGCGTCGTCCAGCAGGGACAGCAGCTCGGGCGCGCGGCCCTTGTTGACGCCGAAGTTCATCGTGGCGTGCGCGAGGTGCAGGGGGCAGCCGGCCTCCCGCGTCAGGGCGACCATCTCCGCGTACGCCCGCAGGGCCCCGGCCCCGTACGAGCGGTGGTGCGGGCAGTAGTAGCCGCCGTACCGCGCCACCACCCGGCACAGCTCCGTCAGCTCGGCGTCCTTGGCGTACATGCCGGGCGTGTAGGTGAGCCCGGACGACATCCCGACCGCCCCCTGCTCCAGGCCCTCCGCCACGAGCTGCCGCATCCGGTCCAGCTCCTTCGGCGTGGCCTCCCGGTCCTCCCCGCCGACGGCCAGCGCGCGGACCGTCCCCTGGGGGACGAGGTAGGCCGCGTTGACCGCGATGCCTCGGTCCAGCCGGTCCAGATACTCGCCCACCGACCGCCAGTCGACGTCGATGTCGTCGCCGTGCCCGTTCCAGCCGGTGATGGCACGGCGGACCTCGGCGAGGGTGCGGTCGTCGACGGGGGCGTACGACAGCCCGTCCTGGCCGATGACTTCGAGCGTCACGCCCTGCGCGGCCTTCGCGCTGTGGTCGGGGTCGCGCAGGAGGGCGAGGTCGCTGTGCGCGTGCATGTCGATGAAGCCGGGGGACAGGGCGAGGCCCTCCGCGTCCAGCTCCCTCGTCGCGCCGGGCCGTTGACAGCCCGCCGCCGCTGCCTCCCGGACGATCGACACGATCCGGCCCGCGTCCACCACCACGTCGGCGCGGTACGCGGGGGCGCCGGTGCCGTCGACGACGTCCGCGTCACGGATGACGAGGTCTGCCATGCCGGGGCTCCTAGAAGAACGTACGGATGTAGTCGACGACCGTGCCGTCCGCCTCGGCCACCGGGATCAGCTGCCACTTGTCGAACGACGTGCAGGGGTGGGACAGCCCCATGCCGAGCCAGTCCCCGACCTCAAGGTCCGCCTCGGGGGTGGTGCGCAGCCAGGCGTGCTGGTCGGAGAGTGCGGTGACCTCGACGCCGGTCGCGGGGCGCTGGGTGCCGCCCCGGCGGACGACCTGCGCGAAGGGCAGGTCCAGGTCGTACGCGGCGTCCCGCTTGCCCGCGTTGACGAAGGCCTGCTCCCGCGTCGGCCGCGACACCACCTGCGCCCACAGCCGGAACGCGGGCTCCAGGGCGCCCTCCTCCGAGACCCGGTTGAAGGGGGTCAGCCTGCGGTAGTGGCCGTCGTCGTGCGAGACGTACGCGCCGGAGCGGAGCAACTTCAGTACGGGGGCGCTGAGTCCGGGGATGTCCGCGAACACGTCCGCGACCGCGTCGAACCACGCACTGCCGCCCGCGCTGACGACGATCTCGTCCAGGCCCTGGAACCGCCCCGCCTTGTCGAAGTCCACCGCCAGCGCCACCAGACGGCGCAGCCACGCGTGCACGCGCTCGGGGTCGGCCTCGGGCACCTCGCCCTCGTAGCCCGCGACGCCGGCCAGGCGCAGGGTGGGTGCGGCGGCCACCGCGTCGGCGATCGCCGCGCACTCGGCCTCCGTACGGACGCCGGTGCGGGCGCCTTCACCGGCGGCGAGTTCGACGACGACGTCCAGGGGGCGTGCCGTGCCGCCGCGCAGGGCCGCGTGCATCAGTTCGACGCCGCGCACGGAGTCGACGTAACAGACGAACTCGAAGGAGGGGTCGGTGGCCAGCTCGCCCGCGATCCAGCGCAGGGCCGCGGCGTCCACCAGCTCGTTCGCGAGGAAGATCCGCTGAGTCCCGAACGCCCGCGCCACCCGCACCTGGTGCGGCACCGCGAGGGTGATGCCCCAGGCGCCGTGCTCGATCTGCCGCCGGAAGAGCTGCGGGGCCATGGTCGTCTTGCCGTGCGGGGCGAAGGCGAGGCCGTGGCGGGTGGCGTACGTCGCCATGAGCCGCAGGTTGTGTTCCAGACGCTCGGCGGAGAGGGCGAGCACCGGGGTGGTGAAGCCGTCGGTGAAGAGGTTGCGGCGCTGGGCGGCGAGTTCCGCGACGGTCAGGCCGTCGGCGTCGGGCGGGAGGCCCCTGAAGCGGTGGTCGACGCGTTCCTCGGTGAGGCGGGCGAGCGCTTCGGTGGCGGGCGTGGAGCCGGGTTCGACGGCCATGGAGCCTCCCTGATCTGGTGCGTCGCACTGTGTTGCGCCGTGTTGCGCCGCGTTGGGCTGCGTTGCGCATTCTGCAACGCCCATTGCGTATGTCGCTTGCTGCTGTCTAACATCTCGGCCAACGCGGGGTCAACGGAGCCGGCACGACCCGCGACGCCGACCGAGGAGTCCTGACCATCCTGACCGCCACCGCCCTTCGCACCGCCCCCGACGTCGTGGACGTCGTCGCGCTCGGCGAGTCCATGGTCACGTTCCTGCCCTCCCGCCCGGGCCGCCTCGCCGACGTTCCGTCCTTCGAGCGGGGCATCGGCGGGGCGGAGTCCAACGTGGCGTGCGTGCTCGCTGCCGCTGGGCATTCCGTGCGGTGGGTCAGCCGCGTCGGCGCCGACGGGTTCGGGGACCATCTCGTCGAGGCGATCGGGGCGTACGGCGTCGACGTGTCGTCCGTCCGCCGTGACCCGGCACGCCCGACGGGCGTGTACTTCCGCACGGCGGGGGACCGAGCCGGTGACGGTCACGAGGTGGCGTACTACCGGGCGGGGTCGGCGGCGTCGGCGATGGGCGTGGGGAACGTGGAGATGGGTGCGGCGCGGGCGGCGCGGGTCCTGCATCTGTCGGGGATCACGGCGGCGCTGTCGGAGGACTGCCTGGCGCTGCTGCGCGAGCTGACCGCTCCGGCCGCCGGGCGCCCGCTGGTGTCGTTCGACGTCAACCACCGGCAGGAGCTGTGGCGGGAGGCCGACGGGGCCCCGATCCTGCTGGAGCTGGCGCGGGACGCGGACATCGTGTTCTTGGGGGAGGACGAGGCCGAGGAGGCCTGGGGGGTGACGGGAGGGCCCGAGACGATTCGGGAGCTGCTGCCCGAGCCGGGGACGCTGGTGGTGAAACAGGGTGCCGAGGGGGCGACGGTGTTCGAGCGGCGGCCGGGGCGCGGTGGTCGTCCGGCTGCGGGTCGTGGTGAGCCGGTCGCGCAGTTCCCCGCGCCCCTGGGGTCGGCACGGCCGGGCCGCGTCGTCGAACGTGCCCCTTACGTCAGCGTCGTCGCCCCCGTCGGTGCGGGCGATGCCTTCGCCGCGGGGTTTCTCTCCGGGACGTTGCGCGGCCTGCCCCTCAGGGACCGCCTCCGGCACGGCCACCTCATGGCCGCAGCCGCCCTCACCGTCCCCGGCGACCTCGCCACCCCTCCCTCCCGCGACCACGCCGACCGGCTGGCCGCCCTGGACGACGACGCCTGGGGGAGACTTCGACTCGGCCCCGGCTGGACGCACGCCGTTGACCGGGCCCCGGAGGAGGTACGTACGCCATGAGTCAGACCGTCGACCGCGCGTTGAGCATCCTGCCGCTGCTCGCCGAGGGCCCCGCCGACCTGGGACAGGTCGCCGACCGCCTCGGCGTGCACAAGTCCACCGCGCTCCGCCTCCTGCGCACCCTGCACGAGCACGGCTTCGTCTACCGCCAGTCCGACCAGCGCTACCGCCTCGGCGCCCGCCTCTTCGCGCTCGCCCAGGAGGCGATGGAGAACCTCGACATCCGCGAGATCGCCCACCCCCACCTCGTACGGCTGAACGAGCAGTGCGGACACACCGTGCACCTCGCGGTGTACGAGGAGAACGAGGTGCTCTACATCGACAAGGTGGAGAGCCGCTACCCCGTGCGGATGTACTCGCGGATCGGGAAGCCGGTGGCCATCACGGTCGCCGCCGTGGCGAAGCTCCTCCTCGCCGACCTCCCCGAGCACGAGCGCCGCGCCCTCGCGGAGAAGCTCGACTACCCCATGTACACGTCCCGTTCGGCACCGAACGCCGAGGCCTTCCTCAGGGAGCTGGCCACGGTGCGCGAACAGGGCTGGGCCACCGACCTCGGTGGCCACGAGGAGTCCATCAACTGCGTCGCCGCACCGATCCGCGGCGCCGACGGCCGGGTCGTCGCCGCGATGTCGGTGTCCGCGCCCACCGTCGTCGTCACCGGCGAGGAACTCCTCACCCTGCTCCCGCTGGTCCGCCGCACGGCGGACGCCATCAGCGGCGAGTACTCCGGCAGAACTCCGAGGAAAGAGCCGGCATGACCGAGAAGACCGCCCTCACCCCCAAGACCCACACCACCCCGCCCGCGAAGTTCTCCCACGGCGTGAAGAAGGGCAACATCCTCCAGGTCGCCGGACAGGTCGGCTTCCTGCCCGCGGTCGAGGGGCAGCCCCCGACACCGGCCGGTCCGACCCTGCGTGAGCAGACCCTCCAGACCCTCGCCAACGTCCGGGCGATCCTTCAGGAGGGCGGGGCCACCTGGGACGACGTGATGATGATCCGCGTGTATCTGACGGACGTGGACCACTTCGCCGAGATGAACGAGGTCTATGACCAGTATTTTGAGGAGCAGGGGCTCAGCCAGGCTCCGCCCGCCCGCACGACGGTGTACGTCGGTCTCCCCAAGGGCTTGCTGATCGAGATCGATGCCCTCGCAGTACTCGGCTGATTGATCGGGAATCGAACCAGCCGACCTCCCCTTTCCTGCGTGGACAGTCCCATCCGATGGGCGCGTGCCCACGTCGACTGGCTTGCACGACCGCCTGCGCAAGCGGCGCAGGCGGTACTGAAGTCGTATCGTCGCCCGGGTGCACCGACGCTGGGGGATGGTGAACATTCCGAAGCTCGGGCGAGTGCGGTTCCGTTGGACGCGGGATCTACCCGGCGCGACCAAAGGTGGCCCGTCGGGTCGGATCACCGGGGCCCGTCTGATCAAGGACGCGCTCGGCTGGCACATCGTGT
This sequence comes from Streptomyces sp. TRM70350, assembly GCF_019219825.1. Classification (GTDB taxonomy): domain Bacteria; phylum Actinomycetota; class Actinomycetes; order Streptomycetales; family Streptomycetaceae; genus Streptomyces. Next base: position 27,686 of record NZ_JAHUXH010000031.1, on the reverse strand, counting down.
CCCGCACGGCGCGCGAGGTGTTGGTGCCGAAGCGCAGGGACGGAGCCAATTCACACGTCGGAATTGATCGAGGTACCGCCGTTCCTCTCGCCCTGTCCGACGGTAACGAGTGTCCGCGCCTGGCACGGCGCTGCGCTGTCCGAGTGCGGAGTCGTCACGCCTGGCAGTCGTGAGTGCCAGGCGCGGTTCGTATGCCGTAATCCAGAGTGTGGCTGGACCGGCAATGCTGACTTCAACGCCAGTCGCAACATCGATCAGGCGGGTCTCGTACGCGGGAGAGAGCTCCAAAACGCCTACTTCGAGGCTCGGGATGTGAGGGGGCCGGACCCGGAGGCGCCCTGATTCCGCCCCGTTCGCGACCGGGCCGTGCGCTGCAATGGAAGGGCGGAACGGGCTTGTGAGCGGCCGCGGGCCGGTGCGATGCTGATCGTCATGCCGTCGCCGCCGCCTCACCCGCTCGAACACGGAGTGGTCCTCGCGGAGGTGCGGAAGGTGCGACGAGCCGGAGTCGTCAGGCTGCGGGAGCTCGCCCTGCCGGTGCTCGCCGAGGTCGCCCGTGACCTTCCGTGGGGAGACGGCGAGTTGCCTGGGGGGCCGGTGGAGAAGGTGTTACGGCTCGCCGTCTCCCGGATGGGCGGCGGCACCCTGCAGACCGCCGCCGAGTACAGCCTCGGCCTCGCCCAGGGCACCCGGGACTGGCCGGCCGCCGACCGGCGCCGACGGGCCGCGCAGGTGTACGGGGTGAGCGTCGAACGGTTCCGCAAGCACCACGAGTTGATGGTCCTCGGGCAGGTCGCGGAACAAATCGTCCAGGCCGCCGGGCACACACCGGTGACCGACGCCCCCGCACCGGCGCCGTACGACCGCGTCCCCGCCGCCCACCGGGCGCTGCGCGTCCGCGTGGACCGCCGTACCGTGCCCGTCACCGTGCACGTCCACTCCGTGGACCTGCTGCGCGACATGGACGTCGTCGTCTCGCCCTCGAACACCTACTTCGCGCTGCCCGCGCCCTACAAGTCGTCCGTCTCCGCGACCCTGCGCCGAGCGGGGGCGCGCAGGGACCCCACCGGGGGACTCGTCGAGGACCGTATCCACGACGAGTTGGGGGCATGGGCCGCCCGGCACGGGGCTCCCGGCCGGGCGGCCCTGCCGGGCACGGTCGCCGTCACCTCCGCGGGCGCGCTGGCCGGGCAGGGCGTCCGGCGCATCTACCACGTGGCCGTCGCCGTACCCCGCCCCGAGACCAACGAGTACGACGTACAGCCCGCCGACATCACAAGGGGCGTGGCCCGCGTCTTCGCCCTGCTCGCCGAGGAGGCCCGCCGGTACGACCCGCCGCTGCGGTCGGTGTGCCTGCCGCTGCTCGGCGCGGGCCGCGGTGGGCTGACCCCGCTGGAGAGTTTCGGCGCGCTGTGGACGGCCGTCGAGGCCGAACTCGCCCGGGGCGCCGACTGGGACATCCATTTCGTGGTACGCCGCCATGCGCGCGCCGATCTGCTGGAACGGCTGCTGACTTCCGTGGGGGAGGAGTGATGGGGCACCCCCCGTCCGAACCGGCCGACCCGTACCTCACCCTCGCCGCCGCCGCGGCCCGCTGGGACCGGGTCGCCGCGCGGCTCGGGCCGGACACCCGGGCCCGGCTGGCCGAGCTGCTCACCGTCGTCCGCCGCGCCGACGCCCCCGGCCGCCACGACTGCGCCGTGCGGGCCGCCGGGCTGCTGCGGGAACGCTTGCCCGACGAGTTCGGGGCGGACGCGCACGCACGGCTCGTTGCCGTGCCGGAGGCACAGGGCGGGGCGCCGACCGTGCAGGGGTTCGCCACCGAGGACCTGGCCGTGCTGCTGATCGACGGGCACCGCATGGTGGGGCCGGTGCTCGGGCCGGTGCGGGAGCGGCTGCTCGCGGAGCCCGCGCTGGACGCCGAGACGCTGGAGCGGGGCGGCGGAGAGCCGTACGCGCCGGACCTGATCCGGCTGCGCGGCGCCGGGGGCCGGTTGCGGCTGCCGCGGTTCCAGTTCTCCGAGGAGACCCTGCCCTGGCTGGTCGTCCTGGAGGTCAACGCGCTGCTGGACGCCGACCGCGACCCGTGGGGCGCCGCCGACTGGTGGCTGTCCGCCAACGCCTGGCTCGGCACCAACCCCGTCCGCCTGCTCGGCACCGGACGCGATCGGCAACTCGTCGAGACCGCACGGTTCCTGATGGACAGTGAGGGCTGACCGTCGTGCCCAACTACCGGCCGCCCGAGGCGCTCACCGGCACCCCCGGCAAGGTCACGCTGGCCCGCGGCACCCTGCTGTACCGCATCCACGGCTCCCACCGCGGCGCCGCCGACTTCAACCCCAGGCCTTCGCACTGCCTGTACGGGGGCGGCCGCTTCGACGCCACTTCCTGCGACCGGTACGGCTATCTGTACGCCGGCCTGAGCGCGGCCGCCGCCGTGTGCGAGACCCTGCTGCGCTCGCTGCCCTTCGACCCCGCCGGCGGCCCCCGCCTGCTGCAACGCCGGGCCGTCGAGGGACGCCGCCTCAGCACCCTCCGCCTCACCGCCGACCTGTGCGTGCTGCCGCTGATGACCGCGCAGGACCTGGCCGCCGTACACCAGGACACGTGGCTGGTGCACACCGAGGCGCACGAGTACCCGTACACCAGGGACTGGGCGCACTGGATCCGCCGGCACACCCAGCCCTGGGCGCAGGGGATGGTGTGGTCGTCCAAGCGGGAACCGGCGGACCGGACCGTGGTGCTGTTCGGCGACCGCTGCCCCGACGGTGCGCTGCGCTGCGAGGAGGACGAGGCCGTGGACTTCGACACGGCCGAGGGCCGGGAGTGGCTCAACTCCGTACTGCTGCCCTACTACGTCCAACTCGCGCCGTAGAGCGGCATGGTGGCGACGATCCTGGAAAGCTCGACCCGTGACCGCTGACGACGCACCCAGCCTCGTCGACGAACTCCGCGCCCAGCGCGAGGAGATCCTCGACGCCCTCTCCGCGACCGCCTCCGACGACCCGGACGCACCTGCTTTGTGCGCGCTGGCCGGTGAGCTCAGCTACCGGCTGCACCTCCTGGCGGACGACCCCGACGACCTGGACCTGGCCGCCCAGGCGTTCGAGCTCGCCTTCGAGGCGCCCGGCGACGACGGGGAGTGGGCGGCCTGGCGGATCGCGTTCGGGCACGTCCGGGCCTTCCAGTACGACAGGGAACCCGGCACGGAACTCCTCGACGCGGCCTGGGAGCTGCTCACCGAAGGCATGGCAGCGCTGCCCGCGGACGACACCGACCACGACTTGGTGCGGGAGCTGGGACGGCAGCTGCTCGCGGCCTGTGCCAAGCAGCGCTACCTGCACTGCGACGGACCCGTCCGGCAGCGCGTCGGACTCCTCGACGAGGCCCTGCGCCGGCACGAGGCGGCGGCCGACGCGCTGGAGACCGGCAGCGCGGCGGCGGCCGATCTGGCGGCGGCGCGGGGATATCTCCACCTGGAACGCAACGGGTTGCTGCACGACCCGGCGGACGCCGAGGCCGCGGCCGCCCACTACCGGGCCGTGCTCGACGCGGGGCTGCCCACGAGTGATCTGCCGCTCGTCCGCTACAGCCTGGGCCTCGCCCTCATGGCGCACGGCCGGGCCCGGGTCGACCGGGACGAACTGGAGCAGGCCCGCGAGGAGTTCGGCACCGCGTTGCTCGACGCGCGGCAGGCAACAGGGCAGCAGCCACCGTGGGCCTGGGATGCCGGGATCCGCAGCGCCTTCGTCCGTTTTCTCATCTGGGCCCACTGGAAGGACTCCGCACATGCCGCGGCGGCCGAGGTGGAGCTGAACGGGCTGCTGGCCGACCCGGCCGATGTCGAGCGGCTCACCCCGGTGTTCCTCGACAGCTTCGGACGGCTGCTGTACGAGCGGGCGAGCGCGCGGGGCGACGGTGCCGGCCAGGACCGGGCGATCGGGCTGATCCGGCGCGCGATGGACATCTGGGTGCCCGAACGGGACGGCGCGATCACCCTGACCGCCCTGTTCCTGGCCATGTTCCAGCAGGGCCGCTACCGGGACGACCCCGACCCACGGCGGCTCCACGACGTGGCCGAGGCATGCGCGCTGGTCCTCAAGGACGAGGACTTCGACTTCGGTCTGCGCAAGGTCGCCCCGATGCTGGGCAGTTGGGCCTGGATGACCCTGGAGCAGGACCACGGCATCACCCCCGACTCCCCGGAGAGCATCCCGGAGGAGATGCGCTTCGAGAACGCACGGCACACCTACCTCAGCCTGCTCGACGACGTCGGCGAGGGCCGCGGCTTTTTGAACTTCAGCGACACCGACGACGACTTCCCCGGCATCTTCAGGAGCATGGGCCCCACCGGCGACTGGGCGGCGGCGACCTTCGACCGGATGTACCAGAACTTCGCCTCCCTGGAGCCGGGCGACGAGCGCGCGCTTGTCGCCCTGAACCTGCTGTCCCAGGGCCTGATCCTCGACCCCCACGGCACTCACATCACCGAGGCGCAGAAGAGTGAGCTGATCGACACCGTCCTCGCGCACGGGCAGGACGATCCGGACTGGCAGCGCAAAGCGCACGCCGTCGTCGCCCAGGCCCGGCTGCGTGACGAACTCAGCGGCTCGGGCCGCGGCATGGACGCGGTCCTCGATCACCTCGCGCAGGCCGAGGCGGCGGGTGCGGCGCGGGGCGCCGACGACGGCCTCGGGCACGGCATGGCCCTGGTCCGGTTCGCCGCGATCACCCACCGTGGGCAGACCGCCGGTGCCGCCGACGACATGGAGACGGGCGGCGCGCTGTGGCGCGAGCTGCGTGACGACCCCCGCCTGACTCCGTACCACCGCCGGGTCATGTCCGCCCAGCAGGCCGGTTTCGACGCCCAGGCCGCCGCCCAGCGCGGCGACCTCGCGGCGGCCGACGAACACATCGCCCAGATGCTCGCCGTGCACGCCGACCTCGACCCCGACGACTCGACGCGCATCGAGCTGTGGACGCTGCTGGAGAACGCCCGCTCGGCCCGCGACCGCCTCGCCGACGCACTGGGCGCGCCGCCCGCACCACCCCTGTCCGGCCGCCCCTCGGTGACCCAACTGCGACGCGCGGCCCGCGAACTGCCGCGCGACCACCGGGCCTGGGTGCTCGGTGACAACGGCATCACCCGGTTCCTGCGGGCCCGGGACGCGACCGGGATCGCGGAGGCCATGGAGCTGCTCCAGGAGGCGTACGACCTGGTCGACGAGGGCAGCGACAGCTGGCTGCGCTACGCCCACTGCCTCGGCTCGGGCCACTGCGCGCTCGCCGAGGTGCAGCCCTTCCCCACCGCCCGCGCCCGCCATCTCGCCCAGGGCATCGCCCTGCTGGAGGACGCCTTCCGCACCGCCGGCGGCCCCGAGCACCGGCTCTACGCGGCCGCCGGACTCGCCCTCGGCCGCGCCTACCGCACCCGCGGCGAACTCCGCCGCGACGACAAGGGCCTCGGCCGCCGCACCGGGCTCGACGCGCTGCGCGGGCACGCCTGGGCGGCGCTGCTGCAGTCCGGTACCGAGCACGCCGCGCAGGCCGTGGCCATGGCGACCACGACCGCGCTGGAGGTCGCCGGCTGGTGCCTGCGCGACAACGCCCTCGACGAGGCCGTGCAGGCCCTGGACGCCTGCCGCGGCCTGCTGCTGCACGCCGCGACCACCTCCCGCACGGTCCCCGAACGCCTCGTCGCGGCCGGCCACGACGCCCTGGCCGAGGAGTGGCGTGCCGCGGGCCTCGCCACCGAAGCAGCCGACCCGCTCACCGCGATGCAGGCGCCGATGTCCGTCCCGAGCGCCCTGCGCCGCCGCGTCCTGGCCGCCCTCACCGGCACCGACGCCACCCAGGACCGTCTCCTCGACCCGCCGGCCCCGGACGAGATCGCCACCGCCCTGCGCACCCTGCGCAAGGACGCCCTCGTCTACCTGGTCCCGGCCGGTGACGACACCCCCGGCACCGCCGTCGTCGTCACCTCCACCGGTGCCGTCCACTCCGTGTCCCTGCCGACGCTCACGGAGGACGCGGCCGCGCTGCGCGAGTACGCCCGCGCCCCGCACGCCGACGCCGCACGGCTCGCGCAGGACGCACGCGACGCGGCGCCCTTCGTGGCGGCCCCGCAGGACCAGCGCGTGATGGGACCCGTCCCCGGCTGGTCCGGCACCCGGCCCGACCTGCCGTCCCTGCGGGAGCGGCTCGACCGGCTGTGCGGCTGGGCCTGGTACGCCGGGATGCGCCCCCTCCTCGACGTCTTCGCCACCCGCACCGGGCGGGCACCCCGGCTGGTGTTCGTGCCGATGGGCACCCTCGGCCTGGTCCCCTGGCACGCCGCCTGGGCCCAGGGCCCGGACGGGCGGCGCCGCTACGCCCTGCACGAGGCGGAGATCTCGTACGCCGCCTCCGCCCGCCTCCTGTGCGACGTGGCCGCCCGCCCCGAGGCCGCCCACTCGGGCGCCGCGCTCGTCGTCGGCAACCCCACCGGGGACCTGCACTGGGCCGGTGCGGAGGCCGACGCGGTGCAGCGGGCCTTCTACCCGCGCGGCCGGTTCCTCGGCCGGCGCGAGGGCGGCGGCGCCGACGGGCCCGGCACCCCGCGAGAGGTGCTGTCCTGGCTCACCGGCACGGACAGCCCCGACGAGCAGGGCGCCGTACTGCACCTCGCCTGCCACGCCTCCATCGCCCGCACCGCCCGCCGCACCGCCCATCTCTCCCTGTACGACGGTGAGCTCGCGGCCGAGGAACTCACCGAGGCGGTCGCCGGGGCAGGCCGGGGCAGGCTCGGCCTGGTGGTGCTGGCCGCGTGCCGCAGCCATGTCTCGGGACGCGGGCACAACGAGGCGTACAGCCTGGCCACCGCGTTCCTGGTGGCCGGTGCCCGCTCGGTGGTCGGCTCGCTGTGGCCGGTGCCGGACGACGCGACGTCGGTGCTGATGTTCCTGACCCACCACTTCCTGCGCACCGAGGGCGAACCGCCCGCCAGGGCGCTGCGCCGGGCCCAGCTGTGGATGCTGGACCCCGCCCGCGAACTGCCCGAAGGCCTGCCCGCCCGGCTCGCCGAACGGGCCGCGCACATCGACCCGGACGACCTGAGCGCCTGGGCCGGGTTCACGCACCTCGGCCAGTAGGCGGCACGACCGTGCGCAGGGCGATCGTCCGGGTCGCCCAGCGCCCGGGCGCACTCCCCGGGACCGGGCCCGCCTCGCGCGCCCCGGCGGGCGCTGCCTCGAACCGCAGTACTCCGGCAGGATCGCCCGTTGCCTCCCGGCTGCCGGGACCGTCCGGGTCCCAGGCCCGCAGCCGGAACGGGGCCGTGCTCAACTCGCCCTCCGCGACGATCAGTTTCAGCCAGTCACGGCACTCCGCTCCGGGCACGACGGCCCGGTCGGCGGGCAGCGAGAGCTGGACGGGGTCGCCGTCCAGGGCGTACCCGGTACGGCCCGGGCCGATGAAGTGGCCGGGGAAGAGCGCCGGGTCGGCGGCGTAGCGGTCGGTGAGGTCGAGCAGCACGCACCACAGCGTGCGGTGCGGGGAGCGGTTGTGCAGCCGGATCGACACCCACGGCTCACGCGGCCCGGGCGTGCCTTCCGGGGTGTAGGAGCAGACGAGGTCGCCGCTGCCGTCCGGCACCAGGGGCCCGCCGTCGGCCGTGTCCCACGGGACGACCTCCACCTGGACGAGGTTGTCCAGCACGCAGGGCCGGGAGGTGAGGTCGCGCAGCTGGTGCCAGCGGGCCAGATGCACCAGGCAGTCCACCACGCGCCGGGCGTCGCCGTCCGCGGCGAACGGCAGCGGGGCCACGAAGTCCGACCCGTCCCGGCCCAGCACGCGCGCACTGTCCCCGCGTACCACCACCCGGAAGTGCAGATCCCCGTACTCCTCGGGCCGGTCGACGACCCGCAGCAGGGGGGCGGGGCCGCCGCCGGGGCCGTGCGAGGCCACCGCCGCCCGCAGCAGCTCCGCCGCGTCGCCGTCCGCCACGCTCACCGTCGCGGGCGGCGTCGCCAGCGCGGTGAGGCTCACCGGGTACACCCGCTCGGGGTCGGGCGCCCAGCCGACCGGTTCCACCAGCGTCCGGTCGGCCCGCACCGAGCGGGCCCGCACGACCGCACCCGGCGGCGCGCCCTCCGGCCCGACCACGCCGAACTCCGTGCCCTCGGCGCCCTCCCCGTCCCGCAGCCCGTGCCCGGTGCCGCAGTCCACCTCCCAGCCCTGCGCCGCACACCGCAGCAGATGCTCACCAGCCGCCTCCGTCACCGCACCCCCGAGGAACGGCAGATCGGCGGCGCCGCCCGGCGTCTCCGGATACAGCACCGGCCGCTGCCGTCCCCCGGAGCGCTGCACGTGCGCGTCGGCCGCGGACAGCAGCTGCCGGTAGGTGGCGTCCGGAGCCGCCGCACGCACCGCGCTCAGCAGCGCGTACGTGAACGCCCCGTGCCGCCTACCGCCGTAGTGCCCCTCGTACGACAGCTGGTCGAGCCGACTCGCCGCCAGCAGCACATGCCGGGCGGGTCCCTGCGGCAGCCCGACCTCCCGGCCACCCGGCGCCGCCCACTGCGGGCGCGGTGGCGCGAACCGCGCGGTCAGACCCTCGGGCAGGTCGTCCCGGCTGGCGCCCCCGGAGTAGCAGCAGTCCAGCACCGCCACCACATGCGCCCCCCGGGCCGCGACCGCGTCGAGCAGCGCGCCGAGCCGCTTGTCGGGCAGCGGGCCGTCCGCGCACACCAGCGCCTGGTTGAAGCCGGTGGCCTCGATCAGCAGGTCCGCGCCCGTGGCGACCTGCTGCGTGCCGTGCCCGGAGAACCAGAACAACGCCGTGTCCCCGGGCCCGGCCGCCCCCAGGAACGTACGGATACCGTCCTCGACCGCCGCCACCGTCGCCGCGCCGTCCAGCACGGTCCGCACCTCGGCGCCGCCCGCCGTACGGGCGGTCAGCAGCCGGTGCGCCTCGGTGACGTCGTTGACACAGCCCTGCAGGGGCGGTGCGATCTCGGACGGATAGTCGTTGATGCCCGCCATGAACGTGTGGATCGACCCCATGCCGGGCAGTCTGTCAGCCCACCCGGCCCGTGACGTGAGTGAACTGGGCGGCAACGGGGCGAGTTCGGGGCAGGAACCGGTTATCCGCGTGCCAAGTTGCGGATCAGGTCGCACTATTGACTGAACGTCATTACTCTTCTCTCGCCATCGCTCATGCACATCAGCTCGGGGGACACATGGGCCACTTGGAGCGGCCACGGCGCATCGTGCAGCCAGGCGGTGCCGGGACACCGCCGTCCACCTCGTCGGACGCCCTGCGCCGCACGGACCAGGGCCTCACCGCCTCGGGCGGTGCCCGCCGCACCGTCGGCGCACCCGGCCCGGCCGCACCACTGCGCCGCGAGCGCCTCGCCCCCCGCCCGCAGGGACTGCGCGACGCCGTCGGCCGCCTCGACGCGGGCCTCGACGAGCACGCCCGCCGACAGCTCGCCCAGTGGATCGGCGAGGAGTACCGGGCCAGTTACGGCGAGGTCCCGCTCGGCTTCTTCGCCCGCTGCTACCTCGGCCCGCCGTACGTGGACCACCAGCTCAACCTCTTCCAGGTGATCATCCGCCACTTCGCCCCCTCCGACCCGGTGCCCGAGCCGTTCGCGGGCGCCCGGATGCTGGTGCGCTCCGGCGGCTACGCCTTCGTCGAGGTGTACTCCGGCGGACTGCTCCTGCCGGTCCTCGACGACGGGACCGTCGTACGTCCCTGAACCCCCGGCGCAGCAGGCGCCCCTCGTACTCCATGCAATCGTGATCGGAGAACCGAATGTCCGAGGTGGACTACGCCCTGCACCAGAAGGTGCAGCAGGTCAGCAACCTCGTGGTCCGGCTCAGCGAGCAGGTCGGCTCCGTGTCCGGCCAGGTCTCGGCCGTCGAGGCCAATCAGCAGCAGACCCGCACCGAACTGCAGCAACTCCGCGACGAATTCCTCGCCTTCGTCAAGAGCGCCCAGCTCACCGCCAACGTGCAGCGCGCCGAGACCCGCATCGGCGTGATCCAGGACCAGGTCGACCACGAGTTCGGCCACCACAAGACGGTACGGCGCACCGCGGTCGGCATGCTGCAGGCCTTCGACGTCGGCCTCGTCTCCGAGGAGAACGTCCGCGCGGTCGGCGACCAGCTGATGATCCAGACGCCCCGCTACTGGCTGGCGCCCGCCCTGGTGGCGCTCGCCTCCTGGTCCGCCGACGACCGGACGCTGTGCGAACGGGCCGTCGAGGAGGCCTTCCGGCGCTCACCGGACCGCACAGCGCTGTTCTTCGCGCTGGTGCTGCGCCGCCAGAACCGCAGGGAGGCCGCCGTGCGCTGGCTGCGGCACTACCTGCTCGCGCAGGACCCGACGGCGCTCGGCCGGGAGTTCGCCGTCATCCTGGAGTCCATCGCCCAGGGCGCCTTCGGGCTCGCCGGACGCGAGCTGCTGCACACCACCCTGGCCGGCTGGCGCGAACAGCTCATGGACAGCGCCGAGGGCCAGCAGAAGCAGATCGACCGCTGGCGCCAGGAGATCGACTCCCTCGCGCAGCCGTCCGCGGCCGCCGAGTTCCCGCGCATCGCCCAGGTCAGCCCGCAGTGGCCGCAGCTCGACGCCGTTCTCGGCCGGGCCCGCGCCCACCAGGTGGTGCTCGACCGGTACCGGGCCGTCATGGACCGCGAGTTCCAGCCCTCCGAGCGGCTGGAGGACGCCGTCGACGACATCCTCGACCGGCTCGTCTCCGAGTACGACACCGAGGAGCTGCCGCTCCGCCGCGACCTGGCGTTCAACCACGCGGTGATCGACCACGGCGGCGACCTCGACGCCGCCCGCAAGGCCGCCGACGCGGACTCCGCCTCGTACGACGAGACGCTCGACTATCTGACGGTGCAGACCACCGCCGCCCTCAACCCGACGGCCATCGGTGCCTCGCCCGCCACCCAGCGGCTCTCCGTCGCCGCCTGCCAGGAGTGGTTCCTCCAGGCGCACGCCGGGTTCACCCGCGACTACCGGGCCGCCGTCCCGCAGGACGTGCAGGCCCAGTTCGGCACCGCCTGCACGGTCGCCGCGCAGACCTTCCAACTCCCGCCGTGGCAGGGCTCCTTCACCCGCCCGCTGCCCGAGCTGGAAGCGTCGCTGTCCGCCCACTGGGACCAGCACATGGAGCCGTTCATCGCGGCCTACGCCTACCCCTGGGCCAAGAAGGCGACCCCGCTCGCCCTCGTCGTCTTCGGCATCCTGGTGATCGTCGGCTCCATCTCCTTCCCCGCCGCCCTGGTGGTCGCGCTGGTCGTCGGCGGCGTGTGGGGGCTCGTCCTGCACAACGGCGCCCAAGCCGCAGTCCGCCTCCAGAACAACGCCCGGCAGATCCTCCAGCAGGCCAAGCAGGAGTCCGTGCACCACCTGCGCGCCGCCTCCGCCGAACTCACCGACTGGAACACCAAGTTCCGCGCCGCCGACGCCGTCGAACCGCAGTGCCGGGAGTTCATCAACTCCCTCGCCACCGCGACCCGCGGCGCCTCACCCTTCGAGGGCCGCACCGTAGCCAAGGAGGACACCGCGTCATGAGCACCGCGCCCGGCCCCACCCCGGCGGCCCCGCCCCCACCCCGCAGACCCCAGGGCGACCCCCAGTACGCAACGCCCGGCACCTCACCCTGGGGCGCCAGCCGCAGGCCCGCCGGGGAGCGCGCCACCAGCAGGGTCCGCAAGATCGCCGAGGGGCTGCCCGACTGGGAGCCCCTGCCCCCCGGCGAGACCGTCGTCCGCAGGCCGGGCGGCACGGTGTGAACACGTACTCCTACTGGGGACACGGCGGCCCCTACGAGACCTGGGTGGACTTCCTGCACCGTTGGGCCGCCGCCGAGCCGCCCGCCGGCCCGGCCACCCTGCCGCCCCTGTCCCAGGACGACTTCCCCGGCGAGACCTGGGAGCGCTTCGCCCTCCACCTCGGCGAGGCCCTCGACAAACGCCTGAAGTCCTGGGACCGCCACCTCGCCCAGGCACTCCTCGCGGCCCCCGACGAGTTCTCGGCGGGCCGCGCCCTGGCCCAGGCGCGGGCGGGCCTTCAGGAGGTACGGGCCGTGGCGGGCCACCCCGGCCTGCCCGAAACCATCCGCACCAGGTTCACCGAACTGGTCGAGTCCCAGATCACGGACTTCCAGTCCCAGATCGAACGCAACCTGGACAACCTGGCCGCGACGAACGGCTCGGACATCCGCTGGATCGAGCAACGCAGACGAACGGTCCGGGACAACGCCTTGACGGCACAGCCGACCACACCGACGGCAGACCCTTGGGCACAGGCCCACACCGGGGACCGCCCCCGCCGCAGAGTCGTGACGGATTAAGCCAACGTGACTGTCTGTGCCTAGGGGCGCGGGGAACTGCGCGACAAGCCCCCACGCACCCGCACCCAAAAACGAACCCAAAGGCCCCCATGTCGAACTACACCGAAAGCCTCCACCACCTAGACAGCTACATCTCCGCCCGTGTCCCGGTGATCGGCATGCGGACCATCGAACAACAACGCGCCCTCCGCCTCCTCAGGGACGCCGCCCTCCAACCCCGCCGCAGCAGCATGCCGTTCTGGATCTACACCAGAGCCACCGGCCTGCGCGACCTGCGCACCAACGCCGCCGTCCAGGACGACCGCTCCCTCACCGGCGCCATGGACTTCGCCGCCGCCCAGTTCAGCAGCCGCGCCAACGCCACGATCGTCCTCGTCGACCCCGACCACCTGGAGTCCGACACTCCCGTCACCCGGCACATCGCCGAACTCGCCCGGCTCGCCGACAACAACATGGGCAGCATCGTCCTGATCACGGACGCCCCCATCTGGAGCGGCCTGCAACGCCTCGGCATGAGCCTGCACCTGGACCTGCCGGACGCCGACGAGATGCACGGCACCCTCGCCGGCTTCCTCGGCGACCACCGGGGCCACATCCCCATCGAGTGGGACGAGGACGACACCCGGCGCGCCGCCGAGTTCCTCAGCGGCGTCACCGAGGCCGAGTGCATCAACCTCATGGCGACGATCGCCGCGAAGGGCTCGATCCTGAAGTCCGACGTCCTCGGCCTCGCCCAGGCCAAGGACCGCATCTTCAGCAATCTCACCGGCCTGGAACGCGTCCAGCTCAAGGAGGGCAACTACACCGTCGGCGGACTGACCAGCCTGCGCGAGTGGCTGCGGCGCAAGCACGACATGCTCCACGCCGACCTGCGCGACTCCGAACTCCGCCCGCCCCGCGGCGTACTGCTCGTCGGCGTGCCCGGCTGCGGCAAGTCGCTGTCCGCCAAGGCCATCGCCCACGAGTGGCAACTGCCGCTCTACCGACTCGACATGGCCAGCATCCACGGCAAGTACCTGGGCGAGTCCGAGGGCCGGTTCCGGGAGGCGCTGTCGATGGCGGACCGGGTGGCGCCCTGCATCCTGTGGATCGACGAGATCGAGAAGGGCCTCGCCGGCAAGGACGACATGTCCGGCGTGCCGCAGCGGATCATCGGGCAGTTCCTGTTCTGGCTCCAGGAGTCCCGGTCGCGGGCCTTTGTCGTGGCCACCGCCAACGACATCCGCAGCCTGCCGCCCGAACTGCTGCGCAAGGGCCGGTTCGACGAGCTGTTCTTCGTCGACCTGCCCGACAGCCAGGACCGGCGGGAGATCATCGACCTGTACTACCGCCGCTATCTCAAGACCGACCCCGAGCCCGAGCAGGTGGACCGGCTGGTCGACCTGTCCGAGGGCTTCGCGGGCTCCGATATCGAGTCCACCCTGCACGACGTGGGGGAGGAGGCGTACCGGCTGGGCGGCGCCGACCGGCTGAAGCCGTCGTTCGTGCTGGACACCTTCGCCAACACGGTGCCGCTGAGCCGGGTCAACCCCGAGCAGATCGAGGAGATCCGCGCGTGGGGCCGGGAGCGAGCGGTACCGGCCGGCCGTGCGGTGGCGACCGCGGCGGCGGGCGCGGCCACACCGTCCCGGAGGATCGTCTTCATGGACGAGTGACCTCTGACGCCCCCGGCGCCCCACGGCACAGCAATGTCCGCCATACTGCCCGCTGTGGAGCAGCGCATAGGTACGAGCAGTCAGCCCCTGGACGCCGGGGTGAACCCGGCCCACATCCCCGGGCTCACCGGCCCGGAGAAGGCCGCCGAGCCCGAGCCCGAGGATGCGGCGCCGGTCGAGGAGGAGGTCACCGAGGAGGCCTCCGACGCAGTGGAGCCCGAGACCGAGGAGACCGAGGAGACCGAGGAGCCGGAGGCCGAGGAGCCCGACGCGGCCGACGGCCCCGTCTTCGAGGCCGCCGACCGCCGGGCCCGTATCGTCGCCGACGCCAGGGGCGTACGCCTCAGCCTGGACGACGAGAGCTGCGAGTTCCGCTGGGACGAGATCGGCGCGATCGAGACCGAGTCACCGCGCTTCGGCAAGCGGTTCACGGTGACCGTGCACACACCGGACCGCCGCTGGTACCCGATCGAGATCGAGGCGAAGTCGAAGTCCCAGCACAAGGAGTGGGACGAGCAGCTGGACGAGGTCCTCGACGCCTACTTCGCAGCAGACGCCGAGGACGACGACTAGACGACCGGACGGCGACTAGCAGTACTGGTCCTCCTTCCCGATCGACCGGTACATACAGTCCGCGTTCTCCAGCAGCTGCAACACCGCGTCCCGGTTCCGCGAGGTCTCCCGCTCGATCACCTCGTCGGGCGGGTAGAACCCACCCCCGGAGGCAGACCGCGGATACATCTCGAACGTGTACCCGAAGATCTTCTGGGAGCCCCACAGATAGTCGTCGATCGACCCGTCCGTGATGTACAGGTCACTCGACTGCTCGGGCGTGTAGCCGTTGCTCGCGGCCATCTTCTGCCCCACCGTGGCGAAGGCGTTCCGGTCGTCCGCCGTCATCCCGGGGGCCGTGTCGGAGTACGTGTACCCGAACGGCCAGAGCACCAGCTCGCTGTACGTGTGGAAGTCGATGCCCGCCTTGATCTGCTGCGTGCCGCCCACCACACGGCTGCGCACGAAGTCGGCGACGACCTTCACCTCGGGCGCCGACTCGGGCGCCGAGCCCCGGTAGGTCTGGGAGGACGGTGAGCCGGACGACCCACCGCAGCAGCCCCACCGGTAGTTCCAGTTCCGGTTCAGGTCCGTACCGACGTACGACGACCCGGAGTTGGGCTGCCGGTTCTTCCGCCACGACCGGTAGGAGCCGGTGGCGATGTCGTACTCGCCGCCGTCCGGGTTGAGGTCGGGGATGATCCAGATCTCCCGGTTGTTCACCATGTTCCGCACGCGCGAGTCCGTGCCGTAGTCGGACGTCAGCTCCCGCAGCAGATACAGCGCCATCTCGACGGTGAGGTGCTCACGGGCGTGCTGGTGGTGGGTGAACAGCACCTCGGGCTCGGCCTCGTCCGTGCCGACGTTGTCGCTGATCTTGATGGCGACGATGTTGCGGCCCTGGTACGACCTGCCGATCACGCGCTGGCTCGCGATGCCCGGGTGGGCCGCGACGACCGAGTTGATCTCGTTCGTCATCTCCGCGTAGTTGTGGTATCGGGAGTCGGCGGACGGGAAGTCGTAGAGCCGGATGTCGTCCTCGCCGGCCGACCGGTCGGGGACGGCGCCGAGTGGGGTGACCTCGTAACCGAGTGACCGCAGCTTCTTGACCTGGTCCGCGCGCCCGGAGACGACGACGCCGTGGTCGTGGACCTCGTCCACGACCACGCCGGACCGCTGAAGTGCCGTACGGTCCTTGGCGGTCGAGTGCGTGTGGATCTCGTACTGGCGGATGTCGTCCGCCGAGGCCGCCGCCCTGCCCGCGCTGTCGGCGGTGGCGTCGGAGGCCGTCGCCGAGATCGGGGCCGCGAGGGCGAGGGCCAGCAGGGTGGCGAGGGCGGCGGTGCGTCTGCCGCTTCGGGCGCCTGAGCCGCGGATGCGAAGTCGCATGAAATTCTCCTTGGTTCTCCAGGAATTCCGGGGTCTCCGGACGTGGGGAGTGGAGCTGGAGTGGAGCTGTGGGGGTGGTTCTTCCGTGCGACGTACGACGTTCTGGTGCGGGTGTGGCGCTCATCGTGAGCGCCTGGCATGACCAGGTCAAGAGTGGGCCGAGAAGTGGCGGCCGGAACCGGCGTAAAACTGCCGCGTGAGGGCCGCGTGAGGGCCGTGCAGTGTACGCGGGCCGACCCCGCCGGAATGGGTCCCCGGCAAAGAACACCCGCGGGTGTGACCGGCGCGTGCATATATGTACGCGGCCGGGAAGAGTGAGGTTCGCGCACACGACCCCACCCACCCTCCCCAAGGACTGGCTGATCATGGGCGGATCAGCGCCACGACGGGACAACCGGCTGCCGGTCGAGACGACCAGCTTCGTCGACCGGCGGGCCGAACTGGCCGAAGGCCGCGAACTGCTGGCCCGGGCCCGTCTGGTCACGCTCACCGGACCCGGCGGCGTCGGCAAGACCCGGCTCGCCGGACGTATCGCGGCCCGCGTCGCCCGTGCCTTCCCCGACGGCGTGCGCTTCGTCCACCTCTCCGGCCTGTACGACCCGGCACTCGTACCCCTCGCCGCCGCGGACGCCCTCGGACTCCACGACCACTCCGACCAGCCGCCGCTTCACGCGCTGGTGACGCAGGTACGGGACCGGAGGCTGCTGCTCGTCGTCGACAACTGCGAGCATCTGCTGGGCGCCTGCATCGAGTTGGCGGCGGCGCTGCTGCACGGCACCACCGGTGTCCGGGTGCTCGCCACCAGCCGGCACCGGCTCGGCCTCACCGAGGAACACCTCCTGGAGGTACGGCCACTGCCCGTGCCCGACCCGGACGGCGACCTGTCCGCGGCCGAACCGGGCCCGGCGCTCGCCCTGTTCGCCGACCGGGCCGCCGCCGTCGTCCCAGGCTTCCGCCTCACCCCCGCCAACCGGCCCGCCGTGGCCCGCCTGTGCCGACGCCTCGACGGCCTCCCGCTCGCCATCGAACTCGCCGCCGTCCGCATGCGCGTGCTGTCGGTGGAGCAGCTCCTGGAACGCCTCGACGACCGCTACCGCCTCCTGTCTGCGGGCAGTCCCTCGGTCCTGCCCCGCCACCAGACGCTGCGCGCGGCCGTCGACTGGAGCCACGACCTGTGCACCGAGCGGGAGCAGTCGGTGTGGGCGCGGCTGTCGGTGCTGGCCGGGAGCTTCGACCTGGAGACGGCGGAGGCGGTGTGCGCGGACGGTGAGCGGGTCCGGTCGTACGATGTCCTGGAAGCCGTGGCCGGGCTGGTCGACAAGTCCGTACTGTGCCGCGAGCCCGGCCCCGACGGCGTGCGCTACCGCCTCCTCGACACCCTGCGCCACTACGGCCTGGAACGGCTCCGGCAACACCCCGGCGAGGAACTCGCCGCGCGCCGCCGCCAACGGGACTGGATGCAGCAGCGGGCCGCGGCCTGCGAGGCGGCCTGGTTCGGCCCGGGCCAGCGGGAGATCGTGGCCCGACTGCGGGCGGACCAGGACAACTTGCGCGCGGCACTGGCCTTCGGCCTGACGGGCGCCCACCCGACGCCTAGCGCCGCCCTGACCCCCTCCACCGACGACCCCCCGCTCCTCACCAACACCCCTTGCACTGCCACGGACACTCCGACCGCCCCCGCCGCGGCGGGCCCGACTTCATCCGCCCCTCGCCCCACCCGTGCCGACGGCCACTCCGTCCGTGCCGACGGCCATCCCACCCCTGCCGACGGCTACTCCGCTAGTGCCGACGGCCATCCCACCCCTGCCGACGGCTACTCCGCTAGTGCCGACGGCCATCCCACCCCTGCCGACGGCCACTCCGCCCCCGCCAACACCCACCCCACCCCCGCCGACGCCCTCGCCGCCCTCCGGCTGGCCGGCACGCTCTGGTTCTACTGGCATGCCTGTGGTGCGCCCCGTGAGGGCCGGTACTGGCTGGACCGGGCTCTTGAGGCCAGCCCCGAGCCCACGCCCGAGCGCGCCCGGGCCCTGTGGGTCGCCGGGCTGCTCGCGGGCTGTCCCGAGGACCTCACCCGGGGCCGTCGACGCGCCGAGGAGGCCCGAAGCCTGGCCCGGCGGCTCGGGGTCGAGGCCGAGGCGGCGCACGCCGAGTACGTGCTTGGCGTCATCCTGCTGTTCAGCGACGACCTGCACGCCGCCCTCGCCCACTTCCGCGCCTGCGTCGAGCGCGGCCGCGTCCCCGGCCAGCACCTCAGCCTCGTCGGCCTCGACCGCGTCGAACTCGCCTGCGCGCTCGGCTTCCTGGGCGAGGCCGACCAGGCCATCGCGGTCTGCGAGGAGGCCCGCCGGATGTGCGAGCGGCACGGCGAGGAGTGGGTGCTGTCGTACGTCCACCGCATGCTCGCCCTCGCCCACACCGTGAAGAAGGACCACCGCCGGGCCGAACGGCACGCCCGCGAGGCCCTGCGCCTCAAACTCGCCGTGAACGACATCGTCGGCATCGGCCTCACTCTCGACCTGCTGGCCCAGATCGCGGCCCAGAGCGGCGCCCACGACCGCGCGGCCGTCCTGCTCGGCGGCGCCGACCGGGTCTGGGCCGACGTCGACCGCGACCGCTGGGGCTCCGCCGCCCTCGACTCCACCCGCCGCGGCACCGAGACGCGGGCCCGCGAGGCACTCGGCGCGGCCGCCTACGAGCGGTCGTACGAGCACGGCGCGACCCTCGGCCTCACCGGCGTCGCCGGCCACGTGCTGGACGAGCGCCCCGAACAGCCCGGCCCCGAACAGCCCACCGCCGAGCGGCCCCAGCCCGGCGTCCGCCTCACCCGCCGTGAGACACAGGTCGCCGAACTGATCGCCGAGGGCCTCGCCAACCAGCAGATCGCCGACCGCCTGGTGATCGCCCGCCGCACGGCCGAGGGCCACGTCGAACGCATCCTCAGCAAGCTCGGCTTCAGCAACCGCAGCCAGATCGCGGCCTGGATCACCGCCCAACGTTGACTGCCCCCCACCCCTACACCCCCAATCGACAGGAACCCCCATGCTCACCCCACCCGCACTTGCCCAAGGCACCTTCGACCACCGCATGGCCGTCTTCGCCACCGACGAGGAGTTCCTCGCCGCCGCCCTGCCCTTCCTCACCGAGGGCCTCGCCGCCCCCGACGAGCCCCCGCCCGTCGCCATCGCCGCCCCCGGCAGGCTCGACCTGCTGCGCGACGCCCTCGGCGGCGACGCCCGCCGCGTCGGCTTCATCCCGCACACCGAGTGGTACACCGGGTCCGCCGCCAACGCCGTGGCACAGGGCGCCGGTTACCTCGCCAAGCACGCGGGCCCCCAGGGCCGTATCCACCTGCTGATGGAGCCCGACTGGGGCGGCCGCGCCGGACGCTCCGCCCGCGAGAGCAGCGAGTGGATCCGCTACGAGGCCTTCGCCAACCTCCTCTTCGCCCCGCTCGCGACCACCGCCCTGTGCGCCTACGACACCCGCACCGCGGGCCCGGCCGTGGTCGCCGCCGCCCGCCGTGCCCACCCCGGCACCGGCGTCTACGAGGACCCGCTGCTCATCGCCGCCGAACTGGACGCCGTACCGCTGCCGCCGCCCCCGCGCGACGCGCACCCGCTGCCCGCCCCCGAACCGCACGCCGTGCGCACCTGGGCCACCGGCCACGGCCTGCCCGCCGCCGACGCGGAACTGTTCGCCGCGGCCGTGTCCGAGGCGGCGGCCCCGCTCGACCCCGTCAGCCAGGTCCTGCTGTGGGGCGAGGCGCCCGCCTGCGTCTGCGAGCTGCGCTCGCCGCGCCGCGTCGACGACCCGCTGGCCGGCTTCGTGCCGCCGCCCGCCGCGGAGCCCGCCCCCGGGCAGGGGCTGTGGTTCGCGCGGCAGGTGTGCGCCTACGTCGACGTACGCGACGACGACGCGGGCGCGGTCGTACGCCTGCAGTACGCGTAGCCCGACCGCTGTGCGCACCCCGACGCAGGTATGGAAACAGGTAGTCCTCCCCGTGTGTCCCACACCCGATACGCACCACTCTGAAGACATGCTGCAACTCTCCGGGGAAGGCCGCCCGGACCCCGACCCGCGGTACGGCGCCTATCCACAACCACCCATGGGCGCGGGCCACTTGAGCGTCGAGTACGGCCCGCGTCCGTCCGCCGTCCGCGAGGCCCGCGCGGAGGTGAGGCGGCAGCTGGAGAGCTGGGGGCTGGCCGACCGGGACGGCATCGGCGACGACCTGGTGGCCACGGCCGAGCTGCTGGTCAGCGAACTGGCCACCAACGCCCTGCTGCACGCCGCGAGCCGCTTCCGGCTCACGCTGTCCGCCGCCCACGGCGTCCTGCGCTGTGAGGTGTCCGACGGCGGCCGACGGGTCCCGCAGGTGCTCGACGCGGGCACCTCGGAGAGCGGCCGGGGGATGTTCCTGGTGGAGGCGCTCGCCCGGCGCTGGGGCTGCCACCAGGACGGGCCGGGCAAGACCGTCTGGTTCGAGCTCGGCACGTGCGCGTGCGACGGCTGCGGTCGGCGACAGCCGTAGCGCTCCGCCGGGGCCCGTTTTGCTCCCGAACACACAGGGCCCCGAACACTTCGGGTGAAGATCCCGCACGCCCTCTTGTCCCCCGCCCGTCCATGGGCTTACTTGACCTTCATGGCGGACACCACGGGAAACACAGCGGCAGCACAGGCCGGGGAGTCGGACTCGCGCCCCCGCAAGTCCAGTTGGAAGTACATCGGCCCAGGAATCGTCGTCGCGGCGACCGGTGTCGGGGCCGGCGACCTGGTGGCGACCCTGATCGCGGGCAGCAACTTCGGCTACACCCTCCTGTGGGCCGCCGTCATCGGCTGCCTGGTGAAGATCTCCCTCGCGGAGGCGGCGGGCCGCTGGCACCTGTCCACCGGCCGCACCCTCTTCGACGGCTGGGCCAGCCTGGGCCGCTGGACCACGTACTTCTTCGTCGTCTACGCCGTGATCTGGGGCTTCGTGTACGGGGCGGCGGCGATGTCGTCGAGCGCGCTGCCGTTGCAGGCGCTGTTCCCGGGCGTGATGGACCTGGAGTGGTGGGGGATCGCCTGCGCTCTCGTGGGCCTGGTCTTCGTCTGGTTCAACAAGTACGCCGTCTTCGAGAAGGTCATGACCGTCCTGGTCGGCGTCATGTTCGTGGTGACGGTGTACCTGGCGATCCGGGTCACCCCGAACATCCCGGACGCGCTCGCCGGGCTCCTCCCCGTCCTCCCCGACGAGAAGGACTCCATCCTCAACACCCTCGGCCTGATCGGCGGCGTCGGCGGCACCATCACGCTGGCCGCGTACGGCTACTGGGTCAACGCAAAGGGCTGGACCAACACCGGCTGGATGAAGGTCATGCGGCTGGACAACCGCGTCGCCTACGCCACCACCGGCGTCTTCGTCATCGCGATGCTCTTCGTCGGCGCCGAACTCCTGCACGCCCGGAACATCGCCATCGAGAGCGGCGACAAGGGACTGATCCAGCTCGGCGGCATCCTGGAGGACGAGTACGGCACGGTGACCGCCAAGTTCTTCCTGATCGGCTTCTTCGCCACCTCCTTCACCTCCCTGATCGGCGTCTGGCACGGCGTGAGCCTGATGTTCGCCGACTTCGTGGCGCGCTACCGTCGCCGCGACGCGGCCAAGGGCGAGGAGATCGCCTCCGGTGAGCGGGAACGCTCCTGGCCGTTCCGCGCGTACCTGCTGTGGCTGACCTTCCCGCCCATGGTCCTGCTCTTCCAGGGCCAGCCGTTCCGGCTGGTCATCATCTACGGCGTCCTCGGCGCCGCGTTCCTTCCCTTCCTCGCCGGCACGCTGCTCTGGCTGCTCAACACCGACCGCACGCCCAGGGAGTGGCGCAACGGCTGGGTGAGCAACGGGATGCTGACGATCGCGGGGCTGCTGTTCCTGGTGCTGTGCGTGAAGCAGATCTGGGACCAGCCGTGGGCGGAGTTCTTCTAGCGGTCACTTGAGCCGGGCGGGCCACTTGGGGGCGAGGGCGATCTCGCTGAGCTGCTCGGCTGGTTCAGCGGACGCCGGGTGGGGCTGTTCGTCGGCTGGTGCCGATCAACGGGTGCCGCTCTGCCGGGTGATTCGGTGCCGTCAGTGACTCATGCGAGGGTCCACTGCTGGTTGCTGCCGCCGTGGCAGGTCCACAGGTGGACTTTGGCGCCGTTGGTCGTCGCGTAGTTGCTGACGTCGAGGCAGAGCCCGGACTGCGCCGAGGTGATGGTCCCGTCGGCGTTCAGGTTCCATTTCTGGTTGTCCCCGCCGTGGCACGTCCAGATGGTCGCCGCCGTACCGTTGGCGGTACCGCTGCCCGCGGCGTCCAGGCATCGCCGGTCGCCACCGGAGTACACCGTCAGCTCGCCGGCCTGCGTCGGAGTCCACTGCTGATTGACCCCTCCCCAGCAGTCCCAGATCTGCAACTGCGTCCCCGGCTGAGTCGACACATTCGGCACGTCCAGACACTTGTCCGCCGCCACCGCCCGCAACTCGCCACTGCCACCGCCGGTGCCGCCGCCATCGCAGCCGGCCGGAGCGTTGGTCTGGGTGACCAGTCCGAGGCGCCAGGGCCACTGGGAGTAGTCCCCGCCGACGTTCGGGTCTTTCCCCTGGTAGAGGAACTGGAGGTGGCACGGGTCGATCGTCAGTGTCTGGTCGTTGGAGGCGCGGATCAGCTCGCCGTGGCTGAAGTCGCTCGTCCACGGCTCGACGCCGGGCGCGAAGGCGACGTTGTTGTGCCGCATGAACGGGTTGGACTCGGTGGCTGCCAGCGGGGTCCACTCCGAACCGACCGCGTCGAGGCTGTCGGCGGTCCAGGAGTTGAAGTAGCGCTTGCCGTCGGAGCCGATGCCCTCGATCACCATCATGTACTGGCCGGTGTCGCCGACCTTGTAGACGTTGATGGCCTCGAAGATGCGGTTGTTGCCGGGATCGGCCATCACGACGACGGTGTCGCCGAACCCGTTCGGGAACTCCTCGACGGTCGTCTCGGAGCGGAAGAAGTAGTTGTTGTCGTTGTTGTAGAAGAGGTAGCACTTCACCTCGTCGCAGATGACCCAGTGGTCGACCACGTATCCGGCGTCTGAGGCGGTGTCGTGGACGATCGGTGGGTAAGCGCCCATGAAGTTCCGCGGCGCGCTGGCCGATTGCGGCCGGCTCGGGTCCGACAGGGTCGAGAACGACGGAAGGCCGGTCTGGTAGACCAGGTACCACTCGTTTCTCGGTTCGAAGTAGAACAGCTGCGGCGCGGCGCGGTAGCCGCCGCCGATCGCGGTCTGCGACAGGTGGTACTGCTCCGCCTGCCCGGCCTGGGACCAGTCGGAGAACCCACCGAAGTAGGTCATGCTCCAGCCGCCGCCGGTATCGGCGGTGGTGGCGTAGACGTGGTACTCGCCGCCCACGCTGACCACTGTCGGATCCTTGATCGAAACCAGCTCACGGCCCGGAGCCGTCTGCCGCGGTGCGACCAGTTCGCCGCTCGACTCCCACTCGAAGCTGCTGGGAAGTGCGTCGGCCTGTGCCGACGCGGGCGGCGGGCCGGCAGCGACAGTGAATGTGATCGTGGCTAAGGCGGCAATCAGCACGGCCGTGAACCGAGATCGGATTCTGAACCACTTTTTCATCAGTGACCTTTCCGCTGGTGATGGCGCGCGGATCTGTGAACGAACCCGTTGAGACGGCCTCTTGATTCAGATCCCGGTCCCGACCGTCAGGCGGCGCCGGTCGTGACGTCCAGGTAGTCGATGTTCGGCAGGCCGTCGGAACCGGTCGCGGTCAGCGAGATCGCGTTGTTGCCCGCGTTCAGCCGCAGGGTGACCGCCGCGGTCGCCCAGTTGGCCCACGCGCCGGTGGTCTCGAACGAGATCGGCTGCGCCGTGGAGCCGTTGACGACGATGTCGGCAGGTCGGGCGGACGAGCCACCGTTGGCGTAGCGGATCTTCACCGTAGCCGTGCCGGAACCGGCGGCTTCGACAGTGAACCGCGCTGCCGCACCGGAGGCATTGTCGGTGTTGCAGAACCCCGTCCCGGAGAATCCGGAGTGGTTGGCGTCGATGGAGCCGGCGCAGGTGGCCGGAGCGTCCTCGGCCTCGTATCGGCCCGGGTCGCCCGTGTTGCCGCCGTCGCCGCTGAAGTCGGCGCCGAGGTCCGGGTGGTCCCGCGGGAGCAGGAAGTCCGTGGCGGGAATCGAGCCGTCGGCCTCGCGCGGGCCCTTGATGGTCGAAGTGCCGGTGCTGACCAGGTCGGCGTTGCTCCAGTCGTCCTTGATGTCCCAGGAGTTGCCGCTGCCGCCGGACGGCCCGAGGTGGACGCCGCTGCCGTTGCTCACGGACAGGTTCCGGTTCAGCGTCGAGGTCGAGCGGTTGAAGAGGAACCCGCTGCCGCCGTTGTCCCAGGCGGTGTTGTTCTCCAGCCGCAGCGAGGCGGTGTTGCCGTTGTCGATGAATCCGCCCACGGCGTTGTCGAAGGCGATGCTGTTGGTCACGACGTGGTCGGTGTCGCCGCGTCCGAGCTTGAAGCCGTTGCCGTCGCCCTCCCATTCGGGGAAGCCCCAGCGGTTGACGCCGTTGCCCCACGCGACCGAGTCCTCGATGCGGATCGGGCTGAGGAATTCCCAGGAGTCGAAGCCGTCGTCGGCGTTGTTCCACAACCTGGCCCCGACCACGGTGTTGCCCGAGCCGGTGCCCTGTTTGATGGCCAGCCCGTCGGCGCTCTCGCCGTTCTTGCGCGGGTCCCGGTTGCCGTAGCTGTCGAGGTTGATGACCTGGTTGTCGCTGGAGTCGAGCACGAGGTGCAGCCCGGTCTCGTAGTTCTCGCGGGTGACCAGGTCCCGGTAGATGTTGTTGTCGGACTCGATGGCGAAGATTCCGTAGGGTCCGTTGATGATCTCCAGGTCCTCGAAGCGCCACCAGTCGCCGGCGACGTGGATCGCGCCGCGCTCGATGCGCGGGTACGACTCACCCAAGGGGGCGGGGGTGTTGGGCATCTTCTCGCCGTCGATGACGACATGCTCACCGCCGTAGGCGCGCATGGTGATCGGCTGTGAGGCGGTGCCGCTCTTCTGGATGCGGATGTTGACGCTGGGGTCGTAGGTGCCGCCGCGGATCTGGATCACGGTGCCGGGTTCGGCCAGATCGACGGCGCGCTGGATGGTTCGCAGGGGAGCGGCGACGGTGCCGGGGTTGGCGTCGTCGCCGTTGGTCGCGACGGTGAGCGTGCTGGTCTGCGCCGCCGCCGTCGACGACGACGGCGACGCGAGCGCGACGGCGGCGAGCAGGCCCAGTACCGCCGTCAAGGCGATCCGCACCGCTCTCGACCGCTTGCCATGAACTCGCATTCCACTGAGTGACATATTCGGTACAACCTCCCTGTGCGACATGAGATTTCACAACTGACTGCATTACCTGCTTTTTACGGGGGTCGCGGCCCCGCCGGGAGTGGTGTGAAGACGTGGAACGGCCGGCCCGTCCGGTTCATTCGGACGGGCCGGCCAGGGTTTTGTCGATGCCGGCTCCGTCGGCTGGATCGGCTACAGGTTGACGGGATTTCCTCCTATGGTCACCAGCAGGCGACCGTCCGAGGCGAATTGCCAGTCCAGGGCTCCGGAGTACTGGGAGCACCTGGACCCGTTGGAACCGGACCACCACTGGTTTCCGCCGGCGTCGTCGCCGACGATCCGGTCATTCGACCCGCTGTCGCAGGAGGTGTTGTTCCGGAACGTCGAGTCACCCGCGTCGAAGTTGTAGTTGCGCTCCTCGTTGCCGATGCTCAGGTTGTTCTCGATCGTCATCGACCCGGGGTTCCTGTTGTAGGTGAACCCGTGCTTGCCGTTGTCGAAGGCGATGGTCCGCCGCACGGTGTGGTCGACCGCGATGTCCTCGCCGCCGAGCTTGAACCCGTTGCGGTCGCCGTTTCCGGCCTGGCCGCCGTTGGAGAGCGTCCCGTTCTCGTACGCGAGCGAGTCCTCGATGGTGACCTCTCCGATCGGGCCGGTGTCGCCCTTGGTGAACATGTCCCAGCCGTCATCGATGTTGTTGTGGGCGACGCAGTACCGGAAGACGTTCCCCGGACCCACGGTGAGCTTCGGAGCGAATCCGTCGGCGTCCTCGCCGTCGGAGTCGGCGTTGTCGTGCGACTCCGAGCTGGTGATGAGGTTGTTCGACGGCCACTGCGAGGACGGCGCACCGGCGGTGTAGCGCGACAGCTGCAGCCCGGTGTCGCGGTTGAACCGCGTCATCACCCGCTCGATGATGTTGTTGCTTCCGCCCAGGAGGATCCCGTTGTCACCGGCGCGTTCGACGACGAGGCCCTGCAGATGCCACCAGTCACCGCCGATCGCCAGGCCGCGGTTGGACGAGTTCTCGCTCTGGGCCGAGAAGTTCAGCACCGGGGTCTCACCCGGGTAGGCGAACAGCTCGGTGCGGTTGCCCGAGGTGCCGTCGTTGCCCGGCTCGATGTGGACCGTCTGCGAGAAGTTGTAGGTACCCCCGCGCATGTAGATCGTCCCGCCGGGCTCGATCCGGCTGATCGCCGCGGTGAGCGTCGTCGGGTCCGACTGGCTCCCGGAGGCGCCGTCGCTGCCGCCCGGCGCCACGTACAGCGCGTCCCCGGTCGGCGGGTTGCCGCCATTGTCGGGCGGGGTGCCGGTCGAGGAGTCCAGGTAGTCGATGTTCGGCAGGCCCGCCGAGCCGGTGGCGACCAGCCGGACGGTGTTGGTGCCCGAACCCAGCTGCGCCGTCAGGGACTTGGTGGACCAGGTGTTCCACGCGCCGGTGGCCTCGAAGGAGACCGACTGGACCGTCGAGCCGTTGACGACCAGGTCCGCGCTCCGGGCCGATGAGCCGCCGTTGGCGAACCCGACCTTCAAGGTCGCGGAGCCGGCGTCGGCCGCCTCGATGGTGAACCCGGCAGCCGCACCGGAGGCATTGTCGGTGTTGCAGAACCCGGTGCCGGAGTAGCCGGAGTGGTTGGAGTCGATCGTGCCGTCGCACGTCGCCGAGGAGGACTCGGCCTCGAACCGCACCGTCTCGGCGTTGTCCGGCGGCTCGGTGGTCCCGTCGTCCGGCGGCGATCCGGCGTAGGTCTCGAACTCGGCGACCCTCGGCGTGCCGTTCGAGCTGGTGATCTCGAAGTTGATCTTGCTCAGCGACGTCGCGGGGAAGGTGATGACTCCCGCCCCGCTGCCGGAGGCCAGGACGTCGCCGGTGTCGTGGTCGACGACCCGCCAGGAGCCGATGTTGCCTTCGGAACCTGCCGCCTCACGGACGTTGATCGTGGACACCGTGGTGTCCGAGCCCCACTTGACCGAGATCCGGCCGGTCGAGCCGCTCGGCGACCAGTAGGTGCTCATGTCGCCGTCGATGACGTTGCCGTAGCTCGTGCCGGAGGCCTTGCTGGAGCCGTCGGCGCCGGCCCCGATGCTGAGGTTGGTCCCGCTGGGCTGGGTCGGCGTCGGTGTGGGCGTCGGTGTGGGCGTCGGTGTGGGCGTGGGGGTGGGCGTGGGTGTCGGTGTGGGCGACTGCGGCGTGCAGTTGCCGTCCGACACCTTCAGGCCCTTGTTGGCGCCCGCCGTCGCGCTCACGATGCCCGGCACGCAACTGGCCGCGTCGAGGCGGTAGGAGTACGGGATGCTGACGGTGGTGTTGGACTGCGGGTTCGGGCCGGCCGGGTAGTTCTCGCTGCCCGGGCTGGACCAGGTCACGTTGTCGAAGATGTTGCCGCCGACCTGCCAGT
>NZ_JAHUXH010000030.1 GCF_019219825.1 Streptomyces sp. TRM70350 | reverse complement strand
GCGACCGGTGATCTGGGCGACGACGTCCAGTTGTGCCCGCAGATCCTCGGTGATCCGGACGGCCAGCGTTCGGAGCTGGCCGCTCCCTGTCGGCTGCTCGCTCATGTGCGAGCCACCTCCTCGGTGTATTGCGGCCGGCGAACCCGGATGGTTCGCTCATGAGGCCGCAGGTCACCGACGAGATGTGCTGACGAGAATCAACATATCCTTATCTATTTATGACGGAAGTGTTGATTAGAGTCAACACTTATTTGATGATGTTGTAAATTCCACTGCGAGCGGAAGCAAAGAAGAATCGACCCCTCGGGTCGATTTATTGCCGTCAAAATGAAGAACACCCCGCGACCGACCAACGGACACGGGGTGTTCTTCGTTGGGGTACGGGGTGGTGTGAGCCTAGGGCTCTTCGGTGTAGCGGAAAGCTGCGTTCGGATCAGGATCAGGATCAGCTATCAGCTGGATGTAGCCATCGTCCAGGCTGGAACCGTAGACACTGACGAAGTACAGGTTGACCTTTGATGACGACGGTAGGCCGTCAAAATCTGAGTCAACCACTGCGCATTCCACTCGCCAGTTGGGGTGGTCGTAGTCGGGCTCGTCATCGACGAACATTGCAGTGACGCTGTCCACCACGAGGGCTACCCCGCCCGCGCTACCGATCGCAAAGACCAGGCGCTTCCGATCGTGGTATGTACTGTCGTACTGCGCCGCCTTGAGATCGTCCACTGAAATGCAGGGATGGAACTTGTAGATGACGTGCGCACCCGGCTTGAAGCCTTGATGTACGAAGTCCGCATACATCCCGCTGTCGGGGCCATACTCGCCCACGGTATTCGCCATGCGTGCCTCTTTAATCGATTCGGATAGGGCACGCCGCCGGTTGTAGAGACAAGCGGGGTGCCGCATCCGAAAAAGGAGGCCTGAGTGTGATTGCTGGCTAATTTCAGCAACCTATGTTATTTATAACATGTCAAGATCTTTTGGTCAATGCTATTCAAGCGTGGCCTTGACATCGAAGAGGACGTACCCGACATCCTGTCGAATCACACCGTCGAACTTCTCTCCCCCTAGTCGAATCCCGCCAGAATTTGCAATCGTGTCACCTGCAGGGCGAAAGTCTTCGTCGTAAGGGACTCGCTGAATTCCCGCCGTGCCCTTGACGTAAGACAGAGAAACTTTCTCGTTGCTGATGAACTGGCAACTCGACCATACTGTCCGGGAATTGGCGGCAGAAAGGATGCCGACCACTGAAGTGCTCTGTGAAGCGGGGGATCTAGAGAAGCTGATGCGCGCTCGTGCGTCGTGCAGCCACGCAGAGGGATTGTCCTTGGCGATGTTTGGGGCTGCTGCATTCTCGAACCAGATATAGCACTGGTATACGTGACCGTTGTCTACCTGAAGTCCGGTTGACCAGGTTCCTGATTCCTTGTCGCGACATTGCGTGAAGTTGCGTTCGTCGCCGTGCAGTGGGTTATTAGTGATCGAGTTAAACGCTGCATAGGGTGCTGGCTTCTCGTTGGTAAACGTGGAGCGATTGGGCCCCCAGCCTGATTCGGACGTCTGGCTGGCTTTCTCAGCGCTCAAGGAAACGGGCGGTTTCGCCAGGCTTGTGAGCGCGCTGTTGTCCTTCTTAGCATCGAGATGAGAGAACCGTTCAGTGAGGGTTCTATCAACAACGGAGTCGCCAAGTGACGTTTCCCTGATGAGGACTCCGCTGGCGGACATGCCAAGAAGCAAGACGAGCACGAGTAGCCCGATTTCCAGCTTGCCGAAGTACTGAAAATTATTATGGCGCCCTGGTCTTATTGTCGGCGAAGGGGTTTCCGGGGCGGCGGATTCCTCCTCACGCGCGAGCGGAGAACTAGTCTGCCGAATGATGATTTGCGCTAGTTGCTCAAACCCTTCGTCTTCGATTCGATTTAGCTGACGTGTGCCGAGTTGGATCTTTGCGCGGCCGCCGGGTTCGGCTTTTGTAATGTTTCTGCGTCGAACCCCAAGAAGATCGCCGGACTCATCCCCAAGCGCTAGGGCGTTGCGGACTGCCTTCTTGCAGTCCCTTTTATCGTCAATGAGTTCCGAGAAGTCGTCTAGCCTCTTTACGCCTTCTGAGTAGGTCTCAACGTTCAACAAGTGAAAAAGGAGAGGATGCTTCTTCAAGCCCTCTTCCGTTAGCCCCTTGCCGGTCCTCAACTCTTGCAAGCTCTCGACCACTTGCGAATGGATGATCTTGAGCACGACCGCCCCTCCCGCCTCCAACCTCTGCTGGGTCGCAAGGTAGCGCAGTCCACGACCTGACACGCCCTTGGATGTCATGACATCAGGCTCGGAATGACATGACGCGTTACTGGATGTCAGCCGTTTTACCTGTTCAAGGGGCTCGAAACCCCTTCAAAGTGGATGCAGCGGGGATCACCGGTCCCCGAAGCGCCGCAACGTCGGACCCCTCAACGGGGTCGGGTCTAGCGGCGCGTGAGACCCCCTCATCCCCGCACGAGCGCGTCTGTCGACCGCCTCTACGGTCGACGACTCGGCGCTCTGCCCCTCATCCACCAAACCGCAAGGGAGTTCGCCATGCCTCGAAATCGCTACACCCCAACCATTCGCAGCGTCGAGCGCCTTCAGATTGCGCTGCAGATAGCGCAGCTCGCCCGGATTGCCAGGAGCCTCGGATACAGCGAGGTCGACGTCCTGCAAGTTCCGTACATCGACGAGGAGAAGGAGCGTCACCGCAAGCGGCGCAGGAACATGCGCCGCGACAAAGCCAAGCGTGTTAGTGCGCTTTCGTCCAACTAGTTCGTAAAGCCCGCCGGGTGGGGTCCTGTTGGGATCCTGCCCGGCGGCACACCACTGCTTTCGAGAAAAGGAGGCCAACCATGGTCAATAGCAATGTGACGCCGCAGCTGCGGCGAAGTCGGTTCGTAGTCATCGGAATTAGCACTCTCGCGGTCGTCATGACCGCCTGCACCGCAGGCTCGACGCCGCACGGCGAATTCGCACAGGACAAGCAGATCCTCGCCTCGTGCGACCGTTCGGCGCCGCCCGCGTCGGACATTCAGATCGACGGCACGGGGTCGAGCAACTCGCCGGCCATTACGGAGGAGCGGATGGCCGCCGTCGAGCAGATCGTTCGCACCACCGCCATTTGTAGCGGACGTATGCGGGTGAGCGTCTTCGCCGGATCGAGCGCTGCCACGGCGACGCTGTTCGACGGGCCGCTCCCGCTCCACGGTGCCACCGACAACGCTCGCCTCAAACGGGTCGCGGCGGTAGTCGACGACGCCATGGTCAGGATCCGTGACGCGTACGAGCCCGCGGTCGCCGGCCTCAAGGGCAAAGGGAGTGACATCACGGCCCAGTACCGGCTGGCCGGAGAGTGGGCCAACCAGGTCGGGAGCGACTTCCACCTTCATCTGTACGTGTTCACCGACGGCTTCCAGAACGTCGGCATAAAGCTCGGGCAGCGCGTGGTCAGCAAGCAGAAGGCCGCCGAGCTCGCCAGCAAAACGAGCGTGCCGAAGCTGCCCGGCTCTTCGGTGACCGTCGCTGGTCTGGGGCGTGTGGCTGGGGAGCCTCCGCGTTCGGATGTCGTCGAGGGCCTGGTTGCGTACTACGACGCCCTGTGCGACAAGGCTGGTGCAGCGAAGTGCGTTTCGGTCACCGACTACGCCCCCGAGGGGCGGTGACCGCCGTGAACCTCTTCCGCGACACGGCAGCACCGTTGGAGACATGGACGCAGGAGGCCGACGCGGTGTCGCTGCCTCGGCTGGACGAGGTCGGCGGTCACACCCGCCCGTCCGGCGTCGGCGTCACGTACGCCGAGCAGGAGTACCACACGCTTGCCGACGAGCAGGAACTGATCTGGCCGGCCGAGGGCGAGCGGATAGCTCGTCCGTTCCAGGAGCGGGCACGCGGCTTGGACCGCCTGGCCGCGGGGGCGGAGTTCCTGTTGTCGGCGCGCGAGGACGAGGTCCGCCAGGCGCGCGCCGACTACCAACACGCGGCATGGGTCCTGTCCCCTTATATGCGCCGCGAGCCCGGAGCGAAGCTGCGGTACTGGATCTGCTGGCCGGTGCTGTGGTTTGGCGACACGGCGGGTGTCTGGTCGGCGGCTGTCATGAACGGCGACCTTCCGTCCATTGCGTTCGGTCAGGCGCTCGCTTCCGGCCTGGCCGCTGCCTGTGCCGGACTGGTCGGTGCTGAGCTGAAGTACATCCGCATGGCCAAGGATCGGCAGCGCAACCCCGAAACGCTCACGGATGACGAACAGCGCTACCGGCGGCTGTTCGCGGGCGTTGACAAGGGCGTCGGCATCGTGAAGCTCATCGGCTTCTTCTCGCTGGTCGTCGTGGCGCTCATCGCGGTTGGCATCTTCAACCTGCGTGCCATCACCGAGGGGAGTGCTGCTGGCCTGACGTTCGGATTGCTGGCTGCGGCCACGGCGATCGGGTCGGGGCTGCTGGGCTACTCGGCTGCCGACGAGGTGGCCGACTTGCTGGCCGGTATGGAGAAGCGCACCCAGAAGGCTGAGCGCCGCTACCTCAAGCTGGCCCGGTCGTCGGCGTTTCGGAACAAGGCACGATCCGAAGAAGCAGCCCGGTCGATTCACGACGAGTACCAGCTGCGCGGCCAAGCCGCCGGCAAGCGGGTGGAGTCGCTGTCCTGGAGGGTGCAACGCCGCAACCCGCAGGTGCTCGGGCATGGCTATCCGGTCGGTGAACAGGGCGGCGTCATCGGGAGGCGTACGCGTCGAGGTGGTGCCGCGTGAATCGCATCGGCCCGTTGCTTCCGGGTGCGCTCCGCAGCAGCCGCCTTCTTGGAGCCCCGATGCCGGGGGCGCCGGCCCGGCCAGGCCGCGCGGACTACTTGCTCGGTGACGCTGGTCGCCCGGCCGTAGGTCCAACCCTCCTCATCGCCGACTTCGACAACTCGGGGTCGGTGACCAGCCCGGTCGGCACCGACCCCCTGTCCAATCGGTTTGCCGAAGTGGCTCACGCCTTCTCGGTAGTGGCTCGTCGTAGTGCGCGCCACGAACTGGGTGCGGTACTGCACTTCGACGTCCCGTCGAGCGGTGAAGTCCGCCCGACTCAGATCAACCGGCGTGGATTGGCGAGGCTGCGATCTGGCCTCCACGTTCCGCCGGATGGAGCGGGTATGAGTGAGCTGACCCCCAGCCTCCGCCGAGCCGTTGAGATCGCCGAGGCGCATCCGGAACACGCAGCAACCTTGGTCGTGCTTTCGGACTTCTGGTTGCTGGATCCAGATCCACCCGCCGTTCTGGCCGAGTTGGCGACGTTCCCCGGCGACGTCCACGCAGTAGTGCTCGGCAACCGCCTGGGGGCACGAGAGCTCGACGAGCGCATCACCGTGACGTATATCGACCGGGGCGATTCGCCGGGTGCGGTCGCTCGGGCGCTGTTCACAAGTCTTGTCGCCCACCGGCCTGGAAGCCACGTTCAAGCACCCCCGTGATTGGCCCCTTCGACGGGTGACGTAGCAATTTCCGCAACACATTCATCGTCACCAGTCCTGCGCCAAGCAACAGAGAAATGGAGTGTCAGCGGGGGCGAATCTTCGGGCGATCATTCGACCGAACCGACGGTTTCCCCGCTCACTCCACAGCCTCATAACTAGGAACAGATTCCGGCACGTTACCCATCAAAGAGTGCTGGAACCGGAAAGGAGAAACGACATGACAAACTCCATCAACGGATCCGCTGCGTCAGACGTTCCGCTCAAGTTTCGTACCATCCTGGCCGACCCACCGTGGGACATCCAGCAAAAGGGCGGGCGAGGCGCGGAGCGGCATTACCCGCTCATGACGCTAGATCGCATCAAGGCCATGCCGGTCGCCGAGCTGGCCGAGGACGACGCCCACCTCTGGTTGTGGGTCACCAACGCCACACTGCGCGACGGCTACGACGTCGCCGAGAGCTGGGGCTTCACCGTCCGCTCGCCGCTGACGTGGATCAAGTTCCGGCTCGGGCTTGGCGTCTATCTGCGAAACGCCACCGAGCACCTGCTGTTCGCCACGCGCGGCAAGGCGCCGGTCATGTTCCGCGCGCAGCCGACGTGGATCACGGCTCCGGTCCAGGATCACTCGCACAAGCCCGAGGAGCAGTACCCGCTCATCGAGCGCCTGTCGCCTGGCCCGTACCTGGAGCTGTTCGCCAGGCGTCGCCCGTCGAGCAACCTGCCGTGGTTCGTATGGGGCAACCAAATCGACGCCGACGTGTCGCTCCCCGGCTTCCCGGTCCCCAGCGACCGCGACCGGGATGGACGGTCGATATGAGCAGCGACAAGAAAGGGGGATCCCCAATGGGCAATCCGGCCGCGTGGGTTCTGCGCGTTAGCTTCATGCTGCTCGGAGCCACGATTGCACTGAATCTCGCCGTCGCGTTCCTGCGTCCCGTACTGCCGTGGATTGTTGGCGGCGTCGTGCTGGTTTCGTGCGCATGGATTGCTGTCGCCGTCGTGCGGTGGAGACGTTCGAGATGGTAACCGCTGCACAGAGGTCATGCGTTGTGGAATCGACAAACTCCATTGACGTGTTGACCAAGATCAACGATAAGTGGATATGTGGGGTGTTGATTTCGACCAACACCCGGAAAGAGAGGAGGTGACCGTATGGCTTCACAACGAAAGGGGAACAACAAGGCGCGTAGAGGGCGCGAGGAACGCCGCTTCTCAGTTCGTGGGATTCGCCGCGATCCACCCGACATACGCAAGCTCGCAAAGGCACTCATCGGCCTGGCCATGGCCGAGGCGGAGCGCGAAGCCCAGGCCCAACAAGCCGCCCGTCAGCCGGAAGCAGAGGCCGCCTCTGCTGACACGGAGGTGAGGTAGAGGTGAGCTGGATGCGTAGTCACGCCGAGTTGGTGTTCTCGGGTCTGTACTTGCCCCGCCCACTCGATCTCGCAGCCGTCACCGGGTTCTTGACTCGGTTGGCCTCCGACCGCGATGCGCCACGCGTTGCGCTCGAAGTCCGGGCCGACCGTGGTGGCATCCGGCACCTGCTCGGCTGCCACACCACCGACGTCCACACGCTTCGACGCATGCTCGGTGACCTCATCCCCGGCAGCCTGCTCGTCGCACCAGACACCGGCACATCCCAGCCCCGTCCGCCGATAGAGGCAGCCGGACGGATACGCCTTCGCCCGACCGGCCTGCCACTGCGGGGCGACGATCACGAGGCCACCACCCGGGCGTTGCTCTCCAGCCTTGCGACGCCACTCCGGCAGGGCGAACAGGTCATCGTGCAGGTGCTGCTCGGTCCGCGCCATGCTCCGCGGGCCGTTCCGTCCAGTACTCCCGATCCCAGCGTCACGCTGCTTCAGCTCCTTACCGAAGGTCAGCGTCCGGCCAGTTCCGAGACGCGGGCACGGCTCAAGGAGCGTGCGTCGCAGGCCGGATTCGCGACCACCATCCGGCTGGGTGCGTCGAGCTCGGATTCCGGCCGGCGCCGCCGATTTGTCGGCAGTCTGCTCAGCGCCATCTCTACCGCCCAAAGCCCGGGGGTGTACATCGACCTGGTACGTGAGCACCCCCGGCACATCAACTCAGCACGTTCGCCGTGGCATTGGCCGCTGTCGCTCGGTGCATCCGAACTCGTCGGACTACTTGGCTGGCCTCTGGGCGACGGTGACTTTCCGGGCCTGCCGCCTGCGCACCCCAGGCTCCTCCGCGCCGCCACCAGCGTCCATACCGGGCCGCGCGTCTTTGCACGGAGCGCCGTACCCGGTGACGACCGGCAACTCGGTATCTCGGCGAAGGACCAGACCTACCACGCAGTTGCGTATGGCCCCAGTGGCTCCGGTAAGACTAACGTTGCGCTCCGATTGATCCTTGCGGACATCGAGGCTGGACGCCCGGTCGCCGTACTCGACCCCAAGCGTCAGCTCATCGACGACATCCTCGCGCGTATTCCAGAGCACCGCGTAAACGATGTCGTCGAGCTGAACGCCAGCGACGAAACCCCGGTGGGGTTCAATCCACTGGACGTTACCGGCCGCGACCCCGACGTAGTGGTCGACGGCGTCCTGGCGGTCTTCGGGGCCGTCTTCGCGGAGGGCTGGGGACCGCGCTCGGCAGACATCTTCTCCGCCAGCCTCCGCACCTTGGCCAGAGCCAGCACGCCGCAGCGGCCGGCCACCCTGGTCGATCTGCCACGACTACTCACCGATCCCAAGTTCCGACGTCAGCAGGTCGGACGGGTACACGGCGATGTCGGTCTCGCTGGCTTTTGGTCTTGGTACGAGGCCCAGTCGCCGCAGGCGCAAGCGGCGGCCATCGCGCCGCCGCTCAACAAGCTGCGGCAGTTCCTCCTCCGTCCGGCCCTGATCCACATGCTCGACCAGCGAACCGGCAAGTTCCGACTACGCGACATCTTCCGCGAGAACAAGATCGTGCTCGTCCCGCTGAACGAGGGGCTCATCGGGCCGGGGACGGCGTCGCTGCTCGGCAGCCTCATCATTGCCGACCTGTGGCAGGCCACCCAAGAACGCGCCAACGAGCCAGCTGCCGACAAGCGCCCCGGCGTCGTCTACATCGACGAGGCCCCACGGTTCTTGAACCTCCCCGTGTCACTCGCCGATGCCCTGGCCGTATCAAGATCATTGTCGGTCGGTTGGTTCCTGGCAGCGCAGTTCCGTAGCCAGTTTCCATCCGCGCTACGCACGGCAGTCGACATGAACGCCCGCTCCAAGATCGTGTTCGCCACCGAGTACGAAGACGCGCGGGACATGGCGAAGCTCACCCGCAACCTCACCCCGGACGACTTCATGGCACTGCCACGCTTCCACGCATACGCCAACCTCGTCGCCGACGGTCTGCCATCCGGCTGGGCGCTGGTCGAGACGCTTCCACCTCCGCCCGTCACCACCGACCCGGAGGTCGTACGGGCGACAGCTCGGGCCAACTACGCCCCGGATCCGAGCA
The DNA here is from genome assembly GCF_019219825.1 of Streptomyces sp. TRM70350. Lineage (GTDB taxonomy): Bacteria > Actinomycetota > Actinomycetes > Streptomycetales > Streptomycetaceae > Streptomyces. The sequence continues at coordinate 87,744 of NZ_JAHUXH010000030.1, read as the reverse complement.
CGCCGACGACCGACACGAACACAGCCGACAGCAACGAGTCGCAGGCGCCTGACACGACCACCTCGTCCGCTGCCGTCGACCAAATTGGCCGGAAACGGAGGCGCCGATGATGCCTCTCTTCGCCCCTGTCTTCGCCCGACGTTTCGCGACGCTGCCACACGGCCATTTCCGCAGGTCTTCCGCCCCACGCCCCACCTTGCGGGATGGGACTGACCCCCTACTCGGGGGTCACGGCGGCGGACCTGGTGGCCGCCATCTGCTTCGGACGGGAGGCGTCCAATGACCTCGAACGATGTCGCCAGCCTGCTACTGCGCCTCTCCGAACGCGACCTGGCCGTCCTGGAATCGCTACGCGCTCACCGGCTCCTCGGCACTGCCCAGATCCGCCGCCTGCACTTCGCCCGAGGCCATGCCACCGTCACGGCCGCGTCGGGCGCCACGATGCGCGTCCTTACCCGACTCGAATCACACGGCCTGGTGGCGCGGCTCACTCGGCGCATCGGGGGCGTGCGGAGCGGCTCGTCGGGGATCGTCTGGCAGCTCGCTGCCACGGGCGAGCGGCTGCTGCGCACCGTGCACGGAGAGAAGAAGCGGCGGCGCTACGTCGAGCCGTCCTTGGCGTTCACGGCGCACACGTTGGCTGTTGCCGAACTGGCCGTCCAGCTTCACGAACTCGCCGGCGCGGGCACCGTTGAAGTGCTCAACGTCGAGACAGAACCTTCGTGTTGGCGCTCGTTCGTCAACCCGCACGGCACGCTCGAATGGCTCAAGCCCGACCTGTATGCCGTCACCGCCAGCGGCGACTTCGAGGACCACTGGTTCTTCGAGGCCGACCGCGCCACCGAGCACCCCACGGTCGTTGTCCGCAAGGCCAAGACCTACCAGCGCTACGCGGCCACGGGCGCCCACCAGGCCCGACACGGCCTGTTTCCCGCCGTCACCTGGGTTGTCCCGGATACGGCCCGACGTGGGGCCCTGGAGGCCGCGCTGTCGGCCGATACAGGGGTACAGCCGGGGCTCTTCCGGGTGGTCACCGTCGATGAGTTTGGGCAGCTGGTCACCGGCGACCACTCGGACCCATCGACGGAGGGGTCTGATCCGCCATGAGCCGACCATAAACGCGAGCTGAGGCGCCGCCTGCATCTCAGCTCGCTTTCAAAAAAGGAGGGCATTATAAGAAAGCGTCACACTTCCCCTCGAACTCCGGAAAGTATCCACGGAATTACGTTGCGAAATTGTCAACAATTGCTGATTTTAAGCAACGGAAGAGGTAAAATGGGAAAATAAATAAAGGAGACTTCGAGATGGCGACGCAGGACACCAAAAAACAATTCGGCGAATACCTCAAGAGCTTACGGAACGCGCGGAAGTTGGGTGTCCGGGAGCTGGCTAGAAAAGCCAACCTGGACGCCGGTGGAATCACGCGAATCGAGCACGGCAAGATCTCCCCGACACTGGACACACTCAAGGCTCTGGGGGTTGCGCTCGAAGTTCCACTTTCCGATCTGTTCGCAATGGCGGGGTACGTTATCCCATCCGACCTGCCCAGTATGAGCACCTACCTGCGTACACGCTACGACCTCTCGGAAGACGCTATCGCCTCGGTGGACGAGTACGTCCAGAAGCTCATTACAGAAAAAGGGCTCGACCCCGGTGGTCCCGCACCGTTCGAAGACGAGACAGAGAATCCAGAAAAGAAGTAAGAGTCGGATGGGGAGAGGAGGATCACTATGAATACAGCAACAGGCGCCAGCCCCGCTAACCTCGGAACACTTGCCGCGCTACGCACCATCGGTCGCAGACCGGCGAAGTCCATGAACGCGATGCGGCACATCGCTAACAGACAAGCCGACCTCCTTGGGCGACTACTACCAGGCACCACGCACCAAGTGTCAGCCCACGTCACGAGCCTCATCCCCACAGTCGTCGTGGAGTCGGTCGCCCGCCTGCCCGCACCTGGCATCACGTACTGGGCGAATCGCCGATGGCACATCCATGTGCGAGAAGGCGACTCGGCCGACGAGCGAGCATTTACCGTGCTCCACCAACTCAAACAGATAATCGATCACCCAATACGCCGGGCATCAGCCAAATTCAGCGATGCGGACTGGGAAAGCCTGGCACGGCACTTCGCCTGCCGGGTTCTGGCCCGCGAAGCGATAGCGGTGTCGGCGTGAACGAGAAAGGAGGGACTCCTGTGAGCAGACCACTCGAAACGAATAATTCAGCAACACCAACCCGCCGCCACACGCAGGCGATTCACGAAACTGGAGGTGTGCGATGACTGAATCTAACGCCGTGAAGATGGGGATATCCTATCTGCGAGTCTCGACCAAGGAGCAGGCCGAGAAGGGTGGGCAGGCGGAAGGGTTTTCCATCCCTGCGCAGCGCGAGGCGAATCGCCGCAAGGCCGAGAGCCTCGGCGCTGTGATCGTCGCCGAATTTGTCGACGCAGGAGAGTCGGCGAAATCAGCAGACCGGCCCGATCTCCAGAGGATGCTGCGCTACCTGGCAGACAATCCCGTCGACTACGTGTTCGTCCACAAGGTCGACCGTCTGGCACGGAATCGCGTGGACGACGTCGAGATCACTCTGGCTATCAAGAAAGCCGGCGCAACCCTGGTCTCCGCGACGGAAAACATCGACGAGACACCATCGGGGATGCTGCTCCACGGCATCATGTCGTCCATCGCTGAGTTCTACTCACGCAACCTGGCTACCGAAGTTCACAAAGGGATGAGTCAGAAGGCCAAGACCGGCGGCACCCCGGGCAAGGCACCACTCGGCTACCTCAACGTCGTGCGTCGTACGCACGAGGGTCGTGAGGAGCGCACGGTAGAAGTGGACCCCGAGCGCGCCGAGCTGATCATCTGGGCGTTTGTCGCCTTCGCCAGTGGCGGGTGGACACTACGGTCACTGGCAGACGAACTCGAGACCAGGGGGCTCACTACAAGGCGAACCCCCAAGATGCCATCTCGCCCGATCCGACCCAACGTCCTGCACAGCATCCTGACCAACCCCTACTACAAGGGTGAGGTGGTGTATCGGGGTGTTGCCTATCCCGGCCGCCACGCGCGGCTGGTGGACCCTGTCACCTGGCAGAAGGTCCAAGACGTTCTTGCCGCCAACCTCGTCGGCGAACGCCAGCGCGAGCACCCGCACTACCTCAAGTCGAGCGTCTTCTGCGGTGACTGCGGCAGCCGCCTGATCATCACCAACGCCAAGAACCGCCATGGCGTTGTCTATCCGTACTTCGTCTGCCTCGGGCGCCACCAGAAGACCACCAGTTGTACCCGCAAAGCGCTGCTCATCGCCAAGATCGAGAAGATGGTCGAGGACCACTGGGCCACCGTCCGGCTCGCCCCCGAGCTCCGCGACGTGATCGAGGAGAGCCTCCGAACTGAGCTCGCCACCTACCGCAAGGACGCTGAAGATGAGCACAAGCACCTGCTGGCCGAAAAAGCGAAGCTCACCACACAGCGGCAGAAACTGCTCGAAGCGATCTACAGCGGTGCAGTCCCGATGGACCTCATCGCCAGCGAGCAGCAGCGCATCACCGACCAGCTGACCGCTATCGAGGGAAGGCTCAGCGCGGCTACGGCAACGTTCGATGCCATCGAGGCCAACCTCGTACGCGCCCTCGACCTTGCCCGTGACTGTCACGTTGCGTACCTGACCGCCGATCCGCAGCTGCGCAGGTTGTTCAATCAGGCGTTCTTCACGCACCTCATGATCGACGAGGACGGTGTCCACAGCGAGTACGCCGAACCGTTCGACGCACTGCTCGACGGCGACGTCCTGGATGCAGGGCAGGCGGTTCTGACTGATCGCGCAGAGGGGCAGGCCAGGCTGCGAGACGTCCTGGAGCGACCTGCGTCGTCCGCCAACAAGAAGACCCCCGGCACGCTGGCCGGGGGTCTCTCTGTTCACCTTCGCAGCCCCGTTCGGGGTGTCGAAGGTTTGAATAAAACTACTTTGGTGCCCCCGGCAGGATTCGAACCTGCGACACCCGCTTTAGGAGAGCGGTGCTCTATCCCCTGAGCTACGAAGGCGGAGCTGGCCCTGAGGTGGGTCAGGGCGCTCGGTCCACAGGGTACCGGATCGGGGGTGCGGCGGGGGTGTTGCACTGGGCGGGCGAGATGCCGGAAGTGCTCGTCCGGGCGTTGGCTAGCTCAGGGGCACCCGAGTGAAGCGCGCCGACACATGCAGGTCCGCCTCGATCGCGTCGGCCGTCTCGCGGAGGGTCGGGACGAGGTGGTCGACGCATTCCTGAAGGGTGTGCCGGGAGGTGTGCATCGCCGTGTTGAGGGCGGCCACCGCGCGGCCCGTACGGTCGCGCACGGGGACCGCGAGTGAGCGCAGGCCCTCCTCCAGTTCCTCGTCGACCAGGGCGTAGCCCTGGTTTCGGACCTCGTCCAGGGTGCGGGTCAGGGTGCGCGGGTCGGTGATCGTGCGGGGCGTGAGCTGGCGTAGGGGGCCGAGCGTGCGGGCGGCGGGTGGGAGGTCGGCCAGTAGGACGCGGCCCATGGAGGTGGCGTATGCGGGCAGGCGCGTGCCCACGGTGATGTTGACGCTCATCACCCGGGCCGTCGCCACCCGCGCCGTGTACTGGATCTCGTCCCCGGCCGCCGTCAGTACGGCGAGGGACGTCGACTCGTGGATGCGCGCGGCGAGCGCGGCCAGGTGCGGGGCGGCGATGTGGGGGAGGGAGGTGCGGGACAGGGGTGGGTAGCCGAGGGAGAGGACCTGGGGGGTGAGGGTGAACGTGCCGGGGCGGGACTGGGCGACCAGGCCCAGGTGCTCGTAGGTGATCAGGGCCCGGCGGGCCGTCGCCCGGGCCAGGCCCGTCGCCTTCGCGACCTCCGTCAGGGTGAGTTCCGCCCTGCCCTCGCCGAAGGCGGTCAGTACGGTCAGGCCGCGGGCCAGCGACTCCACGAACTCCCGGCCCAGCTCCTGCTTCGACGCGCCCGTCCAGGTCGCCAGCCCGGACGGGGCGGGGGCGGGTTCCGGGCGGGGTGCCGTGCGCAGGTCCTCCTCCATCGCCGCCACCGCCGCGCGCAGCCGGGGCAGCAGGGTGTCGCGCAGGCCGGTCGCGGTGTGCCGGCTGGTGTGGCTGACCACGCTCGCCGCGCACGCGATCCGGCCGGTACGGGGATCCCGTACCGGAACCGCCACCGCGACGAGCCCGGGCTCGATCAACTGGTCGTCCAGCGCCCATCCGTCCTGCCGGGCCTGGGTCGAGCGCCGTGTGAACTCCTCGGTGGGGTGTGGGTGTTCGGCCGGGGGTACGGCGGGGAAGTCGCGGTTCTCCGGGTTCGCCGCCCGGCGTGCCCGCCAGCGCTTCCAGTCCTCTGCCGTCCACTCCGTCGCGAACAGCGGGCCCGGTGCTGTGCGTTCGGCGGGCAGCAGGTCGCCGATGCGGAAGCTCAGGGACATCGCGCGGCGGCGGGTCGCCTGGTGGATGAAGCGGATGCCGTCGCCGTCGGCGACCGCGAGGGAGACCGACTCGTCCAGTTCGTCGGCGAGGGCGTCCGCGCGGGCGTCCAGCAGGGCGGGCAGGCGCAGGGCGGCCAGATAGGCGTTGCCGAGTTCCATCAGGCGGGGGGCGAGGACCGCGTCCCGGCCGTCCAGGCGGACGTACCCCATGTGCGCGAGGGTCGAGGTGATCCGGTCGACCGTGGAACGGGCGAGGCCGGTGGCGCGTTCCAGCGCGCTCAGGCTGAGGGTGCCGCCCGCCTCCGTCAGCTGCCGCAGCACGGTGATCCCGCGGATCAGCGGCGTGACCGCCTCGTCCGGCACGGCCGGGGCGGCGGCCTCCTTCAGCGTGGGGTTGGCGGGCATCTTCTCTCCGGTACGGCGATCGCGGCAGGCCTACGGTAACGGCGGATCCCCGGATCGTGTCCGGCACGCCCCGGCCGACGCCGCGTGCCCGCGCCGGTTGACGCCGCGTGCCCGCGCCGGTTGACGCCGCGTGCCCGCCCTGGCCGACGCCGCGTGACCCGCGCCTGGTCCGCCCCGGAGAGCGTCACGAAACCCGCGCCTGGTCCGCTCCGTCCCGCCCCCAGGGCAGGGCCGGTTGTCGCCTCGAAGCCTGCGCCGGGTTCGCTGGCTGGTGGGTCTTGCCGCCCTGCCTGTGGTCGCGATTCCTGGGCCGGGTTCGCGGGCTCGTGCGCTGCCGCCTACCCCGCCTACGGTCGCGACACCCGCGCCGGGTCCGCTCGCCCCTGAGCCTTGCCCACCCCTACCGCCCCACCCCTACTGCCCAACCCCTACCGCCCCGCCCCATCACCCGCGCCGCCCCATCACCCGCGCCGCCCAGCCCTGCCAGCCCCGCGCCGCCCAGCCTCGCCCTGCCCAGTCCACCCCCGGGCCCAGCCCCGCCAGCCCCGCGCCGCCCAGCCCATCCCCCGCCCCGCGCAGTCCACCCCAGGCCCCAGCCCCCCAGCCCCCACCCACCCCCTACCGCCGAGTAACCCGCACCACATGATCCCCCGCCAAATCCGCCCCCGCCACCACGATCCGCACCCCCCGCGCCCGGTCCTCGAAGGACTCCCCAGGAGTGAACGTGGCGTCCGAGAGTTCGGCGTGGACGTTCGGGCTGCGGGTGCAGCCGCCGCTGTCGCGGCGGGAGTCGTACACCGTCACCGGGCCGTGGCCGGTGTCCACGTCCGCGTCGACCTTGTAGATCAGTACGCCCGGTCGGCACACCGCCTCGTCGTTGCCGTCGCGGGTGCGCAGCTCCACGGCGTAACCGGTGCGCCGGTCGAGGGGTATGACGACGAGCTTGGGGCCGCCGGGGCGGGCCAGCGGGGTGAGGGTGTGCTCGGTCGTGCCGGGGTCGGACGCGCAGGTCACCTGGGCCGTGTCCAGCCAGCCCAGCTTCCACTTGTGCCAGCCGAGGAGGTCGTTGTTGGCGCCCCAGTCCTCGCTCATGATGTCCCAGTGCCCGACCGCGCCCCCGCCTTCCTGGGTGTAGAGGTCGGGCAGGCCGAACACATGGCCGTTCTCGTGCGGCAGGACGCGGTAGCCGGTGCGGTCGTAGGAACCGGAGCCGTCGTCCTGGCGGGAGTAGACGAAGGAGGCGTTGGCCACGGCCACGCCGTCCGCCGTGGGTGCCTCGTTGTTGCCCGCGAAGGTCACCGAGAGGACCGTGTCCAGCGCGGAGGGGCCCGCGTTCGGCGTCACCAGCACGTTCAGCAGGTCGTACTCGCGGAAGTCGACCTTGGGATCGGCCGCGGCCACTATGTCCTGCACGAGCCTCCGGTAGCCGGGGTCGAAGGGCGCGCCGCGCTCTATGCCGTACGCCTGGAATGTTTTCGGCATCCGCAGCCAGTCGGCTATCGGGGTTTCCGGACGGTAGTCCAGACGGCCGTAGGAGCTGGTGCGGAACCACTCCTGGGTCTGTGGGAAGAACTCGTGGAAACGGTCCAGCGCGCTGCCCTTACCGGGCGCGTCCGAGAAGTCGATCATCAGGGTGAGGGCGCGGACGGTGCCGGTGGAGCGGGAGTAGCCGCGGGGGGTCGGGATGCCCTCCGACATCTGGACGTCGGCCCTGCCGCTGATCATGCAGGGCCCGTGGGCCGAGGAACGGGACAGGGTGGTGAGCGGCCGCGCCCCCGCCGTCGCCGAGCCCACCGTGTGGTGGCCCGTGCCGGCCGAGGTGCTCACCGCGAGGGTCACGGCGGTCACGGCGCCGAGCGCGGCCGCGCGGCGCGGGCGTATCCGACGGCGGGACGGCTGCATGCATGGACCTTTCGCTCCAGGCAGCCACCGGTCTCCGGCTGCATCCTTTCGATTCACCCTGTGCCGGGTGCGGCGCGGGCGCGCGCTGGAGCAGACCGATCGTGGGTTTTCGCTGAGTAAGCGCCGGTCAGCGGGGGTGTGACCGAGGCGGCGGAGCGATGTGACACGGGTCACAGGACATCTTTCGGCGCGGGGAAATAACCGGGGGACGATTCCCCGTTTAACCCGGCGTACGAGCGAAACGGGGGATCACTCCCCGGATCGCCCACCGGCCTCAGCCATCAGCAACCGTCACCAAGGAGTACGCCGTGCAGACCGCCACCCCCGTGCCGCGCAAGGCGACCCGGCCGCGCGCCGACGCCGTGCGCAACCGGGAGCGGATCGTCACCGCCGCCCGGGAGATGTTCGTCGAGCACGGGCCCGACGTGCCGCTCGACGAGATCGCCCGCCGGGCCGGTGTCGGCAACGCCACGGTGTACCGCAACTTCCCGGACCGCGACGCCCTGGTCCGCGAGGTCGTCTGCTCGGTCATGGACCGTACGGCCCTGGCCGCCGAGCAGGCCCTCGCGGAGCACGGCGACGCCTTCACGGCGCTGGAGCGCTTCGTGCACGCCGCCGCCGACGAGCGGATCAGCGCGCTGTGCCCGATGATCTCCAGCACCTTCGACGAGCACCACCCCGACCTGGAGGCCGCACGCCACCGGGTCGAGCGGCTGGTCGGGACCGTCATGGCACGGGCCAGGGCGGCCGGGCAGCTCCGCGCCGACGTGGGGGTCGGCGATCTGATGATCGCCGTCGCCCAGCTCAGCCGCCCTCCGGCGGGTGCCGCGTGCCTCAGCGTCGACCGCTTCGTGCACCGGCATCTGCAGCTGTTCCTGGACGGTCTGCGGGCCCCGGCCCGCTCCGACCTGCCGGGCACGGCGGTGACCGTGGAGGACCTGCGCCAGGCCTGACCGCCGACTGATCTTCGCCGTCCCGATTTCCCGAGCCTTCCCCAGCCTTCCCGAGCCTTCTCGACTCTTCCCGACCTTCTCGACTCTTCCCGACCTTCTCGACTCTTCCCGACCCCTCCCGACTTTCGACCCTTCCCGACCCCTCCCGAGCCTTCTCGACCCCTCCCGACTTTCGACCCTTCCCGACCCCTCCCGAGCCTTCTCGACCCCTCTCGACTCTCGACTCCTCCGACTCTCGTCTCCTCCCGACTCCCGACTCTTGCCTCCTCAACTTCCGTTACTTTCCGTCACTTTTCCGTCCCGAAGTCCCGAAGTGGGTACCCCCATGTCTGAAACAGCCGTCAAGGCTCCCGGCGTCCCCGACGCCAGCCGCTGGAAAGCGCTGGTCTTCATCGCGCTCGCCCAGCTGATGGTCGTCCTCGACGCCACCATCGTGAACATTGCGCTGCCCTCCGCCCAGCAGGACCTGGGCATCTCGGACGGCAACCGGCAGTGGGTCGTCACGGCCTACGCCCTCGCCTTCGGCGGTCTGCTGCTGTTCGGCGGCCGAATAGCCGACCTGTGGGGCCGCAAGCGCACCTTCGTCCTCGGCCTGGCCGGCTTCGCCGCCGCCTCCGCGCTGGGCGGCGCGGCCACCAACGAGGCGATGATGTTCGGCTCCCGCGCTCTGCAGGGCGTCTTCGGCGCCCTCCTCGCGCCCGCCGCGCTCTCCCTGCTCGCCGTGATGTTCACCGACGCCAAGGAGCGGGCCAAGGCGTTCGGCATCTACGGCGCCATCGCCGGTGGTGGCGGTGCCGTCGGTCTGATCCTCGGTGGCTTCCTCACCGAGTACCTGGACTGGCGCTGGACGTTCTTCGTGAACATCCCGTTCGCGGTGATCGCCGCGGCCGGTGCCTGGTTCGTCATCCGTGAGCCCGAGGGCGGCCGCAACCGCTCCCCGCTCGACATCCCCGGCGTGATCCTGTCCACCCTCGGGCTGGTCGCGCTGGTGTACGGCTTCACCCGCGCCGAGTCCGACGGCTGGAGCGACTCCGTGACCGTCGCCATGTTCGTCGCGTCGGCCGTGCTGCTCGCCGCGTTCGTGTTCGTCGAGTCGCGGGTCAAGGCCCCGCTGCTGCCGCTGCGCGTGCTCACCGAGCGCAACCGCGGTGGCGTCTACCTCTCGCTCGGCCTCGCGATCATCGCGATGTTCGGCCTGTTCCTCTTCCTGACCTACTACCTTCAGGTCGTGAAGGGCTACTCGCCGGTCCGGACGGGCTTCGCCTTCCTGCCGATGATCGCGGGCATGATCACCGGCTCCACCCAGATCGGCACCCGCCTGATGACCCGGGTCGCACCGCGCCTGCTGATGGGCCCCGGCTTCCTGGTGGCCGCGGTGGGCATGCTGCTGCTGACCCAGCTGGAGATCGGCTCCTCGTACGCCGCTCTGCTGCTGCCGTCGATGCTGCTGCTCGGCCTCGGCATGGGTACGGCGTTCATGCCCGCGATGTCCCTGTCCACGCAGGGCGTCGAGCCCCGGGACGCCGGTGTCGCCTCGGCGATGGTCAACACCTCGCAGCAGGTGGGCGGCGCGATCGGTACGGCCCTGCTGAACACCATCGCCGCCTCGGCGACCACGTCGTACATCACCGACCACATCGGCTCGGCGACCTCGCCCTCCCAGCAGCAGCTCGTCCAGCTGGAGGGCCTGGTGCAGGGCTACACCAGCGCCATCTGGTTCGCCGTCGGCATCCTGGTCCTCGCCGCGGCGATCGCCCTGACCTTCGTCAACGCCGGCCGCCCGAACATGGGCGCGGCGATCGGCGCGGGCGAGGGCGCCGAGGACGAGGTGCCGGTGCCGGTGGTCGCGCACTGACCCGCCTGACCCACTAGACCCACTGACCCACTAGACCCGCTAGGCCTATGGACCCGCTAGACCCATAGACCCATAGACCGACCGGCTAGACCCATAGACCCATAGACCCACAGACCGGCTAGACCGGCTAGACCCACTGACCCACTGACGGCGCCTGTCCCGGCGTACCCCTTCGGGCGATCCGTACGGGCTCAGCGAAGCCAGGGCAGGTCCGCCCCGGCCTCGCTGGGCTGAAGTCCCTCGGCGACGATCCGCATGATCTCGCCGAGGGACTTCTGCTGTTCGGGGGTGAGCCGGTCGAACACCGCCTGGCGTACGGCGGCCACATGGCCCGGCGCGGACTGCTTCAGCACCTGAAGGCCCTTGTCCGTGAGCACCGCGAACTGGCCCCGCTTGTCCGAGGGGCAGTCCTCGCGGCGGACCCAGCCGTTCTTCTCCAGCCGGGCGACGGCGTGGGAGAGGCGGGAGCGGGTGATCTTCGCGTGCATCGCCAGCTCGGTCATCCGCAGCCGGCGGCGCGGGGACTCGGCGAGCCTGACGAGGAGGCCGTAGTAGACGTGCGGCATGCCCGCGTCACGCTGGAGCTGACGGTCGAGATGGTCCTCCAGGAGCGTGGCGGCCTCGATGTACGAGCGCCAGACGCGCTGCTCCTCGTCGGTGAGCCAGTTCGGCTCGTCGACGGGTGCGGGCGCGGGTGCGGATGCGGATGCCGTGTTCATGAGGTCCACTGTACGAGACCGCTCCTTGAAACTTAAACAAATAGGGCGTAAGCTCGACAGGAAAGCTTTAAAGTTAAAGTAGCTGGGTCCTCCCGGAAGGGCCGGAAGGAGTCAGGACCGGAAGGAGTCGCCGTCATGTCCGCCGCCGCTCAGGAGCGCATGCCCGCCCTGTACCTCAGCCATGGCGCCCCGCCGCTGGCGGACGACCCGATCTGGCCCGGTCAGCTCGCCGCCTGGTCCGCCGCACTGCCCCGCCCCCGGGCCGTCCTCGTCGTCTCCGCCCACTGGGAGGAGGCCCCGCTCGCCCTCGGCGCCACCCGGACCGTCCCCCTCGTCCACGACTTCTGGGGCTTCCCCGAGCACTACTACCAGGTCCGGTACGACGCTCCGGGCGCGCCCGAACTCGCCGAGGCCGTACGCAAGTTGCTGCGCGCGCCCGGCATGCCGGTGCAGGACGTCCCGGACCGGGGCCTGGACCACGGCGCGTACGTCCCGCTGGTCGAGATGTTCCCCGACGCCGACGTCCCCGTCCTGCAGGTCTCCATGCCGACCCTCGACCCGGTGCGGCTGATGGAGATCGGCCGGAAGCTCGCCCCGCTGCGCGACGAGGGTGTGCTCATCGTCGGCTCCGGCTTCTTCACCCACAACCTCGCCGCGCTGCGGCACCCCGGTGGGGGAGTGCCGAGCTGGTCGGCCGAGTTCGACGACTGGGGCCGACGGGTACTGGACGCCGGTGACGTGGACGCGCTGCTCGACTTCACCCGCACCTCCCCGGCCGGGCGGCTCGCCCACCCGCGCACCGAGCACTTCGCCCCGCTGTTCGTGACCATGGGCGCGGCGGACGCGACGGGGGAGCTGGGGCGGCAGAGGTCCGTGATCGAGGGCTTCTGGCTGGGGCTGGCGAAGCGGTCGGTGCAGTTCGGCTGACCCGCAGGCTTTCCGCGCTGATTCACAGCTTCTTCTCGTACCGGCCTGCAGCTCCTTCTCGTACCGACCTGCAGCTCCTTCTCGAACCGATCTACAGCTCCTTCTCGTACCAGGCCACGTCCCAGTAGCGCCCGAACTTGCGGCCGACCTCCCTGTACGTGCCGACGTACCGGAAGCCGAAGCGTTCGTGCAGCCGCGTGGACGCCTCGTTCGGCTGCGCGATACCCGCGTAGGCGCGGTGCAGGTCCTCGCCCGACAGGGCCTCGAAGAGGGCCTTGTACAGCAGCGTGCCCACGCCGCGCCGGCCGGCGTGCGGGGCGACGTAGACCGTGACCTCCACGGAGGTGGCGTACGCGGGCTTCGCGCGATAAGGACTGGATGTGGCGTACCCCAGGATTTCCTGTGAGTCCGCGTTCGTGGCAACCATCAGCCGGTACGGCCCGTCTTCCGGGTGGGAGAGCAGCCAAGGGCGGCGCTCTTCCGGAGTGAAGACCGCCGTGTCGAATGTGATGGAGGTCTCACGAACGTAGTGGTTGTAGAGGTCGGTGAGGGCCGCGAGATCACCCTCGACTCCCGGTCTGACCTGCACCTCTGTACGTTCCGACGACATCGAGCCTCCTCGTGTGGCCGGACAGGGTACTGCATGATCAGAAAAATCGAGGGGTGGGTTGGGAATTCTGTCCTGATTCCAGTCGTTGTTTCCATCGGATGCAGGGCACCCGCAGTAGACCGGAGAGGGTGCTGAGCGTCCGAAGGACCACCCGCTGACCTCACCATCGCAAGGGAGCACGCATGGCAACCCGTGCCGTCGCCCGTCGTACGTCCGCCGCAGGCGAGACCGTCGACGCGACCAGCAGTGTTCGCGCCCATGGCGGCGAGATCGCGGACCGCGATCTGGTCGGCATGTATCTCGACGAGATCGCGCGGACACCGCTGCTCGACGCCGCCAAGGAGGTCGAGCTGTCCCAGACCATCGAGGCGGGTGTGTTCGCGCGACAGGTCCTCGACGGGTACGAGGAGTCCAGGGCGGACGCCACCCGTGAGGAACTCGAAGCCCTGGTCGCCCAGGGGGAGCGGGCCAAGGACGTCTTCATCCGCTCCAACCTCCGCCTGGTCGTCGCCGTCGCCCGGCGCTATCCGCGCAGCGGCCTGCCCCTGCTGGACCTGATCCAGGAGGGCAACGCGGGCCTGGTCCGCGCGGTCGAGAAGTTCGACTACCGCAAGGGCTTCAAGTTCTCGACCTACGCCACCTGGTGGATCCGCCAGGCGATCACCCGCTCCATAGCCGACCAGTCGCGCACCATCCGGCTGCCCGTCCACCTGGTGGAGGAACTGGGCCGGATCCGGCGCGTGCAGCGCGAGTTCAACCGCGATCACGGCCGGGACCCGGAGCCCGCGGAGATCGCCGAGGAGCTCGGCTCGACGCCGGAGCGCATCAGCGACGTCCTGGACTGGGCGCGCGACCCCGTCTCGCTGAACATGTCAGTGGACGACGAGGGCGAGACCCAGTTCGGCGACCTGCTGGAGGACACCTCGGCGGTCTCCCCCGAGCAGTCCGTGATGACCCTGCTGCGCAGCGAGGAGCTGGACGACCTCATCGGCCGCCTCGACCAGCGCACGGCGTCCATCATCAAGATGCGGTACGGCATCGAGGACGGCCGGGAGCGGACCCTGACCGAGGTCGGCAAGGAGCACGGCCTGACCCGTGAACGCATCCGCCAGATCGAGAAGCACGCCCTGCTGGAACTGAAGAAGCTGGCACGTCAGACCGGCTTCGACGCCGCGGCGTGAGGCTCGTCGGAGGTACCGCACGGCGAGGTTCGCGGGGGCGTACGCCGGGGGGCGAAGGCCCGCGCGAACATGGCCGTGTAACGCCGCTTCAAATGACGCGTGCCGGGAACAAGACTCCGTGGCACGGCAGTTCGGGCCCGAGGGCGAGCCCCCCGGGCACCGACGGTCCCTACGGCAGCCCGGGCGGCACCGCAGGTGACCTGCCGCTGCCGCACCACACACCACAAGCCACGTCCCGACGCACTCCCCCCGGCGCCGGGACCTCCCCGAGCCGGGCTTCGGCGCCTTCCCCCGGGCGTCGGGGCCCGGCTCTTTTTCGTCGCACGTCAGCCTCCGCCCGGGCCTTCGCCCAGCCTTCGCCGCGTTGAGGGCAAGCCTGGGCGGCGGGGCACCCCGTACCTGAACCCCGGGGTGGCCCGCCGGTGGCAGATTGTGCCACATGGGCATAGCCTGCCGACGTGAGCAGTACCACCCCAGCACAGCAGCCCCGGCCCTCTTCGCCGTCCCCCGCGTCCGCGTCCGCCTCCCTGACCGAGCGGCGCAAGGCGGAGACGCGGATGGAGATCGCCCGCGCGGCGGCGGGCCTCTTCGTGCGGCACGGACTGCGCGCCACCCGCGCCGAGGACATCGCCCAGGCCGCCGGGATCGCCCCGCGCACCTTCTACCGCTACTTCGCCACCAAGGAGGAGGCCGTCGCCCCCCTCTACGCGGCCGGCGCCCACCGCTGGGTCGAAGCCGTCCGCGAGGCCCCGGCGGGACTGTCCCTCCCCCAGGCCCTGGAGCACGCGGTACGGCACACGCTGACGCCGGGGGTGGGCGTGTCGGCGTCGTCGTGGGAGTGGGTGCGGACGCTGATCCGGATGTCCGAGGCGAGCCCGGCGTTGCGGAAGGTGTGGGCCGAGGTGTGCCGGGGCTCCGAGGACACGTTGGTGGAGGTCCTGGTGGAGAGGGCCGCCAGGACGGAGGGTGACGACAACGTTGCCGGGAGCGGGCACCCCGAGCTGCGCTTCACCGCCGCGGTCGCGAGTGCGGTCGTACGAGTGGCTGTCGAGTCCTGGGCCGCGGGGACCGCCCCGATGACGGGACCTGAGGGTCCGGCGGAGCTGGCGCTGCGGAATCTGGGGGCGCTGCGGGACTTCCGGTGGGGGTGAGCCGCAACGCGGCGGCCTGTTCCCGGCCACCGCCGTCGCGCCGCAGGCGCCCTCACCCCACCGCCCGGCTCAGCCGTCCCCCCAGCTCCCGCACGTACTCCACGAGTTCCGTCGGCTGACGCACGGTGAACTCGCACCCCAGCATCGCCAGCCGCACCGCCACCCACTCCAACGGCTCGGCCGTGCTGCCCCGCAGTCGGCACCGGCCCGCGTCGAGCGGCTCCGGCGCCCCCAGCCACCCCCGCAGCCGGGCCGCGACGACATCGGCGGGCGCGTCGAACGTGACCGTCACCTCGTACGTCTCCTGCTGACGCCGGATCGACCGGCGCAGGTACTCCGCCGCGCTCCCCGTCGGCAACTCCCGTGGCGTGAACCGCGCTCCGGTCGCGAACGGCTCGCTCACCCGGTCGACGCGGAAGGTGCGCCAGTCCTCCCGGCCGAGGTCGTACGCGACGAGGTACCAGCGGCGCCCCGTGGACACCAGCCGATACGGCTCGGTCAGGCGCCGCGACTCACTGCCGTCCCCGGCGCGGTAGGCGAAGCGCAGCCGCTCATGGCCGGCCACTGTCGACGCCATCACGGTCAGTGTCTCGGGTGCGATGGTCGGGCCGTCGCCGCTGGTCAGTGCCGTGGTCGCGGTCTGCAGGGTGGCCACCCGGTGCCGTAGCCGGCTCGGCAGCACCTGCTCCAGCTTGGCCAGCGCCCGCACGGAAGCCTCGTCCACGCCCTCCAGCGCGTGCCCGGCCCCGGCGCGCAGGCCCACCGCGATCGCCACCGCCTCCTCGTCGTCGAGGACGAGCGGCGGCATGGCCTTGCCCGCGACGAGCCGGTAGCCGCCGTCCGCGCCCTTGGTCGCCTGCACGGGATAGCCCAGCTCGCGCAGCCGGTCGATGTCCCGCCGCACCGTGCGCCGCGAGACCCCGAGCCGCTCGGCGAGCTCGCCGCCGGGCCATTCGCGGGGCGTCTGGAGGAGGGAGAGCAGCTGAAGGAGCCGAGCCGGAGTGTCCGTCGTCATGAGTCCGAGGATGCCGCGGAAACAGGCCAGGAACTGACCTAATGCGGCCATAGCTTGCCGCCATGACCTCCACCGAGACCTCTCAGCCCATGGCTGCGCCCGCACCGGATCGACGCCGCTGGTTCGCGCTCGCGATCGTGATGACCGCTGCCTTCATGGACCTTGTCGACGTCACGATCGTGAACATCGCGATCCCGTCGATCCAGCGCAACGAGGGCGCGTCCTTCAGTCAGATCCAGTGGATCACCGCCGGTTACGCGCTCGCCTTCGCCGCGGGCCTGATAACCGGCGGCCGCCTCGGCGACATCCACGGCCGCAAACGCGTCTTCCTCATCGGTATCGGCGGCTTCACCCTCGCGTCCGCCCTGTGCGGGCTCGCCGCCACGCCGGAGATACTGGTCGGCGCCCGGATCCTGCAGGGTGCGATGGCGGCGCTGATGGTGCCGCAGGTCCTGGCGATCGTGCACGCCACCTTCCCGGCGCACGAACGCGGCAAGGTCTTCGGCCTGTTCGGCGCGGTCGTCGGCCTCGGCGCGGTCTCCGGCCCGCTGCTCGGCGCCCTGCTGACCGAGTGGAACCTCTTCGGCCTCGAATGGCGCCCGATCTTCCTGATCAACCTCCCGGTCGGCGTCGCCGGCCTGATCCTGGGCCGCCGTTTCATCACCGAGTCCAGGGCGCCGTACGCCCTGAAACTGGACCTCGTCGGCGTCGCCCTGGTGACGCTGGGGCTGCTGATGCTGCTCTACCCGCTGACCCGCGGCCGCGAGCTGGGCTGGCCGCTGTGGGGGTACGTCTCGATGGGCGCCGCGCTCGTCGTGTTCGGCGCGCTGGTGGCGTACGAGCGGCGCAAGGCGGAGCGTGACGGCTCCCCGCTGATCGAGCTGTCGCTGTTCAAGGTCAAGAGCTTCGCGGCCGGTATCGCCGTGCAGACGGTGTTCGGGATCGCGCTCGGCATCTTCTTCCTGGTGTGGACGCTGTACATGCAGTACGGCCTCGGCTGGGGCCCGCTGCGGGCGGGGCTGACCGGGGTGCCGTTCTCGATCGCGGTGTCGGTGGCGGCCGGGGTATCGGTGCAGAAGCTGGTGCCGCGCTTCGGGCGGGGTGTGCTGCAGGCGGGCGCGCTGGTGATGGCCGCCGGGCTGGCCCTCTACATCTGGGAGTCCGAGCGGTACGGCCTCGCCATCGCCTCCTGGCAGATGGCGCTGCCGCTGGTCGTGATGGGCGCGGGCATGGGCCTGATCGTCGCCCCGCTGACCGACGCGATCCTCTCCGGGGTGCCGCGCGAGCACGCCGGTTCGGCATCCGGGCTGATCAGCACGGTGCAGCAGATGGGCAACGCGCTCGGTCTTGGACTGGTGTCCGTGGTGTTCTTCGGCGTGATCGACGACCGGGCGGCAGCGGCCCCGCAGCCGGGGGCGCCGTTCGTGGACGGCTTCCAGCATGCCGTGGGGTGGGTCGCGGGGGTGATGGTGGTGATCTTCCTGCTGATGTTCGCGCTGCCGAGGCGGCCCGCGCGGCATGCCGAGGGCGGTGCGGAGGAGCCGGTGGCCGTGGTGGAGAAGGAGGCGGAGCTGGTGCGCTGAGGCACCCGTTCCGAGTGGGCCCGGCACTGAGGTGCCGGGCCTTTCCGCTGTTCCGGCATGGTGCCGGATGCTCCGGCATGGTGTCGGATGCTCCGGCATGGTGTCGGATGCTCCGGCATGGTGCCGGATGCTCCGGCATGGTGCCGGACGTCGCGGGGGAAGTCCGTTCATGCCCGAATGGGGTCCGAGCCTGTTTACTTTCCGGAAATCCGGGCGTAGCCTCCGAGTGAAACCACACGTTCGGGCACGGGTCGGAGGCGAACGGGCATGTACGCACCGGAGCGGCAACAGGAGATCCTCCGTCTCGCCCGCGACAGCGGCCGGGTGGACGTGGTGTCGCTGGCCGAGGAGTTCCAGGTCACCGCGGAGACGATCCGCCGCGACCTGAAGGCCCTCGACCGCGCCGGGCTCGTCCGCCGGGTGCACGGCGGTGCCATCCCGGTCGGCCGCCTCGACTTCGAGCCGGACCTCGCCGAGCGCGAGTCCACGGCGGCCGACGAGAAGGACCGCATCGCCAAGGCGGCCCTCGCCGAGCTGCCCACCAAGGGCACGATGATCCTCGACGCCGGTACGACGGTGGCCCGGCTGGCCGCCGCCATGCCGCTGGAGGCCGCGCTCACCGTCGTCACGCACAGCCTGCCGATCGCGGCCCGCCTCGCGGACCACCCGGGCATCCAGCTCCATCTCGTCGGAGGGCGCGTACGGCACCGTACGCGCGCCGCCGTGGACGCCTGGGCGCTCAGGGCGTACGGCGAGATCCGGGCGGACGTCCTCTTCGTCGCGGCCAACGGCTTCTCCGCCGAGCACGGCCTGACCACCCCCGACCTGGCCGAGGCCGCGGTCAAGCGCGCGGCCCTCGCCGCCGCCCGCCGCGTGGTGCTGCTCGCCGACTCCTCCAAGCACGGCCAGGAGCACTTCGCCCGCTTCGGCGACCTGAGCGACGTGGACCTGCTGATCACCGACAGCGGGCTGAGCCCCGAAGACGCCACCGCCATTGAGCGCGGCGGCACGGAAGTAGTGCGCGCATGATCCTCACCGTCACCCCCAACCCCTCCCTCGACCGCACCTACGAGGTCCCCTCCCTGGAGCGCGGCGAGGTCATCCGCGCCACCGGCGAGCGCATGGACCCCGGCGGCAAGGGCGTGAACGTCTCGCGCGCCGTCACGGCCGCCGGACGACGCACGGTGGCGGTCCTGCCCCTGGGTGGTGCACCGGGCGCGCTCGTCGCCGATCTGCTCGACGCGCAGGGCATCGAGGTCGCGCCGGTCCCGATCGCGGGCGCCACCCGCTCGAACATCGCGCTCGCGGAGGCGGACGGCGTGCTCACGAAGATCAACGCGCCGGGGCCGGAGCTGTCGGCTCAGGAGCAGGAGCTGCTCTTCGAGACGGTGCGCGCGCAGGCGCGGGACGCCGACTGGATCGCGTGCTGCGGCAGTCTGCCGCGCGGCCTCGCGCCGTCCTGGTACGCCGAGCTGGTCGCGCGGGCGCACGCCGGGGGCGCCCGGATCGCTCTGGACACCTCGGGGCGTGCGCTGCTGGAGGCGTTGCGGGAGCGGCCCGACGTGGTGAAGCCGAACGCCGAGGAGCTCTCCGAAGCCGTCGGGCGGCCCCTGGCGACGGTGGGCGACGCGGTGAAGGCGGCCGAGGAGTTGCGCGAGCGGGGCGCACGCGCCGTGCTGGCGAGCCTGGGCGCCGACGGGCAGCTGCTCGTGGACGGCGCGGGCACCTGGTTCGGCAGCGCGCGCGTGGATGTCGTGCGCTCCAACGTGGGCGCCGGTGACTCCTCGCTCGCCGGGTTCCTGATCGCCGGCGGCAGCGGCCCGGAGGCCCTCGCCTCCGCCATCGCGCACGGCGCGGCCGCCGTCCAGCTGCCCGGCAGCGTGATGCCGACGCCGGGCGACCTGGACCCGGCCGCGGTGACGGTCACCTCCGACGTGCCGGTTGACCGCGAGCTGAAGGAGCCGGTCTCATGAGCGTGCGTACGACGTTTTGCCCGGCGTATCCCGAATCGGCCGGTGTGCGGTGGGGTTCCCGCTGCGTGCCGCGGTTGTCGGCCGGTGTGCGGCGGGGCTCCCCGTTACTCGCCGCGACGGTCGGCCGGCAGGGCACCCTGAGCCGCCCTGCCGCCTGGCGGAGGCGGGGTTTCCCCGGCCCCGTCTCCGCCACCCCCGCACTCCTCACAACCCCCCACAGCACCCCCGTCCCCTCCCCCGCCCACCTCACCTCACGGGCGATACGCGTGCGAAGGAGCCCGCGATGAGCGACATGATCACCGCGGACCTGGTCGACCTCGACCTGTCCGCCGACACCAAGGAAGCGGCGGCACGCGCCCTCGCCGAACGCATGGTGGCCCTGGGCCGGGTGACCGACCTGGACGGCTTCCTCGCCGACGTGGCCGCCCGCGAGGCGCAGATGCCGACCGGCCTCGACGGCGGCATCGGCATCCCGCACTGCCGCAGCGAGCACGTCACCGAGCCGACGCTCGCCTTCGGGCGCAGCGCGTCCGGGATCGACTTCGGTGCGGCAGACGGCCCCGCCGACCTGATCTTCCTGATCGCCGCGCCCGCCGGCGCCGACGACGCCCACCTCACGATCCTGTCGTCGCTGGCCCGGCAGCTGATGAACGCCGAGTTCACCGACGCGCTGCGGGCGGTCGGGGACGCGGGGACCGCGGCGGCGCTCATCCGCGGGGACGCGACTCCGGCGGCCGCCACCGCCGGTGACACGGGGTCGGCTGCCGCGGCCGGTGCGGCCGCCTCCACCGCTTCCACCGATTCCGCAGACTCCGTGGCGGCGTCGGGGGCGGCCTCCCCCGACGCCGCCACGGGCGACACCGTCACCGACTCCGCCGACTCCGACGGCGAACGCCCCTTCCGTATCGTCGCCGTCACCTCCTGCCCCACCGGCATCGCCCACACCTACATGGCGGCCGAGTCCCTGGAGAACGCGGGCCGCGAGGCCGGTGTCGAGGTCGTCGTCGAGACGCAGGGCTCGGCCGGTTTCACCCGGCTCGACCCGGCGGTCATCGCGGCGGCGGACGGCGTGATCCTCGCCCACGACCTGCCCGTACGGGAGAAGGACCGCTTCGCCGGGAAGCCCACCGTCGACGTCGGTGTGAAGGCGGGCATCAACCGTGCCGCCGAACTCATCGCCGAGGTGCGCGGCAAGGCGGCGCGCGGCGAGGTCACGGCCGCCGCCCGGCCCGGCTCCACGCCGGTGGAACGCGCCGGTGAGCCCGGCGAGGGCTACGGCACCAAGCTGCGCAAGTGGCTGATGTCCGGCGTGAGTTACATGGTCCCGTTCGTCGCCGCGGGCGGTCTGCTCATCGCCCTCGGCTTCGCGATCGGCGGCTACCAGATCAACGAGGCCAGGTCCGTCACCGAGCACTTCGACTGGGGCCAGGTCGACAGCTGGGGCGCCCTGCTGTTCCAGATCGGCGCCGCGGCCTTCGGCTTCCTCGTCCCGGTCCTCGCCGGTTACATCGCCTACGGCATGGCCGACCGCCCCGGCCTCGTGCCCGGCTTCGTCGGCGGCGCGATCTCCCTGACGATCGGCGCGGGCTTCCTCGGCGGTCTGGTCGCCGGTCTGATCGCCGGTGGAGTGGTCCTCGGCATCCAGCGCGTCAACATCCCGGCGCCCCTGCGCGGCATCATGCCCGTGGTGGTGATCCCGCTGATCTCCTCCGCGGTCGTCGGGTTCCTGATGTTCGTGGTGATCGGCAAGCCCATCGCCGCGGCACAGAAGGGCCTCACCGACTGGCTGAACGGCCTGTCCGGCGCCAACGCCGTCCTGCTCGGCGTGCTGCTCGGCCTGATGATGTGCTTCGACCTCGGCGGCCCGGTCAACAAGGTGGCGTACACCTTCGCGACGGCCGGTATCTCGGTCGCGGCCCCCAGCGACTCCGCGATGAAGATCATGGCCGCCGTGATGGCCGCCGGCATGGTCCCGCCGCTGGGCATGGCCCTGGCCACCACCGTCCGCAGGAAGCTGTTCACCAGCGCCGAGCGGGAGAACGGCAAGGCCGCCTGGGTCCTCGGCGCCTCCTTCATCTCCGAGGGCGCCATCCCGTTCGCGGCCGCCGACCCGCTGCGCGTCATCCCCGCCTCCATGGCGGGCGGCGCGGTCACCGGCGCCCTGACCATGGCGTTCGGTTCGACCCTGCGCGCCCCGCACGGCGGCATCTGGGTCACCTTCCTGATCGGCAAGCCGCTGCTGTACCTGCTGGCCATCGCGGCCGGTACGGCGGTCACGGCGGGCCTGGTCATCCTCCTCAAGGGCCTGCGCAAGCCGGCCCCCGGGGCTCAGGGGCCCAAGCGGGTCGCGGTGCCGACGGAGCCGAAGCAGCCGGTGGCGGCGTAGGCACCGAGCGCGGAAAGGCAGCACGGTCCGGGACCGAGGTCGGTCCCGGACCGTGCTGTTGGTCGAGACGCGCGCCCCGTCGACCGCGCGGTCGGTTCAGATCGCGTCCCGCCCCTCACGACAGATGCGCGGCCCTGCGCTCCATCGCCTCCCGGGCCGCGTCCTCGGTCGTGTACACCTCGCACATGTGCCGCCCGTCCGGCGTGGCCGTGTGCTCGACCTCCCACAGGGAGACCTCCTGCCCGTCGCACAGCAGGAACGCGTGCTCGTAGAGCGAGAAACCCAGCCCGGCGCGTCCCGCGCGGCAGGGGCGCCCGAAGGCCTGCGTGATCTGGTGGGCGCACGCCGTGGCGAGCAGCGCGGCCGTCTCCGCGCCGGGCCGGTCCGGATTCTCCGCCCGGCGCAGCAGCCGGCGCGCGTGATCCGCCGAGTCGTCCGGTACGTACGCGTGCCGGGGCATCGGAATCGACGACAGCTCCACCGGCACCGGCAGTTCGAAGTCCGGCGTGTCCGGCGGCAGCGCGAGCCGGGCGCCCGCTGCCTGCAACTCCTCCGAGTCGACGTACACCTCGTGCTGCGGGGCCCCGCCCGGCGTGGTGTTGTGGACGAGCTCCCAGAGGGTGAGCGCCGAGCCGTCGGCGAGCAGCCAGGTGTGCCGGTACGTCTCCTGGTGCAGACCCGCGCTGTGGTGCGCGGAGTGCAGCGAGCTGTCGTGCGCCAGCGCGCTGTCGAGCCGCCTTATCGTCTCGTCGGGCAGCTCGAACGAGTTCAGGGCGCGTCCGAGCAGACGCGCGAGGTGCTCCTCCGGAGACTCGGGCGAATCGGGTGGTTCGTACGCTGCCGTCTCGTACGGAACGCTCAAGGTTTCTCCCGGCGTTGCTGCATGTCACCTTGTGGGTGCATACCGTAGCCCCTCGGTCGGACATCATGTCCGGGAACCGAGAAAACGTACGCCGGGAAAACGGCCCGGTCGCGCGAGAAGTTCCCACGCGACCCGACGCTCCGTCAAAAGCCGCTGGTCGGACGGCCGTCGTACAGGACTCCCGGACCTCCCGGATCTCCCGGATCTCCCGGATCTCCGGGTCGGCGTGCGGTCAGTCGGCGCTCCCCGCGATCCACTCGCTCCACGCCATGTTCCAGCCGTTGAGCCCGTTGTCCGGCGCCACCGTGGAGTCGGCGGAGTTCTTCACGATCACGACGTCCCCGATGAGCGAGTTGTCGTAGAACCACTTGGCCGGAGTGTCCCCCTGCCCGCCCTGCACGTCCAGGAGCCCGACACAGCCGTGGCTGCTGCCGAAGCGGCCGAAGGGCGGATTGGCCTTCTTGTACCAGTAGTTGCCGTGGAGGAACGTGCCGGACGTGGTCAGCCGCATCGCGTGCGGCACGTCCGGGATGTTGTACGCGTCGGCGAGGTCGACCGTACGGCTGTCCATCCGCGTCTCCGCCAGCTTCTCCGAGATCACCATCTGCCCGTTGTACGTGGGGAACTCCGGGCTGCCCGCCGAGATCGGGACCGTCCTGATGGTCCTGCCGTCGCGCACGACCGTCATGGTCTGCGTGCCCGCGTCCACCGTGGAGACCTGCGAGCGCCCGATCGTGAAGGTGACCGTCTTCTTCTGCACCCCGTAGACGCCGTTCGCGCCCTCCACCCCGTCCAGGTCGATCTTCATCGTGACCTTGGAGCCGGCCTTCCAGTACTCCTCGGGCCGGAAGTCGAGCCGCTGCGCCCCGAACCAGTGCCCGACCACCTTCTGCCCACTGCTCGACGTGACCGTGATGTGCGACTGCACGGCCTTCTTGTCGCTGATCGCCTTGTCGAACGTGAACGACACCGGCATCCCGACCCCGACCGTCGTCCCGTTGTCCGGCGTGTACGTCCCGATGAAGCTGTTCGCCGCCGTCACGGTCGTGAACGTGGAATCGGCGGCGGTGGCCCTGCCGCTCGCGTCCTTCGCGGTCGCCGCTATCTCGTACTTCGTGCCCCGCTCCAGCTGCTCCTTCGGCTTCCAGCTCCGCCCGTCCGGGGAGATGGCGCCCGGCACGGCCTGCCCCGTCTCCGCCACCGTCATCTTCACCTCGGTCAGCTTCCCGTCGCTGACCTGCACGCCGGTCGTGTTGATCGACGCGCCGGTCGAGCCGTCCTTGGCCGAGATGACGATCCGCGGCGCCGAGGTCTTCGCCTCGCCGCCACTGCCGCCCCGCTTGCCGTCGTTGCCGGCCTTGGCACTGCCACTGCAGGCGGTGAGGGCGAGCGCGCCGGCCATCAGGGCGGCACAGGCCCCCAGCGTGCGCCGCGTTGCTATGTCCGGCGTTGTCACGGGCTGCTCCATGTTCGTGTGATGTGGGTGATCCGCTCCGGTGCGTGGAGAAAGAGGGAACCGGGGACCGGTGGGGTTCCCTCCGCTCACCAGCAACGCCATCACGTGACAGAACCAGGACAATCGCTGAACTCGACGCGGGCGGCGGCCCGCTCAGCTCCTCAACTCCCTCCGTACAGCTCCGTGTAGGAGGGCCACCCCCCGCCCTCCCCCGCCCCCTCCACCGACTCGGCCGCCCGGACCGCCCGCACGATCGCGTGCGTCACCACGTCCGCGCCCGCCGCCAGGATCTCGTTCAGCGCCAGCGGCTGCGCGGCGTCGAGGGCGCGCGCCCCGGTCGCCAGCGCGAAGACCGTGTCGCCGTCGTGCAGCAGATGAACCGGCCGCACCGCGCGGGCGATGCCGTCGTGTGCCGTGCCCGCCAGCTTCTGCGCCTGCGCCTTGGTCAGGTCCGCGTCCGTGGCGACGACCGCGAGCGTGGTGTTCAGCGGAGGCGGCATGTTCCGCGCCGCGCTCTCGGCGAGCCGCGTGCGTGCCGCCTCGTGCACCTGCGCCTCGGGGTAGTTCACGCGCCCCTGGAACAACTCCCCGTACAGCACCCCCGTCTCCGGATCCAGCACCGACCCCGCCGCGTTGGCTACCACCAGCGCGGCCACGGTGATCCCCGAGCCGAGGACGACGCTCGCGGTGCCGACCCCGCCCTTCATCGGCCCGACCGCCGCACCCGTACCCGCGCCCACGCAGCCCTCCGGCACCGGCGCGCCGATCTCGCTCGCCGCGGCCGCCTCGACGGCCGCCCGGCCGAGGGCCGCGTCCGGTCTGGCCCGGAAGTCGCCGCCCCGGCCCAGGTCGAAGACGCACGCGGCGGGCACCACCGGCACGACATGCGCCGGATCCGGCCCGACGCGCACGCCGCGCCCCCGCTCCTCCAGCCAGGCCATCACACCCGACGCCGCGTCGAGCCCGTACGCGCTGCCGCCGGTCAGCACCACCGCCTCGGCCTTCTGCACCACGTTGCGCGGATCGAGGGCGTCGGTCTCCTTGGTGCCGGGGCCACCACCGCGCACGTCCACCGCGGCGACGGCCCCGCCCTCGGGTGCCAGGACGACGGTGGTGCCGGTGAGCCAGCCGCCGCCGGCGCGCGTCGCGTGCCCCACTCGCAGGCCGGTCACGTCTGTCAGAGCATCAACTGTCATGGGGCAAGTCTCCTGCCCCGGCGGGCGTTTCCCCAGCGCGCTCCGGGAGTCAGGCGGTCGGCGTGCCCGCCTGCGCCTCGCGCCCCCGGGCGGCCATACGTGCCGTCAGGGTCGTCCCGGTCACGACCGCCACGCCAACACGACGCCCGCCGCGAGGACCGCCGCGCAGGAAGGTGCAGCAGATCACCAGCAACGCCGCCGTCTGCAGCACGAGTTGCTGGGCGATACCGCCCTTGAAGTGGCGTGAGTGCAGGGCCCGGACGGTGAGCAGATGCAGCGCCGTCGGCAGCGTCACCCCGGCGGACGCGGACAGCGTGGAGATGTGCGCCTTGCCGACCGTCTGCTCGACGGCCACCTCCAGGCCCGCACCGATCGCGGCCGCCGAGGCGAAGACCAGGTAGTGGCCGTAACCCCACACGAACGCCTCCCGGCTGGAGCGCAGGCGCCCGTGGATCGGCACCACGAAATAGACCCACCAGGCGGAAAACGCGATCGGCAGGCCACCCGCCGCGATCGGCACCAGTCGCCCAGCGCGTCGTTCTCCTCCACGTGATTCCAAGCACAGCAGAGACCGGCTGGAAAATCTTCGCAAGAGTGGATCAACCCGGCATCCTGGCCCCGGTCTCCGTCGGTATCCGCCCCGTACCCTGGAGGCATGAGTACCTCCCCCGCCCCCGAGCCGCGTGAGCCCAAGGCCGCGCTGGTCTTCGACGATCCGCTGGACGAGCCGTCCTCGGACGACACCGATCGCGGGTGGGGCGAGCGGCCCGGCTCCGGTGGTGACGCGGCCGACGACCTGAAGCGCTTCCTCGACGAGAAGCCGCCCCACCACATCTGAGCCGTTACTGCTGGTTGTGCCCCGAGCCGCGCTGTGCGACCAGCGCGTCGCGGATCTCCTTGAGCACCTCCAGCTCGGTCGCCTCGATGACCTCCTGCGTGCCCTCCTTCGCCTTCCTGCGGGCCTCCACCCGTGCCAGGTACTTCGACATGGGCAGGACCATCAGGAAGTAGACGACGCCCGCGGTGATCAGGAAGGTGAGCGTGGCGCCGAGGACCGAGCCCCACAGGATCCGGACGCCGGTCGCGGTGTCGCCGGTACCGGTGCAGGGGCCCTTGAGGCACGAGCTGTAGCTGTCGAGGTTCTTGGTGCCGATCGCGCCGACCAGCGGGTTGATGACGCCCTTCACCACCGAGTTGACGATGTTGGTGAAGGCGGCGCCTATGACCACCGCGACTGCCAGATCGACGACGTTCCCGCGCATCAGGAAGGCCTTGAAGCCCTGCCAGACGCTCGGTTCCTTCTTCTCGCTCACCTCGTGGCCTCTTCTCATCGCATCTGCGGATAGTGGAACAAACAGTTCCGCAACCTACGGCAGGGCGAGGCGGCCGTGTCCAATTCGGTAGCTTGAAGGAGAGACTTGACAGCAAGTCGCGCACAACGCGCAAGACGCGGTTCAGCACAACGTCACCGCCAGCCGAGCCGTCGCGCTCGCGCCCGCCAGACGTGCCGCGGTGGCACGCGGAACCGAGAGCACGACCAGCGCCCCGCTCTCGACCTCGCCGTCCAGCGGCTCGGGCACCTTGGTCACCAGAGCACCGCGCGCGACCACACCAGCCGCACCGCCCGTCGCCGTCTCCCCGGCGGCGACGACGTCGACCCGGTCGCCGGGGCGCAGCAGCCGCACCGTCGCCGCGTCGGCGATCCGCACGGGCGCGGACACCCGCTCCACGGCCCGGTGCTCCGCCGCCCGGTCCGCCACGGGGTGCCCGCGGGCCCGGTCGCCCCGATGAGCGTCGGCCGGGGCGCGCGGGCCGGCCGCCACCAGCGCGGCGGCGGTGATCGCGAGCCCGGCGGCCAGGGCCCGCCGCCGATGCCGTACGAACCGGCGCAGCGGATACCGCCCGCCGCGTACGCGAACGGGAGCGAAGTGCGGCACCTCGCAGGTCGGAGGCGCGTCGGTGCCGAGTGGGCGGGGAGGACGCGGAGCGGAGGACGGTACGGAGGGCGCAGCGAAGGACACGAGGACCACCACCTGTGACGACGGATCGGTTGCAGCCCACGATGAGGCTTCGCGCCGTCGCCCGCCGAGGCTCGTGTACTACCGACGGGTTGTGGACAACTCCCTCACCCGAACGGGACGTTCCGCCGCCACAGCCCAACAACAGGCAAGCCCAACAGCAGGCATCACGGCAGCTCGAAGCCCGGGTCCATCCCGCCCAGCGCGTTCACGCACAGACAGTCCCGCTCGTCGTTCGCGGGCAGCGCCGCCACCGCGTCGAACAGCACCCCCCGCAGCCGGTCCACGTTCGCGGCGAACACCCGCAGCACCTCTTCGTGCGAGACGCCCTCGCCGGTCTCGGCGCCCGCGTCCAGGTCGGTGACCAAGGTCAGCGAGGTGTAGCAGAGTTCCAGTTCTCGGGCGAGCGCCGCCTCGGGGTGGCCGGTCATGCCCACCACCGACCAGCCCTGCGCCTGGTGCCACAACGATTCGGCACGGGTGGAGAAGCGCGGCCCCTCGATCACCACGAGCGCGCCGCCGTCCACCGGCTCCCAGTTCCGCCCGCGCGCGGCCTTCAGGGCCGCCGACCGTCCGGTGGGGCAGTAGGGGTCGGCCAGGGACACGTGCACCACGTTGGGCACGGTGCCGTCGGGCAGCGGCAGTCCGTCGAAGTACGTCGACACCCGCGCCTTCGTACGATCGACGAGCTGGTCCGGGACGAGTAGCGTGTCCGGGCCGTACTCGGGGCGCAGCCCGCCCACCGCGCAGGGCCCGAGGACCTGGCGCACGCCGACCGAACGCAGTGCCCAGAGGTTGGCCCGGTAGTTGATCCGGTGCGGCGGGAGATGGTGGCCGCGTCCGTGCCGGGGCAGGAAGGCGACCCGCCGCCCGGCGATCTCGCCGAGGAAGAGGGAGTCGCTGGGCTGCCCGTACGGCGTGTCCACCTGGAGCTCGGTCACGTCGTCGAGGAACGAGTAGAAGCCTGAGCCGCCGATTACACCGATCTCTGCGTTCGCCATGCTCTGCACAGTAGCCGCCGTCGGGGTGACCACAGGAGCTGGTGGCGGAAGACCGAGGCCCCCACCAGTTGCGAGGCCCCCACCAGTTGTACGACGGCGGGGCCCCGTGCGTGTGCGTGCGCGTGCCTCAGGCGGCGGTGCTGCTGGACGACGTCCCCGCGCTCGACGCCTTCGAGTCCGAGGACGAAGAGGACGAGGGTGAAGACGACGAGGACGACGAGGACGAGCTCGTGGACGCCGTCGAGCTGCTCGACGAGGAGCCGCGGCTGTCGTTGCGGTAGAAACCGGAGCCCTTGAAGACAATGCCGACCGCGGAGAACACCTTCTTCAGGCGGCCCTCGCAGCTGGGGCACTCGGTCAGGGCGTCATCGGTGAACTTCTGCACCGCCTCAAGGCCCTCGCCGCACTCGGTGCACTGGTACTGGTAGGTCGGCACTGTCTTCCTCCTGGCACTCTCACTCGATGAGTGCTAACGACGGTCCATAGTGACGTATTCCTCGGGATCAGTCCACTGGGACCGGCGCGCGGTGACCGACGCCACGTGCGACGGTACGGCTCCGGGGGCGGGCGACCAGCCGCGGCCTGAGGGCGACCAGGGTCGCCAGCGCGAGCGCCGTACCCCCGAGCGGGACCAGGAACCCGGCGCCGTCCCAGAAGCGGTCCTCCAGCTGTCCGGCGACCGTGACGGCACCCGCCTGCCCGAGCGCCACCGCGCCGGTCAGCCAGGTGAACGCCTCGGTGCGCGCCCCGGCCGGGACCAGGTCCTCGACCAGGGTGTAGCCGGTGATCAGGGCGGGCGCGATGCACATGCCGACCAGCAGGCCGAGCCCGGCGAGCAGCAGCACCGAGTGCGCGGCCCACAGGCCGGCGGCGGCCAGCGCGAGGGCGCCGTAGCCGACGACCAGGCGGCGCTGCGGGGCCGCCTTCCAGGCGATGGCGCCGCACGCGACGCCGGAGAGCATGTTGCCCGCGGCGAAGATCCCGTACAGGACGCCGTTCAGGCCGGGCTCGCCGATCGACTCGGTGAACGCGGCCAGTGAGACCTGCATGCCGCCGAAGACGGAACCGATGCCGAGGAACGCCACGGCCAGCACCCGCACTCCGGGGACGCGCAGCGCCGAGGCGTGCTCCACGCGCGCGTGCCCGCCGGTGGTGACCGTCGGCTGGGTGCTCTTCTGCGCGGCGAACAGCAGACCGCCGACCAGGGTCAGCGCGGCCTCGGTCACCAGGCCCGCCGCCGGGTCCACGGCGGTGCACAGGGCGGTGGCGAGCAGCGGGCCGACGACGAAGGTCAGCTCGTCCGTGACGGACTCGAAGGCCGCCGCGGTGTTCATCAGGGGGGAGCCCTGGAGCTTCACGCCCCAGCGGGCCCGCACCATGGGGCCGACCTGCGGCACCGAGGCGCCTGTGGGGACGGCCGCCGCGAACAGCGCCCACAGGGGGGCGTCCGCCAGCGCGAGTGCCGTCAGGCTGAGGCCCGCGAGGGCGTGCACCAGCACACCGGGGATCAGTACGGCGCGTTGCCCGAAGCGGTCCGCCAGACGGCCGGTCCAGGGCGCGAACAGCGCCATGGAGACGCCGGTGACGGCCGCGGCGGCGCCTGCCGTGCCGTACGAGCCGGTGGTGTGCTGCACCAGCAGCACGATGGAGATCGTCAGCATCGCGAACGGCTGGCGTGCGGCGAACCCGGGGAGCAGGAACGTCCAGGCGCCGCGGGTGCGCAGCAGTTGCCCGTATCCCGGGCGGGAGGTCTTCGACGAGGTGACCGTGGACGCCACGGCCCTTGCCTTTCTGCCGCCTGGTAGCGCGGCCCGCTTGTGGTGGGCCGGGCGCCGAGAGCTGTCCTCTTGCGCGCACTGCGGTAGATACCGGCGCCCACTGCGTCGAAGGGCTTTTCCCGGCCGCCATACGGTCGCGCCAGCTCTGCGTCAGGCAGAGTTGGTTCGATCTGGGTAACGCCTGCATCCTACAGGTGTGAGGGCCGGGTGCACCTGTGAAGATGAGCACCTGGGGTTCGTCCACCTGGGATTAGGTCGGTCCGTTCGTCCCCAGCCACCCGGCCAGCTTGCCGCCGCGCCCGACCGCCCGCAGCCGCCGCTCGGCCGCGTCCCGCACCGGGTCCGTGGCGACCACGAGCAGCTCGTCGCCCCGCTGCAGCACGGTCGTCGGCAGCGGCACGAACGAGGTGCCCTTCCGGACGACGAGGGTGACCGCGGCCCCGGCCGGCAGCCGCAGCTCGTTGAGCTCGACGCCGTGCATCTTCGACTCGGGCGGGATGCTGACGGAGAGCAGATGCCCGCGCAGCTGCTCCAGGGGTGCCGACTCGATACCGAGGTCGGCGGCCTCGGAGCCGTCGCCCAGGCGCAGCAGGCGGGCGAGCCAGGGCAGGGTCGGGCCCTGGAGGAGGGTGTAGACGACGACCAGTACGAAGACGATGTTGAAGATTTGACGGCTGCCGTCCACGTCGCTCACCAGGGGGATGGTCGCGAGGATGATGGGCACGGCGCCGCGCAGCCCGGCCCAGGACATCAGCGCCTGTTCCCGCCACGGCACCCGGAACGGCAGCAGACACAGCACAACGCTCAGCGGGCGGGCCACCATGGTCAGCATCAGCCCGATGACCAGCGCGGGCAGGATCTCGTCGCCCAGCTCGTGCGGGGTGACCAGCAGGCCGAGCAGGACGAACATGCCGATCTGGGCGATCCAGCCGACCCCCTCGGCGAACCCGCGTGTGGCGGGCCAGTGCGGCAGGCGCGCGTTGCCCATCACCATCGAGGCGAGGTAGACGGCGAGGAATCCGCTGCCGTGCGCCAGCGCGCCCGCCGCGTACGCGGCGACGGCGATCGCCATCGCGGCGATCGGATAGAGGCCCGAGGCGGGCAGGGCCACGTGCCGCAGCCCCCAGGAGCCCAGCCAGCCCACCGCGATGCCGATGGCGGCACCGATGGCGAGCTCCAGCAGGATCTCGCCGACCAGCACGTACCAGTGCTCGAACGGTCCGGCCATGGAGAACGAGACCACCAGGATGACCACGGGCGCGTCGTTGAAGCCGGACTCGGCCTCCAGCGTGCCCGTCACGCGCGCGGGCAGGGGGACCCTCCGCAGCACCGAGAAGACCGCCGCCGCGTCGGTGGAGGAGACGACCGCCCCGATGATGAGCGCCTGCCGCCACTCCAGCCCGACCAGGTAGTGCGCCGCCGCCGCGGTGACCCCGACGCTCACCGCGACGCCGGCCAGCGCCAGCGCGGACGCGGCGGGCAGGGCGGGCTTGATCTCCTTCCACTTCGTGCCGAGACCGCCCTCGGCCAGGATCACGACCAGGGCGGCGTACCCGATGACCTGGGTCAGCTCGGCGTTGTCGAAGCGGATGCCGCCGATCCCGTCCTGGCCCATGAGGACGCCGATGCCCAGGTAGACGAGCAGGCTGGGGAGCCCGCTGCGCGAGGAGATCCGGACCGCGGCCACGGCGACGAGCAGGACGAGCGAGCAGACGAGCAGGAGTTCGTTGAGGTCGTGGATACTCAGCGGCCGTTCCCTTCCAGTGGTGCAGTTACTTCGTTACCTTACCTAACTCTTGACGATTTCTTGACGCTTGCCCGGGCAAGATCGAACGTCAGTCCGTGCTGGTTCACCACTCCGCGTCAAGTCGCGTGGGGCCCTGCGCCTATGGTTGCTCCAGCACTCCAGTACCGCCTGCCGCTCGCGTTAGGACAGCAAGGACAGCGATGCCCCCCAACACCACCGCCTCAACGGGTCAGCAGCCCGGCAAGTCCGGCAGGAAGAAGGGGCGCAAAGCCCGACTGATCGTGCTCGTGCTGGTGCTGGCCATCGTGGGCGGCACCGCCTGTGGGGCGTACTGGTCCGTCAGCACCGTGCGCGCCTCCTTCCCGCAGACCAAGGGCTCGATCACGCTGCAGGGCCTGACCGCACCCGTCGACGTCAAGCGCGACGGCTACGGCATCCCGCAGATCTACGCCTCCTCCGACGAGGACCTGTTCATGGCGCAGGGCTACGTCCAGGCGCAGGACCGGTTCTACGAGATGGACGTCCGCCGGCACATGACCGCCGGACGCCTGTCGGAGATGTTCGGCAAGGGCCAGGTCGACAACGACGAGTTCCTGCGCACGCTGGGCTGGCGGCGGGTCGCGCAGCAGGAGTACGACACCAAGCTGTCCGCCGCCACCAAGAAGTACCTCCAGGCGTACGCCGCGGGAGTCAACGCCTACCTGGAGGGCAAGGACGCCAAGGACATCTCCGTGGAGTACGCGGCGCTCGGCTTCAGCAACGACTACAAGCCCGAGAAGTGGACCCCGGTCGACTCGGTGGCGTGGCTGAAGGCGATGGCCTGGGACCTGCGCGGCAACATGCAGGACGAGATCGACCGCTCCCTGATGACCAGCCGCCTCGGCCCCAAGCAGATCGCCGACCTGTACCCGCGGTACCCGTACGACCGGAACCAGGTCGTCGTCCAGCAGGGCCAGTACGACGAACTCACCCAGACGTTCGACGGCGGCGGCACCTCCACCGACGGCACGGCCGGAACGTCCACAGGCGGTACAGGGACGTCCACGGGCGCCTCGACGGGCACGTCCTCGTCCACCGGCTCCTCGGCGCTCCAGACCCAGCTCTCGGCCCTCTACGACGAGCTGGAGGACCTGCCCGAGGCCGTCGGCGTGAACGGCAACGGCATCGGCTCCAACTCGTGGGTCGTCGGCGGCGAACACACCATCACCGGCAAGCCGCTGCTCGCCAACGACCCGCACCTGTCGGCCTCGCTGCCGTCCGTCTGGTACCAGATGGGCCTGCACTGCCGCACGGTCTCCAGCAAGTGCCAGTACGACGTCTC
Organism: Streptomyces sp. TRM70350; assembly: GCF_019219825.1. GTDB lineage: Bacteria > Actinomycetota > Actinomycetes > Streptomycetales > Streptomycetaceae > Streptomyces. The sequence continues at coordinate 54,269 of NZ_JAHUXH010000030.1, read as the reverse complement.
CGGCTACACCTTCGCGGGCATGCCCGGTGTGATAATCGGTCACAACCCGGACATTTCCTGGGGTATGACCAACTCCGGCGTCGACGTCACCGACCTCTACCTGGAGAAGCTCACCGGCGACGGCTACCTCTACGACGGCAAGGTGAAGCCGTTCACCACCTACGAGGAGACCATCAAGGTCGCGGGCGGCGCGTCCAAGAAGATCGTGGTCCGGGAGACCAACAGCGGCCCCCTGCTGTCCGACCGCAGCGACGAACTGGTGAAGGTCGGCAGGAAGGCCACCGTCGACACCGCCGCACCCGACCGCGGCGACGGCTACGGCATCGCCCTGCGCTGGACCGCGCTGGAGCCGGGCACCACCATGGAGGCCGTCTTCGCGATGAACAAGGCGGCCGACTGGGACGACTTCCGCGCCGCGGCGGCCCTGTTCGACGTGCCCTCGCAGAACCTCGTCTACGCCGACACCGACAACCACATCGGCTACACACTGCCCGGAAAGATCCCCACGCGCGCGAAGGACCACGACGGCTCCATCCCGGCACCGGGCTGGGACTCCAAGTACCGCTGGACCGGCTACATCGAGCAGGACGAGCTGCCCTACGAGTACGACCCGCGGCGCGGCTACATCGTCACCGCCAACCAGGCCGTCGTCGGCAAGGACTACCCGTACACGCTGACCACGGACTGGGGCTACGGCACCCGCAGCCAGCGGATCACCGACCTGATCGAGTCGAAGATCAAGGGCGGCGGCAAGATCTCCACCGAGGACATGCGGCAGATGCAGATGGACAGCAGCAGCGAGATCGCCAAGCTGCTGGTGCCGCAGCTGCTGAAGATCGACGTCGACGACAAGGACGTACGCGACGCGCAGAAGCTCCTGGAGGGCTGGGACTACACCCAGGACGCCGACTCGGCGGCCGCCGCCTACTTCAACTCGGTCTGGCGCAACATCCTCAAGCTGGCCTTCGGCAACAAGCTGCCCAAGGAACTGCGCGCCAAGGGCCAGTGCCTGTGGGTCGAGCCGGTCAACACCACCGGCCCGGTGGACGAGGACCGGCGGGTGCGCGAGTGCGGTCAGCGCGACGCGGACCAGGCCCAGCCGGACGGCGGCGACCGCTGGTTCGAGGTCGTGCGCGGCCTGATGGACGACGAGAACAGCGACTGGTGGACGACTCCCGAGTCGGGCACCCGCCCGTCCGCCGACAACCGCGACGATCTCTTCAAGCGAGCCATGATCGACGCCCGCTGGGAGCTGACCGCCAAGCTCGGCAAGGACATCGACACCTGGAGCTGGGGCCGGCTGCACCGCCTGTTCCTGAAGAACCAGACCCTCGGCACCAACGGCCCCCGCTTCCTGCAGTACGTCCTCAACCGCGGCCCCTGGGAGCTCAGCGGCGGCGAGGCGACGGTCAACGCGACCGGCTGGAACGCCGCAGGCGGCTACGGCGTGGTCTGGGTGCCGTCGATGCGGATGGTGGTCAACCTCGACGACTTCGACAAGTCGAAGTGGATCAACCTCACCGGCGCCTCCGGGCACGCCTACAGCTCCCACTACACGGACCAGACCAGCAAGTGGGCCAAGGGCGAGCTGCTGGACTGGTCGTTCACCCGGCAGGCGGTCGACAAGGGAACGAACGACACCCTCGTCCTGAAACCCTGACCGACCGACGGCGAACAACCGAAAGGGCCCTCCGCGCGCGCGGAGGGCCCTTTCGCCTGCCGGTGCCTCACCTCCCGGAGCCCTGGAAGCGGCGCACGCCCGACGGCGTCACCACCGCGTGCACCGGCCGGTCGTGCGGCTCCGCCGGGACACGCGCGACGACCTCCGTGTCGTACAGCAGCACCACCAGCGCCGGATGGGCGCCCGCGCGCTCCAGACGCGCCAGGACGCGGTCGTACGACCCTCCGCCGCGCCCCAGCCGCATCCCGCGCGTGTCGACCGCGAGCCCCGGCAGCAGCACGGCGTCGGCGCCGGTCACGGCGTCCGGGCCGAGCCGCTCACCGACGGGCTCCAAGAGGGCCATCTTCCCGCCGTGTTGGACGCGCCCCAGGGAGCCCTTCCCGGAGTAGACACCCCAGTCGAGGTCGTTATCGGGCAAAAGCACCGGAAGCAGGACGCGCACCCCGCGCGCGTGCAGCGCGTCGAGCAGCGTGAGCGTGCCGGGTTCGCTGCCCACGGAGACGTACGCGGCCACCGTGCGCGCGTGCGCCAGCTCACGTAGTTCGAGCGCGCGTTCGGCCAGTGCGGCCGCCGCCGACTCCACGTCACCTGCGGGCAACCTGTTTCTCACCGCGAGGAGCTCTCGCCGCAATGTGCGCTTGTCAGGCTCGCCCGTGCGTCCGAGGTGTCCCATCGTTGCTCCCATACCGTGATCAATGTGCTCATATGAGCGTGAACTGGCCGGAGCCGAGGATTACCCACAAAGGCACCGGATATGGTTGCGGGCATGACTCAGGCGCAACCACGGATCAGCAAGGCTGTCATTCCCGCAGCAGGCCTCGGCACCCGGTTCCTGCCGGCCACCAAGGCCACTCCCAAGGAGATGCTGCCGGTCGTGGACAAGCCGGCGATCCAGTACGTGGTCGAGGAGGCCGTCTCGGCCGGTCTCGACGACGTCCTCATGATCACAGGCCGCAACAAGCGCCCCCTTGAGGACCACTTCGACCGCAACTACGAGCTCGAGTCGGCTCTGGAGAAGAAGGGCGACGCCGAGCGCCTCGCCAAGGTCCAGGAGTCGAGCGACCTCGCGACCATGCACTACGTGCGCCAGGGCGACCCCAGGGGACTGGGTCACGCCGTCCTGTGCGCGGCCCCCCACGTCGGCGACGAGCCCTTCGCGGTGCTCCTCGGCGACGACCTGATCGACCCGCGCGACCCGCTCCTCCAGCGCATGATCCAGGTCCAGGAGCAGCGCGGCGGCAGCGTCATCGCCCTCATGGAGGTGGCGCCCGAGCAGGTCCACCTCTACGGCTGCGCCGCCGTGGAGACCACCGAGGACAGCGACGTGGTCAAGGTGAGCGACCTGGTCGAGAAGCCGGACCCGGCCGACGCCCCGTCGAACTACGCCATCATCGGCCGCTACGTCCTCGACCCGCGCATCTTCGACGTACTGCGCAAGACCGAGCCCGGCCGCGGCGGCGAGATCCAGATCACCGACGCCCTCCAGCAGCTCGCCGCCGACGAGAAGGCCGGCGGCCCGGTGCACGGCGTCGTCTTCAAGGGCCGCCGCTATGACACCGGCGACCGTGGCGACTACCTGCGTGCCATTGTCAGACTCGCGTGCGAACGTGAAGACCTGGGCCCGGACTTCCGGACCTGGCTTCGCAGTTACGTCACCGAGGAGATGTAGCCACGTGAGCACCGCCGCGCCCCGCGCCACCGGCCAGGACCACCTGTGGTCGGTGGACGAACACCTGGAGGACATCCTCGACACCGTCCGCCCCCTCGAACCCATCGAGCTGCAACTGCTCGACGCCCAGGGCTGCGTCCTGGTTGACGACGTCACGGTGCCGGTGTCCCTGCCGCCGTTCGACAACAGCTCCATGGACGGGTACGCGGTACGGGTCGCGGATGTCTCGGGCGCGAGTGAGGAGTTCCCGGCGGTCCTGGAGGTCGTCGGGGACGTCGCGGCGGGCCAGGCCGAGCCGCTGACCGTGGGACCCGGCCAGGCCGCCCGCATCATGACCGGCGCCCCGCTGCCGCCCGGCGCCGAGACGGTCGTGCCCGTGGAGTGGACCGACGGCGGCCTCGGCGAGGGCCCCGTCAGTGGGATGCGGGCCCGCAGCCTCGGCCCCGAGGGCGCCTGCGGGCAGGTGCGCGTGCACCGCTCGGCCGAGGCACGCGCGCACGTACGCGCGAAGGGCAGCGACGTGAAGGCCGGTGACCGCGCCCTCGAAGCGGGCACCGTCCTCGGCCCGCCGCAGATCGCGCTGCTCGCCGCGATCGGCCGCGGCACGGTCCGGGTACGCCCGCGCCCGCGCGTGGTGGTGGTGTCCACCGGCAGCGAACTCGTCCAGCCCGGCGAGGAGCTGGCCAGCGGCCGGATCTACGACTCCAACAGCTTCGCCCTCACCGCCGCCGCCCGCGACGCCGGTGCCATCGCCTACCGGGTGGGCGCGGTCGCCGACGACGCCGAGACCCTGCGCACCACCATCGAGGACCAGCTCGTGCGCGCCGACCTGATGGTCACCACGGGCGGCGTCAGCGTCGGGGCGTACGACGTCGTCAAGGAGGCGCTGTCGCACGTCGGCGACGAGGACGTGCCGGGCAGCGGCATCGAGTTCCGCAGGATCGCCATGCAGCCCGGCAAGCCCCAGGGCTTCGGCTCCATCGGCCCCGACCACACACCCCTGCTGGCCCTCCCCGGCAACCCGGTGTCGTCGTACGTCTCCTTCGAGCTGTTCGTCCGCCCCGCGATCCGCACCCTCATGGGGCTGCGGGACGTGCACCGCCCGCGCGCCCGCGCGACCCTGACCGCCGACAAGCCGCTGACCTCGCCGAAGGGGCGCAGGCAGTTCCTGCGCGGGACGTACGCCGACGGAAAGGCCACCCCCGTCGGGGGCGCCGGATCACACCTGGTCGCCGCCCTCGCGCACGCGGACGCGCTGATCGTGGTCCCCGAGGACGTGGAGTCCGTCGAGCCCGGGACCGAGGTCGAGGTGGTCCTGCTCGGCTGAGCGCCCCAGGTTGGCGGTACCGTGTCGCGGACAACAGGCCCGCGCGCCGCACCGCGTCGGGCCCCCGGACCGGGAGCGCCACACCATGAGCACGCAGGACCGACTGACGCACCTCGACGACGCGGGCGCCGCCCGCATGGTCGACGTGTCCGGCAAGGACGTCACCGCGCGCACCGCGCGCGCGAGCGGACGCGTCCTCGTCTCGCCCCGCGTCATCGAGCTGCTGCGCGGCGAGGGCCTCCCCAAGGGCGACGCCCTGGCCACCGCCCGCATCGCGGGGATCATGGGCGCCAAGCGCACCCCGGATCTGATCCCGCTGTGCCACCCGTTGTCGGTGTCGGGTGTGACACTGGATCTGTCGGTAGCGGACGACGCCGTGGAGATCACCGCCACGGTGAAGACGACGGACCGCACGGGCGTCGAGATGGAGGCTCTCACCGCGGTCTCCGTCGCCGCGCTCACCGTGATCGACATGGTCAAGGCGGTCGACAAGGGAGCGGTCATCACGGACGTACGGGTGGAGGAGAAGACGGGCGGCAAGTCGGGTGACTGGAGCCGGGCATGACTCTCGACGCGGCGCTCGGCGGCGCGCTGGTCGCGCCCTACAGCGCCCTGGTGATCACCGCCTCCAACCGGGCCGCCGCCGGGGTCTACGAGGACAAGGGCGGCCCGCTGGTCGCCGACGGCCTGAAGGGCTTCGGGTTCGCCGTCGACGGCCCGCAGGTCGTCCCGGACGGCGACCCCGTCCAGGCCGCGCTGCGGGCGGGCGTGGACGCCGGGTACGACGTGATCGTCACCACGGGCGGCACGGGCATCTCGCCCACCGACCGCACCCCGGAGGCCACGCGCGCGGTGCTCGACCGCGAGGTGCCGGGCATCGCGGAGGCCATCCGCGCCCACGGCCGGGACAAGGTGCCCACCGCGGTGCTCTCCCGGGGCCTGGCCGGAGTGGCGGGCGGGACACTGATCGTCAACCTGCCGGGCTCGACCGGCGGCGTACGGGACGGACTCGCCGTTCTGGAGCCCCTGCTGATCCACGCCGTCGACCAGATCCGCGGCGGTGACCACCCCAGACCCAGCAGTGGGGGTGCGAGCTGAGCAGCGCATCCTGGCCCGTCGAACTGGTGGAGGGCGATGTCGTCCTCCGGCCGATAAAGCTGCGCGACCAGCGGGCCTGGCGTGAGGTCAACCGGCGCAACCGGGACTGGCTGCGCCCCTGGGAGGCGACCATTCCGCCGCCCGCGCCCGGCGGGCCGATCGCGCACCGGCCGACGTACCGCCAGATGGTGCGCCATCTGCGGTCCGAGGCGAACGCGGGCCGGATGCTGCCGTTCGTCATCGAGTACCAGGGGCAGCTGGTCGGGCAGTTGACGGTCGCCGGGATCACCTGGGGCTCGATGTGCTCGGGGCACGTCGGGTACTGGGTGGACGAGGCGGTGGCCGGCCGGGGTGTGATGCCGACCGCCGTGGCACTGGCCGTCGACCACTGTTTCCGGACCGTCGGCCTGCACCGCATCGAGGTCTGCATTCGCCCCGAGAACGGGCCCAGCCGCCGCGTGGTGGAGAAACTCGGATTCCGTGAGGAGGGCCTCAGGCCCCGTTATCTCCACATCGACGGCGCCTGGCGCGACCATCTGGTGTTCGCGCTCACGGCGGAGGAAGTCCCCGAGGGACTGCTGGCCCGCTGGCGCCGCAACCGGACGCGGAACACCCCGCAGAACGCCCCCGGGAATCCCGCGTAACCCCGAAATTGAATACATGTTCGAAAATGATCGGTTCCTGACCGGACCAGGGCATTGAATTCGCGGACACGCCAGCCCGCTGATCGCATCGGTCGCAAAAAAAGCTCGAAATATCAGCCAGATCGTGCGACACACCGGCTCAATTGGCAGATGGCCTCACGCAAACCCCTCTACCGTGTGAGACGTGAGCAGCAGCGGCCTCATCTACGCAGTCATCGTCGGGGCCTGGGCCGCCTACTTGGTGCCGATGTGGCTCCGTAGGCAGGACGAGCTGAACGAGGCCCGTCCGACGGAACGCTTCAGCACAGCCATCCGGTTGCTGTCCGGACGGGCGGGCATGGAGCGCCGATACGCCAAGGACCTGCGGGCACGCTCCGCCGACGAGGGGGAGCCTGGCTTCGACGCCCCGGACGCCGTCACCGACTCGGTGGACGTCCGGGCCTTCGCCGTGCCTCCGACGCGCCCGCAGGCGGGCGGCGTCGTGGAGGCGGCGTCGGGAACCGGGCAGGCGTCCGAGGCCCGCGCTTCCGGCACCGTCCCCGCCCCGGCACGGGAGGACGCCTCCGCGTCCCCGCGCAAGCCGATCCCCCCGGCCCGCCGCGCCCCCGGCGCGGAGGCGGCCGCGGCGCGCGCCCGGCGCTCGAAAGTGCTTGCGCGCCGCAGGCGCACCACCATCATGCTCTTCCTCGCCTTCACGCTCGGCGCGATCGTCGCGGCCGTCGGCGGGCTCGCGTTCCTCTGGGCGCCCGGCGTGCCCGCCGTGCTGCTCAGCGGGTACATCGCGTATCTGCGCATCCAGGAGCGCCGCCGTTTCGCCTACCAGATGGACCGGCGCCGGGCGGAGGCCGCGGCCCAGCGGCTCCGCGAGCGGGCACGCCAGCCGCGCCGGCACGCCACGGCCGAGGCCGAGGCCGACGAACCCGAGGAGGGGCCCGAGCCGGAGACCGACCCCGGGCTGTCGGCGCTGGCCGCGGACCGGCGGGCGCTGGTGGAGCAGACCGATCACGCCGAGTGGGTCGACCAGCAGCGGGAGCGGCAGCGGCGGCCCGGGCGCGGGGAGAGCTGGGAGCCGGTGCCGGTGCCGCTGCCGACGTATGTGACGGCGCCGGTCGCTCCGCGCGCGACGCCGGATGTGGATCTCGGGGCGCCGGACGCGTGGAGTTCGGCGCGGTCGAGCTCGGTGGCGCGGGAGCACGAGGCGGGCGTGGGCTCCCGGGAGCACGGCTCCGGTGCGTCCGGCTCCGCGTCGCCGTCCGATGCCGAAGCGGGGGAGAGCGGGCAGACCCGGGAGACGGACGGCGCGGCGGACAAGGCGGACGGCGAGGGGCGCGGGGACGCGCGGCGCCGGGCGGCCTCGGCGCGACGGGCGCGGGAGCGGGGGCGGACGCCGCTGTTCGACCAGTACGAGGACGGGGAGCGGCCGCGGGCGGCCAACGAGTAGCGGCCGGGCCGGGCCCCGCGTCCAGCGGGAACGGATTTCCAAGCACGCCGATCGGGGTGCTAAAGTTTCACTCGTTGCAAGGGCCTGTGGCGCAGTCCGGTAGCGCACCTCGTTCGCATCGAGGGGGCCAGGGGTTCAAATCCCCTCAGGTCCACGCAGCATAGAGCCCCGCCGGGATTCCGGCGGGGCTCTAGTGCGTTGTGGGTCAGGTGACGTCGTGCTGTGCGCCAGGTGACCGCCCCTCAAGTGGCCCCCGTCACAGGGCCTTCGCGTAGCAGCGGCTGGACTCGTGGAAGCGGTAGTAGCCGAACTTGGCGCACGGCTCGTAGCCGCTGGAGGTGTAGAGGGCGATGGCCTCCGGCTGCTGGGTGCCGGTTTCCAGGACCATGCGGATACGGCCCGCGGCGCGGGCGTCGTCCTCCAGGGCGGCGAGCATGCGCCGGGCGAGGCCGCGGCCGCGCAGCTCCTTGATCACGTACATCCGCTTCAGCTCGGCGTCGCCGTCCTCGTTGCCCTCGTCGTTCTTGTCCTGGCTGCGCCAGCCGCCGGTGGCCACGGGGCGGTCGGTCTCGTCGTAGGCGATCAGGTACACGCCGTTCGGCGGCCGGAAGTCCGACGGGTCGAGGGCGGTGGCGTCGCCGCCGTCGCCGTAGCGCTCGTGGTACTCGGCCTGGACCTCGTCGTTGAGCTTCACGGCGTCGGGGTGGTCGAAAGGGACGCGGCGTATATGCATGCCAGGGATCGTACACCTATGCAGAATGAGGAATCCGGACTTTGTCCAGTGTGCCGGTAGGGTGCCCCGGTGCTCACTGTGACCTCTGTGAATGTGAACGGGCTGCGGGCCGCCGCGAAGAAGGGCTTCGTGGAGTGGCTCGCCGGTACCCAAGCCGATGTGCTCTGCCTGCAGGAAGTGCGCGCCGAGCCGCAGCAGCTGCCCGAGCAGGTGCGGGCGCCGGAGGGCTGGCATGTGGTGCACGCGCCGGCGGCCGCCAAGGGGCGCGCGGGCGTCTCCCTGTACACCCGGCGTGTGCCGGACGCCGTGCGGGTGGGGTTCGGGTCCGCCGAGTTCGACGGCAGTGGGCGCTACGTCGAGGCCGACCTGCCCGGTGTGACGGTCGCCTCGCTCTACCTCCCCTCCGGCGAGGTCGGCACCGAGCGGCAGGACGAGAAGGTCCGCTTCATGGGCGAGTTCCTCGCCTACCTCAAGGGTCTGCGGGAGCGGGCCGCCGCCGACGGACGTGAGGTGCTCGTCTGCGGCGACTGGAACATCGCCCACCAGCAGGCCGACCTGAAGAACTGGCGCGGCAACACCAAGAACTCCGGCTTCCTGCCGGAGGAAAGGGAGTGGCTCACGCAGGTCTTCGACCCGCAGTCGGGCGGTTACGTCGACGTCGTGCGCGCCCTGCACCCGGACGTCGAGGGGCCGTACACCTGGTGGTCGTACCGGGGGCGGGCCTTCGACCACGACACCGGCTGGCGCATCGACTACCAAGTGGCCACGCCCGGGCTCGCGCAGGGGGCGGTCAAGGCGTTCGTGGAGCGGGCCGCCAGCCATGGCGAGCGGTGGTCGGACCACGCTCCGGTGACGGTGGTCTACGACCGTTAGGACTTCTACGACCGTCAGGGGCTTCCACGGCCGTTACGACTGCCTCCGCATCCTCCGGTCCAACGCCAGCGACAATTCCGCCTCCACCACGCTGCGGGCCAGTGGGCGCAGGCGGGGCAGGTCCTCCTCCGAGGCGTGGCGCAGGACCAGGTCGGTGAAGAGGTCGGCCAGGGCGTCGGCGTGGCAGCGGACCTGCTGGCCCGCCCGGAGCACCTCCGCGAGCGGGATGCCCTCCCGTACCAGCGCCGACGACACGTCCAGCAGGCGGCGGCTGATGTGGACGATCTCGTCGCCGTCGGTGCCGAGGTAGCCCAGTTCCATCGCGGCGGCGAGGTTCTCGGGGGTCGCCTGGCCCGCGAACCGGTCGGCGAGTTCCTCGGGGCTGAGGCGGACCGGTTCCTCCTCGGTGGGGGCGCCGACGCCGAGCAGGTCGGCGACATCCCGGCCGTGGTCGAAGGCCTCGGCCAGCTCGGCTATGCCGTTCAGGGTGTGGCCGCGTTCCAGCAGCGCCGCGATCGTGCGCAGCCGGGCCAGGTGGTGGTCGTCGTACCAGGCGATACGGCCCTCGCGGCGGGGCGGCGGAATCAGCTTGCGTTCGCGGTAGAAGCGCAGGGTGCGCACCGTGATGCCGGCCAGCCGGGCCAGCTCGTCCATGCGGTACTCACGCTTGTCTGCCACGTCCGCACCCTAAGTCGTACCGCCGGTAACTTTCCTCGTACGGCCCCCTACCCATCAGTACACAGCTCCTCTACTCTCCCGATTGCGCCAGTGTTCACTGGCAGGGTTGAAGGGAGGGCGTCGGTATGGCCGAGCACGAGCACGTACGGGTGGCGGTGGTCGGGTCGGGGTTCGGCGGGCTGGGAGCCGCCGTGCGGCTGCGCCGCGAGGGGATCACCGACTTCGTCGTCCTGGAACGGGCCGACGGCGTCGGCGGCACCTGGCGGGACAACAGCTATCCGGGGTGCGCGTGTGACGTGCCGTCGCATCTCTACTCGTTCTCCTTCGCACCCAACCCCGACTGGCCCCGCGCCTTCTCCGGGCACGAGCACATCCGCGCCTACCTGGAGCGCGTCACGGACGTCTTCCGGCTGCGCCCGCACATCCGGTTCAACTCCGAGGTGAAGCGGATGACCTGGAACGGCGACGAACTGAGGTGGGAGATCGAGACCGCCTCCGGCACCCTCACCACCGACCTCGTCGTCTCCGCCACCGGGCCGCTGTCCGACCCGAAGATCCCCGACGTCCCGGGGCTCGACACCTTCCCCGGCAGGGTGTTCCACTCGGCCCGCTGGGACCACGACTACGATCTGCGCGGCAAGCGGGTCGCCATGGTCGGCACGGGCGCGTCCGCCATCCAGATCGTGCCCGCCATCCAGCCCTCCGTGTCGAAGCTCGTCGTCTTCCAGCGCACCCCGCCCTGGGTCCTGCCCCGCGTCGACCGCGCGATCGGCGGCGCCGAGCGATGGCTGCACCGCCAACTGCCGTTCACCACCCAGGCCCGGCGCGGACTGCTGTGGGGCATCCGGGAGTTGCAGGTGCAGGCCTTCACCAAGCACCCGGGCCAGCTGGGCTTCGTCGAGCAGCTGGCCAAGCGCAACATGGCCCGCGCCATCAAGGACCCGGCCCTGCGCGCCAAGCTCACCCCCGACTACCGCATCGGCTGCAAGCGGATCCTGCTGTCCAGCGACTACTACCCGGCGCTCGCCCAGCCCAATGTGGACGTGCTCGCGGGCGGGCTCAGCGAGATCAACGGCTCGAACGTCACCGCTTCCGACGGCACCGAGGCCGAGGTCGACGCGATCGTCTTCGGCACCGGCTTCCACGTCACCGACATGCCGATCGCCGAGCGGGTGGTGGGCGCGGACGGGCGGACGCTCGCCGAGACCTGGAAGGACGGGATGGAGGCCCTGCGCGGGGCGTCCGCCGCCGGGTTCCCGAACTGGATGACGATCATCGGGCCCAACGCCGGCCTCGGGAACTCGTCCATGATCCTGATGATCGAGTCCCAGCTGAACTACATGGCCGACTACGTACGGCAGTTGGAGGTGCTCGGCGGGCGCGTGGCCCTCGACGCACGCCCCTTGGCCGTCCGCGCCTGGAACCACAGGGTGCAGGAGCGGATGAAGCGCACGGTGTGGAACACCGGTGGCTGCACCAGCTGGTATCTGGATGCCAACGGGCGCAACACGACCATCTGGCCCGGTACCACGGGCGAGTTCCGGCGCGCGACGCGGCGGGTGGATCTGGGGGAGTACGAGGTGCTGCGCCCCTCCACGGGAAAGGTCACCGAAGCGGCCGTGCAGGAGGCCACCGCATGAGCCGCCTCCTGCACGTCTCCTCCGGCCCCTACGCCCCACCCGCCCCCGCCCACGAGCTGACCGTCACCTCCGCCGACGGCGCACGCCTGCACGTCGAGGTGCACGGCCCCGAGCGCGCGCCCGCCGTCGTCCTGGTGCACGGCTGGACCTGCTCGACCGCCTTCTGGGCCGCGCAGATCCGCGCCCTCGCCCCCGACCACCGCGTCATCGCCTACGACCAGCGCGGCCACGGACGCAGCCCCGCCGCCCGCGTGTGCAGTACGGAGTCCCTCGCCGACGACCTGGAGGCCGTACTCGCCGCGACGCTCGCGCCGGGGGAGAGGGCGGTGATCGCCGGGCACTCCATGGGCGGCATGACGGTGCTGGCGGCGGCCGAACGGGAACGCTTCCGCGCGCACGCGGCCGCCGTCCTGCTGTGCAGCACGGGCAGTTCACGGCTGGTCGCCGAGTCGACCGTCGTGCCGATCAGGGCGGGGCGGCTGCGGACCTGGCTGACCCGGCACATCCTCGGCTCCCGCGCGCCCCTCGGCCCGGTCACGCCGCTCGCGCGCGGGATCCTCAAGTACGCGACCATGGGCGCCGGTTCCGCCCCGCACATGGTGGAGGCGTGCGCGCGGATCGTGCACGCCTGCCCGCGCGCCGTGCGCCACAGCTGGTCGCAGGTACTGCGCCTGCTCGATCTCGACCACGGCGTACGGCAGTTGCACGTCCCCACGGCGGTCGTCGTCGGCGCGCAGGACCGGCTCACGCCCCCGGTGCACGCCCGTGCGCTGGTCGCCGCGCTGCCGCGGTGCGTCGGGCTCACCGAGCTGCCCGGGCTCGGCCACATGACACCGGTGGAGGCTCCCGAGCTGGTCACCGGGAAGATACGCGAACTCGTCACCGCATACGCGCCGCAGGAACCGGTCAGGGAGGGCGCATGAGCAGGGTCAGCCTGGAGGGACAGGTCGCGGTCGTCACCGGGGCCGCGCGGGGCGTCGGGGAGCTGCTCGCCCGGAAGTTGTCGGCGCGCGGCGCCAAGGTGGCGCTGGTCGGGCTGGAGCCGGACGAGCTCGAGCGGGTCTGCGCACGACTGCACAGCGAGAGCGACCACTGGCACGCCGACGTCACCGACCACGCCGCCATGGCGAAGGTGGCCCAGGAGGTCAAGGCGCGGTTCGGCAAGGTCGACATCGTCGTCGCCAACGCGGGCGTGGCGACCGGCGGGCCGTTCGTCGACTCGGACCCGGAGGCCTGGCGGCGGGTCATCGAGGTCAACCTCATCGGCTCCGCGGTGACCGCCCGCGCCTTCCTGCCGGTGCTCACCGAGAGCCGGGGCTATCTGCTCCAGGTCGCCTCCCTCGCCGCGATCACACCGGCGCCGATGATGACCGCGTACTGCGCGTCCAAGTCGGGCGTGGAGGCGTACGCGCACAGTCTGCGGGCCGAGGTCGGCCACCAGGGCGTGAGGGTCGGCGTCGCGTACCTGTCGTGGACCGACACCGACATGGTGCGCGGGGCCGATCAGGACGACGTCATGCGGGAGTTGAGGCAGCGGCTGCCGTGGCCGGCCAACAAGACGTATCCGCTGGGACCGGCGGTGGACCGGCTGGTGGCCGGGATCGAGCGGCGGTCGAGCCATGTGTACGGGCAGTGGTGGCTGCGCGGGATGCAGGGCGTGCGCGGGTACTTGCCGACGCTCGTCGGGACCGTGGGGCAGCGGGAGATGCGGCGGTTCGCGCCTCGGCTGCGGGGGATGCGGACGGGGCTGGTGGGCGCGGGTGGCGTGGCCGACGAGCAGCACCGCACTACGGTGCGTAACTGATCGACATGCGCGGGGTTATCGCCCGTGTGAATCTGGTCGTGCCAGATTCCCTCACCCCCACGGGAGTGAACCCACATGGGCATGAAGGACCAGTTCCAGGAGAAGTCCGAGCGTCTGCAGGAGCAGGCCAAGCAGAAGGCCGGTGAGGCCAAGGAGCGTGGCCAGCGTGGCCGCCAGCAGCGCGAGGACGAGGAGATGGAGCGTCAGCGCCGCGAGGAGCAGGACCGGTTCGAGCAGGACTACGACGCGTAACGCGTAGTCGGCTTCACCCGTGACGCAGGGTGCCCTTCTTTGCGGAGGGTGCCCTGCGTTCATGTTTCTCATGGTCAAGAATCCTCAAGCCCTCGGCGGGAGCTTCGGCCTCGACCTGTCCGGGACGTGGCTGTAGTCCGGCGGCGTTGCCGCAGGCTCCGTCTCCAGCAGGTTCAGGGCCAGCCGGACCGCGTCGTCGAGTTGGGCGTAGCGGCCCTCCGCCCAGTCGAGGGGGGTGCGCAGGGCTTCCACGTCGGGGGTGACGCCGTGGTTCTCGACGGACCAGCCGTACGCCTCGAACCAGGCCGCGTTCATCGGTACGGTGATGACCGTGCCGTCGCCCAGGCGGTGGCGGCCGGTCATGCCGACGACGCCGCCCCAGGTGCGCTGGCCGACCACGGGGCCCAGTGCGAGGAGTTTGAAGGCGGCCGTGATCATGTCGCCGTCGGAGGACGTGGCCTCGTCCGCCAGCGCCACCACCGGGCCGCGCGGCGCGTTCGAGGTGTACGACACCGGCTGGGCGTTGCGGGTGAGGTCCCAGCCCAGGATCGTGCGGGTCAGCTTCTCGATGACGAGTTCGCTGATGTGGCCGCCCGCGTTGCCGCGCACGTCCACGATCAGTGCGGGCCGGGACACCTCCATGCGCAGGTCGCGGTTGAACTGCGCCCAGCCGGAGCCGCCCATGTCGGGGATGTGCAGATAGCCGCAGCGGCCGCCGCTCAACTCCCGGACCACCGCCCGGCGTTTGGCCACCCAGTCCTGGTAGCGCAGCGGGCGTTCGTCGACGAGCGGGACGACGGCGACCCGCCGGGAGCGTCCCGCGCCCTCGGCCGGGCTGAACGTCAGCTCCACCGTCGTACCGCCCGCGCCCGCGAGGAGGGGGTAGGGGCCGGTCACCGGGTCGACCGGACGGCCGTCCACGTGGGTCAGGATCGCGCCCTCGCGGATGCCCGAACCGGCCAGCGGGGAGCGGGCCTTGGAGTCGGAGGAGTCGCCGGGGAGGATGCGCTTGACCATCCAACCGCCGTCCCGGTGGACGAAGTTGGCGCCGAGCAGGCCCTGCCGGCGCTGGTAGTGGGGCGGGCCCTCGTTGCGGCGGGCGGCGGAGACGTAGGCGTGGGAGGTGCCCAGCTCGCCCAGCACCTCGCGCAGCAGGTCGGCGAACTCGTCCGGCGAGGCGACCCGGTCGACCAGCGGCCGGTACTGGTCGAGCACCGCGTCCCAGTCGATCCCGCACATCCCCGGCTCCCAGAAGTAGGCGCGGATGAGCCGCCCGGCCTCCTCGTACGCCTGCCGCCACTCGGCGCCCGGATCGACCTCGTGCATGATGCGGCGTACGTCGATCCAGGTCGTCGTGTCGCTGTCGCCCACCTCGGTGGACGGCACCGCGCGCAGATCGCCCTCGTCGACCACGACGAGGCGGGTGCCGTCGCCGCTGACGGTGAACCAGTCGAGGTGCTGGACCAGTTCGGACTTCTTCGCCTTGGTGATGTTGAAGTACTCGAGGGTGGGGCGGCCGCTGGTGTCGTCCGGGTTGACGAACGTCTCGCCGAGCGCGCCCGAGATCGGCCAGCGCAGCCAGACCAGCCCGCCGCCCGCGACCGGGAACAGCCCGGAGTACTTGGAGGCCGCGACCGGGAAGGGCGTGACCCGGCTCTCCAGGCCCTCGACCTCGACCGTCACCGCGCCCGCCTCGCCGGTCTCCTCGTCCTCGACCGGGTACAGGCCACCGGCGGCCGGCCGCCCGTCCGGGTTCAGCGCGAAGGGGGACGGGGTGGCCGAGGACAGCGGCACCAGATACGGGCGGCAGCCCAGCGGGAAGGAGAGGTCGCCGGTGTGGACGTCGTACACCGGGTCGAAGCCGCGCCAGGATAGGAACGCGAGATAGCGGCCGTCGCTGGTGAAGACGGGGTTCTCGTCCTCGAAGCGGCCGTTGGTCACGTCGACGATGTAACGGTCCTTGATCCGGGCCAGCTTGATCTGCCGCAGCGAGCGGCCGATCCCCGGGTGCGACCAGGTCAGCCAGGTTCCGTCGGGTGAGAAGGCGAGGTCCCGGACCGGGCCGTTGATCGACCGGATCAGCTCGGTCACCTCGCCGTTCGACTGCTCCGACGCGTCGAGCAGCAGCAGCCGCCCGTCGTGCGCGGCGATGGCGAGCCGCTCGCCCTCCGGGTCGGCGACCATCTCCAGCACCCGCCCCAGCTCGCCCTGGGCCAGCCGACGTGGCGCGCGGTCGCCGGTGGCGCGCGGCAGATAGGCGATCTCGATCGCGTCCTCGCCCTCCGCGTCCGTCACATACGCGACCTGACCGCCCGAGCCGAGCATCTCCGGGAGCCGGACCCGTACGCCCGGAGTGTCGGTGATGGTGCGGGCGGGACCGTCGCGATGCGTCAGCCAGTACAGACTCCCGCGCACGACGACGGCGCTCGCGCGCCCGGTCTCGTCGACGGAGATGCCGTCCACGTGGTGGGCGGCGGGCACCTGGTAGGGACGACGTCCCGCGCGCGGACCGCTCAGGCGCACGTCGAGCCGGCGGGGCGCCGAGTCCGCGGCGAGGTCGTCGACGAGCCAGAGGTCCCCGGCGCACTGGTACACCACGCGCGTGCCGTCGCTGGCGGCGTGCCGGGCGTAGAACGCGTCGTGGTCGGTGTGCCGGCGCAGGTCGGTGCCGTCGTACGCGCACGAGTAGAGGTTGCCGACGCCCTCGTGGTCGGAGAGGAAGGCGATCCGCCCGCCGACGAACATCGGCGAGTGGAGATGCCCTTCGAGGTCGGCCAGCAGGCGCTTGCCGTGCAGCCAGAGACGGCCCATGGCGCCGCCCCGGTAGCGCTTCCAGGAGGCCGGTTCGTGGGGCGGGGTGCCGGTGAGGAGGAGGGTGCGGTGGCCGTCCTCGACGTCGGCGACCTGGATGTCCGCGACCGGGCCCCAGGGCAGTTTGCGGCCCGGGTCGCCGTCCGGGGGGACCTTGTAGGCCCAGGTGTAGTGCGAGAACGGCTCGCCGTGCGAGGCGACGGCGAGGATGTCGCCGTCCGGGGTCCAGCCGCACACCTGGGTGTCCGAGCTGCCCCAGTAGGTGAGCCGACGGCCGGTGCCGCCCTCCACCGGCACCAGGTGCACCTCCGGATCGAGGCTGCGCCAGCTCGTGTACGCGATCCGGTGACCGTCGGGGGAGAAGCGCGGGTGGCCGACCTTGGTGCGGTCGACAGTGAGCCGCCAGGCGCGGCTCGGGCCGCCGAGGGGGGCGAGCCAGAGGTCGTCCTCGGCGACGAAGCACAGCAGGTCACCGCTGAGGTGAGGAAGACGCAGATAGGTCACCTTCCCATGCTTCGCCCGGGGGACGGACCGGAGCAAGTCGTGCGAAACGCTGTGTGGGAATGCCTGGTGGGCGGCACGTGACCCGGGACGCGTACGAAACAGTTTCGTTTCTTATCGCCCTGCGCTACATTCGTCGTGTACGAGACCGTGTCGCACGGAGACGGAAGGCGACCGAGCGGGAAGGGTGAGTCACATGGCTGAGGTCGCGACGGCGCGTCGCAGTCGGATCACGCCCGAACGTGAGGCCGAGTTGTACGAGGCCGTGCTCGACCTGCTCCGGGAAGTCGGCTACGACGCCCTCACCATGGACGCCGTGGCCGCCCGCACCAAGTCCAGCAAGGCGACGCTCTACCGCCAGTGGGGCGGCAAGGCCGAGCTGGTGGCCAGGGCGATCCGGCACAGCAAGCCGGGCGGCATCGCCGACATCGACACCGGGTCCCTGCGGGGCGACTTCCACGCCCTGATGGCCCGCGAGGACGACTGCACCATGGAGCAGAACGCCGCGCTGATGCGGGCTCTGGCCATGGCGGCGCACACGAACCCGGATCTCATGAGGGCGTTCAAGGAACTGCTCGTGGAGCCGGAGACGCAGGAGCTGCGCAAGCTGATCCAGCGGGCGGTCGACCGGGGCGAGGTCCGGGCGGACAACCCCGCGCTGAACTACGTCGTGCACATGATGCTCGGCGCGTTCGCCACCCGTGCGCTGATCGACGACCTGCCGCCGACGAAGGCCTTCCTCACCTCGTACATCGACGCCGTGGTCCTCCCCGCCCTCGGCGTGCCCACCACCTGAGAAGTCCCCACTCGCAGTCCCGAGTACCTGACGTCACCGCTCACGTCGTCGGGCTGATCACCCCTGCCCTGAAGAACCCCACGACCTGACCGGGAGTACGCCCTCGTGGCCACATTCCTCTGCAAACTCGGCCGGCTCGCCTTCCGGCGACGGCACTTCGTCGCCCTGATATGGGTGGCGCTGCTGACCCTCGCCGGTGTCGGCGCGGCAAGCGCGCCCGCCCCGGGCACCACGTCCTTCTCGATCCCCGGCACCGAGGCCCAGAAGGCCTTCGACCTGCTGGAGGAACGATTCCCCGGTATGAGCGCCGACGGAGCGACCGCCCGTGTCGTCTTCAAGGCACCCACCGGCGAGAAGATGACCGACGCCGACAACAAGTCGACCGTCGAGGAGACCGTCCAGGAACTGTCCAACGGTTCCGAGGTCGCCTCCGTCGCCGACCCGTACACCGCGAACGCCGTCAGCGGGGACGGCACGGTCGCGTACGCGCAGGTCAGGTACGACGTCTCCGGCATGGAGCTGGCGGACTCGTCCCGGGAGGCGCTGAAGGAGGCCGCGCAGCAGGCGCGGGACGCCGGGCTGACCGTCGAGATCGGCGGTGACGCGCTCCAGGTGACGCCGGAGACCGGCACCACGGAGATCATCGGCATCGCGGTCGCCGCAGTCGTCCTCGTCATCACCTTCGGCTCACTGCTCGCGGCCGGACTCCCGCTGCTGACGGCCATCATCGGCGTCGGCATCGGCGTCGCCTCGATCACCGCCCTCGCCAGCACCCTGGACCTGGGTTCCACGACCTCCACCCTGGCCACGATGATCGGCCTCGCGGTCGGCATCGACTACGCGCTGTTCATCGTCTCCCGCTACCGGGCGGAGCTGGCGGAGGGCCGGGAGCGCGAGGAGGCGGCCGGGCGGGCGGTCGGCACGGCGGGCTCGGCGGTGGTCTTCGCGGGCCTGACGGTCGTGATCGCGCTGGTCGGCCTGTCGGTCGTGAACATCCCGATGCTGACGAAGATGGGCATCGCGGCGGCGGGCACGGTGGCCATCGCGGTCCTGATCGCGCTGACGATGATTCCGGCGCTGCTCGGTTACGCGGGCCGGAAGGTGCGTCCGGCGGGCGAGAAGAGCAAGCTGCTCGGCGGCGGCCGGTCCAAGGCTTCGGCCAAGCCGAACATGGGCACGCGCTGGGCGAGCTTCGTGGTACGCCGTCCGGTCGCCGTCCTCCTGCTGGGCGTGCTCGGCCTGGGCGCCGCGGCCGTCCCGGCGGCGTCCCTCGAACTGGGCCTGCCCGACGACGGCTCCCAGCCGACGTCGACGACGCAGCGCCGGGCGTACGACCTGCTCTCCGAGGGCTTCGGCCCCGGCTTCAACGGCCCGCTGATGGTCGTGGTCGACGCGAAGTCGAGCGACGACCCCCAGGCCGCCTTCGGTGAGGTGGCCGACGAGATCAAGGGCCTGAAGAACGTCGTGACGGTGACGCCGCCGGTGCCCAACAAGGCGGGCGACACGGCGACGATCACCGTGATCCCCGACTCCAAGCCGTCGTCGGTGACGACCGAGGACCTGGTGCACTCCATCCGGGACACCGGCGCGCAGGTCAAGGCCGACACGGACGCGGAGCTGCTGGTCACCGGCGCGACGGCGATGAACATCGACGTGTCGGAGAAACTGAACGACGCGCTGGTCCCGTACCTGATCCTGGTGGTCGGCCTGGCCTTCCTCCTCCTGATCGTGGTCTTCCGCTCGATCCTGGTCCCGCTGAAGGCGGCGCTCGGCTTCCTGCTGAGCGTGATGGCGGCGCTGGGCGCGGTGGTCGCGGTCTTCCAGTGGGGCTGGCTCGCGGGCCTCATGGGCGTCGAGGAGACCGGCCCGGTCATGTCGATGATGCCGATCTTCATGGTCGGCGTGGTCTTCGGCCTGGCGATGGACTACGAGGTGTTCCTCGTGACGCGGATGCGGGAGGCGTACGTCCATGGCGAGAAGCCCGGCCAGGCCGTCGTGACGGGCTTCCGGCACGGCGCGCGGGTCGTCACGGCCGCGGCGGTCATCATGATGGCGGTCTTCGCGGGCTTCATCGGCTCCAGCGAGTCGATGGTCAAGATGATCGGCTTCGGCCTCGCGATCGCGGTCCTCTTCGACGCGTTCGTCGTCCGCATGGCGATCGTCCCCGCGGTCCTGGCACTGCTCGGCAAGAAGGCCTGGTGGCTGCCGAAGTGGCTGGACCGCGCGCTGCCCAACGTGGACGTGGAGGGCGAGGGCCTGCGCACGGAGGCAGACCGGGGTCGGGAGGACCGGGAGCTGGTACGCGTCTGACGCGACGGCTCCTTTGAGACCAGCCGGTGAGGGCACCGTGGGGACGGGGCTTGCCCTCACCGGCTTCGTCCGGTAATCGCCGACGCGGAGTCGGCGCCGGTCCGGCTGTGAGACAAGCGCGGTGGTGTTGAAGCCGAGCGGGTCGGGGCCTCCGGCCGGAAGAGGTGCGGCATTTACTCACTGCGCTCCAGCGTCTCCCTCATGACGTGGCCACCTGCTTGCCTCGTCGCGTGACAGTCACCGATGGACTCCATGGGCATCTGGGTCATGCACCAAGGGTGTTCAGCTCGGCCCAGATCGTCTTGCGTGGGTGCGGTCCCGGCGCCACGCCCCAGCGGTCGGCGAGCGCGTCGACGAGGAGGAGGCCGCGGCCGGAGCCGAGGCGGGGCAGACGGTCGCCGCGGGTGTCGGTGACCTCGATGCGGAGGGTGTCGCCGACGACGTAGAGCGTCAGGCGGAAGTCACGTCCTGGGACGCGGCCGTGGGTGGCGGCGTTCGCGGCCAGTTCGGCCACGATGTGGTCCGCCGGGTGCAACGGGAGACCCCACGTGCGGAGTTGCTCGGTGCTGAGCAGGCGCGCGAGGCGGGCTCCGCGTGGGGTGGGGGACAGGAGCACGGTGAAGTTGCGGATGGGGGACGAGAGTTGGTTTTCAGGGGCAGTGATCTCGCGGTTCATGCACTGAGAGTGACCCAATCTGCTTCCGTGGATCAGTGACAACGCCTGTGCGTAGGGTGACTGTCCCGGCTTTGTCTCGGCTGTCTTGGCTGTCTCAGGTGTTGTACGGGTACAGGTGCGCGTCGGAGGAGGAGCCATGAACGACGATGTGGACGAGGCGGGTTGGGACGTCGAGCCCGGCGACGAGATCGAGCCGGTGGTACAGGCGGTGGGGCGCCTGCTGAGGGTGTGCCGCGAGTCGGCGGGGATGGGCGTGGCCGACTTCGCCGAGGTCATGGGCTACGGCGAGGACATGATCCGCAAGATGGAGCGGGGGCAGCGGATTCCGAGGCCGGAGTTCCTGGACAGGGCGGACACGGTTCTGAACGCGCAGGGGCATCTGCGGGCGTTCATGGAGGACATGCGGAAGGCTCGGTACCCGAAGAAGGTGCGGGAGCTGACGGAGTTGGAGCGGCGCGCGGTGGAGCTGCTGTTCTACAGCAGCCACAACATCCATGGGTTGCTGCAGACGCCGGAGTACATGCGGGCGCTGTTCGAGATGAGGCAGCCCCCGCACAGCCCGGAAACGGTGGAGCGGGGAACGGTCGCACGAGCGGCTCGAAAGGCGATCTTCCAGCGGGAGCCTGCCCCGACGCTGTGTTTTGTTCAGGAGCAGGTGACCCTTGAACGCCCTATCGGCGGGAAGGCGGTGCTGCGCCGACAGCTCGAACACCTCATGGAAGTGGCGCAGTTGAGAAACGTCACGCTCCAGGTCATGCCACCGACCTGGAGGAGCACGCCGGATCGTCGGGCCGCATCCAGGTGCTGAAGTTCGCTGACGGCACGGCGATTGGACGCTGTGCCGGTGCGTTCAACGGTCGCCCGGTCGAGAACCCGAAGGACCTACGGATCCTTGAGCTGCGCTATGGCATGATCCGGGCTCAGGCTCTCCCGCCGAGGGAGTCGCTGGCCTTCATCGAGCAAGCGCTGGGGAAGCTATGAGCACCGCACAACTCCACTGGTTCAAGAGCAGCTACAGCGACACCGACGACGTCAACGACTGCGTCGAGGTCGCCACCACCCCCGCCACCATCCACATCCGTGACTCCAAGGCGCCCGACGCCGCACGAGTCACCGTCACCCCCGCCACCTGGTCGGACTTCCTGACGCACCTCTGACTGGAGCGGCCGTAACCCGGTCGCGTGTGCCGTACACGGGCCGCTAGCGTGCCGCTCATGACCACTTCGGACGCAGGAGCCGCAGAAGCTCATCCACGGTTCGCCGAGGCGCTGGACGCCCTCGGGCTCAGCGAGCTGCGCGGGCGGATCCGCCGGTTCCCCCACGCCACCCGTACCGCCGCCGAGGCCGCCGCCGCCATCGGGTGCGAGCTCAGTCAGATCTGCAAGTCGCTCGTCTTCGCCGCCGACGGGGTGCCCGTGCTGGTGCTGATGGACGGGGCGTCCAGGGTCGACGTGGAGCTGGTGCGGCAGGAACTCGGCGCCGAGAAGGTCACCCGGGCCCGCGCCGACGTCGTACGGGAGACGACCGGGTACGCCATCGGCGGGGTGCCGCCGTTCGGGCATCGCAGCAGCACGCGGGTGCTCGCGGACCGGTCGCTGCTCGACCACGACGTGGTGTGGGCGGCGGCCGGGACGCCGTACACCGTCTTCCCGATGGCACCCAAGGCCCTGATCACCCACGCGGGCGGCACCCTGGCGGACGTCCGCGAGTGCCCTGCGTGACGCCGCTGGTGACCGCGGCCGTCCTGCTCGCCGCCGTCACGCACGCCGGCTGGAACGCCATCGCCCACCGCATCACCGACAAGCTCGTCGCTTTCGCGCTGATATCCGGGGGCGGGTTGGTCATCGGGCTCGCGCTGCTGCCGTTCGTGGCGGTCCCGGCGGCGCGGGCCTGGCCGTATCTGCTGCTGTCGGCCGCGGTGCACATCGCGTACTACGCGCTGCTGATGAAGTCCTTCCGGCTCGGTGACTTCGGGCAGGCCTATCCGATCGCGCGCGGGAGCGCGCCGCTCGTCGTCACCGTGCTGGCCGCGATCTTCGCGCACGAGGTGCCCGACGGGTGGGTGGTGGCCGGGATCGCGCTGAGCTGCGCGGGGCTGACCGGCGCCGCGCTGTGGGGGCTGCGCGGGCGGCAGCCGGACTGGCCCGCGATCGGGGCGGCGCTGGGGACCGGGCTGTCCATCGCCGTGTACACCGTCGTCGACGGGCTGGGCGTGCGGGCGTCGGGGTCGGCGCTCGGCTATGTGGCGTGGCTGATGGCGGTGCAGGGGGTCGTGATACCGGCGTACGCGGTGTGCGCCTGGCGCACGGAGACCATCGCGCGCCTGCGGCCGTTCCTCGGGCTGGGAATGCTGGGCGCCGCCCTGTCCGTGGGCGCCTACGCCCTGATCCTCTGGGCACAGACCCGCGCCGAACTCGCGCCCGTCGCCGCGCTGCGGGAGTCCTCGGTCAAGCCGTGCTCATGCAGTAATTGATTTGCTGGTCAGCGACCCAGGGCGGCTTCGCCGCCCGCCGTGGGACTGGCAATCGAAGGTGCCAGAGCGCCGGTGACCTTGGAACCGATCGCGTCAGAGGGTTGGAGTATGTGTCAAACCTGCTGATCCGGCCGGACTGGCATCTCGCGGACGCATCCCTCGATCAGCTCCCTGGCCTCGTGCTGCGTGAATCACCAACCGCACCGGTACAGTTGCCCGCACGCGGATTGCGGTTCGCGCGAACTCGGGTTCCGACGTACCCGGGTACGCCTGGCTGGGGATAGGAGAGGCCTCCAGCCATTTCGCGCGATATTGGAGGATTAGCGTCGAGTACCTCGGGGGTTCCAGCCGCACGGCAGCCTTGGCAAGGCACCGAGACCTTGAACGTCGGCATGGCCTCAGCTGACCACACGTACGTCACGTGGTGGTTCGGGCTGAGTGCTATGAGCCGGAGGTCCGACCACCGGAAAGTGATTCGGGACGTTGAACCTCTCTCTCGGCGTCAGGGTGCTGCTAGTGCTCGTCTGTGCCTTGGTGTCCGTCATCGTGGGCATCGTGGCAGCCCTGCTTAGGTACGCCACCAACACGCCCAAGGCCTCAGCCGTCCTATACGGTGCGGGAGCATTCGGCGGGTCTATGACCCTTTGCCTGCTGATCTTGACGGCGCTCGGAGGTCTCTGGACGGGGTGAAGCAACACCACGAGCCGTGACCTGGTCGCGTAGGCCAAGATGGGGCCCTGCTTCCGTCACGGAACAGGGCCTCATCACTGGTAAGACTCAGAACGGAAGCTCGGGCGTGGCTGCGCCGCGCTTGATGGTCATGATCTGTTCGTGGAAGTCGCGGGTGGCGGCCTCGCGGGGGTGGCGGGAGCGCAGTTCCTTGTCCAGCTCGTCGGCGACTAAAAGCAGGGACGGCAGGGATTTGCGGTCGGCTTCGAGGGCGGCTGTGCCCATGCCGATGGCTTCTTCGATCTCGCCGGTGCGGGCGGCGGCGACTCCGAGTGTGAGGCGGGCTTCTGCGGCGCGCATGGGGGAGATCTCGGTTCCGTCGGGGCCGGTGCTGATGCGGATGACGGATCGCGCGTGGGCGGCGGCGCGCTCGTCGTCCCCGAGAAGGCGGTAGGCGTCCATCTCGTAGAAGTCCCACTTGTCCGGGTCGATTATGAAGTGGTGCTCTGGGTGATCCGGGCGGGGGAGTCGGTCCAGGCGGGCGCGTCCGGCGTCCAGGGATTCACGGACCAGGCGGGCGTCTCCCATGCGGGCGGCGGCGCGTGCCTTGTGCGCGTAGAGCTGCACGCCGACTGAGTGTGTCTGGTCAGCCACGTGTCCGGCTTCGACAGCATCGAGCATGTCTTGCCAACGGCTCTGGGTGAGAGCGAACCAGGCCTCGATCTCCCACGCCCACGCCATGATCTCGCCGTGTCCGGCTTCCTGGCCGATGCGGAGTGCGGCGGCCTTGCTGAGGTTGGCGGCCTCGCGCTGGCCCCGGTCGTACTGGACACATGCGTTGAGCAGGAACAGCCATCCGGCATCGACGAGTAGTTCCCGGTGCTGGCGGAGTGTCATCCGGCCTTCGAGCTGCTTGGTGACATATTGCAGGCCGTTGCGGGTGCGCTCGTGTAGGTAGTCGGCGTTGGCGTACGGGTAGGCGCGGGCCAGTTGATCGATGCCCTCCTCGATCGACTCAAGGGCGGCGCTGTTGATGCTGGACATCTCGGTACGGCGCAGCATCTCTGCGATGTCCCATATACCCGCGCCACCCTGAGCGATCAGGGCGCTCGGGTCGTCGGTCCGGGAGGGGGCGGCCGATCGTTCCAACTCCCACGGACGTGGGGCGAGTCCGGCGAGATGGCCGGGGATGCGTAGGCCGTCGACCACTTCGAGGATCTTGTTGAACTGCGTGATCCGTGGACGAACGCCCTTGCCGTCGGTCTCGGGCCGGGCCATCTTGCCGATGTGCTCGCGTTTGTAGCTGACGGCCTCGGCGATCTTGGCGTAGCTGATATTGCCGTGGATCTTGGCCAGCCTGAAGACTTCGCCGAAGTCGTGGTTCGCTATCGCGGACCGCACATCTGCGCGTTCCAGCACGTGCGGCGGTAGAGCTGCCGGTGTCGGTGCAGCTTCGGCCATCTCACTTCCCCATCGTGATTGACCTGACGTTTCTTGTCTTTCGATCTTCCCTCGTCATCAGTTTCCGGTCCGTCTCGCGAGTGTACCCACGAGGGGGGTCCCCAAGAGGGGGGAGCGACAGCAGGGACAGGGGGTGCACCCTCGGGTCACCTTGCCGGGAGGGCCTCGGCAGGATGTGATCAGAGATGGTGGTCGATGTCATGGACGCGAGGAAAGCACGGCTGCCGGAAGACCTCGCGCAAGATCTAGACGCGTACGCCCACTGGTTCGTGGCACCGGATCCGTCGTCCGGGCACTTCTTGACGCTGACGCTCTTCGCCGAGTGCCGTAGTACGGCGCGCGTCGCGCGTGACACGACGTCCGTGTTCCTTCGTGGCGCGGTTTCGGACGAACTCATGTATGACGCGCGTCTGGCTGTCTCGGAACTGGTTGGGAACGTCGTGAACCACGCGGTACCGGACAACTGCCAGGCCGTTCCCGGCGGCATTCGGCGCATCGACGTGACCTTCAAGTTGTATCCGAAGTGGCTCTTCATCGGGGTCACGGATGAGGACTCGACACCCCCGCTGCTACCCATGGGCGACTTTTACTCGCCGGAGTTGATGACGGAGCTCTCAGAGGCGGTCCTGGCTGACAACGGCCGTGGGCTGATGCTCACTCAACGGATGGCGTCGGCGGTCTGGTGGACGCCGGGACAGCGGGGCGGAAAGACGGTCTGGTGCCGCTTCGACCTGGACAGTGGAGCCGAGCGCAGTCCGCACTGATGATCTCCCGGCTGTCGCCTCGGCGTTGCTCCCTCGGGAGTTGGCGACAGCGCGGGGCCGGAGGGCGATCCCTCTGGTGAACGGGGCGTGGCCCCTTGGGACGGTCCGCCGGGATCCCCACCCGGCTCCCAGGGGGCCGCGCTTCACAACCCCATACCGAGTCCGGACCACCCCCGCGCCTGCCAGCAACCGGGGTGGTCCGGGAGGGGACACAGCGATCCCCGGTGCCTGATGGTACCGGGGTCGTTGTGCTGTGCACTCGCCCTGGCCCAAAGACAGTTGACGATCTGTTACCAGAGCGGGAGTGACAAGATGACTGGCGCGGGGGCGGAGTGGCCCGGTGACGGCCTGGACGTGACAGGCGCGGACTTCGGTCTGTGGGTTCGTGGTGTCGACTACATGGCCGGATGGCGGGAGGCCCGAGACGCTGCCGATCAACTGAACTTGGCGTTCCTTGGAGCGGAGTTCGAGCCGTCCGAGTTACGGGCTGTAGCAGCGACGAATGACGACGGGCGCGGGGTCGTCCGCCTGGTGGGCCTGCCCGATGCTGTGGTCCGGCTCGCGGGCCTTCTGCAACGGCTCGCGGATGGCGAAGGTGGTGCAGCATGAGGCGTCTTTCCGCTGGTGAGCGGTGCACGTGGGCACGTCGCCGGCCGGAGAGACTTTGGGCTGGAGCTGCCATGGGGCGAGTGAACAGGGGGCCTTACGCTCGCCAGCGGATCGGGCAGTCCTTGGACCTGCCCGCAATAGCCCGATCGGCCCCCTGTTCTTCGAGGCTCGCCCCATGGTGGCTGCCTAAAGCCTCTCCGGCCGTCGACCCCCAGCCCCGTGGGCCCCGGCCTGCGACGGCCGGTCGACGCCTCGACTCCTTGGTCGTACTGCTGTCGGGGGCGCCTGCCGTCCGGACGGGACCGGCGGCCACGCCGCACGCCCGGCCGGGGCGGCCGGGCGCCCCGGCGCGCCGCAGGCGCGCCCTTGAGGAAGTGAAGGCTGTTTCGACCGATCCCGGTTGGCGCTCAGTCGCCGGAGCGTCGCACGGGCTGCTTGTCGGCGGTGATCCGGTAGGCGAGTTCGGCACGGTCCGCGCCGAAGCGAAGTTCTTCGAGGAACAGCGGGCGGTCGTCGGTGTCGTGCGTGACGCGGGCGACGTGCAGGATCGGGGTCGCGTCCGGGGGCTGGAGCGTGGTGCGCTCGTCGGGCAGGGGCATGCGGGCGCGTACCGTCTCGGTCCACGTCAGTTTGTGGCCGTCCTCGGTGAGCCATCGGTAGATCGCTGCTGGGCGCTTGCAGGGCTCCTCCGCAAGCATCGGGATGCCGTCCGCGACCTCGAAGGGGATCAGCGTGCGGTGCATCGCGCGTGTGCCGGTGCCTGGATCGATGAGCAATCGATCGCACCCGAACAAGGCTTCCTCTGCGTCGAGTTGGAGGAGTCGGCCGGTGTTCTTCGTGGTGTGGGTGCGGTAGGTGCTCGGCTCCTCGATCTCCTGCCAGATGTCGCCGTTGGGCATGACGAACTTGCCTTCGGCGGTGCGGCTGATGCGGCGCTCGATGGTGAGGTGGGGCTGTCCGATGGAGCGTACGAAGCTGCCTTTGCCGTGGCGGACGTCGATCAGGCCTTCCGCGCGCAGTGCCGCGATGGCGTTGCGGACTGTCGGCCGGGAGACGCCGTAGCGGGCCATGAGCTGGGCTTCGGATGGCAACAGGGAGTCGGGCGCGAACTCGCCGGACAGGATCGCTTCTCGGATCGCGGCGGCCACCTGCTGGTAGAGGGCTCCGGGGCGCTGGATCTCTGACATCTCGGCATCTCCGGGTTGAGGTCGTAGGCACGTCGCACGCGCGACATCACTCGTCAGCATAAGTAGTTGCACTCTCGCCGTACAGGGCTCCATAGTCGTAACTCGTAAGGACAAGTGACGTCAGCATTAGAGCTGGCGTCCTGATTGGCCAGGGAGGCCAACGAAATGCAGTCCATTCCCGTGGACACGGCGCGGCTCGGCGTACTGCGGTGCGCCAACGTGCCTGAGCTGAAGTTCAGCAACTCCGAGACACAGGAGGTGAAGAAGGACCGGGACGGCAACCCGGTCTACACCGTGGCTGTCACCGTGCGGCCGGACGGGCGCCGTATCTCCGTCATCGAGATCGCTGTCAGTGGTGAACCGAAGGGCATCGAACCGGGCCAGGTCGTCAAGGTCTCCGGACTGACGGCGTTCGTCTGGTCGATGGGCGACCGCAACGGCGTCAGCTTCCGCGCAGACGCCATCACCCCGGCGTCAGGAACTGCGGTGCAGGGCAAGGGCGGTGATGCGTGATGGGGTCGGTCCTGCTCGCGCTCGGCTTGGCCGTGCTGGCCTGGGTGCTCGTCGTCGGTGACCTGGTGCGCCGACATCGGCCGGTCTGGCACTGGTACCTCGTCGGCTACCCGGTCACCGCGTGCCGGGTGCTGGCGACTTGGCGCAAGGTCGCCATGCTCAACGACCTTGCCGTATCTCGTCGTCCGCCGCGCGGACTGCTCGGGGACCTGGTCGTCAAGGGCGATCCGCTGCGGCCGGTGGCCCCGAGGATCTCGTTCCCGCACGCCACGCGCATGGGCCTGACCGTGACCGTGCGGCTGCACGCGGGGCAGACCCCGGCGACGTACATGAAGGCCGCTGACGCCTTAGTGCACGCGTGGAAGGTCCACGCGGTCCGCGTCACCTCCCCGGAACGCGGGCTCGTCCTGGTGACCGCAACCGCCAGTGATCCGCTTCAGCGACCCGGCCTCGCCACGGCTCCGGCCGAACTCCTCTCGGCGCTCATCGGCGTCCTGGAGAGCGGCGGCGCCTGGGTGATGAACCTGCGGCTCGTGCCGCACTGGCTGATCGCCGGGGCCACCCGGTCGGGCAAGTCCACCCTGCTGGCCCGGCTGATCACCCAACTCGCCGGACAGCCCGTTGCCCTGGTCGGAATCGACTGCAAGGGCGGCATGGAGCTCGGCCTGTTCGCCGGACGGTTGAGCGCGTTGGCCACCTGCCGCAGGGAAGCGGTCGCCGTGCTCTCCGCCCTGGTGGTCGACATGCAGGACCGGATGCGCGCGTGTCGGTCGGCCGGTGTCCGCTCGATCTGGGAGTTGCCCGAGAAGCTGCGGCCGGTGCCGGTCGTCGTGATCGTCGACGAGATCGCGGAACTGTATCTCTCGGAGGGGACCCGTGAGAGCAAGGCGGAAGCCGAACAGTGCTCCACCCTGCTGTTGCGGCTGGCTCAGCTTGGGGCGGCGCTCGGCCTGCACCTTGTTGTGGCTGGGCAGCGGGTTGGCTCCGACCTCGGCCCCGGCGTCACTGCCCTGCGGGCGCAGCTCGGCGGCCGTATCTGCCACCGCGTCAACGATCCCGGCACGGCCGAGATGACCTTGGGCGACCTGAACAAGGACGCCGTGGCCGTCGCTCAGTCGATCACGGCGGAGGAACGCGGCGTGGCCGTGTGCACCGGACCGGACGGCGGCTGGAGCCGCGCACGCTCCCACCTCACACCGACCGAAGAAGCCGTGTCGACGGCCCGGAAGCACGCAGCCATGACCCCGGAACTGCCTGCCATAACCCGCGCCCTCGCGGCTCTGGAAGGAGACGACAAGTGATCAGCGAAGGTACGGCGTTCACGTTCGCGGTGATCTTCGGGATCATCACCGTCCTCCTCGTCCGCTCCCGCGACGTCCGCGCCTGGGAAGCGGTCTGCGTCGGCCTCTTCGGCCTCTACCTCGGCCAGACCCCCGTGGGCCTCACCGCCCACGAACTCGTCACCTGGTTGATCAACGGCTTCTCCCACACCTGAGCAGAAAGGACACACGGCCATGCCTATGCCTCGTGTGAGGTGCCCCCACTGCAAGGGCGACGGAGCCCGTAGGACCTGGACCGGACGGCGGCGGCGCTGCCGCGTCTGCCGGGGCACCGGAACCATCCGCTGAATCCCCTCCCAACCCACCCGACGCACGCAAGGGAGTGATCCCCATGAGTAACGGCGCACCACCACCCAACCACCGTGCCGCCTCGGCGGCCCACCCCGGAAGGTCACCACCATCACCCCGGAGTACACCCCGGCTGACAGGCGCGCCGTCCTCGACCGCGCGGCGCGCCTGCGTCAGCTCCCCGAAGCAGACCGCGACGCAATCCGCATCGCCCAAGATCCCAAGTTCCCGCGCTGGCTGGAGCAGATCACCGCAACCGGCGGCTGCTCTCACCCCGTCCACCTCTCCGGCTCGACCACCACCCTGGACGGCACAACCGGCGAGATCATCCACCACTACGACACCCGCAACGAACCTGGCGAACGCCTCCTGGTGCGCTGCCGCAACCGCCGCGCAACCGTCTGCCCTGCCTGCTCCCGCCTCCACGCGGGCGACACCTTCCACCTTGTCCGCGCGGGCCTGCTCGGCGGCAAGAACGTCCCCGGCGTCGTCCGCCACCGCCCCCGGCTCTTCGTCACCCTGACCGCCCCGTCCTTCGGCCCGCTCCACCGTGCAGGGGAGCTTTGCCGCCCCCGCCGCGACGGCGGAACCTGCGAGCATGGGCGCCCCCTCGGCTGCGGTGCCGTCCACGCCCCGGACGCTCCGGTGGTCGGCCAACCGCTGTGCGCCGACTGCTACGACTACACCGCCCATGTGCTGTGGCACGCACACGCGTCCAAGCTGTGGGACCGGTTCGTTATCGACGTACGGCGGCGCCTCGCCTCGTCGGTCGGCCTCGTACAGTCCCGCTTCGCCCAGCATGCCCGGCTGTCCTTCGCCCGCGTCGCCGAGTACCAGAAGCGCGCTGCTGTCCACCTGCACGCCATCGTCCGCCTCGACGGCCCGGACGGGCCCGACGACGAACCCCCGGCCTGGGGCAGCGTCGACCGACTGACCGATGCCGTTCGCGCCTCGGCCGGACGGGTCCTGGTCCGCACGCCCTATAGCCCGGCCGTTGGTGAGCTGGAGTTGCGCTGGGGCGCCCAGCTCGATGTTCGTCCGCTGCACGCTGACGGTGACGGGCCAGATGATGACGCGGTGGCCGCGTACGTGGCCAAGTACGTCACCAAGGGAGCGAGCGAGACAGGCGCCGGCACTGACCACCCGCTCACGACCTGGCACGACATCGACACGGCATCTGTCAGCGAACACGTCCGCACCCTCATGCGCACCTGCTGGCGCCTCGGCGGCCTCCCCGAGTACGAACCCCTCCGCCTCCGCACCTGGACTCACACCCTCGGCTACCGGGGCCACATCCTCACCAAATCCCGCGCCTACTCGACGACCTACGCGGCACTGCGCACCGAACGCGCCAACCACATGGGCCACGCCGACATGCCCGGCGACACCTTCGACACGGTCACCGAACGGCACTGGCGCTACGTCGGCTCCGGCCACACCCCCGGCGCTGCTCTCATCGCCGCTGGAGTCGCCGAAGACATCGCCACGAACCGTGAGATCGCCCGTGACCGGTGTGAGGTGCCCCGGTGACGAGACGCCGCAACGAAGAGTGGGCTCGGGCAGTCGAGCGCCAGGCGGCCAAATTCCCCACACGGGTAGGACCGAAGAGCGCGGCGAGACTCGCGCGGCTCCTCGGCCCTGCACGGAAGGCTTCCTAGTCCAGAGGGTTCGGCTTGATGTCCACCCGGTCGGTGTCGAACCCCCTGCCCTTCCTCGTCGGCGCGCGGACGACCACGGCGGCGAACAGGAACCGGTAGATCGCGTTCATGCGCGCGTAGTCCTCCTCCTTCTCCAGCCTCTCCCAGTTGGCTTCGGCGTCCGGTCCGGCGATCCCGTCCAGAACGGCGATGGGCCGCTTGACGGTCTTCCGCTGCCGCTCCTTCATCCGCTTGAGGATGGGGGCACGCATGGATTGGAAGTCGGCCGTCGTGAAGTCGTCATCGTTGAGCCACAGCTCTTTTAGCTCCTCCAGCTTCGCCCGGTCCTTCTCGTCCGCAAGAACGTCGGCTTCGGGACGGGTGGTCGTGGCGGGCTCGTAGCCCGAGGTGTCCAGCTTGGTCAGTACCTTGATCGCCACGTCCCGCGCGAAGGCTTCGAGGGGTCCGGCCGAGACGGAACGATTGCATTTCTGCTGGCCGATTTCGTCGGCGCGAGTGCACCGGTAGTAGGCGTACCGGCCGCTGTTCGTACCGGCCATGCGCGCCCCGCATGAGCATGTCGCGACTCCACGCAGGAGGTAGTGCCGGGTCGGTCGCTTCTGCTCGTCCCGGGCACGCTCGGCCCGGTACTCCCTGAGCCGCTGTACCTCGTCCCACTGGCCCCGGTCGATGATGGCGGGCCACGTGCCCACACCCACCTCTTCGCCCTGGTGGATCCGCACGCCCCCAACGAAGTTGGAAGACAGCAGATGGCGAACGTTCTCCGGCTGCCACGTCTTGCCCTTGGACGTCGTTACACCCCTCGCGGTCAGATCCTGGGCGATGCGTTGGGGTGACTCGCCGTCCAGATAGCGGCGGAAGACTTCGCGGACGATCTCCGCTTCTTTCTCGACGATCGCGCGGCCGTCGCTGGTGTAGCCGTACGGCCGGTTGCCCACGTGCGGCCTGCCCTCGCGGGCCTTGTCCTTCAGGGCGTCCTTCAACCGTCGCGACGTGTCGTCGGAGGAGCGGCACGCGTGGGCCACCTCGATACGGAGGATGAACCGGTCGTCGGGGTCCGACAGATCGCGCCGGTTCGCCTCGCCATGCAGGAGGACGCGTTTGTCGTCGGCTATGGAGAGCAGCTCTTCAAGATCCTTGGGCTGCCTCATGAGGCGGTCGGGGTGGTAGACGATGACGTGCCGGATCTCTCCCTTCCCCATCGCCTTCAGCATCTCTTCCCATCCCGGCCGCTTGCGGTTGCGCTGCCACGCTGAACGGTTGTTGTCCACGTAGACGTGGGCCGACTCGACACGGAGCTGAAGTCGTTCGGCGATCTCCCGGCAGATGCGTTCCTGTCGGTCGACCCCGGTCTGATCCTCGTCCTTGGCGTGGGAGATGCGGCAGTAGATCGCTGCGGGCTCGCCCGGCGTGATGGTGATCTTGCCTAACTTGGATCGGCTCATGACAAATACTGTATGAGCGAGCTATGACATCGGTCATTGTGGGCGCGGCCATCGGGGCCGTGGTCTTCAAGGAGCGTTTCGGGGCGGCGCGGATCGTCGCCGCGGTGTTGGTGGTGGCGGGGATCGGGCTCATGGTGGGGTGAGGCCGTATGTTGGCTTGGGTCACGCCGCCGTCAGCCGGTCCGGTACCGGGTCCCGTGGCGTCGGGCGGGTGATGCCCGACAGGTCGTGGGCCGCGACGCTGTTGCGGTCCGTCACCGAGTGGCCCAGCGCGTGGTGCGGCCACAGGCCGCCCGCGACCCGGCGGCTGCGTTCCAGCCAGGCGCGGGCCGGGGTGTCGGTGGGTGTGTAGTGGTTGAGGGCGTAACCGGCCGAGTGGATGCGCAGCAGGGTGAAGCCGCCGGGGTAGTCCTTCACCGCGCCGACCTCCTGGAACGTGACGTGCGGCGCCTCGTCCAGGACCGTGCGCTTGTTGCGGTGGGTGTGGCCGGCGTGGTGCAGGAAGACGCCCGGCGCGGCGGCGTAGGCGGCGAGGAGCGCGCGGGCCTGGCGGCGGGCCAGGCGCTGGCCCGCGCTCGCCGGGAACAGGGAGTGCCGTACCGTCAGCGGATGGTGGCCGAAGACGAGCGTCGGCTGGTCTCCCGCTTCGCGCAGACGTGCCCGTAGCCACGCAAGTTGCTCCGCCCCCACCCCGCCCGCGTCGGCGCCGGTGCCCGCCTTCTCGTAGGTGTCGAGGCCGATGATCCGCAGGCCGCCCACGGCGTGGGTGAAGTAGGTGGCGTCTCCGGGCGCCGGGAGGAACGCCCGGTGGAAGGCGTCGCCCTCGGGAATCGCCCGGTCGTGGTTGCCCCGTACGACGAAATAGTCCCGGCCGTGGACACCGAAGCCGTCCAGGATGCGCCGCGCCGTCGCCAGGTCGCGGGGCGCGCCGCCCGCCGAGAGGTCCCCGGCCGCCAGCAGCAGGTCAGCCCCGCGCCGCCGTGCCTCCGCGACCACGGCCCGGCTCATGACCTCCGGGTACGGGGCCCCGCCCGGCGCCTGAGAGACGCCGCGCAGGAGGGGGAGTCCGGCCACGAGGCCCGCCGTCGTCTCGCCCAGGTGCAGGTCGTTGCAGAGGGCGATGGAGAGGAGATGACGGCCCGGTGGGGGCTGGGGGGTGGTGAAGGAGTACGGGCCCGCGGGGGTGCCCAGGCCGTGCGGCGAGGTGCCCACCGCGTTGCCGCCCGACAGGTGGAGGGGGGTGGCCGTGGCGGGGACGCCTCGGGAACGGGCCTGGTAGTAGTACGTCTCGCCGGGCTCCAGACCGGTCAGCTCGACCTGGTGGTGCGCGGTCGGGCGGTCCTCGCCGGTGACCCGGTTCAGGCGGGCCGGGTGGGTGCCGTACACCACCTCGCCCTCGGTGATCGCCGGGATCATCTGGCCGAGCCCGTCGTCGGTGCCGGGCACGCCGGTGAACCAGGTGAGCACGGCGTGGTCCTCGGCCAGCGTGACCAGTTCCAGCTGGACGGCGGCGACGGGGCCGGAGTGCCGGGTGCGCAGGCCGTGCAGGACGACGGGGGCGAGGAGGGCGGCGGAGCGCAGGACGTGGTGGGGAGCGGGGAGCGCGGAGAGGGATGCGAGGGCTGAGCGGGCGGCTCGGGAAGCGGTCGGGCAGCAGCGCATGCCGCCTTCGTGCCCCACGGCAGTGAACGGCGGCCGTGGTGGCGGCGGCGTACCCAGGTCCGGAACACGACAACAGCGACGGGAACGCGACAAGTCGGGCACTCAAGGAGCACTCTGGAAGCAATCCTGGAGACAGGTGATCCTGGACCCGGATGATCCGGAGGTGATCATCATGATGCACACCGCTGTGGGATGGCATGTCGAGCTCGAATTCCAGGAGGACGACACGCACACGAAGGCAGCGGCGCTGGTGCGTCTGCCCGACGGGACCGAGGTGAGGTCCCACGGACGCGCGAGCCGGCACCACACCGACGCGAATCAGCCGAGGGTCGGCGAGGAGATCGCCGGGGCAAGGGCGTTGAACGAACTCGCCATGCGCCTGCTGACGAAGGCGCACGACGAGATCGACGCGGCGTCGGGACGCACGTCCCACCCGATTCACGTCTGACCGGCGGCCTTCTGCGTGGCCTAACCAGGAGCGTGGTGGCACCCGGAGCGGGTTGACTTCCGCGAAGGGGGGCTGTCACGCTCTTGGCGGCGGTTGATGTGTGCCCCGAGCGCCTCCTGGGCAGGGCGGGGCGTCCCGCCGACCGATCCGATCCTCCACTTCTCTTTCTGTACCGCCTCATGCCGTCGACACCGCGCGGCAGGCCCATCGGCCTGCCGCGCGGTGCTTTTTCGTGCCGCGCGAAGGAGAGATCCGTGACCATCCCGACCCATCGCCCCATGGATACGGTGCCCGCCCGGGCCGGGCGGGCACCGTCGCTCACCGGGCTGCCGTCGCTGACGGGGCTCCGCTTCTACGCCGCCATGGCGGTGTTCCTGTACCACGTCACCAGCCCCCAGCTCAGCCCCTTCAGCGGGCAGGCCGCGCACGACGCGGCCCGGCTGTTCGGCATCGCGGGCGGGCTCGGGGTGTCGTTCTTCTTCATCCTCAGCGGGTTCATCCTGACCTGGTCCGCCCGCCCCACGGACACCCCCGGCCTGTTCCTGCGCCGCCGCCTGGTCAAGCTGTACCCCAACCACCTGGTCACCTTCGTGGTCTCGCTGCTGGTCTTCGCCGGGGCGACCACCACCGCCTGGCAGCACTGGCTGCCCAACCTGCTGCTCGTGCAGACCTGGTCCTGGGACCCGGCGGTGTCCTTCAGCGTCAACGCACCGAGCTGGTCGCTCGGTTGTGAGCTGCTGTTCTACCTGTGCTTCCCGCTGCTGCACCGCGCGGTGAAGGCGATCGCCCCGGCGCGGCTGTGGGCGTGGACGGCCGGTTTCGCGGCCGCCGTCGTCGCCGTACCGGCGTTCGCGTACGCCGCGCTGCCCGGCGAGGTGCGCCTCCCCGGCTGGCAGGTCAGCGAGGTGCAGAACTGGTTCGTGTACCAGCTGCCGCCGGTGCGGATGCTGGAGTTCGTGCTCGGCATGCTGCTCGCCCGGATCGTGCTGACCGACCGGTGGGTGGGCGTGCGACTGTGGCAGGCGGTGCTGCTGTGTGTCGCCGCGTACGCCGTGGCGCTCAACGTGCCCTACCTGTACGCCCTGTCCGCGGTCTGGGTGATCCCGCTCGGCCTGCTCATCCCGGCCGCCGCGGTCGCCGACGTGCGCGGGCGGCGCTCGCCGTTCCGGGGGCGGGCGATGAGGTGGCTCGGCGAGGTGTCGTTCGCGTTCTACCTGCTCCAGGCCGCCGTACTGATCGGCGGCACCAAGTACCTGGCCGGACACGCCCCTTACAGCTTCGCCGAGGCGGTCGGTCTGTGCCTGCTGGCCTGGGCCGTCACCACCGTCCTCGCGTATCTGCTGTACGCGCTGGTCGAGCGGCCCGCGATGAAGCACCTCAGCAGGCCGCGCCGGAAGGACCCGGGGGCGGGCTCAACTGAGCGGACGGTCAGCGTCCGTTGACATCCGGCTCGTGCACATGTCACGCTTCCCCGCGGAGACGTTTTGCCCTGAAACGGCATGAGAAAGGCGACATCCACCGGTAGAAGCCGGTATCGGATGTCGCCTTTTCCGTTTGCCCGTCTTCGACAACCAACCCCTCACCAAGGATGTGTGGACATGCCCGAGACCAAGACCCCCGACCAGATCCCGCACGCCGCGCGCATCATGGACTACTTCCTGGGAGGCACCGAGAACCTCCCGGTCGACCGCGCCGCGGCCGACGGCATCGTCAAGCTGCTGCCCGGCGGCCCGCTGGGGGCACGCGCCAACCGGCGCTTCCTCAACCGGGCGGTGCGCACCGCCACCCGGCGCGGCATCAGCCAGTTCCTGGACGTCGGCAGCGGCATCCCGGCGGCGAACGCCACGCACGAGGTCGCGCCCGAGGCCAAGGTCGTCTACGTCGACAACGACCCGGTCGTCGGC
The DNA here is from genome assembly GCF_019219825.1 of Streptomyces sp. TRM70350. Classification (GTDB taxonomy): domain Bacteria; phylum Actinomycetota; class Actinomycetes; order Streptomycetales; family Streptomycetaceae; genus Streptomyces. The sequence goes on along the minus strand of NZ_JAHUXH010000030.1, from coordinate 16,914 downwards.
GACATCGCCCGCCGGATCCTGGGCGAGACCTCGGGCGGCCGCACGGCGTACGTCGACGCGGACTTCCGCGACCCCGAGGCGGTGCTGTCGGCCCCCGCGGTCAAGGAACTGCTGGACTTCTCCCGGCCGGTGGCGGTGCTGTTCGGCGCGCTGCTGCACTTCGTCGTCGACGCCGACGACCCGTACGGCACCGTCGAGCGCTACAAGGAGGCGCTGGCCCCCGGCAGCCTCGTCATCCTCACCCACTCCAGCCCCGACTACGTCTCCGCGCCGGTACGGGCCGCGGTCGACGAGTTGTACACGAACCTGCGGGTCGACCTCGCCTCCCGCTCCCGGGCGGAGATCACGCGGTTCGTCGACACCGAGGGCTGGACGGTGCTGGAGCCCGGAGTGGTGTCCGTCAACGAGTGGGAGACGGAGGAGGAGCGGGCCTCCGACGCGGACTACCAGACCAACCGGGAGGACACGGCCGGCTTCGCCGCCGTCGCCGTGAAGAACTGACACGACCGGATGTGGCCGGCCCGGCACCCCGCGGGTCGGCCCACGGTGGCCCGGCTTGCGAGAGTGTGAGGGTTTGGAATCTTTTTGTTTATCTGACACTGGGCTTGCGTTCCCCTGCCGTGACCGGGCGTATGAAGGACCCATACAGGAGGTGTAACGGGGTTGCTTCGAGGAGCGGTCGGATGGCAGGAAAACAGAAACGCTCGGAGCGGACCGTGGAACGGCTGGTGGTCGCCGCCGCCGAGCAGTTCGCGCAGCACGGCTACGTGCGCGCCACACTCGCCGACATCAGCCGCCACGCCGGGGTGACCAAAGGAGCGCTGTTCTTCCACTTCTCCACCAAGGACGAGGTCGCCATGGCCGTGCAGGAGCGCGGCCGGGAGGCCATGGAACGCGCGGTGCTCCAGCTGGAGGCGGCCGGTGGGACGTATCTGCAACTCGTCGTCGACCTGACCTATGTGCTCGGGCGGCTGCTGCGCGAGGACGTGTTCGTGCGCGCGTCGGTGCGCATCGCGCGCGAGCGCGAGCGGGGCAACGCCGACGGCCTCGTGGCCGGGTGGGGCGTGCCCGGGGACGACGACACACCCGACTTCTACGGGCAGTGGCTGGGCCGGCTGGGCGGTCTGCTCGACGAGGCCCGCCGCGCCGGTGAACTCGGCCGCTCCGTACCGGAGTCGTCCGCACGGACGCCGGTGGCGGCGGCCGTCTCGGGACTGGAGACGCTGACCTGGCTGGGCGTACCGCCGGACGAGTGCGAGACCTGGCTGGCCGACCTGTGGGAACTGACCCTGCCCGCGCTGGCGTCGGAGGACGGGCTGCGGGCGGTACGGACCACGGCCCCGTCCGTGCTGTGAGGCGCCGGACCGTCCCCCGGCCGCGGTGCCGCCGTGACTCCGTTGTCGGCCGCTCCAGCGGCGCGCGCCCGCACGCTCCTCGCCCTCGCCCGCCCGGTCAGTCGGTCCCTTCCGCAGGCTCTTCGTCGTCGAGGGGCGCAAGCCCCAGCTCGGCACGGCACTTGGGGGAGCCCGCCGGTTGGAACTGGGCGAGGCGGTCCGGCGGGACGACGCCGGGGAGCAGGTAGCGGAACATGTCCGTGACCCGGTTGTGCAGGTCCTCCCGGCCGGTGCGGACGTACGACGTGAGCTGAAGACCGGTGAACGAGCCGCACACGAACGTCGCCAGCTCGCTGACGTTGATGTCCGGGAACAGGTCACCGCGGCCCTGGGCGGGCGCCAGGCAGTCCCGCACGATGCCGATCCACGAGTTGTACGGCGTGGGGTCGGGGTCGACGAAGGAACCGAACTCCACCACCAGCCTTATCCCGGCGCGCAGCCGGACATCGGTGCGCAGTCCGTGCGCCAGCCGGTGCCCCATGTCGATCACCGTCTGCACCCCCGGCATCAACTCCCCGGCGATCAGGTCGGTGGACTGGAACTGCTCGTCGACCAGCGCGCGGGCGAGGGCCTCTTTGGAGGCGAAGTGAAAGTAGAGCGCACCCTTGGTGACACCCGCCTGCTGTGCGACATCGGTCAGGCTCGTGCCGCCGAAGCCGGTCGCGTCGAAGGCTGTCGCCGCCCCGTCGAGGATCGCCTGCCGGGTGATCTCGGCCCGTTCCTGCCTGGCCCTGGCCACGTGCCTACCTCCTGTCGGTCGCTGAGCCGGTGACGGTCGCCCAGCCGGCCGGCCCCACCGCGAGTCCCTTGGTAAAAGACTGCCATGCCCCAGAGAAAAAAAACCAGTCAGCTAGTACGCTTATGCCAGCGGTGTTGCCATGCACGACGGCGGCCCAGGTAAGCCCTGTCCTGTCCGCTCGCGGAAGGCCACGTTCCTTTCGCGCCTCAGGAGGCACGCGATGAGTCCACTTGTGCAAGCCGACCGGCTGGAATTTTTGACTCTCCAAAACGGGGAGGTCGACCTCTTTGAGCGCACGGTGCCGCGCTGGCTGGTGCACCGTGCGGCGGTCTCGGAGGTCCTCATCACGGGAGTCCGGCCCCACAGACGGGACGTGTACCGCGTGGGCGCCCAGTGGGCGCGCGGTCACAGCTACTACGGCCCGATCGCGGGGCGCTGGCACGACCCCATGCTGCTGGGAGAATCGATACGTCAGGCCGGGCTGCTGCTCGCCCACCAGGCGCTCGGCATCCCGCAGAGCCAGCGGTTCCTCACCAAGAGCACCTCGTTCGAGATCACCGAGGAGGGTGCCCGCCTGGCCGGGGCGCCGGCCAACGTGGTGCTGGAAGTGACACTCAAGGACATCCGCTGCCGACGCGAGCACGTCGCGTCCTTCTCCTGCGACGTCCTCGCCCACCGGGACGGCACCCTCATCGGCCACGGGTACGCCGCCACCGACTGCGTGGCCCCGGCGGTGTACCGCAGGCTGCGCGGGGAGCGGACCGAAGCCCGTCCGGCGAGCACGCTCGTCCCGGCGGTGAACCCGGAACTCGTGGGCCGCACCAGGGAGTTCGACGTCGTACTGGGCGTGCCGGGCGGGGAGGCCGGCAACGACCGGGGCGTGCATCTGCTGCGCGTCGACGCCACCCACCCGGTGCTGTTCGACCACCCGGTGGACCATGTGCCGGGCATGCTCGTCATGGAGGCCGCCCGGCAGGCGGCGCTGGCCCGCCTCGGGCTGCCGCACGGCCTGCTGGTCGGGTGCGACGCCGTGTTCCACCGGTACGTCGAGCTGGACCAGCCCTGCGTGGTGTCGGCCTCCGAGCCGACGGTGGGCGAACTGGGGCGGCGCGGCCTGACCGTGGAGTTCCACCAGGGGGGTTCCGTGGCCGGCGTCTGCGCGGTCACGATCCTGGACACCGAGGCGCCGGACGCCTGAACAACGTGACCGTGCCCCCTTCCCGCGGAGGCGGGGAGGGGGCACGGCCGTGACGCCGGGCGCGGGGACGCGCCACGGGGGCTCAGCCGCCCGTCTGCTCCGCCGTCCGCCGCACCGGCGCCAGTGTCTCGGGGGGCACCACCAGGCGGTAGCCGATGCCGCGCACCGTCTCGATCCACTCGCGGTTGCCCAGCTTGCTGCGCAGGGAGCCGACGTGGACGTCGAGGGTGCGGGTGGAGCCGAACCAGTTCTCGTCCCAGACCTGGGCCATGATGTCCTGCCGCCGGTGCACCGTGCCGGGCTGCTCCATGAGCAGCGCCAGCAGGTCGAACTCCCGCCGGGTGACCGGGATCTCCGCGCCGTGCAGGGCGACCGTGCGGGTGCGCAGGTCGAGGTCCAGCGGACCGGCCCGGAGGATGTCCTGGGCGGCCGTGACGGCGGACGCGGCGGGTGTGGTGCCGGGGGCGCCCCGGTCCGGGGTCGGTGGCTCCGTACGGTGGTCCTCATGCCAGGGGCAGTTGCCGACCCGCCGGAACAGCGCCTGGATGCGGGCGATCAACTCGTAGGAGCCCACGGGCTTGTACGCGAACGCGTCCGCGCCCATGTGGAACGCCATCACCCGGTCCAGTTCCTCGGCCCGGTCGCTCATCGCGAGGATCGGCACGCAGGAGCGCTCCCGGATGCGCCGGCACACCTCGTGCCCGGCCAGGTCCGGCAGGGCGAGTTCGAGCACGACGAGCGACACGTCGTCCAGCAGGTCCAGCGCGTCGGCCCCGGTCGCGGCCCGCTGTGGGACGAACCCGTGCACGGTCAGGGCCTGTGCGAGCGATTCGGCCACGCCGTCATCGTCATCGACGATCAGAACGGTCCTCATCGGTGTCTCCCAGCGCCGTGGCCCGCCCGCGTCGGAGCGTCCGCCGCGAGTCTGAAAGGGGTTCTAAAAAAACTGGTCGAACGGTATCTTCTTCATGTGTACCAAACGGCTCGGCCTGTCTTCAAGCCTTGCCGGGGGGGCTGCGAGGGGTGAGTACAGGCCATCTCACACTGCCCTGACCGTCCGTTCACACAACTGCAGATGCTTGTCGAAACCCTGAACGAGCCTGCGTTGAAGCGCGTCGGGGTGGCCGCGAGCATGGAGGAAGTCTCAGGAGAACCCAGAGATGCGGGGGATTCGGATGCACGAGGTTCGGCAACTCGCCGACGACCACAGGAGCAGGGACTGCGTGCCCCTGTGCGGTCGGATCTGCGCCAGGTGCGTGGGCCGGCTGCACCGCGAGTTACGGTCCCTGCTCGAACTCTACGAAGAGAGCGACCAGGCCCTCACCCAGGCCCCGCCCCGGCTGCGCGAGCGGGTCAGTGGCAGCCGGAGCACCGTGGGCATCGTGCTGGACGACGGCGCGGTGGCCCTGCGGGCCCAGGTGACCGACGTACTCGCGCAGTGGGCACGGCTCGTGGTGGACGAGCGCCGCGACCGGACGCCGCGGCCGTTGCGGGAGCCCCGGCTGGACGGTCTGGTGCGGTTTCTGCAGGAGCAGCTGCCGTGGCTGGCCGGCCACCCCGCGGCCATCGACTTCGACGAGGAGGTCACCGAGCTGCTCACCGCCTTCGGCAAGCTGTTCGGCCCCGGCCAGGTGCGCAGGTTCCCGCTCGGCTCGTGCCTGGAGCCGGGGTGCGACGGGATGCTGTTCGGGGTGATGTCCACGGGCGGCGGCCGGGTGCCCAGTCATGTCACCTGCGACGCCGGGCACGCGCTGCCGCCGCACCAGTGGATGCGGGTGGCCGACCGGCTGAAGGGTGAGGTCGCGTGAACCAGGAGGTGAACCGGAGGCGACGGAGGGTCTCGACGGAACTGGCCGCCCTTGCGATGGGGGTGTCCGAGGCCACCATCCGCAAGTGGGCGAGCCGCCGGAAGATCACCCGGTACGGCGGTCCGCAGCGGGCTGAGTACGACCTGGACGAACTGTTCCGGCTGACCCGCCGCGACGATTCCAAGTGATTCCCCGTACCTTCGGCAACGGCGCCGTGGAATAAGGGCTTCACATTCATCTGACGGACCATCATAAAGGAAAACGCGGATCCGTGCGGGGATCCCGTTGAGCAGCCCCTGCGGCCACCCCCCAGGCCGTGGGGGCTGCTTCTTCTCCGTTAACCGCTCCTTCATCAAGTCGCTTGGAAAAAGCGGGAGTTGACGAAGTCGGGCCAAGGTGTCACACTTTTTCCGGCGGCTTCATGCCCTGACTCGAAATCCGTATCCACGTCGGTGTTTCCGACCTGGATGCGGATTTTTTGTTTCCCCGACGTTTCACGACGTTTCCCCGACTAGAGGAAGTGTGGTCGATGCCTGTTTCTACCTGGACGCCCGTCGGTCGCTGGACGGGTACGGTCACGCACGACGGCGAGGTGGACGACTACACGGTCACCTTCGAGCAGGACGGTTCGCTCTCGGTCACGACGAAGAAGAGCACCGGCACCGGCTCCTGGACCGTGACCAGCGACACCGAGCTGCGGTTCTCGCTGCGCGAGGACTTCAACCTCGACGTCACCCAGATCAGCCCCAACGGCCACCGCGCCGCGTACATCCAGATCGACATCGCCGCCCGCCGCGACGGTGACACGCTCACCGGCGAGGGCAAGGCCGTCGTGCACGGCCCGGACGGCGTCGTGATCTACGCGACGGACGCCACGACCGAAGCGCGCCGGGTGTCATGACCCGGCCCCAGGCGGCGGATCCGGCCGCCCTGGCCGGTGAGATCGCCCGGCTGGCCGACCTCGCCGAGCTGACCAAGCTCGTCGGCCGTTACCTGGCCAGCCTCGACGAGGGCGACTTCGGCGAGGCCTGGGCCAAGTCCCTGTTCACCGAGGACATCGAGATGACCTTCCCGGTGGGCAGCCACCGGGGCATCACCGGTGTCGGCGCCTTCACCACCGAGATCATGGCGCGCTGGGGCCGTACGCACCACCACGGCTCCGACAGCTCGGTCGACCTCGACGGCGACCGGGCCGAGCTCGGCTGGAGCCTGATCGCGTCCCATGTGCACCACGGCTCGCCCCTGCCGCCGGACCCCTCCGAGTACTTCCAGCTCGGCGGCCGGTTCACCGGCACGGCCCGGCGTACGCCCGACGGCTGGCGCTTCGACCGGCTGCGGCTGCGCATCGTGTGGACCACGGGAGCCGTGCCCAGGGGCGTGACCCAGGTCGACGCCACGACCCTCGACACGCGCGGAAACACACCCGCGCACCACGCAGCGACGAAGGAGAACTGACGCATGCCCACCACGCTCACCGCCGAGCAGCAGCGGGAAGTCATCGAGAAGGTCTTCCACGAGGGCCTGGACCTCGGCGACCTCTCGGCCGCCGACCGCTACCTGACCGCGGACTTCCGCAACCACGGCAGCCACGACGACTCCATGCGCGGCCCGGAGGCGTTCAAGCACACCATCAAGATCCAGCAGGCCGCGTTCAGCGACATCCGCTACGAGATCCTCGACTTCATCTCGATGGGCGACAAGGCCGCGATCCGCTGGGTGATGCACGGCAAGCACACCGGCCCGTTCATCGGTATCCCGGCGACCGGTCTGCAGGTGCAGCACCAGGCGATCATCTGGTTCCGCTTCGAGGGCGACCGGATCGCCGAACGCTGGGGCATCGTCGACAACTTCACCCTGGAGCGCTTCCTGAAGTCCGGCGGCAAGCCGGTCGGCCCGCTGACCCCGGCCGGCGCGAACGGCGGCCCCGGCGCGGGCAAGCCCGCCGCCTGACCCCACGCCCGGTACCCCGGACGGGCGCCGGCCGTCGAGACACGGACCGGCGCCCGCCCGGCGGTCAGCGGCGACCGACAGACCAGAGGGAGGGAAGATCCGTGCCGATCGACAGGAAAGTGGCCCGCTTCAACCGGAAGTTCGCCAACCACCTGGTGGGCCCGCTGTTCAGCCGACTGCCCGGGTTCGGGAAGGTGCACCACCGCGGCCGCAAGTCGGGGCGCGAGTTCGCCACACCGGTGAAGCTGTTCCGGCGCGGCGAGGACATCGTCATCACACTGCCGTACGGCCCCGGCTCCGACTGGGTCAAGAACGTGCTGGCGGCGGGCGGTTGCGAGATCACCACCCGGGGCCGGCGCATCCAGGTCACCAACCCGGTCGTCTTCACCGACGACGGCACCACGAAGATGCCCGCCCTGACCCGCCGTATCCTCTCCCGCGTCGACGCCAAGGAGTTCCTGGCGCTGACGCCGGTGGCCGCGCCGAGTCCGGCGGTACGGCGATGAGCACGCCCGGCGTGGTGACGCGTCCGGTGCGGGTCACACTGCTCGTCGGCTCCGCCCGGGACGGACGGCTCGCGCCGGACGTCGCGGGCTGGTTCGCGCGGGTCGCCTCGCGCCGCGACGACCTCGTCCTGGACGTCGTCGACGTGGCGGACCACCTGCTGCCCGCGAGCCTCGACGCGGACGACCCGACGGCGGCGGCCCTGCGTCCGCGGCTGACCGGCGCCGAGGCGTACGTCGTGGTCGTACCGGAGTACAACCGCAGCGTCCCCGGCCCGCTGAAGACCCTCATCGACAGCTTCCAGGCCGAGTGGCAGGCCAAGCCGGTCGGCTTCGTCGGCTACGGGCTCGGCACGGCCGGCGGGGTGCGCGCGATCGAGCATCTGCGGCAGATCTTCGCCGAGTTCCACTGCGTGGGGATGAAGGACATCGTCACCTTCCCCAGGATCCTCGAACACTACGACGCCGAGGGCCGCTTCCCCGCCGACCCCGAGGGCGCGGAGTCCGCGGCCAAGCTCATGCTCGACCAGCTGCTGTGGTGGGCCCGCGCGCTGCGCGAGGCGAAGGCGGCACGCCCGTACGCCTCCTGAGGGTGTTCCGGCGGCAACGGACACCCGCGCGCTTTCCCTTCCCCGAAGCCTCCTCAGGAGACGTGTGATGGCCGCTGTTCCCGATCCCCTTCCCGGTCTGCTGATCGCCGTGCCCGCGGTGATCCTCGCCTGCAGAGCAGGTGCCCAGCTCGTGCGGCGGCTCGGGCAGCCGCCCGTGGTGGGCGAGATCGTCGTCGGCATCCTGTTCGGTCCCTCGCTGCTGGGCTGGCTGTGGCCCGACGCGCAGGCCTGGCTCTTCCCGCAGTCCGTCCTGCCGTACATCGGCGTGCTGGGCAACATCGGGCTGCTCGCCTTCATGTTCCTCGTCGGGCTGGAACTGGACCTCAAGGCGCTGCGCGGGCACAGCCGTACGGCCGTGGCCGTGTCGCAGGCCAGCATCGCCGTGCCGCTGGCACTCGGCACCCTGCTGGCCTTCGGCATGTACGGGACCTTCGCCCCGGCGGGCACCGACAAGCTCGCGTTCGTGCTGTTCATCGCGGTGTCGATGAGCATCACCGCCTTCCCCGTCCTGGCGCGCATCCTCACCGACCGGGGCCTGTACCGCACCCGGGTGGGGGCGCTCGCCATGGCGTGCGCGGCGGTGGACGACGTGACCGCCTGGTGCCTGCTGGCGGCCGTGGTCGCGGTGACGAAGAGCAGCTCGCCGATGGATGCGGTCACCACCGCCGCGTACGCCGCGGCCTTCACGCTGGCCATGTTCTGTGCCGTGCGTCCGCTGCTGAACCGGTGGGCCGGGCGGGCGGAGCGCAAGTACGGCGACGGTGTGGTGCTGGTCGTGCTGTTCAGCGGGCTGTGCCTGAGCGCGTACGCCACCGACCGGATCGGTGTGCACGCGCTGTTCGGCGCGTTCCTGTTCGGCGTGATCAGCCCGCGTGGCCGACGGAGGATCGAGGCCTCCGCGGCTCGCGTGGGGGCGTTCACGGTGCCCGTGCTGCTGCCGCTGTTCTTCGTCAGCACCGGCCTGAGGACCGACGTGTCGCTGCTGGGCGGCGCCTGGGCGCAGTGGCTGTGGGCGGGCGCCGTGCTCGCCGTCGCCGTGCTCGGCAAGTGGGGCGGCGGCTCGGTCGCGGCCCGGCTCGCGGGCCAGGGCTGGCGGGACGCGATGTCCATCGGCGCGCTGATGAACTGCCGCGGTCTGACCGAGCTGGTCGTGCTGAACATCGGCCTCGGCCTCGGGGTCATCGGGCCCGACCTGTTCACGATCCTCGTGCTGATGGCCCTGCTGACCACGGCCGCCACCTCGCCGGCGCTGAGCTGGATCCGCCGGGGTGCGGGGGATCTGGATCCGGCCGACAACCCATCCGGAATCGGCCAAGAAGAGCCGGTGCTGCAGTCCGCCGGGACCCGTTGACCCTGCCCTGACCTGCCCGTTCGCTAGTTATTGGGCAGTTGATGGTTGGGAAGCTGCTAGTTATGTACGTTGATAGATAAGCAAGTTGACGATACTCTCGCGGTACGGCAACGCAGCAGTGAGGCACTGAGGGAGACAGTGATGAGTCAGGAGTTCAAGAACCACGACATGACGATGATGTTCGCGATCCACGACGCCCTCCGGCGCGAGCTGGAGCGGATCGCGCGGATCACGGCCCGGGTCGACGAGGACCCCCGTCATGTGCTGAGCACCGCGGTCGGCTGGGAGCTGTTCAAGAAGTTCCTGACGATCCACCACACCTCCGAGGACGTCACCGTGTGGCCGGTGATGCAGCAGGCGCTCGCGGGCAAGCCCGCCGAACTGGCCCTGCTGGACGACATGGAGGCCGAGCACGCGGTCATCGACCCGCTGCTCGCCGACATCGACGCCGCCCTCGCCGACCGGGACTCCGGTCTGGAGCGCCTCGGCGGCCTGACCGACACCCTCTACACCCGGCTCAGCGGCCACCTCGACCACGAGGAGCGCGACGCGCTGCAGCTGATGGACATCACCATGACCGCGGAGCAGTGGGCCGCCTTCAGCGCCGAGCAGCGCACCCGCGTCGGCGACGACTCCCGCCGCTACCTGCCCTGGCTGCTCGACGACATGGACGTCGCCAAGGTCGCCGGAATCCTCGGCAAGATGCCCGAGCAGCTCCGCAACGCCTACGAGACCGAGTGGCGCGCCGCCTACGAGGCGCTGGACATCTGGGGCACCCGGGCCGGCACCGCCGCCCGCTGACACAGGGCCCCCATGCCCGGGGGCGCCTCCGCTTCCCGCACCCCCGGGCCCCCGTCGTACCACCCCCGACCCAGACATCGGAGAGAGCTCATGTCGCTGCAAGACCGCACCCAGGCCGTCCCCAGGGCCGCGGCACCGCCGCAGAAGGACGGCAAGCTCGGCCTTGCGCTGCTGGTCATCGCGGCAGCACAGCTGATGCTCGTTCTGGACAACACCATCGTGGCGGTGGCCCTGCCCAGCATGCAGAGCGCCCTCGGCCTCAGCGAGGCCGGTCTCGGCTGGGTGGTCACCGCCTACGCCCTGGCCTTCGGCGGACTGCTGCTGGCCGGTGGCCGCGCCGGTGACCTGTTCGGCCGCCGGCGGGTCTTCCGGATCGGCCTGGTCATCTTCACCGCCGCCTCCCTGCTCGGCGGCCTGGCCACCACCGGCGGACTGCTGATCACCGCCCGGCTGCTGCAGGGTCTGGGCGCCGCCATCGCCGCGCCCACCGCGCTGTCCCTGCTGGCCACCACCTTCCCGGCGGGCCCGGCCCGCAACAAGGCGCTCGGTGTGTACGGCGCGATGGGCGGCCTCGGCTCGGTCGTCGGCCTGCTGCTCGGCGGCGCGCTGACCGAGTACCTGAACTGGCGCTGGGTGATGTTCGTCAACATCCCGATCGCCCTTGCCGTCCTGGTCGGCACCGGCGTCCTCGTCGAGGGCGGCCGCGAGCGCGGCAAGATCGACGTGCCGGGCGCCTTCACGGCCACCTTCGGCTTCGGCGCCCTCGTCTACGGCATCACCCGCGCCGGTGAGGAGGGGCTCGACGACAGCAACACGATGATCGCCCTCGGTGTCGCGCTGGTCCTGCTGATCGCCTTCGTCGCCATCCAGCGCACCGCGCGGGCGCCGATGATCCCCGGCGGTGTGCTGGCCGACAGGGGCCGGCTCGGCGCCAACCTGGTGATGTTCCTGGTCGGCGCGGGCATGCTCGCCACCTTCTACTTCCTGACCCTCTACATGCAGGTGGTCAAGGGCTACGACCCGATGGTCACCGGCGTCGCCTACCTGCCGTACGCGGTGGGCATGCTGCTCGCGGCCGGTGCCCTTGGCCCGCAGCTGCTGGCCCGGCTGTCCGAGCGCACGGTGATCTCCGTCGGCCTGACCGTCGGCGTCCTCGGCATGGTCTGGTTCAGCCTGCTGGCCCCGGGCCAGAACCCCTGGGTCGCCCTGCTGCCCGCGCAGCTGGTCTCCGGTCTCGGCCTCGGCATGGTCTTCGTGGCCGTCACCATCATCAGCGTCCGCGGGGTCGCGCCGCAGGAGACCGGCGCCGCGTCCGGCCTGATCAACACCGCGCAGCAGATCGGTGGCGCGGTCGGTCTCGCCACGCTGGCCGCGGCGGCGGCCGTGGTCACGCAGAACGAGTCCGACCCCGGCACGCCCGACGCGCTGACCACCGGCTACTCGTACGGCTTCCTGCTCGGTGGCGGTCTCTACCTGCTGGCCCTGCTGACGGCGCTGGTCACCGCGCCGAAGTCGGCACCCCAGCCGCAGCGGGACGGGGCTCAGCCCCCCGTCGCCCTGTGACCCGCCCCGGCGGCCCCGCCTCTCCCCCCGCGGCGGGGCCGCCGGCCCTCTCCCCCACACACCCCGAGCCCGGAAAAGAGGCGTCGAGATGCCCCAGATCTCGCGGAACGCACACACCGAGCAGACCAACGAGGGAACAGAGATCCGCATGTCGAACAGTGGGCCGGAGAACCGTTCCCTCGCCGTGTGGGAGCTCGCCGACCTCGTGACGCCCATGGCCGTGCGGGTGGCCGCCACCTACCGGGTCGCCGACCACATCGCCGCCGGCCGCGCCACCGCCGAGGACATCGCCCGGGCCGAGCAACTGCACGCCGGGGCGCTGGAGCGGGTCCTGCGGCACCTCGTCACCGTAGGCGTCCTCACCTTCGGCGGCGGGACGTACGGGCTGACCGGCCTCGGGGAGCAGCTGCGTACCGACCACCCCGGCGGCCAGCACCGGCTCGTCGACCTCGGCGGAGCCCTCGGCCGCGGTGACCTCAGCCTCGTCGAACTGGCCCACGTGGTGCGCACCGGCGAGCCCGCCTACGCCGTCCGCTACGGCCTGCCGTACTGGGAGGACCTGGCGGCCGACCGGGCGCTGGCCGAGTCGTTCGACGCGATCATGGCGGACAACCTGGCCCGGGACGTGCCCTCCATCGCCGCCGCCTACGACTGGGCCGCGCTGGGCCACGTCTACGACCTCGGTGGCGGCAGCGGCGTCCTGCTCGGCGGGCTGCTCGCGGCCCACCCGGCGCTGCGCGGCACGGTCGTCGACCTCAAGGCCACCGCCGCCCGCGCCGCGGACCACTTCCGGGCGCTGGGCCTGGCCGACCGGGCCGAGGTCGTCGGCGGCAGCTTCTTCGACGAGCTTCCCGCCGGTGGCGGCGGCTACATCCTCTCCTCCGTCCTGCACAACTGGTCCGACGACGACGCCCTGCGCATCCTGGGCCGCTGCGCCGACGCCGTCGCGGACGGCGGCCGGGTCCTGGTCATCGAGGAGACCGGCGAGCGCCCCGAGACCGCCATGGACCTGAGGATGCTCGCCTACTTCGCCGGTGTGGAACGCGGCGTCGACGACCTCGCCCGCCTCGCCGCCCGGGCAGGCCTGAAGCTCACCGGCGTTTTCCGGGCCGGGAGCCAGGCGGCCGGTGTCCGGTCGGTGCTGGAGCTGGTCCGGGAGGACGCCGCCCACTGACATTCCAGGCCGCGGTGCACCCGAGGGGACGGCGGGTGCACCGCACTTATACTCGGGCAGGAGGTGCTGTTTTGCGGCGTGCACGCGACGAGACCCAGGAACCGGCGAGCCACGGGGATCCGGCGGTTCCCGTGACGCGGACCGAGGAGACCGCCGAGGTCCCGGGAGTGCTCCCGGAGTCGCTCACGGGCTATGTCAGCTACCTCCTGCGCCGGGTTTACGCGCAGTTCTCCGCCACCCCCGACGGCACCGACACCGACTCCCGGGACTTCCTAGTCCTCGACGCCCTCGCCGGCCAGGACTGGGCGTCCCAGCTCGACCTCGCCGAGCGCCTCGGCATCAACCGCACCATCATGGTCCAGGTCATCGACCGCCTGGAGGCCCGCGGCGAGGTCCAGCGCACCCGCAACCCCGACAACCGGCGCCAGTACGTGCTCTCCCTGACCGACCGGGGCCGAGGCGCGCTGGAGGCCATGCGCCGGGCCGTGGCCGAGCGGGACGCGCACCTGACCGCCGTCCTCACCCCCCAGGAGACCGCCCGGCTCGACGAACTGCTCACCCGGCTGCTGCCCGAGTCGGCGCGGCCGCTGGTGCAGGGCACCGAGTACCTGGTGGCGCAGGTCCACTTCCGGCTGCGCCGGCACGGCGACGACAAGCTCACCGGCACCGGACTGCGCGTCCGCCACTACGGTCCCCTGTCCGCGCTCGTCGCCTCCGGCCCGTGTTCCCAGCAGCAGCTCGCGGAGCACCTCGCCATCACCGGTCCGGCCGTGTCCCAGCTCGTGGACGAACTCGTCGAGCAGGGCCTCGTACGCCGCGGCCGCGACCCGCACGACCGGCGCCGGTACGCACTCGAGGTGACCGACGAGGGCCGGGAGAAACTCGCCGTCGTCACCGCGGCCGTACAGGAACTCGCGGACGACGTGGCCGCCATGCTCGGTCCCGGCGGCGAGGACGAACTGCGGGCGCTGCTGCTGAAACTTCTGGAACCGACGACGCTTTCGGGCGGGCATTCCGGTGAGCATTCCGGAAGCGCCCTTTCCGGAAAAGCCAAGTCGACCGTTCCGGCCAGGGGTTGACCCTCTGGCCAAAACCTGTCACGCTTAATTCAGCGGTTGCCTCACGCCTTTTTTCACGGCTCTTCATTCTCCGAATGAAGGGCCTTTTTTCATGCGGTATTCCGCCCCCGGAGAAGGAGACAGCTCATGGTCACGAAGATGACCGAAGGCGCGACGGAAGCGGCACACATACCCGAGGAGATGACCTTCGACGTCATCATCCTGGGCTCGGGCCTGGCCGGCTCCGTGACCGGCACGATCCTGGCCCAGCACGGCGCGCGGGTTCTGCTGGTCGACGCGACCGCCCACCCGCGCTTCGCCATCGGCGAGTCCATGACCCCGCAGCTCGTCGAGTGGATCCACATCCTCTCCGAACGGCACGACATCCCCGAGCTGAAGAGCCTGGCCAGCGTCCAGGCCTCCACCCGCGACATCGGCCCGACCTTCGGCACCAAGGCGCACTTCGGCTTCATCAAGCACGAGGTGGGCCAGGAGCCCGACCCGCGGGCCGCCACCCAGCTGGCGCTGCCGAAGATCTTCCACCAGAACAGCCACATGTTCCGCCAGGACAGCGACTCGTTCATGTTCCACGTGGCGATCAAGTACGGCTGTGTGCCCCGGCAGAACTGGCGCGCGAGCGAGGTCGACTTCGACGCCGACGGCGTGACCGTCACCGGCAGGAGCGCCGCCCCGAACGCCCAGCCCGAGCAGTACCGGGCGAAGTACCTGGTGGACGCCTCCGGCTTCCGCTCGCCGCTCGCCGACAAGTTCGACCTGCGGGAGAAGCCGGCCCGCTTCAAGCACCACAGCCGCTCGCTGTTCACGCACTACGTCGGCGTCAAGCGGTTCGACGACGTCAGCGGCCACCCCAAGGACCTGCGCCCGCCGGCCGACTGGCACACCGGCACCCTGCACCACCTGATCGAGCGCGGCTGGTTCTGGATCATCCCGTTCGACAACCACGACAAGTCCCGCAACCCGCTGTGCAGCGTCGGCCTGACCA
The DNA here is from genome assembly GCF_019219825.1 of Streptomyces sp. TRM70350. Classification (GTDB taxonomy): domain Bacteria; phylum Actinomycetota; class Actinomycetes; order Streptomycetales; family Streptomycetaceae; genus Streptomyces. The sequence continues at coordinate 1,761 of NZ_JAHUXH010000030.1, read as the reverse complement.
TCGACGAGCGCACCTACCCCAAGCCCAAGGACCTCACCCCGGAGCAGGAGTTCCAGCTCTTCCTCGACAAGTACCCGGCCGTCAAGCGGCAGTTCGTCGGTGCCCAGCGGGTGCGCGAGTGGGTGTCCACGGACCGGCTGCAGTACTCCTCGAAGCAGACCATCGGCGACCGCTGGTGCCTGATGTCGCACGCGGCCGGCTTCATCGACGCGCTGTTCTCCCGCGGCCTGTCCAACACCTTCGAGGTGGTCGACGCGCTGACCTCCCGGCTGATCGCGGCGCTGAAGGACGGCGACTTCTCCGCCGAGCGCTTCGAGTACGTCGAGCGGCTGGAGCAGGGCCTGCTCCAGTACAACGACGAACTGGTCAACAGTTCCTTCATCTCCTTCTCGCACTTCCGCCTGTGGAACGCGGTGTTCCGGGTGTGGGGCTCCTTCATCACCCCCGGCACCATGCGGCTGACCCGGGCCCGGCTGGCGTACGCCCGCGACGGCCGCCAGGAGCACTTCGACGACCTGGAGCAGGTCCCGTACCCGGGTCTGTGGTGGCCGCAGTCCGACTCCTTCAAGCGGATCCTGGACACCACCGCGGAGACCTGCGAGAAGTACGAGGCGGGCGCGCTCACCGGCGACGAGGCCGCCGACATCATCTTCAAGGTGCTGGGCGAGTCGCCCATCGTGAACCCGGTCTTCGGCTGGAAGGACGAGAAGCGGCGCTTCATCTACCCGTCGGTGCCGACGATGGCCCGCTTCCTGTTCTGGGCGTCGGTGCAGGCCCCGTCGGAGATGAACAGCGTCGGCCGGGAGTTCCTGCTCGGCATCCTCAAGGCCGGGTCCAAGGTCCGCAAGCTCCTCTGATCCGCGCGGCACACCCACGACACCCCCATGAAAGGGATGAGCATGTCCGCAGCAGCGCGGTCGCTGACCCGCACCCCTGAGCGACAGCCCATCGAGCCGCTGAGCCTGCGCCGCGTGTGCGGCTTGTTCACGACCGGCGTCACGGTGGTCGCCACCGGGCCGAGCGGCCGGGCCGAGGGCACCACCGTCAACTCCTTCACCTCGGTCTCGCTGGAACCGCCGCTCGTGCTGTTCTGCCTGCACAAGCAGTCCCGGCTGCACGGCCTGCTGCAGGAGAGCGGCGGCTTCACCGTGAACTTCCTGTCCGGGCGTCAGCAGCCGCTCGCCCGCCACTTCGCCGGCAAGCGGCCCGACGCGTTCGCGGGTGTCCCGCACCACTTCACCGCGGACGGACTCCCGGCCCTCAGCGAGGCCCTGGCCTACATCGCCTGCACCACCGTCGACGTACACGCGGCCGGGGACCACGACATCGTCATCGGCGAGGTGGTGGAGCTGGGCGCCCCCCAGCACGGCCAGGAGCCGCTGATCTTCTTCGACGGGTCGCTGGGCCCGCTGGAGACCGGAGCCGGCCGGTTCAGCCGGGCCGGTGAGCCACCGGCACCGGCCCGGGTGTCCTGACATGCGCCGGGTGCTCATCGCCAACCGTGGCGAAATCGCTGTCCGCGTGGCCCGGGCCTGCCGGGACGCCGGGATCGCGAGCGTGGCCGTGTACGCCGACCCGGACCGGGACGCCCTCCATGTCCGCGCCGCGGACCAGGCGTTCGCCCTGGGCGGTGACACCCCGGCCACCAGCTATCTCGACATCGACAAGGTCCTCGGGGCGGCCCGTGAGTCCGGGGCGGACGCCGTCCACCCCGGCTACGGGTTCCTGTCGGAGAACGCCGAGTTCGCGCAGGCGGTGCTC